>NC_012751.1:0-1351905 GCF_000021705.1 Candidatus Hamiltonella defensa 5AT (Acyrthosiphon pisum)
TTACCCACAGCTTATTAAAAAATTTTTATTTAAATTAATCCAGTTTTTTATCCATTCTTCCGCAGGATCCTCTGGATTTTCGTGTTCAATTACATCTATTTTTAATATTTCTCCGATCCTTTGAGCGCCTTTTAAAATTAACTGTTGATCTAATTTTTTGATCCCCTTACAAAAAGTATCGCCGTAATCTGAGCTACCAAGACCTATAGATCCAAAACGGATTTTTGATAAGTCTGGTTGATCCTCAATAATTTGTTTAAACAGGGGTTTAATATTATCGGGGAGATCTCCTGCTCCGTGAGTGGAAGTGATCACGCACCATAAACCACTGAGATTAAGCTCGCTCAATTGAGGCCCATGAAAAATTTTTGTGACAAATCCCATTTCTGTTAATTTTTCCGACAAATGTTCTGCAACATATTCAGAATTACCTAATGTACTGCCTGTGATAAAAGTCATAGAAGTCATAGAAAGAAACCAATTAAATTAAAAAGAAAAGATTAATAGTCTACTCTGCGATTTTATTGTGATCTAGCTGTGGATAAAATATGAAAAATTATTTTTTTGTTTGTTTTGTATAAAAAAAATATGACATATTGTATGTGTAAAAAATTTTTTTAAAAAAAAACCTTTCTTTTATTTTTATTTAAAAATAAAAGAAATTCTTTTTAAAATAGTTATAAATATATTTCTTTAAATTATTTATCCTTATAATTTTGTACTGATAATCTGTTTTGTTAGGACCATATCGATGTAAAATTAATTTTTAATAAATTTATGGACGTTTTTGAAAATTTAATTATTTAGGAGTTTTTTATGAATTACCGTGCTTTAATGTTAACGTTATTGACCCTTCTTATTCCTTTTTCTGTAATGGTAAAAGCCGATAAACTCAATGATATAAAAAAAGCGGGAAAAATCCGCGTTGCTGTTTTTGATAATAATCCTCCTTTTGGTTATTACGATCCAAAAACAAAAAAACTGATAGGATATGATGTCGATATTGCTCATGCTATTGGTAAAGCTTTTGGGGTCAATATCGAATTTGTTGAAACAAATCCTGCTAATCGTATTCCATTATTGAAATCAAAAAAGGTGGATTTAATCGCGGCTAATTTTACTATTACACCTGAAAGGGCAAAAGAAGTGGATTTCAGCCTGCCCTATTTTTCAACAGGCCAGAAATTTATTGCAAAAAAAGGGGTATTAAAAAAACCTGACGACCTCAAATCACTGCGGATTGGTGCAGATAAAGGCACCGTACAGGAAATCACATTGCGTGAAAATTATCCATCAGCCATTGTTATTTCTTATGACGATACCCCTCAAGCATTCATGGCTTTAAGGAATGAAAATGTTCAGGCGATTACTCAAGATGACGCTAAATTAGTGGGTTTGATGGGCAATTTAAAAGCAGAGATGAAAGCGAGTTTTGAAATTTCGCATTTTAGTATTACCAAAGAATATCAAGGGATTGCAACTGCTAAAGGAGAGAAAAATTTAATTAATGCGATTAATACTATTTTATTAAAGATGGAAAAAGAAGGCGAAGCAGTGAAAATTTATAATCGTTGGTTTGGTCCTGATACTAAAACAGCACAACCTCGTGGTGATTTTAAATTTATCCCTTTAGTAGAGAGTAACCGCTAAAAAGCGGATTCGTGTTGATTTTTAAAAAATTTAATATGTCCTACATTGTTTTGGTGCAGGACTTATTTTTTTATTAAAATATTAAGTAAATTTTGATATTACCAATTAGGTTATTAAAAAATATTTTTGGATATCATTATATGAATTTTCCATTAAGTTATTTAATTGATGAATTTTTAGACACTAAATATATTATTTGGTTGTGGGATGGTTTTCTTATTACACTGTATATCTCTGTTTGTACTGTTATTTTTTCAACTTTATTAGGAATTTTTTTAGCGGTCGCCAGAGAAAGTGATTTCAAAGCTCAAAGGGTTATGGTCACCTGCTACTGCATGTTATTTCGCAATACTCCATTATTAGTTCAGCTTTTTTTTTGGTATTTTGGCTCGGGTCAAATTTTACCCTCATCTTGGATGCAATGGTTAAATAGCCCTCATGAATTAGTGATTTTTTACTTTACTTTTCATTGGCCGTCTTTTGAGTTTTTATCCGGTTTGATAGGCTTAACGCTTTATTCATCTGCATTTATCGCTGAAGAGTTTCGTGCCGGTATTGCTGGGGTAGGATTGGGTCAAAAAAACGCGGCTCAAGCGCTGGGTTTAACCCATTGGCAATCCATGAAGTATGTTATTTTTCCTCAGGCATTGAAAATTGCTTTACCTCCCTTGCTGGGTCAATATATGTATATTATTAAAAATTCTTCATTGACGATGGCTATTGGTGTCGCTGAGCTTTCTTACGCTTCGCGCCAGGTTGAAACAGAAACTTTGCGCACCTTTCAGGCATTTGGTGTTGCTACATTTTTATATATTTTACTCATTGCTTTAATTGAAGCCTGGAATACCTGGCATCATCAACGTGTTCTTCGGAAGTGGCATTAAAATGGATTTTTCGGTTATTTCAGAAAATTGGCGTTACTTGCTTTGTGGAGCTTATCCTGATGGGCCAATAGGAGGAGCAGCCCTAACCCTATGGATCAGCATTCTGGCCGGCATAGCTTCCTCTGTTTTGGGTGTGATATGGGGTATCGGATTGGCTCTGAGCAGAGGTATATGCTCTGGGATTCTGTCCGCTGTATTAGGATTTTTTCGCGCTATCCCTGTTATTATGTTAATTTTTTGGATTTACTTTTTATTACCTATTGCTTTTGGATGGGATATTCCCAAAATCACGACTGTTGTTTGTGGGCTTGCTTTGATTACGTCGGCATACTTAGCGCATGCAGTTAAGTCAGGAATCGTTGCTGTTGGTCAGGGTCAGTGGTCTGCAGGTTTATCATTAGGTTTGAATAGCTGGCAAATATTAAGATTCATTATATTACCTCAGGTGTTGCGCGTCATGTTTCCTTCGTTTGTCAATCAATGGATATCACTCATAAAAGACACCTCATTGGCTTATATTGTTGGGGTTAATGAATTGACGTTTTTGGCGACACAGGTCAATAACAGAACCATGGTACACTCCATGGAAGTCTTTTTATTTGTGGGGCTTATTTATTTTATTTTATGTTTCATATTAGATTTTTCTGTTAATTATTTTCTTAAAAAAGATACGTATTAAAATAATTCTAATGAAATAAGCTCTTCTATGGTTTGTCGACGTCTAATCAATTGTACTTCTCCATTTTTTAATAAAACCTCTGGTATTAAAGGACGGCTGTTGTAATTTGATGACATTGAAGCGCCATACGCCCCTGTATTATGAAATATTAAGTAATCGTCCACAAAAGCGGGGGGAAGGTAACGAGTTTCCAGGCAAGCATTTTGATTTTGAGTAAAGACATCTCCTGATTCACATAATGGCCCCGCAACCACGGTTTTAATGTTTTTTTCTTTTGAAACATCGCGACCATCTGCAGGTAACAATGAAATCCGATGGTAGCTGCCGTACATTGCAGGTCGCATCAAATCATTAAAACCGGCATCTACTATAATATAGTGTTGATTGCCCATATTTTTAATGGCCCGAATTTGTGCAATGAGCACGCCTGATTCTGCAACTAAAAAACGTCCCGGTTCAATTTCAAGACTGATAGGATGACCAAAGTGTTTGGAAATTTTTTTTCGGGCTCGGTGCCATAAATTGTAATAATGTTTTGTGTCAACCTCCTTTTCTCCTTTTTTATAAGGAACAGATAATCCCCCGCCTGCTGAAATGGCACTAATATCCTGGTTCAATTTTATGACTTGCTCAACCATAGCATCACATACTTTCTTTAGGTGTTGATAATTAACACCAGAACCAATATGCATATGAAATCCGATGAGTTTTAATTGATATTGTGCGATTTTTTCTAAAGCTTTAGGTAAATCTTCATGCCATATACCGTGCTTGCTGTTTTCTCCCCCTGTATTGGTTTTTTTATGATGTCCATGACCAAAGCCAGGATTAATTCTTATCCATACTGGATGCCCTGATACTGATTGACCTATTTGCTCCAGCATATCAATGGAGCCTGCGTTAACGGGAATATTTAGTTGAATCACCTTTTTAAAGTCATCTTATCCAAGAGATCGGCCGTAAAAATAATATCGGAAGAGGCTTCTCTAGGAATAAAATTTGCTTTTAAGGCTTTTTCTATTTCTCCCAATGAAACCGCATCGACTTTAACATTCTGTTCACGCATTAATTTCAAAATATGGATATTTGAACACGCCTTTTGAGCAAAACGAATTGAATCAAAAAGCGATAATTTTTTTATTTTTTCTATAATAGTATCAGAATGATAAATCCAGATAGGGGACTTAAATTTTTTTAATATAAAAAGGAATTGATCGTTTTTTATAGGGGGGAAAGAATCATTCAAAAAAAGAGACATGAAATGCCTTTATTAGTAAATATTTAATTGACAGGATCAGGGCTGCTTAACATTGCGAAAGAAAGCTAGCGGCTCCGTTGCCATAAACGGGCACTTAATATCATCAGTCCTTGTGACTGATCGACCAGCACTGTATTTTCATCTAAAAAATAAAATGTGGGGCGACTAATAGAAAAAGGGGCTTTAAACAAACTATCAAGAGTTTCGTCATTTTGCACTTTATCCGTTATAAAGGATTCGCTTTTCTCACTAAAAACCCTATCGCTGATATCAATAATAGTATAAACGGAATTTTGGTTAATTTTAAGGTTTGATTTCTGATCATACAGATCACTAGATAACGTTATTGTACGGCCATTAATATGAACATGTGTATTAATATGATAAAGCCCTACAGGCGTGCTAAAAAAATAATTGGTTTTCCAATAACCACTTATTTCATCCATTGGATGGTAGTAAGCATAGATAAAACCGCAGACGCCTCCTGTTAAGATCCCAAAAAATATGATTAAAATATAGTAATAAATTATTTTTTTAGACATGTTAAGCCTCCTTTATAAGGTTCACATGCTATGTAAGTTCCATCATCTATTTTTTTCAAAAAAATAAACGGAGGCTTTTTATATTCCTTCAAAAATTCTTTGTCTTTTTCTTCATCTAAATTAACTGTAATCGGTAGTTTTTCTGCTTTTATGTGAATTATTTTTATTCTGTCTAATTTAAAAAAAACAAAAAAATTAATAGAAAAAAAAAGAAAGAAAAAAAAGCTGCTTAATATATATGTAGAAGAAGATCCATTTTTAAAAAGGGAATATTTTTTAATGTGCTATTTTTTTTGAAGTCACTATTTAGGTTTTCTATTTTTATCTTTTCGTCATCTATAAATTTAGGTTCGATATTTAAGCAATACCCTTTTTTTGGTATGGTAATAATAATTTCGTGCTTTTTATCATTTAATCCATTTCTTAAATTACTGATTGTTTGAGTGAGTGTGTTATCGGTCACATAAGTTTGTGTCCAAATTTGTTTTTCGATTTCTTCTCTTGAAATGTGATTAGGATATTTTTTACAAAGTAAAAAAAGTAATTCTGATTCTTTATTTCTGATTTTGATTTCTCTTCCTTCTTGCTTAATCACACGAGTTTTAGGAATAAAAAGAGAATTTCCAATAAATATATTTTTCATTTTTGTCTTTTTTAGTTTTTAGCTATTTTTATAATGTTTTTAATTTTGATTAAAGTGTTAAATTTCATTAAAAATACAATATAAAATAAAATAAAATAAAATAATTAAAACAAAATTACACAAAAAAGACAAAAAATTACATTTTATGACATAATTATAATGTTCTTTAAAATAAAAGAGTCCTATTTTGTAAATAGAACTCTTTTATTTTTTTAAAGATTTTTTTCATTGTAATCATTAAAACGGTTAAGACTAAGAACACTGTTTACAGAAGAAGACAATAAACTATAATCTAACCTTAATCCGTATCTATTGATGGTTTTTAAAATTTCTATAGGAATACCAAATTCTTTTAATAAAACTCTAAATTTATGTATCAGTTGATGATAATTATTATCTGATATACCTTTGTGATTTTCGTACCATACTACTTTAATAATATCTCTTTTTCTATTAATATCATTAAAAAGACACATCATTAATCTTTTTTGTCTTTCGTTTATATTAATACTTATCTTTTATTATGAAAATGAACTTTATTCATACAACAATCTAATGACATTTCTGATTTGTAATCAATAATATCTTTACTGTTAATATCGATGAACTTACTTTCTGTTACTACAGACACGCTATCGGTATACATGTTATAACTCCCTAATGAAATTAACAAAGTAGAATTTATTCTTATAAAAAAAATAAATTTAAAAAAATTTAACTTCTATATACATTATTATTTATCTTAGTAAAAAAAATCAAATAAAATTATATTATTATATAATCAAAAACAATAAATACTAAATTTTATGTTTTTTATTATTAATAATTAAAATTAATCAATTGTTATTAGTAATAATTATGATTAAAATCATGTAGCTAAGACTATTTTTAGTTTTATTAAAAATAAAAAATTATTTAAGATAATATGTTATTTTATATAATTTATATGTATGATTTTTATAATCAAATAATATTTAAATGTTATTTGATTTCTATTTCTTAAATTAGCTTAATATTACTATTAAAAAACAACAAATCAATAGTTCATATAACTTTAAATTCATACTTCAAAAGTATGAATAAAATATTTTAATGTTAAAGTAAAAAAAGCAGGCTTCTATATTAACAGTCTATTTTTTTAATTAGAAAACTCTATTTATTTTAATGGGCGCATTGTTGGAAATAGAATAACATCACGGATATTTATACTATTAGTCAATAGCATAATCATACGATCAATACCTATTCCTAAACCTGCGGTCGGAGGTAATCCGTGTTCTAGTGCAATAATATAATCTTGATCATAAGACATCGCTTCATGATCGCCTTTTTCTTTTGAGTTTAATTGTTCGGTAAAACGTTGAGCTTGATCTTCAGCATCATTCAATTCAGAAAAACCATTGCCAATTTCTTTACCTGCAATAAAAAATTCAAATCGATCCGCAATAAAAGAATTATGATCATTTCGACGCGCTAATGGTGAAACTTCTGCTGGATATTCAGTAATAAAAGTAGGTTGAATAAGATGTTTTTCTGCCGTTTCTTCAAAAATTTCACATTGAATTCGCCCTAATTCCCAAAATTTTTCTACACGAACATCTAGAGATTCTGCAATCAGTATCGCCTTATTTTTATCTTCTAAATCGTTAATATTAATTTCAGGTCGATATTTTTGAATGGCTTCTTTCATTGTCCATTTTTGAAAAGGTTGACTAAAATCAAAAATATGTTCGCCATATTTTACTACATGCGTTCCTAATACGTTTAGGGTTAACTCACGAAAAAGTTCCTCTGTTAACTCAATCAAATCCTGGTGATCCGCATACGCCATGTAAAGCTCCATCATGGTAAATTCAGGATTGTGGCGTAATGAAATACCTTCATTACGAAAATTACGATTGATTTCAAATATGCGATCAAATCCCCCGACCACCAAACGTTTTAAATACAATTCAGGCGCTATTCTCAAGTACATATCGATATTCAGCGCATTATGGTGCGTTAAAAATGGGCGAGCTGCAGCTCCTCCTGGGATAGATTGCATCATAGGAGTTTCCACTTCCATAAACCCTTTGCCCATCATAAACTGGCGTAGCATTGAAATTGTTTTTGAACGTAAGATAAAGTTTTTTCGAGATTTTTCGTTGACGATCAAATCTAAGTAACGTTGACGGTATCGTGCCTCTTGATCTAGAAGCCCGTGAAATTTATCTGGCAGTGGGCGCAATGCTTTCGTGAGTAAACGCAATTCGGTGCAATGAACAGAAAGCTCTCCTGTTTTTGTTTTAAACAATCGACCTCGCACCCCTAAAATATCGCCTAAATCCCATTTTTTGAAATCTTCGTTATAAATGCCTTCTGGTAAATCATCGCGAGAAACGTAAAGTTGAATTCGGCCTTTTGTATCTTGAAGAGTAAAAAAAGAGGCTTTACCCATGATACGTCTTGTCATCATACGCCCAGCAAGAATCACTTCCTTATTTAAAGCGATAAGTTCTTCGTTTTCTTTATGATCATATTCAGTATGCAAATCACCAGAAAAATGTTTCTGACGAAAGTCATTTGGGAAGGCAAAGCTTTTTTTTCGTAATAACGCCAATTTTTCTCGACGAGTTTGTAACTCATGATTAAGTTCTTTTCGCTCTGTAATAGATATTTTTTCTTCAGACATGCTAGATCCTTATAATCCCGCTTTTAAACTGGCTTCAATAAATTTATCAAGATAACCATCAAGAACGGCTTGAGTATTGCGTGTTTCTAAACCCGTGCGTAAATCCTTGATACGAGAATCATCCAATATATAAGAACGAATTTGGCTCCCCCATCCAATGTCTGATTTATTGTCTTCCATTATTTTTTTATCTGCATTTTTCTTTTGCATTTCAAATTCGTATAGCTTGGCTTTTAACTGTTTGAAGGCCTGCTCTTTATTTTTGTGTTGAGAGCGATCACTTTGGCATTGAGTGACTATATTGGTGGGTAAATGAGTAATACGTACAGCAGATTCAGTTTTGTTAATATGTTGCCCCCCTGCGCCAGAAGCACGATAAACATCAATACGTAAATCGGCAGGATTGATGTCTATATCAATGTTGTCCTCTAATTCAGGATAAACAAAAGCGGACGCAAAAGAAGTATGGCGCCTGGCGCCTGAATCAAATGGGCTTTTTCTCACTAAGCGATGAACGCCGGTTTCAGTCCGTAACCAGCCAAAAGCATGATCTCCTGTGATTTTAAGAGTCGCAGATTTTATCCCTGCAACTTCACCATCCGAAATTTCAATAATTTCTGTTTTAAAACCTTTGGAGTCTGCCCAGCGTAGATACATTCGAAGCAACATGTTTGCCCAGTCTTGTGCTTCTGTACCACCAGAACCTGATTGTAAATCTAGATAACAATCAGCAAAATCATTTTTGCCAGAAAACATTCGACGAAATTCTAAGCGATTCAATTTTTTGTCTATAGCTTCCAGTTCAAAAACGGCCTCGTTAAAAGTCTCCCGATCCTGAGCTTCAATGGCCAAATCTAGTAAGGTCGATACATCCTTTAATTCTTTTTCTAATTGACTCAAGGTTTCAACAATTTCCTGTAAAATGGCCCGTTCTTTTCCTAATTTTTGTGCCCACTCAGGCTGTTTCCAAATATCAGGTTGTTCTAATTCTGCATTAATTTCCTCTAATCTTTCTTTTTTTTCATCGTAGTCAAAGATACCCCCGGAGAGCTTCAGCTCTATCTGAAAAATTTTGTATCTGATTTTTTATTAAATTGATTTCAAACATGTTGGTGTGCCTTAGGTTTTTTGGCAAATTGATATGGCATTTTAATCAGTAATTATAATGGATTGAAATGATGCTGAATAGTCTCGCTTATCAGAAACAGGGCTGTCCTATCAAATAGGAAAGACTATTAAAAAAATCATTTGAGGGACCTAAGACAAAGCAATATTGAGTAATAAAACTCCCTTGCAGTCTATGATGGCATGGTACACACTTAAGCCTTATGTCTGAAATTTTCAAAAAACCATACTATCCTCAGGGAAGTGACAATATAAACATGATGCACAATAGTACTGCTGATATACGTCAAAAATTTCTTGATTTTTTCAAGAGCAAAGGACACCAAGTGGTATCAAGTAGTTCCTTGATCCCTCATCATGATCCTACACTGTTGTTTACCAACGCGGGAATGAATCCTTTTAAAAATATTTTTTTAGGGATACAAGATCCGGATTTTTCTCGTGCAACCAGCTCACAGCGTTGTGTACGGGCAGGTGGAAAACATAATGATCTCGAGAATGTGGGCTATACTGCTCGCCATCACACTTTTTTTGAGATGCTGGGTAACTTTAGTTTTGGTGATTATTTTAAACAACAAGCCATTTATTTTGCTTGGGAACTTTTGACGGGATCCGAATGGTTTCATTTACCTAAAGATCGGCTTTATGTCACCGTTTATTCAACAGACGATGAGGCCTATAACATATGGGCAGATGAAATTGGTATTCCACGTGAACGGATTATCCGGATTGGTGATAATAAAGGCGCTGCCTTTTGTTCTGATAATTTTTGGCAAATGGGTGAAACAGGCCCATGTGGTCCTTGTAGCGAAATTTTTTACGATCATGGCGATCATCTTTGGGGTGGGCTGCCAGGGAGCCCTGAGGAAGAGGGTGACCGCTATATTGAAATTTGGAACATTGTATTTATGCAGTTTAACCGTCTTGCAGATGGTACGATGTTGCCTTTACCCAAGCCTTCTGTTGATACGGGTATGGGGTTAGAACGGATGGCAGCTGTATTACAGAATGTGTCTTCTAACTATGAGATTGACCTGTTTCGTGATCTTATCTCAGGGGTTAAAAAAGTGACGGGTGCCACGGATGACTCAAATCCATCTTTAAGGGTTATCGCCGATCATATTCGCGCTTGTGCTTTTTTGATTTTTGATGGTGTCAGGCCTTCAAACGAAGGTAGAGGTTATGTTTTAAGGCGCATCATTCGTCGTGCCATTCGACATGGGAATAAATTAGGCGTTAAAAAGCCTTTTTTTTATCAGTTATTAACGTCTCTGATTGGAGTCATGAAACCAATCACCGATCAACTCAAACATCATCAAGTGATGATTGAGCAGGTATTAAAAACAGAAGAAGAGCTGTTTTCTCATACTTTAGAGAGGGGTTTATCTCTGTTAGATAAAAAACTCGATCACCTCAAAGGGGACACCCTGGAAGGCGAAACGGCTTTTCTTTTATATGACACTTACGGATTTCCACTCGATTTAACAGCCGATGTCTGTCGTGAACGAAATTTAAAAATAGATGAAGTGACATTTCATCAAAAAATGTCGGAACAACGCGCCAGGGCGCGTCAAGCCAGCGCATTCTCGACAGATTACAATAAATTCATTCGGGTAGCTCATCACACTGAGTTTTGTGGTTATGAACAGCTGCAGCAAACAACCGTCATCAAGGCTCTTTTTTTTCGTGGAGAAGAAATCAATGAAATTCATGCCGGTCAAGAGGCCCTTGTCATATTAGACAAGACACCTTTTTACGCAGAATCAGGTGGACAGGTTGGGGATAAAGGTTATCTGAAAAGTACAACGGCACATTTTATGGTGTCTGATACACAAAAATATGGTCAGGCCATCGTCCATTTAGGGCAGCCTTCTAAAGGATCGTTACGAATTAGTGATCACATTCAGGCTTGTGTTAATAATAAAGTTCGCGACCACATTCGATCAAATCATTCTGCGACACATTTGCTTCATGCAGCACTACGGCAAGTTTTAGGGAAACATGTTGTTCAAAAAGGGTCTCTGGTCAATGAAAAATGCTGTCGTTTTGATTTTTCTCATTTTAAAATGATGACCCCTGATGAAATTGAAAATGTTGAATCGTTGGTCAATCAACAGATTCGTCAAAATCATCTTATCGAAACTCAGATCATGTCACTTGAGGACGCTAAAAAGAAAGGTGCCACCGCTTTATTTGGTGAAAAATATGAGGATCAGGTCAGAGTGTTGAGCATGGGTGATTTTTCTATTGAGCTTTGTGGTGGGACCCATGCCCGACGTACTGGTGATATCGGTTTATTTCATATCACATCAGAATCAAGTACAGCTGCTGGCATCAGACGTATTGAAGCCATAACAGGTGAAGAGGCAAATGCACTCTTATGTCAACAAAGGAATGTATTACAAGATCTCGCTCGTTTGCTAAAGAGCGATGAAAAGGGGTTGATTGAAAGGATTGGGATAATCATAGATCGCAATAAAGTTTTGGAAAAAAAATTACAACACTTTAAAGATCAAGAAATACTGCAAAAAACCTCATTGCTATTAAAAAATGTAAAACAAATAAAGGAAATAAAAATTTTGATAGCTCAGCTAGATGCCGTAGAGCCCATTCTTCTGCGAAGAATGATAGATGATTTAAAAAATCAATTAGGCTCTGCGGTGATTTTGTTAGCAAATGTGACAAAAAATAAAATTTCATTTATTGCTGGTGTTACAAAAAATTTAACTCAACAAATAAAAGCAGATGATTTAATACACTATATTGCACCCAAAATTGGAGGGAAAGGGGGTGGTCGAGCCGATATGGCCCAAGCTGGGGGAACAAATATCAACTCTTTGGCGACTGTATTAGCCGAAGCAGAAAAATGGATAGTCTCACATTCATAAATGTTTAATATATAAAAAGCAAAGCTCTTAGCTTCAACTAAACTTTTATTTCAAAGTTAGAAATCTGAAGTTAGAAATCTGAATGGGTTGCTTACATGTTATGTGGCTATATCAGCTATTTTTTACGGTAGACCATAGATCTAGCCGAGAAGCTAAGAGGTGCAATTTTTTTTAATTTTTAAGGAGAAAAACATGCTTATTCTGACTCGTCGAGTTGGTGAGACGCTGATTATTGAAGATAATATTACAGTAACAGTATTAGGTGTAAAAGGTAACCAAGTACGAATTGGTATCAATGCTCCAAAAGAGGTCGCTGTCCACCGTGAAGAAATTTACAACCGTATTCAAGCAGATAAAAAAGATGAAAGAAATGAAAGAAATGATAAATATGAAAAAAAGTATCAAAACGAAGACGCTTGTGACAAGTAAGAAAATGAATAAATTGGAATTAAGTCATATTTTTAATGTGATTAATTTTGATGAGATATATTTTTAATCGGCGCGAAGATTTTTTTATCATTAAAATCTCGCTTAACCAGGAAAAACCGTTTGACTTATAAGCTTGAAAAAGTAATATGTGCAGCCTTGTTGTTTCAAGAAAAGCTATTTTTTAGTGGAAGTTTTCGATTAATCAAGATCGATACTTTTGACAAAATGCTGGTGAGGTGGCCGAGAGGCTGAAGGCGCTCCCCTGCTAAGGGAGTATATAGTTAAAAGCTGTATCGAGGGTTCGAATCCCTCCCTCACCGCCAGTTTATTTAGCACCCGTAGCTCAGCTGGATAGAGTACCCGGCTACGAACCGGGCGGTCGGAGGTTCGAATCCTCCTGGGTGCACCAAAGTTTTTTGTTATCAATTCGTTCGATAAAAAACCCGGGATCTGTTTGGATGCCGGGTTCTTTGTCAGTGATGATAGATGATGAATTAATTTATCGGTTTGGTAGATTCATCTGAAATTTTTGATCTTTTTTTATCTCTCATTATTTTTATGCCTACTTTACTCACTCGTTGAGATTCCATTTCAGCAATGGTCCAGGTTAATCCGTCCCAATTTATTTGATCACCTATCACTGGCTCCTTTTCAAGTAAATAGATCACAAATTCGCCTAAACTCTTTTGTTGGTCAGCGACTTTTTCTAAATTTAATCCATAAATACGAGAAATTTCTTCTAATTTTGCATCAGCATCAAGAATGAAATCACCAAAGAACCTTTCATCAATCTGAACACGAGGGGTATGACTGAAAAGCTTACCCAGAGCAGGGAGATCACGTTCATGTCCTATCACACATAAAATATCTCCGTCCTTCAAACGGGTGCTCCCTGTAGGATGAAGCAGATTTTTGTCACGAAAAAGCCCTGAAATTCTGGTACCTTCCGGCATCTCTAAATCACGTAAAGCAGCACCGACACACCATTGGTCCGAACTGAGCTGATACGTAAATTGTTCCCATTCATTGTTAATATCGATATCTAATCCAACACGGGAAATCGGCGCCAATCGAGGAGGTACCACTAATTTGGTTTTACGTGCAGCAAACGAAAGAGTGCTACCTTGTACCAACAAGGAGATTAACACAATGAAAAAGGCGACATTGAAAAATAAATGTGCATTCGCCAACCCTGCCATCATGGGGAAAACAGCGAGAATAATGGGCACAGCACCCCTTAATCCTACCCAAGAAATAAAAATACGCTCACGAAAATTAAAACTATGAAAAGGAAGTAATCCAATAAAAACAGAAAGAGGGCGGGCAAACAAAATCATCCAAAGAGACAACAGCAACGCCGGAATCGCAATTGTGATTAAATCTGTTGGATTGATTAATAAACCCAATACTAAAAACATACCGATTTGGCTTAACCATGCCAGTCCGTCTAAAGTATGGAGTATACCGAAACGGTTACGAATAGGGCGATTCCCCAACACCAGACCACAAAGATAAACAGATAAAATTCCGCTGCCATTCATAGAGGTCGTTAAAGAAAAAGTCACCAGTCCTCCTGCCAGCGCTAATAAAGGATAAAGCCCATTAGCAAGGTTCATTCGGTTAATAAGGAGCAATAATAACCTTCCTCCTCCTAAGCCTATCAGGATCCCAAGACCAAATTGCTGTAATAAATCAACTAAAAACATCCAGTCTAAATGAGTTTGCCCATTGGAGATCATGGATATTAAAGTTATCGTCAAAAAAACCGCCATCGGATCATTACTGCCGGATTCAATTTCAAGAGTGGCACTCACACGTTCATTAAGGCCTTTGCCCCCTAATAATGAAAACACGGCCGCGGCATCGGTAGATCCGATAATGGCTCCTATCAACAAACCCTGAATAATATCTAAATGAAAAAGCCAAGCAGCCATAACACCCGTTAAACTTGTGGTGATCATGACGCCCACAGTGGCAAGTGATAAAGCAGGCCAAAGTGCTACACGAAATGAAGAGGCGCGTGTTCGCATACCTCCATCAAGCAAAATAACTGCTAATGCCAGGTTGCTGATCAGATAAGCGATGGGATAATTATCAAAAGCGATACCTCCCACACCTTCTCCCCCTGCCAGCATGCCAATAGCAAGAAAAATAACCAGAATAGGGATGCCCAGACGAGAGGATAAGGAACTTAATAAAATACTCGTTCCCACCAATATGGAGCCAATCAAAAAAAGATTATTAATAGTGATGGCATTCAAGATCATCTTCTCCTTATTATTTATATTGATATTTATTTTTATAAAAAAATAAATTTTAATTAAAAAATAGTATAAGCATTATACAGATAAAACTCGATTTCACTTGAAATTTACATTGGCTTTACAAATCAGCAGGAACCAATACTTCACGATTACCACTGTGGACTGGTGGGACAACAATCTTTTATCTTTCAGTTGTTTAACTAAAGAGTGCGAATAAAAAAGACCAAACGGATTGTATAAACACCTATTTTCTCGGCAAGAAGCAACCAGGAATAACCTGTCAACAGAGTGGCACCTAGTGCCCAGATCAACAAGAACAGCATGGTGATAGTTAAATGATTAAAATGAAACAACATCTCATGATTCACTACATACCCCAGTAAACCTCCTGATAAAAAATAATAAAAATCGTTAAAACTAGGGGTTATGAGAGAGCAAGAGGCAAATATCAATAATATGCTCCCCATCAAACGGAATGAAAGACGGAAATAATTTTTTGATTTTTTATTTTTGTTTTCATAAAAGATCGTGCCACAAAATAAAAAAATAACAGGGGATAAAGCATAAGCACAAAGTCCAAAAATAAAAAACAAGAGTCCTGCTATATAGGCTCCGACATGACCTCCTGGATTGTGAACAGAATCATGCCAGGCTGTTTGAAACCAACTGGGATCCGATGGATCGAAACTGAACAATATCAGCATCAAATAAGTGGCGAAAATACATAAAATAGCCAACACACTTTCAAAGCCTTTTTTTTTAATAAAAAGGGTATTTTCTTTTATATTATTTTTTTCTTGATCCAAAAAAACCTCTTAATTTTAATAAAACAGTCTCGTGAGCTCTTACTTACTTTGAAATAAATTTTAAAGGTAGATTCAGCCTCGAAAAGGCTAGGCTTACTTAAAAATGAATACTTTTTTATTTGATTCAATTTTTTTGTTAATGAATATAAAGTGTTTTCTCGAATGGGTCCATAACACAATATAAAAATTTCGGATATGATGTAGCTGACATTTAGTAAAAAAATGATTTAAATAAGAAGAGGGAAATGTGAATATTTCAAGACATCATCAATGTATTATTCTGGGATCCGGGCCTGCAGGTTATACGGCGGCCATTTATGCGGCTCGTGCTAATATAAAGCCCATCTTAATTACAGGAATGGAAAAGGGAGGACAATTAAACACAACGACAGACGTTGAAAACTGGCCTGGCTCCCCTGAATCTTTAACCGGGCATACGTTAATGGAGCGGATGCATCAACATGCAGAAAAATTTAATACAGAAATTCTGTTTGATCACATTAATAAAGTGGATCTATAACGACGTCCCTTTTATCTGTTTGGTAACGATCAAGAATACAGCTGTGATGCTTTGATTATTGCAACAGGAGCATCGGCTCGTTATCTTGGTCTCAAATCCGAGGAAGATTTTAAAGGAAAAGGGGTTTCTGCCTGTGCTACCTGTGACGGTTTTTTTTATCGTAATCAAAAAGTGGCCGTGGTTGGAGGAGGTAATACAGCAGTAGAAGAAGCGCTTTATTTAGCTAACATCGCTCGTGAAGTTCATTTAATTCATCGCCGACAAGAATTTCGTTCTGAAAAAATACTGCGAGATCGATTAATGAAAAAAGTGGCTTCTGGCCATATTATTTTGCATACAGATAGCATTCTAGATGAAATTTTAGGGGATTTATCGGGCGTCACAGCAGTACGTTTAAAGCCTTCTCACACTGAGAACGGGAGTGTCTTTCAAATATTAGATGTGACAGGTGTTTTTATTGCGATCGGGCATATCCCGAACACGGAGCTCTTTAAAGGTCAACTGGAATTAGAAAAAGGATACATTAAAGTAAAGGGCGGACTAACAGGGAATGCCACTCAAACTTCTGTTGAGGGTGTTTTTGCAGCGGGAGATGTCATGGATCCTATTTATCGACAAGCTATCACTTCTGCAGGGAGTGGTTGCATGGTGGCTTTAGATGCCGAGCGTTATCTGGATATAATGGATAACAGATTTAAATAAACTTTAAATTGATCTAATTTAAACATAAAAATATATGTTTTTTTAAAAAATTAAATTTAATTTAAATATTATATTGATTCATCAATCTTTTTTATCAATTTCTGTCGAATGTTTTTATATCAAATAAAAAAATCAAGATGTATTGAGTGGCATTTTTTAACAATCAACTGGGTTAAGACAGATGTCAAAGCCGCTTATTAAACTATTAGAATCCTCTATTGAACTAAAAGGTTGCAGCTTTACTTTAACGGTGATTCATTTACTGGATTCACGGCCTGAGCTTATTCGTCATGCTTTACAGAAAAAAATAGAACAGGCACCTGATTTTCTTGAAAGTGCCCCTGTTGTCATCAATATTTCTGCCCTATCTAAAGAAGCGAATTGGCATGAAATTCATAAAGCGGTAATTTCAACAGGTTTAAAACTTGTTGGTATCAGCGGTTGCAAAGATGAAAATCAAAAACAGGCATTAGTTGCTTTAGGTTTGCCTTTTATGAATGAAGGTAAAACTCAACAATGGATTTCAAAAAAAGAACCTTCACCTAAGAAGGATTTTTCTAAAACTCAGATTATTCATTCACTGGTACGTTCTGGGCAGCAAATTTATGCTCGTAATAGTGACTTAGTGGTCATCAACAATGTGAGCGCGGGTGCTGAATTGATTGCTGATGGTAATATCCATGTTTACGGCATCATGGGCGGACGAGCATTAGCAGGAGCTTCAGGTGATATTGAATCCGAGATTTTTTTGACACATTGCGCGGCAGAATTAATAGCAATAGCGGGGGAATATGTATCGCATGATCACATTTCTCCTGAATATCTCGGCCAAGCTGTTCACTTGCGTTTATTAAATAAAACTTTAATTTTCAAGCGATTTGATTCAATTTTTTAATTAAGGAAGTGATTTTATGGCACGAGTTATTGTTGTGACCTCTGGAAAAGGAGGGGTTGGCAAAACGACATCAAGTGCGGCCATCGCAACGGGGTTAGCTAGTAAGGGCAAAAAAACTGTTGTGATTGACTTTGATATTGGCCTTCGTAATCTTGATTTAATCATGGGATGCGAACGTCGGGTTGTATATGATTTTATTAATGTAATTCAAAATGATGCCACATTAAATCAGGCATTAATAAAAGACAAACGTGTAGAAAATTTATATATTTTACCGGCATCACAAACTCGTGATAAAGATGCACTGACACAAAAAGGTGTAGCAGCTGTTTTTGAACAGCTCAATAAAATGAATTTTGATTTTATTATTTGTGATTCCCCTGCTGGGATTGAAACGGGCGCTTTGATGGCGTTGTATTTTGCGGATGAAGCCATCATTACCACTAACCCTGAAGTTTCTTCAGTTCGTGATTCAGATCGTATATTAGGTATTCTTGCAGCAAAATCGAGTCGTAGTGAAAAAGGCGAAGCACCCGTGAAGGAGCATCTTTTGCTGACTCGTTATAATCCTACTCGCGTGGCTCGGGGTGATATGCTAAGTACGGAAGATGTCTTGGATATACTGAGGATCCCATTAATTGGTGTTATTCCAGAAGATCAATCGGTATTACGTGCTTCAAATCAGGGAGAACCGGTCATTCTAGATCTCACTTCAGATGCAGCTAAAGCATACTCGGATACCGTGGATCGATTATTGGGGGAAGATCGTGATTTTCGATTTGTTCAGGAAGAAAAAAAGAGTTTTTTAAAACGCATTTTTGGGGGATAACCTATGGGTTTTTTTGATTTCTTTTCACCCGATAAAAAAAACAGTGCTGCAAATATTGCGAAAGATCGGTTGCAAATTATCGTGAGGGAGCGTCGTTGTTGTGACAGAGATCCTCTTTATTTATCTGATATGAAGCGCGATATCTTGGCGGTGATTTGTAAATATGTTCAGTTGGATCCCAACGCGCTTCATGTTCAATTTGAGCAAAAGGAAGATGATGTTTCGGTTTTGGAGCTGAATGTCATCTTACCGGAAGTCAGTAGCACAGGTGATTGTTCTAAGCCCTGACTTATTTTTGCTCGAATTGGGCGAGGGTTGACGGTGAAAGGGATCTTTTGATGAGGCTTTATTGTCTGTCGTATTGCCACTCAAGTAGTTAACGTAATAGAGCCGAAAAACCACCCAAGGGTGGTTTTTTTATGTATCAATAAAAAGCTTGCGAAATGAGGGTGTTTAAGCGACTTGTATGAAGGAACTTATTATGTGCCTACTTTATATGAGCGACTAAATCTAACAGTTTATTAGAGTACCCTGTTTCATTGTCATACCAAGACACTAATTTCACAAAATGATTGTTCAGTTCTATACCCGCCTTCTTATCAAAGATTGAGGTTAGTTTTTCACCATTGAAATCAGTAGAGACGACTTCTTCATCCACATATCCTAGGATGCCTTTTAATTCGCCTTCTGAAGCTGCTTTGATTGCATCACAGATCTCTGAATAAGATGCAGGCTTTTCTAAACGAACAGTGAGATCTACCACAGATACATTAGGGGTCGGCACACGAAAAGCCATGCCTGTGAGTTTTCCGTTTAAAGAAGGGATGACTTTGCCGACCGCTTTTGCAGCACCAGTGGAAGAAGGAATGATATTTTGCGCTGCCCCACGACCTCCACGCCAATCTTTAGCAGAAGGGCCATCAACCGTTCTTTGTGTCGCTGTTGTTGCATGCACCGTCGTCATCAAGCCTTCAATAATACCGAATTTATCATGAACAACCTTTGCCAAAGGTGCTAAGCAGTTGGTTGTGCAAGAGGCATTTGAAACAATTTTTTGTCCCGCGTATTGATTATGGTTAACGCCCATCACAAACATTGGCGTGTCGTCTTTTGGGGGCGCGCTAATAAGTACTTTTTTGGCACCAGCATTAAGATGCTTGGTTGCCTCTTCTTTTTTTAAGAAGAATCCCGTGGCTTCTATCACCACATCTATTCCTAATGCACCCCAATTAATGGATTCGGGTTTTTGTTCTGAAGTGACCCTGACTTTTTTATTATTTACGACAAGATCATTTCCCTCAACATCGATCGTTCCTTTAAAACGACCGTGAGTGGAGTCGTATTTGAGCATATAAGCCATGTACTCTGCTTTCAACAAATCGTTAATCGCAACGACTTCAATATCAGTTCGTTCTTGAGCGGCGCGAAACACAATACGACCGATACGACCAAAACCATTAATACCTACTTTTATACTCATATATTTTATCCAATTGATGAAAAAATCAAACTATTACCTTTTAGGATTTTGCATTAATATTATACAACGAATCCTTTTTTTGTTCATATTGTTGTCAACAAATCATCATAAATGATTTCAATCAAAAGCAATTAATTAATTGAATTATAATGTTTTTTATAGAAATATTCAGTTTTTAGTGACCATTCTAATCATTTATTTACTTTTTCTTTAAATCAACGAGTTATTAGGGCTGTCACTAAATGTAGCGCCCTCTCTATTTCACTTTGGGTGTCAACTCTTTGGGCCAAGCCTGAATCACTGCTTTTACTAAGCTGGCCAAAGGAATAGCGAAGAAAACCCCCCAAAAACCCCAAAGGCCGCCAAAGATGATGACCGATAAAATGATCATCAATGGATGTAAATTAACTGCCTCTGAAAATAAAACAGGCACTAACAGATTGCTATCTAAGGCCTGTACAACAAGATAAGCAATCAATAATGTCCAAAAATGTGCGTCTATCCCCCATTGAAACATAGCCACCAGTACCACAGGAATGGTGACAATAACAGCACCTATATAGGGTATCAGTACGGAAAAACCGACCAACACTGCTAATAAAAGTGAATAACGCATATCCAGGATCCAAAAAACCAAATAAGTTGCAACAGCAACAATCACCATTTCAAGCACTTTACCGCGAATATAGTTCGTAATTTGTTGATTCATCTCTTTCCAAACTTTTCCAGCCAAGCTGCGATCACGAGGCAATATTTTCTGAAAGTTATTGAGCATTTGTTTCTTATCTTTCAATAGAAAGAAAACCATTAAAGGTACAACAATCAGATAAATCGCGAGGGTCAATAAGCCAATGAGTGAAGCAAGAGAGATTTTTACAACTGAATCGCCGACTCCTGCCAGTCTATTACGTAGATTGTCCGCTATCATGTCAACAATGCCTGCATCAACCAACGTGGGGTAACGTTTCGTCAAGGTGCTGGAAAAATTATTGAACTGATTGAGCATTTTCGGCATATCTGAAGTTAAATTCATGCCTTGTTGCCAAACATTTGGGACGACCACAAAGATGGCTAACAAACCAACCCCCACAAATAATGCTTGTATAATACTCACCGCACACAAACGGGAGCATCCTAGAACCTGTAATTTTGAGGTTGGCCATTCAAGAAGGTAAGCCAATACAATAGCGACTAAAAGGGGCGCTAAAATACCGCTTAAAAAATAAAGAATACAAAACCCCCCGACTAATATAATTAATAAGGCAACCACTTGAGGATCAGTAAAATGACGGCGATACCATTTTAATAACATGTCCAACATCAAGGAAAGCTCCGTTCAGTAGACATCTTCAAAAACTGATTAAAGTTTTAAGATGTCCCGTATTTTGTTAAAATGCAGTACTATTTTCATGATAGATTTTATCTAAAGGATCCAAATCTGTTTTATCTTTTTCACACACTGGGTTTAATAATCTATTACGTAATATTTTATCCAGCTCAGCTGCAATGGATGGATTGGTTTTTAGATATTCAGTGACATTCGATTTACCCTGGCCAATTTTAGTACCATTGTAGCTATACCAAGAACCCGCTTTTTCAACTAATTGGTGTTTCACGCCCAAATCAATCAATTCACCATGGGTATTAATGCCTTCACCATAAAGAATTTGAAAGTCTGCCTGTTTAAAAGGGGCGGCAATTTTATTTTTGACGACCTTAACTCGAGTGTCATTCCCAATGACCATTTCACCCTCTTTAATAGCCCCAACTCGGCGAATATCTAAACGTACTGAAGCGTAAAATTTAAGCGCATTTCCACCTGTCGTGGTTTCAGGGTTGCCAAACATGACCCCTATTTTCATCCGAATTTGATTAATAAAAATCAGCAGAGTGTTGGCATTTTTTAGGTTGCCGGCCAATTTACGCATGGCTTGGCTCATCATGCGTGCGGCAAGCCCCATATGAGAATCACCAATTTCACCTTCAATTTCAGCTTTGGGCACTAGGGCCGCCACAGAATCAACAATGATCACATCGACAGCCCCAGATCGGGTGAGCGAATCACAAATCTCTAACGCCTGTTCCCCCGTGTCTGGCTGAGAACAAAGTAAATTATCGATATCGACACCTAATTTTTTTGCATAAACAGGATCCAGCGCATGTTCTGCATCTATGAATGCACACACTTTTCCTTCACGTTGAGCCGCCGCAATGACTTGTAAAGTGAGAGTCGTTTTCCCTGATGATTCAGGACCGTAAATTTCAACAATACGCCCCATAGGAAGCCCGCCTGCCCCCAATGCAATATCAAGCGAAAGTGAGCCAGTAGAAATCGTTTCTACATCCATTGAACGGTCTTCACCCAAGCGCATAATAGATCCTTTGCCAAATTGTTTTTCAATTTGAGCAAGTGCAGCGGCCAATGCTTTTTGTTTGTTCTCATCTCGGATCATTTTTATTCCTTTTGAATAAGTTAAAATTGATTTTTATAATTGAGGGTTATTTTACCTTGATAAAGAAACTTTATATATCTATTTGGAAGCTGAAATCTTGTGTCATGTTTAATTTAATGATGCGATTGATGATAATAGTATTTCTTTTTTTTTTCTATTGTATTAATCAGAACTTGGGATCACTTTCGAAAAATCCATTCCAAACAATACAAAAATTTTTCACAGGGCTAAAAATAAAAAGGAATATGATTAAAAACCAATGTTTATCAAAAATTTATCAAAAAATATCATTGATTTTCCCAAGCCAGAAAAAGCACTTAAAGATCCGAATGGGTTGTTGGCTTCAGGTGGAGATCTCAGCCCTGAAAGATTGTTAGTCGCATATCAAAACGGTATTTTCCCCTGGTTCAACGAGGGTGAGCCTATTTTATGGTGGTCCCCTGATCCTCGCGCCGTACTTTTAAAATGCCATGTGAGCCGCAGTATGAAACGTTTTATTCGACCTGGACGTTGCCCTTACCACTTTAGCCTGAATTGTGCTTTTTCTGATGTGATCACTACCTGTGCTACAAAACGCTCGGGATGCACTTGGATCAGCTCTGATATTGTAAAAGCCTATTGTCAACTACACCGATTGGGTAGAGCCCATTCTGTAGAGGTTTGGCTGAAGGATAAATTAGTGGGGGGATTATATGGCATATCCGTAGGGGCGATGTTTTGCGGTGAATCCATGTTCAGCATCGCAGATAATGCTTCTAAAAGTGCTTTAATCATTTTTGAGCATTATTTTACGCAAAAAGGAGGAAAATGGATTGACTGCCAGGTGTTAAATGCGCACACCGCTTGTCTTGGAGCAGAACAGATCCCCAGAAACGATTTTTTATCGCTATTAGATCAGGCACAACGCGTTTCACTCCCTAAAGGGGTCTGGTCGCCTCAATCTCTCGGGTGAGACCAGCCTAAAGTTGAGCGGGACAACAGCTGAGCAAAAAAAGGCCCTTCTTCCATTGTCATCAACCCCAAATGACGAGCCACTACCAATGGTTTCAAGGCATTCGAAAATAAATGCACCAATCCTTCAGTCAGGGTGATCATATTTTGTTGATCTTTTTGCCGCTGCCTTTGATATTGATTTAATACGGAATATTCTCCCAAATCATCGCCTTTAGCCGCGGCTTCGGCTAAAATTTGAGCCAAAGTCATCGTATCTCTTAAGCCCAGATTAAACCCTTGACCCGAAACAGGATGCAAAGTTTGGGCCGAATTCCCTACCAATGCCAAGCGATGGCTGATATGCCGGGAGGCAAACGTCAAATAAAGTGGCGTGCTATAACGTGGCCCTACTTTCAGTATCTTTCCAAGACGCCAGCCAAAAGTATTTTGTAACTGCTGCAGGAAATCAGCATCGTTCCAGGCTTCTACCAAAAAACGGTTAGCCTGAGAATGACACCAAACCAGAGCACTTTCTTCCTGAGAAATCGGTAACAATGCCAGAGGCCCTTCAGAGGTAAAGCGTTCAAAAGCACAACTTCCCAGCGCTTTTTCTGTGCGGATGTGAGTGGTTACAGCAAATTGCTGGTAATCTTTTTTTTGATATTGAATATGGCAGGCTTGAGCAAGCGAAGAATGCGAGCCATCCGCCGCAATCAATAATGGCGCCTCTAAGGTTTCACCATGATTTAACGTAACGCGCACCATTTTTTGGGTACGAGATATTTGTAAAACCTGGGCAGGGCAATAAAGCTGAATGCCAGGAGTGCTTTTTAATAAAGAAAATAACCTATTTTGCGCCGTCTTTAATGACAACACCTGGCCCAAAAAAGGAATGTGATGATCTTGAGCCCTGAGATGAACAAAACCACACTGACCTTGATCGCTGACGTGAATGTTTGTGATAGGCGTTGCGTCATGTGATAGTGGTTTCCAAATGCCTAATCTTTCAAGCTGTTGGCAAGTGCCATGTGCCAACGCAATCGCTCTTTTATCATCAGAAAAAGACGCATTTTGATCTGGCACAAAAGCTTCTATCAGTCTGATGGGAATCTGACCACGAGTCAGGAATGCCACAGCCAAAGCTAAGGTAGAACCTACCATGCCCCCGCCGACAATAATAACGCCCATCATGCTTCTTGAGATGACATCAAAGATTCAATGAGTTCGGGATCTTTCGGAACAGCGGCGGTTAAATTTTCATTGCCTGTTTTTGTGATTAAAATATCGTCTTCGATACGAATGCCGATCCCCCTATACTGCTCAGGCACTTTCGCGTCCGAAAAAATATATAATCCAGGCTCCACCGTTAATACCATTCCCTCTTTTAAAGGGCGATTTTTTTCATCAGAGCCATAATCTCCGACATCATGTACGTCCATCCCCAACCAATGACTTAATCCATGCATGAAAAAGGGCTTATAGGCTTTTTGAGAATGCAGTTTTTTTAAACTTCCTTTTAATATTCCAAGGTTAATTAAACCTGCTGTGATGATACGTGTGACCTCTTGGGTGACCTCATGAATACTGATACCTGGTTTGTATAACTCCAAGGCTTTATTTTGGGCGGCTAAAACAATGTCATATAACGCTTTCTGTGGAGCGGTAAATTGACCGCTGACAGGGAAGGTCCTTGTAATATCCCCCGCATAGCCCTGGTATTCGCAGCCCGCATCAATTAACACCAAATTCCCTGCATTGAGTTTGGATTCATTCTCAGTGTAATGCAGAATACAAGCGTTTTCGCCAGTAGCTACAATGCTGTTATAAGCCGGAAAACGAGCGCCACGTTGACTCAATTCGTACTGAATTTCGCTTTCCAGGTGATATTCGTAGAGGCCTGGACGACATTTTTTCATAGCACGAATATGAGCCTGAGCGCTGATTTCACAAGCTTTGCGCAATACATTGATCTCTTCTTTTGATTTCAATAACCTCATTTCATCAAGACAGGGTCGCCAATCCATCAGCACGTGTGGCACACTAGAACTTTGGCGTGATTTTAATCGTAGTTTTTTGCAGGCTGAAAAAAATATTTCATCCGCATACGCATATTGGCCTTGTGCGTGATACACAACCTCTTGATTTTTTAAAAATAAATAAAGATGTTCTTCTATTTCATCAAAGGGCAATGCGTGATCAATTCCCAATTTTTGGGGTGCCCATTCTTGACCCAGGCGAGCGCCAGACCAAGTTTCAGCAAGGGGATCTCGAGCTCGATTCAATAAAATGGACTTCGTTTTTTTTTGAGTCTCTTTGATCAACACCAATAAGGCTTCTGGCTCCTTAAAACCTGAAAGATAATTGAAATAACTGTTTTGACGATAAAGATATTCCGAATCTGTGCTTCGAAAGACCTGAGGAGCAGAAAAAATCAGCGCTACACTGTTGGGCAACATCTTTGCCAGTAGTTTTTGACGTCGTTTTTGGTATTCTTTTAAAGTGATCATAAATTGTGTGTTTGAATGAATTAACTCAGAAGTGAAGCCCATAGCATCAGTCGTATGCGTCTTTTCACATTTCGATGATCCTGCTCAACCAGATTATTGAGATATTTGATTTGTTTTGGATAGAGTCTCCCAATCATTTAACGCGACGCAACCTTACATAGGCCCGTCTTAAATGACAAGACTCACTTGCTGTATGCTTTTCATTCCGGTAAAACTGTCAACCCAAATTACACTACAAAATAATACAACTCACTGGACAAGTATGTTTCAAAATAATCCTCTACTTGCAAAGCTAAAAAAACAACTTCATGTTTCAGCGCCCAAAATTGAAGGTATCGTTAAAGGAACCGAAAAAGGTTTTGGGTTTCTTGAAATCGATGCGCAAAAAAGTTATTTCATTCCTCCTCCACAAATGAAAAAGGTCATGCATGGCGATCGTGTACAGGGCAGCCTGTATAACGATAGAGATCGTGAAATGGTTCAACCGGAAACGCTGCTGGAACCTTTCCTCTCCCGTTTTGTGGGTCGTGTACAAAAAAGAGGGACATTTTTGCTGATCAGACCAGATCATCCTTTATTAAAAGAAGCTATTCCATGTTATGTCTCTGCTGATATCGCACACTCTTTTGAAGAGGGAGATTGGGCCGTTGCCGAAATGCGGGAGCATCCTCTGAAGGGTGCTCGAGCTTTTAAAGCAGAGATCACTTCTTTTATTGCTCATGGCGAAGATAATTTCGCGCCTTGGTGGGTGACCTTAACTCGCCACAATCTTGAACGTACTCCGCCTGATATGTGCCCGTTGGCGCTCAATGAAACCGAATCTGAACGTGAAGATTTAACGGATTTAAATTTTATTACTATTGATAACGCCTCCACTGAAGATATGGACGATGCACTTTGTGTGTCGGATCTGGGCAATGGCTCTTTCATGCTGATGGTGGCTATCGCAGACCCAACTGCCTATATTGATGAAAATAGTCCATTAGATACGGCGGCTCGTCAGAGGGCTTTTACAACTTATTTGCCCGGCTTTGATATCCCGATGTTGCCACGCGAAGTTGCAGATGATATCTGTTCACTTCGCCCTGATCAGCGTCGCCCTGCATTAATTTGTCGTGTCACCATTACGCCTGAGGGCGCTTTAGGTGAGGATATTCGTTTTTCGAGCGC
This sequence comes from Candidatus Hamiltonella defensa 5AT (Acyrthosiphon pisum), assembly GCF_000021705.1. Lineage (NCBI taxonomy): Bacteria > Pseudomonadati > Pseudomonadota > Gammaproteobacteria > Enterobacterales > Enterobacteriaceae > Candidatus Williamhamiltonella > Candidatus Williamhamiltonella defendens. The sequence continues at coordinate 27,329 of NC_012751.1, forward strand.
CTGGATCACCTCAAAAGCAAAGCTGGCTTATAACAAAGTATCTGATTGGCTAGAAAATCAAGGGGATTGGGCGCCGCCCAATACTGAGATTGCTGAACAAATTCAATGGCTGAAACATATCTACGACGTAAGACATCATTGGCGTCAGCAACATGCTTTGGTCTTTAAAAATCGTTCAGAATATCGTTTTGTGATCAATGAAAATGGGAATGTACTTGATGTCATTATTGACGAAAGGCGTATTGCTCACGGTATAGTTGAAGAATGTATGATTGCGGCTAATATTTGTGCCGCGGTGATTTTACGAGATTGTTTAGGTTTTGGTTTTTATAACGTACATAGGGGCTTTGATCCTGCTTTGGTAAAACAAGCCGCACAAATACTCAAAACCCATGGTATCGAATTTCCCCCTGCTGATTTACTGACATTAGAAGGTTTCTGTCAATTACGTCGTCAGTTGGATTCGTTAGGCAATGAAGCGCTTGAAAGTCGCCTGCGTCGTTTACAGGCATTTTCTGAATTGAGTGTTGAGCCAGGCCCACATTTTGGTTTGGGTTTGCCCCTGTATGCGAGTTGGACTTCTCCGATTCGTAAATACAGTGATATGGTCAATCACCGGTTGTTAAAGATGGTGATTGCCAATCGATCTGCGAAAAAGCTCGATGAAAATATCTCTGAATTAATTGCAGAGCGTCGCCGTGCCAATCGAATGGCAGAGCGAGATATCAGCGACTGGCTCTATGCTCGTTATCTCAATCCCATAGCAGGCACTGACAAAAATTTTTCCGCAAAAATTATGGAAATGACTCGTGGTGGCCTTCGAGTTCGGTTGTTAGAGAACGGAGCCATCGCTTTTATTCCGGCTTCTTTGATTCACTCTGTCCGTAGTGAGATTGTATTCAATTCTGAAATGGGGACGGTTTACAAGAATGAAGATATTATTTATCGCCAGGGAGACATGATTGAAGTTCAATTAGCGCAAGTGCGGTTAGATACCCGAAATCTGATTGCAAGACCCATCTGAATGTTTTTATTTTCCCATTGATATTGAGAAACCAGGATCAGGTTTTAAGCGTAGTCTTAAGTCTGGTCCCATTTGTTTCACCTCTTGTAAAACAAACTCGGGAGCCTTGGCTAATTCATTTAATCCAGGTAACTGGCATAATCCACGAGCAGTATTTCCCAGAAGCTTGGGCGCCATATAAAGAATCAATTCATCAACCAAGCCCGCTTCTAATAATCCTCCTGCCAGCTCAGCACCGGCTTCGACCCAAATCAAATTCATTTCTCGTTTTGCTAATGCCGTCATTAATGACCCTAAATCAATCGCATTTTTTTTATCGGGCCATTGAATACTAGAAAAGATCCATTGTTCTACCTGATTTGGCCAATCTTGATGATCAGTTTTTGTTCTAATGAGCCAGCAAGTTCCAGGTTGTTGAACGACCTGATGTTGAGGAGTCACTTTATGGTGCCTGTCTAAAATAATTCTAACGGGTTGACGTAAACTCTCTTGAGGATAGAGGGCTTGAGTCTTTTTCGGTAATGATTCCCAACGTACTGTTAAAGCAGGATTATCTGCTGACACTGTGACACCTGTACTTAAAATGGCCGAGCTTTGTGCTCTGAAAAACTGCACATCCTGGCGGGATTGCTCTGAGGTTATCCATTGGCTCTCTCCTGATGCCATAGCCGTACGACCATCCAGAGAACAAGCCATTTTGAGTTGTATATAAGGTAAGCCCGTTCGCATGCGTTTTAAAAATCCGGGATTCAGATCTTGAGCCTCAGTGCTTAAAATTCCTGATGTCACTTCAATACCAGCCTGCTTGAGTTGATACAAACCTCTACCAGCAATTTCTGGATTAGGATCTTCGATTGCAACCACTACACGCCTGACGCCAGCTTTAATTAAGGCTTCAACACAAGGAGGCGTTTTTCCATAATGACAGCAAGGTTCCAAAGTAATGTAAGCCACACTGCCTTTTGCTAAACGGCCCGCTTTTTGAAGGGCGTGAATTTCTGCGTGGGGCTCGCCCAAACGCAAATGATAACCTTCACCTACCACTTGTCCATGACGCACGAGAACACATCCCACATTCGGATTAGGTGTGGTCGTAAAACGACCCAAACTTGCCAATCTCAGTGCATAAGACATATAAAATTCATCCTGACATTTCACAGAGTCAGCAGAATGTGTTTTTTTCATAACAGCCCTTCTTTAATCCTTTTGATGGAGGGAGGGATTGTCTTGAAGCTTGGCAATTTCTTCGCCAAATTCACGGACATCTTCAAAACTGCGATAAACAGAAGCAAAGCGAATATAGGCAATTTTATCTAATTTTTTTAAGGCTTCCATCACAAATTGCCCGAGCATTTTGCTAGGAACTTCAGGTTCTCCGGTTGCACGAAGCTGAGATTTGATTTGATGAATGGCTGTTTCAAGAGCATCTGTACTGACAGGGCGCTTTTCCAGCGCTTTTCTCATCCCGCTGCGTAATTTTTGTTCGTTAAAAGGCTCAAGAAGATCATCGTTTTTTATAACACGGGGCATCACCAACTCTGCGTGTTCTAAGGTGGTAAAGCGCTCATGACAAATGGCACACTGGCGTCGACGTTTAATTTGAGACCCTTCAGACACCAAACGAGAATCTATCACTTTTGTATCAACCGTATTACAAAAAGGACAATGCATAAAACTCCTTAGTAGAACTTCCTTGGATTTTTAAAAAGATTTTAACCGTGCAACTAAACCACTTCGTCTTTGAGTAGGGGTTAGAATCGCATGATTCAATACTTTATCGGTGGAATATAACGTTAATTTTTGACGAGCTCGAGTGATGGCCGTATAAACCAGTTCTCGGGTGACGATAGGGGTAAAATGATCAGGCAACACCAATGCAGTGTGTTCAAATTCAGATCCTTGTGATTTATGAACGGTCATCGCGTATGCCGTACTGTGCGCTGGCAAACGATTCGGTTGCACGGATTTTATGTGGCCATCTGAAAATTGAAAATACACTCTTAAGGCACCCGAGTGATCATAAAGAGTCATGCCCAGATCACCATTAAATAACCCTAATGAACTGTCATTGCACTCTATCATGATAGGTCGCCCGGAATACCATGAATTATTGAAAGGTTTTTGGGATAGGCTTAATAAACCACTATGACACAAAGTTTTTTCAATCTGTGTATTTAAACCCTCTAGACCAAATGAGCCCGTGCGCAGTGCGCATAACAGTTGGTAACGATTGAAAGCATGTAATATGGTTTCAGGATCTTTTCCCTGTTTAATCAGTTCAAGATAGGGCTGATAAGCCGCAACGCAGTCTTTCAGTAATTTTTGGTAATCTTTAGCATCACTCAGTGCATGTTGTCTGATATCAACATATTTTTTATTGACATCCCTTAAAATAGAGTGCGCTTTATGATGCTCACCTGAGTTAACGGCTTGCGCCAGTTCACCTATCCCTGATTTTTTATCAAAACGATAATTTTTATTGAGTAAACAAAGCTGATCACAGACATGAGCAACACAGAGATTTGGAAAATGTTCTATTGGATGCCCTTTCAAATCATATCCTGTCAGCCTGTTTAATTCTTCCGCTCGTGATGTGCTGTAACCAAGAGACAAAAAACGCCCAATTTCTCCTAATACAGACCCCGCTTCTACTGAAGCAAGTTGATCTCTGTCACCAAGGAAGATGACTTGGGCTGAGTTAGGTAAAGCATCAATTAATCGGGCCAACATCGGCAAGTCCACCATAGAAGCTTCATCCACGACTAAAACATCCAGATCTAATGGATTATTTTTATGATAACGAGATTGATGTCCTTTAGAGTAAGCCCCAAGTAAACGGTGCAAAGTACAAGCTTTTTCTGGCAAGCGTCGCGATTCTCCCGCGCTCAGTGATAATTCACGATAAGCGTTGCCTAGCGATTGTGTTAAACGTACGGCGGCTTTTCCTGTGGGCGCGGCAAGTTCAATACGTAAAGTCCGTTCTCCTGCAAGCCGTATCAAGGCGGTGAGTAATTTCGCCACTGTGGTGGTTTTTCCTGTCCCTGGTCCTCCTGAAATAATGGCGACTTTACTGGTAATCGCCACCGCAGCCGCCACTTTTTGAAAGTTAATATCAGATTCATTCGAAGTGAATAGTTGATCAAGGATCTGCTTGAGACGACATTCATCTTTTTTATGGTATGTCATTTTTTCTAAAGAATAATCTGAAATAAATTGAATCACTTGACCTTCATTTTTCCACATTCTTTGCAAATAAAGCCGTTCTTTTTCCAAGACCAAAGGGGTTGGTGAAGTGCCTTCACCGACGAGCGAGGAGGATTGAAATGCGTTCAACCATGCATTTTTATTTGGTTTTCCGGCGGCTTGCCATAAAGCTTCAGCCAATTCAGGGTGACGGCCATCAAAAAAATATTCAGGGGCTAAGCGAGCTAAGGGTAAACAAACATGTCCTGCACCGGCATCTGAGCTCAATAGAGCACAAGCGAGCTGCAATAAAGGTGAATGATGAGCAGCAATGATTTGTGCAAATTGCACATCAAGAAAACGCAATAATTTTTGATCCAGGGCTTGATTTAATAACCCCATCATGGTCATTCTGTCGCCCCTCCTTTTTCCCCTTTAAAGAGCTGATCAAGCCCTTCAATAAGCTGAAATGATGGGCAACAATGAAAAATCCCCTGTCCCAAAGTTTGGCTATCAACCCCACGTAAAAATAAATAGATAACACCCCCGAAATCGCGTTCATACTGATAATTCGGAATCCGATGGCGTAGATAACGATGTAACGCCAACGTATATAATTGATACTGTAAATCATATCTATGTTCGGCCATCGCCTGTTCTATAGACTGACGATGATACGCTTTAGCGCTTGTTCCTAACCAGTTAGATTTGTAATCCAAAAGATAAAATTGATCTTGCCAGAAGAAAACCAAATCAATAAACCCCGTCAATATTCCTTGCACCTTTGGAAAAGATAATGTTGAGCACAGTGCTGAAAGAGGATCGTGTTTTTTAATCAACACATCTAGGTTTGAGGATTCCAACATTGCATCGATCGGCAAATGAAATTGCAATTCAACTTGTTTATTTTTTTCTGTTAATTTCGATAAACTCAGATCTCTTTTGTCATTGAGCGGGGTATCCAGGATCTCTGTTAACCAATCATGCAACATTGGTAGCCATTTTTCATCAAATCCTTTTTGAAGTAATTGCATCTTTAACCATTCGATCTCAATCGATTGACTAAAATCTAATCGTTCTAATAGATCATGAAGAAATGTTCCAGGTATCGCTCCACGTGGAAAGGTATGAGGGCTCAAGCTGTTTTCTGATGAAAAAAGGGGGTCGTTCATGACGTCTGTGATGACTTCAGTGTCCAAAGAAGGCAACAATTCTTGCATTAAAATATGATCGGTTTTGAGCCGATTAACCGTTGAATGGGTTAAGCTCGAAGAGTCTTGTAATTTCGAATAACTGGTGACCTGCCAATGATCTTGCATTTTTCTTGTAAAGTGCCTGGCTGTTAATTCAGGTAATGGTTCTTTTGTTGGTTGCCAAAGGCTAAAATCGGAGGGATTTGCCAAAGAAACGGCAATATGCTCGCCTTCCAGTTCCTTTAATTTTTCAGATAAATATTGAGCATCCCCTGCCATGCCTTTTTGAATCAGATACCCCAAAGCACTCAGATGTATGTCACTTTCTCGTTGTTTTTTTCTTCCCCCTTTAATGAAAGGAGCAATACCGATAGAGCAATGATAAACAGAACGTGTTAATGCGACATACAGTAAACGTAGGTCTTCTGAGAGTCTTTCTTTTTCAGCTAAAGCCCTATTTTCATGGGTGGCCTTAAAGTCTAAAACCGCGGTACAGTGTTCAGGTTCATGATAAAAAACTTCTTTTTGGGCGCGTTCATCATGTGGCTGATGTTGAAAATAACCTATAAAGGGGAGCCAAACCAATGAATATTGTAATCCCTTAGATTGATGAACAGTCACAATTTGAATCAAATCACAATCTGTTTCTAGCCTCAGTTTCTGATCTTCTGATTCAGCATTGAATTCTGTGATCTTTTGAGCAAGCCATCTGACTAATGCCTGTTCACTGTCCAGTTCCTCTGAAATTTGCTGTAGCAGTTCACTGAGATGTAGTAAATCGGTTAAACGACGCTCACCCTCTTGGGTTTTCAATAGGTTTTCTGCCAACCGACGCTGAAAAATGAGTTTTCTCAGCATGGGTAAGACCCCTTTTTTTTGCCAATGTTGACGATAGTCATGAAATTCATCGACCAAAGCATCCCATGCTTGCCCATCGGACTGTAGCGCCTGTAAGGCGTTTGTGTTCAACCCCAACAAACTGGTTGCCATAGCACAACGTAAAAATTTTTCGATTTCAGGTGCTAACACCGCTTGCAAAATCCATAGTAGATCTTTTGCTTCTGGCGTATCGAAGACACTGTCTCTGTTAGACATATAAACCGAAGGAATAGACAGCCTGTTTAACGCTTTTTTTACTAAAGCCGCTTCAGTGCGGGTTCTGACTAAAACCGCAATATCAGCTGCTTTCACTGAGCGTACCCCCTGATCACTCATCAGCTGTGCTCGCCCTTGTTGGCCTGCTGTTAACCAATCTCTTATTTCAATCGCGCATTGATTAGACATACATTTTTTGTATTGATTAACAGTGATCCCTTCCCCTTTCTGTAACCAAAAATGTAATGCAGGTTGTATTTTTTTATCTATTGTTAATTGGTAAGTTCTGTTTTTGTCTGAAGCAATCGCTTCAACAAAAGGGATCTGTGAAAATAAAAAAGGGGTCTCAATTTGAGTAAAAAGCTGGTTGACTGCTTTGACGATGGCCGGAGAAGAACGCCAGTTGGTTTCTAATGTGTACTGATGCGCGATTTGAGAGCGTGCACGAATATAAGTGAAAATATCGGCGCCACGAAAAGCGTAAATAGCTTGTTTGGGATCGCCTATCAGTAATAAGCCACAATCTTTTTTTTTAGCATAGATAGAGTGAAAAATACGATACTGTTGAGGATCGGTATCCTGAAATTCATCAATTATTACAATAGGATATTGTTTTCTAATGGTTTCGGATAGTAAGTTTCCTCCTTTTTGTTTGAGTGCTGTATCCAGGTTTTTGAGTAAGTCATCAAAGCTTAATTCTCCTCGTCTTCGTTTTTCTTTTTCAAGAGAAAGGCGAATTTCTTTAATCGCTTTTGTAAGCACGACATCTCGTAATGTCAGGCCTTGAAAAAAAATAAAATCAATGAGCGAAAAAAGAGGATGTTGAGGAGGATGTCCTTTTTGAGTTTTTTCAAAAAGAATGGATTGACGAAACCTGTTTAACTCCTTTGGTAAAAAATAGGACCCACTTTCTTGATAGGCCCATTGAGTGATTTTTTCTAACCAAATCGGGAGATATCTGCTGTTATAAGTGCGTTTATCTACCCCCGATTTGTCGATTAATGTTTTTAAATCTGGAACTGTGGTTTGCCATTTGAGCTTAAGTTCGGTGATTTGTTTTATGATTTTTTGATGACGGCTTTGAATGCTTTCGTCTTCAGAAGGCGGGTTACGTAATTGTGGCGCTTCTCCTTCTAAGTAAGGGGAAATTTCTTTAAGTAATGCTTGAGGGCTAGCCCATTCTTGACTGATTGCTACCGCTTCTTCAAATGATAATAAATAACAGGAGCGCCGCCAAAAATCAGCGCAAGTCTGGCGAATAAGCTTGTCTTCATTTTGAATGAATGTTTGTTTAAAAAGAACACCAGATTCAAATGCATTGTTCAGTAAAGTTTTTTGGCAGAATCCATGAATTGTATAAATAGCAGCTTGATCCATATTGCGTTCTGCAAACAGTAGTATTGAGGCCGCCGCATTAAGATCTGTGATCTCTGCCAATAATTTTTGGTAAAAAGCATTTTGAGTCCCTTCATTAAGACAAGCCATTCTTAAGTTATAGATCTCAGAGCGAATTCTGCCCCTGAGTTCTTCTGTTGCGGACTGGGTAAAGGTGACTACCAAAATCTCCTCGACTGTTAAACGACGTATGTAAGCATGATGACCGCCCAAACCCAGCAGTAAGCGCAAATAGAGTATGCCAATAGTGAAGGTTTTTCCCGTGCCTGCAGAAGCTTCAATCAAACGTTCCCCAAAAAGCGGTAAAATCATCGGGTCAAGTGATTGAATTTTTTTCATTGAAAACTCCATTTTTAATGATGTTGTGATGTGCTATTGGCAATAAATAGTTTTTTGCTTCCTGTAAAATACGGTCTACATGAGTGTCATTGATTGATCTGAAGAGGCGCTGTATGTAAGGGTCGTCTCCTTCTCCTCTAACCCCTGTTTTAGGATTACCTTGAAATACGGTTAATAAATGATCTTTTGCTTTTGCTTGCGTTTTTTCATCCCATAAAATGTGCCGATTTTTCAAATCGTAACATTTTGTTAACCATGCCCATCCACTGTGATTTAATAACAGTAGAGGTTGAATCATTCCTTTTTGATATCCCTCAATGAATAGGCTGAGATGTTGCTCTGCTTCGGATTGTGATAAAGCAGAAAATCGCCAGACTGACTCTTTTTTTCCATAAATACGGCTTTCACCTTTACCTCCTGATAAACAGTAAGCCAAATGTTCAATCCAGAGTAACAAGCCATCAACTATGGTCAATGTACTAGGACGCCAACGTATTAATCCATCTGTTTGAGCATGTGCTATCCAGCCAGACAAGGTTCTCTCACCCAAAGTTGTATTGACTTCCAGGCGACAAAATTCTGTATGCCCGGTTTCTGTCTGAATTTTTTTCGCTATCAACCCCATTTCGTTTTTTTGCTGTTGCCAATAAATTTCACCAAAATGACCAAAAGGTAAACGCCCAGACGCTTGCATTCTTGCATACAGCTGATCAACATTTTTCTGTTCTATTAACGCATTTAAAAGCTCTGTATTAAATTGATAACGTGCTAAAGGAGCCAGGATAAAAGGTTCTTCATTCGATAACTCTTTTTGCTCTACCCTAAACTGTACGCCTAAGCGTAGTTGAAAGAAGGCTTTGATGGGATGTCGGTAAAAGTTGATTAATTCATCTAGAGTGATTTCTGAGAAAGGCTCTGAGACTAGGGGTTTAATAAAATCATCTTGAGGCTGTTTTTGCTCTTGGGTGTGTTTTTTTGCAGCCTCAAGCCATTCAATCGCATAACTCTGTTGTTCTGTTCCTTTAATAAAATTTTTGGCAGAAAAAGGCATTCGTGTATGACAAAAAAGGAGGTGCTGAATTACCCTGGCCATGCTTTCGTCAGAGTTGCGATTCTCATCTCCCGGCAAAACATAACTGTTTCCAATATATTCGAGCAATTCACTGACTAATACCGACGGGTAACGCTGACTATTATCTTGAATAGAACGCCCAATGTAGCTGATATACAGATATTGTTGAGCTGATAATAATGCTTCAAGGAAAAGATATCGATCGTCATCTCTACGGCTACGATCCCCTTTTTGTCTTTTTTTTGCCATCAGATCGAAACCCAGAGGAGGCAATATTCTTGGATAAATCCCTTCATTCATTCCTAGTAAACAGACGACTTTAAAAGGAATCGAACGCATCGGCATCAGAGTGCAAAAATTGATGGGGCCCGCTAAAAAACGCTGGCTGATGCGTTGATTCTCAAAACGAGTCACCAAGTCATGCCGTATTAAGCTGACAGGCACTGTATTGGCGTACTGGGCTGAGAGCCCGTACTGAATAATGTTTTGCCACTGTTGATCTATCAGAATGAAGATAGATTCTGTTTCAGCATTGGATTCAAAAAATGCGTAAAATAAATCTCTACAGAGAGGAAGCCATTCTGATAATAAGCGTGAGGTTTTTAATTTTTTGCGCCATATGCTTAGCATCATTAACAGTCGAGCCAACTTCCCTATTAATTCTGCCGCCAACCCGGTGGATTCATCGTAGGGTAATACGCCTTCCCAATCGCCTGCTTGGCTGTCCATGGCATAACCTAAGAACATACGTTTTAAACCAAATTGCCAGGTATGTTGACCTGTGATTGGCAAAGAGAGGTCCTGTACGTTTTCATTATCCAGCCCCCAACGTATGCCTGATCCTTCTACCCATTCACGTAATAGGGATAACTCTTTTTCCTGGATCTCAAATTTTTGAGATAGCGCAGAAATTTCCAATAATCCCAATACTTGTTCAGAACTGAATCGACTTTGTGGTAAATCAAGCAATTTTATAAAAGTCTGTAAGACAGGATGAACCTGTGTCATTTTTCTGTCTGAAATAGCAAAAGGTAGATAGCGTTCTAAAGAAGCATTGCTAAATACGGCTTGTATATAGGGCGCATAATTATCGATGTCTGCGACCATCACAATGACATCTCTGGGAGTCAAAGCAGGATCCTCAGAAAATAAATTCAGAAGTTGATCCTGTAAGATTTCCACTTCTCTTTGTTGACTGTGACAAGAATGAACACCGATAGAGCGATCGTTGATATCCAGTAAACGTTTTTTGTTGTGATGAGAGTTTGATTCAGAAAAGTGACGGGTCGCCTGATTTTTGAACTCTAACATGTCATGTTGTAGCGCATGAAGTAAGTTATCTGGCTCAATGTCAACAAAAGCGTGAATTTCTTGGAGCCCTTCTATTTGAGATAATAAATAGAGATGGTCTCTGCCTAGTCGCCCCCAAGATGCAAGTAAGGGGTTGATTTGTTCTTCCTCAATATTGCGTAAATCACTGCTGGTATTTTTGATGTTTAATTTAGCCAGAATGTCATAGTTTTGAATATCGCCCCAAAAATAACGACAAGGGTTGTTAAACATGAAATGGATATCCATGTGTCTACTTAATGCTTCTAAACCTTTTAAGTAAATGGGGGGTAAGGTAGAGATACCGAAAATAAAGACCCTTTTGGGTAAAAGATCAGAGTCAACATCATTTTTATTTAGGGCTTGGATAAATCTTTGATATAGGCGAGCACGATGCCATTCTGGTTGTTCAAGTTGCCGAGAGTAGCGTATTAATGAGACCCATAAAGCGGCCTGCCAATCTTGGTTTTTATTGAGGTCGTCAAATTTTTTGCCGTTTTCCCACCCGTCTAACCATTCTGAGCGATAAACCAGATATTGATCAAACAGATCGGCAATCCGTATCGCCAATTGATGAATTTTTTGTTTATCTTCGTCGTCTTGTAGATAATGTTTTATGGATGCAAATATAGGATTTTGTAATAAATCAGGCAGTAAACACATCAGTTTCCATGTCATGGCATCTTTGTTAAAAGGGCTTTCTTTTGGAATGTTTTTTAGAACTTTGGTGAACATATCCCAAATAAAGGTCGCAGGAAGAGGAAACTGAATATTTGCTGAAATGCCTAAAGATTGTGCGAGTTGAATTTGTAACCACTGAGCCATCCCCGGGCTTTGTACCAATATGATTTCTTTTTGAAAAGGATTTTTTAGAGGTTCTTTTTCTATCAATGTGCTTGTTAATGTTTTTAATAAATCCAGTTGATTGGAATGATAAGTGATAAACATTTTTTCTCCATTGAGAACGCTTTATTTGCTCTTAAGGTAAAGGATTGAATTTTCTCTATCATTCACAAAACCAGCGATTTAAAGAAAATTTTTGATTCTGTGGCGATGTTGCTTCAACATGAAAGTTGATGCAATTTGCATTAACTCTTCTTGGGATTTTTTCAAGTTTCCAACCTGATGTTGGGTTTGTTAATTTTGAAAAAACAGGGTGGTGAGTCTCTGAAAAAATTTCGATATTTTGTTGAATAAGTGCACTTGCTTGTCTCATTTGCCATTGACGTTGAAATCCCTGTAGTAATTTTTGTTGATATTCTAACAATCCAAGCGCAGAGATAGAAAATAGCAGAGCTGCAATCAATGCCTCAAACACACTAAAACCTTTTTGAGAAGTTAATAAATTGAATTGTAATTTTTTATTTTTTTTCATGCTCTCTTTTTGACGATCGTTATCTGCAGTTTTTTATCGGCTTAGTCCAGACAAAATTTTTCATTTTTTACAGGGCAAAAATCGAGCCATCCTCCTGTGACAGGGACTAATTTTTGCTCTGTGGTGTTAGGCATTTCGTTTGTTTGGGCACTTTGATAAAGGATGATTTTTTCTGATCTGTTCCCCAATATACTTTCCCCTTTTATCAAAAAAATACCGATCTCTAACATCGGCTTAATGCAGGATTTTAATTGATTGATTTGTTCTGTTTCACAATACCAGCCTTGATGGCGTCTAGAGGTTCTCTGTGAAAGTGATCTTAATGGCCACTGTTTGCTTACTCCCCAACTGAGCGATGAGGCCGCCTGATTGTATGCTTTTAAATAAAAGCGCTCTTGGCCGCTGATGTTGAAGGCGCCTTCCAGTTCTCTTTGTAAAGCCGTCAATAATAATAGGCCCATGGTGAAAATGATGAGCACAGATATTAAGGTGCCAGTTCCTTTTTGATAAGGCCGTTTCATAAATTTTTATTGTTAATCACACTGTTAATCTGACGCTGAATGGGCGGTTTCTTTGTGTGATTATTGGCAAAGAAATCTGTTTTAAATAATGTGCCTAATCTCGATTTGGGAAGCTGAGTAATACTAAAATGCGTTATTTTTATTTCTTGCGGATCAGATATTTTTTCCCAACCATGACCAGAACAATGTAATTGCCCTCGTTGTATTTCTAAAACACCTTTACGTAGACGATAACCAAAATATTCAGACTCACGATGCTGTTCTCCTTCTAGTTTTCCATTTTTATTAAGGTCATAAGACAAGATAATGCATGAATTTTTCATTTCACCAGGATATTGGCCAATGCGCAGGATCATCCCTGGGCATTGGCCATTACAAAACCCAGCTCTTCTGAGATCTTTTTCAATCGAAAACATGAGTTGCCTCATCGCTTGATCAAGGCGAAAAGATTCTTGTAAAAATTTTGTTTGATATCTGAAGTGTGGATAAATTTTTGCACTGCTCAGTATAATGAAGCTTCCAAAGCTGAGCGCCAGAAGCAGTTCGATCAGGGTAAACCCTTTTTTACTTGTTTGTTTTTCATTTAATGGCACCCCTTTTCTTCTTAACGACATAACGGAAGATCCGCTATTTTTTTATTTTGACTGCATAGTCTTATTCTGCCCTGTTTTGAAATAATGAGTCGAATGCACCCCTCTGAATTGGTCAGAGTAAAATGGCCTGGCTGTGCGGTATTACGTCGCCCATAAAAAGCCATGTTTTTGAGTGGGAAATGAGACAGGGAAATATCCTTGTAATCGGGCTTGTAAATCGAATTTTTTGATTTTTCACACGCATTCAATTCCATGTTTCCACTGCCAATACACCAAGTGCCAGAATGATAATAAACCCATAAAAAATCAGTTCGATTATACCAATAGGCATTTGCCTGAAGTTGATTTAAAAAAATAAGCAAAGAACGAGCCGTGATCAGTAAGCGTTCTTTTTGCTGGTGGCTGTACCAACTTCGTACACTCCAATTTGTTATGATTGAAATTAAAAAAATTGCAAATAAGAGCTCAACCAGGCTGATGCCTTTTTGCTTTTTTATAATAAAAGGTTTCATGAAGCCAGTGTATTGGCCGGGGATTTGATTTCCAGCGTGGATCAGCAAATTTTGGATCTGGTGCACAGAAATTTTTCATATTTTTCATTCATAAACCACAAGATGTGATCTGCTTCGCATTTTATATCAATAGCTGATTCAATCAGCTGATGGTTTTTGAGTTAATCGGTTACCCAATTTGTATGAAAGACCGCCTGACCACTGTCATTACGTTTATAAGTGTGTGCCCCAAAATAATCTCTTTGAGCCTGAATTAAATTAGCTGGTAATAGTGCCGAGCGATAACTGTCGTAGTAAGTGATGGCCGCAGAAAAAGCGGGAACGGGAATACCATTTTGTACCGCATAAGAGACGATATCACGCAATGCCTGCTGATAATGATCCGCAATTTTTTTGAAATATTCTGCAAGTAACAGATTGGAAATGTTTGGTTTTTGATGATAAGCCTCTGTTATTTTTTGTAAAAATCGAGCGCGAATAATGCAGCCAGCACGAAAAATACTCGCAATGTCGCCGTAATTTAAGTTCCAGTCGTTTTTTTCAGAGGCTGTTTGTAGTTGTTGAAATCCTTGCGCATAAGAAACGATTTTTCCTAAATACAGAGCAGATCGTATTTTTTCAATAAATTCTGCTTTTTGCCCGTGAAATGGCTGAATTTTGGGCCCTGTTAGTACTTTAGCTGCCGCGATTCTTTGTGTTTTTAAAGAGGATAAATAACGCGCAAATACGGATTCTGTTATGAGACTTAAAGGAATTCCGAGATCTAAAGCACTTTGACTGGTCCATTTACCTGTGCCTTTGTTGGCGGCCTCATCTAGGATGAAGTCTATGAGATCATGGCCATGCTCATCTTTTTTGCAAAAAATATCTGCTGTTATTTCAATAAGATAACTGCTAAGTTCACCTTGATTCCATTGTTTAAAAATATCTGATAGCTCAAAATTTTTGAGGTTTAAGCCTTGCTTTAACAAAGAATAAGCTTCAGCAATCAGTTGCATATCCCCGTATTCTATGCCGTTATGCACCATTTTTACATAATGACCTGCACCATTTGGGCCGATGTACTTGACACAAGGTTCTCCTTCGGCTTTTGCGGCGATTTTTTTGAACATAGGAGCCATTAATTCATAAGCTTCTTTTTGCCCCCCTGGCATAATCGAGGGGCCTTTTAAAGCGCCTTCTTCACCTCCTGAGACGCCGACCCCCATGAAATAAAACCCTTGTTTTAATAATTCTTCACTTCTTCGAATAGTGTCCTGATAGTGACTGTTTCCTCCATCAATTAAAGTATCTCCTTGATTTAAATATGGCGTCAGTGCGCGAATGGTGTCGTCTGTTGCGGATCCTGATTGGACCATCAGCAGGATCCGGCGAGGTGTTGCCAGTGATTCCGCAAGCTCTTTTAAGCTGTAACAAGGGAGCAGATTTTTTTCTGGATTTTCTTCGATAACCTGGTCTGTTTTTTCATGAGAACGGTTAAAGATGGAGACAGAATAACCTTGGTTTTCAATATTAAGTGCCAGGTTACGGCCCATGACCGCCATACCTATGACACCTATCTGTTGCTTGCGCATATGAATTCCTATTTTAAAAAACGTGGTTTTTATTGAATAAAAAAGAAGAAGAGTGAATGTTTTAAAAATTTTGATTTTTTAACCAATTTAAAAATGCGGAGCCTTCTGTTTCATGACGCAGAGCGTACTCTACAAAAGCTTTCATATAACCTAGTTTGTCGCCGCAGTCATGCCATTTCCCAGTCATATGAAAGGCTTCCACAGGTTGTGTTTCTATTAACATATCAATGGCATCGGTAAGTTGAATTTCTCCCCCCGCCCCGGGCGAGGTTTTTTCCAGTAGGGGCCAAATGTCTGAGGATAAAACATAACGGCCTACCACGGCCAAATGAGAGGGGGTGTCTTTTGGTGAAGGTTTTTCTATCATGGCTTTTATCAAAGCCGCCTGACCTGGAAAAACAATGACGTTCCCACAATCAGCTATACCGTATTTACAAACATCTTCTAGAGGAATAGGTGCGACCATAATTTGACTTCGCGCTGTCTCTGCAAAGCGTTCCATCATGCAGGTGAGATTTTCTTTTAAGCAATCCACAGAAGGTGTCTCCAGGAGTACATCTGGTAGCAGGATGACAAAAGGGGCGTCCCCTATGATGGGGCGAGCACAGAGTATGGCATGTCCTAGTCCTTTAGCCTGTCCCTGTCGTATGTGCATGATGGTGACATCGGATGGGCAGATATTTTGCACTTCTTGTAATAATTGCCGTTTTACTCGAGCCTCTAAAACTGCTTCGAGTTCAAAAGAAGTATCAAAATGATTTTCTATCGCATTTTTTGATGAATGGGTGACCAGCACAATTTCTTTGACCCCCGCTAATACAGATTCATTCACAATGTATTGAATGATAGGCTTATCCACCACAGGTAACATTTCTTTGGGAATCGCCTTGGTCGCAGGCAGCATGCGGGTCCCCAATCCTGCAACAGGGATAATCGCTTTTAATTTTTGAGGCATATTGCAACCTTGTGATTCAAAGAAAGTGAAATGATCTTAAAGTATTTTTTATTTAGGGCTTATTGTGATGACATCTCTTGCAAAACGATAGCGATGGCAGCGGATTCAAGACGTACAAAATTCAGCCACGGAATGGCCAGTAGAATGACATGAGGATGATGAGCGCCCTGGTTTATCAGAGAGCTGACAACGCAGAAGTTGCTGCTCTCAGTGATTGTTACAACAGGTACTATTTTTATCTGCTTTCATTCAACCGTTCTTTAAACCAATGGTTTAATTTTTTCTGAAATTGTCCTTTCAGATTTTTATTCAATAAAGATTGGACATCTATTCGGTATTGTAAGTGAGCCCACGGGCCATAAATGTGTAAGGGCACATCAATGTCCTGTAACGTTTTTATCCAGTCTGCCTGTCCTTTGAAACCTTGTAATAACCGTACATTTAAATTCATGTTAGATTGTTGTTCAGGCAAATTAAATATCCCTTTACCCTTAATAGAAACGAAATGAGAATCCGCTTTTAAATGGTTTATTTCTAATTTGCCCGCGTTTAATTTGAGATCACTTTCCAGTTTTTGAATGTCGGTGTAAGGCTTATAAATTTTTTCGACATTGGCAACATGCATGTTTTTAGCGACCGTTTGTTCAATTAATTGCTGTATGTTCACCCCATTGAATTGAACAGGCTGCATGACGATTTTTGCATCCCCTTTCCATTGGGTCATAAAGGCTTGTAGATTGAGGCCATGACCAGAAAATATCCCTTTTAAAGAAGCTTTGCCCGATATCAGAGGTGATAAAGACAATCCCTGTAATAAGGATTTTAAATCAATATTTTTTAAAGTGGGATTGAGAGTCATCTGCATTTTTTTCTTGGTCAGGTCTGCTGTTGCGTTCAGCAAAAAATTTCCTTCAAATAGCTCACCGGATAATGGGTTTAATGATAATCGACCTTGATGATTTTTTAAGGCTAATTTGATGTTTTTTACTTTTATCCCTTGATAGGAGATTTGATCTATGTTCAATAAAAAATCGGTATTAAAATCACGTAATACCTGTAAATTTTGTGATAAATCCTCATTATTATCTGTAGTTGTAGCAATGACGGGGGTGGGCACTGTAACAGCAGACGTGCTTTGATTTTTTGTGTTGTCTTTTTTTAAAGGCGTCCAGCCCAAGATTTCATCTAAATTAATATTTTGGGCTCTAAGACGAATAAGATAAGTGGGAATTGAAGATAAAATTGCTTCTGCATTTCCGATAAAGTGGTTGTTATTTGCGCTGAAATTCAGCTGGTTGAATGTTAATTTTTCAGACGGCTTATCATACTGTGCCTGTAAAGTCATTGTTCCTTTGATGCCATTGACAGGAAGATCTGCCCCTTGTAACTGATAACTTAATTGCTGGATATCAGCATCCCATTTTTGAGGATATTGATGCAGATCAACAGCGGCTTTTAAAGAAACGGTTAAGTCTCGTTGATCTCTATTGATCTGGCTTAAAAGCGATATTTTGACTTGTTTATTTTCATTTTGTACTAAGTCAAGGTTCACGTTTCGTACATTAATTTGAGCTTCATCCTCTTTTTGCCAAATCAGTAGACTGTCCATTAATTGAACTTTATCAATGCCCAGCTTCCAGTTAGAAGTAGAAGCGTGATCAGAATCAACCTCTTCCTTTGAGACCGTAGGCAAATTTTTAGGTGTTTTAGGTTGACTCTCAGGGATTAAGTTGATTCTGGCCCCTTTCAAGCTGACCTGTTTTACTTTTAATTGATGAGACAAAAGTGGCCAAAGTTCCACATCTAAACGCATATTTTGTGCGCTGATAATCGATTTTTTTGCGCCTGGTGCCGTCAGTGACATTTGACCTGCTATCACGCTCAGTTGAGGCCAGACATGCCATCGAAGATCCCCTTCGAGTGCCAGTTGATATCCACTTCTTTTTTCAATTTGCTGAGCCAGATAACCACGAAAATCATTTGGATTTAATAAAACGACTAATGCTGTCATTCCGCCTGCCAGGAGCACCAACACAATAATAAATACTGTCATTAGTTTTTTCATAAAGTTCTCTTAATGTCGATAAAAAAGCGTCATCGAAAATATAAATGTTTTGTACTCTATTTTTATTGCCTTACGCTTTCGTCAGTCTTTGTCAATCCGACTGGCTACTGCTCCTTTCTGGTTGTGATATTTTGCATCTTGACGCTGATGATAAGGGCGTTTTGCTTGACCAGAAAGCAGTTCAAAACTCAGGGCCCCAATGAGCATCCCCGGGCGAAGCCCCAGTGGTAATTTTCCTGAATTATAAAATTCCAGCACAATTTGCCCGCGCCATCCTGGATCAATCCGGTGAGCGGTGACATGAACCATTAAACCGAGACGGGCTAAAGAAGAACGACCATCCAGCCAGCCTACTAAATCGTCCGGTATGGTAACGGATTCTAAAGTAACAGCAAGAGCCAGCTCCCCTGGATGCAGGAAAAAACATTCCTTTTCTTTGAGAACAATTTTGTCGCTCATGATTTGATCGAGTGCATGATTAATCTCCTCTTTTGGGGCACTGAGATCGATGAAAGGCGCCTTGTGGCCCACAAAAACCCGAAATTCGTGCCCTAGACGTATGTCAACGGTTGCCCCGTTGATATGTTTTGCAGGAGGACGAGGTGTAATGGTTAATTTTTTTTCATCCAGCCAACGTTCTATATCATGATCACAAAGTCTCATTGTTCGCGTTTTCCTTTTTTATTGAGCCCAAAACTCGTATGTAAACTGCAATAAAGTGCGATACCCCCCATAATCAGGGCCATGCTCCATAATGGCCAAATCCCAAAACGGGCATAAGGGGTGATTCCAGACGTGGGTATCAGTGTTGCCTTCAATACTTGACGAGTAAATTGAGGCAACTGTGCCAATACATTACCCCTGGGTCCAATCAGGGCGGTAACCCCCGTGTTGGTGACTCGCAGCAGAGGACGACCCAATTCCAATGCTCTCATTCGAGCCATTTGAAAATGTTGCCAAGGCCCAATCGAGTGACCAAACCAGGCATCATTCGAAATGGTTAATAAAAAATCAGCATTGGGTTGAAAATTATCTCTTATTTGTTGCCCCAAGATAATTTCATAACAAATCGCAGTAATAACATTGAGTCCTTTGACGTTTAAAGGCGCTTGCTCATAGCGACCTGAACTAAAAGAAGACATGGGTCGATTAAAAAAAGGTATTAAGCGATGCAACATATTTTCGAGCGGAATAAATTCCCCAAACGGAACGAGATGATGTTTTTCATAGCTGTTCATCGCTGGATATTCATAGGGTTTTTTCTCTCCAATAACAATCACTTTATTAAAAAGGAGATCATGAATAGGAGCAGCTGAAGATTTTTGTTCCCCCAATATACCCGTAATCAAACTGGCATGGTGGTTTCTAAGCAACTCATCCATTTCTTTTAAGAATGTTTTTTGATTTTTTTCGATGTCGGGAATGGCAGATTCAGGCCAAATAATAATGGACGCTTTATCGATGTCAGGTAAGGTTTCATTTTTATATATTTGCAAAATATCGTTGACTGAATGGATGTCCATTTTAATGGCCTGATCAATATTTCCTTGTACTAAAGCAACCTGGACTGCTTTTTTAGGCTCGGGTGTAAACCAGTCGAGATAACGCAAAGGCCAGGGCAGAAATAAGAAAGCCAACGCAAGTAGCAAGGCGATTTTCAATCTTTGATGCCAGGCATAGGCCAACAGGCCAGTGACGATCATAAGGATGAAAGTGATGCCTTCTACACCTAAGATCGGGGCAATGCCTTGAAGTGGGCCTTGAATTTGAGTGTAACCAAATTGTAGCCAGGGAAAACCGGTAAAGATCGATCCGCGTAGATATTCTGTGATTTGCCAGAAGACTGGAGCCGCCAGAGTTAAACGCCACCAGGTGGTTTGAGGACATAAAGCCCCGAGTAGGCATGAAAATAAAAGAACATAAAGAGACAAATAAGCCACCAGCAACAGAACAATAAACAAGCTGATGGGGGCAGACATACCGCCAAATTGAAAAATACTGACATAAACCCAACTGATCCCACTCCCAAAAAGACCAAGCCCCCAACAAAAACCAATGAGTGCCGACTGTTTGATTGAGCGATTGAGTGTCAGGCTTAGTAAGCCAAACAAAGAGAGAATTGCCGCTGGCCAAAAATGAAAGGGAGAAAACGAGAAGGTGCCAGCGATCCCAAATAGTAAAGCAAAAAACACGCATGCCCAGCGAGATGTTAATAATGTCGTAGAAAAAAAAGATCGAACTTGAGACATAAAATGGGGTTTCTCTGACAATTGCTTAACCCTGGTTAGGTGAATGATTTTTTATGACGCCTTGATTTTTAAATTAAAAAAAGATCACGTTAAAGTGCGGCCAAATTTGGTTTTTGAACATTATCCGAAATTTTAACATTCAATTGAATAATACGTCTGTTATCTGCTTTAACAACTTTAAATAAATAGCCTTCTATCATTATTGTTTCACCTCGAGAGGGTAGATGACCAAATGCCTGCATGATCAATCCACCCATAGTGTCCACTTCATCGTCATTAAAATGAGTACCGAATACAGCATTAAAATCTTTTATTTCAGTTAACGCTCTTAGCGTGTAAGTATGCTGACTTAACTGGCGTATATCAGAATCTTCAGTATCATCATATTCATCTTCAATTTCCCCAACAATCAGCTCTAAAATATCCTCTATGGTGACCAGGCCAGAAATAGAGCCAAATTCATCAATGACAATGGCGATATGATAGCGGCGTAGTTGAAACTCTTTGAGCATTTTATCAACAGGCTTGCTTTCAGGCACAACCACTGCATTGCGTAATACAAGATCAATAGAAAAAGGCTGAGAGTCTTCTAACATAAATGGCAGGAGATCCTTTGCCATTAAGATGCCTTCAATGTGATCTTTATCTTCGCTGATGACAGGAAAACGCGAATGGGCTGATTCAATGATGACATCAAGACATTGATCAAGCGTCTGGTTACGCTTTAATGTCACCATTTGAGAACGGGGGATCATAATGTCACGGACACGTTGTTCGGAAATATCCATCACGCCTTCCAACATGTTGCGTGTGTCAGGATCAATCAGATCGTTTTGTTCAGAATCTCTGATTAATTCGACTAAATCATCCTTATTTTTAGGTTCATCATGAAATAGTTGACTAAAAAAAGAAGTAAAAAATCCTTTTTTCGAAGGGCTGTTAGCATCGTTTTCTAAATTATCATCGCTCATAGCGTTTTAATTAATTTGACTCCTGAATGAAAGAAATGAGATTTAAGCTTATGCTGATATTGTAAACATATTTTAATCATAAGGGTTTGGATATCCCAAATACATCATGATTTCAGTTTCTATCGATTCCATTTTTTTTGCATCATCGTTCAAAATGTGATCATACCCTAGCAGATGAAGTGCGCCATGGACAACCATATGAGCCCAATGAGCCCATAATGCTTTTTTTTGCAATACCGCTTCTTTTTCAACGATTTGACGGCAAATAATGAGATCTCCAAGGAGGGGTAGTGGTACCTGCACGGGAGAGATAAAGGGAAAAGACAAGACATTGGTCGGTTTGTCTATCTGGCGATATTGAAAATTTAATTGTCTACTTTCTATTTCATCCACCAGCCGAATAGTGACTTCGGCATTTTTTTTAAAAGGAGAAATGGCAGAGGATAACCAAAGCTGAAAATCATTTTCATTAGGCAATCCTTGGTTGTCAACGCAAGCAATTTGTAAATCAAGAATAATCTGGTTCACAGGTTTCTCAAGGAGAGGATAAAAGAATTAGATACTATAACTAAGGCATTAAGTTTAAAATTTAAGAAGGTGTCGCCCCTCATAACAATATGTTCGATTCATTATATTAATGAATGAGTTGCAATGGAAGGCAATAAAATAAAGACATTTGTAATCTTTCATAAAATAAAAAAGTAAAATGTTATGATCCTGGTTAACATTGAAAAATAAACGAAGGGGAAAAAATAGCATGATTATTGTCACAGGTGGTGCAGGGTTTATCGGGAGCAATATCGTTCGCGCACTCAATAAAATAGGGTATCAGGATATCCTTGTTGTGGATAATCTCGAAAAGGGTGCTAAATTTGTTAATTTGGTTGATTTAAAAATCGCAGATTACAGAGATAAAGATGATTTTATTACTTCTGTAAGGGCAAAAGAGGTTTTAGGAAATATTGAGGCTATTTTTCATTTAGGGGCCTGCTCATCTACGATGGAATGGGATGGCCAGTTTATGATGAAAAATAACTATGAATATTCAAAAACATTGTTGCATTTTTGTTTAAAAGCCTGCATTCCTTTCTTATATGCCTCTTCCGCGGCGGTTTACGGTGGAAGAACAGATTGTTTTATAGAAGAGCCTCAATATGAAAAACCTTTAAATATCTATGGCTATTCTAAATTTTTGTTTGATCAATATGTGCGAAAAATATGGCCTAAAGCCAGAGCACCGATCTGTGGGTTTCGTTATTTTAATGTGTATGGCCCTCGTGAGACCCATAAAGGCAGTATGGCCAGTGTCGTTTTTCATCTTGATAAACAAATAAAAGCAGGTAAACCTCCTCAATTGTTTTTGGGCAGTGAACAATTTAAACGCGATTTTATTTTTGTCGATGACGTCGCACAGATAAACCTATGGTGTTGGCAAAATCAGATTTCGGGTATTTTTAATTGCGGGACAGGGCATGCCGCATCATTTCAAACATTAGCGGATACCGTGGTGGCCTATCATAATAGCAAACCTGTGCAATATGTAGATTTTCCAGAAAATCTAAAAGGTTGCTATCAAACTTTTACACAGGCGGACATCACAAAATTACGCACCATAGGTTACGACAAACCTTTTAAACCCCTTGATGAAGGGGTCACCCATTATCTTGATTGGTTAAATCATCAATAAACTGCTTTTTAAGGAGGTATCAGCATCACATATGAAAAAAATAAATCCTACTCAGACATCTGCCTGGAAAGCTTTGCAGCAGCACTTTAAAGAAATAGAACCCATTCATATCAGACATCTGTTTCATGCGGATCCTAAACGCTCTGAAAAATTTTCTCTCACTTTTAACGATCTCATACGGGTAGATTTTTCTAAAAATCGGCTGACTGCCCAGACAATCGAAAAGCTTCAAGCTTTAGCACAGGAAACAGACTTGGCCCTCGCGATTTGCTCCATGTTTTCTGGTGGAAAAATTAATGAAACGGAAGAACGCCCCGTGCTACATATCGCCCTGCGTAACCGCGGGAATCAGCCGATTTTGGTTGACGGTCAAGATGTGATGCCTTTGGTCAATGCCGTGCTGGAGAAAATGAAGCGATTTTGTCATCAAGTGATCAAAGGCGATTGGAATGGTTATAGCGGTCAAACCATTACAGATGTCGTGAATATTGGGATCGGCGGATCAGATTTGGGCCCTTATATGGCTACAGAAGCATTAAAACCCTATAAAAATCATTTGAAGATGCATTTTGTTTCTAATGTGGATGGCACAGATATCGTTGAAACATTAAAAGCGCTTAACCCTGCCAGGACGCTCTTTATCGTGGCTTCAAAAACCTTCACCACTCAAGAAACCATGACGAACGCCCAGACTGCTCGTGAGTGGTTTTTAAAAACAGCGGGTGATTCGGCCCATGTGGCGCGACATTTTGTGGCTTTATCCACCAATATTAAAGAAGTGACTAATTTTGGTATCGATCCTGAAAATAGTTTTGAATTTTGGGACTGGGTAGGAGGGCGTTATTCTCTTTGGTCGGCGATTGGCTTACCTATTGCTCTGTCTATTGGTTTTGATAATTTTGAAAAACTGCTAGAAGGTGCTTATGAGATGGATCAGCATTTTTTGAAAACGGATTTTACTCACAATATTCCTGTGATATTAGCGCTAATTGGCATTTGGTATAGCCATTTTTTTGGCGCTGAAACTGAAGCGGTTCTACCCTATGATCAGTATTTGCATCGGTTTCCTGCTTATCTTCAGCAAGCCAGTATGGAATCGAATGGAAAATGGGTGGATCGTGATGGAAAACCAGTGGGCTATCAAACAGGGTCGATTCTTTGGGGAGAGCCGGGTACCAATGGTCAACACGCGTTTTATCAACTTATTCATCAGGGCACAAAGATCATTCCCTGTGATTTTATTGCGCCTGTCATCAGCCATAATGCAATAGGCGATCATCATCATAAATTATTGGCGAATTTTTTTGCTCAAACCCAAGCGCTGGCATTCGGTAAAACAGAGCAAGAAGTTCAGGAGGAATTAATGGCTGAAGGGGTTTTTTCAGAAAAAGCGACATATTTGGCACCTTTTAAAGCGTTTTCTGGTAATCGCCCGACGAACTCTATTTTATTAAAACAAATCACGCCTTTGAGTTTAGGTGCTTTAATTGCCTTATATGAACACAAAATTTTTACGCAGGGCGTGATTTTAAATATTTTTTCTTTTGATCAATGGGGTGTAGAGCTGGGTAAAAAATTAGCTTCTGGGATTTTATCTGAGCTAGAAGGACCTGAAAAAGTGTCTTGCCATGATAGTTCAACGAATTCTTTAATCAATTGTTTTAAAAAATGGCATTAAATGTGACACCTTTTGCAAAACCCACTGCGCGGACTGTGACTTAATCATGCGTTAGCTGGCATCTTAAATGACAACCCTTATTACGGTTTTGAAAAAGGTCTATTTCAGTAACGTATTTAATTTAAGTGAGCCATTACCTATATGAAAAATTCATTTTCTGTCAAAACAACCTTAGGTTCAAGATCCTTGTTATTTCCGCTCTCGTTGGTCTTATTCGAATTTGCTACTTATATCGCCAACGATATGATCCAACCTGGAATGTTAATGGTCGTCGCTGATTTTAAAGTCGGGGTCGAGTGGGTGCCCACTTCTATGACAGCTTATTTGGCAGGCGCTGTATTATTTCAATTGTTAATAGGCCCTTTATCAGACCGCCGGGGAAGGCGCCCTGTCATGTTATTTGGAATCGGATTTTTTGTGGTCACCTGTTTAGCCATTTTATGGGCAAGCAATATCGAGCAATTTATTGCCATGCGTTTTTTACAAGGCATTGGATTGTGTTTTATCGGTGCGGTAGGCTACGCCACTATTCAAGAAGCTTTTGAAGAAAGCATGTGCGTCAAAATCATTGCACTGATGGCGAATGTTGCTTTAGTTGCGCCTTTACTGGGCCCTCTGGCAGGAGCGGCTTTGATTCACGTGGCGCCTTGGGAAGTGATGTTTGTCTTTTTTGCTGTATTAGGTACGATCTCTTTTGTTGGTTTATGGCGAGCTATGCCAGAAACCGCGACTTTAAAGGGAGAAAAATTGTCCTTTTCGGTGCTTAAAGCCGATTACAAAAACGTGTTCTCTAATACTCGTTTTCTTTGTGGTGCCTTCGGATTAGGCTTCGCCAGTTTGCCTTTGCTCACTTGGATAGCTCAGTCTCCTGTGATTTTGATTACGTCAGAAAAACTGTCTATTTTTGATTATGGTTTATTGCAAATCCCTATTTTTGCTGCCTTGATTTCCGGTAACATCACCCTCGCAAGTTTAACCTCTAAAAAAAAACTACCACAATTAATTCAATTAGGCGCAGGGCCAATGATCATAGGTTTACTTTTGGCGGCGGTGTCTACCTTATATTCCTCTCACGCCTACTTTTGGATGGTCGCTGGCTTAAGTATTTATGCTTTTGGTCTCGGTTTAGGTAATGCTGCGTTAATGCGTTTAACCTTGTTTTCCAGCAAGGTCAGCAAAGGGGCGGTGTCTGCGGTGGTTGGTATGATCAATATGCTGATGTTTTCTATAGGAATTGAATTTGCTCAAATTCTTTATGTACGGGGAGGTAGCGGTTTTTTTAATGTATTTAATTTGCTATGCGGATTGTCCTGGTTCCTGCTGGTATGGATTTTTTTGCGTACCAAACCTGTTGAGACTCAAAAAGACATTTCCAGCATTTAACATCGATATCATATCCCTGAACGTCATGCGTAAAAGCGCTTAATTTATGAAAAATTCATTAACACTCAA
The DNA here is from genome assembly GCF_000021705.1 of Candidatus Hamiltonella defensa 5AT (Acyrthosiphon pisum). Taxonomy (NCBI): domain Bacteria; kingdom Pseudomonadati; phylum Pseudomonadota; class Gammaproteobacteria; order Enterobacterales; family Enterobacteriaceae; genus Candidatus Williamhamiltonella; species Candidatus Williamhamiltonella defendens. Next base: position 53,591 of record NC_012751.1, read on the forward strand.
AATCACTTTAGACCGAAGAACACTGTTATTTGTAATTTCTTTGGTCTTGTTTGAGTTCGCTGTTTATATTGCGAACGATATGATCCAGGCTGGGATGTTAATGGTTGTCTCGGATTTTAAAGCTGGTTTAGAGTGGGTGCCTACTGCAATGACCTTTTATCTTGCTGGGGGAATATTATTTGAATTATTGATAGGCCCTGTATCAGATCGCCTAGGGCGAAGGCCTGTTATGCTGACAGGGGTTGTGTTTTTTGTGATCACCTGTTTGGCGATTTTATGGGCCACTAACATTGAACAATTTATGTTAATGCGTTTTCTGCAAGGTATAGGAATGTGTTTTATTGGCGCTGTGGGTTATGCCACGATCCAGGAAGCCTTTGAAGAAGCCACGTGCGTCAAAATGATCGCACTGATGGCGAATGTGGCCTTAATTGCGCCCTTGCTTGGGCCTTTGATAGGCGTGGCTTTGATTCAAGTCGCGTCTTGGAAAATGATGTTTGTGTTTGTTGCTATATTAGGGGCTTTTTCTTTTATTGGATTATGGCGAACCATGCCAGAAACCGCGGTTTTAAAGGGAGAAAAATTGTCCTTTGCTGTGGTGGCATTCGATTATAAAACCGTGTTTTCTAACGTTCGCTTTCTATGTGGCGCTTTAGCATTAGCTTTTGCTAATTTGCCTCTACTGAGTTGGATCGCTCAATCCCCTGTGATCCTGATGAGTACAGAAAAACTCTCTACTTTTGAGTATGGTTTATTGCAAATTCCTATTTTTGGCGCCTTGATTGCAGGTAATATCACCCTGGCAAGTTTAAGCGGTAAAAAAAAGTTACCCACATTAATTCGAATGGCAGCCGCACCCATTATGGCTGGGTTATTCATCGCTTTTATCTCGACAGTTTATTTTTTTCACGCCTATCTATGGATGGTTGCCGGTTTAAGTCTGTATGCTTTTGGTGTTGATTTGTGCAACGCCGCTTTAATGCGTTTAACCTTATTTTCAAGCGATGTGAGTAAAGGAACGGTTTCTGCGGTGATTACCATGATCGATATGCTGATATTTTTTCTTGGGGTAGAATTGTCTAAAATTCTTTATTTTTGGAAAGGCGTAGGTCTTTTAAACTTTTTTAATTTAATATGTGGATTTTGTTGGTTGATATCGGTATGGTTTTTTATTCGTCGTATGCCTACTGAAAAAAATATGCCTATTTCTTCGGAGAAATCATCATGAGTTATTCATTACCCTCTTTACCTTACGCATATGATGCGCTTGAACCGCATTTTGATGCAAAAACGATGGAGATTCACCATACTAAACATCATCAAGCGTATGTGACCAATGCCAATAGCGTCTTATCAAGCTATCCTGAGCTGACAAAATTGAGTGTGGAATCATTGATTCAGGATTTAAATTGCGTGCCTTCTGAAAAACGGGTTTTTATGCGTAATAATGCAGGGGGACATGCGAATCATGGTTTTTTTTGGACAGGTTTAAAGATAGGGACGGTATTACAAGGCAAACTCAAGATAGCCATAGAAAAAGATTTTGGGAGTGTCGATGCGTTCAAAACGCAGTTTGAACAGGCCGCTGCCACCCGTTTTGGTTCAGGCTGGGCTTGGTTGGTTTTAAAAAATACAGGCAAGCTGGCGGTGGTGTCCACTGCGAATCAAGACAATCCCTTAATGGGAGATGCGGTTTGCGGCGCCTCAGGCGTTCCGATCATGGGTTTGGATGTCTGGGAACACGCCTATTATTTAAAATACCAAAACCGTCGCCCGGATTATATCAAGGCGTTTTGGCAGGTGGTCAATTGGGATGAAGCAGAAAAACGCTTTATGAAGGTTTCCAAGGCATAAATATAAAAATTTTATAGGCTCTAAACCGAAATTAAAACGTTTTTGCAGCCACGGCGGACTGAGCAATTTTTAAAAAATCATTCACTTTTAATGACGCACCACCAACCAATGCTCCATCAATGTCTTTTTCAGCAAAAAATTCATCGGCGTTAGAGGCGTTTACGGAACCGCCATATTGAATAATCACTGTTTTGGCGATCTCATCTTTTCCTTTGGAGACATGCTGGCGAATAAACGCATGAACTTTTTGGGCCTCAGATGCCGTGGCCGCTTTTCCTGTGCCTATTGCCCAAATGGGCTCATAAGCAATTACTGAGTTTTTAAAGGCGTCTGGCCCACATTTTGCTAATATGGCATCAAGCTGTTTTGCGCAGATTGTTTGGGTCAATCCCTGTGCATTTTCAGTTTCAGATTCGCCAATACAGAGCACCGGTATCAAACCCGTTTCTTTCAATAAGGCAAATTTTTTTGCGATCCCTTCATTCGTTTCCTGGTGGTAACTCCGGCGTTCGGAATGCCCAATGATGACGTATTTTGCGCCGACCTCTTTGAGCATCTGAGGAGAGAGTTCACCAGTGAAAGCGCCCCCGGTATTAAAATCGACATTTTGAGCGGCCAAAGAAATACGATCATTCTTAAGCTGTTTTTTGGCTTCATGTAAGTAAACCGCCGGCGGCGCAATCGCAATGTCACACATTTTTAACGCGTCTATTTGATCGCTTAAGCTTGTGATGAATTCAGCCAGCATAGAAAGGCTGCCGTTTAATTTCCAATTTCCCATAATTAAAGAACGACGCATATTTTTCTCCATTAAATAAAAATCAATGAATTAAGATGAATCTCTTTCATTGACTGATCGAAAATAAATAGAATAAAAATTACCAATATTGTTCACTACTCATATGCCCTGGTTTTTTTCTGAAATGCTTCCGCATTTGGCGATGTTCTTCTAAGGTTTTAAAGGTATCTTTGACCATTTGTGGATTACCGCACAACATCACATGACTGCTTTGAGCTTCAATTTTTTGGTTTACTGAGGCTTCAAGCGTGCCTTTTTCAATCAACTCAGGAATTCGACCCATCAATGAATGCGATGTTTTTTCTCTGCTCACCACGGTTTGGATAGATAATCGGCCTTGATAACGCTTTTCTAATTTTTTCATTAACGGCAGGTAACTCAGATCAGACGCAAATCTGACCGCATGGACCAATATCATGCGCTCAAAACGTTCTACATCTTTCCCCTCTTGCAGTATAGACAGATAAGGCCCTATGCCAGTCCCTGTCGCAAGCATCCATAACGTTTTGCAGACTGGCACTTCCGATAAAATAAAAAACCCCTGGGCTTTTGAAGCCACTATAATATCCTCGCCAATACAGAGCCGGTGTAAAGGGATGCTGAGTTTTCCTCCAGGTACAGTGACCAAATAAATTTCCAGCCGATGATCACTGGGCGCATTCACGTAAGAGTAGGCTCTTTGAACTCGCGTTCCATCGATCTCTAATGCTAATTTCGTATACTGACCTGCAATAAAGGGATCGATAGGCGCCTCAATTTGAATGCTAAATAAACTGTCCGTCCAAGGTTTGATATCTGTAATTTTGCCATTAACCCATTGAGACATTATTTTTCCCACTACTATTAATGATTGTTTGTATGAAAAAAGGAATGACTATGACTGATGCGCTCACACAACGCCTTGAAATATTAGAAAGTCGTTTGGCTTTTCAAGATGCTGCTATTGAAGATCTCAATAAAGCGATGGTGGAATATCAAATTAAAATCATTCAGTTACAAGAACACCTTAGGGTACTCAACGAAAAACTGACATCAGCTCGTTTATCTCATCTGGCGCCCTTATCCGAGGAAGACCCACCGCCTCATTATTGAAGATGTTTTATTTTGTTCGATTCGCGCGTTTGCGATCATTTTCAGTGAGATAACGTTTACGGATGCGAATCGATTGGGGAGTAATTTCAACTAACTCATCATCATCAATAAACTCTAGGGCTTGTTCTAGAGACATTTTGACAGGGGGAACCAAAGTGGTCGCTTCATCTGTACCTGAAGCCCGCATATTGGTTAATTTTTTACCCGTCAAACAATTGACAGTGAGATCGTTTGAACGGGTGTGAATGCCAATGATTTGCCCTTCATACACTTCAGCTCCGTGGCCCAAAAATAATTTTCCACGATCTTGCAAACTGAATAACGCGAAAGCGACCGCTTTACCTTGTCCATTCGAAATCAGTACACCGTTTTGACGCTGACCAATGTCACCAGAACGCACGAGGTCGTAATGGCTAAACGTAGAATAAAGTAAACCCGTCCCTGAGGTCATGGTCATAAACTCTGTTCGAAAACCAATTAAGCCACGGCTCGGAATGACGTAATCCAGACGAATTCGGCCTTTTCCATCAGGGATCATGTTTTTAACATCCCCTTTGCGTTCCCCCATCGCCTGCATCACAGAACCTTGATGTTGTTCTTCAATATCGAGGGTGACGTTTTCGAAAGGTTCTTGATCCTGGCCATCCACTTTTCTATTAATGACTTTAGGACGAGAAACCGCCAGTTCAAATCCTTCTCGGCGCATGTTTTCAATTAACACAGATAAATGAAGTTCGCCTCGCCCTGAAACACGGAAGGCATCGGAATCTTCCGTTTCTTCAACACGTAAAGCCACGTTATGGATTAATTCTTTTTTAAGACGCTCAAGAATTTGACGAGAAGTGACATATTTGCCTTCTTTACCGCAGAAAGGGGAGGTGTTGACACAGAAATACATGCTCACTGTAGGTTCATCAACGGAAAGAGCGGGCAGAGATTCAATGTGATTGATGTCACATAGTGTGTCAGAAATATTCAGATCACCTAAACCGGTGATCGCGATGATATCGCCTGCTTCTGCCAGCGGGATTTCAATCCGCTCTAACCCCATGTGGCCAAATACTTTACTGACTTTCGCATTGCGCGTTTTCCCTTGACTGTCGATGATCACAATCGATTGATTGGGTTTTACTGTACCCCGTTTAATACGACCAATCCCGATGACGCCCACATAATTGTTGTAGTCTAATTGAGAAATTTGCATTTGAAATGGGCCATCAAGCTCAACTTCTGGTGCCGGCACATGATCGATAATCGCTTGATATAACGGGGTCATATCTTTGGCCATATCATTGTAATCGGTTCCTGCTGTGCCCAATAATGCAGAGGTATAAATAACGGGAAAATCAAGCTGTTCATCTGTCGCATCGAGATTAACAAAAAGGTCAAAAACCTGATCGACCACCCAATCAGGACGCGCACCAGGACGATCAATTTTATTAATCACGACAATTGGCTGTAAGCCATGAGCAAAAGCTTTTTTAGTAACAAATCGGGTTTGAGGCATTGGCCCATCTTGGGCATCGACGACTAACAGAACAGAATCCACCATGGAAAGAACACGTTCTACCTCCCCCCCAAAATCCGCATGACCCGGCGTATCCACGATATTAATACGATATTCATTCCATTTAATGGCGGTATTTTTTGCGAGTATAGTAATGCCGCGTTCTTTTTCTAAATCATTAGAATCCATGACACGTTCTGTTGTTTCAGCACGTTCTCCGAAGGTGCCAGATTGCTCTAATAACTTGTCAACCAAGGTTGTTTTACCATGGTCAACGTGGGCAATAATCGCTATATTGCGTAGGTTCTTTTTATTTGAAGACATGAAAAATAGATTACCTTTATATAAGATTTAAATCTGTACCAAAAGATAGAGATTGATAAAATCTGATGGTGGATTTGATATCCTCCACGCCTTAATCAACGAGGATTTTTGCGCGTTCAGACAGAAAATGTGAGGCGTTTTTTACGCTACTGAAAGACAGCGATTATGCCCCCGTCACACGCTATTACCTGAATCATTTTAACACAATCGAGAAAGAAAACCGCGTCTTATCTGTCTCGTCCTTAGGCAGGATTTTGACGCGAATCAGATCAAAAAAGAGCTTACTATGATTGAACTTAATTATCATCTTTCTGATTTTCTGACCTGGAGCAGTTAATGAAAACATAAGCAGCTCGTTCAGTGTTCACTTATCCTTTCTACTCACACAAGGAGGAGAAATCGGCTCAACCTGTAAGGCCTCTTCCCATTCTTTTAGTGTATAAAGATGTAACGCAAGAGCATGGACACCACCATGATTGAATTCTTCCTCTAATGTATTGTAAACCATACGATGGCGCTCTAATGCTTTGAGCCCAGAAAATTGATGGCTGACCATCACAATTTTGAAATGACTCTCAGAACCCGCCGGAGCACGATGGCGATGACTTTCATTAATAACATCAAGATAAACTGGCTTAAATGCCTCATCAAGTTTTTGTTTAATGTGATCTTGAATCATTCTGGATACCTACTGAAAGCGCTCATCATATTTTTAATTAATTCGGTTAATTCGTAAGTCATTAAAACAAAATCAGCATCAAAACACTGAGCAACCTCTTTTTTATTAATGTGTGAGTTTTTTTCACGTAATACTTCTAAAAATTTGACACGTTTTAAAGAAAGATCTTGATTTAATATCAGCTGAATACTTTCTTGCCATTCAAGCGCTAATCGGGTCACTTTTTTGCCAGACTTAATATGGAGGGCAATTTCATCACTATACAAATTTTGGTTCTTGCAACGAATGGTGCCGCCTTCGGTTAAAGTTGATTTTAATTCCGCTTCTTCCATAAGAACGAATCCAGATGGGAGGTTGTCTGAACGGATCCATTCAGTCAATATGAATTCAACAGGATGTTTAAATGTGAATGGCACAACGGCTAAAGACCCCAGGCTTTGACGTAATAATGCCAAAGCCTCTTCTGCTCTTTTAGTGCTACTGGCATCAAGTATCATCATCTGATGTATGGTATCAATCCATATCCAGGTTTTTTGAAAGCGACTAAACGCTCTGGGTAACAAATCATAAAAGACGTGGTCTTTTAGTGACGCTTTTTCTGTTTTTTTAAGTTTACGTTTCTGCTGAGCCTCGAGTTTTTCAATTTGACTTTCAAGTTCCTGTTTTATGACAGACGCCGGTAACATTTTTTCTTCTTTATGGGCACAGAGCAGAATTTGTCTATTTACTTGATAGCTGAGCGTGTCTTTGTGAGACACCATAGGGGGGATCCAGCCTACTCTGACCTTTTCTTGAGGCCCACAAGGAATAAATGCAAAGTTTGCTAATTTTTTTTCTAACTCAGATGAATCTTTTTCTAACGGACATTGCAGCTGATACATCATTAAATTTTTAAACCAAATCATATGATTTCCTTGAGGCAACGAGTGTATTAATGGCAGAGCAAATAAAAAGCGCGATAATAACGAACTCTGCCTCAAATAGCCTGTACAATCTTTATATAAGATTTAAAATACAGTCCTTTAAAGAGGGAAAACAAAGCAAGAGGGAAAAGACTCAAAAGGTCTTTTCAAAATAGAAAAGGTAAATTGTATGCAACAAAATAAATTAGACATATTTGAAACTGCTCATCATCAATGGAGTGGTGTGACCATGACGGCCAGAGCTGCGGCACAAATTATCAAATTGATGAAAAAAAATGAAAAAATTAAAGGCTTGAAATTAAGCGTCAAACCCTCTGGTTGCGCAGGTTTTGCTTATGTGATGAATATGGTTGAGTCTACTGCAAACGACGATCTGTTATTTGAACAAAAAGAAGCCAAACTTTATGTGCCTTTAAAGGCCATGCCTTTTGTTGATGGCACGGAAATGGATTACGTCAGTGAAGGATTAAATCAAATGTTTAAATTTAATAATCCAAGAGCACAGCATGCTTGCGGGTGTGGTGAGAGTTTTGGTGTTTAGATTCTGTAGATGCGATGACGTACGTAATTGATGCGATATAAAAAAAGATGATGAATAAAAAGAAAATAGATACTAAAGAAGCGTCGCCTATCTGGGACAATGAGAGTCGATATAAAGAAGGTTTTTTTACTCAGCTAAAAACAGACGAGCTGGAAAAGGGGTTGAATGAGGATGTGGTCCGGGCGATTTCGGCCAAACGTCGCGAACCACAGTGGATGTTGGATTTTAGATTAGATGCTTATGATGGATGGCTGAAAATGTCTGAACCTCATTGGCTTAAAGGAGATTATGATCCTCTTGATTATCAGGATTACAGTTATTATTCTGCCCCATCGTGTCCGAGCTGTGATGATGATCAATTTCATACTTATTCATCTTCTTCAACTGATCACCCCAGCCATGCTGGCAAAAATGCCTATCTTAATTCAGAAGTAGAATCTGCTTTTGCTCAATTAGGCGTGCCAGTAAGAGAAGGAGCAGAAGTGGCGGTCGATGCCATTTTTGATTCTGTCTCTGTCGCGACGACCTATCGTGAAAAGCTCGCGAAACAAGGCATTATTTTTTGCTCTTTAGGCGAAGCGATTCAAGAATATCCTCAATTGGTTTGTCAATATCTGGGGTCGGTGGTGCCGGCAAAAGACAATTTTTTTGCCGCATTAAACGCCGCTGTTGCATCAGATGGCACTTTTGTATATGTGCCGAAAGGCGTACGTTGTCCCATGGAATTATCGACTTATTTTCGGATTAATGCGGCCAAAACAGGTCAGTTTGAACGGACCATCATTATTGCCGATGAAGGCAGCTATGTGAGCTATATTGAAGGTTGTTCCGCACCTGTGAGAGAGGCCTCCCAATTACATGCTGCAGTGGTAGAAGTTATTTTGCATAAAAATGCCGAGGTCAAATATTCTACCGTGCAAAATTGGTTTGCGGGCTCAGAAACGACAGGAGGTATTTTAAATTTCGTGACAAAAAGAGCTCTTTGTAAAGGAGCGGGTTCAAAAATGTCCTGGACCCAATCAGAAACAGGTTCGGCCATTACCTGGAAATATCCCAGTGTGATTTTGCAAGGAGATCATTCTATTGGAGAGTTTTTTTCTGTGGCGTTAACTAATGGAAAACAACAGGCTGATACAGGCACTAAAATGATCCACATTGGGAAAAACACGAAATCAACTATTATTTCCAAGGGTATTTCTGCAGGACACAGTCAAAACACGTATCGTGGATTGGTCAAAATATTACCAGGCGCACATAATGCGCGTAATTTTACTCAATGTGATTCTATGCTGATAGGATCTGATTCAGCAGCCAATACTTTCCCCTACGTAGAAGTTAAAAACAACTCAGCTCAATTAGAACATGAAGCGACCACCTCCAGGATTGGTGACGATCAATTGTTTTATTGCCTGCAAAGAGGGATCTCGCAAGACGATGCCATTTCTATGATGGTCAATGGGTTCTGCAAAGATGTGTTTTCAGAATTACCGTTGGAATTTGCCGTAGAAGCGCAAAAATTATTGGCCATCAACTTAGAACATAGCGTGGGTTAAATTTCTATCGAGAGATTTTTTTAATCACCCTAACGCAGAGTGTTCATCCCACCGTAGATTTTGCAGGAAGTCTAATATGGTTCCTGTTACAAAGGAAAAGATATGTTAAGTATCAATAATCTCAACGTCAGTGTGGAAGAAACACCTATTCTCAAAGGTCTTGATTTAACGATCAAATCAGGGGAAGTCCACGCTATCATGGGTCCGAATGGATCAGGCAAAAGCACCTTGTCTTCCACTTTAGCAGGAAGAGAAGAATATCAAGTGACTCAAGGTGAGGTATTGTTTAAAGGCAAGAATTTATTGGAATTAGATCCCTCTGAACGCGCGGGCGAAGGGGTGTTTCTTGCTTTTCAATATCCAGTCGAAATTCCTGGTGTGAGTAATCGATTTTTTTTACAAACCGCAGTGAACGCAGTGAGAAAATATCGGCAACAGGCGCCTTTAGATCGCTTTGATTTTACAGATTTTATTGAAGAAAAAATGGCTTTACTAAAAATGCCAGCAGATTTATTGACTCGTTCTGTGAATGTGGGGTTTTCTGGCGGTGAAAAAAAACGCAATGATATTTTACAAATGGCGGCATTAGAGCCAGCGCTTTGTATTTTGGATGAAACGGACTCTGGATTGGATATTGATGCCTTAAAAATTGTGGCTCAAGGAGTCAATTCACTGCGTAATGAAAAACGTGCGTTTATTATTGTGACGCACTATCAGCGCATTCTGGAATATATCAAGCCTGATTTCGTTCACGTACTACATGAAGGGCGTATGATTAAGTCTGGTGATTTCACCTTGGTAAAAGAATTGGAGGAACGAGGTTATGGCTGGCTTACCGACTAGGGTGAAGAGGGAATTGCCAGAAAAACCGGATGTGTCCAAAAATCCGTTTTCCCAATTGTTTGAGCAAAAAACAACGGCGCCTTCGCATCATAAAGAAGCTCATTGGCAGGCATTATTAAAACTCGGTTTTCCTCATGCTAAACACGAAGATTGGAGATATACCTCTCTGAATCGCCTACTGGATCACACCTTTACCTTAGAAAAAAAATCGACTGTCACTCCTGAAAAATGTGGCGATTTGGCACTTTTTATGGTTGGGCAATCTCATAAACTGGTTTTTATTGATGGTCATTTTATCGCTTCTCTAAGTGAGATAGATGAGATCCCATACGAACTTTTAAAAAGAAAACAGGCCGTCCCTGCTCCTGTTAAGCCTGAATTTTTTTTACATCTCACAGAAAGTTTGTCAGTAGAAAACCTCGTGATTCGTTTAGCAGCGGGTCAAAAAAGCAAAAAACCGCTTTATTTATTGCATATCAGTTCTGGTCAAGAGACGAGCCCGTTAAAGATGGCACATTATCGTCATCATCTTTTACTGGAGCCCGGATCAGAGGCAGAAGTGGTCGAACATTTTGTGAGTTTAAATACTCAAAGGCACTTTACAGGGGCTCGTTTGACGGCCTCAATAGGAGAAGAGGCGAGACTGCATCATTATAAACTCGCGTTTGAGAACAATCAAAGTGATCATTTTGCTCATAATGACTTTGTATTGGCTTCTCGAGCGAGTGTCCATAGTGCCCACTTTTTGTTAGGCGCTGCCCTCACTCGTCATCATACCAGCGTTCAGCTCAATGGAGAGGGTGCCAGTGCCTCCATCAACAGCTTGCTTCTCCCGAAGGAGATGGAATTGTTCGATAGCCGAACTCATGTTGAGCATAATCAGATAGGTTGCCAAAGCAGGCAGTTACACAAAACCATGGTATCGAAGCAGGGTACAGCGGTTTTTAATGGCATGATTAAGGTGGCGCCTAAAGCGATACAAACCGATGCGCATATGATCAATAACAATCTGTTACTGAATGCATCTGCTCAAGTCAATACAAAGCCTCAACTTGAAATTGATGCAGATGATGTCAAATGTAGCCATGGGGCTACCGTGGGTTGTATTGATAATCAGCAAATGTTTTATCTACAATCGAGGGGAATCACTCATTCTCAGGCACGAAAAATGATCTTGTTTGCTTTTGCATCTGAACTGACGGAAGGCATCAAACTTGACCTGGTGCGTGAATCGGTTTTATCACGGTTTTCAGAGCGTTTATCAGAGGAGTTGTCATGAATTTTTTCGAATCCTCTCTGGCTATTTCTTCTTGTTTTTCTATTCAAAAAGTGCGCGAAGATTTTCCCATATTAGCTGAAAAAATCCATGAAAAACCTCTCATTTACCTTGACAGCGCATCAAGCGCTCAAAAACCACAATCGGTTATCAATAGCGAATTAACGTTTTATTCTAAAAAGTATGCCGCGGTGCACAGAGGGGTGCACACCTTAAGTGCTCAGGCAACGCAAGATATGGAGCAAGTTCGGGTGAAAGTCGCTGATTTTATCCAAGCCCAATCTCCAAAAGAAATTGTGTTTGTCAAAGGCACCACAGAAGCCATCAATCTGGTCGCAAACAGTTATGGACGGCATTTTTTTCACCCAGGTGAGAATATCATCCTCACTGAGATGGAACATCATGCCAATATTGTCCCTTGGCAGATGCTGGCACGAGAGCGAGGTCTCAACATAAAAGTATGGAAATTAACCCATGAGGGTGAACTGGATATCGATCAATTATCAGAATTAATAGATAACAAAACCCGTTTATTGGCTATCACACAGGTTTCCAATGTATTAGGGACAGTCAACCCCATCAAAAAAATTGTGGCGAGGGCGAAAGAAAGTGGACTATTAGTTCTGGTGGATGGTGCCCAGGCGGTGATGCATCAATCCGTGAACGTACAGGATCTCGATTGTGATTTTTATGCATTTTCAGGGCATAAATTATATGGGCCTTCTGGAATAGGTATTTTATATGCAAAAAAAGCGCTATTGGATGTGATGCCCCCTTGGGAAGGGGGAGGATCCATGATCGAAAAAGTCAGTTTGACAGAAGATACGACCTTCACAAAAGCCCCTTGGCGTTTTGAAGCAGGTTCCCCAAATACGGCGGGCATCGTGGGCTTGGGAGCCGCGATTGAATATGTGACCCATTTAGGATTAACAGACATTGCAAAATACGAAAAATCCTTGATGAAATACAGCTTGGCTGCATTATCGACATGTAAAACAGTGAAACTATACGGCTCTCAAAAAACACGAACCGGAGTGATAGCTTTTAATCTAGGAAAACATCACGCCTATGATGTTGGGTGTTTTTTAGATCAATATGGGATTGCTATCCGAACAGGACATCATTGCGCGATGCCTTTGATGTCGTTTTATCAAGTGCCCAGTATGTGTCGTATTTCGTTAGCGATGTACAATACTCTGGAAGAAATTGATTTTTTTATCGAAAAATTACAGCATATTGAAAATATACTCAGCAGCTGAGCAATGGCTTTTTTAATCCGTCAGGAAAGATTGTGATGGCTATTTTCCCCAATCAACAAAAATTGATGAAAAATTTTTCTCGTTGCCAAAACTGGGAAGAAAAGTATCTTTATATGATGGAGTTAGGTGCGATGCTGACACCTTTAACCGAAGAGCAGCGCCAACCCAAAAATTTGATCGCAGGTTGTCAAAGTCAAGTTTGGATTGTGATGAAACAAGACAGTGAGGGCAAGATTTTGTTTTTTGGGGACAGCGATGCCGCTATTGTGAAAGGTTTGATCGCAATGGTGTTTATTTTATGTCAAAACCTGTCTCTAGATGAGATCATCAAATTGGATGCGCATTCTTTTTTTACTGATCTTGCATTGACTCAGCATTTAACCCCTTCACGTTCTGAAGGATTATCCGCCATGGTGGAAGCCATTCGAGCAAAAGCAGCTCTGATAAGCACGATCATAGTTTAGTCCCCGATCATTTTTGATATCAAAAAATCAAGAGACATCATCATACTCAGCGAGCTGATGATAACGATCGAAAAAATAAAAATGCTTTTTGCCCATTGACTGTCATTGCTGGCTTTATAACCCTTGAATGCCATGATAAGCCACATACCGTTTAGGACGACGGAGGTCAGCATAAATAAATAGCCTGTATAACCCATTAATGTCAGCATGAGGGTAGCTATCATAAAGGCAAAAATATAGAAAATGATGTGATTTTTTGTAATGAATATCCCTTTCACGACGGGTAAAACAGGAATGTTTGCCGCCTGATAATCCTTAAAACGAAAGATACCTATCGCGTAAGAATGCGGCATTTGCCATAAAGCGAAGAGCAATAGCAAGATAAAAGCCCCCATATCAAATTGAGCCGTCACAGTACAATAACCGATGACAGGAGGCGCTGCGCCCGATAAACTGCCTATCAGAGTGCCATAAACGCTGTGCCGCTTCATGTAAAGACTATAAACAAACACATAGATCACAAAGCCCATCGCGGCCAATAACACCGTTAACCTATTAGTGGTCATGTAAAGTAAAAAAAGACCTGATAAACCGAGCACTGATGCATAAATCAGGCTTATTTCAGGAGACATCAGCCCTTTCACCAAAACGCGATTTTTGGTTCTCTCCATGATTTTATCGATGTCACGATCAATGTAATTATTGAAGACACAACCAGAGGCAATCACACAGGAAACCCCAAAAAGACTACCTAAAAAAAGAGGCCAATTGATGGCCCCTTTTGCCGCGACAAAAAATCCCCCTATGAAAGAAATGAGATTCCCAAAAATAATGCCTGGCTTAGTGATGTTGATATATGGCTTTATCATTAAATCAGGCTCTTTACTGGATCATCATGTTGATATTGAGGTGATGCATAATCCAAAGTGACCCAACGAGGACAATAGCGATAATAATGACAGTAAATATAAAGGCGACAAGATTCCAACGTTCTTCTGAAGCGCCATTCATGTGCAAAAAATAAACTAGATGTACAATAATTTGTACTACTGCCGTTGCAATCACTGTGGCTAATATAACGGTACGAGAAGCAGACTGATTCATCACCATCATAAACGGAATCACAGTCAACATAACCGATAAAATAAAACCGACAACATATGATTTCAGGCTACCCTGATGAGCGCCCCCTCTTTCTGCAGAAAGATGATCAATCGTTTTTTCAGGTTTCTTTATTGCATGAGCGTGATTTTGATTAGGATCAGTTTTTAAATGATTCATCTACATAGCTCCTAATAGATAAACGATCGTAAATACACAAATCCAGATCACATCTAAAAAATGCCAGAAAAGGCTCAGACACATTAATCGAGTCTGATTTATCGGATTTAAACCTCGTTGTGAGATCTGAACCATCATCACGACAATCCAGATCAACCCTAAAGCCACGTGAAGACCGTGTGTTCCTACTAATGCAAAGAAACTGGATAAAAAAGCACTGCGATCAGGGCCGGCCCCTTCCCCTATTAACTCATGAAATTCAAAAATTTCCATGCCCACAAAACTGAGTCCCAACAAAAAGGTCAATCCCAACCAAATATTGACTGATTTTTTTTGGCCTTGATTCATAGCCAGTATGGCAAAACCGTAAGTCATACTACTGAATAACAAAAGGAAAGTTTCCACTAAAACAAAGGGTAAATTAAAAATATCCTTTCCCATCGGGCCACCAGCGGTACCATTGACCAATACGACATAGGTGGCAAAGAGGGCAGCGAATAAAATACAGTCGCTCATTAAATAGATCCAAAAACCAAAGATTTTGGTAGACCCATTTTCATGATGTTCATCGTGCTTTTGAGTGCTCATGGTTTCTTGACTGACGTTAT
Organism: Candidatus Hamiltonella defensa 5AT (Acyrthosiphon pisum); assembly: GCF_000021705.1. NCBI lineage: Bacteria > Pseudomonadati > Pseudomonadota > Gammaproteobacteria > Enterobacterales > Enterobacteriaceae > Candidatus Williamhamiltonella > Candidatus Williamhamiltonella defendens. The sequence goes on from NC_012751.1 coordinate 68,594, forward strand.
TAATCATAAAAGATTCAGTTGACATGATTCAGACCCGCTTTGTTCAGATATTCATGATGTTCATTTTCAATACGCTCAATGTCTGAAACGGGCACGTAATAATCCACATCTTGGTCGAAACTTTTTGCAATCCAGGTGGCACCCATCCCTATCACCCCCACTATCGCCAGCCACCAGATATGCCAAATCATGGCAAAACCAAAAATGACACTAAAAGCGGCAATAATGATCCCTGTTGCACTATTTTTAGACATATGTATTTCTGCATATTTTTCTGGGCGTGGATAAGCTTCTCCCTTCTCTTTCATGTCAAAAAACGCATCACGACTTTTGATTTCTGGCACCACCGCAAAATTGTAAAAAGCCGAAGGAGAGGAGGTCGCCCATTCCAGGGTACGCCCTCCCCACGGATCTCCTGTTAAATCCCGATTTTTTTCACGATCACGGATACTGACGACAATTTGGATCAACTGGCAGAGAATACCAAAGGCAATCAGAACAGCACCTCCTGCGGCTACCATCAACAGAGGATGAAATTGGGGATTAATATTTTGGCTCAGACGACGGGTCATCCCCATCAAGCCCAACACGTATAGGGGCATAAAGGCGACGAAGAAACCGATCAGCCAAAACCAAAATGCCCTGATGCCCCATTTTTCATTTAAGGTAAATCCAAACGCCTTGGGAAACCAATACGTGAGGCCGGCAAAACAGCCAAACACGACGCCTCCAATAATCACATTATGAAAGTGCGCAATCAAAAAGAGGCTATTGTGCAACACAAAATTCGCTGCCGGCACCGCCAGTAATACCCCAGTCATTCCGCCCACAGAAAAAGTGACGATAAAACCCAGGGTCCATAACATCGCTGAGTTAAAATGAATACGTCCTTGGTACATAGTAAAGAGCCAATTGAAAATTTTCACCCCGGTAGGGATAGAAATAATCATGGTCGCAATCCCGAAGAAGGCGTTGACATTCGCCCCAGAGCCCATGGTAAAAAAATGGTGGAGCCAAACAATAAAGGCTAAAAAAGTAATGACAATCGTTGCCCACACCAGGGAGGTATACCCGAATAACCGTTTCCTTGAAAAGGTGGCCGTGACTTCAGAAAAAATACCAAACACAGGCAGCACGAGGATATACACTTCAGGGTGACCCCAGGCCCAGACTAAATTGATGTACATCATCATGTTACCGCCCAGTTCATTTGTAAAGAAATGGGTGCCCAGGTAGCGATCTAGTGTCAGTAAGGCGATGGTGACAGTTAAAATAGGGAAGGCAATAATGATCAAGATGTTTGAGCAGAATGAAGTCCAGGTAAAGACAGGCATTTTCATCATTGACATGCCAGGCGCGCGCATTTTCAGGATGGTCGTAAAAAGATTAATGCCCGTAAGCAAAGTCCCCATCCCAGAAATCTGCAAGCTCCATATCCAATAGTCTACCCCCACGTCAGGGCTGTATTCTTTACCGGATAAAGGCGGATAAGCCAGCCAGCCTGTTTGAGCAAACTCGCCGATGCCTAAAGACAGGTTAATTAAAACCACTCCCGCCACAAAAAGCCAAAAACTTAGAGAATTGAGGAAGGGGAAAGCCATGTCTCGGGCGCCGATCTGTAAGGGCACCACCAGATTCATTAAACCAATCACTAAAGGCATCGCCACAAAAAAAATCATGATCACGCCATGAGCAGTAAAAATCTGATCATAATGATGGGCTGGCAAAAAACCGGCTTCCCCTGCAGAAGAAAGTGCCTGCTGGCTACGCATCAGAATGGCATCGGCGAATCCGCGTAACAACATGACCATGGCGACGATAATATACATGATGCCAATTTTTTTATGATCCACAGAAGTCAGCCATTCCCTCCATAACCATGTCCATCGACCAAAATAAGTGATGGCTGATAGCAGCGACAACCCTGCTAGCATAATGACGGCTAAAGTCACCATAATGATAGGTTCGTGGATAGGGATCGCGTCAAAGGTGAGTTTTCCGAGCATTTTTTATTCCTCCACTGTAGAGTGCAGAGCCTCATGTGTTTGATGCATTTCGATATTCTGATGCATATTCATATCGCCCATAAATTTTTTAATGGTGTCCTGGAAAAGAAAAGGTTTCACAACAGAAAAATAGGTCACAGGATGATGGTCACTGGGCTGAGCCAATCGATTGAAATCATGAAAAGTATTTAAAGTATGAGGGGATTTCTTGACTTCTGACACCCAGTGCTGAAAATCTGATTCATCTTTTGTGGCGATGGCCGTAAATTTCATCCCCGAAAATCCTCGACCACTATAGCTACTTGAGATTCCTTCGTATTGACCGGGTTTGTTAGCAATTAAGTACAGTTGTGCCTGCATACCAGGCATGGCATAAATTTGGCTGCCTAATTGAGGGATAAAAAAGGAATTCATCACCGAATCAGAGGTGATTTTGAAATGAATAGGCACATTCATCGGAAAGGCCAATTGATTCACTGTGGCAATCCCTTCTTTGGGATAAATGAACAACCACTTCCAATCAAGAGAAATGACTTCAATCGTCATAGCGGGCTTGTTGTTTACAATAGGTTTATAGGGATCTAATTCGTGAGCACTTTTCCAGGTGATGACGCCAAGAATGGCAATAATAATAATAGGGATAATCCAAACCACAGATTCAATTTTGTTGGAATGAGCCCAGTCTGGGGAATATGTTGCTTTTTTGTTAGATTCACGGTATTTCCAGGCAAAAATGAACACCATCAAAATCACAGGAATTACAACAATTAACATCAACCCCACGGAGGTCAGTATTAATTTTTTTTGTTCAATCCCTATGGCTCCTTGAGGATTCATCAAAGTAACATCACAGCCGCTCAGTATGATGGGCGCAATAAAAATAGACAACATCCTCAAAAATTTTATCAATTTCTTTATTATCATTTGACAACCTCAATGACAAACGGGCTTATCACCATTCCATCTGTGTGTATATCATAACCATTTCATCACAATTTTGAATAATTTATTGGAATTTATATTCAAATCAGGATTTGGATTAATGTTTCGTTTCACCACTCAATTACTATTTAATAACCCAGCGCGTATTCCAGCACCTTTCTTTTTAATTTGCCAGCACGCTCAGCCGCAAATAAAGCGAGATTACGGGCGAGCTTCATAGTCAATAAAGTGCTGCTAAAAGTATTATAAAATAGGTCTATTGTATTTTGCATAAGGAAATTATCTAACTGACGTTGATGCTGATAACGCAGTAACACCTGATGGCTATACCAACATTCCCCTTTACTACGTGCTTCATGAAGTACCTCCAACAAGGCGCTCACATCCCTGTAGCCCAAATTCACACCTTGCCCAGCTAAAGGGTGAATAGTGTGAGCAGCGTCCCCTATTAATGCCAACCCAGCTTGGATATAACTGTGCGCATGATGACGTGTTAAAGGAAAAGATCCTGTCGCCATAATAGAAACGTTGCCCAATTTTTTTGGGAAATTTTGATGCACATGCTGATGAAGCTCAGAAGACGACATTCTCTGTAATCGTTGTATATGCTTTGGATGATGATAGTAGACTAAAGAAGCCCAATCATCCCATAAAGGCAAAAAGGCTCTAGGACCAGAAGGAAAAAATTGCTGCCAGGTGACATCCTGCTGTGGTTGGTTTGTTTTTACTATCATTAACAGACAGGACTGGCGATATTCCCATCCAGTGCTTCCTATCCCTGACCACAGTCGCACTTTGGAATGCAACCCATCAGCGCCGATCACTAAAGGCGTTTTTAGCTTTTCTTTTGTATTTAAAGTTAACTGCCAGGTTTTCCCGGTTTTTTGCATGCTTTCAAGCCGAGATGGACAAAAAATCGTCACATTAGAGCATCTCTCTATTTCTTGCCATAAAACCAACTGTAACAAGGGGTTTTCGATCATAAACCCTAATTCTGATCGTGAGATAGAATCGGCTTCAAAAGATACATGGGCTTGTTCCCACTCCCATGTTTCCAAACGTCGATAAGGCGCAGAGCGCATGGCTATGACTCGCCCCCATACATTTAATTTTTTTAATAAATCAACGGATCGGCCACTTAAAGCAGATATACGCAGATCGGGTAGGCTTTCAGGATCAAAAGACTTTGGAGCAACAGGTTCTAATACAGCAACAGACCAACCATTTTTAGCTAATCCCAGTGCAGCTGCAGCGCCTACCATCCCTCCACCTACTACCACAACATCGTAATTTTGTGGGTAATCCCTCATATTAGTAAAACCTTTATCAGTTTTATTGTGATCCTGATTTTTTTTCCAAGTAATGAATATTACAGCCCCCTCTTTGAAAATGGTCATCATTAACGATTCGCTCTTGTAATGTGATATTCGTCTTGATCCCTTCAATAATCACTTCTGAAAGGGCATTTTTCATACGTGCAATCGCCACTTCACGAGTTTCTCCGTAAGTAATGAGTTTTCCTATCATGGAATCATAATCAGGAGGGACAGTATAACCTGCATAAATATGTGAGTCCCAACGAATACCAAATCCTCCAGGAACATGAAGACGCATTATTTTTCCGGGGCTGGGTAAAAACGTATTCGGGTCTTCGGCATTAATACGACACTCGAGAGAATGGCCTCGCACCACGACATCGTTTTGTTGAAAAGAAAGCCGATGCCCTACAGCAACACGAAGCTGTTCTTTGACTAAATCAATGCCCGTGATCATTTCAGTGACTGGGTGCTCAACCTGAATACGGGTATTCATTTCAATAAAATAGAACTCTCCGTTTTCATACAGGAATTCGAAAGTGCCAGCACCATGATAACCAATATCTTGACAGGCTTGTACGCAGCGTTCACCAATTTGCCGCCTCATACCGTGAGTAATCCCAGGAGCAGGGGCCTCTTCAAGGACTTTTTGATGACGACGCTGCATCGAACAGTCACGCTCAGCCAAATAAATGGCATTGCCATGTTTATCGGCTAAAACTTGAATTTCTATATGGCGCGGGTTTTCAAGATATTTTTCCATATAAACCATGTCATTATTAAAGGCGGCTTTCGCCTCTGCACGAGTCATACTAATGGCCTGCGCCAAATCTTTATCGGTGTGTACCACCCTCATACCCCGCCCGCCGCCGCCTCCAGAGGCCTTAATGATCACAGGATATCCAATACGCTCTGCAAAACGACTATTTTGAATATTGTCTTCGCCCAAGGGGCCATCAGAGCCTGGAACACACGGCACACCTGCTTTTTTCATCGCATTGATGGCAGAAACCTTATCTCCCATTAAACGAATAGTCTCGGCTTTAGGTCCTATAAAAACAAAACCTGAGCATTCTATCTGCTCTGCAAAATCTGCATTTTCGGCTAAAAAACCATATCCAGGATGAATGGCATCAGCTCCTGTGATTTCCGCGGCAGAGATCAGTGCTGGAATATTTAAATAACTTTTAGGGGCTGGCGCTTCGCCGATACAGACACTTTCATCTGACAAAAGAACATGCTTGAGATCACGATCAACAGTCGAATGTACAGCCACCGTTTTAATACCCAATTCTTTACAAGCGCGTAAAATTCGCAAAGCAATCTCGCCACGATTAGCAATCACAATTTTATCAAACATAATGGGCCTTGTTATTCCATGATGAAAAGAGGGTCGTTGAATTGAACGGGCTGCGCATTTTCTATTAAAATGGCTTTAATGACTCCCGATTGATCCGCCTGAATTTGATTCATCATTTTCATGGCCTCTACTATACAAAGGGTATCGCCGATTGAAACTGTCTGGCCGACTTCAACGAAGGGGCTCGCATCTGGGCTGGGGGTCCGATAAAAAGTGCCGACCATAGGGGAACGAATGATATGACCTTCAAGAGACACAGAAGTTTCTTTCGTCTCTGGTTCAGAAATGACACCAGAATTTCTGGAATACTGCGCGGGTACCATTGCCACTGTGGAAGTCGGTAATGACCGGTTAATACGTATTGACTCTTCACCCTGAGAAATGGCCAGCTCTGAAATGTCGTGTTCTTCAACCAATTCAATCAATTTTTTAATTTTTCGAATATCCATAAATGTTATTTTATACTCTGTTGATGGACGCAAAAGATGCAGATAAATGATTCACCGCTGCCTGTAACGCACAATCATAACCGTTTACGCCTAGACCACAAATGACACCAACCGCAATATCCGAAAAATAAGAATGATGGCGAAAATGCTCACGGGCGTACACATTAGACAGATGAATCTCAATAAATGGAATTTTGACAGCGAGCAAGGCATCGCGCAAGGCCACACTGGTATGTGTGAATGCTGCGGGGTTGATGAGAATAAAATCAACGTTATCTTGAGATGCATGAATTTTTTCGATTAACGCATGCTCTGCATTGGATTGTAAATGAGATAATTGGCACCCTATTGTCCTGGCTTTTGCTTCTAGCAGGTCGATCATTTTATCTAAACAGAGGCTGCCATATTGTTTTGGTTCGCGTAATCCCAACAAATTGAGATTTGGACCATTTAATAGCAATATATGATATTTATTCAATTGAGCTGGCATGCAGACAAAATCTCTCATCATCAAAAAAATGTGTTTAAAATCGCCGATGGTGATATTTTTTCTATCAAATTTCAGAGAGCGTTAGAAATAAAAGCTTTCTTGAATCTTGATAAAAATAAATTAAAAACGCGCCTTTACTGCTTCCGATAATTCGTATAAAAGATCTTCAGTATTTGACCAGCTTAAGCAAGAATCTGTGACGGATTGCCCGTAGATCAACGGTTTTTCAGGAACGATTTGTTGAGATCCTTCTATCAAAAAGCTTTCTATCATAACCCCTAATATTGCTTTAGAACCAGAACGAATTTGCTCAGCCATACTGTGAGAAACGCTTAACTGATGGCGATATCTTTTTTGACAATTCCCATGGCTAAGATCTACGACAACATGCTCTGGTAAATGAAAGTCACGTAACTTATGACATGCTAGAGCAATATCTTTTGCGCTGTAATTGGGTTTTTTACCCCCCCTCATCACGACATGGCCATAAGGATTACCTAAAGTTTGATAAATGGTCATCTCCCCTTTTTTATTAGGAGAGACAAAAATATGGCTTGCACTGGCCACACGAACAGCGTCAATAGCAATATCAATATTGCCATCAGTGCCATTTTTAAAACCGATAGGGCAAGATAGAGCAGAAGCCATCTGCCGATGGATCTGACTTTCAGTCGTACGTGCTCCTATGGCTCCCCAACTGATCAAGTCAGCAATATACTGCCCCATGATGATATCCAGGAATTCAGTGGCGGTAGGTAAACCCAAACGGTTAATATCTAAAAGCACTTTTCTGGCCATTTCAATGCCCAGATTCACCTGAGAAGAGCCATCCAGCAATGGATCAGAAATCATTCCTTTCCAACCTGCTGCAGTACGAGGCTTTTCAAAATAGGTCCGCATGACTATTTCTAATTGATTTTGATACTGCTCGCTTAATGTCTTCATTCGGGTCGCGTATTCAATAGCCGCATTAGAATCGTGAATAGAGCAGGGGCCTATAATGACCAATAAACGGGGATCTCTACCTTCAAGAATTCTTTCTATACGTCGTCGCCCGCTGATCACCTGGCTTGCTATTGCATCTGAAATGGGTAGTTTTTTTTCTAACTCTTCCTGTGAAATAAGGCTGTTAATAGGCTGTTTTCTTAGTCTATCTATTGACAGATGATGATTCTCTAACAATTTTTTATTCTCAGCGTTCTATGATTATTATTCTGTGTGCAGTCAACCCTCGGTCTTGAGGCCGAGGATATCAATCACGGTTTTCGAGCTAACTGCACGTTTGCTGTTGTTGAATGTATTTCGGGATAATCGACACGGGAGATAAGCACAATTACTGTCAAAATTGAATCATTTAATAACACATTGGGATCATGGAAAGTAAAATTCAATGAATGGGATGTGATTTTTCTCGAGTTTACCAAGCGATATGTTGTTTATGTTTGATCGTAAGCTGAACAAAATCCTGATAATTAATTCTCCTGGCCTCTTTTGGCATGAAAAACTGTAATCCACGAGCCATCAGATCTTCTTCCAAAATGAATACATTTGTTAATTCATGACATTTAAAAAAATAACTTTTATTTAACAAAGCAATTACACCATCCTGCATAAAAAGCAGATCATCGTCCTTTGAAAGAAAATGAGATAAGGCCAGGCAATCAGTTCTATAAGGCGAACGGCTTAGAGTATATAACACGATTTCATGCCATTAAAATGTTAAACAAATATCATAATTCGCTAATTTTTTACGTAAACAACCAGCAGATAAAACCTCCACATCGAGAACCCAATGTCCGAATTCTTTTAATCCACGCTCTTTTAATGAGTGCAAACAGATATAGCATTTTTTGACATCATACAGTGTTAAAACACCAAAGGTATCAATATAATTTCTTGCTAAAATCATTTCTGGTCTCTGCTGGGGTAAAAGTTGTAAAACACCATCTGAAATAAAGAATACTCCTATGGTATTTTCTGGATTTTGAATTAATCCAGAAGTGGCGAGAAGAGCATCAAGCCCTTCTCTGCCATTTGCTGACCCATGCGGAGCTTGAGTAAAAATAAAAGCGATGGATTTCATGTTTTCTTTAAATTTAAAATTGGATCACTCTATCACAGGTTAACAGAGCTTCTACCAAAGCTGTTAAACCGCTCAGAGTAAACCCATTTTGTAAATTGTAAGAGGATGAATACGATTGAATTTGTTCTTGTTGCAGACACCCGACACCTCGACGTGATGCGGCTGAAATACAAACGTTAAGCATAATATGATGATCAAGTGCTAATTGATGCCACGCACGCACCAAATCAAACTCGTCACTGGCAGGTGTTACAAACCGATTTGCGTTAAAAACACCGTCTTGGTAAAAAAATATACTGATTAATCTATGTTTTGTATCTAATAACGCTTTTGCAAATTGATATGCACTACTTGCTTGTTCTGTACCATATGGAGGGCCTGTTACCAGTAAACAATAGCTTAATTTTTTCATTGATTTAAACTGACTGTTTATCACAGTCAGTTTCTGAGTCGCCTATTTGAGCTGATTTATTGCTTTGTGCCTTCAGATGGGTCTACTTTAGTTTCAGAAGCCGGTTTGATATCAAGTAATTCAACATCAAAGACCAAAGTAGAACCTGCAGGAATGGTAGAAATCGGATTTTTACCATAAGCGAGCTGTTGAGGTATCACTAATTTGATTTTGCCCCCCTTGCCGATTTTCTGAAGACCTTCTTTCCAACCCACGATAAGATTATTTAAAGGAATAGAAAGAGGCTCACCACGCTTTATAGAATTATCAAACTCAGTGCCATCTATCAAAGATCCTATGTAATGAACAACGACAGTGTCAGTATCTTTAGGCGCTTTACCATTACCTGCCTTCTCAATTTTGTATAAAAGACCACTTTGTGTTTTTTTTACGCCTGTTTCTTTAGAGAATTTCTCACTATATTCACCGCCCTTTGACACATTTTTTTCAAAATCTTTTTCCATTTTTGCCCCGATCGCGGTTTTTACTTTTTCTTGAAAGAGGGTTAAAGTTTTTTCCATCTCTTCAGTCGTTAATTTATTCGTATTAGAGAATACGTCTTCCAGACCTTGCATTAACTCCTTTTTATCCAGATTAATGCCTAATTTTTCTTGCTCCTTCAAGTATCGGCCAAAAGAAGTACCCAATGCATAAGCATCTTGATTTTTATGATTCACCACTGGTGCTTTGGAAGTCTCAGTTGCGAAGGCCTGTGTCATATTAAAGGTCAATGCTGTAGTAGTGGTAAATAAAAGAATTTTAAACAGTGATTTCATGCTTGTCTCCATAAAATGGCTAAATGAATATTTCACATCCTCTATTGCTTTGTTTAAAGAAGAGGCTTCGCACCCGATAACAAAAAAACGCATTAATATAGCCTCGATGAGGGAGATAAAACAATAGAGCTAAATTTTGAAATTACGTCTATTCTTAAGAAATATGAATTATTCATTTTAATAGATATTATCTTTTTATGAAAAAGTTTTTTATATTAATTTTTTTTATATTATTTTTTGTTTCTTCTAATAGTGCATTCGCCATTATTCCTAGAGAAGTAGATATTATTAGCCGTCAAAAAATGCCTTTTCTTCAATTACAACTAGACGATGATGTTCAAGAAAATCTCAAAAATAAAAAAGAAATACGAGTCGCCATTTATCCCCCGCAAAATCCTCCCTTTAGTATTATGTTTGAATGTAAAAAATTTGAAGGTATTTCAGCAGATTATATGTTTTTAATCGCACATTATCTTGGTTTAAAGCCTAGAGTTCTACTCTATCCAAGCCGTCAGGAAGCCTTAGAGGCACTGTCTGCAAGTTCAGTAGATATGGTGATTAGTGATGCAGGTGAATTGGATGAAAAAAATGAACATTTCAGTCACAGTGCACATTTTATGCCTAAGCATCTGGCGTTGGTATCTCGAAAAATGACCGATCCTAACCTGCAGCAAAATAAAACTTCCATACGTTTAGCGTTATCCCAAAATTATGTAGATCAAAATTGGCTTAAAAATCAATTTCCCAACGCCAACATTTCACGCTATTCATCCGTTTATGACGCTATTTCTTCTGTTGCTTTTGGTGATAACGATTATTTTCTTGGTAATTTGGCTTCCGCTAATTTTTTTATTGAAAACAACTATAAAAACATTTTGAATGTGGTACATATTTATTTTGAACAAAGAATTGGATCTTATTTTTTAATGCAAAAAAACGACCCCCTTTTTTTGAAAGGGGTCAATACGGTTTTGAAATCCATTCCTATAACGCAACGTCAGAGTATTTTTCGTCAGTGGAGCCAAAGATTTGATGCCAGACATTGTCAATTCTCTTCATTATTGACAGAAAAAGAAAAAGAATGGATTGAGCAAAATAGACAGCAGAAAGTATTAGTGAATCCCCTATATAGTCCATTTACTTTTTTTGATGAATCATCGAAATTTCACGGTATTTCCGCCGATATTCTGGAATTAATCCATTTACGCACGGGGCTGGATTTTTTACCAGTCAAGGTTCATTCTGTCACTGAAATGATGAATTTTTTACAAAAAGGGAAAGGGGATATTATTTCTGCCGTTAGTTATAGTCATTCACGAAATCAAAAAATTCTGCTTACCCGACCTTATTTGTCTTCGCCAACTGTGTTGGTCACCCGAGATACTCCAATCAGCGCAAATTTTTTATCAAACAATATCAAATTGGCGGTGACATCTGGCAGCCATGTTATTGAATGGTTAAGAGTAAATTATCCAAAAATTATGTTAATTCCAATAGAAAATACCACCTTAGCCTTAGAAATGCTTGAAAGAAATAAAGTGGATGGTGTTGTATATAATTTAATAGGCGCAAATTATATGATTGACCATTATTTTCGCGGTAAATTAAAAATAGCGAAGCGCCTAAGCGAATTATCGTCTGTGATTTCTTTTGGTGTTAACCCTGATAACACTGAACTTAATAGTATTCTGAATAAAGCTTTGATCGATATCAGCCCGAGAGAGATTTCACTTATTCTGAATAAATGGCAAGACGCTCCTGATGTAAAGCTATATAGCTGGAACTTTTATAGCACCGAATTTTATTTGTTAGCGGCGTTATTTAGTGTGTTAGTGCTTACCTCACTGATGTGGATTTATTATTTACGGCGAGAAATTTTGAGCCGACACACCATCCAATTGAAATTACAAGAAGAAGTCACCCTTCGTGAAACTTTATTGAATAGTATTCCTGTGCCTGTTTATGTCGTAGATCGTGATGGATATATCATCAATCGTAATCAAGCCTGGAATGTGTTTTTTGAACAAAAAAAAATGGATTTGACTGAATTTCCTTTATCCTCTTTTTCACATCCCTTGTCAGCGGTCTATCCTTCATTGCAAAACATTTTTAAAAATCCTTCTATAGAAAAAACGGTATCTGCTCAACGTTATACGGTGAATAATGGCCTTGAAAATCGTATTATTTTGCATCAGGCTGTGCCTTTTATTGATAGAACAGGCCAACCAGCAGGTCTTATCTGTAGCTGGCAAGACATGACGTTATATGAAAATTTATTAAAAATATTATCCATCACTCGAGAACGAGCGGAACAAGCAAATCGTGCTAAAAGTACTTTTTTGGCGACGATGAGCCATGAAATACGAACACCCATCAGTGCCATTATCGGTTTGCTGGAATTGGTCGTGACGAGTAAAGAGCATGTCGTTTCTGATGATGAGCCGATTTATGTTGCCTATCAGTCCGCACAAAGTTTATTGGGTTTAATTGGCGATATTCTTGATATGGCAAAAATTGAGTCTGGAAAATTGGAGTTGAATCCAGCATGGGTCTCTTTTCATGAACTCATTTTACCGGTGGTAAAGGTATTTGATGGCTTAGCTCGACAGAAAAATTTAAGGCTCAGTTGTGAGATTAAAACGGGTCATCCTGATGAAGTCTATATTGATCCCATGCGATTTCGCCAGGTGCTCTCAAATCTTCTCAGCAATGCGATTAAGTTTACTGAAATAGGTTCAGTGGATGTATTGGTTAAATGTATATCTAAAAAAGAACCCCTGGAAACTCATCAGATACAAAGGTTAGAAGTTAAAGTCAAAGATACGGGTGTTGGCATCAGTCAAGCAGACCAAAAATTGGTTTTTCAGCCTTACAGCCAGTCTGATTTTGGGAAAAAACAAAGCGGTACAGGTCTTGGTCTATCTATTTGTCTTCAATTAATGCAGATGATGAACGGAAGCATTAAGTTGAACAGTGAGCTTCATCAAGGAACCTGTGTTGAGTTATCTGTACCGATACAATGTCGGGCCAATATTCATCAGGCAAAAGAAGAAAAACAGTTGATCAGCGAAAATGTTCAGAAATCCTTTTCCTTACGCATATTAGTAGTGGATGATCACCCTGCAAATCGCCTTTTGCTAAAAAGTCAGCTGACTCGTCTGGGTCACCAGGTAGTTGTGGCAGAGAATGGGGTTCAGGCATTAGAACTTTGGAAAAATGATGTTTTTGATGTGGTGATCACAGATTGCAGCATGCCCGTGATGGATGGACCGACTTTAACCCGTCACCTCCGTGAAGCCAGCAAAGGACCTCTGATCATTTTAGGTTTAACCGCTCATGCGAGAGAAGAAGAAAAAGTGGCTTATTTAGCAGCAGGAATGGATGACTGTCTGTTTAAACCTCTTCGACTTTCTCAATTAGATGCCTGGTTAAATAAGTTAGCATGCCGTTTAGAAAAAAAAGCGGAGCCATTAAATACATTAAATAATTTAGTGAGTATGGAGACTTTGAATCAGTTTACTCAAGAAGATCCGGTCATGTTACGCGAGCTTTTGATGACCACTCGTGATGAAAATATTTCGGATATGAAACAAGCGAAGGTGTTATTAGAAGAGGCTAAATGGCCTGGTTTCACGCAGTGCTTACATAGAATCGCAGGCGCTTTACATATTATTGGCGCAAATGAATTGGCGGGAAGTTGTCGAGAATTAGAAAAAGAGTGCCAAAAAAGTTCACCGAATAAACAAATGATTGAAGAAAAATTTGAAACCATTCTTAAAAATCTAGAAGAGATAAATCGCGCTATTTTTGATACTTATTTAAAATAAAAGAGGAAAGCGAAAACAAATCACTTGATCCTCTTTCCAGCTTATTAGACACTCCTGCTCATTTTATCTATTTTCAATAGATTTCACCCTCTTATCCATAAAGGAGAAATTACAGCGTGCCCGTGTTACACAATCGAATTTCCAATCAAAAACTCAAAGAAAAGATGCTGGCTGAAACCCAAGAACGTCAAACCCTTTCTTTTTATAAATATTTTGCTTTGGATAATCCCAGTATGTTCCGTGACAAACTTTATACTCAATGGAACCAACTCAGTGTTTTTGGGCGAGTGTATATTGCTAAAGAAGGTATCAACGCTCAAATTAGTGTACCTATTGATCATTATAATGATTTTAAGGCATCCCTTTTTAATGCGCATCCTGCATTAGATCAAATACGCCTCAACACAGCTTTAGAAGATAACGGAAGGTCTTTTTGGGTATTACGGATGAAAGTCCGCCAACGTATTGTTGCCGACGGCATAGAAGATGAGACGTTTAATCCTGCTCATACAGGTCAATACCTCAAGGCACACGAAGTCAATGAAATGATAAAAGATCCAGATGCCCTTTTTGTGGATATGAGAAATCATTATGAATATGAAGTAGGCCATTTTAAAAATGCCATCAAAGTGCCCTCTGACACCTTTAGGGAACAGCTCCCCATGGCTGTTGATATGCTAAAAGAGGATAAAGAAAAAAAAATGGTACTTTATTGCACAGGCGGAATTCGTTGCGAAAAAGCCAGCGCTTATTTATTACATCATGGTTTTAAAAATGTGTATCACGTTGAGGGCGGAATCATCGAATACGTTCGAACAGCAAAAAAAAAGGACTTGCCTTTACATTTTATCGGTAAAAATTTTGTTTTTGATGAAAGAATGGGAGAACGTGTTTCTGAAGAGGTTATTGCTCACTGTCATCAATGCGAGCAGTTTTGTGACACACATGTTAATTGTCACAATTCGGCTTGCCACTTGTTATTTATTCAGTGTGCTATTTGCAGTGAAAAATTTTCGGGCTGTTGCAGTGCAATCTGCCAAGAAGAATTAGAGTTATCGCCAGAAGAACAGCGTTTGCGTCGTTCTGCTCGGGGCAATAAAATAAAAATATTTAATAAATCAAAAGACGTTTTAGAAACTATTATGAATAAGTCAATAATAGATCAAGGTAACAAAGAAGGCTGATCCTCGCCTTCTTTTTTTACTTTTTGCTGGATCATATGTTCTCGTTTCATGCCCAGTTTTAGAGCTAAGGCGGAGGCGACATAAATAGAAGAAAGAGTTCCAATAGAGATGCCTATCAGCATAGTCAGAGAAAATCCGTGTAACATGGCACCCCCAAACAGATACAACATGAATACCACTATCAAGGTGGTAGCTGAGGTCATAATGGTACGGCTTAAGGTTTGTGTAAGGGAAACATTGATAATTTCATAGGATGTTCCTCGACGAATTTGACGAAAATTTTCTCGAATTCGATCAGAAACCACAATGCTATCATTTAAGGAATATCCGATGACAGACATCAATGATGCAAGAATGGTTAAATCAATTTCGATTTTAAACAAAGACAATATACCTAACGTAATGATTACATCATGACCTAAAGCAAGTACGGTTCCTAATGCAAGACGCCACTCAAAACGCAGGCCCACATAAATGAGAATAGATAATAAAGCGACCAGTAATGCCATACTTCCTGTTTGCGCCAATTCTGAGCCCACACTGGGGCCGACAAATTCTACTCGTTTTAGGATCGTTTTTTGATTCGTTGATTGATCAATAATAGTAATGATCTTTTGTCCGAGCTCTTGGATTGCATTATTGTGTTTTGCCGACATGCGTATCATCAGGTCTCGAGTGGTACCAAAATTTTGCACAACAGGTCCTACCAGACCAGCTATTTTCAATGCATCCCGTATTTGATCGAGCGGCGCAGGTTGTTCCATGGTGATCTCGATAACCGTCCCTCCGGTAAAATCCAAACCCCAGTTAAAACCTCTGATGGAGATGATAAGAACGGCAGCAGCCATTAATACAAAGGAAATTCCAAAAGCCACGTTGTCCCAACGCATAAAATTGTAGACTTTACGACCATAATTAAGTTGCTCAACAGTATAATTTTGTGACACTTAATATTCCTTCATGTAAATCAGTCAGATAGACAATTTCTCTATACGCTTAGCACCATAAAGCATGTTGACGATGGCGCGAGTTCCTAATATTGCCGTAAACATGGATGTGAGCACGCCAATGATTGTCGTAATCGCAAATCCTTTAATCGATCCCGTTCCTACAGCATAGAGAATAATAGCCGTGATCAGAGTAGTAATATTGGCATCAATAATACTGGAAAAAGCGCCTTTATAACCTTCATGTATGGCTTGTTGAATCGAACGTGCATTTCTCAGCTCTTCTTTGATTCTTTCATTAATGAGCACGTTGGCATCTACCGCAACGGCTAATGTTAAAACAATCCCTGCTATACCCGGCATTGTAAGCGTGACGCCAGGTAATAAAGACATCACACCCACAATCAATACTAAATTAACAAGCAAGGCAGTGCTTGCAATCATGCCAAATTTGCGGTAGTAAACCACCATAAACAAAATGGAAGCGGCCAAACCGGCCAAACAGGCATCTAGGCCTTGTGAAATATTTTGTGCCCCTAAAGTTGGGCCAATAGTGCGCTCTTCTACTATTTGAATAGGAGCAATCAAAGCACCTGCACGCAAGAGTAAAGCCAATTGGCGCGCTTCTGACGGTGTCCCAATTCCTGTGATCTGAAAACGCCCTCCAAAACGTGAGCTGATGTTAGCGGCGTTAATCACTTCTTCCTGTTTGACCAAAATAGGTCTTCCATTGATATCTTTATTACCACTGTCTTTGTACTCTACATATAAACTTGCCATCAATTTGCCAATGTTATCTTTCGTAAAGTCGGACATAATGGCACTGCCTAAACTGTCAAGAGAAATATTGACCTGAGGGCGGTTATATTCATCAATGCCAAAAAAAGCATCTGTAATATGATCTCCAGTCATAATCACTTTTTTGTATAAAGCAACAAGACGCCCATCTCTGTCTTTTTTAATTTCAGTATCTGCAGGCACTCTTCCGATTGCTGCAGCTTCAGGAGTCACTTTGGTATTGACTAGGTGGAATTCCAGACTGGCTGTTGCGCCTAATATTTCTTTAGCTCGAGCAGTATCTTGAATACCGGGTAATTCGACTACAATCCGATCTCCTTGTCTTTGAACCAGAGGCTCTGCGACTCCGATTTGATTGACTCTATTACGTAAAATAGTCATGTTTTGTTGAACAGCATATTCACGTACTTCACGTAAACGATCCGATGTCATCAACGCTTTTAATTTGTTACCTCTATCAGCATTGATCAGCATATGCTTCTGTCTGGAAGAAAGATAAGACATCGCTTCATCACGTGATTTAGCGTCAGAAAAGTCAATTTCGATCCCATAACCATGGGTACTATTTTGCTTCGTTATCTGTGTATAAGTGATATTTTTTTCTTGCAGTTCCCTGCGCAAGCTATCCATATTTTGTATTTGCAGTTTACTTAGGATTGCATCCATATCGACTTCCATCAAAAAATGAACGCCCCCACGGAGATCCAGCCCCAATTTCATGGGATCTGCGCCTAAAGCTCTGAGCCAAATTGGTGTTGCTGGTGCTAAATTAAGAGCTACCACGTAGCTATCGCCCAAGATTGAAATCAATACATCACGTGCGGCTAACTGAACATTAGGATCTTTAAAACGCACCAGAATAGTGCCATTTTTTAATGCTATAGATTGGCTGGTAAGATGATTTTTTTTTAAAATATCATGTACTTGATTTAATGTTAATTCACTTGCGGCATTCCCTCTAACGCCTGTAATCTGAACTGCAGGATCTTCACCGTAGAAATTAGGTAATGCATATAGAAAAGACAGCAAGATGACAAAAATCAACATCACGTACTTCCACAACGGATAACGATTTAGCACGGCAACTCCCTAAAAAAATAAAGGATTAGATTTTATAGCTCTGCATAGGGGTTTTTAAAAAATCTAAATTTATTTGCCGTTTTAACAAAAAACGCATGTTATTCGACAAAACACGCTTTATATTTCTGGCATCGAAAACAAAATTTTACGATGAACTGGATAAGTTTTTCATCGTGCCTTTAGGCAAAACAGCAGCCACAAAATCACGTTTAATAGTCACTTCAGTTGTATCATTCAGAGACATCACAATGTAACCTGTTTCTGTGACTTTACTGACATGACCTACTAACCCCCCTGTTGTTAAAACTTCATCTCCCTTGCTGATGGAATCCATCAGTTTTTTATGATCTTTGGTCCTTTTTTGCTGTGGACGCAAAATCATAAAATAAAAAATCAAACCAAATATAACGAGCATAATAATCAAAGAATAGGGATTCCCTTGAGGCGCTTCTGATGTAGAAGCAAAGGCTTGTGAAAAAATATTCATGCAAATGTCCTCATGATAAAATTAATATTGAGATATTACTCGCTTCTCTTGCTGTTTAAAAACAAGGATTTCTACAGTATTCAAACTGTTATTCCTTATTATACTTTGGTCAATCAGAATTAAAACTGATATTCACCATTTATCTCACTTATGAACTTATGAAATAGAAAGGCCGATTTTTTTGTAAAACTCTTCAACAAAGCACTCCAGTCTTTCTTCATAAATGGCATGACGTAAGTCGGCCATTAAACGTTGGTAGTAGCGTACATTATGTATGCTATTAAGACGGGCACCGAGTATTTCATTACAGCGATCAAGATGATGTAGATAAGCCCGACTATAGTGTCGGCAGGTGTAACAATCGCAGTCGGGATCAAGAGGCGATATGTCTGTTTTGTATCGAGTATTGCGAATTTTTATTACCCCATGTGTAACAAAAAGATGTCCATTTCGGGCATTGCGAGTAGGCATTACACAATCAAACATATCAATGCCCCGCCGAACCCCTTCGACCAGGTTTTCTGGTTTTCCAACGCCCATCAGATATCGAGGTTTATTGTCAGGGATCCGTGGACACAAAAAATCGAGAACACGATACATTTCTTCTTTAGGCTCTCCTACGGCAAGGCCACCTATGGCATAGCCGTCAAACCCGATTTGTAACAGGCCTTGTAACGAGGTTTCACGCAATTCAAGCGACAAGCCCCCTTGAATAATGCCAAACAGCGCATTTTTGTTGTTCAGATTGTTAAAGTGTTCACGGCTGCGATTTGCCCATCTCAATGACATCTCCATCGAACTTTTCATGTAGATTAGGTCGGAAGGATAAGGAGGGCATTCATCAAACACCATCACAATATCTGAGCCTAAATCCAATTGAATTTCCATCGATTTTTCTGGGCTCAGGAATATCTCACTCCCGTTTAAAGGATGCCGAAAGGAGACCCCTTTCTCTTCAATTTTACGCATGGAATTTAAACTAAAAACTTGAAATCCTCCTGAATCGGTGAGGATGGGTCCTTGCCACTGCATAAAATCATGTAAATCACCATGTAATTTGATCACGTCTTGTCCTGGGCGTAGCCAAAGATGAAAGGTATTGCCCAAGATAATCTGGGCACCGGTTTCTGTGATTTCATCTGGAGTCATCGATTTAACAGAACCATAAGTGCCTACAGGCATAAAAGCGGGGGTGTCTACCAGACCTCGTTCAAAGATCAGTTTGCCAAGACGGGCGCGTCCATCAGTTTTTTGGAGTTGATATTTCACATTTTGTCCTGTGTTAGTTTTTAGATTTCAGGTCTAATCTATTTTTTCACTCTGTTTTCTTGAGCAGCCTTCGGATTATGGCTAATAAACATGGCGTCTCCATAGCTGAAAAAGCGATATTTTTCATCAATCGCTTTTTTATAAGCCCGTAGGGTATTTTGATAGCCCGCAAAGGCACAGACCAACATAATCAGGGTCGATTTCGGCAAATGAAAATTTGTGATCAAGGCATCCACAATTTGATACTGATAGCCAGGGTATATAAAAATGGAGGTTTCTCCTGAAAAAGGCGTTAAAAAGGAATTTTTCGTTTTTTGAGCGGCGGTTTCGAGCGAACGAACGGAAGTGGTTCCTACCGCTACCACTCTTTTTCCTCGTGCTTTGCAGGCTAATACAGCATCGACGACTTCTTGACTGACTTCTGCATATTCTGAATGCATGACATGCTCAGTAATATTATCTGTTTTCACGGGTTGAAAAGTCCCTGCGCCAACATGTAAGGTCACAAAAGCAGTTTCAATTCCACGGGCTTTTAACGCGTTTAAAAGGGGGTTGTCAAAATGAAGACCCGCCGTAGGCGCAGCCACGGCGCCTAAATGTTGACCATAAACGGTTTGATATAATTCGTGATCTTTTGGTTCATCGGCTCGAGGAATATAAGGAGGTAAAGGAATATGACCTATGCTTTGCAAAAGCATTAAGGCGTCTTCCCGAACGTCAAAACGCAATTCAAACAAAGAAGCATGACGAGCCATTAAAGTCACCGGAATGTTCGCTGTATCGCCTAATAAAAACTGTGCGCCTAATTTTGGTGTTTTAGAGGATTTAAGATGAACCAAAACGCGATTAGGGCTCAATATTCTTTCTACTAAGATTTCTAATTTTCCGCCGCTGGGCTTACGGCCAAACACGCGTGCGGGAATCACTCGGGTGTTATTAAGGACCAGCAAATCGCCTTGTTCGAGTTGGTAGAGCAAGTCCGTGAAAACCCCTTCTGTCATGGTTCCTGTTTCCCCATTTAAACAAAGCAAGCGGCAGTCACTACGTTTTTCTAAGGGATACTGTGCTACTAAAGATTCAGGTAATTCAAAAGAAAAATCAGATAAACGCATTTTTAAATTTCAGTGTTAAATGAAAATGGGTTTAATTTAAAAGATCACAATAAATTCATGAACTTTTTTGAAAGACTTATTTTGATTTTTGATACAAAATAATTTTAAAAAAAATTTGAATTATTCGCTCTTTTTAAACATTTTCGCTTAAAATAGGGTTAACAAGTCTAAAGCTAGCCGGCTTAAGCCGCAAGAAAAGATGACTTAGATAGAATCATTTACATAAAATGCGAATATCGGTCGCAAAAAAACTCTTTTTTATTTCATTTTCATTCATTAGACTTTTTTTGACTAAAGAACCCTTATCTTCATTTGGTTCTGAAAAAAGTCGAGAGATTATCATCAGGAATTTTAATATGACTTTAGTGACTTATATTGCTCCGGATTTTACAGCACCCGCCGTATTAGAAAACGGAGAAGTGACCGAAAATTTTAACTTTTGGTCTTATATCAAAGATAAACCGTGCGTTTTATTTTTTTGGCCAATGGATTTCACGTTTGTGTGTCCTTCAGAACTGATTGCTTTTCATGAGCGTAATGAAGCATTTAAAAATCGCAATACTAAACTGGTCGGGGTCTCTTTAGATTCTCATTTTGTTCACAAGCAGTGGCGAAACACCCCCATCGAGAAAGGCGGGATTGGAAAGGTATCTTATCCTTTGGTAGCCGACATAAAAAGAGAGATTCAAAAAGGGTATGGCATTGAGCATCCAGAAGCCGGTGTTGCTCTCCGTGCTTCGTTTTTGATTGACGAAAATCGAGTGATACGCCATCAGGTTGTCAATGATCTTCCTCTAGGGCGTAATGTCGATGAGATGCTGCGCATGGTTGATGCCCTTGCATTTCATCAAACTCATGGAGAGGTTTGCCCTGCGCAGTGGGAAGAAGGGAAATCAGGAATGCAAGCTTCCAGTGATGGCGTCGCAAAATATCTGTCTGAACATGTTTCTGATCTCAAAAGATCATCGACAAAATCATAAAATTCAGTGGTTATCATTTTATTTTTTGGCAAAAACAATCTTTCAGTCTCTTCAGAAGACTTACCCTTCTATTAACCTGGTTTTAGGAGATAAACGAATATGAAGCTGAGACTGATTGGGTGGATTTGTACCAGTTTATTATTAGCAGGTTGTAGCCATTCTTATTCTTCAAACCAAAGCCATCAAAAAAGTTCGGGGCAACCTCAATCATTAAGTGGTGTAGAAAAGTTTAATAGATCGATGTTTGATTTGAATTATCGAATTTTGGACCCTCATTTGACTCGGCCTTTGGCTGTTTTTTGGCAGAATTATGTTCCACAATCTGCACGTAATGGCTTAAGCAATTTTTTAAGTAATCTCGAAGAACCTGCCAGTATGGTTAATGCGCTTTTAGTGGCTAATCCCTACAAAGCCATGCAGTATTTTAGTCGATTTTTTTTAAACACATTTTTAGGAATGGGCGGTTTAATTGATATTGCCAGTATGGCGCATCCGCAGCTGGCAAAAGAATTTCCTTATCGTTTTGGTTCTGTATTAGGCCGTTACCATGCCGGTTACGGACCTTATTTTGTTTTTCCGGTTTATGGCAGTTTTACCTTTCGTGAAGATGCAGGGCAATGGGTAGACGCCACTTATCCTTTGCTCAGTTATCTAACGACCTGGATGTTTGCTGGAAAATGGGTGCTCCAAGGGATAGAAACCCGTGCTAGATTACTCAATTCTGAAGGTTTATTGATGAATTCATCAGATCCTTATTCCGTGGTAGAGAAAGCGTATTTTCAGCGTTATGATTTTTTGGCGCACGGAGGAATATTAAAACCAGAGATAAATCCGAATGCGAAGGCGATTGCAGATGATTTGCAAAATATTGATTCGCCTTAAATCAGTGTGGCGCAAAGTAGCGCCCACACTGGTTTATAAAAGGATTCATAAAAAATACGATGTAAAAATCATAGTCAGTAGTGGACCTTAATAGAAGTCTACTACTGATTTTATTAAAAAGTGAATGACCAAAAAGGTTTTTAGGTTCCCATGTCAGATCGGTGTAAAATATATTATCAATCCCTGTATTTGTTTGTAAAAATTTTTATTAAAAGTAAATTAATCCCTAAAAATTTTGTGACTGATTCAGGCCTTGATTCTTCATCTCCTATCTTTTATATCTTACCCTCCCGTTCTAAAATGGATTTGATCATTTTAAGAGAAGAATCCCTAAAGCAGGGTTTACCCGATCCATTGACACCATTAAAGGTAGATGAGATACAGATTCCCAGATATCTTTTCATTGATGATATCAAAGAATCCCACGGTCATAGTCCATCATCTGCCGAAACACTTTTTTCCCGTTATCTTGGCTTGTATTCTAAAAATTCAACACTAGATATCACGATATTGCCAGTGTCAGTCATGATTGGAAGACGTCCCATTTCCATTTGTCAAAACCGAAAAATAAACCGGCTCCAAAAATTTTTTACCGCCTTTTGGTTAGGCCGGGATAGCTTTGTACATTTTTCCAATCCCATCTCATTATCGCGAATTATCAACGCTCATAGCAAAGATCTCCGCATCGTCTATAAATTGGCCCGAGTGGCTCGAATACATTTTTTTCGTCAATATTTATCGAGTGTGGGTCGGGCTTTACCTGTTCATTCTGATCTTTTTAAAAAATTACTCTCCTCTGAAGCCATCGAAAAAGCACTTTTAGACGAAGCACGTTCAAAAAAAATATCGCCTCAAAAAGCGCATGATAATGCGCTGAGGTTGATGAAAGAAATTGCGTCTCAGGTATCTTATGAAACCATACGCCTTTCTGATCGTGTATTGGGGTGGATGTGGAATCGTTTTTATCAAGGCATTCATGTGCACAACGCGGATTGCGTACGTCAGCTGGCGTACAAAGGACACAGTATTGTTTATGTTCCTTGCCATCGTAGTCATATGGATTACCTATTGCTTTCTTATGTTCTCTATTATGAGGGCTTGGCTACCCCCCATATTGCGGCGGGCATCAATCTGAATTTTTGGCCCGCGGGGGCCATTTTTCGTCGTTTAGGCGCTTTTTTTATTCGGCGTAATTTTAAAGGAAACAAACTGTATTCAACGATATTTCGTGCATATTTAGATGAACTTTTTACAGGTGGCTACCCTGTAGAATATTTTATTGAAGGGGGACGTTCTCGTACTGGCCTGCTCCTTGAACCTAAAACAGGCACCTTATCCATGACCATTCAAGCCATGTTAAGGGATATCTCTCCCTCAATTACATTGATTCCTGTTTATATTGGCTATGAACATGTCATAGAAGTATTGAGCTATACCAAAGAATTAAGGGGAGAGCGTAAAAAAAAGGAAAATTTTTTCCAAATGATAGGGGGACTACGTCAATTGCGTCATCTGGGTCAAGGGTATGTTAATTTTGGTGAGCCTATCCAATTGAAACTTTATCTTGATAAAAATGTTCCTGATTGGCGCGAATCTATTAGACCTATCAATAAAATTGAAGCAACACGACCTCATTGGTTGGCCTCTACCGTCAAAGATTTGGCCTATCAAATCATGATCAACATTAATCATGCAGCGGCGATCAACGCCATTAATCTTTGTTCAACCGCTTTACTGGCGTCAGAGAACCAGGCATTGACACGTCCAGAGCTACTTGAACAGCTGAATTGTTATTTACAACTTATGCGCCATGCTCCGCACAATCAATACAGCTCTGTGACAGATCAAATGCCGGAAGAGTTACTAGATCATGCACTTCATATGAATAAATTTGTCGTTCAAAAAAATCATCCTCATGAGAGGATCTGCTTGCCTAAAGAACAGGTACCTTTGATGAGATATTATCGTAATAACATTCAACATCTCTTGATCTTGCCTTCTTTGATCGCAACGACGGTGCTTTGTCATCATAATATCAGCCGTCAAGAAATCATCAGACAAATCACTCTGCTATATCCTGTTTTTAAAATTCGTTGGTTTCTTTATTACAGCGAGAAGCAGTTGCTGGAGGCATTAAATTTATTGATGGACGAATTGATTCGTCAAAAATGCGTTGAAAATAAAAACCATCACTTCGTTGTAAATCTGTCGTCAGGCATGATGACATTAAAAATCCTTGCATCTGGAATTAAAGAAATATTACAACATTACAGCATTATTTTTTTTCTGCTCACTGTTTACCCTGATATTGACAGAAAATCATTAGAAAAAGAAAGCAGGGCGATGGCAAAACACCTCTGTATATTAGAAAACATGCCATCGGCAGAATTTTTTCATTCTTCTATTTTTTCAGGCCTACTGACCCTCCTATTTGAAAAAAGAGAAAAAATGGTCTCTAACGACTATTCTGCTCAGAAAAACATCGAAGAAATTTTTAATATATTGAAGGGGCTCATCTCTTCTCAAATGATCTCTGTAATGCAAGAAAATTTCAGCCTTAAAAAGGAATGGCTGACTTATAAAAAGAAAACAACAGATTAGATTCATTGTGGTGAGCGAGGCTTCCGAGAAGCCCCCTGATTACGCGAGCCCGCATAGTGTCTATGATGGCGTTGCAAACGTTTGGGCTGAGGCAAATCCGTTAATAAAGCTTCCTTATTATACTCACTTGTTGGAATACGGTGACCAGTGCAGGCTTCGATAGTAGATAAATGAGATGCAAACGCCTCACAGGCCAGACTGATTGAATAGCCTTTTTCACCCGCCCTGCCGGTACGACCAATACGGTGAATATAATCTTCCACATTTTCTGGGAGATCATAATTAAAAACGTGAGTCACTTTCGGAATATGTAGACCTCGTGCGGCTACATCGGTGGCGACTAAAATATCTAAATACCCTTTTGAAAAATCATCTAAAATTTGAATCCGCTTTCTCTGTGCCACATCCCCCGTCAAAAGCCCAACCCTATGACCATCTGCCACCAAATGGCCCCAAATATCTTCACAGCGTTGTTTCGTATTAGCAAAAATAATGCAACGATCAGGCCATTCTTCTTCAATTAAAGTCTGTAATAATCGCATTTTATCTTCATTAGAAGGATAAAAAAGCTCTTCCTGAATTTGAGATCCGATTTTTTGTAATGGTTCTACTTCAATATATTCCGGATGATTCATCTGTTCAAAAGACAATTCTCTTACTCGATAAGAAAGTGTCGCAGAAAACAACATATTTAATCGTTTTTCTGCAGGAGGCATACGGCGAAATAACCAACGTATATCTTTTATGAAACCTAAATCATACATACGATCAGCTTCATCCAGCACTATTACCTGGAGGGCGTTCAAATGAATAAAATTTTGTTTTGCATAATCAATGATACGACCTGGTGTCCCTATCAAAATATCTACGCCACTTTCTAATATTTTTAGTTGTTTATCATAGCCATCTCCCCCATAAGCCAAACCCATTTTGAGCGATGTAAACTGAGATAAAGTCTCTGCATCAGTATAAATTTGTATTGCCAGCTCACGGGTAGGTACCATGATGAGCGCGCGGGGCTGTTCGCACTGCCTTGTTTCATCGGCGGCGTTTGTCAGTAAATAATTAAAAACAGAGGCTAAAAAAGCCAGTGTCTTGCCTGTCCCTGTTTGTGCTTGAGCGGCAACATCACGCCCAGCAAGAGTAATGGGAAATGACAAGGCTTGAATGGGAGTACAATGATAAAAGCCTTGATTTTCAATCGCTTTTATAACTAAAGGATGAAGGGCAAAGTCTGAAAATTTCTGATCTGTCAAATGTGTCTTATTCATAATGTGATAAAGTATCAGTTGAATATTGCTTTCATGAAGTCAATCCTGTGCAATTTAGGATGATTAAGCGAATAAATTTATAAAATAACCAATGATGGTTTTGGGAGAATACATGAGTAAGGAAATTATACAGCTAAGTGACAAAAGTTTCGATCGAGATGTACTTAAGGCTGACGGATTGATTTTAGTTGATTTTTGGGCACAGTGGTGCGGGCCTTGCAAAATGATTGCCCCTATTTTAGATGAAATTGCTAACGAATATGTGGATAAAATCACGATCACCAAATTAGAAATTGATACAAATCCAAATACCACACAAAAATATGGTATCCGTAGCATTCCGACGTTATTGCTTTTTAAAGAAGGAAAACCGATTGACACGAAAGTGGGCGCTGTGTCTAAACATGAATTAAAAAAATTTTTGGATAAGCATGTTTGACATTTTATTTTTTTAATCAATTAAGCTGTAAATACTTTCATTGTCATAGGATTCAAATAAGCTATAACCCAACTTTAGATTTTCAATTAAATAAAAACCTCTATTTTTGAGAGGCCCTATTTATCGCGGATATTTAGAAAAAATCAAAGTCGCATTAGTGCCTCCAAAACCAAAACTATTCGACATCACTGTATTGATTGCCAATTCTTTCATTTCAGTCACGACGTTCATACCCACTGCTTCTGGAACAAGAGTCTCAATGTTAATGCTGGGGGCAATAAAATTATGTTTTGCCATCAGTAAACTGTAAATAATTTCATGCACCCCTGCGGCTCCCAAGGAGTGACCTGTCATCGATTTTGTCGATGAAAAAAACGGAGAGTGATGACCGAAAACACTTTTAATCGCTTCTAGCTCTTTGATATCGCCAAGCGGGGTAGAGGTACCATGTACATTGATATAATCGATGGTCACTTCAAGGCCTTTCTGAGCCATTTTCATACAACGAGCGGCGCCTTCACCAGACGGGGCAACCATGTTAGCGCCATCCGACGTGGCGCCATAACCCACTATCTCTCCATAAATAGGCGCATGGCGAGAGAGCGCATGTTCAAGCTCTTCGACCACCACCATACCGCCGCCTCCCGCAATCACAAAACCATCCCGGTTTTTATCATACGCTCGAGACGCTTTTTCTGGTGTTGCATTATATTGAGTGGAAAGTGCCCCCATAGCGTCAAATTCACAGGCCATTTCCCAACATAATTCTTCTGCTCCACCAGCAAAAACAATGTCTTGTTTTCCTAATTGAATAAGTTCCAATGCATGACCCACACAATGAGCAGACGTAGCACAGGCCGAGCTAATCGAATAATTTACTCCTTTAATTTTAAAAGGCGTCGCCAAACATGCGGAAACACCGGATGCCATGGCTTTGGTCACCATATAAGGGCCCACTCCTCTTAAACCATTCATGCGCATTTTATCGGAGCCCGCCACCTGATTTTTAGGCGAACCTCCCCCTGAACCGACGACCAATCCTATCCGCTCGTTTGAGGAAATATCAAAATTATTTAAATCGGCATCTTCAATACTTTGTTGCATAGCGAGATAAGCATAAATTGAAGCATCACTCATAAAACGGGAAATTTTTCGATCAATCATACCCGTGGTATCGAGTTTCACATTACCCCAGACATGGCTTTTCATGCCTGAATTTTTAAACTCTTCAGAGAAAGTTATCCCAGAACGCCCAGCGTATAAAGACGACAGGACCTCATTTTTATCGTTACCTATACTGGAAATAATACCCAAGCCAGTAACCACTGCACGTTTCATTCAATACCTCGTGTAGACTTTATAATAAGCTTAAGACTGCGTAGCGCACTTTAACGTACAGTTGTAAGCTCAACAAGTCTCTCTCATTAAAAAAGCCCATTTAAAAATGGGCTCTTGCTCAATTTTATTTTTTGCCTCAGAGCGATTAAAATTTGAGATCATGAAAATGTTTATTAACATAGGCTGCAAATTCGGTATAGCCGCCAATATGTTGCTTATCAATAAAAATTTGCGGCACGGTTTCCACCGGTTTACCCACCGTTTTTTCTAGATCCGCTTTTGTGATCTTTTCAGCATGCATGTCGATATAATCAAAATTAATATTCTTATCCTTTAATTCTGATTTAAGTTTTTGTGCCAACTCTATTGCACGAGTGCAATAAGGACATTTTGGACGCCCAAAAATAACAATAAACATAAAAATCTCCCAAAAATAAAATGAATTTTTTAAAATTATTAAAATAAAGCAGGATGAATCAGGTCAGGAGCAATTGTTCCATAATTCGTTGATACATTTTAGTCAATAGTTGAAGATCAGCTATCGAAACTGATTCATTGACTTTGTGGATACTTTGATTAATAGGCCCTAACTCCACCACCTGTGCTCCCATTAATGCGATAAAACGCCCATCAGAAGTGCCCCCAGTGGTTAAAATGTCAGGGGGGCTATCACAGTAATGTTGAACTGTATTCAGAACCGCATCAAGCAATTCACCTTTGGGTGTCAAGAAAGGTTCACCGGAAAGTATCCAGGTTATTTGGTAATCCAACGCATAACGCTCTAACAAATTTTCAACCTGATTTCTTATCATGCTATAGGTCGATTCAGTATTGAAGCGAAAGTTAAATTGAACATGCAATTGATCAGGAATCAGATTACTCACCCCATTCCCCGCTTTTAAACCCGTTATCTGCACGCTTGTGGGAGGAAAAAACGCGTTACCTTGATCCCACTCAATCATCGACAATTCTTTTAAAGCTCCTAATGCTTGATGTATCGGATTTTGAGCCAAATGAGGATAAGCCACGTGACCTTGTACACCCTGAATACATAATTGCGCCGTTAAAGAGCCGCGCCTGCCATTTTTAATGACATCTCCTATCCGTTCGGTACTTGAAGGCTCCCCTACTAAGCTATAATCCACTTTTTCATTGCGAGCCATTAAAGCTTGAACGACCTTAGAAGTTCCATTTGCGCCTGAGGCCTCTTCGTCTGAGGTAATAATAAAGGCTAATTTCTGGCGATGGTTTGGATGCGCTTCGACAAAACGTTCAGCGGCGATGATCATGGCCGCCAAAGACCCTTTCATATCTGCGGCACCTCTCCCATAAAGACTTCCATCACGTATTGATGGCATAAAAGGAGGCGTCGTCCATAATGTTTCATTACCCGCAGGTACCACATCGGTATGAGCCACAAAAACCAAAGTTTTCTCTCCCGAGCCTCTCCAGGCCCAGAGATTTTTTGTGTCACCAAAATGCATGGGTTCAACAGTAAAACCGAAATAATTTAAGTGTTGAGCGATGATGTCTTGGCAACCAGCATCCTCTGGACTGATTGAACGGCGTTCAATTAATTGTTGTGCCAACATCACGACAGGACAGATTTTATGATTCATGAGTGTTTTAAAAAATGTCGATATTGTTCAATATTGAAACCCAATAAAAGTACGCCATTAGAGGATTCCAAAATAGGTCTCTTAATGATGGCGGGTTTTTGTAACATTAAACTATGCGCACTTGCAGCATCTCTGATCTCTGCACGTTCTGTTTCACTGAGACGACGCCAAGTCGTTCCGCGTGTATTTAATAATGGTGTCCAACCCAAACACGCTATAAAATTTTGCAGCGCACCGGGGGTTAATCCATCGACTTGATAATCATGAAATCGATAAATCACATGGTGCTCGTTGAGCCAAGAGCGGGTTTTTTTGATGGTATCGCAGTTTTTAATACCGTAAAGTGTATACATTGTTTTTATTTTGCTGTTTAACGTGAAATGTATTCATCAAAATGTCTTTAATTGGAATCAATGAAATCTTCTTACTGATTAATCAACGTTTGTATTATATGGAAGATATCGCTGCTTACAAAGCTGAAAAACAGTTGGCGATTGAAGATGTTGAGCAAGAAAAAAGAATTTTGAGAAATGCCATGCTACTCGCAGAACAAAAAGGAATCACGCCAAATTCCATTGGCCCTTTTTTTTCTGCTTTAATACATGCCGCAAAATTGATTCAATGTCGTTATCAGTCAGATTGGCAAAAAAAATCCATCACTAAAAAGCATCCTCAAAATTTAGCTCAAATGCGTTATAAACTGATTCAGTTAAATGCCTCTTTAATAGAACGGTTGTATCAGGCCCTGATTGCAGGTCAAAAATTTGACAAAACGACTTCGGGCAGCATGATCAAAATGATTCATCACCCTCAACTGAGTGAAACGCATAAAAGAAAGATTGTGACAGCTTTGCAGGCCATACACTTGAGTCAATAAAACCGTGATGGATGAAAATAAAATGTTTTGCTGACACCTCATTCATTGACAGAGCCACTGAACCAAGCGTTCAATTTATTTTGTAATTTATCAATCCCTATTTTTTTCAAGGATGAAAATACATCTACTTCAATATCGCCCATAAAAGGCAAAATGGCTTCTTTTACCATATCAAGTTGTATTTTACTGGCTGACCTGGACAGTTTATCCACTTTAGTCAAGAGTAAATAAACAGGGATACGCTTGTTTATTGCCCAAACAATCATTTGCTGATCAAGATTTTTAAGAGGGTGGCGAATATCCATCAGTATGACTAAGCCTCTCAAACAATCACGTTTGTTTAAGTACTCATTTAATGCTTTTTGCCATTTGATTTTTATTGCTAATGGCACAGCCGCATAGCCATAACCCGGTAAATCAACTAATCGTATTCCTTCGGCCACTTCGAATAAATTAATGAGTTGTGTTCGGCCTGGTGTTTTACTGATTTTCGCTAAATTTTTTTGCTGAGTAAGTGTATTCAGTGCGCTGGATTTTCCCGCATTGGAACGGCCAGCGAAAGCAACCTCCATTCCTTGATCGGGAGGAAGATGATGAATATTCGGAGCACTCATCACAAAACGGGCTGAATGATAGTTGTCATTTGTTTTTTTCAAAATTTTTTCTCATTGAACAATCATTTTTGATGATTATATCTCATTTAAAAATAGATTTATTTTTTTAATCTCAGCTCAATCAAATAGAGTAAAAATGATCTTACCTTTGTAAGGTATTGACTATTCTAAAGTGTAGTTATATCTTAATTTTTTTTAAAAAAGTATTTTTTATTTTAAAAAACAAACAATTATTTTAAATTTAATCATCACTTTTTTTTAAATAGCTGTAACTCTATTGAGTAAATAAAGCAAATAAGTAGACTGAGCCTGAACATTTTTATGGCTCATAAAAATGTTAGATAGGTTTCATCCAAAGACACTGATGTCATCAGATGAAATGTAAGTAGTAAGGATACTGTTTTCAGATCTAGGAAAGAGATGAAGCCAAGGAAGTGATATGGAGATCAAGTTTTTTTTCAGGATGAATAAAGGCAAACACAAAAAGGATGAAAGAAGAAAAAAATGGATCAATAAGGATATGGTTAAAATGCATGGAATGCTTTATCAAAAGGAATGAGCCTTCTCAAATAAGCTTCAAAGGGGGGCGCGATTTTTTCGGTTACCTTGTCTAAAACGTACCTTCTTCAGAAAAAACTTGATTGCTTCAGTTACTGCTGATGCAACCAGGTTTTTTCTTTTTTTGATGAGAGATTAACAGTACATCCGTTCATAAAAAAGCGGTTTGGCACTTAGCGGTTTTTCAGTGATTGATTCGCTTATTTTCTGTGATGATTAAACCAGTTTTTCAAATAACTGCCGCGATGGCTTCACATAAAGGCACCATATTATTGAGCGTCATCGCGGCCACATTCACTCGCCCAGAGTTAACGGCATATACCCCAAATTTTTCACGCAAACGTAACACCTGCTCCGTTTTTAAACCACTAAACGAAAACATGCCTTTTTGATCGATAATAAAACTAAAATCTTGATTCGCACCTTTTTCTTTTAAAGTTTGAACAAATAATTGACGCATCCTCTGAATACGCTGGCGCATATCTGTTAATTCTTTTTCCCAATCATTGCGTAATATATCGTCAATTAAAATCGTTTCTACTATCGCGCCCCCATGAGCGGGGGGATTTGAATAGGTGGCTCGTATGATGGTTTTGAGCTGACTCAATGCTGCCTCGGCGGTTTTATCATCACCTGCCACAATGGTGCAGGCGCCAACCCGCTCGTTATACAGCCCAAAATTTTTCGAATAAGAGCTACAAACCATAAATTCAGCATGCTTTTGAGAAAAAATCCTCAGACCTTCTGCATCCTCTTCTAAACCTCGCCCAAAACCCTGATAGGCAAAATCAAATATGGGTAATCCGCCTTTCTTTTTTATGAATTCCGCCAGTACTTCCCATTGTTCTTTTGTCGGGTCAATCCCCGTTGGGTTATGACAGCATCCATGAAATAACACCAAATCTCCAGGCTGGATTTTTTCTAGAGAATTTAACATCGCTGTGAAATTTAAACGGTGATGTTCTGCATCATAATAATCATAATCAACGATTTGAAGCCCTACCGAAGAGAAAATCTGATTGTGATTTGGCCAGGTGGGTCGGCTTAGCCAAACTCGTTTGACGCCTGCTTTTTTGGTGACAAAATCAGCAGCAATACGAAGGGCACCTGTTCCGCCGGGGGTTTGTGCCGTACGGGCTCTTTTATCCATCAAAATAGGGTGAGCTCTTCCGAATAAGAGATCCTGTGTACAGGCCGCGAATTTTTTTAATCCATCAATCCCTAAATAATTTTTGGTTTTTTCATGGTCAAGTAAATGTTGTTCTGCTTTTTTTACCGTATTTAATATGGGTGTATTCCCTGTTTCATCCATATAAATCCCAATGCCTAAATTAATTTTACAATCTCGAGGGTCTGCATTAAAACTGTCTGCCAATCCTAAAATAGGATCGGGCGGAGCGTTTGTGATTTTTTCAAACATGTTCAATTTCCATGATTGGGGGATTCGTTGTATTAAGCTGAGAGATTACCCTCAATTCATTATTTTGCCAATCTTCCGGTCGTATTAACATCAATTTTGAATAGCTAATATATGGCAATATTAACCAAGCAGATTTTAAAATAAGCACTATTTTTGGGGATGTTCAAATACGATTGAGATGCGATTTAGAAGGTAGAGTGACCATGGGTTGTCTTAAGAGCTTGCTGTTTATGAGAGAGTTTAGGTTTTTTACCTCTTAACTTTGCCTTTTGCTCTGTTATGATTTAAAAAATTTAGACATCATTCTAAGAAATACCATTTTTTATCTTACTTTATGAAAAAGGCTTTATTGGATGAGTAAAGAGACCATTTTTAGTCAAATTATCAGAAGAGAAATTCAGGCTCACATTCTCTATCAGGATGAACTGGTGACCGCTTTTAGTGATATATCTCCTCAAACACCGGTACATATTTTAATTGTTCCTAACGTTTTTATCCCAACCTTGAATGATGTGAAAAAGCAGCATGAGCCGGCTTTGGGTAGGATGATCACGGTTGCCGCTAAAATTGCACACGAAAAAGGGATTTCAGCAGATGGCTATCGGCTCGTTATGAATTGCAATGATCACGCGGGACAAGAAATTTATCATATTCATATGCATCTGTTGGGTGGCTGCCCATTAGGGCCGTTATTTAAAGGATAAAAATAGTCATGAAGAAATATCTTCTGAGTGCTTCCATCGTCTTTCTGTTGGCCAGTTGTGCTCAGCCGCCCGCAAAAATAGGGCGGCCATCGAAAAGCGAACCATCCACTGTTTCTACCGATTCACCTGAGGGTATCTCCTCCGAGTCAGCAGAAATAGGTATCGTGCCTTTGACCCCTAAGATTAAATCATTTGATTGGTCAGTTCCTATGAAGCCACTCGTTGAAAATATGAGTCAAACGAAGGATCTGCCTAATGGAAGCGTTTTATTGGTAGATACCGTCAAAAATAATACGAATGGGTTATTACAGATAGAAAAAGCCACTGAGAGCTTGCTACATATTTTATCCTCCAATAATACGTTTTTTTTAATTTCAGCCAATCAACTGGCGAAGGCCAAAACAGCACTCGGGATCTCAAAGCAAGATAACCTCAGCTCACGTAGTAAGGCGATTGCTTTGGGGCGATATCTGAAAGCGGAGTATGTGCTCTATACGGATGTCAGTGATGACATTCAATCTCCTGTGATCAATATGGAATTGATGCTAGTGAAAACGGGTGAAATTATTTGGGCGGATAAAACAGCAATGACGCTTGCACCTTAGCCTTGGCCTTGGCCGTTTATTTGTTTATTTATCGCATTTAATACGCGTTTTTCTGAAATAGGGTATGCAGTACCGAGTTGCTGTGCGAATAAGCTGACACGCAGCTCTTCCAGCATCCAATGTACTTCTTTTATCTCTTTTTCCTTTTCTCTCCATTCCGTCAATTGATTTTTCCATTTTATCCACAAATCGTTCAGTGCGTGTATTTTTGCCATATTCGATCGATCTGTTTGCAACTGAGAGGGTAATTTTTCCAACCGTCTTTCAATCGCTTTCAAATAACGCAAAATATCAGCCAAAGGCTTTAAGCTGTTATCACTAATAAAATAAGGACAAACCAACCCTTCTAATTGCTGTTTCATATCAGTAAAAGCGGGAACTTGTGCGAGATTACAACCCGCTTGTAATTTTTTGTGAATAGAAAAAGCCTTATCCAATATTTGTTGAACTTCTCTCGTTATTTTTTCTGAGACCTCATATACCTTGGGCCGTATCTTTTCTTTTAAAATCAAGAATTCAGATTGTGTCCACACAAGACCACCATATTCAGCCATCAGCTTGTCTACCGAGCAGGCGACACAATCTTCTAGCAATGCCGGTATATTTTCATACGGATTAAAATAAAGCCCTAATTTTGATTTATTAAACCATTTTTGACGTAAAGCCTGAGCAGGAGAAGCCATATTTAGCAAAAGCAGACGTCGGAGTCCCTTCCACATCATTATTTTTTGCTGCTGCTTTGTTTCAAATAAACGCAGTGCAACAGAATGGGTTTCATCCACCAACGCGGGATAATGTTTAATAGAATAATTTTCTTGAGTGCTTTCATAGTAAAGAGGCACGGTGCCAAAATTCCATTCTTTGAGATTCTGTTTTTCGAAAGTGCAGTTTTCTATCAAGGTACTGCGCGTTTTTTTAAACTGTCTTGTCAGTTCTTGCCGTAAAACTTCAAGATCTTTTCCTTCTTTTATCATTTGATTTTGATCATCCAAAATGCGAAAAGTGATTTTAAGATGCTCAGGCACTTGATGCCACTGCCAATCTTCTCTTGTTATTTTGACTCCGCTCATCTGCCATAATTTTTTCTCAATGGCACTTAAAAATGAACCTGATGAAGGCCGGATACTCTCTAAAATGGCCTGTGCATAATTGGGCACAGGAACAAAATGTCGTCTCAGTTTTTTAGGCAGGGATTTGAGCAAGGCTGTGATGAGTTCAAACCGCATGCCCGGCACTTGCCAATCAAAACCTTGAGACTGTATTTGATTCAACATCACGAGTGGAATATGAACGGTGACCCCATCGGTTTCGTTGCCCGGCTCGAATTGATAGGATAGGTCTAATTTAAATGCTTCCTGGCTCCAAAAATCAGGAAAATCTTCTTCAGTGATCTCCTGTGCGTTTTCTGTAATCAGCATTGATTTATCAAAATTCAGTAGATCAGGGTCAGTTTGAAACACTTTTTTCCACCAATGATTAAAATGGCGTGAAGAGACCACTTCCTGGCCAATCCGTTGATCATAAAATTCAAATAATGTGTGATCATCGACCACAATATCCCTGCGTCGGGATTTATTTTCTAACTCTTCGGCTTCTGACAACAGCTTTAAATTTTGGTGAAAAAAAGCATGAGTCGTTTCCCACTCCCCCTCAACCAGTGCTTGTCGAATAAATAAGGATCTGCATAATTTTGGATCAATCGCGCCATAATTGATTTTTCGATCATAAATAATCGGCAGTCCAAACAAGGTAACTTTTTCATGGGCAATCACTGCCCCTTTGTTTTTTTCCCAATGAGGTGCACTGTAATGACGTTTGAGCAAATGTCCTGCTAAGGGTTCTAGCCACTCAGGTTCAATACGTGCAGCGATATGCCCCCACAGTCGACGAGTTTCAAGTAATTCAGAGACCATAATCCACTTAGGTGGTTTTTTAAACAAACAAGAGTGCGGAAAAATCGCGAAGCGTATGTTACGAGGGCCTGTAAATTCATGGCTTTCCATGTCTTTTTGTCCAATATGAGATAACAAACCCGTTAAAAGAGCCGTATGAACATGAAAATAATGGGGCTCAGTGTGATTGATGGATAATGTCAATAGACCTAATTTTTGAGCACTTTTTTTGAGTTGAGAGTAAATATCCTGCCATTCGCGCACTCTCATATAATGCAGAAACTCTCGATGACATAATTGACGAAATTGATTGACAGATAAAGCGTTCTGCTGTTCTTCGATATAATTCCATAGATGAATAAAAGCGACAAAATCGGAGTCTTTATCCGAAAAACGATGATGTTTTTCATCGGCCGCCTGTTTTTTATCTTGAGGCCTTTCACGTGGATCCTGGATAGAAAGTGCCGCCGCAATAATCATCACTTCCTGAACGCAGGACCTAGATTGAGCCGCTAAAATCATTCGACCCAATCTCGGGTCAATGGTCAACCGTGACAATTGCCGGCCTATTTTTGTCAGATTGGGTTTTGGGGAATGCTCAATCGCCCCAAGTTCTGACAATAACGCGATGCCATCTTGAATCCGGCGTTTATCAGGAAGATCAATAAAAGGAAAAGAAGTGATATCCCCTAAATTAAAAGCCATCATTTGTAATATCACGGCTGAAAGATTCGTTCTTGAAATTTCTGGATCGGTAAAAACAGGGCGTGATAAAAAATCCTGTTCTTCATAGAGTCGAATGCAAATTCCGCTGGAAATTCGTCCACAACGCCCTTTGCGTTGATTGGCAGCAGCCTGGGATATCGGCTCCAAGGATAATTTCTGAATTTTAGTACGAAAACTATAACGGCTGATTCGAGCGGTTCCCGTATCTATCACATATTTAATACCAGGCACCGTGAGAGAGGTCTCCGCGACATTCGTCGCCAAAACAATACGTCGCCCCACATGTGATTGAAAAATTTTTTTTTGCTCAGCATAAGATAAACGTGAATACAAAGGTAATATCTCAGTGTGAGATATATTTTCTTGGCGCAGCACCTCTGTTGCATCACGGATTTCTCGTTCTCCACTCATAAAAATTAAAATATCGCCCTGAGTGGATTCTCGATATAGCTCATTCACAGCATCTATCATTGCTTGAAGCCCTTCTCCTTCGCTTTCATTTGTTTTTTGGGGGGGGCGATAACGCACTTCAACGGGATAACTCCGGCCTGACACTTCAATCATCGGTGCTTGATTAAAATGATCAGAAAATCGCTGTGAGTCTAGAGTGGCCGAGGTAATGATGATTTTTAAATCTGGCCTTTTAGGAAGGAGTTGCCGTAGATATCCCAAAATAAAATCAATATTCAGGCTGCGTTCGTGGGCTTCATCAATAATAATGGTGTCATATCGCATCAAAAGACGATCATGTTGAATCTCAGCCAGTAAAATGCCGTCGGTCATCAATTTTATTGCGGTGTTTTCATTGATTTTTTGATGAAAACGCATTTGATAACCCACACGTTCACCAAGAGGCGTTTTGAGTTCATCGGCAATCCGCTGAGCAACGCGATAAGCGGCCAAACGGCGTGGTTGCGTATGACCTATCATCCCTGTAACACCGCCACGCCCTAATTCCAAACATATCTTAGGCAGCTGGGTTGTTTTTCCAGAGCCTGTTTCACCCGAGATAATCACGACCTGATGACGCTCGATAGTTTCGCAGATTCTTTGTTTTTGTTGTGTAATCGGTAAATTTTGTGGGTATTCAAAGATAGGATGGTTCATTTAGCAATGGATCGATCAGATTCTTTCAGATAATCAATGACGGCTGTATGGTGGTCGCTGGTTTTAAAATCATCAAATACTTTTTCTATTTTACCTGTGGGATCAATGAGAAAACTGATGCGATGGATCCCATCATATTTTTTACCCATAAAATTTTTTTCACCCCAAACCCCAAATTGCTCTGAAACCTGATGATTGGCATCAGAAAGCAAAGTAAAATTTAACAATTCTTTTTCATGAAATTGAAATAATTTTTGTGGAGGATCGGTGCTGATGCCTAATATTTCAACACCGAGTGCTTTTAATTTATCCATATTGTCTCGTAGTGCACAAGCTTAAACGGTACAGCCTGGCGTCATCGCTTTGGGATAAAAATAAATCAACACTCTTTTTGAAGAAAAATCATTTAAATGAATGATTCCACCGTCTTGATCTAATAAAGCAAATGTTGGCGCCATATCGCCTGCTTTTAAAGGGGACATAGATTCACTCTCCAAATATGGTTTTTGAATAAATTTTTTTAAAGTAGTCTATGAAAAATTTGTTTCCATATGAGTTTGACGATATTCAATCAGATCCTCAATACTTAAAACCGTCATTTTATGTTTTTTTGCAAACGCAATCACTTCAGGGGCACGCGCCATGGTGCCATTGTCATTAGTGAGTTCACATAACACCCCCGCAGGTTTTAAACCCGCCAACCTTGCCAGATCAATCGCCGCTTCTGTATGCCCAGAACGACCCAGAACGCCTTTGGGATGCCCTTTTAAAGGGAAAACATGGCCTGGACGATGAAGATCAGCAGGCTTTG
This sequence comes from Candidatus Hamiltonella defensa 5AT (Acyrthosiphon pisum), assembly GCF_000021705.1. NCBI lineage: Bacteria > Pseudomonadati > Pseudomonadota > Gammaproteobacteria > Enterobacterales > Enterobacteriaceae > Candidatus Williamhamiltonella > Candidatus Williamhamiltonella defendens. The sequence continues at coordinate 107,615 of NC_012751.1, forward strand.
CTGTCTGTGATATCGCCGCTTTAATGGTGGTGATCCGATCTGAGGCTGAAACCCCTGTGGTAACCCCTTTTGCTGCTTCAATACTGACTGTAAAAGGGGTTTGAAAAGTACTGGAATTTTTTTCAACCATCATCGGTAGTTCAAGCTGTTGGCAACGTTCTTCAGTTAAACAAAGACAAACAATACCACTGCCATGACGAATCGTCAGGGCCATTTGTTCGACCGTCATGGTTTCTGCCGCAAACACAAAATCGCCTTCATTTTCGCGATTTTCATCATCCAGCACCATAACACCATGACCGTTTTTTAAATTCTCCAGTGCCTTTTTGACGCGGGCCACAGAATTTCCGAAATATTCAAGACAGATCTGATTCATGAAAAATCCTTCTGTGAAAGACGAACAAACCATCATTAGGAGAATCTTTAGCTAAATACCTAAAAATGATGACAATCAATAATATTAAATTATTGATATGATTTAAATATGATCAAATCTATTTGTCATTAGAATAAAATTGTTTAGCCATAGAGTGGTTTTTGTTTGTTTTAATTCTGATAAGCGTATTAAAAATATTTTCAGGAAGCGTTACTGATCACAGTTGGAATGACGTCAGAGTGTAAAACAGGATTTTCCGGAACATGCGGTGCATCATGCGATGAAAATTGACTCATCCCCTGTTTTAACAATCCAGCCTCATTTTGATGCGAGTCACCCTGTTGAAACGATGAATCAACTTCAGGCTTTAAAGCATCTTTAGACAGTGAAGTCACTTCAGCAGATGAGCCGTCACCATCCTGATTTTTTGTTGGTGCCGGTTCTAACCAAGCGTGAAATCCTTCATTTGAATGTGTTTCAACCCAATTTTTAAAAGGGGTCGAATATGCTTCATCATAAAGTTTTTGTATTTTTTTAAAAAATTCTTCCTTATTTTCTTCAACCATATCTTTTGTATCATACAATAATTCATCTATAACATTCGGAAACATATCCTCAAAATAAGCAATAACAACAGGCCCTGCAATATAATGGCTTAGGTTATTGTCCTTCAAAAACTGATCGCTTAAAAGGTTTTTTAATGTCAAACTTCTATTAAAGTTTTTTTCATCAAGATGGTTTTTTAAATCACTGAGAAAATGAATCGCGTTTTCACCTTTTGATAATCCAGCAACATACGTAGGTATGCCTTCCCTCAAAATAGAAAAAGAATTAATGACTTCTCCTACGCCACTGTAATTCATGAAAACGTGAACAAATTCGTGTCTTATAGTCCTATTGAGTCGCTCCTGAAAGCGACCACCAAGATAGACATATATATTATTATTGGGCGCATACCCTACCAAGTTAATTTCCTTAGACTTGGTATAATCATAAAAACTTTTTTCATTTTTAAAAAAATGCAATGTAAAATGCGTTTTATTTTCATGTCTTCCAAAAGACGACCTATTATTTTTTATAAAACCAAATGCTTCATTAAAGGTAGTTAAAGTATTTGTTAATGCTTCTTCAATCTCATTTTGAGCCAGACCAGACATCTTTTCTTCGTCTGAAAAAACTTTAATACTGAACATGAGCTCATCATTAACATTAATCTTAATTGTTTTTTGAAGATATGATTTTCTAGATCTAAAAAAGTCAGAATTTGCTAAAATCTGAAATTCTTCCTCTGTTGGCGGAGTCATATTTTCCTCTTTATATTTTTTGTTAATTGTTTTAACGCTTATCGCTTTAACATTTTTAGCATCGAAATTTTCAGTAAATTTTTTTAAATTTTTATATTGTTCTGGATTAATTGTTTTTAGTTTAGAAAGCGTTGAGTCAATTTCTTTTAAATCAACATCCGTGGGGGGGGCTAATTCAGTTGGTTTTGAACCAGATTTTGAATCTGCCAGTGTATTTTTCTCGTCATTTAATTGATTTTTCATTCCTTCAAAAATTTTTTCTAGTTTTCCTAAACTCTCTTCTTCTGGATAAATATTTTTAATAATTTGAACATATGTAATAAAAGCATCAAGAAACTCCTTATTAATATCAATAGTTTGTTCAACATTAATGTCATTTTCTTCAGGATTTATCATGTTTTTCAAAAAATTTTTGAATTCCACAATAATAGCTTGATAAAAAATGAATTCTTTTAAAGCACTAATTAATACAAGGCTGTTTTCATTGATGACATTTTTTTTTGTTAAATCCGTATTTGCCTCTATGATTTTAAAAAATTCTATATATTCTGAATTTGGGTCTACACTATTTTTATCTTTTTTAGCCTGCACTTGCTTGCGAATGAACTTGGCAAAAACAGATCGCATCTCGACGAGATTCATCGTTAAAAAGATATCATCTATGCTAGACATAGATACGACACATCATTAGAATTTCCGGCAATTTGTCTGAAAATAGGCGTTTTAGAGATGACTGACTTTGACCTCAATAATCTGCATATCAGCAATTTTGATTTTCCTGGAGGATATTTTGATGACGTCAGCACTATTGGTTCTTGAAGATGGAACCGAATTTTACGGTCGATCGGTTGGATCGATAGGGTTGGTCGTCGGAGAAGTGGTTTTCAATACTGCAATGACAGGTTATCAGGAAATTTTGACTGATCCTTCTTATTTAAGACAAATCGTGACTCTGACCTGCCCTCATATCGGGAATGTGGGCACCAATCTTTCTGACGCAGAATCCGATAAAGTCTATGTACAGGGCCTGGTCATCCGGGATTTATCCCTGGTGGCCAGTAATTATCGTAGTGAAGAAACCCTGTCGGATTATCTCAAACGCCATCATATCGTGGCCATTGCCGATATTGATACTCGAAAGCTGACACGTCTTTTGTCTGAAAAAGGCGCTCAAAAAGGCTGCATTATCGCGTCAAAAACTTTAGATCCGGTGCTGGCTTTAGAAGAAATTCATGATTTTCCGGGTTTAAAAGGCGTAGATTTGGTCAAAACAGTCTCTGTCAAAACTCCCTATGATTGGGTCGAAGGGACAGGAGGATGGCTCAGTGATGGTATGCCAAATACCAAAAAACGAGACGCATCTCCTTTTCATGTGGTCGTGTACGATTATGGCATTAAGCGCAATATGCTTCGTATGCTGGTGGATCGAAGCTGTCGCGTGACGGTCGTTCCCGCACACACTTCAGCCCAGGCGGTTATCTCATTAAAACCCGATGGTGTGCTTTTATCGAATGGTCCAGGAGATCCCGCACCCTGTGAATATGCAATCGCTGCTATTCAAGATTTACTGGAAGCGGATATTCCCCTTTTTGGCATTTGCCTCGGCCATCAACTGCTGGCTCTGGCGAGCGGCGCAAAAACGATCAAAATGAAATTTGGCCACCATGGTGCAAATCATCCTGTGAAAGAGTTAGAGAGCGGTCTTGTGATGATCAGCACACAAAATCATAGCTTTTCTGTTGATGAATCGACCTTGCCTCCTTGCTTACGTGCAACTCATCGCTCCTTGTTTGACGGCTCATTACAAGGCATACATCACACCGATAAAGCGGCCTTTGGTTTTCAGGGCCACCCTGAAGCCAGCCCTGGCCCCCATGATATGGCGCCGCTTTTTGATCACTTTATCGATTTGATGCAAATGTATCATGAAAAATCTCTTCATCATCTGTAATCAGGAATTCACATCATGCCAAAGCGTACAGATATCAACAGCATTCTGATTTTGGGTGCCGGCCCTATTGTCATTGGTCAAGCCTGTGAATTTGATTACTCTGGCGTTCAGGCTTGTAAAGCCTTGAGAGAAGAAGGGTATCGGGTGATTTTGGTCAATTCTAACCCCGCGACCATTATGACAGATCCTGACATAGCAGATGCCACCTATATTGAGCCAATTCATTGGGAATTGGTTCGCAAGATCATCGCCAAAGAACATCCTGATGCTTTATTGCCGACCATGGGTGGACAAACGGCACTCAATTGCGCACTCGAGTTAGAGAAAAAAGGGGTTTTATCAGATTATGGCGTGACCATGATAGGTGCTACAGGAGAAGCGATTGATAAGGCTGAAGACCGAAGGCTTTTTGATAAAGCGATGAAAAAAATAGGCCTGAATACCCCGCGTTCTGGCATTGTCCATAGCATGGAAGAGGCTTTTTCCGTTGTTTCTGAGATAGGTTTCCCTTGCATTATCCGCCCCTCCTTTACTATGGGCGGCAGCGGCGGGGGGATTGCCTATAATCGCGAAGAATTTGAAGAAATTTGCGAACGAGGGTTTGATTTATCACCCACGCATGAATTGTTGATCGATGAATCCCTGATCGGGTGGAAAGAATATGAAATGGAAGTCATCCGTGACAAAAATGACAATTGCATTATTGTGTGCTCGATAGAAAATATGGATGCCATGGGCATTCACACTGGGGATTCTATCACCGTCGCACCTGCTCAAACTTTGACGGATAAAGAGTATCAAAGAATGCGACATGCTTCGATGTCAGTATTACGTGAAATCGGTGTCGAAACAGGTGGCTCGAACGTTCAATTTGCCGTCGACCCAAAAAGTGGACGGCTGGTTGTCATTGAAATGAACCCCCGCGTTTCTCGTTCTTCAGCACTGGCATCAAAGGCCACCGGGTTTCCTATCGCAAAAATTGCGGCAAAGCTGGCTGTTGGTTACACCTTGGATGAATTAAAAAACGACATTACAGGTGGCCGAACGCCGGCGTCTTTCCAGCCTTCTTTAGATTATGTGGTCACCAAAATGCCCCGCTTTAACTTTGAGAAGTTTGCAGGAGCAAACGATCGCTTGACGACTCAGATGAAATCTGTCGGAGAAGTGATGGCCATAGGGCGAACTTTTCAAGAATCGCTGCAAAAAGCGCTCAGAGGGCTAGAAGTTGGGGCCACGGGGCTCGATCCCAAAGTGTCTTTGAATGATCCGGAGGCCATTACCTCTATTCGTCGTGAGCTCAAAGATGCCGGAGGGGAACGCATCTGGTATATCGCAGATGCCTTTCGTGCGGGGCTCTCATTAGACGCAGTCTTTGATCTCACCGAAATTGATTCCTGGTTTTTGATGCAGATTCAGGAACTCGTCCAGCTCGAAGAACAGCTGACTCAAACCGGCATTCAATCCTTAGACGCGTTTTTTTTAAGGCATCTTAAACGAAAAGGATTTTCGGATGCACGTTTGGCCAAATTACTGGCCGTACCCGAAAAAGAAATACGAGACCGACGCCACCAATCGAATTTGCATCCTGTTTATAAAAGAGTGGATACCTGTGCTGCGGAATTTAGGACAGATACGGCCTATTTATACTCTACCTATGAAGAAGAATGTGAAGCCAGACCCAATCACGAACAGAAAAAAATCATGATATTAGGAGGAGGACCTAATCGGATTGGCCAGGGAATCGAATTTGATTATTGCTGTGTGCACGCATCTTTAGCTCTTCATGAGGCGGGATATCAGACCATTATGGTCAATTGCAATCCAGAAACCGTTTCGACGGATTATGACATTTCTGATCGCCTGTATTTTGAATCCGTCACGCTGGAGGATGTCCTTGAAATAGTGCGGATTGAACAACCACAAGGGGTTATTGTTCAATATGGTGGGCAAACGCCTCTGCGCTTGGCTCGAGAGCTTGAAGCGGCAGGCGTCATTATTTTGGGAACGAGCCCTGATGCGATTGATAGGGTAGAAGATCGTGAACGTTTTCAGCAAGCCGTTCATCGCTTAGGCTTGAAACAGCCTGAGAATGCGACGGCCCAAACACTTGAAGACGCTTTTTTAAAAGCTGACCTTTTAGGTTATCCGCTGGTGGTTCGCCCCTCTTATGTCCTCGGGGGGCGCGCGATGGAAATCATTTACAACAGGGTTGACTTGCAGCGTTATTTTCAAAATGCGGTTCAGGTTTCTAATGATTCGCCTGTATTACTGGATCGTTTTTTAGATGATGCAGTTGAAGTCGATGTTGATGCCATCTGCGATGGTGAGCACGTTTTCATCGGTGGTATTATGGAACACATAGAAGAAGCAGGGGTACATTCTGGCGACTCGGCCTGCTCACTGCCGGCTTATACCTTAAACGAGCCTATTCAAAAATGTATGCGGGATCAGGTGACAAAACTAGCGTTTGAACTCGGTGTTAAAGGGTTAATGAATGTCCAGTTTGCTGTCAAAAAAGAACAGCTGTATCTGATTGAAGTCAATCCGCGTGCTGCCCGCACGGTGCCTTTTGTCTCCAAGGCGACGGGCATCCCCTTAGCAAAAATAGCGGCGAAAGTCATGGCAGGGCAGTCATTAGTTCAGCAAAATATGTTAAATGAAATCATTCCTCCTTATTATTCTGTTAAAAAAGTGGTCCTGCCCTTTGATAAATTTCCTGGCGTGGATCCCATCTTGGGGCCAGAAATGCATTCCACAGGTGAAGTGATGGGGGTTGGACATACTTTCGCAGAAGCATTCGCAAAAGCAATGTTGGGGAGTCATTCATCAATGAAAAAAACAGGGCGAGTCTTGCTTTCTGTTCGAGATGGCGACAAAACACGAGTGGTTGATTTGGCAAAACAATTTTTACAACAAGGTTTTGAGTTAGATGCGACTCAAGGGACCGCGGATGTTTTAGAAAAAGCGGGGTTGCCTGCTCGACGGGTCCATAAAGTGCATGAAGGTCGCCCTCATATTCAAGACCGCATTAAAAATGGAGAGTACATTTATATCGTCAACACTACCTCAGGGCGCCAAGCGATTGAGGATTCTAAATTAATTCGCAGAGCCGCATTACAATACAAAGTGCATTATGATACGACTCTCAATGGTGGGCTAGCGACTGTGATGTCTCTTATGGAAAATCCGATTGAAAAGGTGATCTCCCTTCAGGAATTGCATGCCAGTTTTATAAGGTGATATGCCTAAACGATTTAAATTTAGTTAAGATATAAAATAAAAGCAGAGAACTTCACTGTGACATCGAGTCTTTGTTTGCAAAATATATCCATGAATCAAAATTAAATCGCTTAGCCATGGCAAGTAATAAAATAGACCATTTTTAGGCCATATGCTCCTTATTAATAATAAAAGTACAAATAATTGTACTTTTATCTTTTATCTTATAAAAAAATGAGCAATTTAAAAGGGAATAACCGAATGCAAACCGTCAATTATAGCGAAGACAGGTAAAATTTTGCCTCACTGATGAAATAAAACCATTGAAGATAGAACTCCCATATTAATCACCAGACAGAAAGGGATACCGTGCGTTTTAATGTCCTTTGATGAATATCAATCACTGTAAGAAACGGCGTATTTACTCCGTTCGCCCAAAAATGCCCGAAAACTGATAGAGTCCATCGAAGAGATCAATCATGAAAAAGGTCAAGAAAGAGAATTGATAGAGTGAAAATCGTCTTTTCTAGCCAATCGTGGGAGGATTATCTTTATTGGCAACAGGTCGACAAAAAGACGTTAAAACGTATTAATGAATTGCTACGCGATATTCAATGTACCCCTTTCTCTGGAAAGGGAAAGCCAGAACCTCTGAAGCATGATTTATCGGGTTTTTGGTCTAGACGAATCACCGATGAGCACAGGCTGATACACGGAATAAATAACACGACTCTCAAAATAGTCTCATGCCTTTATCATTATTAAAATGTCATTAATGATTGTATGTTCGAGATTTCATCGTTGAGAGTGCTTTTGTTAAAAAGGCTCGAAATTTATCTTGATAACCAGGGCCGACCATTTTTTTGAGTTGGTAAAAAGCAATCACTTTTTTCAATGCCGATTCAATATCAGATTTATGAATACAAAAGCTAGCTTTACCTTTTTGGCAAAATTTAGCTAATTAAGTATTTTTTGAGAGCATGAGCTCAAAAAATTTGTCATTATAAATTCTAACTTTGATTGGTGAAAAATGATGAGTATAAAAAAAGCGTGCAAAAATTTTGTTTCAAATTTGAATCTATTTGTTTGCAAAAAAATCAGAGTAAATAAAAATAAATTTGTTAATCTTATTAAAATTAAAAATTCAAATTGTAGTTTGAAGACTAAAGATGTGAAGAATGAAAATAAAACAAACGAAACTGTAGAAAAATATGCTGGCATGAGTACCAAAAAATATGAAGAAAACAATTGTACTTTAACTCATGATAATTTATCAGAACAAACCTTCGACTTCTTCCAATCATTACCTGTATTACCGCACAGAATCATAATTGATAAGCTTAATATGAACCAGATTTATAATTGCGTGAAAGCTGGAATTAATTTAGATGAAAATGAATATCCAAATACAACACGTTTGGTTGAATGGATTAATAACGCGCCTAATAATGATGAAAAGAAGAACCGTTTATTAGTTTCAGAAAAAATTTTACATGCTATCAGAACGAAAGCGAGTTATTTGAAATTAGAAGATGCACCAATAACTAGCCTACCAGACCTTAGTAAACTTGATTTTGTAAAATCGATATCTGTATATGATCCAGGGCATAAAGCATTTTCTGATCTCCTTTCAAGAGAAGTGACTGCTTTCCCAACTTCATTAACCCGCATTTTGTGTCATAGTGTTAAAAAAGAATTCACTAAAGATACACCGCCTGTATTAATGGACATGAAAAAGTGGACTAAAATCGTTTAGGGTGAGGTCGAAAAATAGCACAGTGATCAAATACGAAAGTCTAAAAAATAAACTGTGTCAATAGCCATTCTAATTAAGAATTTGATTATTGAGGATAAAAAAATGCCTATAATCGATGAACTGATACATTAACCAGGTGTTTTCGAATCAACGGAACACTAAACGCCTTTAATCTGTCATTTTAAATAGCCATTTAACTATTAATTAATTATTAATTTTCATTAAACGCCCTCAGTTCACCTCTGCTGACAGACTTCGGCACAATAAAGGAATAACGTCCATTCAGAGGTCCGTTGGAAAACGGGCAGTAAGGAACATCCAAATAAAATAAATTCACTTAATTCGTGATCTTTTTCAAGCGAAACTCAATCCCGTTTTTTCATAAAATTTCGAACCTGTTTTACCCTCTAACCAGTCTCATTTTAAAACCTTCCGCTTCAAGTCGTTTTTTTAAAAAAGCGATTTTATCTCCTTGAATTTCAATGATTCCTTGTTTCACCGTGCCCCCGCAACCACATTGCTTTTTTAACTCTGCCGCCAATGAAGCAATCGCTTCATCCCCTCCTTTTAAACCGATCACAAGGCTTACCCCTTTACCTTTTCGTCCATGTGTTTGGTACTCTAATCGTATCAGAGCATCTTTTTGAATAGGTAAAGGTTCCCGCTTTTCTAATTTAGGAAAAGCATTCTTATCTGTCGAATAAATTAAATGACTGTTGGGATCGTTCATCATATTTTATGAGTTCATCAATAAAGTATATAAATTTTTTAAACTTTGAACTGGATGTTCAGATCCTGTTATGGGACGACCTATGACCAAATAATTCGCCCCCGCTTTTAAGGCTTCTTTTGGATCCATGGTGCGTGATTGATCAAAATTAACACTGTTTAATGGGCGAATACCCGGTGTCACTAGCTGAAAACTTGATCCACAGTGCTGTCTTAAGATTTGAGCTTCTTGAGCGGAACAAACGACACCGTCCATTCCAGAATCTTGACTTAATTTTGCTAAACGTGTCACTTGTTCTTGCTGTTCACCATAAATACCTATGGGCTGTAAATCTTGAGTTGTCATGCTCGTGAGCAGGGTCACCGCAATCAATAGAGGAGCTTCTTTACCGTAAGGCAAAAGTGTTTTTTTGGCCGCTTCCATCATATGGCCGCCTCCGCTTGCATGCACATTGACCATCCAGACGCCTAACTCAGCAGCGGAAGCCACTGATCGAGCCGTTGTATTCGGAATGTCATGAAACTTAAGATCAAGAAAAACCTGGAATCCCCGTTTTTGCAACTCTTTAATCCATTCAGGCCCATAGAGCGTGAACATTTCATTCCCCACTTTTAATTGACAATACTGAGGGTTAATTTTGTCAACAAAAGCCAACGCTTTATTTTTATCCCTGTAATCGAGTGCAACAATAATGGGTGAAAGAAAGTGAGATGAATTTTTTTTAGGCTTGTAAAATATCATTTTTTGTCATTTTCCATTTTATATCAAAGGGCGGTTCTTTATAAAAGATGCATCTCTTCAATTAGCTCGATGAGCATTTACTGACCATCAAAGCCCTTAATAGATTTGACTGAATCCCAAGAGCGACAAGATGGGCAACGCCAGTAGAAAGAATGTGATGTAAAACCACATTGACGACAATGATAAGAAGGTTTTGTGCGAATCTGTTCGGCAACAATGTTCATTAATAACAATAAACTTTCTTTTGCTCGACCTTCCTCTGCATCCAATAAATGATAATGCATTAATCGATGAAAAAGATGGATATTGGGATGACGTTGTAATTGCCGGTTAACATAAATTTGCGCGGCTTCTAATCCCTCTTTCTGTTCAATTAAATCTGACATCATCAGCTCAGCGACTACCCCTGCCCCCTCATTTACGCAACGGTTTAAAAAAATCATCCAATCCGATGTGGATTTCGGTAAATTTTTGTAGCATTTATCAAGCATGAGTAATGCTTCACTAATGACTTCTTTATCCTGATCCAATACTTTTTGAAGCACTGCCACTGTTTTAGAAAAATCATTAGAATCAATATAAAGTCTTCCAAGCATAATGGATGCTCTCGCACAATGCTTATTTACCGAAATGGCGTTTTTTAGCAAACTAATGGCATTAGAAATATCATCGATAGCAATCGCCTTTAAAGCCAACTCACAATAAAAATGTGCCACCTTTTTTTGTAAATGTTGATGTTCTTTGCCTGATTTGATTAATTTTTGGGCGACTTTAATGGCATTAACCCATTCGCTCATGGCCTGATAAATCGCCAAAAGCTGTTGTAATGAACTCACTCGAAAATTTTTTTCTTCAATAAGTTCATTAAACATTCTTTCCGCACGATCATACAATCCCGCGGCCATATAATCTCGCCCCAATTGTTGAATAGCTAATAAACGTTGATCAAAGGTCAGAGAAGCACTTTCCATCAAAGATTGATGGATCCTGATGGCACGATCCGTTTCGCCTCGAGAGCGAAATAAATTTCCTAACGTTAAATGCGCTTCAAAAGCAGAACCCTCTTTTTTAAGCATCTCGAGGAAAAGATCAAAAGCTTTGTCTTTTTGATTTGAAAGTAAAAAATCAAGACCATTGACATAATTACGTGATAATCGATTCTCATTTTGTTGTTGATTGTTTTTAAAACCTCTCGATCCCATATACCACCCGTAGCCTGCTGCTACAGGTAACAATAAAAATAGAAGCTCAAGCATTTAAAAAAATCTCTTTTTATCGTCAATGATCTTTAAATTGGCGTCATTTTTGACCCGTTGATCTTTATTTAATGTTAATTTTTTTATTTTTCGTTTTGCTTTCATCAGCGCTATTCGTGCTTTTAAATAAAATATACCCGTGATGATCCACCCCAAAAATAACCCAGTTAAAAAAATATTGACTAACAAGGTTGATAAACGATATGAGTTTTGAGCCAGTAAATAATTAAAAACAACCTCTTCCTTATTATTCGCACCAAATATGATTAAAATCACGGACAGTATGCAGACTAATAAAAAAATGAGAACAAATTTCACAGATATTCCTACCTTAGAAAAAAAGTAAAAAAACGTTAATCAATGAGCGTTAGAACTTTTTTTTATTCAATGGGATTGGATCAATCCAGCGATAAACAACCCAGCATGATAATATGCTCAATAAACTACTGATTAATATTGAGACAAAAATGTCGATCGGCCAGTGCATGCCTAATAGCAAACGGCTGATCATCACTCCGGATGACCACAACATCAAAAAAATCACCGTTTTATAATAACGAAGGGGCCATAATAAACCGACCGCCAGTAGAGCCCAACTCGCAGCAAAAATACTGTGCCCTGATGGAAAAGAGAATCCTGTTTCAGCCTGCCAATATTTTTTCAACCAGTTGGGCGCATTCGTTTCCGATTTTAATAAACGTTTTAATAAAACCGTTCGAGGTTCAATATTTAAAGAATAGAAATTTTTATTTTCAATATGATGCTTTTTTTCCAAGCATACTAAAAAAGGTCTAGGTTCTTTTATTTGATTTTTCATGATAATTTTCACCGTCTGCCCAATGACCATTAATATCAACAAGAGCACCAAAAATTGCAGGGCAACCTTTAAACGAAAGCGCAAACATCGAAGAAAACAAGCCGATAATAAAATACAGGTCAAAATGCCCCAAGAATAACCTGCCGTTTCTGTTACTCCAAATAGCCCCTTTAATAAATTAGAATCAGCATGAGTAAGCTGCCATTGCCACCCAAAAATCCAGGCGCTAGACGGAATGATCAATAAAAGCATACTGCTGAAAATAATTTGTTTCATCACACTTTTCATTTCACCTCCTTTGATTTATTTGAATCATTCATACGGTCTGCTTTATATCTTGCCGAATAAAATAAAGATAAGCCAAGAAAAAACCGGCAATATATCGCTTTTATCTTATGACTAAATTACACTAAAAAATTTTTAAGAGTATGACTCATCGACATGAATCTGAAACGTATATCGGAAGCAAAATTACCGACCCCTTGGGGTGATTTTTTAATGATCGGATTTAAAGAATTAGACAAGGAACAAGATCATCTTGCATTAGTTTTAGGTGATATTTCAACGGATGCCCCCGTATTATCCAGGATCCACTCTGAATGTTTAACAGGAGACGCCTTGTTTAGCTTACGTTGTGACTGTGGTTTTCAACTGAAAGCCGCATTTAAGCAGATTTGTGAAGAAAAACGAGGTCTACTCATTTATCATCGTCAAGAGGGAAGAAATATCGGACTGTTAAATAAAATTCGAGCTTATGCACTTCAAGATCAAGGAGCTGATACGGTTGAAGCAAACCATCAACTTGGTTTTGCCACCGATGAACGTGATTTTACCGTCTGTGCCAACATTTATAAAATTCTGGATGTCAAAGCGATACGTTTGCTGACCAATAATCCTGAAAAAATCAAGATTTTGAAAAAAGAAGGCATCAATGTTGTTCAGCGAGTGTCGTTAATCGTAGAGAGTAATCCAAACAATCAAGACTATTTATCAACAAAAAAGAATAAAATGGGGCATTTTTTTAAAAAATAATTTTTACTGTTTTTTAATTTGACCATACTTTCCTAATCATCATTTTATGATATCGCCTTGAAGTTAATATCAACCTGATTGAGAAAAAAATATGGAACCTTTGACTATTGGTTTTCCTCCAAAAACGCTCATCGTATTCGTCACATTATCTGTACTTGCTATTTTTATAGATTTGTTTATGCACAGAAATAATAAGCCTATTTCACTTAAAAGTGCTTGTTTTTGGTCGCTTTTCTGGGTTGGAATTGCCTTTGTTTTTGCGGGCTTTCTATACTTATCCCATGGCCAGGAATTGGCGACTTTATTTATCACTGGATACACTTTAGAAAAAGTACTATCTATCGATAATTTATTTGTGATTATGGCTATTTTTGCCTGGTTTGCAGTCCCTGATAACGATAAGTTACGTGTTCTGTATTGGGGGGTAATTGGGGCCATTATTTTTAGGGCGATTTTTGTTGCCATAGGAACCAGTCTGTTATCCTTGGGGCCTTGGATAGAATTTATATTTGCCGGTATTGTTGGTTGGACAGCCATCATGATGCTTAAAGATAAAAAAAATCAACAGCAGATTGAAGATTACTCTCAACATTTTGCTTATCGTCTGGTGAAGCGGTTTTTTCCTATATGGCCTAGACTCAAGGGCTCGGCGTTTTTATTAACAGGAAATGAAGTCAAGAAAGAATTAAAAAAGCCAGAAAACAGCGATATTAAGATTGAGCAATTTAGAAACAGTGCACTTTATGCAACTCCATTAATGTTGTGTTTGGCCGTTATTGAACTTTCTGATGTGATATTTGCATTTGATTCTGTACCCGCTGTGATCGCTGTCAGTCGTGATCCTGTCATTATTTATAGTGCCATGGTCTTTGCCATACTGGGTTTAAGAACCTTGTATTTTGTGCTCGAAGCAATGAAACAGTGTTTAATCCATCTGGAAAAATCTGTGATTGCGTTATTATTTTTTATTGCCATAAAACTGGCTTTAAATGCTTCAGAGCATATTTTCCATCATGGCTATCATATTTCATGGCCAACCAGCTTATTGATCGTGATAGTAGTATTGATGCTTGGAATTATAGCCAGCTTTTTATTTCCTAAAAACTCAGAGTGAATTTTTTGAAATGTGACTCACATATTATGTTTATATGGCACCATTAAGAATGGTAAATAATTTAAATTACTGAAATAAATAATATATTAATTTAAAAAGTACAAAAGTAAGTAAAATACCTTATTCAAGTAAGTTAACGTGGCTTTATATAAACACTCAATTGAAATATTGATACTTATTTAATATTTTATAAAACAATTTATTTACATTTTTACCTATTTTCATAGAAAATGACGGTAAATTTTAATCATAAGAGGAAATTATATTCCTCTACCATCAATAAACTACTCTAAGAAAACCGAAATGCCACAAATCAGTCTTATAGATCAAAAAGTTTTTCATAATAAATAAAATCTCCCTGCAACCTTTAAAGAGATAACAAATACATCCTCTAAAAATACACCACCCACACTTCGTGCAAGCAGCAGTGAAACAAGTTCAAATAAAAGTTATTTAGAAAACATCTCTGAATTCTTGGATACCGCAAGTACATATTGTCAGTACGCTAAAAATGGTCGTTTTGGTAAAAGTGACCCTGAAGAATATCCAGCACCAATTTTATCAAATATGTTAACGGGTTTGTTCACTGGCCTTATAAAAACTGCACATAAAGTATCAACAGGAGATTTGAATGTTGATGTTCCAGCGACTAAAGAAAACTTTGAAAAAGTAACGAACGTGTTTTCAGATTGTATGAAAGTAAAACATAATTTTTCTGAGGCATCTAATTATCGTAAGGAGCAAGCTCGATTGGTTCCTCATTTTAAAGAGACTAAAATTACTACAGATAAAGAAGAGAATAGTTTTGCTTTACAAACAAGATCTTCCCACGGATTAAACTAAATAAAAATACTTTAAAATAAGCCACTGAGAAACGAAAAAAAAGTCAGTTCCGATTAATCAAAAACGTAAAGACAGCTTTTGATATTTTTTATCCTGCCAAAAAACGTTGAATCTCAGAGTGAACTTTGTATTTTTCTTTTCTTAAGCTCTTCACAGATAGAGCAGACAACTGTGATCATAGCTAAAAATGATGGGATCTTTTCAATTTTGATGCACAAGAGCCCTCATTCACAAATCATCTCTTTTGTCTATTTGTCTGCTATCTTGTTTCCCATGTTTTCAATTTTCTACTGCAGAGAGCGGATGAAATGTTACAGTTTTTTTAACGCATCCAAAGCAGCTTCGTAATTAGGCTCAGTAGTCATTTCGCTCACCAGCTCACTATAAACAATTTCATCTTGCTGATTGAGCACTAATACAGCCCTTGCCGTTAATCCCTTTAACATCCCTTCGGATATGTCGACGCCATAAGCGTGCTTAAAACTGTTATCGCGAAAAGCAGACAGGGTAATGACATTGTTTAAATTTTCAGCACCACAAAATCGAGATTGAGCAAAAGGAAGATCAGCAGAAATACAGAGAACAACAGTATTGCGGAGTTCCGCCGCTGATTCATTAAATCGACGTACTGAAGCAGCACATACCCCCGTATCAATGCTTGGAAAAATATTCAGGATCTTATTCTTTCCTGCAAAATCACTGAGTGAATGTTCTGATAAATTTTTTCCAACCAGTTTGAAAGAAGGGGCCTTATTACCTGGTTCAAGAAATTTTCCTGAAACCCTGGTTTCTTTTCCCTGAAATAATACTGTTTGTGTCATTTTTAATCTCCTTAAAAACCTCTTCAAAACTGATCGGGAACCGTGACTTCTGTCTTCACAGTTTTTAACATGACACTCTAAGACTTTGAATAGACAGCCCTTGCTGGAGTTTTGAATAGAGAGGTAATGAAAATATACTTTTCTTTATCATGCTGTTTCAATTAAAAATTGATATTTGATAGCAGAAAAATACAAATCTGCGAAAAATTTCGCGCTTCATCATACAATTTTTTCAAAAGATAATCTATTTATCTCTTCAATTAATTCAAGCTGTTATCAATCTATGATCTTCTAAAGATGATAACAGATCTTCAATAAATTTAAGACGCTCGTTTTTATTCTTTAAGTCGAGAATAAATTTCAATTTGCTGGAGCCTTCTAAACGATAAATTGTTGAGTTTTTTTGTAATAAACCAATTAAATAAGCAGGATTGACTTGATGATCGTCTCTAAAAGTTAAAAATCCTCCTTTTTCATGACTTTCAATTCGCTTAATGCCTAATTTTTCTGATTTCTGTCGGAAATAAGCCGTTTTTAAGAGATACTGCACTTCATCTGGCAGTAAACCAAAACGATCAATCAATTCAATCTTGAGCTCATTTAATTCAACATGATTATTCGCATTTGCAATTCTTTTATAAAAAGACAAACGAATATTAACATCAGGAATAAAATTTTCAGGCAGGAGCGTTGGAAGGTGCATTTCAATTTCAGATTGAGGACGAATAAATGCTTCCAATGAAGGATCTTTGCCTTTTTTAAAAGCCTCTACTGCATTTTCTAGCATTTCCATATAAAGAGAAAACCCCACTGCATTTATTTGACCACTTTGGTTTTCTCCCAATAATTCTCCAGCACCACGAATTTCAAGATCGTGGGTGGCCAAAGCAAATCCAGAACCTAAATCTTCTAACGAGGTAATGACCTCCAAACGTTTTTTTGCATCATTTGTTATGGCCTTTGGGGGAGGCGTCAGTAAATAAGCATAAGCCTGATGATGGGAACGCCCAACTCGACCACGCAATTGATGAAGTTGTGCAAGACCAAAATGGTTTGCTTTTTCGATAATAATGGTATTCGCATTTGCAATATCGATACCGGTCTCAATAATCGTGGTACAAACCAACAGGTTGAAGCGCTGATGATGAAAATCGTTCATCACACGTTCTAGATCCCGTTCTCGCATTTGTCCGTGAGCCAAGGTAATTCGTGCTTCAGGCACCAATTTTTTTAAGGTTTCATAAGTTTTTTCAATGGTTTCAACCTCATTATAAAGATAGTAAACTTGACCGCCTCTTAAAATTTCACGCAATATCGCTTCCTTGATTAGAAACGAGTCATATTCTCTTACAAACGTTTTTACGGAAAGACGCCGAGCAGGAGGAGTAGCAATAATAGATAAATCTCGCATGCCACTCATTGCCATATTCAGTGTACGAGGAATCGGCGTTGCCGTTAGGGTCAAGATATCAACATCTGTTCGGATTGCTTTTATTCGCTCTTTATGGCGTACACCAAAACGATGCTCCTCATCTACGATCAACAAACCCAGATCTTTCCAGCACAAATCATTTTTCAACAATTTATGCGTTCCTATAAGGATATCTAACTTTCCTTCCGCCACTTGTTGCAAGATCTGTTTTTGTTCTTTGGCGGTTCGAAACCGTGAAAGCATTTCTATTTGAATCGGCCAATGAGCAAAACGATCGCGAAAATTATCAAAATGTTGCTGAGCAAGCAAAGTGGTTGGCACTAAAACGGCTACTTGTTTATGATTGATGACCGCTAAAAAAGCGGCTCTCATCGCCACTTCCGTTTTTCCAAAACCGACATCTCCACAAACAAGTCTATCCATCGCTAATGGCTGAGACATATCATTTAATACAGCATGAATAGCCTGTTCTTGATCTGGGGTGGTCTCAAAAGGAAAGCTTTCGCAAAACAACTGATATTGTTCAGAGTCTTTCTTAAATGAAAACCCGGGTTTTGCGGCTCGCTGAGAATAAATACCTAAAAGCTCTGCGGCCACATCCCGTACTTTTTCGAGTGTTTTTTTACATGCTTTTGTCCAGGCATCCCCTCCTAATTTATGTAAAGGCGCATTTTCGTCTGAAGAACCTGAATAACGCGTGATGACATTTAAAGAAGAAACCGGAACATAAAGTTTATCTTCATTCGCATAACCTAAAATTAAATATTCGGCTTGAATACCACCTGTTTCTAAGTTTATCAGGCCAAGATAACGACCCACTCCGTGTTCGAGGTGTACAACAGGCTGGCCAGAGCGAAGCTCCATCAAGTTACGTATTAAAACATCCGTATTAATGATCCGTCGATTGTCTTGGTGCCTACGATTAACTCGCTCACCCAACAAATCACTTTCACAAATAAAAGCCCGAAGCCGCTGAGTATCGATAAAACCGCGTTCCATGGCTCCTGGCATCAAATAATGCCCATGTTGAATGGCTTCATCTAATGAAGAAATCAAAACTGGATTGATTTCCATCGGCTTTAAGAGATCTCGGAGTGTTTCTTGACGGCCTTCAGTTTCCACTGAAAACACCACAATGCCCTTAAAGCGTTTTATAAAATCAGATAAATGCATCAAAGGATTTTTTTGCGATCGTTGCACAGCCAGCTCTGGCAATGGCTCATAAGGTAAATTGGTATTTGCGGATTTATTAGGTAGCGTCTCAGTTCTTAATTGAATACGAGGCCAGGCTTTTAGTCCGCTAAAAAGCTCTGGTACATTTAACCATAATTTATCAGGCGCCAATAACGGGCGCATGGGATCAATGCGTCGATGCTCATAACGTTGATGAATATCTTTCCAAAAACCTTCCGCTGCGGCCTGTATATCACCTATATTCATCAACAAAACATCAGCGGATAAATAATCAAATAAAGTATCCAGGGGCTCATTAAAAAAAAGCGGCTGCCAATATTCAATGCCTGCAGGCAAAATATTTTTGCTGACTTGTTGGTAGATATGTTCTGGATCACGACGTATCTCAAATTGCTCTCGCCACTGACTACGAAACGATTCAATGGCTGTTTTATCAATAGGAAACTCATGAGCAGGCAACAAATTAATTTGTTCAATTTCAGATAAAGTGCGCTGTGTATCGACGTCGAACACTCTCAAACTCTCTATTTCATTATCAAAAAAATCAATTCGATAGGGTTCTTCACTCCCCATAGGATATAAATCGAGCAATCCGCCACGAATAGCAAATTCACCATGTTCCATCACCTGATGTACAGAACGATAACCTGCCTTATCGAGTTGAACACGCAATAGATCAAGGGACAAACGTTGGTTTTTTTTTAAAAACACGGCGTGACGATGCAAAAAAGAATAAGGACAAATTCGCTGCATAAAAGTGTTTATGGGAATAATAATCGCGCCACGATCTCGACTTGGCAGCTGATATAAACAAGCTAACCGATCAGAAATAATCGATTGATGAGGGGAAAAATGATCGTAGGGCAAAGTTTCCCAATCAGGCAAAATGGAAATGGGATGAGAGATAAATGCTTGAAGTTCATATTCTAACTGCAGCCCAGTTTGCCTATCTGGGGTTATCAGGATGGCGAGCCCCAAATGACGCTCAATGATTTCAGCACACTCTAACACACATGCAGAACCTGTTAATTGACCTAATTGTCTTACATCAGAAGGCGCAGTGGGTAATTTATAACGGTCTTTTTGAGAGATCATTTTATTTAACATAATCGGTCAACATACAAATGTAATAAAAGAAAACCAGATCATAAATTATGCGATAAGGCTCGCAAATATAAATATGAGTGGTTCCATAAAATAGTTGGACCCTTTATTATCCTCGAACACTTTACTTTAGCAACAGGATCTCAATTTGCATGTATCAGCCTGTCACGCTCTTTATTGGCTTACGTTATATTTATGGAAGGCGTTCTGACCGGTTCGGTCGTTTAGTTTCATCGCTCTCTAGCATCGGGATTATGCTTGGAGTCATGTCAATGATTGTGGTTTTATCTGTGATGAATGGATTTGAACGAGACTTGCAAAATAATGTTTTAGGGCTTATGCCTCATGCATTAATTACAACTCCTGAAAATGTGATTGATCCTCAAAAAATACCTGCCTCCAAATTACAGAATTTAAAAGGCATCAAGCATATTGCACCTATTACCACTAGTGATGTTGTCATACAGAGTGCACAAAATATCAGTGCTGGTGTCATGCTGGGGATTAATCCAGAACAATACGAACCTCTTTCAAAATATTTTATTAATGTTCATCAAAATCTACTTCAAGCAGGCCAATACCGCATCATCATGGGTGCTAAATTAGCTCAGCAACTCGGGATTCAATCCGGTGATACCGTTCGTTTAATTGTGCCTAGCGTCCGCCAGCTTACTCCTATGGGAGGTATGCTGAGTCAACGCCTATTTACCCTAGTTGGCGTTTTCTCTGCAAATAGTGAAGTCGATGCTGATCAATTTTTTGTGAACCAGCAAGATGCCTCGCGCTTAATGCGTTATCCCTTAGGGGATATTACAGGTTGGCGTTTATTCTTGACTCAACCTCTTAAGGTCGCCTCATTAAGCAAGCAAAAACTACCGGATGGCACAGTATGGAAAGATTGGCGTGAACGCAAAGGCGCACTTTTTCAAGCAATGCAAATGGAAAAAAATATGATGGGTCTATTGTTAAGTCTTATCATCATTGTGGCAGCCTTTAATATTATGACTTCATTAGGGTTGCTAGTGATGGATAAACAACGGGAAGTCGCTATTTTACAAACTCAAGGTTTTACTCGGCGCCAAATTATGGCCATGTTTATAGTGCAAGGGTCAACATCTGGGATTGTTGGCAGTGTTTTAGGGGCATTATTAGGAATAATATTAACAGGTCAATTAGAAAAATTGCTTCCTATTTTAGGTTTATTAATAGCAGGGGAATCCTTACCTGTTAGCATTGATCCTATGCAGGTGTTTATTATTAGTCTGTCTGCTATATTCATGGCGCTCTTATCTACTCTCTATCCTTCTTGGCGTGCAGCTAACTTTCAACCTGCTGAGGCATTACGCTATGAATAAAAATGCTCCTCCATTGTTGCACTGTGAAAAACTGTGTAAAACTTACCGAGAAGGAAAATTGCATGCAAATGTGTTGAAAAATATTACATTTACGCTTCAAGCCGGCCAAATGATGGCCATTGTTGGAAGCTCTGGTTCTGGGAAAAGCACATTGTTACATTTATTGGGAGGGCTTGATTCACCAAGCTCTGGTGAAATTTTTTTTCAAGGTAACCTGATAAATCATCTTTCTACTTCAAAAAAAGCAAAGTTACGTAATCGTCATTTAGGGTTCATTTACCAATTCCACCACCTTCTTCCAGATTTTACTGCTCTAGAAAATGTCTCCATGCCTTTGTTGATTGCTGGAGAAAAAGCACGAACAGCCAAACAAAAAGCGTTGAAGATGCTTGAATTAGTCGGCCTCGATAATCGTCATCAACATCGCCCTTCCCAACTTTCTGGTGGGGAACGCCAGAGAGTCGCTATTGCTCGTGCGTTAGTCAATACACCTTCTTTAGTACTTGCGGATGAACCGACCGGTAATCTAGATCAACAAAATGCAGAAGCCGTCTTTAATCTATTAAGTCAAATAAACATAAATCAAGGCACGACCTTTCTGGTGGTGACCCATGATTTAAAATATGCAAAACGCCTAAATCAACAATTGGAAATGACTGATGGCCATTTGCATCCGATTTTATCGTTATCCGAGGCACGGTAAGAATGACATTCCTATTTGCCAGAGCATGGTTAATCGCTTGGCGTTTCAATCGTGATCGGCGAAAAGGAGGGATGGTATCTCTGCTATCTTTAATTTCGATTTTTTCGATTGCGCTAGGAGTTGCAGTGCTCATTATTAGTCTTAGTACAATGAATGGTTTTGAAAGAGAATTAAAAAACAGGGTGCTTGCAGTGGTACCACATGGACAAATTCATTTTCTTGATTTGTCTATTTATGATTGGCCTCTTATTTTAAATCGTGTAGAAAAAATAAAAGGCATTATTTCAGCGGCTCCTTACATTGATTTTACGGGCTTAATAGAAAATGAAACAAAAATTCGAGCAGTGCAGATCAATGGCGTTTCTCTAAAAAGGGAACACAGCATTAGTGCTTTACCCGATTTCGTTCTTAATCATGCTTGGCAAAAATTTAAAGCCAGCCAGAAACAAATTATTTTAGGTCAAGGCTTAGCAAACACTCTCGGTGTCAAAGTGGGGTCATGGCTAACCATCCTGATCCCTAACATAAATACTCAAATCAGATTATTAAAACCAAAGCGGATACATCTACAAGTGATAGGCGTATTTCAGCTCAGTGGTCAATTAGACCATAATCTGGCTATCATTCCCTTGTCAGATGCACAACAATATTTAGAAATGGGTGATAAAATCAGTGGTATTAAAATAAAAATAAAGGATATTTTTAATGCAGATCATATCACTCATAAAGCAGCTCAAGCGACAAAAAGTGATGTCAATTTTAGTAGTTGGATCTCTACCTATGGTTATATGTATCATGACATTCAAATGATTCGAAGCATCATGTATATCGCGATGGTATTAGTGATGAGTGTGTCCAGTTTTAATATCGTTTCGACTCTCATCATGGTGGTAAAAGATAAAAAAAATGATATTGCTATATTACGTACATTAGGAGCTCAAGATAAACTCATACAAACCATTTTTATTTTTTATGGTTTATGGACAGGTTTGATCGGTAGTATCAGTGGAGTATTTCTTGGTGTGCTGCTATCACTAAAATTAACTGAAATTATGCACTTACTGGAAAAATGGATGGGTTATTCATTTTTGTCTGGGGATATTTATTTTATCAATTTCTTTCCCGTTGAGCTGCATTGGTTTGACGTATTTTACGTATTTATGACTTCATTATTACTCAGTTTAATGGCCAGCTGGTATCCAGCACGTCGAGCCAGCAAATTAGATCCTGCTAAAGTATTGAGCGGTACACATTAAACAGTATCGATATCATTTAATTGACATCAAACTTAATCAACTTACTGATAATAAAATTGGGATTTAGTTCAGGGGAGCACGATATTTTGGGGAGGATTTATTTTTAAAAGGCATTTTTTATAAATGCCATTGAGACAGATGAATTGACAAACTTCTAACCCTATTTATCCAATAACCACTGCTCAATGCGAACAATCAATTCCCCATCGCAGTTCAATAAATTACCGGATCCTATCTTGCGGCCGTTTAAACGGATCATCACTTCCCCATAAAAGCTCGTTTTACAATTTAACGTTTTTCCAACAAAAAGTTGATTCAGATCCTGGATTGGTATGTTAATGCGACCAATTTCCATCACCAAAGTCTGTGTGAATTCATTTAAAGAGATTTTTTTTGGCTCTTCTTCAAATTCAGGAATAACATCAGGTGATGATGCATCCGGAGCGTCTTCATCAGAAGGCGCTTTATAAGAAAAGTCATTTGACTCTGTATCGGAATCTAACTCCAAAAAAGTGTCAATATTGTCATTGATGTCTTTTATCGTCACAGTTTTGCCTTCGTTTAAGCTGATATAAAATTGGGAACCCTGCTCTGGCCACATCCAGCAACAGCTTTGATCCAGTTCGGCACAGGCCAGTAACCTTAAGCCATCCTCCACTTGAATATGTTTCAACTGAGATACAGATAAGCGACACCATCCTGCGACTAGTCCGCATTCATACTGTAATTTATCATTATTTTTATCATAAAACTCTTTTTCCTTATCAACAGAATGCCAATCTGCCAAGGTTTCAAGCAAAAAATGAGCAGACCAATTTAGCAGCACAAAACCAAATTCCTGTTGATTTATGTTGTAATTACAAACAACAGCCCATTGTTTTATTAAACTGGCTGGACGAGGGATATCATGGCCCAATGTCATTTTAGGAAATAAGTTAGGCAAATAAGATAAAGTCCAATCGGAGATACCCATCAACAAATCAGGGTGCAAGCAATCTGGAGAGGCAACAGAAATGATGGATTCTAACCAGGATGACCACTGTTGCTCGGATAACCAAAGGCCACAGGGTAATTCGTTTAACATCACTGAAAAATAAATCCCTGGGCCTTCCATCACTCTCATGTTGACGGTCACTTCTTCTTTTTTCCGGCCATTTCCTACTAAAGCGCTTAATGCTTTAAATTCAGGGAGGACTTGTAGTAGCATCACTGACCTCCAAAAAACAGGGTATGCCGATACGTACTAATTCCCTCTCCCAACGTTTACTTAATCCTAGCACTCGTTTTTTTATTATATCGCCAGGACAGGTTAATCTGACGACAAAGCCTTTTTGAGCAAAACTGACTCTGATCACGGTACCCGTAAGTACTCCCGATACAATATGATAATCTGCCCATTTTTCTCTTAAAGGAGAAAGCGAGGGGTTCAGATCTTCTTTTAATTGAGTTGAAGGAGAGGGGGGCTGCAATAAATGTTGAAAATGCTTTTTCTTTTGTTCGTGATCTTGTCCGTCTTTTGATTGACGACGTGCCTTTTCTGGTGGAGGTAAGGGAATGGCACCTTCAATATGAATTCGATTCATCTTTAATAAGTATCCGTAATTTTTCTTGTTTTATTAAATTGAGTTTTAACAAAAGCTGAAGTTCTTGAAGTTTTTTTTCAACCTGTTTCAATTGCATCAAAAATTCATTTCTTTTTGATAACTGTTCACGCTCTTGCTCATAAAATGAGTGAAACAATTCCTTGTGTTCAGCAAATTCGTTAGCCTCTAAAACACCCTGCCAATGTGTCAATTTTTTTAATTGTTCACATATTTGTTCACGCTTGATGCGGCAACCTTCAGTTTGCCATTTTAAATTTTCCTGTGTTTTGATGCTTCCAGAAATACAGCGACGTAAAGTTTGTTCTCTATTTTTTTTTAGATTTAATAGACGAACCAAGGTCACGAGATCACTGTTTGTTCGAGCATTTTTAATGTTTTTTCTAATGCCCAATGCTCACCTCCTTTCTGCTTCAAAAAGTTACAAACAGCTGGGTATCGTTTTAAGGCATCATCTGCTTCTAAATCCTGCCCTTTTTGATATTCTCCCACTCGTACCAATAATTCAATTTCTTCATAACGCGCCAATATGAATCGCAATTTTTGCGCCATTTCCAAGTGCCAGGAAGAGGCTATTTGTGGCATAATTCGACTCACACTGGCCGCAATGTCAATCGCAGGGTAATGACCCGCTCCGGCTAATTTTCTGGATAATATAATGTGCCCATCTAGCAGAGAACGCACTTCGTCAGCAACAGGTTCATTCATGTCATCACCTTCTACCAGTACGGTATAAAATGCGGTAATGCTTCCAAGATCGCTGTTTCCTGTTCGTTCAAGTAAACGCGGCATTTGAGCAAATACACTTGGAGGGAAACTGCCAGCAGCGGGTGGCTCGCCAGCGGCTAAACCAATTTCTCTCGCGGCTCTGGCATAACGCGTGAGAGAATCCACCATTAATACGACTTTTTTACCACAATCCCGAAAATATTCAGCAATGGTGGTGGCCGTATAAATCCCTTTTAAGCGTTCTAAAGCAGGTCGATCTGAGGTGGCCACGACCACAACGGTACGCTGTCGGGCTTTAGGGGTAAGTACTTGCTCTAAAAATTCGCGAACTTCTCGGCCCCGTTCTCCAATCAGTGCCAATACCATCACATCAGCATCACTGCCATCGCACAGCATCCCAAGTAAAGTACTTTTTCCTACCCCTGCTGCTGCAAAAATCCCGATTCTTTGACCTTCTCCGCAAGATAATATCGCGTCTAATGATCGAATACCTGTGACAAGTTGGTCTGTAATGGGTTTACGCTTCAGAGGATCAGGAGGGGCGTTGTCTAATGAACGCCAATGGTAACCCAAGCCAGGACCATCATCGATGGGATGACCTAATCCATTGAGAATACGCCCCATTAAGGACATGCTGACAGGGACTTGATGAGAATATTTTAAAGGAGAAACCCATTGACCTGCATAAAGGCCATCACAGGATGAAAAAGGGGATAAAAGCGCTGTTTTTTGTTCAATAGAAACGACTTCTGCTAAAATTCGATTCGGCTCTATTCGGCAGAGTTCACCCATTCTGACGCCAGGTAAACTCACCTTGATTAAGGTGCGTCCAACATCCAGTATCGGTCCTCTATAAACAGCGCCACTGGGTACAGGGATCGTAAAAGCCAGTTTTTTTTTCAGGCGCTCACTCACTGGTGAGACATCTGGCAAATGAATTTTATTCAAACTCATTTAACTCTTCTCCAATGAATTCGACCATGCCTTCTACTTTAATCGGCATTTCATCGCCTATTTCCTGAAAAGATAAGACAGGTAATGAAAAGAGATCATGTTCAATCATTTTACGCAAGTAGTGGCGTACATCGATGCTGGTTAGTAATAAAATATCCGTTTTATTTTCAATGGATTTTTTAATTTTATTTAAAATGAGAGTGGATTTTTTTGCATTGAGCTCTGAATAAGCGCCTGCAGAAGTCTGACGAATAGAACGACGAATAATATTTTCTAGCCCTTCCCCTACACGAAATACGGTCAAATAATTTTTACTGTGGCTAAAACGTTGGCAGATATGACGCCTAAGCGCAATACGGACATATTCGGTCAACATCACATTGTCTTTTTCTTTAGGTGCCCATTCCACTATTGCGCCAAAAATGGTTCGCAGATCGCGGATAGAAATGTTTTCCTGTACCAGTTTTTGCAAAATATTTGAAATTTTGTTCACCGGCATTTGACGCTGCAACTCTTTTATCAGTTCCGCATAATTTTTTTCCATAGCATCCATTAAATAACGAGTTTCCTGTACACCGATAAATTCAGAAGAATGGCGCTCAAACACATAATTCAAGCATTGAATAATGCGTTCGTCCCCTTCAAAAAAAGTGATCTTCAAGCTTATTGCCTGTGATTTTTGGTCAGAAGATATCCAATACAGCTCGCCCATACGTCGGCTTAAATTTTGATGGCGTACTGTTAATTCGGCGTGAGGCCGTTCGATCAGCAATTCATTTTCTGCTAATACCAATTCTAATACTCTTTCCTGATAGACGCTGATGGATAAACCATTTTTTTCTAATTGTTGATTGATATGTACAACGACCTCAGGGACTGGTAGGCCAAGGTGTTCAAAAAGACGTAAACGCAGTGAATCAATTTCCGTTTTGAGATTAGAGCGGTTTAAATTGGGCGCACAATGTAGCAGTAAAGGCACAGCCCCTGGCTTCATTTCATTTTGAGGTTCCCCGTCGGCATTCAAACCCATAGATTCAGATTGGCCGAGCTTCTTTTTTTTGCGATAAACAAGAAAAGCGGGGCTGGCAACAAGAGAAGCCAACAAAGCAAAAACGAAAAAAGGAAAACCTGGGATCAATGCAAATACGAGCAAAATACCTCCGGCCATCCATAAAGCTTCAGGTTGCCTGCCCACTTGATTAGCTAATTCATTTGCAAGACTTTTTCTTTCTTTCCCTGGTACTCGTGTTACCACAATCCCGGCAGTGATTGAAATCAGGAGGGAAGGGATTTGAGAGGCCAAACCATCCCCGACAGAGAGAACCGCATAAGTTTGTAATGCCTCGCTCGCAGACATCTGGTGTTGAAAAACCCCAACCGAAATGCCACCAATAATATTGACCAAAATCACGATGATACTTGCAATTGCGTCTCCTTTAACGAATTTCATCGCACCATCCATCGCACCAAACAAGCGACTTTCTTTTTGAACTCGTTCTCTTTGTCTCCCCGCTTCAGCCGAATCGATAGATCCTGATCGTAAATCACCATCAATACTCATTTGTTTACCGGGCATTCCATCCAAAGAAAAGCGGGCGCTCACTTCAGCAACCCGTTCTGAGCCCTTTGTGATGACGATAAATTGAACAACAGTAATAATGCTAAAGATAATCAGACCTACTGTCAGATTACCGCCCACAACAAATTGTCCAAAAGCTTCAACAATTTCGCCTGCATCATGTTGTAGTAATACTAAACGGCTGGTACTGATGGTTAAGGCAAGGCGATATAAAGTGGTGATCAGCAATAAAGAAGGGAATACTGAAAATTCAAGTGGATCCCGAATGTAAATAGAAATCATCAGTAAAATAGCAGAAAGCCCCAGATTGACGGCAATCAAGACATCGATCAATTCTGTGGGTAATGGCAAAATCATCATAAAGATGGCGACAAGCAACATGACCGCTAAAAAAATATCTTGCCGCTCTAACAGTAAAGCCAGCGCTTTTTTTATTTTATCTCCTCTCATGACCATGTGCCTGGCAGAGATCGCAATAATACATATTGCTGTAAATAAATTTGATACCAGAGCTCAGCCCTGGATGAAAAATCAAAACAACAGCTGACCATAACACCTGCATTTAATAAATAGATACGTTGCGGTATACCTTGGAAACGTTCGAGACGCCAACGCTTTTGTAAATCAAATAATTGAGTATTGTTTGCATATTCCTGTAAACGTCCTGTTGTTAATAATACTCTTTGCTGGCGGACCTCTAAAAAAACGACCCGTTGCCCGATTCTCCATTCCATACAGGATTCAATCGATTCACAAGGCAGTTGAGCTAGTCGAACAAACAGTTGCAAGTTACGAGTGACGACGAGATTGATATCCACTTTTTAAAGTTCAACATTCAAAAGAAGAAAACGCTTCTAAAATTTGTTCACGATGATCATCATCAGTAAAACAGCCATCAGGCATGATTTTAAAAAGCCTGGTTAAATCAAAAATCAATTCGCGCTTTTGTAGATTCTCTAAATTGAAAGCATCATCTAAACGCTCTTCTAGCCAATCTTTGAAGACCCAGGATTGAGCGGTTATCTCTAATATTTGGGATAGTAAGACATCACCTTCTAACCCATAACAAGATGCCATCACTTCACAACGCTCATCTAGACTGAGAAAAAGAAGAAGGCGTTTTAATCGATCGATCATTATTTTTAGCCTCCGCCCTTTCTCTGGAGCGGGCTGTGAATTTAATTCAAATGCCATGGCACGTAAAAGGACTCTGATCCTACGCTTACGATCTGCCCATTCTTTTATTTTTTCAAAAAAATTTATCACGGAATATTCTTCATCATCTATCACCTGTTGAAAAAGGCGTCTTAGGCGCGAAAAATTTTCAGTGGGCATGTCATTAAATTCTAATAGACCAAATAAGGAAATTTCCCAACCTTCTTGCTCCATTAAATCTGCGAGTTGCTTTGATAATTGGCGCCGCCGCAAAGGGTTATGCCCCTGCTGTGTTAATAAAAAACCAGTTTGTAATATTTGTTGAGCCAACAGTAAATCCGAATTGGCATGATGGGATAAATTTTTTTTTAGTAAATCATTGAAACCATCTTTGCCTTGGCTCTCAATGAATTGAAGTAGCAGGTTTTTACTTCTTTCAGAGCGCGTATTTTTCAGCTGTTTGTAATATTCTCCTATCTTAAGCCCCATCATTTCTATCGTTTCAGTTTGACTGCTTAATTGTACCTGTTGTTCGAAGATGGCTTCCATGACAGAGCTGCCAGGAGATATTTGGTGAGCAATTGTGGTTTTTTTTTCACTTTCAGCTGACTGACGATGATCAATATCATTGATCAAGAGTGAATGATGGCTGTTGATTGTACTCATGACGCTATCCCCTCTGATGCGGCTTCTATCCAGATGATTAATTCTGATAAATGACGATCCAGGCAAATATCTACTGAAAGTAATGGAGAAGCCAAAATGGCCTGATTGACATCCAAAGTCTCGTCTTCGGATAAAAGTAAACGATGAGCGAAGGTTTCATGTAATACAGGGGATAAGCGCTTTGGATGTACCCTTAAAGTTAAGCTGCCTTGTTTTGCTAACTTCTCCACTTTATCGGCCAAACGGGCCACCAGGATTTCATCAATAGATTGCTGGCCAGCCCAACTTCTGATGACTGTGGTGATAGCTTGTATAATATTTTGGCGAACACTTTCTACTAAAATGTCCTCGATTTTTTTATTCTCTAATAACCATTTCACATGTCGTTCAAGGAGCGAGGCTTCTAATTTATCCTGTTGCTTTTGTTTTATTTTTTCTGCTTCTAGTTGAGCTTCCCTCAATATGGCTGTTTTTTCTTCCTCTGCATGCTGTAAGATCGCTCTGGCTTTTTTGTGAGCTTGTTCTTCTATTGTTTCTTTCCAGTCAATTTTTTTTAAAAATTCTGAGGGGATGTAAGGCCCGATTGGCAGTGAACTGTTGTATTCCTTGATGCTGATATGAAAAGGATTACTCATAAAAGGCGCTCCAAACGTCCGAGCCAAAGACGTGCTTGAGGAAAATGAATGGCTCTAGGTAAAGGTGGCAAAAGAATAGAGAATGCACGCCAAATTAAATTACCTGATTCTATCGAATGAAAAATGCCATAACCCAACTGTCTGGCTATCTTTGGTAATAAATCGGGAGTCAAGCTGATAGCACTTTGAGATGGACAGCCAATCCCTAAAAGTTGACGCATATCTGTTTCATTAAGAGTGGGATGAAACGCCTGACGATAATGCGCTATCCTTAGATATTCTACGCATTTTAAGCTGATAAGGCCTAACGCCATACAGAGTTTCTTTAAACGAGATTCCAGCAATAAATCTGACTTTTGTTGATCTGTTAAAACAGCGGGGAGAGGTTCGAGAGGAAAGTTCCGCACATGAATGAGATAACGGTTCAAAGCTGCATCAAGAGCAGGAGAATTCCCGTAACAGTAGCTTTGCGCTTTTAAACCTGCTTTGGTTAACCATAAAGGATGAGCAAAACGAGCGGGTTGCCAGGCCAGTTGATGTAAATGTAAAAGCTGACTCGAAATGGTCTTAATACCCCCACACTTTTGATCGAAATTGGGATAAACAGGTTCATTTTGGTCTTTCATTTTCGTAAATACCTTATCCAGCCCACTACTGACAATACGGCTACCACTCCTGCCAAACCAGCCAAAATCATCTGTATGACTTTAATGTGCTCTAATAGCCATTCCAGCGCAGAATGTGATTGTTCCTGTTTTTGTAAGTTGTCTGCCTCTGTTATTTTTTTAGGAGTAAATCGAAAATTGGCAGGCTGCATTAATATACTGATTTTTGAGTAATCAATGCCGGGTATGGCATCGTGAATTAAATTTTTAATTTGAGATTGATAAATTTCTAAATTGATTTCAGGAGAATATTTCATAAATACCGAGGCAGAACTGGGATTCATGTTTTTATCGTTTGAAGGTGCGGCAACAGCGATGCTGACATCAACACGAATCACCCCTTCCATATGGCTTAGCATGCTTTCTAACTGCTGCTCTTTAATGTAAACCATCTTGGCCTGTTCTTGCCCAGGAGAAGTCACCAGTTGATTTGAAGGAAATATTTTATCCACAGTGACATAGTTTCTCCGAGGGAAGCCATTTTGGCGTAATAGCTCGACTGCATCGATAAAATGCTTACGGTCAACATTCACAGTCACGGTGCCATCTTTGTTTTGCTGTTTTTCAGCATTGATATGGTGAAGCATCAGCAACGCCAACATTTGATTGGCTTCAGACTGCGCTAATCCGGAATAAAGTTGAACATTACAAGCGCTTAAAGACAGTATTATTAAAAATATATAAAAAATACGTCTTACAGACCTCATTGCATACTCACTAATTTATTAATTCCTTGCCCCAAAACGCCCGCAATTTTAGCATCTAAATCAATTTTTACTGTTGCGCGGGCCACACCATATTGAATACCCAGTGCATCTTGAGGGGTATCTGTTACAGGCTTTTTATTATAAAGGAGATCAAAAAAACGATTAATTTGTTCAGGAGTTCCTTGCGCTTTTTTATCTTTTTGGACGTTCTGTAGATGCTCAGTTAACGCAATAATAGGTTCAGTGGTCATAGTCATAGCTCCAAAATAATGTTTTATCTGTACATTGATTTTTTATCTTTTTATGTTTCAACATTTAAAAATATTTCTCTAAGCACTATGGCTTCTTCTAATGAACTGTCTTTAAGTAAATTGATTGCCTTTTGAGTTTCGCCAAGACCATGCAGTAATAAGGCATGACAAGTTAAACGGACGTTAATATCAGGCACTAAAAAAGGCAGAGATTCCATGATTGCACGACTTTCTTTACAAAAATTGTGGTTGAGGCCAGCAATAGCGGCTTCAACGATCAGTTGGCGACAGGATTTTGAAAGTATCGTCATATTTTTGAAATAATCGAACTAAAAAGATCTTTAAATACTCTAACTAATGAACTCTGAATGCTCACTAAATTACTATACTGCTGTATGCTGTATTGCATTTTTACCATGTGGCCAGGATTATTGAGGTCAGTAGATGATACTTTGGCTTTTAAATCTTGAGAAACTTTTGACATTTTATCTGACAGAGCATTTATCAAGGATTCAATATTCATGGTTTTCTCCTAATTTTAGATTAAAGTACGCAATTGCGAAGGCGAATGCTGATAGCGACGACGAAAACTGTCTGAAAAATGAGCATGATTACTAAAACCACACTCCATCGCTATATCAGAGACACGTAGCCGAGTCGACTTGAGCAATTCTAATCCTTTTTTTAAACGCTTGTCTAATAGCCACTGTTTTACGGACGTTCCAAACTTTTGATAAAACAAGAAATTCAATTTTCGTGATGATACACCTAGTTCTTCGGCATAGCGTGAAACACTCCACGCATTAAGACTATTTTGTTCAAAAAATTCTAGCAACTCATTGCTATTGCCGACCATCAAATTCAGCAAATTATAAAAATATTCACTATCCAAACCCAGGCAATAAAGATAAATAAATCGAAGCGACATTCCAGGTTGAATGCTCATAAGTCGTTCAGTGACTTGAATAATATTTTTTTGAAGAGACAATATTTTACAGCGATCAAATGCAAAACGTTGAAATGAATTTGATTGTGATGAATGCTGTGTCAGTGTTTTGTAAATCGGTAATAAATCAGCCGAATAGCATATAATATTTTTTAAATGATAACCATCAACAGTAGAAGCGACAGCACTTTCATCTGAAACAACCAAACTTCCAGAAGGAACATCATAATATTCACCAGAGCATTTCAATGAGCCGGCTTTAAGAAATAAAATAAATTGTATTGATTGCATTATTTTCCCCTTCGTTTAAGTATTAATGCTGACAATCTATCGATTTTTTCTAAAAGGGAATATCCGGTGTATACCTCATATTTTAAATGAATCAAAAAATAGATAATGTGTCTGGTGTCACGTATCAAGGCTCAGGTTCTTTTAAAAAAAGCACCCAATCGATGTGATCAATCCCAATGAAATATCAATTTGATTGTTTTTTCCTTATTCTATCAATTTGTGACCTTCAAGTTTTTTTTAATTTCAAGTTACTGTAAAGTTAAAAATATTTTTAATATTAACCACTCACTTTTTTAAAAAGCGCCTTTTAAAAAAGGAATAACTTAAAATATATTTTAATAATGCAATTCATACTAAGTTAGTAAAGAGGTCAGTATGCCAAAATCAACAGTTTCAAATATGAATTTAAAATTTTTTACTTTTTTAAAAAGTCAAGACTCCTCCAAACAAAAAGGGGCAAGTGCTATTTCTAAAAAGAGGCTTACTGCTAAAAATACAGACAAGGGTATTTTTTCTCAAAATAAAGCGGATCAGGTTAAATTAAATGGGGAGCCACAATCTAAGACTGATAAATCAAGACTTAGTCTTGATTTTGCTTTAATTCAGGTAACTTTATTTAAAAAGTTAAATAAATATATAAATGATTTAGATGTAAATGATGAACACAGAACAGTTCGTCAGAACAACGTAAAAGACAGATTCAAAGATTTTCTGATTATAACAGATAGCAACAAAGTCGCATGGTCTCAACATAAACAGCCTAAAGATCTGAGTGAACTTAAAAAAATCATTGGAGAAACTTTAGAAAGTTGTAGTTTTTTTAAGTCGAGTTTGCGTACCATTTTAAACACGGTTAATGAACAAATCAAAGTTGCTGAAAGTAATTTAACTTCATATACTTATACAAAAAATTCACGTGATAGTAACGATGCCGAAAAAACTCCCGAAGTGCCTGCATTTTCTACTGATACAATAACTCAGGATACAACACAAAATACAATATCAATAATATCTCCTGCTACTCAAGAAAATAAATTGGTCAGCAGTGAAGATAATCAAAATAATACGCCTGACTCTCAGTCTGATGATTCTACTAATAACAATTTATTCAATGATGTAGATGACAATGTTAATCATAATTTAGTGACTCAGCCAGCTGAGAATCCTCTTCATGAAGAGACAATAGTTAAAGAGCACGATCAACTTTTGAGGATATTGAATGAATATGCCAATACATCCACAAAAAGCCCCATTAAAAAATTGAGCCATGGTGGTAGTCATCTAAAAATTTT
The DNA here is from genome assembly GCF_000021705.1 of Candidatus Hamiltonella defensa 5AT (Acyrthosiphon pisum). Classification (NCBI taxonomy): domain Bacteria; kingdom Pseudomonadati; phylum Pseudomonadota; class Gammaproteobacteria; order Enterobacterales; family Enterobacteriaceae; genus Candidatus Williamhamiltonella; species Candidatus Williamhamiltonella defendens. The sequence goes on from NC_012751.1 coordinate 142,090, forward strand.
AGAAGATATATTAGGTAATAATTGGATTAAAATAGAAAAGAATAATTTTGAAGAAAAAATTAAATGGAAGAAAAATCCAGATATCAACGATATTTGTTTTATTGTAAATGCATTATTAGAAAAGCATCCAAAAAAAGAGTCGCAGCTGAATCAACTTTTAGTTCATTTTCAATCAGAATTTTCTAAACGTCATCCTGAGCTTAATATCAATAGTGATAGACTTTTACAAGTATTGAATCAATATGGGAAAGACAAAGATCATCAAGAAAAACTACATAAAAAATTAGATGAATATAATGATGTTTTGAAAAAAACAAAAGATACTCAAAATCCATATAAATGGAATGAAGAGCCTACAGAAGAAAAAATAGATGCTATTTTAAAAAAATTATTAGAAAATTCTATGGATCATGAATCGTCGTTACGTAAATTGTTAGCGCAGCGATTCCCAGAAAAAACAACTGCAATAATAACTGATATAACTGATGTAAAAACTAAAGAAATTTTTAAAAAACATAAAAAAATCTTACAGGAAGAAATAAGTAAGGTTGATACTGATCATCTCAACTCTTTTGGAAAACTTGAAAAATTCAGCAAAAAAATAGATCAAGTTCAAGAAGATCGTGTTAAAGAATTTAACAAAGAGATCAAAGGTTTTTCGGATAAAACGAAGATTACAATAAATGATTCTTTAAAAAAGAATTATGAATCAAAACTCAAAAACTGCGAACAGACGTTGAGTTTTCCAGACATTGTAGACAAAATTTTAGATAAAAAAGATTATTTCATTTTTAATTCAACAAAAAAAATAAACAAAGAAGAAATTGAGAAAAATGGAAATAAAATCAATGAGAAAGTTATTCAGATCTCTAATCTAGATATACCAAAAGAAGTAAAGAAAGAATGCATAAATAAAATCACAAGCATGGCTTTGAAGAGACTCGATTTAATAAACAACTCTCTTCCCAGAGAAGAAACTTTCTGGAAAAGCTTTTCAGCAGCAATGACATCAACTTTCACGCGCACAGGGGTAGTTGCCGGAATTGGTACAACTGTTATTTTATTGCTTGCATCTATTGGAGCCGTACCGGCTGTAATAATAGGGGGAGCCATTGTTGGGTTCATCGTATTCGGGAACGTTTTAAAAGAGCTTAAAAATTCAAGCAAAAAACAAGAAAAGCTTCAAGAAGTGATTCAATCTTATTCAAGCGAAAGAGAAAAAATAAAAGAAATACAAAAAAAGCATGGCATTTCCATACATCAGGCTGAGTCGAAAGCAAATTAAAACTCAGAAAGGCCTTATAAGCAAAACGATTCGTTCGACTTAAGCTCTAACTCTCGGGTTGTTTAACTTTAATGAAGTAGGCCGCGTGGGTTGAGAGAGGTTATGGGAAGGATGGTTTGTGTTACAAACCATCCTAAATTATCTTTTCGGCCAATCGGTTAAACTATGCAATGTGACCTAAAGATAGGGTAATAAGGAATGTGATGCTAAATGAGCATTTTTTTTAAACCAGAAAAAAATGGATTATTTCATATTAAAATTGCTCTCTTTTTTCATATTAGCATCCGGCTTATTTTTAGAATCTTTTTTCATCCTTTTTTTTTCAGTTTTTTTATGATACTTCTCAATTTTAGTCTTTTTGATATTACCCGCTGAATCAGCCGTCGAAGAAGTCACTGCTGAAGACGCCACTTTAGAAGTGACTTCCGTAGGGTTGGGTTGCTTCAACATAGAACCTTCCGCAGCAATAGCAGTGGAAGATATCGTCACTGCAATAATGAATGCTAATGTTTTTTTCATATTTGATTCCTCAAAAAGTTTGTTTTGCCCCCCCTATCGGGAGTGTGTTTATCATATAGTAATCAGTTTATTATTTCTATGGGTGATAAATGGATCGAGTATATTTTATACAAAGTCGCTCTATTATATGAAAAAAACAACCGCCGATTTTTCATTAACCGCCGGCGACAAAACTCCCTCCATGCAGTAAACGAGAGAGCAGAGGCATCATTTCTTTCATAAATTGCAATAAAGTGGTCAAGAGGTCTATCACTATTTTTTGGTTATTCTGAAACATAGTGTCAGCTGACTGAACCATGTCAGTTGCATTTTGAGCAAACGCATTGTCGTAATTTGATTGCTTATAATCATTTTGACTGGCGATGCCACCAAGACCAGACACACCACTGCTAGCATGACCGGCAATAGAACCCAACTCATTTCCTTTTGCCATACCATAAGATGAGCATACCGCCCCAAGTAAGCCCCCGAAAATTTTGCAACCACTATCAATATAACCTCCTTTTGCTTTTTCATCTGCTGAGGCCAGCATGAGCTCGCATCTACGCATTTGGCTTTTATCTTTCAGCTCAAGGTCCATGCAGTTCTTTTTTAAAGTCTCTAATGCCACCAGCATGATCATGATCATGAGCTGTAACATGACGAGCTCCATGTTATCTGAAGGCCCGTTAGCTATGTCATGTACACGTTTACTGATAGTATCTAGATTATCTAAAATGATACCGTTTTTAGGATTATTACTGATTTCAGACTTTTCAAGAATCTTTACGATAGGGAACGCATACTTTAAACATATCTTTGCCATAGGCTCTATATCTTTGTCATTTATTTGTGATTTATTCTTTCCTTCGATAGTGGCTGAAGGAATACTGTTTAGTTCTTCCTCCATTTTTTTTGTTATTTTTATTAACTCTGGGTCAGGCTTGACTTTTTTACCATTCACTTTCAGTTCTTCTTCAATAGTCTTCAATATAACGCTGGAAAATCCTGGTCGCTCTTCCTTTAATTTTGATTTATCACTTTGATCGTTTTCAAAAGTTGGAGAAGCTTTCTCTGGGTTTACAGAAAAAAAGTTTGAAGTAGTTTGAGTTAATCCGGTATTGTAATTCATAATGATCTCCTGATTTTTATTTATGGTGAGTGGCCTACTAGTTAATTACCCACCCATTATTAAGTCATTCAGCTGCCCCACCTGCTGTAACGATTTAATGGTTTCTTGCTGCTCTGCTTGAAGAAATTTCACTTCATTTTGCTGATTTTTTTGGTTTAGTTCTGTCCTTTTTTTGGTATTATCGACCTCATTTTTAGAAATCTCTCTTTCTGCAGCGTCTTTTTCCTGTTCGTATGTTAAGCCTGTGACTTGCCATTCTATGATACCGTCAAATGTTAATTTTGATGCTTCAACAAAGGCTTGAGCTGCACGATACCCTGCAAATCTGAATGATCTGAAAGCCGTTTTTTCGATTTCTTTAGATACTGACATTAATATAATCTGATTGATTGCTTCTTGTGTGATTTCTTCTCCATCTTTGGCGGCTTGCTTAGCGGCTTTCATTACGTTCTGCTTAATGCGGTTTATGATTTGTTTTTTTGATTTTTCAAAAAATTCTGTTGCTCGATCGATATTTTTTTGGATATTTTTTGGTTTAGCATTAATGTCCTCGAATGCAAATTCAGCCTCTTCACCCTCACCCGACGCCATATTTTTCAGCTCAATTCCTCCTTCCTCCGGGTTAAAGTTAAACCTTTCAGAAAGATTTTCGATAAACTCTTCTGCTTCTTTTCCAAGCTGTTTTTCCATTCTCTCTTCAAGTAATTTGATCCCCTTTTTCTCCATGCCTTCTGCGGCGGCTTCAGCCAATCGGGATGATCCAACTTTAGCAGCATCTGCAAGAGCGTCACTACCTCCCTTTCTGATGAGTTTTACTGCACCTTCTTTTAGTAATTTAGCGGGCTTATAGAGAACAGAAAACATATCAGTCATTAGTGCAACAAACTGAAAAAACGTTGATAAACCCGTTAAGACTTCAATTGCTTTATCTTCTGCCTCCTTATTACCAATATGGCAGGCTTCCAGAATTTGACATAAATCTTTTGCCAAACCGCACGCACCTGCAAGAATATTAGCCGCACCAGAGACTTCATCTCCGATACAAACTTCTACTACACCAATGATAACCTGGACCACATTAACGATAACGTCTATTAATTTATCCCACCAGCTTCTTTCTTCATTTTTTTTAATTTGTTCTTGTTGTTGATGAATCATATCTACCAATTTTTGGTGCTCATAATCTATTAATAATTTTTGATGTTTAAGATTATCCCTGTCTTGTTGATTCTGTGATGACATATTATTTATAACAACTTGTTGATAATGCAAAAAGACGGCGATCATTATATTTTGAAAACTCAAATTGTTATTTATAATGTTGTTTCCGAAATTTAAATACGCATCATGGTTGTTATTAACAGAGAAATCAGGAGTGTTTTGAAGTAATAGTAAATTTGAATGAAGTGTTTTTAAACGGGAAAAAAGATTAACCAGATCCTTATTAGAAGAAAAAGAATCAAGATCCTTACCTAAAGAATGCAATTGGTAAAGAGTCATTTTGATGGCTTCCTTTGCCTTTTCAGGGGAAGCACCCATTAAGTCTGAAACATGGGAAAGATTGCAAAAATCCGAAATAGAATCGAGCAAATGGTTTGCCCCTTTTATTGCATCAAGTGCAGTAGGGATTTTGTCTTTTAATTCTATTGAAGATTTTTTTATTGCAGATCTTTGTGAAATTGCTTTATCGTTTTTAGTATTTGAATGATTAAAAAAGTTTTTTATATGAGGCAATAAATTGGAGATGATTTCTTGTCGTTCGTGTGGGGCCAAACTTTGATTTTTTAATTGTTTCTCAAGAGAGTTGACTGCTTCAGTTTGCGATGTATGATTTTTTAATATCAAAATTAAATTTTCTGATTTTAAATTAAAATTAACAAAGCGTTGTTTTAATTGTTTTAATATTTTTTTGAGTTCTTGTTCCTGTGTTTTTTCTTCTTTCTTTTTGTCTATAAAAGAAGTTAAGGTACCAACCTCTTTTTGTTTTTGAAAGCCATGATATTTTGTTTGATTAACATCAATTTCTGCAACCATATGACACCCCCGGCATTTTCAAACATTTAAGATGATTTTTTATAAAGTCATGGATTCTATTTAAGATAATTTTGTTATTTAAGCAGGTGACTAAGAGCTCATAATGGTTCTGCATAGTTGACCCAAAGCAGATACCATTGTTTTTGCCAGGTTCATCCAGTTTGATGCTGTATTATTTTGCTGAGAAACCTTTATTTGAGCCTCACTAGAAACTTGAGTTGCTACAGACACAATTTGATCAGAAGCACCTTTTATGGCATCAAGACAATCTCTCGAAATCTGATAACCACCTTTTCCATCTGACGTTTGATTCTTTAGATACTCAACAATGTTTTTACCATCAACTTGAAGACCTAATGCTTCGGCCTTTTCAATTAATTCTTTAGTAAAATCTTCCTTTTTAGTAGCATCACTGGGCGGAATTTCATCTACAAGCTCATTGACTCGATTGCTTAATTCCTGAGCTGCCTGTTGTCTTTCTAATGCTTTTTTTTGATTTTCCGCTATATGAAGGGCGCCAGAAGCACTCGCATTGTATTCGCACATTGAGAGCAATATCATTAACATCCACATACTTATATTAGGATCATGAAGCGCACTGGATAACATGCTTAAAAGAGTTCTACCCTCAACATCGTTGGGATTATCATACGGATCAGGACCAGGGGCAGGTTCATTAGAAATACTACGTTTATTTCTTATAGGAATAGAAGATATATCTTTATGATTAAAATCCTGGCGATTATCATCAGAATCATCACTAAGGTCAGGCTCATTAAAAACACTCCGTTTATTTCTTGTAGGTGATATATGTTTATTATGTAGTTTTCGCGCTTGCTCTCTGATTTCTTTGTGCTGTATTTCTGAAAGGTGTCCTGAAAGCGCTATTTCATGGAGCTGCTTCTCGAAAAGCAACATGTTTTTGTTGATTCGCTTGGGATCGACTTCTTTTAGAAAATGTTCAACCGCTAAAGCAACCAGCTTTATGTTCGCGTCAGCCTTAGCTTTTGCTTTTGCTTCTTTATTAGCTTTTGCTTCTTTATGCTGATTAATGAATTGCTTAAAATCATTTATATATTTTTTAAAGTCATCTTTATTAGAGATGTTTTCTTTTGCAAGAGTCAGCAGTTCCTGTAATTTATTACCAACATCAACAGGTTCATGTTCTACTGAATGAATCAATTGTTTTAAAATGTTTTCTAGACGCCCCATTTGATTTTTTGTGAGCTTTTGGATACCTTCGGTAGCGCCCTTGGCTGGAATAGTTTTGTCGCTGTTTTCAGCATAAAAAGCCTTATTTTCATTAACCAGATTAACTAAATCAGGCATAACCTGCATATTCATAATATACACTCCCTGGTGATTTAATTTTGACCACTAAATATTAATATTAATTATTGATTAAATATATATTTTTTTTAAAAAAATTCATTTAATTTATTTTATAAGTAATTTAGACCTCTTTTGTGAGTTCGTCTTTCAATTTTTGGATTTTTCTAACTAAATTGATCGTGATCAAAAAGATTTTCTGGTTTTTTTTTGTGATAACGATAAGACAATGTTTTGATGATTTTTCTAGCACTTAATACTGAATCATAAAGTTTTTGTAGCCCTTCATATTCTTCAGGGGTTTTTGGTGAAGATAAAGCGGATTTTAGTGTCACCTCTGCTTCATCCAATTCATCTAATTTTGACTGTAATTGTTCAGGACAGTTTTTTAATGAGTCTTCAAGATAAGTGATAGTGGCCATAAAAATGATGTTCTCAATAACGTCTAAAAATTAAAAATTTAAAGGAATATGTATCATGTCATTTCCTTTGATGAGTTGTATTCCTTGCTTGCCTATGAATATAACTTTATATCCATTCGATAATACTGTGCCTACTTGTAAACGCTGTCCGTTTTCTAAATCAATAAATACAGATTTAATATTACCACCGTAGCTCATGACAGGAGAGGGTAATATCTGTGCAGATTGATCGAATACAGGAATATTTTGATAAATGACTTTGGGAAAAGTGGGATCTTTTTGATGAATATTGTCTAACATTTCATTTAATTTTTTTTGCTGTTCAGAAGAAAGCCAACCGCTCATCACAATATTTTGTTTATTTTGCTCCATGCTTAAATAACCCAGCAGATCCGATTCCATTAATTGTTGTATCAAAAACTTAATTTGTTCGCCCTGATTGTTAACAACGCTCCATCCTTTTAACCCTGCAATAGATGAAAGGGCTTCCTGCACTTTTGCCCATTCTGGCCCTGATTGAATTAATCCATGAATTACCAACGTGTTAGGAAGACTACCTTGCTTGACCTCAACGTCAGGATAACCAAATTGAAGGAAAACGTTTTTTACACTTAACATTAAATGATCATCGCAGATCAGATTATTGTGATATGCGATCTCATTCGCCAACAAAAAGTTCTGTACATTTTTTATTAAATCAGAATTTTGGCAATATCCATTTAAAATGACGCTTCCATCAGGCTGCCAAATAGTCTTCACTTCTTTTAATTTTAATGTGTTTAATTTCTTTGCCAGTTGACTTGCGATGTTTGTCGATTGATATTCAATCATTTTCTTTTCACTGTGCTTTAAAAGCCTATTCTTATTAGAAGAAAGCCAATACACTCCCCCTAAAAAAGTGAATAATAAAATGAGCGCTAATACTGATAACCATAGAGAGGGTCTTTGATCAACCCGCCTTGGTAAAGGCATCGCAGTAAGAGTATCGTCATGTGCTCCCAAGAGCATATAAATGCCATCTGCTTCAATCACCTGATGAAGCGGCAAAGGATGGTTTAAATCAAACGCAACACCATTGACCCAAACCTGACATTGAGCCTCCATGAAAATTTCATTTTCTTCGATTTTGAGTGTCAGGATATGAGCATCTGGCAATACTAAAAAGATATCGCAATCCTGCTCTCCGAAAGTAAATATGCCTTCTGGCAATAAAATTTCACGGCCATTCAATATGCCATTCAATAAGCGTACTTTAAACTGTGCTTTCATATTTTATTGCCTTTTATTCTTCACCGGCACAGCTTTTATTAAAAATAATCTGACAACACTACTGGATTGTTTGCTTGAACTACGAAATAGTCCTCCAATTAAAGGAATGTCTCCCAATAAAGGAATTTTGTGCTTTGAAGCTTTTTGACTATCTTGAATAAATCCTCCCAATAAAAGATTTTGTCCAGGTTTAAGAACTGCTTGAGTCGTAATTTGAGAATTATCTATTTGAGGTAGTATTTCGGTTGTATTATTAATAGAAGGTCTCTGCTGACCATCTTGAATATCGAGATTTAATAGTACGTCTTCTTTGCCTTTATCTTTAATCATTCTAGGTGTGACCTGCATCAGGGTACCCGTCGTTCTTGAATCTAGTTTTGCCACCTTATCCCCTTGTAATTTCGTATAAAATGTCACGTTTTTATCCAGCACCGCTTGAATATTGTTTAGAGTGACTATAGAAGGACGCGATAAAACCCGAGCTTTTGAATGTTGTTCTAACGCATTAATTCGTACCATGAAATCATTGCCCACAACGGTAGAAAATCCACCGTCATCACTGGATATAAAACCCTTATTAAACGAAACTTTACCACCGCCCAGAGACGCAGAAGCCTCCCAATTAATACCTAACTGGTTTATATCCGAGGCATCAACATCAATAATCGCGACTGAAATTTCTATTTCAATCGGGCGAACATCAAGTTGTTTTACTAAACTGGCATAAATTGGCATGTTAACCACTCTATCCCTCACAATGAGGGCGTTTTGACGAGGATCGGCCGAAAATAGGGGTAACCCTAAAGATTGATCTTTGCCAGAGGTTTTATTTTCTCCTATAGCGATGGTATTTTGTGAATTCATGTCACGTAAAACACTCACTAATCCTGGTAAAGTCACTTTTTGATCACGATATTGATAAGTGGTATCAGTGGCTGAAGCATACTTCAGTGAAAACACCCGGACGGCTTGTTTATTGTCATTATAATTTTGCCGTTGTGTATTTAATAATGAGGTTAACTGGGTTGCACGCTCAATACACACAGGCACACCGCTGATTTCTACTGTATTAAGACGAGTCAAGGCTTTTAAGGCACAATTTTTCCCATTAGGGAGGCCGCTATTTTTTAAATACTTAATTAATGCTTTGATGGGTAAATCACCAGAAGACAGAATCTGCTTTTTAATATCTTGAATTTTATAAAAATAAATGACATCACCATCAAAATACCACGTCAAATTATATCGAGTGGATAACTCATCTAACATTTGATTAGGGGTTTTATCTTTTAATTCGCCGGAAAAAGTGTCAGTAATGTCGGGGCTTACGATCACAGGAATACCGTAGTTAAGCCCGATTTCTTTTAGAAGTTTTCCAAGCGAGATGCCATGAGTGTAAATAAAAAACGGGGCACCTTGCCAATGAATGGTCTGTGCCTTTAAAAAGGGGTTGCTTAACAAAAAACAGATAAAAAGGCTGATGATTTTTTTCATTGTGATATCGCATTTATTTTTTTGAAAATTATCCCGAATAATATCAACTATAGTTAAACGGGAAAATAAAGAGGGAAATATCATTCAGATTCATCATCCGATTTAGACTCATTTTGAAATGATGACCAAAAAGTTCTCATCAATTTTTAGAATGATTTGATATCAGTGAGATCAGATAATGTCTAAAAGATAATAGTTGATCTAATATGGATGCCATCTGTTCTACATTGGTCCCAATATCACCATCAGCTCGACACCATAACCACCAATGTTTCTTTCTGAGTTCTAGTCCGTAATCTTGTGCCTCTTCCAAGGAGGCGAATAGTAAGCTTATATGTTTAAAGATGACATCGTATAAAATCTTTTCTTCACATAAAAGCAATCCTACACAAACAGAATGTTGATAATCTTTTGCCTGGGCCTGGACGTTATCTAAAATAAACTCAATGGTATTTGAGCTTTTTAAAAGCTGGATATCGGTCACCAGAGGGAGCACATTTAATATTTCTTGCATCTCAACTCCCAAGTGAATTTGGACATTTATATTATTAACTCAATAAGAGATTTAAAATATAAGGCGAAAACCTCAATTGAAAATGTTTGATTTTTTAAACATATCAAAGTTTAGAATAAAATTTATTGAACGCGAACTAGTACTGGTTTGACAAAATGCCCTTAAAAAATCGGGATGATAATACTATGAAAAAGAATAAATCCTCATCACTGGTCAATAAATTGACCCTATTATTGGGTATCAACTTGACGTGCATTTGGTTCATTGCAACAGCGATGAATGTTTTTTTTTCATTTGAAAACACAACAACGCGTTTGATTAAGGAGTTAGAAAATAAAGCGGATTTACAAGTTGGATTAATCAATCAGCTGTTTCAAACAGCTGAGCGCGATGCGCTTTTATTGACACAAATTGATGAAATTGCTCCCCATAACGCTAAAGATTTTTCTGGATCATTCATTCAAAATCAAAACTGCAATAGGTTGCCACTTCTGAGCAGTGCGCAAAATATCTTACAGGTCTCAAGAATGATAGATCAAAAAAATTATTTTTTTAGTTTTATCATACAACCCGAAAAAGGGATCGCTCTGTTCACACCTAAAACTCTTTCTCATCAAGAGCTCATAAAAAGACAAAATGAGTTATTAGATCTGTTGTCTGGTTCTCCAAAAGACAATATTTTTTGGGGAAAACCAGTTTATGTAAAAAACGATGGATGGCATCTTTCTCTTGCTTTATGTAATAAACATGGAGGATTCTCTGGCATTGCTTTGAACATAAACCGTTTTTTTTCTCATGATCCCCAAAAAAAGAATCAGGATATTCATTTATTATTAGATGAGGCGGGTGATCTCTTAGCGTCTTCCCACCCCCTCAGCTCAAAAAAAACAATCAATCATCTTTTGAAAGAACTTAGAACGATTAAGTTGCATGATGGATTACAACAAACTGAAAATTTTTTGGTTTGGCGTTTACGATTACCTGTCCAAAAATTGCAACAATTGATCGTTTATCCCCGCGCCAATTTCCTAAAAGAAGCCGCTCAGCCAGCGTTAGATCAATTACCCTTTGCCATCTGCATTTTGGTATTACTTACTCTCACCGTATTTTTTTTATTACGCTATTACCTGGCCGTTCCCCTCTGGAATTTCGTTAAAATCATGAGTACAACAGGGCCGGAATCCATGGAAAAACGTCTACCAATGAATCGTCATCATGAACTAGGACGAATCGCTCAGTCATATAATGATTTACTGGATATACTTAATAAGCAATATGATACTTTAGAAACGAGAGTCAATGAACGAACACTACAGTTGGAACGCGCCAAACAAGTGGCAGAACAGGCCAATCGTCGTAAAAGCTTACATTTAACCACGATTAGCCACGAAATCCGAACACCTCTCAATGGCGCTCTTGGTGCTATTGAATTACTCAAACATACTTCTTTGAGTCCTTCCCAATTAAAGCTGTTGGATACAACACAACAATGTTCTGCTTCTTTGTTAAGTATCATTAATGCATTACTTGATTTTTCACATATAGAATCAGGTCAGATGACATTGGTCTTAGAGCAGACGGAATTGCTGCCCATTTTAGATCAAGCCATGTTAACCATTCAAAGCCAAGCGTTTAAACATTCACTGAATTTGTATACCTTCGTCAGTAAAGAGGTGCCTTTAGTATTAAAACTAGATGCTTTACGTTTAAGACAAATTTTAATTAACCTACTAGGTAATGCGGTAAAATTCACTCAAAAGGGATCTATTTCTCTTTACGTCCAACATGAAAATCACAAGCTCTGTTTTACCGTTGAAGATACCGGTTGTGGGATCGATGAAAAATTTCAGAAAAAAATATTTCAACCTTTTTTTCAGGCAGGAATTAACAAAGGAACAGGTCTTGGACTCACGATTGCGAGTAATTTAGCCAGCCTCATGAAAGGCACTCTGGATTTACAGAGCACTTTGAATTTAGGGACACGTGTCTGTTTTGAGATTCCTGTCAATGAAAAATATGCGCCTCCTACTATTTTCAGCGGCAGTTTATCTGCTCCCTCCTCATTAATCCCCCAACTGAACGCTTGGGGGATAGCGTGTCTGTCAAATAATGAGGTCAACCCAAAGCTTTTGGATAAAGATCTGATTTATCTGCCAGGAAGGCTTTATTCAAATGTGAAAAAAATACTTTTTGAACAAGAACATCTCCCTGAATCAAAATTACCCGTCCAACCCTGGAAAATGAGCGTTTTATTGGTGGACGATTCAGAAATAAATCTTAAAATTATAGGCATGATGTTGTCTGAACTGGGTCATGACGTGGAGTTGGCTCATAGTGGTGATGAAGCGCTGGAGCTCGCGCATCATCAACGTTTTGATTTAGTGTTGATGGACATTCGTATGCCAAAGCTAAATGGTTTACAAACGACCAGGTTGTGGCGAACAGATCTCAAAAATAGGGATAGAGAATGCATGATTGTTGCTTTAACCGCTAACGCGAGTCCTTCAGAAAAACAAAGGGTTTGTAAAGCAGGCATGAATGATTATTTATGTAAGCCCGTAACTATAGCAGATCTCGCCGGTATTCTTGACCTGACAGCTCAATTTCAGATAAAGCGCGATATCTCTTTAGTCGCACAGGTATCGACGCTAAAACCCGTTTTGGATACAAAAGACAAAAACCTAATATCAAAAATATATTTATCCATGTCAAAGTTAGCTGAAGAGATAGCCGAATCCATTCACAATCCGGATCCAGTCTATCTCGCCGATCATTTACATAAATTGAAAGGGTGTGCAGGACAGGCAGGATTCATAGAATTGCAAGAAAAAGTGGTAGAGTTAGAAAAAAGTATTCATGAAAACAATAAAATAACGGAAAAAGATATCAAAGAATTAAAAAATTTAAATCAAAAAATAATATAAATAATTAATTAATTAATTAATTAATTAATTAATTATAAAAATTTTTATTTTGAAAGCTAGGGGAAAGAAGTATGAACGTAAAAATATTGATCGTAGATGATCATGAGCTCATTATTAATGGTATCAAAAATATGCTCTCGCCTTATAAACGTTATCAAGTAGTAGGGCAAACAGAGAATGGATTAGATGTTTATAATTTATGTGTTCAAACAGAGCCTGATATGGTCATCCTGGATTTAGGATTACCTGGAATGAATGGTCAAGAAGTGATTTTACAATTACATCGCCGATGGCCACAACTGAACATTTTAGTCTTAACTGCTCGAGAAGAAGAGCATTATGCGAGTCAAACATTAAAAATGGGGGCTCTGGGTTATGTGATTAAAAAAAGCCCTCAACAAATTTTAATGGCGGCGGTGCAAACCGTACTTGCAGGGAAACAATATATAGACCCTACTTTAAATGTGGATAGTGTACTGAAATTAATCAAAGAATCGGAGCATTATCCTTCTATATTAACCTCACGGGAACGACAAATTCTCAAACTGATTACAGAAGGGGTCTCCAATCGAATCATTGCAGACAGGCTTTATATCAGTGAAAAAACGGTAGAAACACATCGTCTTAATATGATGAAAAAACTTGATGTCCACAAAGTAGCTCAATTGATTCAGTGGTCGCAACGTTTAGGTATCAATATTTAGATAAAAACCACACCCAGGGCTCCTGATATACAAATTCCATGAAGATAACTTCATACTTTCAATGTAGAATCAGCATCAATCATTTTTATTGAAAAGATGAATTAAAATATTCACTCAAACATTTTCAAAACGGCAGTGAGGAGTAGCAAGTGCTTTTATGTCTATTTTTATAAAAACATCTGAAGAAATTGAAAAAATGCGAGTCGCTGGTCGTTTAGCAGCAGCAGTGTTAGAAATGATTGAACCTCATGTGAAAGAAGGGATGTCGACTGGTGAACTGGATAGTATTTGTCATGATTACATTACAAATCAGCAAAAAGCCATTCCTGCTTGTCTGGGCTATCGGGGTTTTCCAAAATCAGTTTGTATTTCGCTTAATGATGTGATTTGTCATGGCATTCCATCTGATGAAAAAATCTTAAAAAGAGGAGACATTCTCAATATCGATGTGACCGTCATCAAAGATGGCTTTCACGGCGATACTTCCAGGATGTTTATGGTCGGAAAACCGACAATTATCGCTGAACGTCTGTGTCGTACCACCTTGGAAACACTTTATTTAGGCATCAAAATGGTGAAGCCTGGTATTCGTCTGCGCTCATTAGGCAAAGCCATGCAAGCTTTTGTTGAATCACATCATTTTTCTGTTGTACGGGAATATTGTGGACATGGTATAGGCCGAACATTTCATGAAGATCCTCAAGTATTACATTATGATGATGAAGATCATGGTCTTATTTTGAAAGCAGGCATGACTTTTACGATTGAACCTATGGTGAACGCAGGCAAAGCACATATTCGAGTCATGAAAGACAAATGGACAGTCAAAACCAAAGACCGCAGCTTATCCGCACAATATGAACACACCGTTGCAGTCACTCATGATGGCTGCGAAATTTTAACCTGGCGTCCAGATGAACCTGTTTCTAAGCTGATTAAGCATCAGGATTCATCCTCTTTAAGATAAATCTTTTTGAGATACATCAAAATCATTCACTTATATTGAGAAAATATGAACATGTCAGACGCACAAAAGATGATTGAGAATGCCTATGAAAATCGCGCCAGTATCACGGCAAAAAATGTAGCTCCCTCGCTGAGGAAGACCATTGATGAGATTATTGAGCAATTAGACAGGGGCGAACGAAGAGTTGCCGAAAAAATAAATGGGCATTGGGTAACACATGAATGGCTAAAAAAAACAATCCTGCTCTTTTTCTGTATTCATGATAACCAGATGATAAAAGGCTTGGAAACAGCGTATTACGATAAAATACCTTTGAAATTTTCTGATTATCAAAGCGACAGATTTTTACGTGAACGCTTACGTGTGGTTCCCCAGGCAACCGTACGAAAAGGCGCATTTATCGCGAAAAATACGGTTCTCATGCCCTCTTATGTTAACGTCGGCGCTTTTGTTGATGAGGGTACGATGATCGATACTTGGGCCACAGTGGGTTCTTGCGCCCAAATTGGTAAAAACGTTCACCTATCAGGCGGTGTGGGTATTGGAGGTGTTTTGGAACCTCTACAAACCAATCCGACTATTATCGAAGACAACTGTTTTATTGGTGCTCGTTCAGAAATCGTTGAAGGCGTGGTGGTGGAAGAAGGCGCTGTGATTTCTATGGGCGTGTTTATCAGCCAAAGTACCCGCATTTATGATCGTGAAACCCAAACGATGCATTATGGTCGTGTTCCTGCCGGTGCCGTCGTTGTTCCAGGCAGCCTCCCTGCTAAAGATGGAAGCCACAGCCTGTATGCTGCGATCATTGTGAAAAAAGTAGATGCCAAAACAAAAGAAAAAATCTCTATGAATGAATTGCTGCGTTACGATGAATGCCTACAAAAGGAATCATTTTGATAGTAAATATCAATCCACTGGGTTCTATGGATCTGTTGTCTCATCTAGAAGTGGACATGCTCAAACAAACACAAAATACCTATTTGTATGATCTTTTTCGTCATTGCGCGCTGGCTGTGCTCAGTTCAGGTAGCCAAACAGACGATAGCAAAGAATTGTTATCACGTTATGAAGATTTTCGGATCAATATATTGCGCCACGAACGCGGTATTGAACTGGAGCTGATCAATCCCCCTGCTGCAGCTCTTATTGATCAAAAAATAATGAAACTATTACAGGCGAATCTCTTTTCTGTATTACGCGATATTTTATTTTTACAGGGTAAAATGTCAGAAACCCCATTTCTTCAAGATGCAACGGCTTCTGTTTATTTAACAAATCAAGTTTTTTCTATACTCCGTCATGCGCGAGCGCTTCATACTCATCAAGAACCCAATCTTATCGTCTGTTGGGGTGGCCATTCTATTAACACACAAGAGTATTTATATGCTCATCAGGTTGGGCATCAGTTGGGTTTGAGAGAATTGAATATCTGCACAGGATGCGGGCCGGGTGTCATGGAAGCGCCAATGAAAGGCGCGGCGATTGGTCACGCTCAGCAACTATATAAAAAAGGGCGTTTTATTGGCATTACGGAACCTTCTATTATTGCCTCAGAGCCACCCAACCCCATGGTTAACGAGCTGATTATTATGCCAGATATAGAAAAACGCCTGGAGGCTTTTGTACGCATGGCCCACGGCATTATTATTTTCCCTGGTGGTGTCGGCACAGCAGAAGAATTTCTCTATCTTTTAAGCATTTTGATGGATGTTAAAAACAGGCATCAGATTTTACCGCTGATTCTCACCGGCCCAGAAGAAAGCGCGGAATATTTTAATGCACTTAATACGTTTGTTATCGAAACATTGGGCCCTCAAGCCTGTCGTTTTTATCAAATTATGATTGGTCAGGAGAAAGAAGTCGCACAAAAAATGAAAAAAATGATGAAAAAAGTCAAAGAAAATCGTTGCTACACAAAAGATGCCTATAGTTTCAACTGGTCGATTCATATTAACGAAAAACAACAGCATCCGTTTAATCCAACGCATCAAAATATGGCAGATCTCAATCTAAAATGCGACCAGGCGCCAGAGGCGCTCGCGGCTGCTTTACGTTGTGCTTTCTCAGGCATTGTGGCGGGTAATGTCAAAGAAAAAGCCATACAAGCTGTAAAAACTCAAGGGCCTTTTAAACTTAAAGGGGATCCAGACATGTTGCAACAATTGGCTCAATTATTAGAAAATTTTATTCATCAAGGACGAATGAAATTAACCGGAACGGCTTATCAACCCTGTTATGAAATTGACATCTCATCCACTTTTATCGATCAGCTGTGATTGCCCCTCATCCTTTTGGTCATCAAATCACTGATTGCGATCTGATCGAGTGATTTCATACTTGCCATCAGTTGGAAGATCGCTATCGCCAACTGACTGTATTGGGAAAACAATTTTTGCCTTTACCAAAGGTATTCAAACAACCCCATTTAGAAATGTCAGAACGCTGTTGATAAGCGTGAGAAAAGTGTGTATTCATATTATCTCTCCTAAAAACACACAAATTCCCCTAATACAACGCCGCTTTACCTCCAGACAAAGCAAACCTCATAAAAAATTGAAAATAAAGAGAGGAGGATTTTGAGGTTTATTCAATTAATCACCCTAATCAGCATCAGGACCAGGACCAGTATCAAGCATTCGGTGAGTGATCATATTCTTAAAAGCAGTTGAGTCACTTGGTTTTTTCGGCGTTTCTTCTACTTTTACTTTTTTTAGAGGGACACCTCTTTGAATCTGTTCTAAGAAATTTTCTTTTGGGTCGCTCTGCGACGGTGATACTGGTGGTCGTTTCTTTGTCCGTTCCATGTCCTCTGTCTTTAGCGATATCGGTGGCGGTGTCTCTGTCGATTTTTTTTGTCCCTCTTCTAGTGTAGTTTGAGACTTTCCTGTAGAATCTGTCGGCTTATGATTCTGCACCTGCAATTCCTCCAAAAAACGCTCTGGCTTACTACCCCAAAATGCCCCTAAATCAGTAAAATGATTTAATCGCCTCATCATCACTATTAACGATAAAAATCGTGGGTGATCAGTTTCAGAATTGTTTCTTTTACTGAATACACTTAACCTCTTGTTCAAATTTCATTTGAACGAAAAATAAAGTCTTCACCCGGTTTAAAACCCATTGAGGTTTACCTCCACTGAAAGATGCCTCTATAAAACGGAAATCATCGTGAATATCAAAAAACAATTACGCCGAAGGGAAATGCACCATCATCCGCTCTCAGAAACATACCCTCAATTGATTCGCCAGTTATATGCCAGTCGAGGGATAACAAAAGATCAACAACTGGCGCGAGGGACAAAAAGTTTATGCGATTGGCAAGCATTGGCAGGCATAGAAGACGCGATTCAGATTTTAAAAGAGGCCTTCTCATTGCAAAAGCGGATGATGATTGTGGGGGATTTTGATGTAGATGGCGCGACCAGTACAGCATTGGCGATGATGGCCCTGGAAGCAATGGGAGCCCAAAATGTGCATTTTTTGATACCCAATCGTTTTGAAGAAGGCTACGGATTGACTCCAAAGATAGTGGAACAGGTATCTCTTCGTGGCGCAGATCTGATCATCACCGTAGATAATGGCATTTCTTCACATGAAGGTGTCGATTTGGCACATCACAAAGGCATGCAGGTACTGATCACAGATCATCATCTTCCGACTGAGCGCTTGCCTAATGCGGATGCCATTATTAATCCCAATCAACTTAATTGTCCTTTTCCTTCTAAATCTCTAGCGGGGGTCGGGGTCACTTTTTATCTGATGCTTGGATTAAGAGCGCATTTGAGAAAAGAGGGATGGTTTCATAAAAAAAATATCCAGGAGCCGAATTTGGCGGAATTTTTGGATTTGGTGGCTTTAGGCACAGTGGCAGATGTCGTCCCACTTGATACAAATAACCGTATTTTGGTGCATCAGGGCTTAAATCGTATCCGTGCGGGCAAAAGTCGCCCTGGTATTGTCGCCTTACTCGAAGTGGCTTCTCGAAGCGAGCACAGATTAACGGCCGCTGACCTTGGCTTTGCTCTTGCTCCTCGCTTAAATGCGGCAGGTCGCTTGGACAATATGTCGACAGGCGTTTCTCTGTTACTGACGCAAGATCTGTCTGAAGCCAGAGAGTTGGCCAGAGATCTCGATGCTTTAAATAAAGTAAGACGAGAGATTGAACAAAGCATGAAAAAAGAGGCATTGGATTTATGTCATCAAATTGAATGTCATGATCAGCCGCTACCAAAGGGTCTTGCGCTTTATCACCCTAAATGGCATCAAGGTGTGGTTGGCATTTTAGCGTCACGTATCAAAGATCGTTTTTATCGGCCAGTCATTGCTTTTGCACCAACCGACGGCGGACAGCTCAAAGGGTCTGGGCGTTCTGTGACGAGCGTACATATGCGAGATCTCCTGGAACAGATTGACCGAGCCTACCCTGGGCTGATACTTAAATTTGGCGGGCATGCTATGGCTGCTGGTTTATTGATTGAGCAGAATAAATTTGATCTCTTTCGTCAATGTTTTGCCGAACGAGTGACGGCTTCTTTAAAGGACCTGGAGCTTGAAAATAGTATTTGGTCCGATGGTGAGCTCTCTCCTGATAAGATTTCTTTAGAAACAGCGCAATTACTTCGTGATGCAGGGCCTTGGGGGCAAGGATTTCCAGAACCCGTTTTTGATGGAAAATTTCGCATTTTAAAACAACGTCTACTTTGTGGTTGTCATCTTAAATTACAAGTTGAACCGATTGAAGGTGGTATTCCTTTAGATGCGATTGCTTTTAATGTTGATTCAAAATCGTGGCCGTATCCCCTGTTCAAAAAAGTGACTTTGGCCTATAAGCTGGATATCAATGTATTTCGTCAGCAGCCACAACTGCAACTCATGATCCAGGGTATTTGGGAAGACAACGGATAGTGAAACCCTTATTTCATCAGTTAATATAAAACGTCTTGATTTCTCTTCAAAATGATCGACTTTTTAAACATCTCAAAATGTGGTCTTTTCAAGAAAGACATGAACCATTTTTTTTAAATCTTCGAAATACACCACTTTAATAAATATTGATCGTTTTTTTAAATGAATGGCTAAAATTCCGTCTTCAGATAATTTTATCTTTTTTATATTTTTATAATTAATAAGAATATTACAATAAAAAAATCCGTCTTTTTTAAAAATTAATTTTGGATATCGAATATAAAATATATAAATTATTAACAATAATAAACCGAATAGTAAATATATCGTTAAGGGCGATGATAAATTTATCATATTGTTATATATAAAAATTATTGTTAATCCTATCAAAATAGTGGCATCAACTTTATTTTTACGTTCTAAATTAACCTTAAGAATGGTTTTTCCTTTGATGAAATTTAAAATAAATTCATTATAAACGGCATAAATTAAAAAGGAGATGATGAAAATAATTAAAGTATGATCGACATTTGACATAAAGTGAGTTCCTAAAATCTCTTAATTTTTGCCTGTTTTTTATTATTCAAGATCCAGGTTCAGAAATTAAAACAGGCATTCAAAAATTAAGGAGCAAGAAAGCCGAGCCAATAACCAAAGATGCCGATGGCAAAGAAACCTAGAATAATCCATAGGGCATTAACATTTCGCCGTAACATCCACATACATGCAAAGGTCAATAGTAATGGCACTAAACCAGGCATCAGTTGATCAAAAATAGTTTGTAACGTCGTGACAGTGGTATGACCTGTTTGATCTGTGATTGTAGAGACAACGACAGGGATATTAATATGTGTCCATTTATTCACTAGGGCACCCATCACAAATAACCCAAGAATAGAAGCGCCTTCTGTTAATTTTTGCAAGACCCCTCCCTTCATGTCACTCACCATACTCATGCCTTTTGAGTAACCATAAGCTATGCCGTAATAGAGAGATAATAAACGCACAAGGTTAAATAATATAAAAAACAATAAAGGTCCCAGTAGGCTTCCACTCATGGCAATCCCTGCTCCAAGAGCAGCAAAAACAGGACGTACCGTTCCCCAAAAAATCGGATCACCCACGCCGGCAAGAGGACCCATTAAACCGACTTTAATTCCGTTAATGGCTGCATCATCAATGGGTGCACCATTGGCTCGTTTTTCTTCCATTGCCATCGTGACACCTATGACAGGCGCCATAACGTAAGGATGAGTATTAAAAAATTCTAAATGGCGTTTGATTGCTTGTTGACGTTCAGCATTATTTTCTGGATACAAACGGCGGATCGCAGGGATCATCGAAAAACAAAATCCTAATGCCTGCATACGTTCAAAATTCCAGGAACCTTGAAAAAGATTAGAACGGATAAATGCCGAACGCATATCACCTGCCGTTAATTTTTTTTTACTGGATGCCACATTTTCATCTGCGATTGTTTGGGTTTCTTTTTGAGATGTTTCAGTCGTATCAATCATAATTTTTCTCTGAATTAATCTAATTCGTTATCAAGATCATTATAAAGTTTGTTTGCATCAGATGGCTCAGACGCTGATTTATGATATTTCGGATTTAATTGGATATACAAAATCGCCATGACTATTCCGATGACACCCAAAGCGACAAGGTTGAACTGAATGAATGCGGCAGTGACAAATCCTAAATAAAAAAATGGCATCAGGTATCGAGCTCCCATCATATTGATGACCATGGCATAGCCGACTACCACGATAATACCTCCTGCAATATTTAATCCTCCTGTGACTACTTCAGGAATAGAACTCAGTAAGGCTCGTACTTCGCTGGTTCCAACTGATAAAGCAACAACCAGGACAGGCACAGCAACACGCATCGCTTGCAAAAATAAAGCGGAAATGTGCAAGAAGCTGATGCCTCTGAGATTGCCTTGCTCCGCAGCTCTGTCAGCAGCATGTTGAAAAGCAACAGTGATGCTACGAACAATGATCGTTAAAACCTGCCCTGCCGCTGCCAGAGGTATTGCTAACGCAATCCCTGCGCCGATACTTTGTCCTCCCGCTATTACTAAAATACTGGAAATAATAGAAGCCAAAGCCGTATCGGGAGCCATCGCAGCACCAATATTCATCCAGCCTAGGGCAATCATTTCAAGGGTCCCCCCTATGATGATCCCTGTTTTGAGATCCCCCAAAACCAAGCCAATCAAAGTACAGGCAACCAATGGACGATGAAATTGAAATTCATCTAAAACAGAGTCCATGCCAGCAATGCATGCAATAAAAAATATGAGTAAAATTTGAAGAGTCGTTATCTCCATTGAACTTTTCCTGCTGTTAATAAAAAGTTGAAACACAACAAAAAAATTAATTTATTCTGAATAAATTAATTTTTTATTTTTTATCTTACTGATTAAATCCATGATATTAGAGGAGATATCTGAAGGAACTTGACGAACATCCAGTTTTATTCCTAGTTGAGATAATGTCGTAAATGCATCAATATCTTTCTCGAAAACCGAGATAGCATTGTTTATTTTGATTTTACCTTGAGTATAAGCCATACCCCCTACATTCACTGACGAAATCTTCACTCCCCCTTCAATCAACCGTAGTACATCAGAAGGATGAGTAAATAGCAGCATGACTCGATCATTTGCATATTTAGGATTGTGATAAACACGAATCGCCTTGTTAATATTGATAACATGACCACTGACGCCAGGCGGCGCAACCTGTTTTAATAAACTGATTCGCATTTGATCTGCTGCGACTTCATCACTGACCACGATAATGCGATTTACATTGGTTTCTTTGGTCCATCGAGTGGCTACTTGCCCATGAATTAAACGATCATCAATACGAACTAATTGAATCTTCATGTGGCCCTGATTCTGTGGATCATTTACAGATGCTAAATTGAAGCGTTCAGATTCGGGATGAATATTCAAAGAAGGGAGATTCGATTTTTTCAGAGCAGGTTCGTTACTCATTTTAGACGCTTTGATTCCAGCACTCCCTGTTTCCAATGCGATAGAAACTAATTGAGATAAAGAAATGTCATCATCTCGCGCCATCAAAACTTCAATCAGCATCGGCACGTTAACACCAGAAATCGCTTCATAATTTTCTTTATCAGCAATTATTCTATTTGCTGCATTAAAAGGGCTTCCACCCCAAGTATCCAATAAAAACAACACCCCATCCTGGGCCTGCAAAGTTGCTAATATTTCATGATATTTATGTACTAATGTTTCCGTGTTTTCCCCTGGCAAAAAGTCAACATAAGCCACGTTTTTTTGTTGACCTATCAGCATTTCTGCTGTTTCTAAAAGGTATTTTGCACAATTTCCATGTGTGCCAATGATAATAGCAATATTCACTTGCTGACTCCCCAATATTACATTTAATAAAAATAGACGTGTTTGAATTTAAAAATGTACCTGACACATTTTCCCTGTCTATACAATCTGAAACGTCTGTTGTTCTACTTATCTCACACCTGAGACGGTATCGTTTTGCATATCACTCGAATAATTCGCTTGATAAATGGCTTTATAGTAAGAAGATTTTTTTTTAATATTATACTTTGATTAACCAGAATTAAAACTAATATTCACCTAAGAAAAGATGTGAGCAGAAAATGACCGTATTCATTGAAGGGTAGGCTAATTGAAACTTGTTTTTAATATCAATAAAAAAGAAATATTGTTTTATGTTGATGAATCAATATTTCTTTAATAAAATTTTTAAAAAAATCAATAAACAGGAAAGCGCGCGCAAATAGACAGCACTTTTTCCTTAACATTATGTATCAATTTTTCATCTTGAGTATGATCTAATAAATCACATATCCAAGCTGATACTTCACGTGCTTCTTCCTCTTTAAACCCTCGTTTTGTAATTGCTGGAGTCCCAATCCGTATACCCGATGTGATAAAAGGACTTTTGGGATCATTGGGCACCGTATTTTTATTCACTGTAATGTTAGCACGGCCCAGCAATTCATCTACCTCCTTTCCAGTTAAGCCTTTATCTACTAAATTCAGTAAAAATAAGTGATTTTCTGTTCCACCTGAAACAATTTCATAACCCCGCTTTAAAAATATGTCGACCATCGCTTTGGCATTTTTTACCACTTGCTGCTGATAAATTTTAAATTGAGGTTCCAAGGCTTCTTTGAATGCTACGGCTTTTGCTGCAATCACGTGCATTAATGGCCCCCCTTGAATTCCTGGGAAAATCGCCGAATTGAGTTTTTTATATAATGATTCATTGCCCCCTTTTGCAAGAATTAAACCACCCCGAGGGCCAGCCAAGGTTTTGTGAGTGGTGGTAGTGACCACATGCGCATGAGGCAGCGGCGTTGGGTAAACGCCCGTTGCCACTAAACCTGCTACATGAGCCATATCAACCAATAAATAAGCCCCGACGCTATCTGCAATAGTGCGCATTTTTCTCCAATCAACGATACCTGAATAAGCAGAAAATCCTCCAATAATCATTTTGGGTTTGTGATGTGTTGCCAATTTTTCTAAAGTGCTATAGTCAATTTTTCCTTTTTGATCAACACCATAAGGAATAATATTATACAGCTTTCCTGAAAAATTGGCTGCAGATCCATGTGTTAAATGGCCGCCATGATTTAAATCCATCCCTAATACCGTATCGCCAGGATTGAGTAATGCCATATAAACAGCAGTATTCGCTTGTGAGCCTGAATGCGGTTGCACATTTGCGTAATCAGCATCAAATAATTTTTTTGCTCGTTCTATTGCGAGTTCTTCAACGATATCAACATTTTCACATCCACCGTAATAGCGTTTTCTCGGATATCCCTCCGCATATTTATTAGTCAGCTGTGAACCTTGAGCCTCCATCACAAGATGACTTGTGTAGTTTTCAGACGCGATTAATTCAATGTGTTCTTCTTGACGTATTATTTCCTGCTTCATGGCGCGCCATAGATCAGCATCATACTCTGCAATATTTTTTGACATGAAAATCTCCTAATGATTTGGTTTTTAGTATGGCCACGTCAAACCCGACATACCTGTCCTGGAGCAAACGGGTTTAAAGTTTACATCAGATTTTTCATGTTCTACAAGAAGGCGGCGATATGATTTGGGTTGTTCCGGCTTGTGGCAACGTTTTCTGAATGTTTTGCCTGGTAAGATCCCTTATGGGTTTACGATTCAAGTAGGTTTATTTGTTTGTAAATGATAAAAAATCTTGATTTTTGTATTACTTTATGTGATTTAGCAGAAACTTTTTTAAGTTTTAAAGTAATAACTTTTATTGCATTTATTTTTATTCCAATTATCTTGCTCTCACTATTTGTGTGTTGTCGTAAAACCTTTTGTTATACTGACTAAAACGCTATTAATGGCACTGAAAATTTATATTTTCAAAAAATATATGTTTTCTCGCTTTTATACCTGGAACACTTATTTGGCGTCTTTTTTTTTTGCTATTATCAGGATTTTTGGCTTTAGCCGTTAAATCGAAGTGATACTTGGTCTGAGTTTCACTCATAAGACCGGTCTAAAAAAGTAGATGTATATAAAATAAGCAGAATCATAAAGATTTACTTTAATGAAATATTGACTGTAATGATAGTCGTGGAGTTTTTTGTGGCTGAAATGAGTATTTTAGATTTGTTTTTGAAGGCAAGTTTTTTGGTTAAAGGTATTATCTCAATATTAATCTGTTTTTCTATTTTTTCATGGGCAATTATTCTTAAAAAAACAAGCATTTTAAGATCAGCTACAAAGGCAGCCAATGCTTTTGAAAACAGATTCTGGTCTGGTATTGAGCTGTCGCGTTTGTACCAACAAAGTGATGATCGACGCGATAAGCTTTCCGGTTCAGAGCAAATCTTTTATTCTGGGTTTAAAGAATTTGTGCGTTTGCATCGTGCACATCATCATGTTTGTGAATCCGCTGTTAAAGGGGCAGCCCGAGCCATGCGTATTTCGATGAATCGTGAGCTGGAAGCTTTAGAAACGCATGTTCCATTTCTTGGTACCATCGGATCTATTAGTCCATATATCGGTCTTTTTGGTACAGTTTGGGGCATTATGCATTCTTTCATAGCATTAGGTGCCGCAAAACAAGCGACCTTACAAATGGTAGCGCCTGGGATTGCAGAAGCTTTAATTGCCACCGCGATTGGCTTATTTTCTGCTATCCCAGCCGTTATGGCTTATAATCGTTTTAATCAAAATATTAATAAAATTGAGCAAAATTACGATAACTTTGTAGAGGAATTTATTGCTATTTTGCATCGTGAGGTTGTGACTTCTGAGACGGATAAAAACTCTATAATAAATACAAAAGCGGTCCAACAATAAACACCTGGATCACTTTGATAGAAAAGGTTATTTAATGCGAATACGTGGTCGTCATCGTCGTGAGCTGAAGCCCGAAATTAATATGGTTCCATTGCTCGATGTATTATTGGTACTTTTGCTTATTTTTATGGCAACGGCGCCTATTATTACTCAAAGTGTTGAAGTCAACCTACCTGAAACAAGCCACTCTAAAATGGTAGATGGAAATCATTCCCCTGTGATTATTGAAGTGTCTGGGACAGGTCAATACGCTATGATTATTGATCATAAAAGAATGGAAGCACTCTCAGAGCAACAATTAATCTCTGAAGCAAAAATGCAGCTGAAAAACAATTCAAAAGCGATTTTTTTGATAGGGGGAGCTAAAGAAGTCGCTTACGATGAAATCATGAAAGTGCTCAATATGTTACATCAGACCGGCGTCACTTCTGTCGGTCTGATGACACAGACGATATAAATTTTAAATTCATTCAATCTGATGATTTATTTGGAAGATAACTTTGGAAAAGTTTACTAAAGAGAATAAATTAAATTATGCTCTTATTCTTTCGGGCTTTTTGCATTTGATCTTCATCATTTTCATTATTGTCAATTCCTCCAGGTTCAAACTGAATAAAGGAAGTCAGGGTGATAAAGATAACGTCATAGATGCGATTATAGTAGACTCATCTGCAATGACAGAAAAATACCAACCTCAGAAAAATCAAGGAGCAGAATCAAAACTGGTGTTAGAAAGGCAAAAAAAAGAAGCACAACAGCAAGCGGAAGTATTATTGAAAAAACAGAATGAAGAACAACAGCGTTTAAAAATTTTAGAAGAGGAACGTTTGCAAGCACAAGAAAATGAAAAACAGGAAATTATAAAAAGAAAGCGCCAGATGGAAGAACAGCATCAACGTTTAGTCGATCAACAAAAACAGATCGACTCTGCGATTAAAAAAGCACAAGAAGAGCAAGAACAAGTTAAATTGGCCGCCGCCAAAGCAAAAATAGAGGCCAGGCGAATCAGGTCTGAAATAGAAAAAAAAGCGCAGGCTGAACAAAAAAGAAAAAAAGCAGTGGCAGCAGCCAAAAAAAAGTCTGAAAACACAACAAAAAATGTTGATCAATTATTTGATGCTTTGGCATCGCCTCAAAATACGCCTAAAATCCAGACGACTGAAAGAGGAAAAAAGGGATCGGATACTGAAATAAAAAGTTATTTAAATCAAATTATACAAGCGATTCAAAGTAAATTCTATGATGCCAGTCTTTACAAGGGCAAAACGTGTCATTTACGTATTAAATTAGCCCCTGATGGAAAATTAATCAGTATTAGAGAGGAAAGCGGAGATACTGATCTTTGTCAAGCGGCGGTAGCAGCAGCAAAGCAAGCACATATTCCTAAGCCACCCAACAAAGATGTTTATCAAGTATTTAAAAACGCTTCTCTGGTTTTTACACCATAATCATCTATAAAAATCTCGTTTTTACTTTCTATAAAGTTGTTGGAATGATTTGATAGAATAAAGGAAATAAAATGAAGCCTGTATTTAAAATGCTACTCAGTCTGTTGATATTATGGACTTCTTTATTACATGCACAAGTACGTATTCAAATCACTCAAGGGGTTGATTCAGCCCGACCTATTGCTGTTGTACCATTTAAGTGGCTAGGCACTGTTGAGCCGCCAGAAAAAATAGCGGACATTATTAGTTCAGATTTACGAAATAGCGGCAAATTTAATCCGATTGATCCTTCTCGAATGCCAGAGAAACCTTTTACTGCCTCCGAATTGATCACGTCTTCTTGGTATGGTTTAGGTGTGGATGCTGTTGTAGTCGGTCAAATTCAAGCTGGGGCTGATAATCACTATTTAATTTCTTACCAGCTGGTAGAGCTTTCATCAGGGACAGTGCTAACACAAAATCAATATAAAGTGACTCAACAATGGTTACGTTATGCGGCGCATAGTGCCAGCGATGAAATTTTTCAAAAATTAACAGGCATTAAAGGAGCTTTCTCTACTAGAATTGCTTATGTTGTACAAAAAAACACTCGGCAGCTCCCATATGAACTAAAAATTTCTGATTATGACGGTTATAATCCATTTGTTGTATATCGTTCATCTCAACCATTGATGTCCCCTGCTTGGTCTCCTGATGGTCAAAAATTGGCTTACGTGAATTTTGAAAGTGGCAGATCAGCTTTAGTCATACAAAATTTAGCTAGTGGTAGTATTCAAAAAATAGCGAATTTTCAAGGTCATAATGGTGCCCCGGCATTTTCTCCAGATGGGGCTAAATTGGCTTTTGCTTTATCTAAAACTGGGAGCCTTAATATTTATATGATGGATCTTGCTTCTGGAAACATCACTCAAATCACGGATAGTCGCAGCAATAATACAGAGCCTAGTTGGTTTCCGGATAGTCGGTACTTAGCTTATACCTCTGATCAAGCAGGTCGGCCTCAAGTTTATAAAATTGATATCAGCGGTCATGGTGTACCACAACGAATCACCTGGAATGCAAAGCAGAATCAAAATTCAGCTGTCAGCCCAGACGGGACATTTTTAATTTTGGTGAATTCAAAAGATGGGCAACAGCATATTGCCAAACAGGATTTAAAAACCGGTGATGTTCAAATATTAACAGACACATTGTTAGACGAAACGCCCAGCATCGCGCCTAATACGACAATGGTAATCTATAGTTCTACTCAGAACGCGAATTCAGTACTACAGCTAGTTTCAACAGATGGGCGCTTTAAAGCCCTATTACCAGAAGTGGACGGACAGGTAAAATTTCCAGCATGGTCGCCTTATTTGTGATACAACCTCCCTCTCTCTTAACTAAAAAGGTTTAAAATGATGAAATTCAATCATAAAATACTCAAACGCCTCACTTTGGCTCTATTTATTTTTTCTGTAATGGCTTGTACCTCTCATAAAAATACAAATCATTCTGAAATGGGAGCTGAAACAACGGATATTAGCACGGATATGAATGGTAATTCAGGTGTGTCTTCTGCTGATGAACGGGCTCGAGCACAAATAGAAGGATTGCAAAAAACCAGTGTGGTGTATTTTGATTTTGATAAATACAACATTAAGCCCAATTTTGCTGAGATACTTAATGCCCATGCTGATTTCTTACTTAATAATCCCTCTTTTAAAGTCGATATAGAGGGACATACAGATCAAAGTGGTACATCAGAATACAATATGGCTTTAGGGGAACGTCGGGCTAACGCTGTAAAGATGTACCTCCAAGGTAAAGGTGTTTCTGCTCAACAGATGTCAATTGTATCTTATGGTAAAGAAAAGCCAGTTTATCGGGGTAATAACAAAGAAGATTATTCTCAAAATCGTAGAGCTGTGTTGATTTATTAATAAAGTGAGCAAATGAAATGAACAGTAACTTCAAACAGCGATACAGTTTGTCGTTACTGATTGGCGCATTAACAATTCCATCCACCACGATGGCTAAAGCGCCCGTCAGTCAACTAAACTCAGAATCTCTGGAATATCGTATTACGCAGCTTGAGCGTATTTCTGGCGGTCGTGGTCAGTTACTAACAGAATATGAACAAAAAATTGCCGATTTACAGGAGGATGTAAATGATTTACGGGGGCAGATTCAAAAAAATCAGTATGAGATTGAGCAAATAAAAAAGAAACAAAGCAATCAACAGAGCGATATGTCTTTTAAAAATGATAAAACCGAGATACAAGCCATAACTCTAAAAAATACAGATAATAAAAACAGAGCAACAAAAGTAGCCACCCCAGAAAGTAAAAATAATGAAAAAAAGGATTATGATGCGGCACTTTTTTTTATTTTTGAAAAAAAAGATGATGATCAAGCGATCATCAAGTTACAACATTTTGTAGAGGAGTATTCGGAATCCATCTATCGACCTAACGCATATTATTGGCTAGGGCAGCTTTTTTATAATAAAGGAATGAAAAATAAAGCCTCTTATTATTATGCCGTGCTTGTTAAAAAATATCATAAATCGCCTAAAAGGCCAGATGCCATGTTAAAAGTGGGTATGATCATGCAGGAAACAGGTAAAACTGATAAAGCAAAGCAAATTTATCAAAGAGTCATTGAGGAATATCCTCTAAGTGCTGCTAAAAAAGAAGCTCAGAAAAAACTGAATGCGGCTAAAAAAAAATAAGTATTCCCCATTTTCACCTTCCTGAGTCACTTACCGTTATGCCTTTTTGTGTCTGTCAGCTTAGCTTCAATCTACTGCAAATAAATTTTTCACTTAAACTTTTTCTATTTTAGTTAATTAACTAGCTAACTGTTGTTAACACTGGCATATTTATGCCCGATAAATTAACTAGCTTTTTGTATAGATGCAATTTTTTACAATAGTATGTATATAACTGGTATATATTTTATATATACTTATTCGATTAATGGATTAATCTAAGCATTCATCTACACTTTTTGACCACAAAAATAATAAAGCTGTAAAAGAAAACCTCATTTTTGCTCATCAAAGAGTGCTATGTTTTGGACTGGAAATTGTGGCCTCGTGTGATGAGAAAAACGTCTAAAGTCTATGCTACACCCCATCAATCTCAGGTTAAAATTACCGACGAAACGTTCATGAACATCTCCAACAGTGGCTTCATCCTTATATTGTTGATTTTTATTAATTTTGCCTAGCTATAAATAGGGGGGGAAGGCAAGTAAGATGTATCTGATGATAAACTGGCAGGATTTTTTACAACATTACTGGCAAAAGCATCCTATGTTGTTAAAGCAAGCTGTTGTTAATTTTATTAACCCAGTTTCACCTGATGAGCTGGCTAAACTGGTGATAGAAAAAGCACTTGAGAGCCAGCTCATTAAAAAGGTTAATGGAAAATGTCAAGTAGTGCATAATGTTTTCAATGGATATAAATCGTTAGGTCGGCATAACTGGTCACTAAAGGTTCAGGCAATTAATCATTGGCATAGACCTGCTGAAGAATTCATGTATTTGTTTCGTACTTTTCCCGATTGGTACAGAGAAGATTTAACGGTGTCTTTTTCAGTACCCGGGGGTGGGCTAGGCCTATATGCTAAAACATCTGACGTATTTATTATTCAAGGTATAGGGCGCAGCCGATGGCGTATATGGAATCCATTATCATCGGTTGTCCACTACGATCAAAAGAATTTTTTCCCATCGATTATTAACGAAGAGCTGGTCTCTGGTGACGCTTTGTATATCCCCAAGGGCTTTCCCCATGAAGCAATTTCGTCAGAAACTGCCTTGAGCTACTGCATTAATTTGTGGACAGACAACAGCCTTCGTATGATAAGGAACTGGACTGAGTCTCTTTCAGACAAAAATCATAGAGGCATTGAGTATTCCCCCTCTCCTGATTTGCTTATGCGTGACGACCCTACAGAAATTCTGCCTCAAGATATTACCGCCATTCAAAACATAATGAACCAATTTTTACTACAGCAGCGAGATGATCTCGAAACCTGGTTTGGTCAGCAGATGTCTCAATCATCTTACGATTTACCTATGGCTCCCGCGGCTCAGGTTTATCAACCATCACAAGTTCAATCAATATTGCAGCAGGATATTTCATTATGCCGCTTAATGGGTCTACGCATGTTACACATCGGCGATCGTTATTTTCTCAACGGTGAATCACTTGCATCGAATTATGCTGACGCATGGAATATCATGGCGCATAACACGACGATTAATGGATATATGCTTAGAAAATTCATAGATGATAACGATTTTATGACACAGTTAACCTTGCTTATCAATAAAGGGTATTGGTATTTTCAGGGTATCAGCATGAAAAATTTTTTTGACATAAACGTTTGAAAAGAATTTTTTATTTTTCATAGGATATGTCCCAGCTACCTCCTCGAATTAAACGAATGTGATTTATCTAAACAATACCTAACCATTGGTGGAAATTATGAAAAACAAATTACCTAATACCCATGATTTTTGTTTTATGCGCGTACCAGCGGATTGCCGCTCCAGTCTTTTTACCATGGTCATGGTGCGTATTGGCATTATGACGGCCCTTGGACAATTTATGCTGGGTGCCATGCTGGGCCATACTATGTCTTTTTATGATGCTTTGATGGCGACTTTTCTTGGCAGTATGCTGTTGGAATTCGTGAGTTTAGGACTTGGTATTGCCGGGGCACGTGAGGGGTTTTCTACCAGTCAATTAGCACGATGGTGCGGATTCGGCTTTTATGGATCATCTCTGGTCAGCATACTCATCGCTTTCAGTTTGATAGGCTGGTTTGGTGTACAGAATGCTATTTTAGCGAATGGTCTGAACTATGCCCTGAATAATAAGCCTGGATTTGTCATCTGTGCCCTACTGTCAGGACTGGGATTAACCGCATTAATGACATTCGGATTTCGAGCCCTGGGGTGGATAGCTATAGTTACAGTGCCCTTGTTTATGCTGGTCGTAGGCTGGATTGTCTGTGAACTGCTGGCGGGATATCATTTAATTGAGTTGATGACCACCCTGCCTACAGGAGAGCCGATGACATTAGGCATGGCAGCGACTGCCGTTGGAGGAGGCTATATCGTCGCCGCTGTCGCCACAGCTGATATTGGGCGCTATTGTCAAAATGGTCGTCATGTTTTCTGGATGATTACTTTGTCTATCATCGTCGGCGAATTCGTGGTAAACAGTATCGCGATACTTATCGCCCACGCTCTTAATACCTCCGACGTAGTGACTATTATGACACAGACAGCTGGCTGGATTGGTCTGTTGGCCGTCATACTGTCGGCGCTAAAAATCAATGATTCCAATCTTTATTCCTCTTCTCTGGCTCTGCTCAGTGCGGTAGAAGTCATCAGTGGTCGCAGGTTATCCTATGTCGGATTAACACTCGTGCTCGGTACAGCTGGCACATTGCTGACGGTGGCAGGTATTCTTGAAAAATTTACCGGTTTTTTACTGCTGCTGGGGGTCATGTTTCCTCCTGTCGCTGGTGTGATGTTGTGCGATTATTGGCTATTGAAAACTCATCGGGTGGAACTTGATGAAAGTCTTCGTCAGCAACAGCTGCCTGACCCAAAAATCCTTCCAGCCGTGGGTTGGAACGGAGTCATTGCTTGTTTGGCTGGGATCTTAACCGGGCTGATGATTAAGATGGGTATTCCCTCTTTGAATTCACTTTTGGTGTCGATAACGGTTTACGCGCTGCTTAACGGTTATCCCTTTAAAAAGGCTGTCAAATGACCTGGCTAGACTTGGAAGCGATAGAACATATTAGCTATGGTGCCTCTGTTCTCGCCAGTGGCGGCGGCGGAGATCCCTATATTGGTAAAATTATGGCACAGCAGGCAATTCAACAGCATGGGCCGATTCGGTTGCTTGACTCCGAGGCATTCCAACCGCACGAGCTGCTTTTATCCACTGGCATGATAGGCTCACCGACTGTTATGGTAGAAAAAATCCCAAACGGGGAAGAATCTATTGTCGCTTGCCAGTGTATGGAAAAGCACTTGGGCCGTACCATTGCTGGCATTTATCCTATTGAAGCAGGTGGTATTAACTCGCTGCTTCCACTGGCAACCGCCTGTCGTTTGGGATTACCTGTGGTCGACGTTGATGGCATGGGCCGTGCGTTTCCAGAATTTCAGATGACCACCTTTTATCTCGATGGGATTAACGTCTCAACCTTTATCATAGCAGATGAAAAATTGAACACCGTGTTGGTCGACGCTATCGACAGCCATCAGGCTGAAAAATTTGCCCGTGCAGTGACGGTGAAAATGGGAGGTGCCGCGATTTTTGCCGCTTCGCCTATTTCACCCACACAGGCAAGAAACTCAGGTATAAAAGGCACAATCAGTTTTATGCGGCATATCGGTAAAAGGATGGAGCAGGCTCGCGCAGCCAGAGAGAATTTAGTGGATACCTTGGTCGGTTTACTCAGAGGCCATGTTTTGTTTCGTGGCAAGGCAATACGGGTAAATCAGCACAGCGAAGATGGGTTTACTCGTGGGATAGCGATTTTTACAGGTGTAGACGAGAATGTCGGCGGTCGCTTTGAAGTGCTGTTTCAAAATGAATACCTTCTGGCAAAACAGGAAGAAATACCACTATGTATCACCCCTGATTTAATTATCCTGCTTGACGAGGACACGGGCTTGCCGGTTCTTGCTGAAAGGCTGAGTTATGGTATGCGTGTGGTGGTGATTGGGGCCCCTGCTGACGATAAATGGCGCACTTCGCGAGGTATCGAAGTATGTGGGCCAGGTTATTTTAACTACCCTGATGATTATAAACCCGTTGAGATGCTAGCGATGGCACCTAAAGGAGCGATCTAATGAATTATTCGATGGGTATTGATGTGGGGGGCACTCATACTGATGCGGTACTACTAAACTCTCAGCAGGAAATAGTGGCCTTTACTAAACAGCCCATCACTGCTGATGTGATGCAAGGCATTGGGCGCGCAGTTGAAGTCATCCTTGCCCAGTCGTCAATCAATCCCGCCCAAATTGATCGGGCGATGTTGGGTACAACCCACTGTACCAACGCTATAGTCGAACGCAAAAATCTTGAACCTGTAGCACACTTTCGTCTAGGTGCCCCCGCAACTCTGGCAGTGCTTCCTTTGGTTAATATACCGGCAAATTTTCGTGAAAAGTTATCGGTACATCTGTTTACCGTTTCAGGTGGATATCACTATGATGGTCAGCTACTGGCAGCACTCGATGAAGAAATGATCCGACGCCAGCTTTATTCGGTAAAAGGTCTGGTCAGCGCAGTTTCGGTTTGTGGTGTATTCTCCCCGGTGATGGATACTCAAGAACGTCTAGTGGGAGAAATAGCTCAGGAGATCTTGGGGCCTGATATTGCGATCTCTTTATCATCAGAAATCGGCTGTATCGGTTTACTCGAGAGAGAAAATGCAGCGATATTGAATGCAGCTCTCTGCGGTGTGGCTCAAAGTTTGACCAACGGATTTAAGGAAACGCTGTTGCAGCACAACATCAGTGCTCCGCTTTATTTTGGTCAAAACGATGGCACCTTAATGCCAGTCAAACAGGCACGACGCCTCCCCATTCTGACGATTGCTTCTGGTTCAACCAATAGCATCTGTGGTGCTGCCATGTTAACGGATCTTGAGGATGCACTGGTGGTAGATATTGGTGGCACCACTACTGATGTGGGTGTATTAAAAAACGGGTTCCCTCGTCAATCTTCGCTAGCAGCAGAAATTGGTGGAGTACGTACCAGTTTTCGTATGCCGGATATTACCTCGATCGGTCTAGGGGGTGGCTCTCTAGTGACTTTCGACTCTGATGGTACGATTCATGTGGGACCGAAAAGTGTAGGTTACCAGTTGACTCAGCATTCGCTCGTGTTTGGTGGTGACACCTTGACCGTGACCGATATCGCGGTAGCGAATGGTTGGGCTAATATAGGCGATCCGGGCAAACTGGCTCACCTTTGTTCCAAACAGGTGCAACGGGTCGCCTCCCACTATGTGGCAATGGTGGAGAGAACCCTGGAACGAATGAATACCTCACTTAGTGATATGCCGGTCATTTTGGTGGGCGGTGGAGCTTGCTTGTTACCCATCGGATTGCGAGGAGCTTCAAAGGTGATAAGGCCTGCGCATGCCTCAGTAGCGAATGCCACTGGTGTTGCGATTGCTAAGGTCAGTGGTAGTGTTGACACTATTGTTTCTACCGGTACTGAGACGCTGGAAGCTTGTTTGTTACAGGCGGAAAAACAGGCACGAAAAGCGGCAGTGGAAGCCGGAGCGATACCTGATACGGTCAGAATTATCGAGCTGGAATCTCTGCCACTTGGCTATATGCCGGGCAATACAGTGAGAATAAGGGCCAAAGCGGCGGGCACACTCAGTACTTGTCTCTCGCCAGCTCAGGACTAACGATCCCTGTTTTTTGTCAGGAATCGTTGAATGGAGATCATAGTGGCCCTACAGACTCATATCCAGTAGCTTACTGGCAGGGCTCAGAAGTTTCTGTGGAAAGTAATGATGATAACCTTTATCCCTGCAGTAATCGTTGAATTGAGACAAAGAGTGAGTCCCTGCTTTTTCGTAAATTACCTGTAGTTTATTTTCCACCGTACGGTGAGATAACCCCAGATGAAGAGCAATGAGCTTGCTACTCATATTTTGCAACACACAAAAAATAACCTCGAGTTCCTTTTCGGTAAATATGTTTTCCG
Source organism: Candidatus Hamiltonella defensa 5AT (Acyrthosiphon pisum) (assembly GCF_000021705.1). Classification (NCBI taxonomy): domain Bacteria; kingdom Pseudomonadati; phylum Pseudomonadota; class Gammaproteobacteria; order Enterobacterales; family Enterobacteriaceae; genus Candidatus Williamhamiltonella; species Candidatus Williamhamiltonella defendens. Next base: position 178,132 of record NC_012751.1, read on the forward strand.
GCGGATAAAATAAAAAATAACCGGGTTTAGCATCCTGTAATAATCGTTTTTTGAGTAAAATTTCCTCAACTTTTCTGGCGTGAAAAATGGTACCAATACACAGTCGGCTATGCGCTTCATAGAGTGGGTACTTGTCAAAATAATAAGGGCGCATCAATTGATCAGGTTCGTATGGGTGGATTTCAATCGAGCAAAGACGATCCTGTCGTTGCATTGTCTGGCGATCATGCTGTTGAAAGTGAGGGGCGAAATCTGCTATGGGTGAGGGTAATTGATCATCAAGGTGACCGACAATACAGAACGTTGCGGGATTAATATTAAGAAGACGGTAATATGCGCGATTAGCGTAAATATATTTTGAATCAACATCCTTGACTCCCCAAGGCTCCTGTGAAGTTTCCCATAACATCACGAACTGTGGCGGCAAAACATCAGAAACTTGAGTCGTATCAGGAAGAGAATTCGTGATTTTTTTTAGACTGTTCACATCAATGCACCCCGTTTTTTAGATTGCAGCTCCATATTGAGCGTTATTACAGCCTTTATAGTTTAAAGAGGCTCGATGTCATCCGTATTCTCCTCATTCTCCTCACGAATTTTATGGCAATTTAGGAATCCAGGGGATTGCCTGTCGTTGTTATCAGTAGAGTTTGCTTAAAAAAGGTAAATACACTGTTGCATGCCCGCTAAAACTCAATTTTTGATCATAACCACTAACATAAGTTTTTTTGCTTTGCAATGGTGTTTGATATGATTTTCAGTGCAATCAAGCTATCAATCACATTGAAGGTAGGGTGATAGATGGGTAAAAGTTTCAATGTTAGAGGTGAGAAGAGGATAGTGTATTCTTAGTACTTTTGAACGGAGTCACGCTGGTGATACTGGCAGCACAGGCGGTGCCTTATAAAATAAATGAGCACACGGACATCACTTTTAAAAAATTATAAGTTACTTTTTTGTTAACAGTGCCATAACAGAGTAATTTAAAAACGTTAAGAAAAGAAATGACAAAAAAGAAGCTGAAATCAAGTTTATTGAAGCGCCATCAAAAAATATAAAAAACGCGCACTTTATTTCATTTAATCAGTTTTTTACCTGATGGTTTTATAGCCTTTATTTTAGTTAAATAAAAATGAACCTTTTTAAAAAAAGATTAAAAATTTTTAATTTAAATTTACTAAAATGAGAGTGTATTATGTGCAAAATTTCAGAAATAACAACAGTTAATAGTTCAACATTGGGGTGCTCTAATAACTCGACAAAAAATTCAATGGCAGGGTTTATAACTGGGGTAAATAATGTCTATATAACTCTAAGAGAATTTTTCTCCAGCCTTTTTTTTAAAACCAGCAATAGAGAGTACAAATTTTCGGATAAAACTGAACAATGGATAACAGGAAATAAGGCTAACTCAAACCTCTCAGTTAAACCAGTGACAAGGGAGTATAACTTTGGGGCTAGTGACGACTCTCAATGGATGAAATAGTCGGACCGCTCCAGCATTGAAATCTCTTTCGCTTTCTCCAGGGTGAGGACATGGTTTTTGAACGGGTAGGCGGCATGAGGTCCAGAATGGCTAAAAATGAGATAATCTGTGTTTCCCACCCATTGTAGTGCTTGATATTATTTTTCATCCAGAAAGAAGATTATTTTTATTTCATATTCACCGTAAAGAACTGGGTAGTTTTTATAAAAACATTACGATTCAATGACTCAACTTTGTTAAAAGTGCCATATCATTATCGAGCATTTAATAACGTTAATATTTCAGCGGTTTTTTCGTCTAACAGCGCTTTATTGGCACGTGATTCTACATTAAGCCGAACCACAGGTTCCGTATTCGAAGAGCGAAGATTAAAACGCCAATCTTTAAATTCCATACTGATACCATCCGTTTCATCTACAGACAACGCATTTGGTTGATATGCGGCCCGAACACGCTCAATCGCCTGAGTCGGATTCGCCAACTGGCAATTAATTTCACCAGACACAGGATAAGCCGCCATGCGTTCTTCCACCAATTGTTGTAGTTTTTGGCCTTTGACACACAGGAGCTCGGCAATCAACAGCCAAGGGATCATCCCAGAGTCAGAGTAAGCAAAATCGCGAAAATAATGATGGGCACTCATCTCACCGCCATAAATGGCATCTTCTGAACGCATACGCTCTTTAAGAAACGCATGGCCTGTTCTCGACATAACCGCTTTACCCCCATACGCCTTCACTGTATCGATGGTGTTCCAGCTTAAACGGGGATCATGAATAATCCGGGCGCCCTGTTCTTTTTGTAAAAAAGCTTCTGCCAACAAGCCGACCATATAATAGCCTTCAATAAATTGGCCTCGATGATCAAAGAAAAAACAGCGATCGAAATCACCATCAAAGGCGATGCCCATATCAGCACCTTCTGCCAACACCGCATCGGAAGTCGCCTGGCGGCGTTCTGGCAAAAGCGGGTTTGGGATCCCGTTAGGAAAAGTGCCATCCGACTGATGATGCATTTTGACCAGTGTCAAAGACATTTTGAGCGTATTGAATCGATTTTCTAGCATATCAATCACAGGGCCTGCGGCGCCATTGCCACTGTTCACCACTAACTTTAAAGGCATAGTGAAATGGGCAGGCGTGATATAACTCATCAAATGATCGATATAGGCTGTCATGGTCGAGATTTTTTTATAACAGCCTGTCGAACGGTGTTCTAGAGGGGAGAATGCATTTAATTCAGCTAGTTTTTGGATCTCTTTGAGCCCTGTATCGCCACTGATAGGACGAGCCCCTTTTTGCACGAGTTTCATCCCATTATAATCGATGGGATTGTGGCTGGCAGTGACTTCAATACCCCCGTCCAAACCAAGATGAAAGGTAGCAAAATAGATTTCTTCTGTACCTGAGACACCGATATCCAACACATCTACACCGCCTGCTTGTAAACCGCGAGAGAGGGCGCACTTGAGGCTTTCGCTGCTTAAACGCACATCACCACCCACGACGACGGTTTTGGCTTTAGTCAATTCCGCATAAGCTCGACCAACGCGATAGGCGATTTCTTCATTGAGTTCTTCACCTAAGCGCCCACGGATATCATAAGCTTTAAAACAGGATAATTTAGGCATAATTGCGCTTTTAAAGTTATAAAATGAATGATTCATCGGAGAACAGTATCGGTTGAGTCCCGTATTGTCGTCGCCATGGGTAATATCAAACATATTTGATCAAGATTTGAAAAAATTGATTTTTTCACCCAAAGTGAATCATATCAATCCCACAAAATATTTTTCATCATTATGGAGGCTAAAGAATAGTTATGATCAAAACTCATTTGTTGACTTTTATTCTATTATTGATTGTTCACTTTAACGCACAGGCAGAGCAGATACCAAGATGTTTACTCAATGAGTTTTCTCTGTTTCAAAAAGATGATCTCAAAACCATGCCCAAAAAGGAGTTTATGAATACATCTTCAAAAGAAAATAAAAAAGAATGCTGGAATACAGGAGGCACTTTTCATGTTTTTATCTGTCATTAAAATTTTTTATTTTATGAAGATTTTTCATGTCTTCAAACAATCGAAACCATTATTCTGGGAAAAATTCATTATCCATAATTTGATCAAACGTCCAAGGGCATTGATCAGGAAAAACACTTTCTGAGAGGTTTGTTTCTTTTTCAGCAGAAAGCCTTGCGTACTGGTATACGATTATAAGACGCTTTTCTTTTTTATTTCTCAGACTAGGATTTTCATTCAAGCAATCGACAAATTTTCTACGTTGTTCTTTAATCGTCAGCAGCCAGCTTTTTCCTCTTCGGCTGGGTTGATATTGCCATTTAAGGAGATGAGACAGTAGCTTTTCAAGTCTAGATTCCAGCTCCCTGCGTTCACTTCGACCCATTGCCTCTATTTCCTCCAACAAATTTTCGGCATCTAACTCATTAAAACGTTTTGTACGGAGCAAATTTGCCTGTTCTTGGCTCCATCCATAAAAATCATCATCATAAAGTGTGGTCATTACTTCCTCCATTTTTTATGAGCATTAACGTCATGTTGACTCATTCTACATTGATCATCGGCATCAATCCGATTCATTCAAAATTCTTCACGCACTGTTCTGATAATCCCTTCTTTTAGAGATACGGGGGGTTTAAAATCATATTGTTTGATCTCATCTGATTTAAATTGGGTTCGAGCACAGAATTTCTCAATTCGAATACGGCTGATGGGATATTTTTCTCCTGTTATTTTAGCCAATAAATCGAAGCAGGAACCCGCCAATAAACCCAGGCTATAAGGCAACCGAAAATGATTTTTCTTTTTATTTAATGTATCGCAGATAATATCTGTTAATTCATTCATCGTAAAATCAGGTTTATCGACATAATTAAAGACGTAGCGCTGCTTGAGAGGCAAAGTGAGCACATACTGTAAAAATGCTGCTACGTTCTCGACATACGCCATCGATTTTTGATTCTCTCCCTTCCCGACCATCACAAATCGCCCTGAGGCAATCTGTTTAAACAGATTATAAACATTCCCCCGGTTATTTTCGCCAAACACCACGGTCGGCCTGACCGTAACCAAGGTTCGATTGAGATCTTTGGCCACCCATTCATCATAAACTTGCTCTGCGGCTAATTTTGATTTTCCATAATCATTAAAGGGATGATAAGCCCCGTCTTCGCCCGTTTCGTTTTCAACAAAACCATACACAGCCACGGAAGAAGTAAAAACCATATGCTGAATATTTAAACGCTCTGCGGCATCACACAGATTCTTTGCCCCTTGAACATTGACATCGTAGTACAGGCTCTTAGGTTCCACGTTATCTTGATGCTCAGCAGAAAGATTTATAATCATATCGATGCCTAACAAAGTTTTATCTAAGCTGGATGGTTGAGTCACATCAGCAAATTGCCATTTTTCAGGAAAGGCGGCGCTTTTATTTTTATCTAAAATAACAAAATCATTATTCGCCTCGACTAAACGCTGGCATAAACGAGTGCCAATAAAACCGGAGCCACCTAAAATGGCGATTTTTTTTGATGTTTTCAATTTTTTACCTTTATTTATTAAATCTCTTAAAAAATTAAATCAGTAAAATGAACTTATTTTATAAGATTGCTCCAGCAGAGATTAGATTGAAATCAGTTCTTTTTTTAAAAAATTATATCAATTAATAAAAATTGTTTTATCAACAGTTCTTATTCCTGTATTAATATCATAAAAAGCAGCAATAAACATGTTCTTCCACATATAATTTGCTCATCCGACAATCCAGAAAGATGTTTATCCAGGATTTGGATTTGCGATCCAATAAAGTATGAAAATAAGCAAAAATGACATTACTGAAAACGTATTTTTATTATTAAAGATTTTTACAGGAATTAAAGAGATAAAATATATCAGGAGAAAAAAAGCTAAGATATTTATTGTCGAGTAAACTGTATTATTAAAACTCAGTAAAATGCTACTAATATAGTCTGTAACGAATCCTCCACTCCATCCTAAATAATGTCCCAAGTGAGCGGATGGAGAAAAACCCATCAAATAATATGCATAATCATCAGAATGCATGGGTATATGCAATGATGGAATCAATATAATTATAAAAAAATAATTAAAGTAAACAACTTTTTAAGTTTTAATTATTTCGTTTTTGAATAGTTCATTTTTTACCTTTAATTATTAATATTTTTATAACATTAAGCTTATTTAATCACATTTTTCCTTGTTAAAATCTATGACAATATTTTTTAAATCACTTCTAATAATGTAATGGTGATGAGTATCGGTAATAGGGATCAAACATTTTTTATTACGAGCTGATTTTGATTCTTCAGGGGTTGGTAGATGTCTTCCATTATTAATTATACCGTTTAAGTTTAATAAAAGACCAATCCAAGATTCAGAAAAGTGATGAGGTATTATTGAGTTAAGGAAAGGAAAATTCTTTTTAGCAATTTTTACCTCAGACGACTCAGTAAGAATACCATCAACAACTATCTTCTGGTCTTTAATGTCAATTTTATTAAAAATTCTACGGGCCATTTCTAATTCATATTTGTTTTGAGATAATAAAGCATTTGAGTAATTAGACATAATGGGTAATGCTGTGAGAAAAATAAATGTACCGATATAGGTACACATTTTATTTGACAGTCTTGAAATAAAAATTAAACATCCATATGGAATAAAAGATATACCAATAAGAACTCTTGGTGAAACATTTGTATTTTTAAGAAGTAAGGGAATTAATATACTTATAACTGGTAATCCAAATAATAAAAATATTAATATTAATTTATTGATGATTTTTACAGGTGAAAATAAAAAAAGAATGACAGATAAAAATGTTAATGTAGATAATCCATATACATTAAATTTTGTTATGCCATAATTTAGTATGGATACAGTATTTTTTACGAGTCTTATGTTATTTTTTATTAATTCAAATGGGTTTGATGTAGAAAAAACCAAATCAGATCTATATTCATCAATTTGTATTGAAAATAATATTTGAATTATTTTAAACATCAGCAGAAAGATAAAAAAACTCACTATTGATAAAAAAATATTTTTAATTACTTCCTGGTGTTTGTTGTCAATCAAATCTCTAATCGATTTTATGATACATAGCATAGGATATATGCTAATAGAAGACTGATAAGTGAAAGCTGAAACTAAAAGCCCTATTATTGATAATATTATAAATATATATTGATTACTAAAAAATAAAAAAGGAATAATACAAGCTATGACTGATATTGACATAGGTAAACAATCATAACGATAGGAAAGATTTTGTAAAATAAAGGGGCTCACTAAAGGGATGAAAGAACATATTTTTATTTTTTTTTGATCTTCTATTCCTGATATCTTGCAAGTAAAATACCCTGAGGTGGTGAATATCAATGCCGATAGAATAGTGGTATAAGGAAATAAATCGCCTATAGTTGTGTTTAAAGAAAGCATTTGCATCAATAAAGTTGATAGAATTCTTCCATCATAGCTATGGTTCCAACCATACCCAGACATGGCCCTACCCATATCATCGATGTAATACACATTTGCCAGGATTAATGGAAATATATATATCAGTGTCAGTACTAGATAAAAAATCATATTTTTATTATCTTTCATAATTTACTATTTACTCCTTGTAATACTTTCTATGATATATCGTGGCCTCTTTTTACTTTCCATATAAATCCTGCCTATATACTCACCCAACACACCGATACCAATGAGCTGAACGCCTCCAAGGAAAAGAATGGCTGTCATCAAAGAGGGGTATCCAGGAACAGGATTACCCCATATCAACTTATTAAAAATCATCCATGCCGCATAGATAAAAGCAACACCAGAAACGACAAGCCCGAGATATGACCAAATACGTAAGGGAACAGTCGAAAATGAAGTGATCCCTTACAAAGCAAGATTCCATAATTTCCAACCATTAAATTGACTGACACCGGCAATACGTTCTGCTCGAGTATATTCGACAATGTCTGTTCTAAAGCCTACCCAACTGAGTATGCCTTTCATAAATAAATTTCGTTCTGGCAGGGCTTTAATCTCGTCGACAACTTGACGAGAAAGCAAGCGGAAATCCCCTACGTTCTCTTCTATTTTTTGCGAAGATATTTTGTTATGTACTTTATAAAACATCGAAGCACTCATACGCTTCAAATAGCTATCTGCAGGGCGTTTTGACCTTTTGGCCAAGACCACATCAGCGCCTTTTTGCCATTTTTCAATCATCAGAGGGATCACATCAATCGGATCCTGCAAATCAACATCTATCGGGATCACCAACTCACCAGTAGCATGAACCAACCCTGCAAAAAGAGCCGATTCTTTGCCAAAATTTCTTGAAAAATTAATCAAAGTAACAAGAGGATCGGCCAGTGATAACGCGCCAGCAATATCAGAGGTTTTATCTCGACTACCATCATTGATGAATATGATTTCAACTACATACTGAGAAAAGGGCTTAAACTGGCGAACAGTTTGATAAAAAATGGGAATGGCATCTTCTTCATTAAAAACAGGAACAATCAAAGAGATTTTCATTTTTACTCCTGTAATCCTGAAATAAAAAATTTTTATCATTAAAAAAATTGAGGCAATTTATATAATTTTTTCTTTATAAACGTGATAAATCCGCCTAACTGATAACGCTGTATGACTATCATCTCCTCTTTAAACGAGGCATATTTATCTGAGAGACGTGTGCTAATGCCCCCCATTTTCATATAAACCAATATTTTGGGAATATAAACCACCGTTATTTTTTTTATCAGCATATAACGCACCATGGCATCATAATCTGCGGCAATTTTTAAGCTGAGATCATAGCCACCTAATGATTGGTAACATGACCTTTTCATATAAAAGGTGGGATGAGGGAGCATCCAACCTTGGTAAAACTTTTTATCAGTATATTCTCCACTGATCCAGGTTCGGACTAATCGCCTTTTTCCAAAGCGCGGGATATAGGCTAAATCACCATAAATGGCATCAGGATCATGCGTTTTAAAAGTATGGGCAATATCCGCTAATGCCTTATCATAAGCAAAGCAATCATCGGCATGGAGTAGGCCAATAATATCTCCTGTCGCTAATGAAATACCTTTATTGAGCGCATCGTAAGTGTCTTTATCTTTTTCTGATATGACTCGAGAGACACGTTGCCCATATTGTTTTTTATCAATGCCAAGGTGTTATCGGTTGAGGTGCCATCTACAATAATGTGTTCAATATCACGATAGGTCTGCTGATTGATGGATGTCAGCGTATCCAGAATCGTCAGTTCACTATTATAGGTGGCCGTAATAATCGTTATTTTCATTATTATTTTTTATCGTTAATAGAATTAATCCGTTTTATATCTCGTTCATCAAGGATAGCCCCTGTATGAACTTCAATAATTTCAAGCGGGTTTATTTTACAGGCGTTTTCAATCGCATGAGCTACCCCTGCAGGAATGTAAGTTGATTCGTTTTCTTTTAACAAATAGGTTCTGTCATCATGGTACACTCTGGCAGTACCTGAAACAACAACCCAATGTTCCGGTCGATGATAATGAATCTGCGTGGCGGTGCGCTCTTTAGGTTTCACGATCACTTTTTTGACACGATAATGTGCCCCTTCGGCTATCACCTCATGAGATCCCCAAGGGCGATAGACTTTTTTATGTTTTAAATATTCACTCCGGCCTTTGTTTTTAAGCTGATCGACTATTTGCCTGACCCTTTGCACCTGATCTTTATGTGCTACCAGTACCGCATCTTTCGTTTCGATCACGACTAAATTGTTAACACCCACCGTGGTAACCAGCTTACTTTGAGAATAAATATAACTGTTATAAGTTGTATCGGTTAACACATCGCCCTGCACGTTATTCCCTTGCGCATCTTTATCATTTACTTCCCATAGCGCCGACCAACTTCCTATATCGCTCCAACCTGCTTTCAAAGGCACCACGACCGCATCAGAAGTTTTTTCCATCACGGCATAATCTACTGAATCATCAGGGCAAACTTGAAAAGCCGTTTCATCTAAACGAATAAAATCGAGATAGATCATGATGCGCGCAGTAACGCCTTTTGGCAAGCTATGAGAATATCAGGCCTATGCTGGTTTAGCTCTTCCAGATAACGGGAAGCTTTAAAAAGAAAGAGGCCCGAGTTCCAATCATAACCACCGGCCTCTAAATACTGTTTTGCTGTTGCCAAATCGGGTTTTTCAACAAACCTTAAAACTTTATAGGCATGATCACCCACATTTTCGCTTCTCTGGATATAACCGTATCCTGTTTCTGGAGAATTTGGCACAACACCAAAAGTCACTAATTTACCTTCTGAAGCCAGAGGTTGTGCAATTTGAATCGCACGAATAAAAGCGGAATCATCTTGAATGCGGTGAATCCGCAGCCAACACCAAAAAGTAACGAATCTTCCCCCTTGTTGCTTGCATATAGCGCGGCCAAGGTAATCGCAGGGGCAGTATTCCGCCCTACTGGTTCTAATATAATTCCACTGTGTGACAAAGTTTGTTGTAATAAGGTTAATTCAGAAGTGAGTGTTAAAAATTGCTTAGGATAAAGCTCACGGGAGAGAGGCCACAAGCGACTGCTCGAGCCTCCGGCTATGATAATGTGGAGACTCATAATAATGAGTCCCTTACAATATGCTCAAAGCTTTCATTACCATATGACCGAACATCAAGTGGACATCTTCGCAAAGCTGCATATCAAATGTAGGAACTAAAACAGAATATTTTGCTTGATGTATTAATTTCCCTCCGTCATATCCGACCACCCCTAAGGTGTCAATATTATTTGCATTCGCGTATTCAACAGCGCGTAAAATATTAGAAGAATTTCCACTCCCACTGATCGCAACAAGGAGATCTCCTTCATCCGCTATTGCTGCCAATTGTCCTGAAAATATATCTTCATAAGAAAGATCGTTTCCAAAAGCGGTGATGAGCCCCATGTTGTCACAAAGAGAGAGCCCCCGAAATTTCTTGCCAGTCGCAAGATTCACCATCTTGTTCCAATCGGTAATATAGTGTGATGCGGTAGATGCACTCCCTCCATTCCCGCAGGTGATGATTTTTTTGTTGGCAAAAAATTTTTCTTTAATAAGCTGAATCCCTGCTTCAAAAGCATTCAGATTAAGTTCTTTTCCCAGATTGGCGTGAGAAATTAAATAATCAGAGATATTAAAATTTTTTTTATCAGTCACAATATCTGTCCTTCGGAAGGTTGATAAAAAACGAATTTGAGCACCATTTCGATCAAATCGAAATTTGATAGATTGTAAATCGTTCATGGCTTTTTTGATCCTGTCATGCGTTTCTGGTGGGGCAAAGAACAGGATACATCTCCCATTATCTGCCCCCAAAATTTTTCCACCTAAAGCGGCGCCATGAGTCATGCCTTTTTGATACCAATCATCAATTTGAGGATCCGTAATGCCATTAGCCAACTGAGATTTAAGACGCCAATTCTCGTCTAGCATAGCGCCAAAATTTTTTAAAGAATGAGACTCGAGTTCTTTCTTAATCTCAAAAGCCAGTTCAACCATACGCCGCATTAATGGTTTACAATCAGAACAAGCGATTGCTTTCGATTGTTGTGCAAGAATGGCGGATGCACTGCGTGTTCTACTCGGTATAGAAAACCAGAATAGATGATTCTAACTCCCTTAATAATTCAGGTTTGCAAATAACTGGGTCCACCGATACTGATTCATCAGCGTGGAATCATATCAGATTAAGTCCGCCATAAGCCGCCACATATTGATCTTGCTTACCTATGGGTTCACCACATTTTACGATCTCTATTTGACAAGCCTGTCTTGCTAAGGTCTCCTTGGAGACAAAAGAGTTTTTGAACGCATACAACGCATTTAATAGACCCACTGTGTAGGTGCTGGAAGAGCCTAACCCCGATCCTTTTGAAGGAATATCGGCTATCGAGCTGATTTCAAGGCCACCTGATATGCCTGTGAGCGTCAGTGCTGCACGTACGAGCGGATGTTGAATTTGTCAGGGGAAGTCTACTTCTTCTGTTTTCGAATAATTAATCCTGATCCCTGCGTCAAATTTTTTATTCACACAAATGTACATATATTTGTCGATTGAAGTGGAGAGAACGGCTCCCAGCTCTTCTCGATAAAAGGCCGGTAAATCACTTCCCCCACCGACAAAGCTCATTCGCAAGGGAGTTTTACTGACTATCATTTTTTATTAATCCGAAAAAGTGATGCTATAACGAGAATACTGTGCAGCGGCCAATACATCCGGTACTTCATCCTCTTCCCGAGAGGCGATACATTGATCAATCTCAGAGGCATCATAACCTCGCCACTGATATTCAAAATGCATTCGTTGGTGTCGAATTTTTTGGGAAACATCTAGGTGTAGTCTATGCGGGGTCATTTCTCTTAAGGCGGGATGCAGCAAAGCGGGAACCCCTTCTAATATCAGAAGATCATCAGGCCCAATCGAAAGAGAGCGAGTCGAAACTCGCTCTCTTTTTTTTCGATCCCACAGCGGAAGTTCTAAGTTAACGCGTTTATCTGTGCTCAGTAATGTTTTTAAAAAAGAAATCAAACGATCAAGATCGTAACGTGATAAGACCCCTCCGCCCTCTCTGCGCTGCTCTTTTGCTTTAAGCCAGGCATCTAATGGAAGAACGTGAACGGTGCGCCCCATCGCTTCCATTAATTCTTTCAGCACTTGAGATGCCATGGTTTTACCCGAGCGCGAAGGCCCGCCCATCAGCATCATACGAGACTCTTGTAACTCGATGGCAACCGGCATCAATCTTTTTACGACATAGGCATGACCGGATAAAATCCAGTCTACCGCAGACAGAATGTCATCACAGATATAATCAGGAATTACTGGATATTTGTTGTCTAGCCCAGCATGGCCCGTGCGCAACAATATGGTACGTACGCCCGCGCGCTGACCCGCCAATATATCGCTGGTGGTATCCCCTATGATCCAGGAAGGCCGACGATCAATATTCAATTCCTTGATGGCTTGATCAAGAAGTCCTGAGTTAGGTTTTCGGCAATTGCATACTTTTTTAAGCTCAGGGATTTCTCCTGAAAAGCCTGAGTCTGGATGATGGGGACAAAGGTAAAGGCGATCAAGATAAGCTTGGTCTTGCCCAAGCAAGTGATCCAGGTGAGCGTGAATCTGACGCATGTCTTCCCAAGTGGCCGTTCCTCTGGCAAGTACAGATTGATTTGTCACACAAATAGCCAGATATCCGGCACGGTTAAGCCGATGAACCGCTTGACCCGCCCCTGGCAAAAGCTCAAGCTGTTTTGCAGAAGACAAATAATTCACTTCTTTATTGAGCGTACCATCTCTGTCGAGAAAAACCGAAACACGTTGCTGACGAAAAGATAATCGCTCTGGCAAACCCGACATCAGATCTTGCTCTACTTTCTTTAAGCGCTCTGGTGTACCTGTATCTTTGATGTATTCGAGGGTAATGTAAGCCTTAAATTTATACCCTTCTGTTATCATTGATTGAATGATATCTTTAACGAGGTCATATTGACCCTGAGCTGGAATGAAGTCTATCAAATACTTTTTTTGTAGTACGAAAAGTGCTGCATTTGAAACATTTTCATAACACACGTCTGTTGGGTGAGGATAAGGTCTTATGGCCTTAATATAGTTGGCTTCGTCAAGTTGCAATAAATCTGAATGATGAGAATAATCGCAAGGATGCGCTACAAGCGTTCCTACAGCATCGGTTTCAATTCCCGCCTGCCATAAACGTTTCAAATCGATATCAGCATAAGTATCGGCATAAAGCACTAAAAATTTATCTTTCAATACATGAAGAGCATCTCTCAGTGCACCTGCTGTGCCCCTCGCATCGGCCTCTTCAATATAAGCAATTTCAACGCCCCACCTTGAGCCATCACCAAAGTAGGAGCGTATTACTGCTGCTTGATAGTGGACTAATAATGCAATTCGCTCAAAACCGTGCTGTTTACATAATTCAATTTGGTGCTCAAGAACGGGTTTATCTAATATTGGCACCATAGGTTTGGGTAAAGAGCCCATCATCGACTTTAATCTGGTACCTAACCCTCCCGCCAATATAGCGACCTGACAATCCATGATATTCCTCAAAAACGTGATTGAATAGAATTTATTGAGGGCGAAGCATCAGTGCCTTGTAAATAAATTCATATATTTTTTTTGGTAAAAAAGCCCAGCATCCAATCATAACGATGCCTGAAACACGGCGAATGAAATAATTTAATTTAAAATTTTTAATCCTTGCCTTGAGATTAAAACGCCAATTAACATGGGCTCGATTTAAGGTTGACTGCCTATATTGGATGAGGATTTTGTCAAGATTAGCGAATTTTATACCTTTGTTAATCAGTCGAAGCCATAATTCTAAATCCTCAGCATATTTAAAGGTTGTATCGTAGCCACCTAAGTTCAATACCAGATCACGCTTGAACATCACAGTAGGATGTGCAAGAGGATTGATAAAATGACTTTTTTTGATGATGTCATTGTGAGCCTTGGGATAAAATTTAAACCCCAATCTATTTAAAGAGTCATCAACAATTTCAACAGCACCACCCAATACGTCGATGTCTTTATTCTTAGATAAAAATTCAATCTGTTGAGCAAGTCTATCTGGCATACAGATATCATCGGCATCAAACCTTGCAACCCAATCGCCGCGAGCCTTTTGAAGCGCTAAATTTAGACTGGCCGCCAATCCCAGCCTGTTTGGCTGCTTAACATAAATAAAGCGGCTATCTTGTAAACAAAGTTGTTTACAAAAATCTGCGAGCGCTAGATCTGTGCTGTCATCAACCACAATGCATTCAAAATTTCTAAAAGTTTGTTTAAAGAGACTTTTCAAACTGGCTTCTAATACGTTAATTGATTCATTGAAGGTTGGAACAATGATTGAGACAAGAGGTTGCATAAATTTTCTACTGTTGTTAATAATGAATATTTATTGACCAAGCTGATCTGCTATTTCATTGATAGCAGATCGAACGGCTTCAGCAGATCCTAACTTTGGCTGCCAACCGTAGCTTTGCAGTTTTTCTGTTGAATAATGAAATTTAGGTACATCTCCAATCCAGCCTTTATTGCCTTTACCATATTTAATTTGAGCTAGCGGATTAATACGGGAAACCACCTGTTCTGCGATCCATTTTACGGTCACCCCTGTATCAATCGGCCCAATATTAATCACCTCACGTTTTGAGGTATCTGTTCTTGCTCTGAAGGCGATCATTGCAGAGATCAGATCTGAAACATGGAGGTAAGCTTTTTGCTGCGTACCATTTCCAAGCACTTCTAAACACTCAGGATTCGCGATAAGTTTATGAATAAAATCATAGATCACTCCATGTGTAGCGGGAGCCCCAACCACATTGGGGAATCTAAAAACACAAGCTTTATCAAGTTCAGCTTCACAAGAGGCACTGATCAATGCCTCTGAGGCTAATTTCATCGCACCATAATTCGAGATAGGCATCAAGGGCCCGATATTTTCATGCAACTGTTGATCACCCAGATCCCCGTATATAGCGGAACTCGAAGCAAAGTAAAGCTCTCTTACGCAATGTAATTTCATCGCTTTTAATATTTCCACCGTCGTTAGGAAGGTATCTTTAAGATCAATGTCTCCATCAGCAACGCCAGCAGAAATATCAGAATTGGCAGCAAGATGCCAAACCTCTGATATAGTGCCTTGCTTAGCGGCTTCTTCGAAGGTATATGATGTGTCATCACGCTGAGATAAATCGGCAGATAGCAACTTAAAATCAGGATTATTGACATGCCTTTCTAGATAACGCTTCTGTCCTCTGGAAAAATTATCAACCGCAACGACCCTTTTTCCTTCATTAAGCAGGCACTCACATAAATGAGAGCCAATAAAACCTGCAGCTCCTGCGACTAGGGATATAGGAATATTTTTTTTATTGTGCATTTAATTAGGGCCTAATGAAAATTAATCAAAAATTTTATTCAAAAAAATAAAATGGAAGAGGCTCTATGTAGAAAGACCTAAGGTTTTTTTATCTATCTTTTTGATAAAAAAGAATATTATTTTTTTCATTATTATTCTGAAGCAAGGGCAAATTTTTTTAAATGATTAAATTTAAAGTAAGTTAATGTTTTCAACAGTACTATAACCGTTAGGATTCTGTGATTGCCAACGCCAGCTATCATCAACCATCTCTTGTAGAGAATACTTTGCTTTCCAGCCTAAATCCTGAAAAGCTTTTGCAGGGCTAGACCAACATTCCGCAATATCACCAGAGCGGCGTCCAACAATTTTGTATTGGATAGTTTTACCTACCACTTGTTCAAAAGCAGCAATCATTTCTAACACGCTAGTGCCTTTACCAGTGCCTAAGTTATAAATATGTAAGCCTGGTTTTTGGCTTACATGGTTCAGTGCCGTGATATGAGCATCTGCTAAATCCATCACATGAATATAGTCACGCACACCAGTACCATCAAGCGTTGGGTAATCGACACCAAACACCATGACTTCTTTGTATCGACCAACGGCAACCTGTGCAATATATGGCATGAGATTGTTAGGGATACCTTGAAAATCTTCACCGATTAACCCTGATTGATGAGCACCAACAGGGTTAAAATAGCGCAGTAGTGTAATTGAACATTCGTCGTGAGTAATATGTAAATCGGTTAAAACACGCTCTACCATATATTTACTGGTGCCATATGGGTTCGTGGTTGCACCTACTTTAGATTGTTCAGTAAGCGGAACTTTTTCTGGGTCACCATACACTGTCGCAGAAGAGCTAAAAATAAGGCTTTTTACGCCAGCTTTTTGCATACATTGAACCAACACCAATGTCCCATAAACATTATTGTCATAGTACTCAATTGGTTTTTGTACTGATTCACCAACCGCTTTAAGCCCTGCAAAATGGAGCACGGAAGTTATGTTGTGCTGAGTAAAAATCGCATCAATGATCGATTTATCACGCACATCACCTTCATAGAAAGTCGGTCTTGTTCCCGTAATCGTTTCAATACGGTTTAATACCTCAGGGTTGGCATTACATAAATTATCTAAAATAACAGGTTGGACACCTTGCTCAATCATCTGTACACATGTGTGGCTACCAATATAGCCGAGGCCACCCGTGACCAATACTTTTACATTATTCATTTTCACCTCTGTGAAATTAGTACTTACTAGACATAAGTGAGTAGAGCGGCGCTTGCCTTTCGGTTGGTAGTCACCCCCTCGTTAGAACCTCATCGTGCCCTACGACAACCCAGATATCTATCCTAACGAGTTCTGTTTTCGTATTATCTTTAAAATTCGTCGTTTTCATGAATTTTTTTACGAATTTCACTCAAGTTAACTTTGTGTGAAACTCGTTAGGGAAACAATCATGGCTTCCTGAACAGGCACAGCATCGTTTGCAAACGATGAACAATAATGGTTGTGTTACTAAACAAACATCATCACGTTTTTACCATTTATTAAGCGGTCATTTCAGTGACACCATAACGTTTAGCCAATGTGAATGCTCTTTGCTTGCCTGAATTACGGTTCTAGTTGGAGTTGCCTGGCAGGAGCCTAATCAATCAAGCTAATCTGCTTTCGATTATGTGCCTCAGTAGCTATTTTGGCCATGAACCGAGTGAATGACGAGGATCTATGAAATGATCCGGGACCGAATAGATGCCCATATTTTTTTAAAAATACGACGGGCATTTCTTAGTAATGAAGCAATATCTTTATTAATGATTTTTAAATCAGTAATTTCTATTTCATGGGCAAAATTATACGTATGCATTGCAATTGCATTTTTTGGTAAGTCAAACTTAGAGATAAGTTCTTCACGGTACTTATATTTTTCAGATAATTGGGTGATCTTCATTATATTGACTTTAAAACCATATCGACGAGAACAGTCTTGTGATACGCGATATAAGTTACCTGCTTTACTCACATAAATAGAACCGGCATTACGTGCTAAAGCAATATCATGAACAGCAGGCATATCAGAAATACGCCTAAAGGGTTTCTTTAATGGATCTTCACTTATAAATATTGTTAATTCATCCCCATAAGAAGCACCGTAAACTTTTTCACTAGTGAGCAAATACCACATATTTTCATTTTTAATCAAGACTGTATCAACGGCTTCTATATTACCAATAAGTGTTTTTACTTTATCCCACTTATATGGAAATTCATTACACTTATAAAGATCTACTGTGTGATTATTTGATGATTCAGGAACCATGTACAATTCAGAGTTAATCTCAAATATATAAGGGAAAGAAAGATGATAGCTCTCATTAATAATCTTTTTAATATTTATTATTTTATTTTTTTCTGTATCTAACTCACCAGCGCAAATGTATCCTCGGTCTACATCATAATTTAATCCCTCATAAAATAAATAGTATTTATTATCACAATAATAAATAAAGGGATCTGCCATTAATTCATTTTTTTTAAATTCAATGATTTTCCAATCTTTATTGCCAATTTTACGATATGCTATAACCCATTGATTTGGCATAAAAAATTTAACAAAGATATTTTTTAAAATTAAGCAAAAATAGTACAAAAAATATTCTATAAATAATATGCGTTTAGGGTTGATAATTTTAATTTTTTGATTAAATCTTTTTTCAAATAAAGTAATTTTTTCATTAATGAGCTTTTTGTTTTTTGTAAACGAAACTCTATTCGGTAGTAAGGATGATTTTATAACACTACCATCAGGGAATGAAAATTCTAATGTTAATTTATCATAAAATAAACATGAATTTACTACTTCAGCATCGATGGATTTACCACTACCAATCTTTATAGAAATCAATATTTAGCTCCATTTGTATTAAATTAAAACTTTTGGATAAAAGTTATATTTCACGTTGAAGGTTTTTTATTAATATTAAATTTAATTATTTTAGCTTATTTATTATTTTATATAATTCAATGAATAATTTACCTTTCATACTGATAGGACAATTACCTTACCATTCTGTAAATAAAATTCCGCCAAATTTAGATTTAAATGAATCTATACCCATTTTATCCTCAGTAAGTGAAACGCCACCCATATCATAAAGCTTGTATCCCTTTTCTTTAAAAAATGAAATTGCTTCAAAATGTAATGTGCGATTGGCTCTGCCAATTAAATTTCTTTCCTTGCCATCTTCTCCACGAAGAGAAACAGAACATTTTAGCCTAGCTCTATTATTGTCTACGAAATAAACATTAAATACTACAATTCTGTTATCTTTTACTGCTTTAAAGAATGCAATATTTTCTTTTTTTCTAACAAGACTTTTTTCCAGTTCATTAACGTTGGTACCAAGGTTTTTAAATTTATTAAACTTATTAAATAAAATGATAAATTCGACAATATCTTTCTGATTAATTTTTTCATTTATTAGAAACAATAATTTATCATCTCGATAACATTTATTAATTTCATTACGGGTATTTTTTGCAAATTTTTTAAAAATATCATTCAAATTTTCATTTAAATTTATTTGTAACGTGTAAAATTTTTGGAGATTAGGAAGTTGCGTATCTACTTGATAACATTTTAATATATCATACTCTGATTTTTTAATTAAGTCGTTGTATAATAGCCTGATATTATCATGATAATGACATTCTAAAATGTGCAAACTATCATCTTTGATATTCTGATGTGAACATGATATATGACAGCCTCTAGTAAATTTTTAGAATTTTAGCCTATTAAGATAAAAAATATAATTGTGTTAGATGATTGTTATATTTAATAAATTCTTTATTTTGCCTGTTTTATCTTTGGAAACTGGCGATGCTATGATACTCAGGTATATTAGTTGAAATATGCGTTTGCGGGCCAAACATAGATGCCTCCATTTTTGATCCCATATTTTTTCACATCAGTGGTTTGATCACAGTTTTGGTATATGGTTTTCTTTTATGAAATGAACTTTAGCGAACTTGAAAAGTTTAATATAACTGAAGTGTATAAACCAAAAACATCAAAAGTATAACAGATAACATTCTTCATAATTAATTCTTTTATTATTTGTATAAAAAATTATAACAAAACTCAACAAGCTCCGTTTCGATAGAAGCGATTTCAATATTATATTTAGAATATTTACTTTTTAAGTTTGTATTGTCTTTTGATATTTTTGGATCAAAATATTTATATTTGTTAGTATGTTTAATGCTTTTAAGACAACAAAAGTCACATACTTTTTGTACTGTTTGATCATATTTATAGATGAAGTCTTCAAAAGGCAATCGTAGAACGCTTTTTTTATCTTCTTGATCAAATTTTTGATGTTCTCTAAGGATTTTAAACCAGTTAATATAGTCATGAATATTTTCAGTAGGAATCCACTTCTCATTCCAAAGACATTTATTTAAAAGATATAAATCACGAGGATCACGATCAATAACAATAATTTTTAAATCGTCAAAATACTTCAAATAATGATGAGTATTATTAGGTGGAACAAGTTGATCAAATATTACATACTCTTTTAAATCGTAATTAGATGCATTGATTAAATTTCGCAAATACTTACGAGTTTCTATATAAAATTTCTCTCTTGGGTAAGAATAATACATTTTTTTATTAAAAATCTTTCCATAAATTTTTGCCCCACCTTCTTTCATACCTAGAATTTTTTTCTGATAAAATCTCTCAAGGTAATATATAAATTTTTTAATAGACGTATCACTAATAACATCTTGATGAAAAAAACCGTTCCACTCTATATTAATAATATTTCTTAAATATTCGTTTGTAATTTTTTTAAATTTCTTATTAAAAAAATTCTCATATGGATAAACATTACTTTTGCTAAGAAAATTTATATACTTTATATAGTTATTGATATGGTAACTTGTAGTTAATCGATTATTATTTTGGACAATCCCATAGTCTAAATCTCTAAGTCCATGAGGATCGTGCAAAAACCTAAACTCGAAATTTCCAAATGAACAAACATTAGAAAATTCTTTTAGTAAATCGGAAACAACACTTGAACCCGTACCACCATAACCAGTACATGTGATTACCTTTGGTCCTAACATTTACTTATTAGCTCCAGATATTGCTTTTATAATATCAAAAATATTGTGGACTGATTCTTCAAGCTCTCGCAGTTTTTGAAGTGTAATGACAGATAATTTATTTTTTATGTCAGTTGTAGAAACGTTTTCAGTTCGTTTTAGATAAATAACTTCACATATATCATTTAAATCATCAAAATGACCTGTCCAGTCATCTCCTATTCCTAGGATGTTGACTTTATTATTAATGATATCTGATCTTTTTTGTTCCCATGTATTTTCGGGAAGAACCAAATCAACATATTTGCAAGATTCAACTATTTCTTTTCGTTCTTCATAGCAAAAAAATGATTTCTTGTCTTTAAGTTGATTGAAACCGTCAGTGGAGATTACAACAATCAGATAGTCACCAAGTGCTTTTAGTCGCTTCAAAAGACGAATGTGCCCTACATGGAAAAGATCAAATGTTCCGTATGTTATAACTTTTTTTATCAATTGATATTGCCTGAAAATTGATCTGTGAACCAAGGACGGTTTAAAATATAACAAAAATAGAATAACCCATAGCTTATAAATAATAGGCTGAATGTTAATTTTTGTTTTATATGTGTATATATATGCATATAAAGTATCGGGAGTATATACTGCAACGGAACATAGATTCTGATAGCCATCTCTCTATTAAATGATAGAAAAACAGATACTGATAATATTAACACATATAACTTTAATAAATCTGTATATATTTTATTATTTATTCTATATTTGTAAAAATACAAGAAAATTAACAGATGGGAAAAATATAAAAAAATATACATATGTATGGTCGATATTGAACGTTTCGCATTAAAATGTATATGTTTGGCCAATGTTTTTTGTACTATATGGTAATCTCCATATTTATTTATTATAAACAGTCCAAAATCATCTAAGAACAATAACAATGCAATAATAAAAATAAAAAATATTGCTTTAAGATTTATAAATCTAGAGAATACTAATAACAGTAAAAAAATAATGTTTGAATAATGGATAAGTGTAGAAAATATAAATAGAAAACCCGAAAGGAAATTTATTTTTTTTTTATTTAAATAAACAGCCAACCCTAAAAAAAAAAATGAAATACTGATAGGTTGTCTAAAATAATTAATTATTCCAAGAAGCGGTGCTAGACTAAATAAAAGAAACCATATAAATATGGTTATATGAGATTTTACATTTTTACCAAATATGATATACGCAAAAAATATATTTACCCCATAAATTAATGATAAAATCAGTAAGTATGCAGTTGGATTACTAGTAATTAATTGAATTAACGAAGTTATAACTACAAATAAGGGTTCAAAATTATTGTTATTGTAAAGAAAATTTTCTACATAATCTCTGGTATCTGAACCAATTGAGTAATCACGCAGCCCAAATAATGTCACATATATTATTATTAATAATAAGGAAACAAATATAGAAAAAGAATTGTTTTTAATTATTGCACAAAAAACAGCTATTAATAAATAAATTAACGATAAATTTAATAAAAAAGTTGGACTATATTCAGATATCATCTTTAAAAACCTGCGACCAACTCTTAGCTATGGATGATATATCAAAGACATTCATTTCTGAATAAGCTTGCCTTATAATTCTATTTCTTAAATTTTCATCATTAATTAAAAGATCAATCTTATTCGCTAATTCTTGTACATTTGAGATATCAACTAATATACCATTTATCATATCATTAATTAATTTTTTTCCGCCACTTGTTTTTGTTGAAATAACAGCACATCCTTGAGATTTTGCTTCAAGTATACTCAATCCCATTCCTTCAAATAAAGAAGGTAATATACTTATTGTTGATCTTCTAAGATATTTCACTATATCATTTGTTGACTCATAAAATGATATATTTTTTAATTCTAAATTTTGAGCTAGTGATATGCATTCTTCTTTATCAGATCCATCACCTACAATCTGTAATTTCCAATTTTTATGTTTGGGCTCAATTATTTTCCAAGCTTTTATTAAATCGTCAACGCCTTTCTTCTTGGTTACCCGTCCAACAAAGATTACAACTTTATCATACTCGTTCGCTGCTCTTATGTAAGTTGGGATTGGGCATGGATTAAAAATAAATTTTATTTTTTCATCTTTTACAACATCTGGTGTAGTGTCGGTATTTTTGAATAAACAGACTACATCATCAAATACATCAAAAATCATGCGAACTCGATGCTTAGTGGTACGGCGAGACATATAAAATGTTTCGAATTCATTATTTCCACCATGAGAGAAATAAACAAGCTTAATATTTTTAAAAAAACCCAATTTTCTCCAAAAATAAATAGGTTCTATATAAGCTGATTTATTTACAATTAGGTATGAGCTTTTTGCTTCTTTTAAAATAGGAAGAATTAAGAGCAAATTTATGGGTAAAGCTAATATTTTGTTCTTGAAAATATATTTTTTAATTTTGAAATTTATATTTTTCTCTAAGCCAAAATATGCTTTACCAGGAATAACTGATAGTATTTTACAATTAAAGCCCATTTGTGAAAAATAGTTAGCCCATAAACTGATTACTCGAACTACACCGCCAGCACTAACCATACTTTCAGTTAAAAATACTAATTTTTTAATCCTGTTTTTCATCACTTAATCCAAATTTTCAATAATAAATTTGTGTATTTTTTGACAACTTCCATATTTTATCTCATTAAAAAAATTATTAGTTTTATGTCTTTCAGTTTTATAATAGGATTCATCATCTAATAGTTTAGATATTTCATAGATAAATTCACTCTGACTTGTGGGTTTTGGACCAGGTGTAACATTTTGATAATCAAAGTTTAAACCCACGTTATTTTCGTACAATTTTAAATCGTACGGTAAGAATAAGACAGGTTTATTTAATATTAAAAAATCAAAATAAATGCTTGAATAATCCGTTACTAATAGATCAAATTTCGCTATGACATCCATCACCTCGTTACAAACATCTGATGAAAAATTTTTAATCCATTCTGAATTTTTTATCTCTATTTTTTGTAAATGATGTGGTCTTAAGCAAAGTAAAATATTGTTCTTTTTTAAGTACTCTTCAAGAATATCTTGATTAAAGTCTGAAAATGGAAAAAACTTAGTATCTTCACCAACCCAGTCATTACCGTAGAGTCCCACTCTCCATGTCGGAGCATATAAGATAATTCTTTCGTATTTGGGTAAATCAGAAATATAATCATTGATAGAATAATGGCTTACAAATAAGCTATCATTTCTTGGTTGCCCGAATGGCTTTATTTTTTTATCATTAATTAAGAAACTTTTTGAATAAATTGATGATAAATTTGAGCTCGTTGTAGAAAATAAATTATAATGTTTTGCAAACATTTTTAGGGTTAAAAAGATTCTTAATTTTTGTAAACCTGAGTACCCCATAATACCTACTTTTTTCAGAGGAATACCATGCCATAAATTAATTAAAAT
Source organism: Candidatus Hamiltonella defensa 5AT (Acyrthosiphon pisum) (assembly GCF_000021705.1). NCBI lineage: Bacteria > Pseudomonadati > Pseudomonadota > Gammaproteobacteria > Enterobacterales > Enterobacteriaceae > Candidatus Williamhamiltonella > Candidatus Williamhamiltonella defendens. Next base: position 202,230 of record NC_012751.1, read on the forward strand.
TCTAATCTTATGCCCAAATGGTGTTTTAAGAGGGAAACTACCATCTGTAACCCAAACTTTTGCATTTGATATTATTATTATATCTTTTATCTTTTTAGTTGTTAAAAATTTATCACCATATTTTAAAATAAGTTTTTTTCTTAATTTATCGTCATTTATAATATATCTGACATCAAAGATGTTCTTTTTGAGTGAATATTCAAACAATGCTTTAGAGTTGAATTTAATATTGTTTTTATCAAATGTAAAAATTACCAATTTTTTTTTGGGGCGATATAATAAAGGTAAAAAAAAGCAAAAAATATAATTAAATAGATATTTCATTATTCTATAGATTATGTGAACGTGGCTTAATCTAAATTAAGTAATAGCCATCAGTTTACTCGAACAGTAAGGTTAATATATCAATATCATCATCCCATGGTATAAATCCGCCATGTCTTTTGGCTCCTAATAATGTTCCGCTATCAATCCAACAATTAATATTGTGTTTATTACAAATCCGATCTATTTCTTTTAAACCTTCCAATAAAAGTAATTGTGCTTGTCGTAGTACTGATTTTTCTATTGTCATAAATTTTTATTCCAAATTTATATTATGTTTATTACTACATTTTCATAATAGAAAATGAATATATAATATTTCAGGTTTTTTATTTACAGCTTTATTTCCTATTTTCTGCAAGAAAATATGTTAATATGGAGTTTTTAGTTAGAATCATTAATATTAAAAATATTTCCAATATCTAATTGATTTTCAAGTAAATATATTTTAACTAAATATATATCGTGAACTGTAGTACCGACGTTTTAACATATAATTCTTTCATGATATTTTTCTCTTTCCAAAAGCTGATACCATTCACTACATCACTAACTTCATGAGCTTTATTTTTAAAATTATAATAATATTTAAATCCACTTACATGAGAAAAATTATCAAAAAAAACTTTATTAAAAAATAAATCACAATTCATAAAACCTCGAGTATGAATTGGAACCAAAAGACAACCTTCTTTAAAAGCATTATCTGGAGCAATGTTGCCATCAAAAAAAGTAACTGATGATATAATAATGTCGCTATTTAAAATACAGTCAAAGTATGTTTCACAAATTTGAAAGGTGACTATATGAGATTCAACTATTTTTTTGCAAAAAGCTTTATCGAATGTGTTGCTACTTTAGCAGTTCTCATCGTAGTAATGAAATTTGCGTCCATAATAGCCTTAATATCACCAGTATTAATATTATAGAGCATTATTTGGCTATTTATTAATGGTATTCTATCTGGAAACGATTAACTACTTTTATGCCCCCAAAATCGACATGTGGTAGCAGGCATGGTATAAAATTATAAAAGGAATCTTGATTAGGCTTCAAACTTGTTTTTGGCGGTAATATTGATTGATTTTTATTGACTCAGAAATCCAAGAAAAAATTTGCTGCGACTGAATATTTATTGAAATTATATCTTTATTTGAAAGTAATTTCATATTTTTCTGATTCTTTAATCAATAATAATAAAATGGATAAAATAAACATATTTTTTAAAACAAAATACATATATTTAGTATCTATCCTCTCCGTTTTTATATTTTGTAATATGAAATCATACTCAAGGACAAAAAAATATTTTGAAAAAATTTCAAGAAAATCATGAATTGTTCTATATTGGGTATTATAAAAATGACCTATCTTCATATCATGATCTTTTATAATGATTCTATTCTTTAAAGTAGACACACCTTCCTCTATAAAAAGATAGCCTTTATAATTTTTACTGATTTTTTTAAAGATTAAATCTAATTCTTTATCTAAAAAAAACTGTAATAAAAATTGAATTAATACAAAATCCCCATTTTTTAAATAATTACTAATATTTAAAAAATTGTCGTTAATAAATTTTATTCTTTCATTTTTATTAACTAGTGAATTAGCTAACGCTATTTGTTGACTACTAAAATCGATCCCTACATAGTTTAAATTTAAGCGTATCGCTAAACTGCAAGCATAGCCGGTTCCGCATCCCGGATTAATAATCCTAGATGCTTTAATATCATATGAATTGAAAATTTTCTTTAAAATTGCAAATTCATTATTTTCTCTTTCTTCAATTTCGGTATTATTAAAATGTATATTTAATGAATTTACTGAGGAATCATCATAAAAAGGCTTAACCTCTAATTTACTTACATCTTCATCATTACATGTTGTATATTTCATTAATGTATTATCTCTTGATTAATATATTTTTAGTTCATTTATTACTTTAGCTACGCCTTTCAACAGCCGATCGATATCAGCTGAATTCAGATCACCCATCGTAGAAATTCGAAATAGTGTTTTTGATAAATCCCTTTGTCCTGCATAAATCACAAAACCTTCTGCTTTCAATGCATCATGTAACTTGGCATACGTCAGCCCTGTTGGTAAATGGTAGGCACGTAACACTACTGATGACTGAGAAATGGGTACGACTGGCTCAATTCCGAGAGCCTTCATCCCTATCAGTACCTGTTCGGACAGTGCTGAATAATTTTGGTAACGAGTTCTTCGGCCTCCCTGTTCCTCGAGTTCACACAGCGCTGCCGCTAGCGAATAATAGGCATGTATAGCAGGTGTGAACGGTGTATCGCGTTGATCTTGCAAATGAATCAATCGCTTAAGGTCAAGATAATAAGTACGACTGGTTGCCTGACAGATAGCAGTACGACGTACTACCACGAATGAAACCCCTGGCACAGCATGTAGACATTTGTTAGCCGTTGCCGCGATACCGATTAGGCTTTCGTCGGAGAAATTTAATTGCTCCGCACCGAAACTGCTGACCGCGTCGACAAGTAACTTAACGCCCCGTTCACAACATAATTTGCTTAGCGATGGCAAATCATTAAGCCGCCCTGTAGTAGTCTCGTGATGTACTACCGCTAAGTGACTGAAACGTTGATCTTTAAGTGTAGAATCAAGCTCCGAGGTAATCACATCGAGGTTAAGCCCCTGCATCCAATCTCCGACGATCCTTTTATACATAATACCGTATTGAGCAGAGATTTGTGCAATACGCTCACCATAGACACCATTTTCGACAATGAGCAAGCGACCTGTTTCAGGAACTAACCCCGCCAACATGCTTTCAACAGCCGCAGTACCTGAACCTGTTATTAATATCGCTGCCCATTGAGCCGGATCTAACTCATAAATTGCTAAAATCCGTTTTTTTATCTCATCTTGCAAATCAAAAAATTCGCTTTCACGATGACACAAATCAGGCTGCAACAAACTGTTACGTACATATTCCGTTAATGTTACAGGGCCAGGGTTTAGTAATAGCATTAGTTAGCTCCAGTAACCGCAATATGTCGCATCAACCGTGTTTTTACATCAACAGGAGTCATAGAGGGACGGGGTAAATTTTTAGGCATGGCTATCCTTGTCAAGAGGCAGGCAAAACGGGGACCAGCTGAGGGTACTGAACTTAGCCAAGTATCGATTTCTTCAATATCATCCGTTTCAAGTGATGACGCATACCCACAGGCCGTAGCAACACCCGCAAATGAAAGATGAGGTGACACTGTTGCTTGCCCTCCGGTTGAGTTATGGACACCATTGTCAAGTAATAGATGCTGTATGTTCGATAAACCATAAGCACCCACAGTGGCGAATGCTCCCATCCGCATTAATGCTGCACCATCACCATCAAGTATCACCACTCTTAAATCCGGGCGTGCCAAAGCAAATCCGAGTGCTAACGGTACCACACAACCCATTGATCCGACCATATATAACTGGTTAGGTCGATCGTCGATGGCATACAATACCCGCCCACAAAATCCCGTTGATGCAAAAACCACTGTCGAAGTGGTTGGTGTTTTTTCAATTACTTTTTGTAAGGCTTGATATTGTGATGGCCTAAATATAGGCTCAAGGCCTCGCCATTTCGAAAATACACAGGAAGTTGTTTTATTAGTCGACACTACAGCCATACTGGATTTAAGCGGATAAGAGGCTACACTTCCCTTTTGCATGACTAACGCATAGGGTCGTCCCGTTTTGTCCATATGAGCTATCGATCTATCTAAGGCTGGGACTATGGCATCAGGCTCGGTGGGAAATAATTCCCAAGGGATCTCCATCTTTTCCAGTATTGCGGGTGTAATCGGCCCCATCAATGCATGCTGTGGCTCGTCAGCAACACCGGGTTGACCACGCCAGGTAACGATCAGTAACTGTGGCAAACGAAATGTCCAAGTCAACGAAGTTAAAGGACTGACTGCGTTACCCAGTCCTGAATTTTGCATCATCGCAATACCACGTCGGTGAGATAGCCCAGTTGCTCCGGAGAGTGCAACGCCAGCAATCAACGCAACAGCATCACCTTCATTAGCCACAGATACATAACGTAGAGATGGTTCCTGCAATACATAATTGATAAAAGGGGTTAGATAGGAGCAGGGCACACCAGCATACCAGTCAAAGCCCCTTTCGCGCGCTGCTTCAACAAATTGATGCGCTTCAATCATTGATCAATCTCCGGTTTGTATGACAAATTCTCTGTATTTTTTAGCGGTGTCTGTGCATTGGTGAAATCATTGAGATCATTCACACTACGCCAATGACCATGAATATAAAGCACTTCTATGGCGGCACCATCTGCAATCAACGCATTTAGTAGTTCTGGCATACCAAAGGTATTAAATTCAGGTTGCATACGTAGATTCGTTAACACAATTTTCAATCTGTTTAACCCTTTACCAGACACATTTAGTAGACCAATCCAGCGTCCTTGTACCAAAGGATCTTCATAAGGCACAGCGTTTAAATCGTTGGTGACATGTTTGAGTAGTACTTTTTGACCAAGCATTCCTCGATTATCTTTTTCAGTACAATAAACGAAGTTACGTACAGTACGATTGTCAGCACTTGTTTGTGATGAATCAACGACGACACAAAATTCAGCAGTATTTTCAAGCAAATCACGCAATACATAATGACGAAATAATAAATCACCATAGCAGATAGTAACTTCGCTGTTAATTTTATCGATGGCACAGGTTAGTGATACCAATTCACCGGTTGTTGCGTAATTTTGATTGACAACCAATCTAATCCCGGCATTATCGATGTTTTCCGCACGATAACCACCGACTACCGTGATGTCATTAATCCCCTCTTTTTTGAAGCCATCGACCAACCAACGTAATAATGATTTACCGGCAATCGGTAACATGACTTTTGGACGGTCATGAGTAATAGGCTCCAGTTCACGCGCCCCACGACTAGCAGCCAGCACAAGCCCCACACGTGGGCTACTGGAAGCCGATAAATAAATTTTTTCGGCAGCAGTATATTCAGCAGCATTTTGCAAACGAAAAATTTCGTTAACAGAAGCAATGCGATCTTCTACATTGATCAACGTTTGAGTTTCGTAAATTTCTTTAACTACGCTTTGCATCGCAGAAACTGCTGAACGTACCGAATGGTTTGCCCAGATCACCGTACTAATACCGGCTTGACGAAATACATCGGTCGCTGTGCTGTAGTAGCGTGTTGGAACAATGACCAGTGGAGTGCCGCGATCGGCCCATTCACGGGCAAAAGCCACGATCTCATCTGATTTTGAGAGTTTACTGTGGATCAATATCGCATCAGCGCCAGCGAGCCGATAAGCTTCCGCACGGCGTAATGCTTCATCCATCCCCCAACCGGCAATTAAAGCTTCAACACGGGCAACGATAGAAAAATTTGAATCGGTTTGAGTGTCTTTGCCTGCTTTAATTTTTCCAACAAATTCTTCAATGTCGGCCAAAGGTTGGCGCTCTCCGTTAATGAAACTATTTGTTTTTGGAAATTGCTTATCTTCTATACAAACTCCAGCAACACCACGTTGCTCAAGCTTTCGTACCAAACGACGCATGTTATTAAAGTTGCCATAACCTGTGTCACCATCCAGTAAAATAGGTAGATTGCTTGCATCTACCATAAATTCAAGCATGTCAACTACTTGGGTCCAACTCACTTCATTGTTATCACGAACACCAAATTGTGCTGAAATCGACAGACCCGATGCCCAGATCCCACGAAAACCGGCTTCACGTACAATGCGAGCAGACAAACCGTTGTGGGCTTCCATAAGAAATTCAAGTTCATCACTTAACAACATTTGTCGTAATTGCGCACTATGAGTTAACGGAATTTTATTAGTAGAATCGATGGTATAAGAAGGGGAAAGAGTACTCACTAAACAACTCCTAATAATGGTTTTAGCTGAGGCAAAATTTCATTTTTTGCGCGTATGATATCCTTAGGAAAATCAATTTCCATCCATGGAGCCCCTGTGATATCACGAACTTCAAATATATGATTGTATTCTTGTAATAAATCACGCACGGCTTCTTCATGAGGCATATGCGCACGGTTACTATCGATATACTCTCGCACAATAGTAGCAAAGCGTTGTGCTGCCGATTCATCAAAACGAAAGAAACCAACTGATTCGCCAACAGTGTCGTATTTTAGGTCAACTGATAGTTTCTTTCTTAATTCAACAGGAATCCCATCACGTATACAGAGCTTAACGGGCTCCTCACCCTCTTCAAAATTATAATCAATCAACAAACGGTTTATTGATTGATTATTGGCTACCAAGGCACTTAAAATATCTATGTCGCACAACACATCGGCATCCATCAACAGCACATCACCTCCTCGAGTTACTGCATCTGTCACAGTATGAACAGTTAGCACGCTCCCGAGATCAAAAGATGAATTCACAAAAGTTTCGGGGGATGGCTGCCAATTTAGGCGTTTAATTTCAGCCTCAATTAATTCATGACGAAAACCAAGTGCAAGAGTGACATCATAGACCCCCACACTTTTTAAAAGTATCAGGTGACGTTCAAGTAAAGTTTTACCATCAAATTGTAACAGGCATTTTGGTATTTGTTCCTGTTTAGGTTGCTGTAGACGTAGACCTTGACCTGCAGCAAGAATGACAGCCCGCATTAAAAATGCCTCCAATAATCACTTTCGGAGTAACACGAAAACATTTTATATAAATTCAAATTTTTTATAACGCCTTATCACAGCTATTATTAATACCCTTTCCTTCCCCTGATAAATCAAACCCGCTAGAAGTAACGTGAGGCCAATCAATAAAGCACAGCTGATTAATACAAAAATAGGGTGAGTAAAATATTGAGGTATCGATTGACACCCAAAATAAGCGAACACCAAGAATAATAGGAGCCAGCTTGACCACTTGAGAGCGCGCAAGAGGTCAAATTCATAACCTATTTTTCTTAATCCCTGTAAGCTCGCAAGCATCATAACCCAGTAGCTGATCGAGGTAGCGAGCGCGACGCCGAATATTCCCCAATGAAAGATGAAAAGAAAAACACTGTTGAGGATGACATTGGCAATGAGGCCCAGTAGGGTGCGCCATACCATTAAGCGAATTTTACGCTCCACTTGAAAAATTTGATCAAAGGGCTTGTTCAGAAAGAAAGGTAAGATCACACCACTATAAGCCATTAAGGCAATCGAAACACTTTCAGTGTCTGCGACCGTAAATAATCCCCGCTCTAATAGTAATGCCACTATGGCTTTGCCTGCCACTATCATCAATAGGGTTGCCCCAAAACCAACGTAAATGACCAGCGCTAACAGATCATCCATTTTTTTTACTCGTTCTTTTTTGTCTGATTGCTCGGCTATCACAGTGATAAAAGTATTCTCTAATCCCATCAGACCAGGGAGTACATAGGTGATGCTCACCGCATAAAATAACGCAGAGACCATGCCGACCGTTAAAAATGAAACAAATAGCTGATCTGTGAAGGTATAAAAATATTGCGTGCCTTGTAAAATCATCAGGCCCGGTGCTAGTACGAGTGATTGACGAACAATAAACGAGAAAGGATTACTGAGCGGGAGGACAAAACGCCATGTTCTGCATAAAAGGTATAAAAATGCTCCTGTGACTCCCATACTATAAGACCAGAATAAAACGTTAGGATAGTGATAAAAGCAGACAATACAAAGCATCGTTATCAGCGATAATAAAAATTCCCCTTGATACAAGGGCGAAAATTGTCGCACAGAGCGCAAAACAGCCCCCATATGTCGAAAGGGCACATATAAGATAATGGCCGGTAATAACCAAGGCAGAGACTGAGCCAGGAGTTTTTTTCTCTCCGGATTAAATCCTATGGGTAATAAGGATAATTGATGACTGAACAGATAAACCATGAAGGCTAACAGTAAAGATCCGAGAAAAATAAACGACATGTAACCAGAAGCGATTTTTTTAAATTCTTCTTTTTGTCCATTTTTCCAGGTTTTCACCATATGGGGGACCGACATAACATCTGCGATCTCGCCCCATGAAAACACCAGAATGCCCAACAATACCGTCGCCATAAAAAAAACATCCAGTTGTGCATTTAAACCGATCATGGCCGCTATGATGATGTGTTTTGTTAAGCCCGATAATCTTGCCAGCCCTCTCCAGAAAATGGAGGCGTTAATGGATTTGTGAAAAGACTCTTGTTTCATTCATTGAATTTTCAGTTTATTTAAAATTAAGTGATAAGGAGGATGCCATGAAAAATTTATCGCTTTTTTACATTCTTTAAAGACGCTACCGCCCTTGGCGGTGAGCGACCAATGTAGCGGGGGTGTGACTGTAACAATGTTATTGTGCAAATTTATTATCAAAAAGTAACAATAGATTGATTGAAAAATGGCCGTTAACCCAAACTTACCAACTGCTCTAATAAGTCAATCTGCTCTGGAGAATCGTTCAGCGCCGGAATGTATTCGAATTTTTTGCCCCCGGCCTTCAAAAATATCTCTTTGTTTTGTTCTTTGATTTCTTCTAATGTTTCTAAGCAATCAGCGGAAAACCCAGGGCAGAGTACTTGAATATGTTTGATGCCCTTAGCTGGCAAGCTTTTTAATGTTTTATCGGTGTATGGCGTTAACCAGGGCTCCCAGCCAAAGCGGGACTGATAGGTCATCATGATTTTATTGTTGTGTAACCCTAAAGCCGTGCTGAGTGCACGATATGTGTCTTCACAGCGCTTTGGGTAATCATCCCCCAAACGCACGTAACGTTGAGGAATACCATGAAAGGAAAGCAATAATTTATCGGGTTGGCCATGTTTTTCAAAATAACGTGCGACACTTTGTTTTAGTGCATTGATATAGGAAGGGTGCTGAGCATAATCACGAATAAAGTAAATTGAGGGTAAAGAACGATATTTTTTTAAAATGCCAGACACCGCATCCCAAACAGAACCGCAGGTGGTCGCAGAATATTGTGGATAAAGCGGCAATATCACCAGTTTTATGATCCCTTGAGTGATTAATCGGTTAATCGCGTCACCTAAAGAAGGAGAGCCATAGCTCATCGCCAATTCTACGGAGGCATCTGGTAAGCGTGCTGCCAATGCTTTTTGCTGGCGATCGCTATAAACCAATAGAGGGGAACCTTCAGGCATCCATATAGATTGATATAGTTTAGCCACTCGTCTAGAACGAAAGGGTAAAACGATGCCCCGCAAAAGTGGCCACCATAAAATAGGGGGAGTGTCTATTACCCTTCGATCACTGAGAAATTGTTTAAGATAGCGTTTAATAGCAGGAACAGTAGGGGCATCTGGAGTGCCTAGATTCACTAAAAGTACGCCAAGTTTACTTTTTACCACCCATTTTCCTCATGATATGAATCAGCTGCCTAAATTTCAGGGGCATACTATCTATCATCATAAATGATTGCAACAACAGTGATCAAAAAAGGCAGGTGCCTACGCACGAGGGCAGCTAGCTAACGGAGTTTGTTTGTCGCTGAGAGACAGGTTTTTAGCAATACCCGTAACTCATTAATTTTTCATACCTTCTATCAAGCAATTTCAAAGAATCAAACTGCTTCAAATATTCCAGATCTTTGATCAATCGCTCTTTGAGTGACTCCGCCATTGCTTTGGGATCACGGTGTGCACTTCCCAAAGGTTCAGGGAGTACGGTATCAATCATTTTTAATTCTTTCAGGCGATGCGCGGTGATCCCCATCGTTTCTGCTGCAACTGAGGCTTTATCGGCGCTTTTCCATAAAATAGACGCACAGCCTTCAGGCGAAATCACAGAATAAGTACTGTATTGCAACATATTCACCACATCACCCACAGCAATCGCCAAAGCACCGCCAGATCCTCCTTCACCAATAACCGTGCAAATGATAGGCGTTTTCAAACGTGACATTTCACGTAAATTTCGCGCGATGGCTTCAGACTGGCCCCTTTCTTCGGCGCCAACACCTGGGTAGGCTCCAGGCGTATCGATAAAAGTCAACAGGGGCAATCTAAAACGCTCAGCCATTTCCATCAAACGCAACGCTTTTCGATACCCTTCAGGAGAAGGCATCCCAAAATTACGTCGAATTTTTTCTTTGGTTTCTCTCCCTTTCTGATGACCTATCACCATGACGGGCTTTTGATTCAGGCGCGCAATGCCGCCAACAATCGCCTTATCATCACCATAATGACGATCACCCGCTAATTCTTCAAAATCCGTGAAAATATGCTCAATATAATCAAGCGTATAAGGGCGATTCGGATGGCGAGCCAGTTGAGCAATTTGCCAGGCAGAAAGATGAGAAAAGATTTTATGCGTGAGCTGAATACTTTTATCACGCAATTTTTGGATCTCTTCGTCTAGATCAATATTGAGGGGGTTGTCTTGACGGTTAATGGCGGTTAAAGAATCGATTTTTGCTTCCAGCTCTACAATAGGCTGCTCAAAATCAAGAAAATTTAAATTCAAACTCATTATGTTCTCGTTTTAGTCAAATTCTAGTTGTACCTGCTGATGACCGATCAAATTACGTAAATCAATCAATAAGCGGTTGGTCGGTGTGATATGCCAATCAGTACCAAAACGTAATTTAGCAGAGGCATTTTTGCCTTGATAATAAAAATGTATTTTGACACTTCCTGAACGACAGGGCTCTAAAATGTCACGAAGTTTATCAAAAAATACTTTATTTACCTGTGTATGGCTGACTGAAATCGCAAGCGCCCGGACGTGTTTTTCACGGGCTTCACTGATGTCCATCAGTTCGTGGGCGGTCATTTTTAGTCCATTGTTAAAATCATCAAAACTGATCTGGCCTCTGGCAATTAGAATAAGGTCTTTTTGCAATAAATGCTGATATTTTTCGAATGCATCATTAAACAACATGATATCCAAATGTGCAGAACGATCATCAAGCTTACAGAGACCAATTCGCGCACCTCGTTTTGTGGTCATCACCTTTGCTGAGACCACAAATCCTGCCACAGTGACATTTTTACCCCTTGGAGTGGGGGAAAGATCCTGTAAGCGGCTTGACCCTACATAGTGACGAATTTCTTTTAAATACTGAGTAATAGGATGCCCCGTTAAGTAGAGCCCTAAGGTTTCACGTTCTCCATCCAGAACCGTTTGCTGTTGCCATGGCGGCACTTGTGCGTAGGATTGCTCTATTTTTTTTGGATCCTGGGTAAGCACACCAAACATGTCTGCTTGCCCAGTCAATTCGGCTTTAGCATGTTGTTCTGCGGCTTTGATTGCGTTCTGTAAGGCGTGCATTAATGCCGCTCTATGTGGGCCTAATCTATCCAGCGCCCCAGAGAAAATTAATTTTTCCAATATCCGGCGATTTAATTTTTTTTTGGCTGTCCGCGCGCAGAAATCAAACAAATCTTTAAACTCCCCTCCTTGGCGACGTGCTTCTAAGATACTTTCTATTGCCCCTTCTCCGACCCCTTTAATGGCGCCCATCCCGTAGACAATTTTCCCCTGAGCGTTCACATGAAAGTGATAAAATCCACTGTTGATGTCTGGCGGTAACATTGTAAGCCCCATGCGGGCGCATTCATCCACCAGCCCTACTATTTTATCGGTGTTATCCATATCTGCCGTCATCACGGCGGCCATAAATTCAGCCGGATAATGTGTTTTGAGCCACAGTGTTTGATATGACAATAAAGCATAAGCAGCAGAATGTGATTTGTTAAACCCATAGCCGGCAAATTTTTCAACCAAATCAAAAATTTTAATGGCCAACTGACCATCAATCCCTTTTTCTTTGGCCCCATTTTCAAAAATAGATCGCTGTTTTGCCATCTCAACAGGGTCTTTTTTGCCCATGGCACGCCTGAGTATATCCGCTTCCCCTAGAGAATAACCTGAAAGCACCTGAGCAATTTGCATGACTTGCTCTTGATATAAAATAATGCCGTACGTGGGTTCTAATACGGGCTGTAAGCAAGGATGTTGCCACTCAATATCAGGATAAGAAATGGTTTCACGCCCCTGTTTGCGATCAATAAAATTATCCACCATGCCCGATTGTAATGGGCCCGGACGAAATAAAGCGACCAGCGCGATGATGTCCTCAAAACAGTCAGGCTTTAAGCGTTTGATTAAATCCTTCATGCCTTTGGATTCAAGCTGAAAGATGGCGGTCGTTTCAGATCGCTGTAGCACCTCAAAGCTTTTCGGATCGTTGAGCGGAATCAAAGAGATATCAATAGGCTGTGCGCCTTGAGTGATGATGCGTTGATTGATCATCTCAACGGCTTTGTGGATCACGGTCAAAGTACGTAAACCGAGAAAATCGAACTTCACCAATCCCACATATTCGATGTCATTTTTATCAAATTGCGTCACCGGGTTTTGGCCTTGAGAATCGCAATATAAAGGGGCAAAATCAGTCATTTTTGTCGGTGCGATCACCACGCCTCCTGCGTGTTTACCCGCATTACGAGTGACCCCTTCCAGCTTACGCGCCATATCCAGCAAACTTCGAACTTCTTCATCGGCTTCATAGGCTTTCGTTAATTCAGGCTCTGCCACAAACGCTTTTTCTAATGTCATCCCGAGATCCAAGGGGATTAATTTTGCGATCCTGTCAACGAAACTGTACGGATGGCCGAGCACTCGCCCCACATCACGTATTACCGCTTTGGCAGCCATGGTACCGAAAGTGATGATCTGTGAAACGGATTCTCGCCCGTACATGTCCGCGACATGTTCTATCACCGCATCCCGTTTTTCCATGCAAAAATCCACATCAAAATCAGGCAAAGAAATACGTTCAGGATTTAAAAAACGTTCAAAAAGCAAATCGAATTCAAGGGGATCAATATCTGTGATTTGAAGCGCATAGGCCACTAAAGAGCCAGCTCCAGAGCCTCGACCTGGGCCAACGGGAATGTGATTGTCTTTCGCCCATTGAATAAATTCCATCACAATCAAAAAATAGCCAGGGAAGCCCATTTCATTGATCACTTGAAGTTCCAACGCTAAACGCTGATCGTAGGCCTCGCGTTTTTGTTTGCGTATTTCAGGATCAGAGAAAAGAAATTCCAGGCGTTTTCCCAGCCCTTCTTGAGATCGCGCGATCAAAAAATCCTCTGTGCTCATCTTTCCTGTCGGGTATTTTGGGAAAAAATATTCCCCTAAACGAAGATTCAGATTACAGCGTTTTGCGATTTCAACACTGTTTGTTAAAGCTTCGGGGATATCTGAAAACAGTTCACACATGTCTTGTTCAGAACGCATAAATTGTTGTGGGCTATAATTTTGCGGGCGTTTGGGATCAGCTAAAGTAAAACCCGCATTAATAGCCACTCGAATTTCATGTGCATCGAAATCAGAGGGATCCATAAAACGAACATGATTCGTAGCGACAACAGGTATGCCATGTTTTTCTGCAATGTTGATCGCAGAATGAAGATAAGATTCTTCGTCTGCGCGCCCGGTACGGGTCAGCTCAATATAATAGTTGTCAGGGAAATGTGTTTGATAAAAATGGAGGCATTGATCTATCTGACTTTGATTTTCTCTGAGAATGAATTGCCCGAGATCGCCCATTTTTGCTCCTGAAAGCAGAATGAGCCCTTCTTTGTGTTTGATAAGCCAATGGCGATCAATCACCGGCCCGAGAGAGCCATATCCTCGTTGATAGGCCGCAGATATTAACAGCGTGATATTGTGATAACCCTCTTGATTGCGAGCCAATAGGGTGAGACGAGCAAAATTATTCTCCAGGGCAGGGTTTTGAACATAAAAATCCGCACCAATAATAGGTTTAATGCCTACTTTATGGGCAGCCCCATAAAATTTAACCAAACCACAAAAATTACTAAAATCGGTGAGGGCGAGTGCAGGCATACCTAACGCTGCTGCTTTTTGCACCAAAGGCTTAATCTTGGTTAATCCATCTATCATGGAGTAATCGCTGTGCACACTCAAATGTATAAAACGAGGATCGGTCATCTCAACTTGATCTCAATAAAATTGAAAAGGTCTATTCAATACCTAAATATTTATGCATTTGTACGGATAAGCGCCAATTACGCTCAATACAGGTGTCAATACAAAGTTGAGTCGCTGATTTTTTTTGGCTGACCGGCTGTAAACTGATGATTCTTTTTTTACGATCTTTTAAATTGCCGATTAAAGCATCTAACGTCTCAATGTCACTCTTTCGAGCAACCACATGCTTTAATTCATCCGCTCTCTCCAAAGCCTGATGCTGTATTTTGAACCCTCCTCGCATATTGATTTTCGGGGAAACCGTCACCCAGCAAGAAGGGGTGCAGTGTACGAGATGAGTGCCACTGGTTTCAATTTGGCAAAAATAGCCTTCTTGTTCTAACAGTTGTGTTAAAGGCGTCAAATCATAGAGACAGGGTTCACCCCCTGTGATCACAACGTGAGAAGCTTGATATCCTTGTGCACGAATGACGGCCAATAGGTTCTGTTCGCCGCTATGACTCCAAAAATCATTCGCTGTTTTTTTTTGTAATATGGAGAATAAATCCACTTGCTGCTCGTTTTTTTTCTCCCAAGTGTGTTTAGTGTCGCACCAGCTACAACCCACAGGGCAACCTTGCAAACGAATAAAAATGGCGGGAGTGCCCATAAAATGGCCTTCTCCTTGTAACGTCTGAAATATTTCATTAATAGGGTAAAGCATGAATTTCTCTCGTCATCAGGACTTCCAAGATCATTTTACATCAGAGCTTTTGTCGGGTATGGCCAAATAATTTTCAGTATTGAATTCTGGAAAAGAACTTGTAATGAGGGGGACACTATCTTGATGATCATACTCAAACAGGAGAATCTTTGAAAGATCCGACGGTACTTAAAAAAACACCGTCGGATAAGCGTATTAAAAATATTTTCAGTAAGCGTTATTGATCACAGTTGGAATGACGTCAAAGTTTTTTTCATCAAGATGGTTTTTTAAATCACTGAGAAAATGAATCGCGTTTTCACCTTTTGATAATCTCTAGCAACATACGTAGGTATGCCTTCCATAAGGCGACGTATTGTTTTTTATAAAACCAAATGTTTGATTAAAAGTAGTTAAAGCATTACGGAAAGGCATTATTGCTGTCATTAATAGATATCAAACTTAATTTGATAGCACCTATCAGTGAATAGATCGTATTTTGAAAAAGCTTTCATCAATGAAATATATTTCATGAATGAGTTGATAAATTATAATGATTTGTTAAAAAGGGAGCTTAATCAATAAGGAGATTAAATAATGCCCTTAATTAACGCTCATCCAAAATGTAAATTAATGAAATGTTTTGCGGCTTTAGGGCCTTATTTACGTGAGAGTCAGTGTCAAAAAGATTATTTTTTTTTCGATTGTCTCGCTATCTGTGTCGATATCAAACTCGCCCCAGAAAAACGTCAATTTTGGGGATGGTGGTTGGAGCTTCGTCCTGAAGACAAATGTTTTATTTATACTTATCAATTTGGTTTATATACGCAAGACGAACAATGGATGGTTAAAAAGATTAAGGCCGCTGATATTCAGCAAAAACTTGAAACTACATTTATTGATTTTTATGAACGCCTCAATGAAATGCTGGCAAGCATCGACTGCGAATTAAGGCTTGAATCAAATATCAATGTTTTACCAAATATGACAAGACTTCTTGTGTCTCAATAAAACCTGTTGAGAAACCTGTTTGCCTATGAAGTTTTTTTAAAAAGCCTGTTTTTACCAGTCGGCATATTCGCCATCTTCGTGCTGCATGAGCATGAAGGTGACGATCTGTGTTCGTATTCACAGCCAGTAGTGAGTCGATTTTAAAGAACGCGCTTATTTATTATGTGAAAAACCAGAGGTAATAGGATAACGCCTGTCTTTGGAGAAATTTCGAGCGGTGATTCGTGGGCCCACAGGAGATTGACGTCTTTTATATTCGTTTCGATCCACTAATGAAATCACGTGCCGAACTACCTCTTCTTCAAATCCTTCTTCTATCAGAGATACGACGGATCGATCGCGCTCAACATAGCCTTCAAGAATCGCATCAAGTATGGCATAAGGCGGTAAGCTGTCCGTATCAAGCTGATTGGGTTTAAGCTCCGCAGAAGGAGGTCTTGAGATCACTTTTTTCGGAATCACCTCAGACAGGGTATTGCGGTATTTTGCTAAAGAAAATACCCAGGTTTTCGGGACGTCTTTCAGCACATTAAAGCCCCCTGCCATATCTCCATAAAGCGTCGAATAACCGACTGCCGTTTCACTTTTATTGCTGGTGGTGAGCACAAGGTCGCCGAGCTGATTGGATAAACCCATCAGCAACATACCCCTGCAACGGGCCTGTAAGTTTTCTTTCGTGATGTCTTTGAGATCTTCTTTAAGGAGTCCTTTGAGGCTTGATAAAAACGCCTCAAAAATCGGTTCGATAGACAATATTTCAAATGTGACGCCTAAATGTTTGGCTTGAGTTTGGGCATACATCACGCTGTCGCTTGGAGTATAACGTGACGGCATCATATAGGCCCGTACTTTGCTTTTCCCTAAGGCGTCTACAGCGATAGCCAATGTCAGTGCGGAGTCTATGCCCCCAGATAAACCCATCAAAACACCTTGAAAACCATTTTTTTGTACATAATCGCGCAGCGCCATCACCAATGCTTGATATTCTTCAGCAAAAGGCTCAGGCGGATTGACCTTTAGCGATTTTGTTTTGATCCGCGTCTCTGTCCATTCACATAAAAGAGTTTTTTCAGAAAAAGCGGGCAATTCAAGCACTGTTTCGCCTGTTTTATTCAATACTTGAGAACGCCCATCAAAAATCAGTTCGTCTTGCCCCCCCACCTGATTGAGATAGATCAATGGCAAATCAGTGCGAAGACAATGTTGTGAGAGCATATTTTGACGTCTTTGATATTTTTTTTGATCATAGGGTGAGGCATTAATAGATAACAATATTTCCGCCCCAGCCGCTTTAGCAGAATCCACAGGGCCTTCATGCCAAAGATCTTCACAAATCAGCAAGCCCAGACGGTAGCCTTTAAATGCCAGGATCTGAGTGGTTTTGCCTGAGCTGAAATAGCGTGCTTCATCAAATACACCGTGATTTGGAAGGCATTGTTTATAATAGCGCGCCAGGAGTTTCCCCTCGGAAAAAACAGACAACGCATTATACAGCCGATCTTTTTCTCGAAAAGGATGCCCTAACAAAAATGACACCTCGTGTGATGCTTTTTGCAAACGTAATAATTGAGTTTCACAGGAATGGTAAAAATCATCACGGAATAACCAATCTTCAGGGGGATAGCCTGACAAGGCGAGCTCGCTAAATAGCACTAAATCTGCTTGATTTTTTTGTTCTTGCAAGACATTTAATATGAGCTCCGTGTTGCCTTTGATGTCGCCCACGCAAAAATTCAGTTGTGCTAAAGCGATGGAAAGTGATCTACTCATATCAGTTGGATGGCTCTTTAAAATCGTTCGTGTTGAGTGGATAGCACGATCATGGTTTATAAAATTCGGGGCGCATGAGAATAAAGATAGTCAAGCGCCCTCATGATTTGACCCATTCTAAATAACAGTGGGGTTCTCCTTGTTTTGCTTCTCCTTTTTGGGTTACAAAAACTTCTGCGGCGGCGATCAGTGTTTCGTTGAAGTACAGCAAAGGGATCCGTTTTCTTTCCCATGGTGGGATCCCAAGTTCTTGCCATAATTTTTTGCTATGTCGTGATCTGTCTCGACCCAGTATTTTGATGTTTCCTGTTAATCCAAAACGAATGCTGATCACTTCATTTTTTTGGGGTGCTCGTATCACTTGACCTTCGCTTCTGTAAGGAGTGCATTTTAGTTCTCCTAAATGATCCGGTAATACGAGTTTGTTCTCGCTCTCAGGCGTGAAAGGCCATTTTATCGAAAAAAGCGCGGGGCATGGTTGAGATTTTTTGCTTGATTTGAATAGATAAAGATGCTCGCGGAATCGTCGAATCTGATATTCCCCGCATTGCAAATAAGGCTGAGCATCCGATTTTGCCAAAGCCACTTCTTTCCAGAGCCGCGCTAATTGATCTCGTGAAGGCATAGGAACCTTTTTACTATCTAACCAACGGCGCAATAAAGCGTTGCGTTTCACTTCAGAACAGGCAGCTAATCCCTGGATGGAAAGCGTTCCTTCCTGGGATTGTAATTGGCAAAGTTGTTCAGAAAGTAATTCGTCGAGTAATGTTTCCTGCTCTGCACACAGGGCCGCGCTTCGGGAGGTGGATTCAAGAAAATGAGGCCAACGCGCGGTTAATAAAGGCAAAATGTGCCGACGCAAAAAATTACGATCAAAGCGATCATTTTGATTGTCCTCGTCTTCCATCCATAAAATGCCTTTTTCCAGGGCGTAAAGTTGTAAACTGTGTCGAGAAAACGAAAGCTGGGGGCGTAATAACTGGCTTTGACCCAAAGGCATGGCGAGGGGCATCCCAGACAAACCAGCGGGGCCGCTGCCTCGTTTTAAGGCGAGCAGGACAGTCTCACACTGATCATTTTGATGATGTCCGGTCAACAAGACTTCATCTTTCTTTAATGCGTTCGAAAAAATCTGATAACGTACTGTTCTGGCAGCGGCTTCAATCCCTTTTCCTCTCGGCTCCACCTCCATTTTGACTACTTCCAGGGGCACCTTCCATTGCTCGCATTGACTCTGGCAATGAGTTAATCGCTGATCGGCATCTTTAGACCAGTTTTCTGGGCGATGGATTAATTTTTCGTGGGTATGAATGGCTCTGATATTCAATTTAAGATGATTTTGATCACGCAAACTCAGCAGGCCATGCAACAAGACGGTGGAATCGAGTCCGCCACTAAAAGCCACTAAAAATTTATGGTGTTTTCCAAGATTTTTGAGAAGGGTAGTTAAAGAAAAAGAAGCCATTTTTTTCATACATTTGAAAATCTGGTGCCATAATCTAGCACTTTTTGTACTCACTCCGGGCAAAAAATATATTGATGAAACCTGTGAGAATTCGTCTATTTAACCTCACAGGTGAAAGTATGATTATACACAGGCTTCTAAAAAAATGGGAAGAGACAGTGCTGCGATGACACTACGTTTGATCATCATCTGTAGACACGATAAAAGTTAAACCAGCAGATAAGAGAAGTTAACCGCCCTGGAGCCCCGCGCGCGACTATAGGCTATACGAAAGCAAAATAGAGGTTTTGGTGTCTATTTTTTTGGGAGCAGAGGCAGGGGGGGTTTTATTCCAATTGACGTTGTAAACCAGTTTTAATGATAATTGTTCGTTGATCGCCAATTGCAAACCCGTTTCGGAGGTGATCGTCGTATTCTCACCCGCCAGGATAGACAGAGCTTGAATGAATTGAGTCGTTTGTGTCATTTGCCATTGATAGCCTAAACCACCATAGAGCATCAAATTCTTTTTATTCCCTCCTGCAGAATATTGATCATAACGAACCGTAGGACCGACTTCTGCTCGCAACGTATGAATAGGGCCACTCAAAATCTGATGACCATAACCCAAGGTGAAAATTGAGCGACCTTTATACCCATTAAATCGATCACTTAACCAGCTCGCCTGACTAAATAAATAATGTTCAGGCGTTAAATTGTAACGAGCACGTGCCCCCAGCAGATAAGTTTCTGAGGAGCGTTGATCCTGAGAAGAATTATTGGCCGCGTTGCCCCAAAAGCTGTATGCCATAGACTGTTTGAACCAGGTCATATTGGCTGCCACTGAGAGAGAAGAACTTTTGGAATTACCCGTTTGAGCCAGGAAACCCGCTGAAGCGGTCGCTTCAAAAGGTTTTGTTGCGGTTGAAGGATCATCCATAGAGGTAAAAATGCCCTCCGCAAATGCGGTCTGAGACAAAAAAGAGCTTGTTGAAACAAGAAGCAGTTCAGAGAGTTTTTTAAATTTTTTCATTAATATACCCAATACGTTAGTGATGAATGAATAGTGAAATGTAAAAACATAAACAGCGACTGCTATTTGATTCTCGCCGGATTTTTTGAAAAATGTATGAATAAAATTTAAGTAACGGCGGCGTTTTATCAAAAATAATGATAGTCAAAAAATGATATCCTGCCATTTTTGATGATTTTTTTGCCGCTGTTTTGATATGAAGTCTATTTCCTTTCACTACAATGAACCCGATTTCAGTGACTTCGTTTCATGGTGTTTCGGGTCATGTGTTCAACGGTATGTTTGTCATCTGGTAAGAAGAAGGCATTAAGATTTATTTTGAGGTGGATTGACTTTCGTGGACGATGATTTTAGTCATCAGGAGGAATGATGGGGTGTGTCTGAGTGCGATGTTTGATTTTGCAGGGCTTATCCATCAGCCCATTAAACCTGTTTTAAAAACCGATCCATAAGCCACCGGGAGCCAGATTGCTCTGGCAACTTTGATGGCGTATCCTGTGTTTCAGATGACTTAGAAGTGCACACTATGTCTGCGGCCTGGTTTTTCATGATTCATGTCAGGATTTGCTTGATCATTGTTTTTAGAAACTGAATCTGAATTTTTAAAATTCTGATTTAGTTCAAGTGCATCTTGCACTTTTACCAAATCTTCTTTTAAAGAAGATTCAAATTTCTGGAAATTATCCAGAGCTTTTTTGAATGTGTTAAGAGAATTTTTGTTTGTTTCGCGTTTTGTAATCTTTTTACTAAGATCCGTTTGTTTAACTACATCATCTTCTTTTTGTTTTGATTTTTTGATTAACTTGTGAGCGCTTTTTTTAGAGATTCGTTTTTCTTTAGACTCTAATTTACGTATGACATCTTTTAACTTTTTAATTTCAGTTTCTACATTGTTTAGTTGTTTCTTTAAAAAAGATTTTTGAGCTTTACAACGTTCAGTGTCAATGTCTTTGTGAAGCAACTCTATTCCTAAATCGTTTTCATTTTTCAATTTTTTTGTCGTATTTAATTCAATTTCTTTTGCCTTAAGCTGAAGCTCTAAAGAACACGACTTTTGTTTTGCTCTATTGAGTTTTTCATTTACAGAATCGAAGGATGATTGTGCTGTCTTTAAGAACTTTTGCTTTGCATCTAAAGCGTATTTTTCAGATTTAATATCCTTTTCTATCTCTTGTATAGAATTTGATATTTCTTTCAAAGATTTCTTCAATGATTTTTTTTCTGATTTTAGTTCATATAAACTTGTAGAATTGAACATTTCCTCTATATCTTGAATTGTATCTGAGTTAGTTTCAAAGTTATTATCTTCTGCATCAAAATAATCCAAGTCTTTTATTTTCTGATCCAATTCAGAGATTTGCTTTTCTATTTCATCTTTTCTAAGATCGAGTGATTCTTTTTCATCTGTACGTTTTTTAATTTTAGTCTTCTTCTGCGATACATCATCTTTTGCTTCATTTAATGCAGAAGTTTCACTTTCTAGTTCTGTTGATAATTTAGATGTTTCTGCTAATGCCGATTCAAACTGTAATTTCAATTGTTTATGTGAATCAGCTAACTTATATAATACGTCTGTTGTTGTTGGATTTTTTATATGATTATTTTTTAAATTTGTAAAACTCTCCACTAGTTTTTTTTTATTTTCGTCTAGATTTGCTGAAAACCCATCAATTTTTTTTTCAAACTTTTCGGCTTTTTTTTGGAAATATGTCGTACTGACTGATTTAAATTTATTATGTATATTGCTTATTATACTCATGATATTTTTTCTCTTCTCTTCTTTAATTTGATTTAAACAACTCAACTGTCAACCTTTCAATCAAACTTATTCAATAATGAGTTAAAAGGTTATGGCAGGAATATAAAGAATTAAAAAAGAAAAAACTTTCAAAAAACGCTCATTTTAGAGAAGGGAGATAAAAAACACGTTTTATTCTCGGCGACTAAAAGAAGCCCACCGAGTGATCACCAAAACTTTGGGGGGATTCGTTGCTATTTTTTCTATTACTGTGGTTTTTTCTCCCTATCCTGTTTGCTTTGGGCAATCAGTTCGCTGATCCCCCCAATCGCGCCCATCAGATTACTGGCTTCTAAAGGCATCATAATCACCTTGCTGTTATTGGCGGCGCCGATATTTTGTAGTGCATCCGTATACTTTTGTGCGACAAAATAATTAATCGCCTGGATGTCTCCGGCAGCGATGGCTTCAGACACCATTTTAGTGGCCTGTGCTTCCGCTTCTGCCGCTCTTTCTCTCGCTTCTGCTTGTAAAAAAGCCGATTGCCGCTCCCCTTCTGCTTTCAAAATTTGGGATTGTTTTTCACCCTCTGCACGTAAAATCGCGGCCTGTCTTACCCCTTCAGCTTCAAGAATATCCGCCCGCTTGGTTCGTTCTGCTTTCATCTGGGCATTCATCGCGGAGACCAGTTCAGCAGGAGGACGCACATCCCGAATTTCAATACGCGTGATCTTGACACCCCAAGGATTCGTTGCCTCATCGACGATGTGCAATAAACTGCTGTTGATATTATCGCGTTGAGAAAGAATTTCATCGAGCTCCATAGAGCCCAGGACAGTACGAAAATTGGTCATGGTTAAATTCACGATCGCCAGTTCGAGGTTGCTCACTTCATACGCGGCTTTGACCGGATCCATCACTTGAATAAAGCACACGGCATCGATCGCCACATTCGCGTTATCCCTTGAAATGACTTCTTGCGAAGGGATATCAATCACCTGCTCCATCATATTAATTTTTCGGCCTATTTGATCCACAAAGGGAATGATGATATTCAAGCCAGGCATCAGCGTGCGGGTATAGCGCCCAAAACGTTCTACCGTCCATTGAAAGCCTTGGGGGACAATTTTGACCGAGGAGGAAACAATCACTAACGCAAGAACAATAAGAATGGGAATTAAAATCAACATAGGTATTTCCTGATGATAAATAAAAGATAAATTGGTAGGAGGAATATACTCTAATCGTTTAAAAAATACTTAAAAAGTCAGTTTGACTCAGTTTTAATCTCATCAAACTGAGGCCTTTCCAACAGTTTTTGCCTTTCTGCCATTAATTGAGCCAACTTTTCCCTTTCTTTACTCACAATCCATTGCGGCGCCCGCTCTGTAAAATGAACGTTGGCCAGTTTTTCTTGAAGTGCATCAATTTGTTTTTCAATTTTGATCAGGTCATTTTTTAAACGCATTTGTTCTGCTGCTTTGTCAAACGATTCTGGAAGAGTGATTCTGATCTCAGCGTCTTCTATCAGCCTGGTGATCACAAAAGAAGGGGCTTTTTCTGATTTATCCAAAACCCTGATTGAAGAAAGACGAGCAATCGATTGAATCAGATCCAGGTTTTCAAACAGGGTGTTTCTAACAGTGTCAGATGTTGTGAATAGCTCCAGATCGATTTTTTGATTCAAAGGCAGGTTGATTTCTGCTCGCACATTTCGGATTGCGATCGTCATTTTTTTGATCCACTCTAACTCAGAGAAAGCGTGTTCATCGATTTGAGAGTCGTCATATTCCGGAAAGCGCTGAAGCATAATGGTTTTAGCCTGATCCGCTTCAGATGGCGTTTGAACCATTTTAATTTCTTGCCAAAGTGTCTCAGTGATATAGGGGATGATGGGATGCGCTAAGCGCAACAACGCTTCCAGCACGGTGATGAGAGTGTGGCGCGTACCCCTTGATTGCGCTTCTTTCTCTGGGTTGTCGGGCGTTTGATTGAGAATCGGTTTACTGAGCTCCAGGTACCAATCGCAAAATTGGTTCCAGGTAAATTCATACAAAATATGCGCGGCCAAATCAAAACGATATTGATCTAAAGCATCACGATAAGATTGAATGCTGTTCTGAAAGGTGGACAGGATCCATCTGTCAGGCAATGACAGACTCTGAGCGCCCCCATTTTGACCACTATCTTGACCCTGTGTATTCATCAAGACAAAACGGCTGGCATTCCAGAGTTTATTGCAAAAGTTTCGATAACCCGTTAAACGCTTCATATCCCAATTAATATCACGACCCGTCGAGGCTAAAGCCGTTAAGGTAAAACGTAATGCATCTGTTCCGTGGGGTGGGATCCCGTTGGGAAACTGTTTTTCAGTCCGTTGACGAATTTTTTCTGCAAGCTGGGGCTGCATCATGTTATCTGTTCGTTTTTTTATCAGTTCCGTCAAAGAAATTCCGTCGATCATATCCAAGGGATCGATCACATTCCCTTTTGACTTCGACATTTTTTGCCCTTCTTCATCCCGGATGAGACCCGTCATATAAACCGTTTTGAAAGGCATTTGGGGCTGATGGTTTTTATCTTTCACAAAATGCAGCGTCAGCATGATCATGCGCGCAATCCAGAAAAAAATAATATCAAACCCACTGACGATGACGCTGGTTGGATGAAAAGTGTGAAGTGCCTGCGTATTGTTTGGCCAACCCAGGGTTGAAAAAGTCCATAATCCAGAAGAAAACCAGGTGTCTAGCACATCTTCATCCTGGCGTAGCGGCAGCTCATCAGGCAAATGATAGTCACGCCTGACTTCTGCTTCATCACGCCCGACGTACAGTTGCCCCTGTTCGTCATACCAGGCTGGGATACGATGCCCCCACCAAAGCTGACGAGAAATACACCAATCCTGAATGTCTCGCATCCAGGAGTAATACATGTTTTCGTACTGTTTTGGTACAAATTCAATCTCGCCTTTTTCGACGGCTTCAATCGCCTTCCTGGCCAAAGGGGCCGCTCGCACATACCATTGATCGGTCAGCATGGGCTCGATCACCACCTGACTACGATCTCCGTAAGGCACGGTGAGATCATGTGGTTTGATGTCTTCGAGTAACCCTGATTTTTTAAAATCAGCGACCACCGCTTTACGTGCGGCAAAACGCTCTAGCCCTTGAAAAGACTCAGGAATGACGGCTGAATCCATAGCCATGGGTTCCCCCTGACTGTCAAAAATGTCAGGTTGATGACGAATATGGCCTTCAAAGGTCAAAATGTTGATCATGGGTAATCCATGGCGTTTACCCACCTTGTAATCATTAAAATCATGTGCCGGGGTGATTTTGACACAGCCTGTGCCTTTCTCTTGATCTGCATGGGCATCGCCGACAATCGGAACAGCGCGATCCACTAGAGGTAACATCACTTTTTTTCCAATCAGGTCTTTGTAACGGGGATCTTCAGGGTTAACGGCAACGCCTGTATCCCCCAGCATGGTTTCCGGACGGGTAGTGGCCACCACCAGATAATTTTTCCCTTCTTTTGTGGTCATGCCATCCGCTAAGGGATAGCGCAAATACCACATAGATCCCTGAGATTCACGGTTTTCTACCTCTAAATCAGAAATGGCCGTGCGAAGTTTTGGGTCCCAATTCACCAGGCGTTTCCCCCGATAAATCAGATCTTCCTGATATAAACGTACAAAGGCTTCTTTCACTGCGAGCGAGAGATCTTCGTCCATGGTGAAACGCTCTCTTTCCCAATCAACAGAATTACCTAAACGGCGCATTTGACGGGTGATCTTGCCCCCTGATTCGGCTTTCCAATCCCAAATTTTTTGAATGAAAGCTTCTCTGCCATAATCGTGACGGGTTTTCCCTTCTTCCGAGGCTATTTTACGCTCCACCACCATTTGAGTTGCGATGCCCGCGTGATCTGTGCCGACCTGCCATAGGGTATTTTTGCCCTGCATCCGTTGATAACGAATTAAAATATCCATGATGGTTTGTTGAAAAGCATGCCCCATATGCAGACTGCCTGTCACATTGGGAGGGGGGATCATGATGCAGAATTGCTCCTGATCGGTTCTATTGCTGGGTTTAAAATAGCCTTGTTTTTCCCAGTACTCGTAAAGCGGCTGTTCAATCGATTCAGGATCATAGGTTTTATCAAGAGAGCGGGTGCGATTTTTCATGATATTTTTATTTACTCAATGGAGGGCTGGTGGTGATTAAATGAAAACCGAGTTGGCGATAATAAGCGTATCGCGCTCTTGCCAACTGTTTTAAGGTCGTTTCATAGGGTACAAAATCAATGATTTCAGTAAAGCGGCCCACAAAATCGATACATTCGGATAGCAGATTGATCAACAGATCAGCGGAATGATGAGATAGGCAATCAGGCCAGATCATTTCCACAGGTGCGCCCTGCTTCGGGCCTTCTCCTGAAAGATGATGGGGAATAAAAGCATCAGGGGGATAAAGCCACAAGGCGTCATCTAATCGTACCGCTTGGGCTTTTTCTTCACAGAGGATCTGTATTTTTTTGCCTGCCCTCCAATGTTGGGCAGACAATTCACAGGTTAAGGTTTCTTCTGGAGACAATCCATGGATTGGATCACCGTGCTCCATCAGGTAAAAAGTGGCTCGTTTCATGTGAATGACGTCATCTTTAAGCCCGTTTTAAGCTCCTTGTTTTTGAGCCAAAGCTTTATTTAATAAAAATTGAGACAATAAAGCCACAGGGCGACCCGTTGCCCCCTTTTCTTTACCTGTACGCCAGGCGGTGCCTGCGATATCAAGATGGGCCCAATGGTATTGATGAGTAAAACGAGACAAGAAGCAACCGGCAGTAATGGCGCCGGCAGTTCGACCCCCGATATTAGCCATATCTGCAAAGTTGGAATCGAGCTGCTCTTGATATTCTTCACCTAAAGGTAAGCGCCACGCCAGATCGCCGGATTGTTCAGACGCGTGCAGCAGATCCTCAGCCAAGGGCGCATGGTTAGACATCAAACCGCTCATATGATGCCCTAAGGCCACCACACAGGCTCCGGTTAAGGTCGCAATGTCAATCACCAGTTCTGGATCAAAACGTTCCACATAGGTTAAGGCATCACACAACACCAGGCGGCCTTCTGCATCAGTATTGAGCACTTCAACGGTTTGGCCTGACAGGGTGGTTAATATATCTCCTGGGCGATAGGCATTTCCCCCTGGCATGTTTTCAGCCCCTGCCAAAACACCTATCACATAAAGAGGCAAATTCAGTTCAGCCACGACATTCATCACCCCGAACACAGTGGCTGCGCCACACATGTCGTATTTCATTTCATCCATGTTCTGGGAGGGCTTGATTGAAATTCCGCCTGAATCAAACGTCATGCCTTTCCCCACCAGCACGATAGGTTTCGTGCCAGCAGGAATTTTGCCGCTTTTATATTCAATGATGGACATCAAAGACTCGTTTTTTGAACCTTGGCCCACGGCAAGATAAGCATTCATCCCCAGCTTTTTCATTTCATCTTCATTCACCACAGAAACACGGACGTTTTTGAATTTTTCCGCCCATTTCCTCGCCGAAGCATTTAAATAGGCTGGATTGCAAATATTAGGCGGCGTATTGGCCAGATTTTTGGCTTCGTTGATACCGACGGCCAACGCAATACCTTCTTGAATGGCCGTTTGAGCGGCTTTGGTTTGAGTGGCTGTGACAATGAATGTGATTTGATTTAACGCATGAAGTGTTTTTGTACTTTTATAATGATCGAAACAGTAAAGGGCATCTTGAATGACTTCTATGGCAGAGCGAATTTTCCAATCAATGTCTTTCCCTTTTACTTTTAATTCTGGCAGATAACAGAACACATTTTTAGCCCCTGTCTCTTTTAACGTATTGACCATTTTTTTTATCAACTTTTTATAACGGCGTTCGTCGAGTTCTTCTTCTTTACCACAACCGATTAAAAGAACACGCTCTGCTGCGACATGAGGAACATGATGCAATAATAACGCTTGTTCTGCTTTCCCCTGTAAATCTGCATTTTGTGGCAAACCTTTAAGATAGCCATGGCTGATTTTATTCACCTTTTCTGCAGAGGGAGAAAACTCCCCGGATTCAAAAATGCCGATGACGATACAATCAGATGATTGTTTTTCTGAACATTCACTGTTGACTTTGAACTCCATATATTATCCTTAATGATTAAAATTTTATTCATTCGCTTCTGTGCTTTTTTTGAAAAAAAAGCTCATTTTAGTTTCTAAATAGCGTTACCATAGGGGGTAAATTAAAACAAAAACGCAGATTTATAAAGAAACTAACGACTTTCTTTGTAAAAAACAAATTTTCACAGGTGCAGAAGCGTGGTCATCACTAAATATCTCATCAAAGAAATTCTCAAAACCCAAGTGGCGATTTTATTCATTTTATCCTTCATTTTTTTTAGCCAAAAATTGGTCACCATATTAGACGATATAATAAATCATGATATTCCAGCCCATTTGATTTTCTCTTTGTTAGGGCTAGGCTTCGCTAAAATGGCCGAATTGATATTGCCATTAAGTCTGTTTTTTGCCTTATTGATGACTTACGGCAAGCTTTACAACGAAAGCGAAATTATCGCTATGTATGCCTGTGGCGTGGGTAAAACACGATTAATTAAAGTGGCTCTGGTTTTGGCTGCTCTAACGTCCTTGTTTGCTACCATCAACGTTTTTTACTTTTCTCCCTGGTCTGTAAAACATGAAAAAAAAATTATCAATGAAGAACGTGTCAATCCAGGTTTATCCGCCTTAGTGAAGGGACAATTCCAATCATCACCGGATGGAAAAATCGTTTTATTTATCCAGGATATTCAGAATAAAAAATTTCATAAAATATTTCTCGCACAACGCGAATCCAATCACACTCAAAGACCCACTGTTGTCGTTGCCAATAGTGGTTATATATCGGCGCCGGCACCAGGTATTCAATTACTGACACTCAATCATGGAATGAACTACGAGGGGATTCCGCCTTTAGGTGATTTTCGAATTACTTATTTTAATCATTATCAGGCGGTTATAAGCCGTAAATCAGTCACAAAAAACAGCAATACTGCTCAACAAATGTCAATGAGCTCACTTTGGGAAGCCAACGATCCCGATACCCGAGCAGAGCTTCACTGGCGGCTCACATTAATTGTTTCCGTTGTGATAATGGCTTTTATGGCGGTTCCTCTTAGTCAAGTGAATCCTCGTCAAGGCCGGGTATTGAGTATGTTACCAGCCATGTTGCTGTATTTGATCTTTTTCTTATTACAAAGCACGTTACGCTCTAATGCCGGTAATAACAGGTTGGATCCTTTAATTTGGTTATGGCTTGTCAATGGTCTTTACACAATATTGGCCATCATATTGAACATATGGGACAGCTCAACTTTACGTAGGCTGTATACAAAATCAAGGGAGACTCTCTGATGTTTTTCGGTATATTGGATCGTTATATTGGGCGAAGTATTTTAAATACGATCATAATGACTTTATTTATGCTGGTATCTTTGTCAGGTATCATCAAATTTATTGAACAGCTCAGAAAAGTGGGCGAAGGGAATTATTCTGTATTTGCCGCAGCGATTTACACGTTACTGTCTGTTCCCAACGATATAATGATATTTTTTCCGATGGCAGCTCTAATAGGAGGCATTTTAGGATTGGGCGCTTTAGCAACCCGCAGCGAATTAGTGGTGGTACAGGCCTCTGGTTTTAGTCATATGCAAATTGTTTTATCTGTCATGAAAACAGCGATTATTCTCTTTTTACTCAGTATCATCATCGGTGAATGGCTTGCTCCTTTAGCTGATCAAACAGCGAGTCATTACCGAACAAAAATGATCTATGGTGGATCTGTTATTTCCACTCAATCGGGGATATGGGCCAAAGATAAATCAGATTTTATTTATATTAATCAAGTCATCAACCATCATGAATTATCAGGGGTGCATATTTATCATTTTGATGCACATGATCGTCTTATATCAATACGCTATGCGGCGACGGCAATTTTTGAAAAAGGCGCGTGGCAACTTTCTCAGATAGATGAATCCAATCTCAGTGATACAAAAAAAATTCAAGGATCACAAACATTGAGCGAAAAATGGGAAACGAGCTTAACACCTTATAAATTGGGGATCGTTGCCATGGATCCCGATTCATTGTCGATCATGGGGCTATATGATTATGTCAAATATTTAAAACAGGTAGGCCAGGACTCAGATCGTTACGAATTAAAAATGTGGCAGAAAATTTTTTCACCTTTTTCTATCACTGTTATGATTCTACTGTCTTTATCTTTTATTTTTGGCCCGCTGCGTAGCACAGCAACTGGTCTGCGCATCGTGACAGGTATTTGTTTTGGTTTTGTTTTTTATCTTTTGGATAAAATTTTTGGGCCTCTGAGTCTTCTCTATCAATTTTCCCCGATACTGGGTGCCGCGTTACCGAGTGTTCTTTTCTTCTCTATCAGCCTGTATTTACTCTTAAAACCGAATATAACCCTCTTTCATTTTAATCCCCAAAGGTGATCGAACTACCGCCGTTTTAATTTTTACTTTCAAAGTGACTAAACAACAAACAGATCAGGCTTGTAAGTTTCTTCTTAAGTTGTAAACTTAAATACACTAAGGTTTTTTTTGAACTTCAAATGTTACATTAAGTGAAAACTTAACCGAGGGTAAAAAGTCACACCTTGAAAAGAAAATAAGAGAAGTTGACCAAAAGCTTCAATAGCTTTTAAAGTTTATTTGGTTTGTTTCTGATAATGAGGCGTAAAAAATGAAAAAAACAACTATAGCAGTGGCAGTAGCATTCTCAGGCTTGACTACATTAGTACAAGCGGCTCCTAAAGATGATACTTGGTATTTAGGGAGCAAATTAGGTTGGTCTCGTTATGCGAGTACAGGTATGAAAAATGATTACATCGGTATCGGTGATGGCCCTACTCATAAAAACCAGATAGGAGCAGGTGCTTTTCTAGGCTACCAAGCTAATCAATATTTAGGATTTGAATTAGGCTCAGACTGGTTTGGTCGTATGCCTTACAAAGGAGACACTAAAAATGGCGCATTCAAGGCTTATGGTGTACAAATTGGGGCGAAATTGAACTATCCCATTGCTGAAGATTTAGATATATACACACGTCTCGGAGGCGTGGTATGGAAAGCAAAAACTAAAGGGTATACTTCTCCGGAAGCGAAACGTTTGAGTGAAAATGATACAGGCGTTTCCCCATTTGCGGCTGTGGGCCTTGAATATGCACTCACTGAAAACTGGGCAACCCGTTTTGATTATCAATGGACAAGAAAAATTGGGAATTTTGATAGTATTGGTGCTGCCCCCAATAATGGAATGCTCAGCATAGGCGTTTCTTATCGTTTCAATCAAGAAAAGCCCCCAGAAATACTTCCGGAGCCAGTAACAAAAATCGATCTGGAGCCCGTTGCTCAAACCCAACATTTTGAATTGAAGTCTGACGTGTTATTCGGTTTTAATCAATGGACCTTAAAAAAAGAAGGGGGGGAAGAGTTAAATAAACTTTATTCTAAATTGGCCAATGTCAATCCTCAAGAAGGTTCGGTGACTGTATTAGGCTTTAGTGATCGAATTGGTGGGGATAAATATAATCAACTACTTTCTCAAAAACGCGCGCAATCGGTCGCTGATTATCTTATCTCCAAGGGTATTTCTTCAGATACACCTTTTGTCATAAAAGGTTTAGGAAAATCTAACCCTGTAACGGGTTCTAAATGCAATGAGGTTAAAAAACGTCTAGAGTTAGTCAACTGTTTAGCTCCTGATCGCCGTGTAGATGTAAAAGTAACAGGCAATAAGGTCGTTATTACACAACCAGCCGAAAGCGTTTTCAATTATTGAAATAAATACGTGTTATTAAAAGAGAAACCCTACAAGACATTTGTAGGGTTTTTTTTGACTCAACTTAATTCTACATGCCATTTATTTTCATGATCTACTATTTCCGAACATGTTGAAAAGTACTAAAAAACTGCAAATCACAGGTTATATCAAATGAAATAATCCGCCTGAATTTACTCTACCGTCACTGATTTTGCTAAATTTCTAGGTTGATCAATATTTCTTCCTTTTATTAAAGCCACATAATACGACAATATTTGTAGAGGTACGCTGTAAACAATAGGTGCTATGATCTCTTCTATTTTAGGCAAAACAATCAATTTCATTCTTTGATTTGCAACAAACTCTCCCTGTTTATCACAAAAGACATACAGTCTTCCGCCTCTGGCTCGCACTTCTTCAATGTTTGATTTTAATTTTTCTAACAATCCATTACTAGGCCCCAGGATAACAATGGGTATCTCTGAATCAATCAGTGCCAGTGGACCATGTTTTAATTCCCCTGCCGCATGGGCTTCGGCATGAATATATGAGATTTCTTTGAGCTTTAATGCGCCTTCCATAGAAATAGGATACAAATCTCCCCGCCCAAGATATAAAGCATGATTTTTATCAGAAAAATCGCCCGCTAAAGTTTCAATATCTTTAGTCAATGAAAATATTTGCTCAATTCGAGCCGGTAAAATCTGTAGTGCTTTTACAATCTGATGTTCTAATGCTTCAGGCTGGTTTTTTAAACGTCTAATGTAAGCGAGTAACATCAATAATACCGTAAGTTGAGTCGTGAAGGCTTTGGTTGAAGCCACCCCGATTTCAGTCCCCGCCTTTGTCATTAATGCAAAATCAGATTCTCTGACTAAAGATGATCCTTCTACATTGCAGATCGCTAAAGAACCTAAGTAACCCAACGATTGAGATAAACGTAATGCCGCTAGGGTGTCTGCCGTTTCACCTGACTGAGAGAGGCTAATCAATAAACTATTTGAACGAACCACCGATCTACGATAACGAAACTCTGAGGCAATTTCGACATCACAAGCGATCCCTGCCAAGGATTCAAACCAATAACGAGCCACCAGACCTGAATGATAAGAAGTGCCACAGCCAATAATTTGAATGTGTTCTACTTGAGCCAAAATGCCTTTGGCTCTGGTACCTAATTCAGATAAATCGATCCTTCCATGAAGTAAGCGCCCTTGTAAGGTATTTTTGATCACCATCGGCTGCTCATAAATTTCTTTTTGCATATAATGGCGATAAATGCCTTTATCCCCTGCATCATATTTTGATTCAGACACCCAGATCGGGCGTTGAATTTTTTCTCCCTTTTGATTAAAAATCTCTACATCAGAACGCCTTATTTGAGCAATATCCCCTTCTTCTAAAAAAATAAAACGACGAGTTACAGGCAAAAGCGCCAATTGGTCAGAAGCCACAAAATTTTCATTTTCACCTAAACCAATCACCATAGGGCTACCTGAACGAACCGCTATCAAAAGATTCAAATCATGACTGTCCATAATCACCGCGCCATAGGATCCCATCAGGTGGGGAATGACTCGTTGAACGACCTGTAGTAAAGATCCGCCCTGTTGCTGTTCCGAATGAACCAAATGCGCGATCACTTCTGTGTCGGTTTCAGACGCAAATAAATACCCTTGGCGGATCAATAACTCACGCAACGGATGATAATTTTCGATAATACCGTTATGAACAACACAGATGTTTTGAGAAATTTGAGGATGGGCATTGACTTTTGAAGGTTCACCATGAGTCGCCCAACGTGTATGAGCAATGCCTGTTTGCCCCTGTAATATTTTTTTTTCAGCTGCATCAGATAGCGCTTTAACTTTGCCTACCTCACGCAAACAGGTCATTTGCCCATCAGCATCTAGCACCACCAAACCTGCTGAGTCATAGCCGCGGTATTCCAGGCGCCTTAAACCTTCTATGAGTATTTTCGCTATATTACGCTGTGCGACTGCACCTACAATTCCACACATTCTAAAATTCCTGTTTAAGTTTTTTTAGGGCGTTTCCAACCCTGAATATTTTTTTGTTTGACCCGACTGAGCCCCAGTTCATTTTCAGGCACATTCAGGGTGACCGTTGTACCCGCCCCAATGGTGGCATGATCACCCACGGTCACAGGCGCGATAAATTGCGTATGTGATCCTACAAAAACATAATCACCAATCTGAGTTTTATGCTTATTCACACCATCATAATTGCAGGTGATAGTGCCAGCCCCAATGTTAACCCCAGATCCAATTTCAGCATCTCCTAAATAAGACAAATGACCCGCTTTTGAACCTTGACCTAAAGACGATTTTTTTATTTCTACAAAATTGCCCACATGGACTTTCTCGGATAATTCACTCCCTGGACGCAAGCGGGCAAATGGCCCCACCACGCAATTTTTATCTAAAAAAGACCCTTCTATCACTGTATAAGCGTTGATCTGAGAATCATCGCCAATCCGGCAATTTTTTAATAAACAGCCTGTTCTAATTTGTACTCGATCACCGAGTGTGACTTCGCCTTCGATAATGACATTAGTATCAATCACCACATCACTGCCACAAATTAATTGGCCTCTCAAATCAAAACGGGCAGGATCTAATATCCTCACGCCTGATAAAAGCAGTTTTTCTGCCTGTTGTTTTTGAAACAGTCGTTCAAGCCTGGCAAGTTGAAGGCCGTCATTAATGCCTTCAATTTCATTTAAATGGGCAGGCTGAATGCCAATTATTTTTCTATTTTCTTGATAGGCCATCTTGATGATATCGGTCAGATAAAATTCGTTTTGGTGGTTATCATTTTTTAATTGCTTCAGCCATTTTTTGAGATCAGACGAGTTAATCGCCATAATGCCTGTATTGATTTCATTAATTTTTTTTTGAATTTCAGTGGCCTCTTTGCATTCAACGATCCCAGAGATATCATCGTTTTTTCTGATAATTCGACCATAACCTCTGGGATTATCCACCCTGGCGGTCAATAAACTGATTCCTCCATGAGGTTTTGCCAACAACAATCGGTTTAAGGTGTCAACTTCTATCAAAGGCACATCACCATAAAGCACGAGGATATTTTCATCCTCGGAAAAATAGGGGATCGCTTTTTGTAAGGCATGCCCTGTACCCCACTGTTCTTCCTGTAAGATCCAGTTTAATTTTTCATTATTAAGTTTTTCTTTGAGTAATGCGCCCCCATGCCCATAAACAAGGTGAATTCGGGTGCAATCTAATTGATTCGCTGTATTGATCACATGCTGGACCATGGGTTTTCCTGCCAAAAGATGTAATACTTTAGGAAGGTTCGAACACATACGTGTGCCCTTGCCTGCTGCCAGGATCACGACACTCATTACTTTTTTTGACATAAAAAGCCTACCTGCATCTGATTAAAAGTTAATTGACTGCTTACGAAACCATATGTCAGTCTCACTTAATGCAAACAATGATATCACTAAAAAATAAAAAAAATTTTAATTTAAAAAAATCAAAAACTTATTTTTTAAAATTTGTGTTTTTATCGTTGTTTTTATTTTTAAAAAAGGTTATTTTTTTAATGGTATTTAAAATCAAATCAATTTTGGAAAAAACTTTGAAAAAAATATTTAGTATAAAAAAACTTTTTAAGTCAACTCAATTTGCTCTGAATGGTTTGAAAATTGTTTACAAAAACGAAGTTGCTTTCCGTCAGGAGTGTTTTATTTTATTTTTTTCTATTTTAATCACTTTTTTTATTAATGTCAGTAAAGTAGAAAAAATATTAATGATAGGATCGATAGTTTTTATTTTAATTATTGAAATTATTAACACTGCTATCGAAAAGGTGGTTAATCTTATAGGGACTGAGAAAAATATATTATCTGGTGAGGCAAAAGATATTTCTGCTTCTGCAGTTTTTGTTTCTATATTACTTGCATGTTTTATTTGGTTTATTATTCTTTTTTAATTTGGTAAAAATGAAAAATGTTAAAAAAAATAAAATATCATGTTTTAAATGAGAAATTTTTATATTGTTTGTTTTTATTTTTGTTTTGTATTATGGTCAATTACTCTTTCGATTACATATTCAAAATAATTTATGCTTTAGCCTTGTTTAGTATTCTTATTTTATTAAAAGATACTCTGAAATATATTTATATTCTCTTTATCGTTTTTCTTTCTGTATTAGGTTCACTTTATTTTCCTATTGGTCAAATTTTTGGATCTCCTTCTTATAATACAGTTTTATCTGTTTTTTCTACGAATTACTTAGAAGCAAAAGAATTTTTATTCTCTATTCCTGTTTTTTATTATTTATCAAGTTTATTGATATTAATTTTAGCTGGTATTTTATTAATAAAAAAAGACATTATATTGCCTTTAAAAGGGAAAAAATGGCTTTTTATTTTTGCTATAGCAACTTGCTTGCATGGGCCAATTAAAAGCATGTTTTCGGGTGAAGGTTTTCATTTATATAAAACAGGATTGCCGCCAATAAAATTTATGATTGACTTTTATCGAAGTATTGAAAAATTCAAGAAAGACCATAGAAAAACCATTTCTGTTCTTAATAACGATACCTGGGGCAATGTGTCTTCAAACCCCGATTATTCAAATTATATTCTTGTGATTGGTGAAAGTGTTAGAAAAGATTTTATGCATACTTATGGCTTTCAAATTAAAAATACGCCTTTTTCTGATCAAGCTCAGGGGATTTTTTTTAAAAATTATCTTTCTGCGGCATCCAGTACACAAATGTCTTTAATGAACACACTGGCGTTGCGTGAAAATGATGAATTACAGCTTCATAATAATATTATCTCTTTAGCAAATAAAGCCGGTTTTAAAACTTATTGGTTTTCTAATCAAGGTTCCCGTGGAACAGATGATACGGCGATGGCTAATTTTGCGAGAAAAGCACAGGTTCGGCAATTTTTAAAGTCAGGGAGCTGGTCTGTTAATTATTCTGGTAGTGATGAAAAGTTATTGCCATTCATTGAGTCTGCTTTAAATAATGAAGATTCTAAGCCTAAATTAATCATCGTGCATCTTATGGGATCTCATCCCCCTGTTTGTAAAAGAACACAGGACCAATTTGATGTTTATTTCCGTTCTAAAGATTTATCCTGTTATATTCAAACCATTAAAAACACTGATACGGTACTTAAAAAAATAACAAAAATTGCAAATGAAAAAAAAGATAAATGGTCCATGATGTATTTTTCTGATCATGGATTAGCACTGAAAATGCAAAATAATCTGGATTCTCAACTTCACCATAGCAATAAATATAAACAAAACTTTGAAGTACCGATGTTTATTATTTCTTCCGATGCGACTCAAAGAACAGAAATCACTGCTCACCGATCTGCTTTTAGTTTTTTAAGTTTATTTTCAGAATGGACGGGTATAAAAACAGAAAAAATTCCTGAAAATTGTCATTTTTTATCTAATACAGTGTGTAAAAATCAAACATCGGTGATGTTATGGAATCAAAAAACAGTCGATATAAAAGATTTACCTTCAGATCCGGGATAAATAAAACCTCAGTATAAAAAAAGAACAGAAAAATTTACGCGGAAATTTAAGATATTATGTTTCCGCTGCTTTAATCAGCACAGATTTCCATTTTTTTATGATTTATGTTTTTGTGACCAATAATTGATCAATCTTGTAATTATCAATATCTACCACCTCAAATTTATAGCCTTTGTATTGAATAAAATCCGTTCTTTTGGGAATTTTTCGCAACATATACATCATAAATCCCGCCACGGTTTCGTAGTTGACAGATTCAGGAAATTCTTCGATATCAAGAACCCGCATGACATCTTCAATCGGCGTGCTTCCTTCAATTAACCAGGAATTTTCATCGCGTTCTACAATTTGTTCTTCTTGACCATGACCTACTAATCCGCCCATTAAAGTGGTCATCACATCGTTGAGGGTAATCATGCCGACCACCAGCGCATACTCATTCAAAATGATCGCAAAATCTTCACCGGCCGATTTAAAGCGATCAAGAGCTTCAGAAAGCGTCTGTGTATCAGGCAACATAAGCACCGACCGAATTTGTATACCTCCATTCAGTAACAACGTTTGATTCCCTAGTACACGATTAAGTAAATCTTTGGAAGACACATATCCTACGACCTGATCGATATTGCCATCACAGACCAAAAACTTGGAGTGGGGATGAACCGAAATTTTTTCTTTGATGCTCTGCTCACTTTCCTGCAAATCAAAATAAATGATATTTTCACGGGTGGTCATAGAAGAAGGCACGGTGCGCGATTCCAGTTCAAAGACATTTTCAATCAATTCATGTTCTTCTTTACGCAATAGACCTGCTAAAGCACCGGCTTCGACCACCGCGTAAATGTCGTCAGACGTGATGTCATCATTACGCACCGTAGGTAATTTTAAAAACTTAAAAATAATATTAGCCATACCATTAAAAAACCAAATTAACGGCCGGAACAGGATTAAAAAGAAGCACATCAGAGGTACAATGCGCACGGCCACTTTTTCAGGGGAGACCATCGCAATACGTTTTGGCGCAAGATCAGCGAATAAAATAAAAAGACTGGTGATTAATGAAAAGGAGCAAATAAAACTTAATGTATCAGCCCATTCTGATCTCATAAAAAGCATGAAGATGCTTTTTATGAAGGGAGAAAAAGCAGCGTCCCCTAAAATACCCCCGAGAATGGCCACAGCATTTAGGCCGATTTGGACCACAGTAAAAAAAACTCCGGGTGTTTCCTGTAATTTTAAAACGCGTAAAGCTCTTTTATCGCCTTCATCGGCCATGACTTTTAATTTTATTTTACGGGAAGCGGCGAGAGAAATTTCGGATAAAGAAAAAAAAGCACTGATAGCAATCAAAAATATTATGATTAATAGGCTGTTGAACATAATGGACCTGTTTTCAAAAAATCGCATGAATAGATGAATTTTTTTATAACATACCAGGAACTTGCTAAAAACTGAGTATCAATCCTGTATCGACTATTACATGTTGTATTTATTTAAAATATATGAGGCTTGATTAAGTCCTGATACGAATATCATCTCCGTTATTTTTAACACAATCATCCACTGGGGTGAATTTTTAAAATTTGTCAAAAAATTAAAATCAGGGCGGTATTCTGTTTCAGGATTTTAAATTTATTGATTTTTAGTAGCTCAAACTTAACCTTTGGGAATTATCTTAATTCAATCTGGTTTTATGATAAAGCATAGTAAGCTCTATTGGTTCAATAACCCGGTTATATTAAACTTAGTCGTTTTCAGTTTGGAGAGAGATCGTGATTGACCGCATTTGGTTTGGGCATTCTCGGCTTTATTTATTGTTACTCCCTTTCTCTTGGTTATATGGTTTGATCACCTGGTTAATTCGCCTCAGCTATCGTTCTGGTTTACGTGTAGCTTGGCGTTCACCTATTCCTATCGTGGTGGTAGGAAATTTAACTGTAGGTGGAAACGGCAAAACACCTATTGTCATTTGGCTGGTCGAACAACTCAAAAAGAGAGGGCTTCAGGTCGGTGTTGTTTCGCGAGGATATTCTGGAAAATCAGGTAAGTATCCATTAATACTTTCTCATCATACTCAACCTGAGGAAGCA
Source organism: Candidatus Hamiltonella defensa 5AT (Acyrthosiphon pisum) (assembly GCF_000021705.1). Lineage (NCBI taxonomy): Bacteria > Pseudomonadati > Pseudomonadota > Gammaproteobacteria > Enterobacterales > Enterobacteriaceae > Candidatus Williamhamiltonella > Candidatus Williamhamiltonella defendens. The sequence continues at coordinate 241,756 of NC_012751.1, forward strand.
GGTGACGAACCAGTAGTCATTTTTCAACGTACAGGGGTGCCTGTTGCAGTTGCCCCTAAACGTAAAGAGGCTATCAGAGCTTTACTCAAAAAACATCCATTAGATTTATTGATAGCAGACGATGGTTTGCAGCACTATGCGCTCAAACGTGATTTTGAGTTAGTGGTTATCGATGGAATTCGCCGTTTTGGGAATGCTTGTTTGTTGCCGGCGGGTCCTATGAGAGAAAATATAACCAGATTACATTCAGTGGATGCCATCATTATCAATGGGGGAGAGGCTCAAAAAGAAGAGATCTTAATGCAATTAAGACCAAGCCAAGCGGTTAACCTCGTGACTGGAGAAAAAAAACCTGTTGAAGAACTGATTTCAGTGATTGCTATGGCCGGGATTGGACATCCAGACCGCTTTTTTATGATGCTGGCTCAATTAGGTGTCAATATCATAAAAACACAAATATTTTCCGATCATCAACATTACACCCTATCAACACTTTTGCCTTTAGCCAAAAAAACACAATCTTTATGCATGACAGAGAAGGATGCCGTCAAGTGTAAGGCTTTTGCTCAGCCCAATTGGTGGTATCTTCCTGTCAGTGCAGATTTTCCATTCGTGCAATCTCAAAAGTTACTGGCTTCGATTGAGGCGTTATGTCATCGAATTTGTTAGTAAAGATAATAAAAATCAGTTGAAAAAAATTGGGTTTTATGAGTAAATGTCGATTACTCTGTTGCGTAAGTTATTTTATTCATTTTTTCTTTTAAGCAAAGTAAAACAAAGTAAAGAGTAGAGCAGTTTTTCAGAGCAGTTATCATTACATGCCGCTATAAAGATAAATATTCAATAACCTCTTTCTTTTCTATTTCTGCTGACTTTTATTAATGCATTTTTCACATCGTATTTTTTTGAAACTTGTTTAATAACTTTATATTTTAAATTCGGTATTAAAAAATAAATATAAAAAAGAGAGTAACAAAACATAACTAGCAGAGTGTTATTCTGTAAATAAAAAATGAATATTTCAGAGCCTACTTTTATGTCCGATTTGATAGGCTTAAATAAATTTAATCGGAACATTTTGATCGATTTTGCATCGAAGCAATGAATAAAAATGATTTGTGAGATGCCCAGTAAAAAGGAAGTTTTTATTATGACTTTAAAAAAAGGTAAGGTGAAATGGTTTGATAAAATAGCAGGTTATGGTTTTATTTCACCGGAAGATGGTGGATTGGATATTTATGTTCATAAAGCGGCCATTGCTAACATCAAAGATAAATCATTGATTGCGGGACAAGATGTAGAGTTCTCTTATCGTGTTAGTTTTCATGGACCTTCTGCAGAAGATGTTATTGCTTTTTAAAATTTTTATGAGGGATACACTCGAAAAAATAAGCAAATAAAACTACAACACGATATTTTTTAGAAAAATTTCTACAATATCAGTAAACATTAAAAATAGTTTTAAACACCTTTTAAAACTTTATTAAGTGATTTAAGAAATGAGCGTCTATATAAATCTAGTCGCTCATTTTTTTATTTTTACGATAAAAAATGACAGTTTCATTGAATGAGTTGTGCTATTTTATGCTCAATTTTAGATCAAATAAATATTAAAATTTTTGAGGATATATAGATGGATCATCATTTACTCGAAATTATTGCTTGCCCCATTTGCAATGGTAAATTGCATTTTGACAAAAAAAATCTCGAACTGATCTGTCAGACCGATGAACTTGCTTACCCCATAAGTAATGGGATCCCCGTTTTATTAGAAAGCCATGCTCGAGATTTATCGTCACTTGAGAAAAAATAATGTCTTTTGTGATTGTTATTCCTGCGCGCTATGGATCAACTCGTTTGCCTGGGAAACCTTTAATTGATATTCAGGGTAAACCCATGGTGCTCCATGTGATGGAGCGAGCAAGAGAGGCAGGAGCTGATCGTGTGATTGTGGCGACTGATCATATAGAAATTTTACAAGTCATTAAATCAGCAGGTGGGGAAGCTTGCTTCACAAGCTCTGAGCATTCATCAGGAACAGAACGTTTAGCTGAAGTCATTGAAAAATATAGATTCAGTGATACTGATATTATCGTTAATGTACAGGGCGATGAGCCTATGATTCCCCCTATTATTATTGATCAGGTTGCAAAAAACCTTGCCAACACCTGCTTGGGTATGGCCACTTTGGCTGCGCCTATTACGAATAAAGTAGATTTAATGAATCCTAATGTTGTGAAAGTAGTGGTGAATGCCTTGGGTCATGCTTTATATTTTTCTCGAGCACCCATTCCATGGAAACGTGATGGGCTTATGACTGAGGAAAAAAACAGGACGGCGTTGCGCCATATTGGTATATATGCTTATCGAGTTGATTTTGTTCGCCGTTATATTAATTGGGGGAAAAGTCCATTAGAGGAAATAGAGAAATTGGAGCAATTACGTGTTTTATGGCATGGTGAAAAGATCCACGTCGATATAGTCAAAAAGATTCCCCCTCAAGGTATAGACAGCCCAGAAGATTTAGAAAAAATTCGAAAAATTCTTCCTGATTATTAACGGCATCGTTCGATTATCTGATCTATGGCAATATAAAATGCCCTCATCGTTTCATTAAGAATAACTTTTATTTTAATGAGTTAAATAAAATAACTTTATTAACAGTGTTATATGGTTTTGCATAAATGTTTATCTCTTAATAGATACTCTTTAATTTATCATTTCATCTTGATCACTCCTAAATCAACACCCTGATTTTGTTTTACTAGAAAATGTAATTCATTAACTAATTGAACTCGTTTACTGAAAAAATAAATATTTTGTGATCTTTATCTCAAATTTTGAATTTATGAGTAGTTAAAAAAAATTCATATCATATAGTGCACACAAATAGAGGAAGAGACATATGGCACTGGCAGTAATCAACACTCGAGCGAGTCTGGGGGTACAGTCTCCTGCAGTTGCGGTTGAAGCGCATATCAGTAATGGATTGCCTTGTTTTACCCTGGTGGGCTTACCTGAAACCGCGGTAAAAGAAGCGAGAGATCGCGTACGGAGTGCGATTTTGAACAGTGGTTTTATGTTTCCAGCTAAGCGTATTACGGTGAGTCTAGGACCTGCAGATCTACCAAAAGAAGGTGGGCGTTACGATTTACCTATAGCTTTAGCCATATTAATAGCCTCAGAACAAGTGAGTGGTCACAAATCAGTTCATTATGAATTTTTAGGTGAATTAGCTTTATCTGGTGCATTACGACCTATTAATAGCACAATTCCAGCGGCTCTTGCATGCTCTAAAGCAAATCGGAAGCTGATATTACCTTCAGCTAATTCTCTAGAAATGACGTTAATCCCTGAAGGGGAGGTTATGATTGCCAAACACTTGCTAGAGGTGTGTGGGTTTTTAAGTGGAGAAGAAAATTTACTTTCTGTTGTAAATAATGAAACTGATCTAACAGATACGTATGCTGATCTTCAAGATGTGATTGGTCAACAGCAGTCAAAACGAGCTCTCGAAGTGGCTGCAGCTGGGGGGCATAATTTATTACTAATTGGCCCACCTGGTACTGGCAAAACGATGCTGGCTAGCAGATTGATTGGCATACTACCTGCATTAACAAACGAGGAAGCATTGGAAACCGCTGCTGTAAACAGTTTATTAAATATTGAAAAATATCCGACTCAATGGCGTAAGCGTCCTTTTCGATCCCCTCACCATAGTGCCTCGATTGCTGCTTTAGTGGGCGGGGGATCTTTACCTCGTCCAGGCGAAATATCTTTAGCTCATAATGGCGTATTATTTTTATATGAATTACCAGAATTTGAACGCAGGGTACTAGATTCATTAAGAGAACCACTAGAATCTGGGGAGATTATCATTTCTCGCGCCATGGCCAAGATTCGTTTTCCTGCAAGGGTACAGTTGATTGCGGCCATGAACCCAAGCCCAAGTGGGCATTATAAAGGTATTCATCATCGAACAACCCCACAACAAATTTTACGATATCTTTCAAAACTTTCTGGTCCTTTCCTTGATAGGTTTGATCTATCTATTGAAGTTCCTTTATTACCTCCTGGTTTATTACAAATGCAAGAAAATCAGGGTGAAAGCAGCAGTACTATTAGAACGCGTGTTCTGAAAGCTCGTGAACGCCAATTAAATAGAACAAAAAAAATCAACGCTCATCTCAATAATAAAGAAGTGGCTAAATTTTGTCATATAAGCACTAAGGATGCTCAATTTTTAGAACAAGTGTTGTTAAAATTAGGTCTTTCCGTACGTGCTTGGCATCGCATTTTGAAAGTAGCTCGAACACTTGCGGATTTAGCTGAACAAGAAAATATTAAGAAGGATCACCTTGCTGAAGCGCTAAGTTACCGTTGCATAGATAGATTATTTTTAAAATTAAATAAAACTTTGAATTAAAAAAGAACCAATTTATTGCAAAACCTGGAGTGTGTAAAATAAGACATGTTGTCGAAAGACCTTGTCCAATGAACAGCACCCAACGGTGCTCAGTCGAATGCTCAACTGAAATACGGGGGCCCCTGATTTCTTTTAGGTTTCGAAGACTCAGGGCGTGCGCCAGAGTCGAACAGAGACACTGGGGTATCACATCTATGGGGCGTTTTCTTTTGATTGACTATCTTTCTCCATCTTCACAAAAAATACATTTCATTCAACTTCATATATATTTATTTACTTTTTTGATTCTCTACTACCTTAATATAGCTAAACGACATAAGAATAGTTACATAATATGTTCTGAAAACAAGGTATTGATGTCGCATTGAAGTTCTCTTCTTTTTCTTTTAGCTTGAGCCCATGTGTGCTCAATAGGGTTGAACTCGGGCGAATAAGGAGGCAAATATTCAATAGAATGACCGGCGTTGAGAATGGCGTGTTGAATATCTTTTCGCTTGTGGAAAGAAGCGTTATCCATCATCATCACGCACGGATGAGGAAGAGCGGGTAGGAGCAGCTGAGTGACCCAGGCATAAAAAACATCGCTGTTAATGGAGCAGTTAAAGAGGCCCACCGCGATGAGAGTGACCCCTAATAAGGCACCAATGACGTTAGTGCGGCCCTTAGCCTGCCAATCGTGAGTCCCAAAACAGCGTTGACCTCGTGTAGCGTATCCGTAGAGGCGGGGCATATCGTGAGCAAAGCCGCTCTCATCGAGATAAACCAGAGATTTACCCTGCTTTTGATACCCCGCGATTTTTTCCTGGAACCCCTGTCGTGCCTCTTCGTTTGCCTTGGGATGACGCAGAGTTTTTTTTATAGGTCAGACCCCATCTTTTCAATGCTTGCCAGATGGCTTTGGGGCACACCCCGAAACGGGCCGCCCGTTCCCGTTGATAGCTATCTGGATACTCTGCCACATCTTTGATAAACGCCTCTTTATCCATCTTGCCTCGACGCGGACCCGAGGGTTTCGGTTCTATTCGCTTGAGCCAACGCCTGAGAGTATCTGTACCTACGTGAAAACGCTTCGCCGTTGCTCTGATGCTCAGTCCTTCTTTCTCTCGAATACTCAAGACTTTTTGACGAAAATCCACTGAATAACTCATAGTGACCTCATGCTAATTAGTTCTTTATATTGTAACTAAAATTAAATCGCTTAGCTATATAAGGGAGTCGATGCCGGCACAGGATGAGATGAAAAATCTAATTGTGGATTAGAAAAAAGTTCTGCTCGAGAACAATCTGGACAAAGCGTACGAACCAAACGTTGTGCCAAAACCCCTACCAGGCTTGAAGAGATCAAAAAGGGCTCAATTCCCATATCTTTTAAGCGTGTCACAGCGCCTACCGCGGTATTGGTATGCAAGGTTGATAATACGAGATGCCCTGTCAGCGAACCTTGTACCGCAATTTGAGCTGTTTCCAGATCACGAATCTCTCCTATCATCACCACATCCGGATCCTGGCGCAAAATGGCTCGCAACCCACGAGCAAAAGTCATCTCTATTTTAGAATTCACCTGTGTTTGCCCTACGCCTTCAATGACATACTCAATGGGATCCTCTACCGTTAAGATGTTACGCTCAGTGCGATTTAATTCCTGTAAGCCTGAATATAAAGTGGTGGTTTTCCCAGATCCTGTAGGACCCGTGACCAGCAAGATCCCGTGAGGCTTAAATAGCTGTTTTCGAAATGTTGAAATTAAATCAGATGACATCCCTAAATCATTTAAATTGAGGATCCCCTGATGTTTATCTAAAAGGCGCAAAACGACGCGCTCTCCATGAGCGGAAGGCATGATAGAAACGCGAACATCCACCGAACGCCCCCCAATGAGTAAAGTGATTCGACCATCCTGAGGGATCCGCTTTTCTGCAATATCTAATTTTGCCATGACCTTGATACGTGAGACGAGTAAGGCCGCTAATTGACGCTTTAATCGAAGTATTTCACGCAATATGCCGTCAATCCGAAAACGAATGAGCAAGGCGTTTTCAAAGGTTTCGATATGAATATCAGAGGCCACTTCTTTAATCGCTTCTACGAACATGGCATTGATCAATTTAATGATGGGCGCATCATCTTCACTCTCTAATAAATCTTCAGTGATAGGTAATTCTTCAGCCAAGACATACAAGTCACTCTCACTGCTGATATTTTCCATCAACTGACGCGCTTCTATTGAATCCCGTTGATAGGCAGTGCTCAATCTCTGTTTAAAATCGTTTGCTGATAAGGCATGAGTTTTATGCCTGTGACCCTTCGTACTTCTAAAAAAATATTTTTTTGCAAGGGCGGAACGTAGTAAAGCGTAGGCACATCGGCAGTATCCGTCTCTACAATCACTGAAAAACGGCGGGCATAACTGAAAGGGAGGCGAGTTATCCCGGTTTTTTCTGATCTTAATGAGATCATGATTTTTTAGTTATAGCTAGTAGAGCGCGAATTTCTGCTGGATATTCAGATTCTTTTCCATCAGCAGGAAGCAGTGGCTGCTTTGTGCGGGGCATTAAACTCAATCCTGGGTGATTTTTATACAGTTGCTCAGCTCGCATATAATGATATTTTCGTTGTGAAATGCCGTCAGCAGAGAGCCCATCTCGTAAAATGGTAGGGCGGATAAATATCATCAAATTACGTTTTGTTTTTTTATTAACAGTGGATTTAAAAAGATGCCCCAAGATCGGAATGTCTCCTAGTACAGGTACTTTAGATACACTTTCCCCGCTCTCTTCATCGAGAAGCCCCCCCAATACAATTAATTGACCATCATCAGCCAATACAGTGGTTTTGAGTTTACGTTCCGCAAATTTGATATCAAGCTTGGTTTCCCCCTGAATTTTTGATACTTCTTGCTCTATCAGCAACTGTACGGTGTTCCCTTCGTTGATTTGAGGGGTGACTTTTAACATCACACCAATTTTTCTTCGTTCGACAGTATTAAAGGGATTCGTGTTATTCGCGTTTGCCGCCGAGCCCGTGAGTACAGGGACATCTTCACCTACCATAAACGAGGCTTCTTGATTATCTAAAGTGGTAATACTTGGAGTGGAAAGTACATTCACACTGGAATCGTTTTTCACCGCTTGAACCAGTGCTTGCCAATCTCCTTTAATAATACCGACCTTAGCACCACTGAAACCCGAGAGCAGTTTGCTCAGCAATGAGATATCACTAGACACTTGGGAAGGTAGGAACGTTTCGTTTTGATTCAAGGTATTCCCTGTTTTTGACTCCGCATGCCGTCGGGCCAAAGTTAACGCTCCTAATGGAATTTGATGGCCATTATTAAATTGAATCAAGCTGTTGTTCGCTTGCCACTGTACTCCGAAATTAATATCACTGATTTCTGCAACTTCAACAATCAGTGCCTCAACATGTACTTGAGCACGACGTATATCCAACTGTTCAATGATGCTTCGTATAGATTGCATCACATCTTGAGATGCTGTGACCACGAGCGCATTTGTTTTTTTACTGGCGGCAATCGAAACAGACATTCTATTTTGATCTTGACCCTGCTCGTTTTGTTTCCCTTTTAAGGTGTTGCTCACTTTTTCAATGATGTCAACTAAATCTTCGGCTTGACTGTATTTAAGGTAAAACACCTGACTGTAGCCGCTTTGCTGAGTTTCTGAATCCAGTTCCTGTATTAATTTTTTGATTTTTTGGCGCATTTTAGGTTCAGCATGGATAATAACGCTGTTAGTCCGTTTATCGGCTACCACTGTGTATTTTGATATAGACAAATCATTTTGGGGGGCATTTTTATTTAAAGCATTGATGACCCTAACCATTTCCGTTGCAGACGCATTTTTTAATGGGATGACTTCATTGAATTTATCTGCATTCGAATCTATAAGCTCAATAATAGAAAACAAACGCTTAATAACAGCCGCCCTTCCTGAGAGAATAAGAATATTCGACGGACCATGGCTGATGATATTTCCTGATTCCCCTCGATCTATCAGCTGACGCAATACAGGTGTCAATTCACGTGCTGAAATATTTTGAAGGCTCATCACCTGTGTCATCATTTCGTCACCGAAATAAGGATTTTTTTGGTGAGTTATGACAGGAATGGGCTCCGTTTTAACATGCATGCTTCTGACAATTTTGAGCGCGCCGCCATCAACTGGAATGGCGGCATAGCCTTGTGCTTCTAACACATTGAGAAAAAGTTGATAGTATTGCTCTGTCGATAAAGTATCTGTGCTTCTAATGCTCACCCGACCTTGAATATGAGGCCCCATGATCATCGTTTTATTTAGGTTAACTCCAACAGTATCAATAAAAGCGCGCAAATCGGTATCTTGAAAGTTGGCCGAAAAATGATCGGCTAATAAGATGGAGGGAAAGAACAAAAAAAATAATAATAAAATCAATGGGAAAAAATAAGGATAATTTATCTTTTTTACAAAAGAAAAAATTCTATGTCGAAAAATGTGAAGGCGTAATATATCAGACCAAAACATAACGTTCCTTTTTATGTTTTTATATCAATGCAATCTTAATATCAGAGATATTCATATTCAGAAAAATTTTATTCAATCAGGTTTTGATTTAAAATTTTTTCGTGATCATCTCTTAAAGATAAACTTTCTTGCACCCCGTTATTTTCAAGCACAATTTTTTTAGATAAAACTTTGAGTAAAATAATATGACTACCATCAATTGTTTCACCAGGGACGTAAATTTTTTGTATGCCATTGTTTTCGATGACTGCAACGCTTTTATTTTCAGAAGCAGCAGGAGCTGTGCCACGTAAAATAAAGGGACTTTGTGTTTTAGGCAATCTGTTTTGTTGAATTTTACGATCTGGATCACCAAACCAGTTTTGTTTGAAAATAAGATTGATATCGATTTGCGGTAAAGATCGAGATAAAACAGGCTCAGAAGGAGAGTCTATGATAGGAATGTTTTCACTAGGGGAGAGAAAAAACAAACATAAAGAAGTGGTTTTCCATACAACCAGGCTCCAAAGAAGAAAATGGATAAAAATGATCAAATTGTTTTTAGAGATCACATTTTTAAAAAAATATTGATATCGCATATCTTTTGTTTAAAAAACACCATAAAAATATTTTTTATATTCAATGAACTAAAAAATAAAATGAAAGCTATCACTTTTAATATTCTTTTTATTCTTTAAGTATTTTAAATATTAAAAATATTGAAAGATAAAAAAGCATCATTAAATCAAAATTATATTAATAATAATTTCTAGGCAATATTTTAAATAAAAATTATTTAAAAAACAAACGAATAATAAATTTTTAGGTTAAAAAACAAGCAATAAAAGACAATAAAATCGGATGAAAGACGATATTTTAAGTATTATTTAACAATCATTTAAGTTTTATTATGACCTGTTATTTTGCTTGAAATTGGCATCAAAAATAAATTTCATCAACGATTAATCAAGTAACAGCAAGTAAGAAATTTTTTCTTCTTTCACACTTCCCTCCAACGCGACATTGTAAACATGGTTGTTCAGGTTTTGGTTTGCGATAATATTTGTTTTTGACAAATTCATTTTTTACAAAAAATGAATTTCGCATAGCGTTAAAAAGCACGAATTTCTGAAAGATACTCCTCTGTTAATAAAAAATCTTCTGGTCTTTAGACAATTATAGAAGCTATATTACATCCTCTATTCAATTTTTACACTAGGTAATACTAAAAAACACACCCACAAAAAGTGCTTAAACCCGCGTTTTTTTATTAAACAACAGGTTTAAAATTTAATTTCGAATAATACTATCTTTTGATAATACAAATAAAAAGGTTTTATAAATTTTATTTAGTCTGTTTGATTTTAAAATTAATTAGTTAATTAAAAATTAATCATAAGAAACAGCTAAATGACGAATAGACATATCTCCACTCCTTAAAGCTGTGATTAAAGCCTCTCGCCATTTTGTCGGCATTATAACGCTGTCTGGGGAAAACCCTTTGAATCAGAAGCAGTAGCCCGGGAAAAACTATGTTTAACTTCTCCATCAGGTTTAGAATTTAAACTAGTTGAAGAAAATTTTATTTGGGCAAATTCTCCATTTTTAGTTGTTTTAATTAATGAAAAACCCAAACAAGATTCTTGATTAAAACCATATTTAAAAGCTATGGCTGTGTGTGGAGTACTCCCATTTCGATGTGATAACCAACTGGGCTCTATCGATTTTCCATTGCGTTCTCCTGGCACACCTGATGCATATCGATTTATTGAGTTAGCTCCGGTATTATTGAGAGTCAATTCATTCAATTTTCCATTTTGACCACCAAAAATATTCACAGGAACGATTTTTATTGCACCTGTCTGAGTTTCTACAAGACCTGTAAACCATTGTCCTGGAGAAGGAGAAGCAGATTCCCAAACAGCCATATTTTCACTGTCAAAATGTAGTTGATCTTTTGGTTCTGGGTTGTAGATGTTGTTTGTCAACGAAGTTGAGGGTGTGTTAGAAAAAGTTTTTGTTACATTTTTGTTTTTTATTACCGCGTTATCTGCTTTTTCTGTTGTAACACTAGACGTGTTTGCTTGAGTGTGGGAATCGTTATTATCACCTATAATGTCACTAACGGAGTTATCCGCAGGTATAGAATTATTGACGATTCACAGTGATTTGTTCAGGTGTGTTAGTCGTTCCCCTTGCTTCTATGGCGCTATTGAATTCTTTTTGCTTTCTTTTGTTTGTTGTATTTTGACGTTGCTGTTCACAAGAATCATTAAAAATCTTCAAATTTTCGTCTCTTTCCTTTCTTAAACCCTCACGCTTTATGCTTTTATTCCCCCGCTCCGTATCCTTATATGCATATTTTCTTTCATCTTGAACTTTATTTTCTTGAGCATGGGCGTCATGCTCTGGAATTCCGTTAAAACTCATAGTAGTTACGGCCCCTACCAATCCTTCCAATGCACCCCCTTCAGTTGATGAGGTTGTCATTCCTGAAGATTGACCAGCCACCACGTTGAATATACAAAAAGTTCCGAGAATCATTTTGTCAACAATCGAATCTTTTGTAGGGGTTACTAATGTTTTTAAATTCTCTAAAGCATCCATGAGCGGGTTTGTTTTTTGCTTCAAATACCCGGGAAAATATGAGCGTAAGATTGAATCTTCTTTGAACATTTTATTCGTTCTTTTGTATAAATCCTGTATTGTCTTGTCGTCAAATTGTTCTGTCTTTATTGCGTTTTGAAATTCATTTTGAATATTTTCCATTTTTTCTTTACTGAGCGAAGACCCAATTCACTTTATTTCTTCCCACAATTTAGGCGAGTCTATTAGCTTTTTAAGCTCCTGAGAGATGTTTAATGCCGGTTTTGTCTGTTTTTCAGCCTGGATGTCATCCAGAGATGGATTTTTATTTTTGACTGAAACGAGTTCACTGGCTATTTTTGATGAGGCACATGCCACATGCGTTATTTGACGTATAAAAACCGATGTTCTCTTGATGAGATATACATAGACGATCGACTGACATTTTTATTTCCCCAAATATTATTTAAAAAATGAATAATTATAAATTAAGCCCCTAAATATTTTTTATATTCAGATTTTTAGAAGCATTATTTGTATATATTTTGTTTAATTTATTTTTTTGTTATTAATATATGGCATCTCTCTAACAAAAATAAATATCAAAAATCTCTGATGTTTTATTCTTCCAAAATAAAGACCATCAAAACATCAGGTAATACCTGAATAAGCTGTCTTAAAGAGTTAAGATAGGGGGAGGGAGAGTTTAAATAGTCTAAGCATTGAACTTTGACTGATGGGTGATTTCATTCAATTTAATGAAAAACCAAGCCATTCGGACACTTCTGCTACGCTGCATCCTTCGGGACAAAAGCCACTGATATCGTAACCCATTGAGCATATGACACCATCGGATTCATACTCGATTTCCATCGTCTTTGGCTGAAAAGTTTTTTAGCACTCATACCAGTCCTGAGCGTCTTCTGAAATAAGAAAAATGACCCCCATAGCGCTTTCTAGCGCTTTTTTGTCAGAGGATTCAGGGTGATAACGTTGAAAATTTTTAAGGTTTTGCATTACATACACCACACATTCATCCAGTTATAATTGATATTTTTTTGCAGAGGGCGCCGCTGAATGTAGTCAACATATTCATAAGAGTTCGAGTTATACGCGCCGGTAATCACATGTGGCATGTTCATCACGATAGCCAGGCCCACGCCATACCTGGACTTCTTGCATATGGCACTGTTAACAAAGTTAATGTTAAGATATTCTCTGTTTTTTAGGGGGATAAAGAAATGAAAAACAGGCACTATCCGCTCAAAGAGTGTGATTTTATAAAAATAATCGAACCTCATATTATAAAATATGATAAACGTCCAGGTAGACCTGCAAGCATCAGTCATTATCAGTTTTTTTCAGCTGTTTTGTACGTATTGAGAACGGGTATCCCTTGGCGTGATGTACCTGATTTATACGGTCATTGGCATACGATTTATATGCGCTTTAAAAGATGGAGTGAAAATGGCTTGTTCTGGAACTTGCTTTATCGTTTACAACAAAAAAAGAAAATCAAAATGGACTGTACATGGGTAGACAGTACGACGGTCGCCATCCACCGACACGGCTCAGGAAGCCTTAAAAAAAGGGACCTCAATCGATAGGGCGCGGCCGAAAAGGCGTGAGCACTCAAATTCACGTGGGTCTTTCAGGCCGCTTTCTCCGGAGTGCCTGTCTATCTGAAGGACAGCGCTCCGATATGAAAGCCTTTACTGAGCTGTGGATAAAGGGAAATGGGAGGAAGGTGAGCTACATCATCGCTGATAAGGGAGTTGACTTTTTTGATGTCAGAAAATTAATCCGGGATAGTGGAAAGAGCCCTGTGATACCCCGACGAAAAGGGGCTGTTTGCACCGGCATTCAACCTAATGATAAAGAAAAATACAAAACACGCTCTGCGATTGAACGTTTCTTCTTCAGCATAAAAGAACAAAAAAGACTCGCTTTACGCTTTGATAAACTCGATATCACCTTCTTTTCTTTCTTCGCTATCGCTTGTCTTAAGGTCTTTAATTTACTTTGTTAACACTGCCATGTCCCAATCGAATATCGCGCACAAAGGTATTATTTAGTCATCCGTTGAGGGGGCGCCCCAGACCGCTCCGTGAATATTGCCGTCGCTCTGGTATTTGGCGGTTTTGCCGTTCTTTGACACCGTGACGGTGTCGTTCGCTTGGATTTTACCCTGCACTTCACCGCCATGCCGTTTATCCAGTGCATTTTTTCACAATCCACCGTTTCTGATAAACCCAGGTTTTCTATAAATTGCGCCTTGTCCAGGATATCTTTGCCGTTTTTCTTTCGAGATAATTTTGTGTTCGCGGCGTTTTCGGCACAGGTCTGGATGGCTTGGTAGAGTTGCGTATGGTGATGTGGGTTTAATCTTGTCCCTGTTTTTTCAATGACGGTGCAGAGTTCTTCCTGGAAGTGTTCTGGTCAAATAATTTCGGATAAAACTCAAGAAGTTTTACACCACTGAAAGGGCGGGATCGCCCTTGGGGGCTTTGAGTTCAGTCGCATGTTCAATATCAATGGGCAGGTCGGCGTGGTTGGCCTGAAAAGCATCCACCATCCCTTGGGGGTGATCATTGACCCAGGAACGGCCATCCCGTCCAGTGATCTGTTCACCGACAGGGATTAATTCCACCCACAACGGGGTTCCCTTCTGGGCAGCGGTCGCTTCCAGAAGGGGCCGAAGTTCCGTGTTTAAGGCAAAAGTGTGTGTTGTCATGCCCGCCAAGGTAGCGCGGGCAAAGGAGGGAGTTCAGATGAAAAATTTCACTTGGCACAGCATAAACAGCACTATTTTGTTACATGTAACATGTGCTATACTGCGTACTGAGCTATTACAGGAGAGCATTAATAATGACTGTTAATCAACGTGTCAGAAAACACCGTGAAGCGTTAAGGCAGGCAGGCTATCGACCTGTCACTATCTGGGTTCCGGATACTCGCGATCTTCAGTTTATTGAGAAATGCAGAAATCAATCCGTTAGCCTGAATCAACGAGATGAAACAAAAATAATGGACTGGATAGATGAAGTGAGTGATACGGAAGGCTGGGAATGAAACGAGGTAATATTGTCACTGTTGTCAGCAACGGGGATTATGGCAAACCTCGTCCAGCCTTAATTGTTCAATCCGATATATTTTCTCAACATCCTTCTGTGGTAGTGGCACCGTTTACCAGTGTTCTTACTGGCGCTTCTGTTTTTCGTTATCGTATGGAGCCAGACGATAGCAACGGTCTTAACTGTATTTCAGAAGTTATGCTGGACAAATTAACAGCCGTGCCTCGTCATCGTCTGGGTAATTTTTGTGGTAGCGCATCAAAAAAAGATATGCAACTGGTAACACAGTTAATGGCCGTTTTTTTAGGCATTGTTTAATTTGAATTGAGTCTCCTTCTTAAAAATGTTCGGAACAACAGTGCGCATACTCACGGCTAACACCCCCTTTTTAGCGGATTGTGCCTACAATAGACCTGAATTCGATCTATGCTGCGGGATTTTTGGCTATCTCGGAGATAATGTCTATCTGCTTATCCAGTTCGCACTGGAAAATTAGCGTATCAACAGGTCTTCCTCGCTTATCAGATACGTTAAGCCGTTGATGCTGCTTTGGCGGAGGGCAAGACATTGAAACAGTTTCAGGATGAACTCGAACCCCTCCTTGGAAAGCGGGGTTGGCTGGGAAAGGTATTGATGGAGGATGGCGCTATGGTTGAATTGGGCACGCCCCGCCGTTTAAAAATCCTCTACGACACCCACATGAGAACGGCCCGCGCCGCGGGGCAATGGGTGCGTATCGAACGGAACAAAGCGGCATTGCCGTATTTGAGGTATGGCCTTGGGCCTTCAAGAGAGCATCGACTTCAACACGTATAGCTAAAGGCGTAGAGGGGTTCAGTCCAGCCCCCCATCACCCCTCTGGCTGACCCGCCCTCAATGTAACCGCCGCTGCCTCCGATTCTCATCGCCATTTTCCGGGCGGCACTCAAACTCAGCGGAGCCCCGCCTGTCAAAAAAATCATATGATGAAATTTTAACGGGGCCGGTTGAACAATGCGGGTGTGATAACGCTGTGAAAAAAGATTGGTCTCTGAAAAGCCGGCCGGTAAATACCCCGCCTGTATCAGCTCTGGTACACCCAGAATATAAGGAGACGTGGCCGCGGTGCTGTATTGCTGGTCTTTGTTAAACTCATAGACCAAAGGCAACACGATCAGAGCAAAGCAAAACAGCCCGACCCCCAAGCCGATGGAGGCATCGAAGATCTGCCAGATGCCCTTCTTTAAAGATGTCATTGTTCTCTCTCCTATGAGGAGCCGGAAGGTTGTCTTAATCTCTGCTGATCAATACTGTTAAAATCATCGATGAGTGAACCAAAATTATTTTGCAAAATTGCATTCAATAACATATTATGACTTCATTGAATGCTTATTTTTGAGGTAAGACTATGTCAATGTTAACAGTCCGTAATTTACCTGACGAAGTACACCGAGCATTGAGGGTAAGAGCCGCGCAGCATGGACGTAGCACCGAAGCTGAAGTCCGGGAAATTTTAGCGATAACCGTTAAACCAGAAACACGTGTCCGTTTGGGGGATGCCCTCGCTGATTTGGGACGCAATATCGGCTTAACAAATAAAGATTTTGAGATATTCAATCAGGTAGAAGATAAAATCCCCGCCGAACCGACGAAATTTGAATGATTGTTCTCGATACTAATGTGGTTTCAGAGTCGATGAAACCTCAGCCCCACCCGGCTGTTCGCGCTTGGCTGAACGATCAAGCTGCTGAAACCTTGTATCTGTCTAGTGTGACATTGGCTGAGTTGCTGTTCGGTATTGGGACCCTTCCAACAGGTAAGCGTAAGAGTATGATTGAACAAGCGCTTAACGGCTTGATGGGCCTGTTTAAGGCTAGGGTGCTTCCATTCGACACTGACGCCGCGCGGCATTACGCCGAATTGGCTGTGACGGCCAAAGCCAAAGCCAAAGCCAAAGCCAAAGGGCAAGGATTCCCAACCCCAGACGGATATATTGCCGCAATTGCAGCCTCCCGTGGATTCATTGTTGCGTCACGTGATATTTCTCCCTACGAAGCGGCCAGAGTCACCGTGATTAATCCATGGAACATGCAAATAAAGTAGGGCGGGGTCGTTTTACATCCTCATTCTTGAATGTTTTTGTAAATCTCAAGGGCCTTACATATTCGTAGTAAAAGTCACCGTATTGTTTCTTCCAGCAACACAGGCGGCAGAGGCCTGTGCCGGTTATCTCGCCCGTCATCGCAGGCGCACTGTTGATTCGGACCGAAGCGATATCTCCATTGCTTAAGGTCGTGGCGAGTTTCATGCAATCTTTTTCATTCATGCCGGCTGTTGAGACAATAAAACCGATCCCTTTGCCGGTGACGGTGATGGCCCCGCCGCTGGCATTAAAAAGCCGGTCTCCCACAATCGAAATGCCTTTAGGGATGGCCCCTGAGCGGATGAGCGCAGGGACCAGGTTAGCGGTGCCATAGCCGGTTGAAATACGTAATGATTTAGTTTCATTCAGTAACGTATTAATAGAGGCCACCGATGAGGTTGAATACACTTTCACATACAACCCCATCCCCGCCGCAGCGACCATCGCCAGCCCCACAAAGGCCATGCCCCAACCGATACTCGCATCACTGATATTAAAAATACCTTGCTTTAACGATTTCATTTTTTTTCCTTTTAGAAGTGAAACGCCCTTTCAATCAAGCCATACATGAGGTAAAGAGTTTGCCCAGAAATTATTGGGCCACAAATCGGCGAATATGACAGACAAAGACCGAGACAGCAGGGGCAGTGAATGGGAGACGATTTGAATTTCTTTTTTAATTTTTGGGGATTCAATTGAGTCTCTAAAAAAACAGAGCTGAATAAGACCATTATGAGTGAATTGTGATTTATTGTGACTTTTTCATTTTAAAGTATTGATATTTATAAAAAATAAAATATGGCATATTACGACCTATTAGTGGCCTTAAAAAAGGCGATTTTGAAAATTGATTTTAAGGAATAAAGGATGGTCGTTGTCATTCCAAAAAAGCGCCGTGATGGAAAATCAAGTTTTCTTAAACTGGTGTTTTACCTCTCTTTCCGTGAAGATAATCCAGGTGATATTCCCGTGACCGCTGATGCTTTTTTTGACCGTCCTTCCACTTCTAAAATCGCGGTGTTTGATCGTTTAATTGATTATATTGATCGCCATGCTTCCCCTGAATCACAGCAGCTCATCACGCACCTACCCGATGGGAGTCATCGGATTCTTTGTGAAGGCGTTTTATGTCAAACGAACACGTTGAGTATTGAAACCGCCTCCTCTGAAATGAATGCGATGGCCTCGAATAATCGTCGTTGTCTCGATCCGGTTTATCATTTTATTTTGTCTTGGCCGGAAGAAGAAACACCTGAAGACAGTCACATTTTTGACAGTGCTTTGTTTTGTTTAAAGGAAATGGGGATGGTTGATCATCAGTATGTTTTTGCGATTCATCGTGACACCGATAACCTCCATTGTCATGTGGCGGCCAACCGTATTCATCCCCTTTCTTATCGTGCAGTGAACCTCTATAACGACGTTAAAATTTTGCACAAAGCCTGCCGAAAATTAGAGCTTAAATATGATTGGAAACCGGATAATGGGTGTTGGAAGAGAGATCAAAATCATCAGATTATTCGAGCTGAATCTCAATATCCCTCGGCTCCGAGAGCATCGACGCAGTTTGAATATCACGAAGATAAAGAAAGTTTTTATTCGTATGTGGTTCGTACGTGCCGAACAGAGTTGACTTCTATTTTAAAAGGGCCGCTTCAAGAATGGGAAGAGGTACACGCTGTTTTTTTAAGGGCCCATCTGGAATTGAAAAAAAAAGGTTCTGGGTTGGCTATTTATGACAAAAATTGTCCGAACAATGTTCCTTTAAAAGCCAGCAGTTTACACCCTCAATTCACTCTTTCGAAATTAGTGCCTCGCATTGGCGAATTTGAAAGTGCGCCCCGAGTGATGGAATTTAAAAATGAACAAGGGGAGGTGACCTTAACAAACTATATGGTGAGTTCACATTATGATGATCGACTTCATTTGCGTGATCATCAAGCTCGAATGACTCGCCGATTAGAACGCGCTGAGGCCCGAGAAGAGTTAAAATTGCGTTATCAAACTGACAAAAAAGAAGCGAAATGCCCCTCTTTTGACGCAAAAAATCGTTTCAGAACTCTTTCCATGACCTTTCGTTTCCGAAGAGCCCATGTGTGTGTTGCGGTGCGCGATCCTTTAATGAGAAAACTGGCCTATCATGTGTTGGCTTTTGAGCGAGAAAAAGCGATGGCCGAGTTGCGTTTAAAATTAAAGGAAGAGCGGGAGAACTGGTATCGTTCTCCAGAAAATAGGCGACTGTCTTATCGTGTTTGGGTGGAACAGCAGGCGTTAAAAGGGGATAAAGCGGCCATTAGCCAGTTAAGAGGGTGGGCTTACCAAGCGAAGCGGGATGAGCGCACGGCTTACCTCAGTGATACGGTCATTGAATGTGCCGTTTCAGATGATATTGCGCCGGTTGAGCTCAAAGGCTATACCCATCATATCCACCGTGACGGGGCGATTGTATACAAAAAGGAAGGAATCACCCAAATGATTGACCGAGGGGAAACCATTGAGATGGCCAGACCGTTTGAAAACGAGGGGGACAATATGGTGGCGGGGTTACATTTGGCAGAGCAAAAAAGTGGAGAGAAACGGGTTTTCTCGGGTCCGCGGGAGTACGTTGAGAAAGCGTGTTCGTTGGTTCGAGATTTCAATGAAATGGGTCAGACTGCCTTGAGGTTAACAGACCCTATTCAGCAGAAACGGGTCTGTGAAATGCGGTCTCAAGATAAACCCGCTCCCATTGTATTTGATTCTCCGAATTTGACTCCCTGAGCGCATCGCCCCTTTTTATTTTTATCATTTGTTGGAAATGGGTTGTTGTTTGTTGATATTTCGTTAAAAATGGGCAGAGATAGCGTATTTATCGGGCGGTATATTTGATAACAATTTGAAAGGATAAAGGATGAATAAAACTGAGTTAATTGAGCAAGTCCGAGACAAGTCTGGCCTGACGAAGGCGCAATCAACCGAGGCGGTCACCGCTGTTTTTTCGAGTATTATCGAAGCATTGGGGAAAAAAGAGCCGGTGCAAATCATCAGATTTGGGACTTTTAAAGTCCGCCATCGCAAAGAGCGGATATCTCGTAATCCCAAAACGGGTGAAAAAATCAAAACCCCTGCTCGTGAAGTCGCTGTGTTTTCTGCGGGGAAAAGTCTGAAAGACTCCGTTCATTTACAAGCGCCCAAACAAACTAAAGTGGCTAAAAAATCAAAAAGCGGAGCGAAGAAAAAGTCATCGGTTTGATCAGAGAATAAAAGTTGAAGCCTCAGGGAAGATTTTTAATTTTCCTCTGTTTTTAGCTAGGTTTCTTTCATCTTCCCTTCTCAACGAGCTTATTTTCTGAGGCTATGAAAGAAATCCTGTGCTTCTTAACAGAAGTGGGCTAGTGAAGAGCGCCCACAAAATAAACCTTCCTTGACTCTTTTTTATTCTTCTCTGAATTTTAAGCCTTGAAAGACCCTGTCGCTTAATTCAAATGGGATCTTGTTTTTTTAAAGCGGATGGCTAATGAAGTAATTTGTTTAAACTGTCTTCAGAAAGACCGGTATACATTTTAACCTGTTTGAAAGAAAAGCCATTATTTAAGAGATTTTTAGCAATTTCTTCTCTACCTTCTTCTCTACCCTCTTCTCTACCTTCTTCTCTACCTTCTTCTCTACCTTCTTCTCTACCTTCTTCTCTACCCTCTTCTCTACCTTCTTCTCTGCCTTCTCTTTTGAGTTCTTCTGCTATCGTCATCACATTCTCCCGTTGAGTGGTTGAATAAAGAGCGTCAAAAAACAACATACGATCTGCCGTTTCTCCTTCTTGAAACAAATAATACAACAAACTTTTAAAGAGTTCATCGTTTAACGGAAAAAGCTTATCTAGACGAATAAGATAAGGCGCTATTTCCATCATGTCACGGGTATGAACCATTTTTTGACTCATTTCAAGCCAGGAAATGATCCCGTGCTTCATAATTTCTTCTTCAGGAAGCATGGTAACATCTACCAATGGAAAAGGTTGTGAGTCTAATATCCTCGCGAGTTCTTTTTCGCAAAAGCAATCCCGCCAATCCATGCTATGCGGGTAAGGACTTTTCTGCCCGTGATAGAACAGGACAGGCAAGACCAAAGGTAAGGTGTCGTGACCTTGGTCAAGGTGTTGCTGCATCACCGCCAAGCTGTATTTTTTCATTCTAAAAGCCATCATTTTATCGTCGGTGCTTTGATTAGGTAAGCAGGCCGAAAGTGCCCACTCCCTCAAGAACCGTACGTGCGAGTTACCCCGCATACGGCTCACGCAACTTACTGACTTCAACATTTTTCCTTTTTTGCTATGTAATTGTCTGTGGCAATTAGCATGTAACAATCTTAAATTAGCTAGCTTGTTATCACCCCCTTCAGCTTTGGGCTGAATATTATGAACATGTAATTGTTCACCATTGTCCACCTCTTGATCACAGAGAGGACAATAACCTTTCTGTCGCTTATAGAGGTTGACTTTTATACCACAAATAAAAGGCTGCTTACGTGCCTGCCTATGACGCCAATAATCACGCAATTCAGGATTATCGGGGGAAGCATTCTTGGTAACTAGCCAATGACGCTGTATTTTTGTCCATGCATGCTTCCAGAGAAATCCACCGTTTGATTTATCCATAAATACTGAATAGTCTTCTCTACCTGGTATCTTGCCTAAATAGTGTTTTCTTCGCCACCACCAATGTTTATTGGGATGACGTCGATACAGATATCTACATTGGCGAATCCACATCCATTGGTCTATTGCACTGAATGTCTGTTTTGACGCACCAATACGATAGTAATTACACCATCCTATTATTTTTTCATTCAGCTGCATTATGCCTTCTTTTGTCGGCATGCCAATGATCCTTTTCCAGGTCATTCTCATTTGCTGTCTGTACCTTTTAATCGACTCCTTTGACGGTTTCATTAACAACACATATCCCCGCTTTCTGTGGCGATTTTCATAATGTCGTATATTAAATCCCAAGAAGTCGAATCCTTCCTTCAGGTGTTTGATACTGGTTTTTTCTTCCGAAAGGGCTAACCCTCTCTGTGCTAACCAACTTCGCAACTTTATTTTAGCTGTTTCGCATTCTTCACGGGATTTACCTAATACAACAAAATCATCCGCATAGCGCACTACTGCATAAGGTTGGCCTTGTTTTGGCTTGCCATTTTTCCAGTATTGAATACCCAGCAAGGTTTCCATTCCGTGGAGTGCAATATTGGCCAGTAGTGGACTGATAATCCCTCCTTATGGAGTACCTGCAACACTGGGTATATAGTTGCCATGTTCCAGCACACCGGCTTGTAGCCATTTTTTAATCATGTTTCTTTCGGGAAATCCCCCGATTGTTTTTATGAGAAAATTATGGTCAATGTTGTCAAATGCGCTTTTAATATCTGCATCCAGTACCCAATGCCTTGTCCCCCGTGCCCTGGCAATACAGAAAATTTTTTGTATTGCGTCATGGGCACTTCGCCCCGGTCTAAATCCGTAGCTGACTGGTTCAAATTTTGCTTCCCAATAAGGTTCCAGCGCCGATTTAACTATCGCTTGTCTACAGCGGTCGAGAATGGTTGGGATCCCAAGAGGGCGTTTTTTTCCATTCTTTTTTGCTATGTAAACTCGTTTTACTGGATAAACCTTTTCTGAAGTTGTTTGGCTTAATAACTTATAAAGATGTTCTCGTCCTTTATGGTCATTAATTACCTGATTATCTACTCCAGCCGTGTGTTTTCCCCGATTGACCTGAGTGACTTTCCTGATAGCCAGAAGATGGTTAGCTCTTGATTTCATCATGAGTTTTTGCAGATTTCTGACTTTCTTTAAGTCACCTGTTGCTGAAGCCCTATATATTCTTTGCCTTAGATTATTAATCATGGCTGTCACAACACGCCAGTTAATAGCATGCCATTCCAGTTGTTGTTCATAGTTTTGATTTATTACGTTTGCCATAGGCATCTAACTCTTCTAAATCAATTCATAACCTTGGTAAAGGATTATATGGGTAAGTCACCCGTTCCACGTCAGCCTCTTTTCAGAGTAAAGTAATTACCTCTATCAATCCTGTTATGATTTCCAGTTGCCTTTCGGCTGATTGCCTTCGCTTTTTGGAACGTCTTATGCCCACTGTCTCTTAGTATTTACATCAACACTAAAAGATTAATGGGGTTACCGTGTTTCACACCATGAAGATACATTGAATGGGTTGCCTCCTCTATGCCGGGGAACGGGATCCGTTGTAAAGAACGAACACTCTTCTTTACCCGTTTCTAACTGTCGTTAAATTTCCCCTTAACACGTCACATCTGATTTCGTGTTTTCGTTGCTGACG
Source organism: Candidatus Hamiltonella defensa 5AT (Acyrthosiphon pisum) (assembly GCF_000021705.1). NCBI lineage: Bacteria > Pseudomonadati > Pseudomonadota > Gammaproteobacteria > Enterobacterales > Enterobacteriaceae > Candidatus Williamhamiltonella > Candidatus Williamhamiltonella defendens. The sequence continues at coordinate 264,798 of NC_012751.1, forward strand.
ACATTTTAATCACGGAGATTCACTTTATTCAGCCCATTTCAATTTTGCCTAGCCCCTATTTCTTATTCAGCTTAATACTTTAGTTAGGCTTTCATTCTCGCTTAGAACAAGAGAATTACTCCTCTTGCACCGAGAAAGTGACAATAAGGTTTCGGATCAACCTTACCCTGATTCAAGGGACTTCTGTGGTGCAACTTTCACGTCGCACATGTTCTCCAACACCACAGTAATTTTCCATCTTTTTTAATAACTCCTGATTTGAAGAGTAAATAATTAAGGCGTGATTTTTCAAAGAATCAGGATTAATATTCGGATCTTTTTGTGTAAAACAGATAACCCGCATTTTGTTCGGATTGACCCCTTCCTGACATAAAAAATGATAGAATAAATAAGAGATTTCTCCGCAGAAAGTGGGGGCCCCCTCTATATATTTATCTTCGGTTTCACTGATCATCTCGATTGTTTCAGGTGATGCGGATGTTGTCTGCTTAGAAGTTTGCTCTTGCAATGAAAGTGGGTCTTGATATGTTTTCGCCACCAGTTCAGCATAAATTCTTTGTACAGTGACCAGATCTCCATCTGCTTTAGCCTCATCAAGTTCTTTTTTAAAATCATCAAGCCTATCCTTTATGCAATGGTATAGGCTATTGCGCATGGTTATAATATCACTTGCTTGGCAAGAACCGTCTGTTATAAAGTCAGGTCTGTTTGCTTTATTACAAAAGACACTGGCACGATGAAAAGCAGAAAGAATACTCTCTTTTAAAATGACATCTTTTTCCAGAGAGGGATAGTATTTATTTTCAATATTATCAATGACATTATTGGTACTTTCATGCCGTACGAAAAGAGGTTTTTGATTTATATGACCGGTTGTCGATGTCCTAGGTAAATTTTTAATTGTATGCATAGGTTATTCTCCTAAGATTTGAATGAACACTACATTGAACCAAAATTATCCGTTATTCGAATCGAAAAGCAGTGACAGAAAAATCGTTTTATGAAGGCATTCAAGCTTTTCCTTGAGCTGCCACCGCAGCCACTTTTTGAGTAATTTCTTCTGCGTTGCCTAAATAATAATGGTTGATAGGCTGCAAAGATGAATTAAATTCATACACCAAAGGAACGGCCGTTGGAATATTAATTTCCATAATTTCTTCTTCACTTAAATGATCAACATATTTGACGAGCGCACGAATAGAATTTCCATGAGCGACAATAATTACCCTTTTTCCATCGATGATACGGGGCTTAACCACTTCATCCCAATAAGGCACGACACGATCGACGGTGGTGGCTAAGCTCTCTGTCAGCGGCAGATCATTTTTATTGAGTGTAGCATACAGGCTATCATTAGCAGGAGCACGGGGATCATTTAAATTTAATGCAGGAGGCAAGGTTGAAAATCCTCTACGCCATTGCTTCACTTGTTCAGATCCGAATTTTGCCGCTGTCTCTGATTTATTGAGACCTTGGAGTGCGCCATAATGACGCTCATTCAGGCGCCAGGATTTTTCGATTGGTAGATTCTGTTGTTGCAGTACATCTAGAATGAGAGAAAGCGTATTAGTGGCACGTCGTAAAACGGAAGTGTAAGCAAAGTCAAAAGAGAATCCTTTTTTTTTTAGTAAATTACCGGCCTGTTGTGCTTCAACACGACCTTTTTCGGATAGATCAACATCAGCCCAACCAGTAAAACGATTTTCTTTGTTCCATTCACTCTCACCATGTCTTACTAAAATTAATTTTTTTATTGTCATCACTAAAATTCCTCAATAGAGTACTGATTAAAATAAATAGGGTTAACTCAGCTGGCGCACACAAACACGAATAGCCTCTGCTTTTACTCTTACTTTGATTTTACAACATCAATTTTTCTGGTGAACAATCACGGGTAATCTGTCCATTTTGCATGACCAATACGCGATCGAAATATTTGATCAAATTGCGCCTGTGTGTCACCGTTAATAATGTTTTAGCCGTCATAAAAGTGTCTAAATTTTCAAAAATCTTTTTCTCGGTATTTTCGTCAATATTTGAGGTGGGCTCATCCCACAAAAAGATACTGGCATCACTACTCAGGCTACGTGCAATCAACAGCTGCTGCTGCTGCCCAGAAGAGAGATTTCGAGCCATAAAATTGACAGGAAAACGTAAGCCCATCGGATGTTGCAAGATAAAATTACAGTTAGTCAAAGCGAGCGCCTGTAATATTCGTTCGCGATCTGAATGTGCTTTTAAAGCAAAGTTACTTTCTATTGTCCCTGTAAATAATACATCATGGGCGGTGACCACACTCAATTGTTGAGAAAAAAAAGATTGAGATAGATGACTCAGATTATATCCATCATAAAGAATAACCCCTTCTGAAGGTGAGATATAACCAGATAACAATGTTAATAATGAGCTTTTACCTGCTCCAGAATCACCCAGAATCACTACGCGTTGGCCGGCTGGAATATCCAGGGAAAGATTGCTGATCACCGCCGGTGACTGGGGATGATATTGATAACTGACTCCCATTAGAGAAATTTGTCCACTGCAGTGGCTGATAGATTGTAGCGTGGGTTTGTTTTTTTTATCATTCTCAAAAAAGGCGATTAAATCTTTAGCGGTTTTTTCAGCAGAAAGTAAAGAGACCACCATTGATGAAAAGTGAGAAATAATCCCAGATATTCTACCTGAGACAATCACCGAGGAAACAATTGCCCCAGTGGTAACGCTACCATTAATCACCATAAAAAAAGCGATTACCATAATACTAATATGAGAAACAGAAGATATGCTCGCTAGCATGGATTGATAAAAGAGAGTAAATTTGCGAATTTTTAAATTAAGATAAGATTGCTGATTAGAACTGTTTACCCAATCTAATAATAAATTTTTATTATTTAACGTGTGGATCATTTTAATAGAATAAAAAACTTCAGTCATAAAAACATTTCTATTTTTTTGCACTTTTTTTTGCTTTTCTATTAATGAATATGTGTAGTGATGATGAATGAATGCGATTAATATCGAAAATAAAAACATAAAAATGGGGATAAAAACCACCCATCCTACATTCAGATAAATCACTAAAATAAAGATAATTAATAAAGGAATGTCCGCTAAGCGCTGAAAGACGGTATTGAGTAATACTTGCTTTACTTTTTGAAATTCGTGCCATAAAACGAAGGCAGAAGACATCGATCGCCCATCTTTTTTCTTATTGTAAATAACCGCTTCCAAAAATGAGACATCAATATCCACATCATCTTTTCTTGAAATAATGGATTGATAGATATCTTTTGACGATCTCAGAATAAATTCAAAAATAATAAATAAGGCCGCAATAAATACAATCCCAAACAATGATGCAGTTGAGGCACTGGGCACCAGTTTATCGTAATAAAGATTACTAAATACAGGGATAGTTAAGGCAAACAGCGCCATAAAAAATGATGAGAAAAAATATTTACTGTAAAAAATTTTGTTGGTCGATAGCGCCTGCCTTAATATGTTAATCACTCGAATGCCATCAACCACTTTTCGTAATGGTTGCAATCTGAAAGCCGAAATCAGCGCGAGTCTTTCCGCTGATAAGCTCACTTCACAAATTTGCCCTCCAGCCTCAATCAATTTAAATTTTTTGCCACCTCCTATGCACGCCATCCATTCCATATCTGGTGTTAATAAAATGATTGGCATAGCTTCATTAAGCAAATCTTCTGAGCCATTAAAATGGACTTCCTGTAGCACGAGGCCTAATGATAAAAAAAAATTTTTTAATTTTACCGTATCATTGATGTTATTTCTATCATATTGTTTAAATAGACGCTCCAGTTCATTTTTGTCAACATCAATTTTAATATTAATGCTTTTAGCAACAAGGGATAAAGCATCCTCTGCTGAGAGATAGTAAGACTCAGGTTTTTTTCCCATTCATTTTGTCCGTTGCAGGAGTAAAAATATCATTACTTATGATAGACCTTTATGAACGCTTAGCCTACTGGATTCACCAGGACTCTTGAAAAACTGATAGTTAAAATTTCAATTGAAGAAAAAAGGTCGTCATAATGTTAATTAGAGGTGGTTTCTGGGGTTACCTTTGACGATTTTGGTAAAATTAGCTGAATTGGTCAATGCAGGATTTTTGAAAAAAAATGCTGTATGGCACGTAAAACGACATCAGGTTTTTCGGCATGAGGTGAATGACCACAGCCGGAAATCACATGGGATCGCGCTATAGGGAAATAGCCTGCAATCTGTTCTCTATACTCTCTTTTGATGTAAGGAGACAACGCACCGCAGAGAAACAGCAAAGGACCTTGCCATGTTGGAATAGGTTCCCAGCCAGCGATATATTGGTATTGATCCCATAAAACCGGCACATTAAATCGCCAGATGCCTTCGTGAAAAGATTTCAGTAAAAATAAAATAATATTTTCATCTTTGACAAAATCACGCATTAATTTACCCGCCATATGACGCTGAGTGATTTTGGCATCAGTTACCGCGTTCAGTGCCATAAATATCTGATTATGCCGGTCAAGAGGGTAAACAACAGGTGCAATATCAATGATTACCAACGTTTTAATTATCTCTGGTATCAGCGCAGTCATCGTCATAGCAACTTTTCCGCCCATCGAATGCCCAATGATGATCACTTTTTCGATTTTCAGCTGATCTAATAGTTCCAATACATCCTGAGCCATAGCAAAATAATTCATCTCAGGTGAATGAGGAGATAGACCATAGTTACGCAGATCAAGCTGTATAACGTCGTGGTGTTTTTGAAAATCACGACCGAGCATGCTCAAATTATCTAAATTACCAAAAAGCCCGTGGATCAGAATTATAGGTAAATTAGGAGAAGTACTGTCAGATTGATGTAAAATAAAGTTTAATTTCATCGCAAAATTCACACTGAATAAAAATAAATTTTAAGTTATTCTATTATAAATGAATCTAACAAAAATGGCCTTGGATTAAAATGAAACTTATTGAAGTTGATGAAGAACTTTATCGTTATATTGCCGCTCATACCCAATATATTGGTGAAAGTGCCTCAGAGATTTTACGACGAATGTTCTCATTGACTCAAAAAAAACAGACAGAAATAAAGATCAAAAAGACACCGAAAATTCATCAATCCTCAGTGAAAGCAACTCTTTTTAGTAGAATACAAATTCTCAACGACATTTTATCATCTGAAACTTATGCTTCAAAAAATAAGGTAATCGCCCGTTTTATGTTGATTTTATCCACCTTATATGATCTAGATAGCAAAGCTTTTTCTGTGGCTGCCGAATCATTACAGGGTCGTAAACGGGCGTATTTTTCAGGCAGTAAAAATTTTTTACTCAAAAATGGCACACACACAAAACCCAAACAAATACCTAAAACACCTTATTGGGTGATAACCAATACAAATAGTGAACGCAAACGCACCATGTTAAAAAATATGATGATCGCGATGAAATTTCCAAATGAAATAGCAAAAAAAGTGTCTCAAACGATATAGATGTTTTATCATCCCCTCTGACTTGGCTACAGGAAAAAATAAAGAGGCTAAATAAAATGCAAAACATACCCCAAATTTTTGCGCATCATTGGGCATTTGCCATTTTTAGTATTTCTGCAATAGGGCTTTGTCTTGCTATGCTGTTGGGGGCTTTTTTTCTGGGAGGCAGGGCCAAGGCCAGATCTAAAAATATTCCCTATGAATCTGGTATTGATTCGGTCGGCTCAACGCACATGCGCTTATCTGCTAAATTTTATTGTTTCGCCATGTTTTTTGTTATTTTCGATGTAGAAGCCCTTTACCTTTATACTTGGGCCATTTCTATTCGTGAAAGCGGATGGACCGGTTTTATTGAAGTGAGCGTTTTCATTTTTGTATTATTGGTGGGGTTACTTTATTTATCGCGAATCGGTGCATTGGATTGGGCACCGATTGGTTCTAGAGGCCGTGTTCAATCCAATCCCTCTATTTATAAAATGGCACAGCAGCGTCAGTCTAATAACGAGTAACCATCATGAAATACACTTTAACGCGCGCAGAACCGAATGATAAAGATCATTTTACCTATCCTTTACAAACGCAAAAAAATGTCAGCCGAGATCCTCTCGATGAACAGGCTCATCGTAATATTTATATGGGGAAGCTCGAACATGCCTTGCATGATACAGTGAATTGGGGTCGAAAAAATTCTCTATGGCCTTATAACTTCGGCCTTTCTTGTTGTTACGTGGAAATGGTCACTTCTTTTACGGCGGTTCACGATGTCGCGCGTTTTGGTGCAGAAGTATTGCGCGCTTCACCCAGACAGGCCGATTTTATGGTGGTGGCCGGCACTTGCTTTACTAAAATGGCGCCGGTGATACAGCGTTTATATGACCAGATGCTAGAGCCGAAATGGGTGATTTCTATGGGCGCCTGTGCTAATTCTGGCGGGATGTATGATATCTATTCTGTGGTGCAAGGTGTCGATAAATTTCTTCCCGTTGATGTCTATATCCCTGGCTGTCCTCCTCGACCTGAAGCTTACATGCAAGCCTTATTCCTGCTTCAGGAATCGATCGGTAAAGAACGTCGCCCACTGTCTTGGGCAATTGGCGATCAGGGTGTGTATCGCGCTGTCATGCCGTCAGAAAGAAAGCGTAAACATGCCGAGCGCATTGCAGTGAAAAATTTACGCACTCCAGACGAGATTTAATCTTTTTATGACAGACTTAATCATGGCTGAAAACCTTTACAAACCTTGCCAAACTGATGATCATCTTGATGATTCTGTGATAGCCAGGCTATCGGCGCGTTTTGGGCAAAAATCACTGTTCGTTCAAGCAACGCGTACCGGCATGCCGGTCGTTTGGGTCAAAGCAGATCAGCTTGTTGAGGTTATTTTGTTTTTGCGTCAAGAGTCCCAGCCTTATGTGATGCTTTTTGATTTACATGGGGTCGATGAAAGGCTTCGTACCCACCGTGAAGGTTTGCCTGAAGCCGATTTTTGTGTTTTTTATCATTTACTTTCGATTGAACGTAATAGAGACATTCTACTGAAAGTCGCTCTGTCTGAAAAAAAATTGTGCTTACCGACTATCACTTCTATTTTTTCTAATGCGAATTGGTATGAACGTGAAACCTGGGAGATGTTTGGCATCACTTTTGAGGGCCATCCGCACTTAAAACGTATTTTGATGCCGGACACTTGGAAAGGCCATCCTTTACGCAAAGATTATCCCGCGCGCGCAACAGAATTTGATCCCTTCGAGCTGACCAAACAAAAACAAGATCTGGAAATGGAAGCCTTGACTTTTAAACCAGAAGATTGGGGCATGAAGCGAGGCACACAGAATGAAGATTTTATGTTTCTCAATCTTGGCCCGAATCATCCTTCTTCTCATGGTGCTTTTCGTATCGTCTTGCAGCTCGATGGAGAAGAAATTGTCGATTGCGTTCCAGACATTGGATATCATCACCGCGGAGCTGAAAAAATGGCCGAGCGTCAGTCTTGGCACAGCTATATTCCGTATACCGATCGTATTGAGTATTTGGGCGGCTGCGTTAATGAAATGCCTTATGTTTTAGCGGTTGAAAAATTGGCCGGCATCACGGTTCCTGATCGAGTTAAAAGCATTCGTGTGATGTTGTCAGAGCTCTTCCGTATTAATAGCCATTTACTGTATATCAGCACTTTTATTCAAGACGTGGGCGCCATGACGCCGGTATTTTTTGCCTTTACTGATCGACAAAAAATTTACGATCTGGTGGAAGCCATTACTGGATTTCGTATGCATCCTGCTTGGTTTCGTATTGGAGGTGTCGCGCAGGATCTGCCTCAGGGTTGGGAAAAATTGCTTCGTACTTTTCTCGATTGGATGCCAAAACGCCTGAATTCTTACGTCAAAGCCGCGCTTGAAAACAGCATTTTAAAAGGCAGATCTATGGGGATCGCCAGCTACAATGCGTCAGACGCTTTGGCTTGGGGTGTGACGGGGGCAGGGCTACGAGCAACCGGCATTGAATTTGATGTTCGTAAATGGCGGCCTTATTCAGGTTATGAGCATTTTGAATTTGACGTTCCCGTGGGTTATGGTCAAAGTGATTGCTACACGCGGGTGATGCTCAAGGTAGAAGAAATACGTCAAAGCATGCGTATTCTGGAACAATGTTATCAACACATGCCTGCGGGGCCTTTTAAAGCAGATCACCCACTTACTACGCCGCCGCCTAAAGAACGCACCTTGCAACATATTGAAACCCTGATTACCCATTTTTTACAGGTCTCTTGGGGGCCAGTCATGCCTGCGAATGAATCCTTCCAAATGATTGAGGCCACCAAAGGGATTAACAGCTACTACCTAACCAGCGACGGGGGAACCATGAGTTATCGAACAAGGGTTCGCACACCCAGCTTTGCTCATCTTCAACAAATTCCCTCTGTGATCCGAGGGAGCTTAGTGTCTGATTTAATTGTTTATCTGGGCAGTATCGATTTTGTTATGTCTGATGTGGATCGCTGATCATGAGTCATCATAAAAATCTTTCTGAGCATCAAATTGATGCCATGAATGTCGTGCCATTTGTATTAAGCTCCGAAGAACGTGATGCGATAGAGGAAGAAAAACACCATTATGAAGACGCCAGAGCCGCTTCTATCGAAGCGTTAAAAATAGTACAAAAAAAACGAGGGTGGGTCCCTGACGAGGCGATTCATGCGATTGCAGAAGTGCTCGGCATCCCTGCCAGTGATGTCGAAGGGGTTGCGACCTTTTACAGCCAGATTTTTCGAAAACCTGTTGGGCGCCACGTGATCCGCTACTGCGACAGCGTTGTGTGTTACATCACGGGCTATCAAAAAATACAAGCTGTGCTTGAAGAAAAACTCGGTATTCAGCCTGGGCAGACCACAAAAGATGGTCGCTTTACTTTATTGCCGACCTGTTGCCTTGGCAATTGTGATAAAGGGCCGACCATGATGATCGATGATGACACCCATAGCCACTTACAGATAGAAAATATTGACACCTTATTGGAGCAATATCCATGAATTCGGCCCCTGCTTCTATCACTGGTGCGTTTAAAAAAATTCACAAAGCCCCTGAAACGCACCCATTGACCTGGCGTTTACGTGATTCTCAACAACCACTTTGGTTGGAAGAATATCGCAATAAAAATGGCTATTTAGGAGCAAAAAAAGCATTAACTCGCCTCACTCCTGAAGAAATCGTGCATTCAGTGAAAGAAGCGGGTCTTAAAGGTCGAGGTGGTGCAGGGTTTTCCACAGGCTTAAAATGGAGTCTCATGCCTAAAGATCCCAACATGCGAATTCGCTATCTGCTTTGTAATGCGGATGAAATGGAGCCGGGCACTTACAAAGACCGGCTTTTGATGGAGCAACTGCCCCATTTGCTGGTGGAAGGCATGCTCATTTCGGCTTTTGCGCTTCAGGCCTATCGTGGCTACATTTTTTTGCGAGGAGAATATATCGAGGCGGCAGTCCATTTGCGGCGAGCGATTGTTGAAGCCACTCAAGTAGGGCTGCTCGGCAAAAACATTATGGGGAGTGGGTTTGATTTTGAACTCATGGTCCACACGGGGGCAGGACGTTATATTTGCGGGGAAGAAACGGCCCTGATTAACTCCCTGGAAGGGCGTCGTGCCAATCCGAGATCCAAACCGCCTTTTCCTGCCTCCTCCGGTGTTTGGGGGAAACCGACCTGTGTCAATAATGTAGAAACTCTTTGTAATGTGCCTGCGATCATGGAGCACGGCGTAGCCTGGTATCAAGGCATTGCTCCTGATGCGAGTCGTTTTGCTAAAAGTAAAGATACGGGCACTAAATTAATGGGATTTTCTGGAAGGGTGAAAAACCCGGGTGTCTGGGAATTGCCCTTTGGGATCTCTGCTCGTGAAATTCTAGAAGACTATGCCGGTGGAATGAAAAACGGTCTCAAATTTAAAGCCTGGCAACCTGGCGGCGCAGGCACAGATTTTTTGACAGAAGAGCATCTCGATCTCCCTATGGATTTCGAACACATTGGAAAAGCCGGCAGTCGTCTTGGAACGGCGCTTGCAATGGCGGTAGATCATGAAATCAATATGGTTTCTTTAACTTGCAATTTAGAAGAATTTTTTGCCCGTGAATCCTGTGGCTGGTGTACGCCTTGTCGAGATGGCCTTCCTTGGAGTGTCAAAATTTTGAAAGCGCTTGAACGAGGCGAAGGTCGAGAAGGGGATATAGAAACGCTGGAGCAGCTTTGTCGCTTTTTAGGCCCAGGAAAAACCTTTTGTGCACATGCACCTGGGGCGGTCGAGCCTTTACAAAGTGCTCTTAAATATTTTCGAGAGGAGTTTATAGCGGGTATCACCAAAAAAGAGCCCCCTCATCTTTATCTCAAACCGATTAAAGGGGTTCAGCCTAATTATGTGATGGCCGATAACTTATTGAAAGCGCGTTGGTGACAGATTGAGTGGGAATTTTTAGACCTCTTGAATATTCTGGATAATTTCAAGAGGGTTCTGTTTATCTTAAAAGAAATAAAAAAAGCGATTAAGTGGTTTGTAGCGCCCATAAACGCGCATAATGGCCGGATTGTTCCACCAGTTCGCTGTGAGTGCCTTCCTCGTGAACAACCCCTTCTTTTAGCAACAAAATACGATCACAACCCCGTAAGGTATTGAGACGGTGGGCAATACAAATAACGGTACGATTGCGAGTAATTTCAGGCAGTTGACGCATAATAGCCGCCTCTGATTCATAATCTAGGGCACTGGTCGCTTCATCTAAAATTAAAATTTGAGGATCCGCCATTAATGCTCTTGCCAACGCAATCCGTTGCCGTTGCCCACCAGAAAGCATGCCGCCTTTTTCACCCACCTGTGTTTCATACCCCTGAGCTAAGCCCATGATAAAATCATGAGCGCCGGCCAAACGGGCGACTTTTTCTACTTCTTCCATATCAGCATTAGGTCGACACTGACAGATATTCTCCTGTATTGTCCCAGAAAATAAGATGCTTTCTTGTAAAACCACACTCATTCTGCGGCGTAAAGCGGTTGGATCTGTGATTGCCAGGTCTTGTCCATCGACTAAAATTTGACCGCTTTGTGGTGTGTATAAACGTTGCAATAACTTGGTCAGGGTAGATTTCCCAGAACCAGAAGGCCCTGTTATTCCAACAAATTCACCACTTTTTATGGATATATTCAAATTTTGTAGTATCTCTGGTGTGTCCTGAGAATATCGAAAACGAACCTGTTTAAAAGCGATACGACCTGCACTCTGAGCAGATGAAACCAAACCTGAATTACCGGGTTCACTTGGGCTATCTAAAATGGTGCCAATTCTCTTTAATGCAATTTTTGTATGTTGCAAATCTTGCCAAATTTGGGCTAAACGTAATATGGGCTGGGTGACGTAACCCGAAAACATATTAAATGCGACTAACTCACCAGGGGACAATTTGCCTTCTAACGCGAGCTGAACACCATACCAAAGTAATAAAGCGGAGGTTATTTTATAAATTAAACTAATGCCCTGGCCTGCTAAATTACCCACTTGTTTGGTATTGAAAGCCGAACGAACAAAATTCGCTAAATATTGTTGCCACTGACGGTTGAATTGTTTTTCTGTTGTCGTGGTTTTAATGGTTTCAAGACCCGTGATCACCTCGGTTAAAAAAGAAGTGGCATTGGCACTCTCTTCATATTCACGTTCGACTCTTTTTTGTAAAATTTTCCCCACACACAGCCAAAATACCAGGTAACAGCACAAGGATATCAATACAATTGAAGTCAACTTGACGCTGTAATAAAACATGACTGCAATAAAGGTGCTGACAAAAAATAAATCCAATAACATGGTTAAGGCTGATCCTGTCAGGAAGCTTCTAATTTGCTCCATCTCACGGACCCTGGCAATAATTTGCCCCGTTTGTCTGCTGCTGAAATAGTTTAAAGGTAAACTCATCAGATGACGATAAAGACGGGTGTTAAGCTCAGCTCCAACTCGAGTAGAAAGATTTGAAAATAGCCAGCCTCGCAAAAAAGTATAAATAGGTTCAGCAATAGCCAATCCTATCATCGCCATACCTAATACGATCAGGCTATCTATACCACGACTGACCAACACCTTATCAATGACTGTTTCAAACAGCATAGGAGTCACCAAAAGTATGGCCTGTAATAATAGAGAAATAACAACAATATTGCGTAACTGCCTACCGTGTTTCAGAATCAAAGGTAAAAACCAGCCAAAACCAAAAGCTGCCTTCTTGGCTGGCTTTTCTGCTTTTGCCAATAAGATGGCTTTCCCTGACCATAACTGATTGAGCTGCTCACGAGAGATACTCCCCTCGTTATCAGAAAGAGGAGAGTAAACGACGGCATGAGTTTCGTTCAGATTTAATAATAAATACCAATTTCCCCCCTCTGAAAATAAAACAGGTAAAGGCATTGTGTTTAATCGAGCGACAGGTTGTTTAATTCTACGTGCTCGAAGTCCAATCCAATTTGCGCATCGACAAAGAGCGATGTCGTCTATTTTCTCTATCGGCAAACCCAACTTATGTTCTAACTGGGCAGACTCTATTGCTAAATCAAAGCAAGCGGCTCCCCTTGCAAGCGCCAGTAAAGAAGGAACGCTGGACTTTTTGTGGTTGGCCATTTTAACGTTCCCTCATCGCTTCAGATTGATACTGCTGTAGAGGGCTGAGTAAATAATCAATCACGCGACGCTTACCCGTTTTAATTTCAGCGTTGACCGACATACCCGCAGATAGGCGTACTAATTGACCATCCACTTTCAAGGTATCATCCATTAATTTAATACGAGTAGGGAAAATAAGCCCCTGCTTTTGGTCTTCCACTGCATCCAAAGAAACATGTTTGACTTCTCCTTTTAAAGTGCCGTAACGAGTATAAGGAAAACTATCCACCTTCACTTCCACTGTTTGCCCGGGTAATACAAACCCGACATCCTTATTTAATACCATGGCTTCAATTTCCAGATGAGTATCTTCTGGTACGATGGACATTAATTTTTGTGCCGAAGAGACCACCCCCTCTAATGTATGTACAGAAAGTTCTTGCACCACACCATCAATAGGCAATCTCAACATTTGTAAACGCTGCCTATCCATTAATTTAATTTTTTCTTGTTTTAGTTGACTGATGTTTTCCTGAACTTTGTTAAGGCGTTCACGATAATCGCGTTTTTTTTCTGCCATATAACGCTGTTTTTCTTGTAAATAACTTTGCTTTTCTGAAAGCAAAATTTTTTGTTTTCCTTGCATTTCACTTAAAAGTGCCTTCCCGTTCAACCATTCTTTCTCTTTTTCCAAGAGATCTATTTTTGCGATAGACTGCGTTTTTGCCAGTGTACGAAGGGCTTTTAAACGTTGTTCAATATTTTGAATCAGCGTTTTTTGATTCGATATTTGTTCTTGCACTGATTCATCATTCGTTTGATTGACCGCTATTTTCATATCTTGACGTTCTAACTCGGCGTTCACCTCATCAAACTCTCGTTGCAGTAAAGCACGGCTGGCTTCAATTAACTCTTCTGTATCTGCAGGAGGGGAAAAATGGGATAATGGAGCTGAAGTGAGCAGGGCCGTTAACCGGGCTTTTTCCAGGCTACGATGAGCAAGTTGTTCACTCACTTTCAGTACTTCAGTATCAATTCCAACCGGATTAAGCTCAAGCAAAACTTGCCCCGCTTTCACTTTTTGGCCATCTCGTACATTGATGGCAATGACCGTACCGGGGTCAAGAGATTGGATCACTTTAGTACGATCAGACACGATAACTTTACCTAAAGCAGTGGCATGAATGTCCAGTTTTCCGATAATCGACCAAAGCAATACCAACAATAAAAATCCTAAAATTAACCAGGCAGTACGACGAGCCCAAGGTGCTGCAGGGCGTTCAATGATTTCTAAATAAGCGGGTAAAAAATCATATTCATCCCGAGTGAGTTGTACTTTCTTTTCTTTCTCGCGCCATTTCATCATTTTTTGATAAAAGGCCTGCAAAAATTTCATTTCATTTCCTCAGTGCTAAAGTTAATTTGTTGTTGCCATAAACGGTAGTAGCTTCCCTTAAAGGCTAATAATTCATCATGTGATGCTAATTCTGTCAGCACGCCTCCTTCAATAACGGCAATCCGATCACAATGACGGACTGTAGATAAACGATGTGCAATGGTGATCACCGTTCGGCTAGCCACAATCTCTGCCATATTTTTCATGATTTGACTTTGAGAATCGTCATCTAATGCGCTGGTGGCTTCATCAAAAATCAGTATTTTGGGATCCGATAACAACGCACGTGCGATGGCAATACGTTGACGTTGCCCTCCTGAAAGAGAAGATCCCCCTTCAGATAAAACAGTGTCATATCCTAGAGGTAAAGCCAGAATAAATTCATCCGCACCTGCCAGACACGCGGCCTTAACCACCTGTTCCAAAGGCGCTGTAGGAAAAGCATGGGCAATATTTTCTCGTACGGTGCGATTAAATAAGTAATTTTCCTGCATCACCACTCCGACCTGACGTCTTAAAGCATGAGCGTCGAACTGATTAACATTTTTTCCGTCTATTAAGATCTCCCCTTGTTCGGCTGTATAAAGGCGTTGTATCAGACGAGCTATCGTGCTTTTGCCTGATCCAGAAGGCCCAACTAATCCAATATGCTCCCCTGAAGAAATTCGTAATGTCAATTCACGTAGTACGGGAGGAAGATCAGGACGATAACGAAAAATGACTTTATGAAGACTGATTGCCCCTTCAAGAGGTTTTTTAGGTTTAAAACCAGACCCACTATTCTCCATAGGTAAAGTCAATATATCTGCCAATAAAGACAATCCCACTTGAGCACGGATGCTTTGTTGCCACAAATCTACCAGTTTCGTCATCGGTAACATGGCTTGAACCAATAACATATGAAAGGCGATCAATTGACCAATACTCAGATGAATCCCCATGACCTCGTAAGCCCCAAACACAATCACTGAGGTCGTGGTCAATTTTTGTAACAGCTGGGCTGTTTGAGTACTGAAATTTTGTACATTCTGTACATCAAAATTCGCTTTAGCAAAATCGCATGTTTGCTCCTCCCAACGATGTTGCATTCGGGGCTCTAACGCCAAGCTTTTCAGGGTTTCAACGCCTGCTACAGTTTCCGTTAAAAAAGACCCATTTTGGGCCGCACAGCAAGCCAGTGTTTCTACTTTTTTTTGTAAAGGTTTTGTGGTCATGAACGCCAAAACAACAAAACAGGGTAAAGACGCTAAGGCAATCAGCGTGAGATAAGGGGAAATAAACCACATCACCGTAAAAAGAACGACGGAAAAAACAACATCCACTGATAAAGTCAAAGCAGAACCGGTAATAAATTCACGAATGCTGTCGAGCTCGCGTACTCGGGCGACAATATTCCCCACGTGGCGTTGTTTGAAGTAACTTAAAGGCAGATGAATCAAATGATGAAATAATTTCCCCCCCAGTTGAATATCGACCCGAGTGGTCGTGTGGGCAAATAAATATTCCCGTAAACTTTTGAGCACCACTTCAAAGACCCCAACCACCACTAAAGTGATAACAAGCACATCAAGCGTTGCCAATGCGTTGTGAACCAATACTTTATCCATCACCACCTGAAAAAACAGAGGCGCAACCAGCGCTAATAATTGCAACATCAAAGATACCAATAATACCTGGGTTAATTGGCGACGATGCCGAAGAAAAACAGGAATAAACCAACGAATATCAAAACGGGATTGCTTGCAGAACAAACAAAGGCCGCCCCATAGATTGTCTAATTCCGATCTATTGATGATTTCCGGTTTTTGTGTATTAGAGTATTGTAATAAAGCTTGTTGTTGATTTATGCCCGCTAATATCACAAACTGGCCCGTTTTATCACGGAACGCCAAAGGTAAGTGTTGGGGTTTTAATTTGTCTAATGTTAATGAACGCAAATGAAATTTCGCGGAAGAAAGCTTTCCAAACTGGTTTAAGTTCCTTTTTAACTGTTCTTGAGTCACTCGATCTTCATCATTAAAAAGGCAACTATTGCGAAATTTTTCAATACTGATCGGATGCAATCCAGCCAGGTTTAATAAACGCGCAGAACAAACCAGAGCTGATAAAAGATGATTTTCAATAACCAAAGTCGATTGCTCCTAAAAAATTTTTTATTTATTACGAAAAATGAATCATTCTTGCTTAAATTATCAACAAATATATTTGTACATAAGATTTGATAGAAATACGAAGGGAAAAAAGGCGGATTTAAGAAAACACCTATTCATTTTTTAATTTCTTCAAAATCCATTTATCCAAGAATTTATTTCCTATATTAATTACTCTTAACTTAAAAAATGATCACATGGATTATCAATAATTGTTTTTATTAAAGAAACGTTAAAAAATAAAGCGAGAAAAGATCTTAAAAATTTTTGCTTGATTTTTATAAATTAATATTCGAATTGTGAATAATTAAAAAATAAGAATTATTAATATTTGAAATAAAAACTAAATTTAAACCACAATATTATGAATATAGATGTAAAAAAATTCAATCAAAAATATACTGAGGTTGTTTTAAAATACATTTACATTTTTAATTTATTTTTATGATGAATTGCCTGATATCGAGAATATCGAATATGGCGTTTTTTTAGCGCAAAAATCAGATAAAGAGAAAATCATTTTTGATGAAGCAAGATGATCTGGATTTTGATCGCCATCATATCTGGCATCCCTATACCCGCATGATCGATCCTTTGCCCTGCTATCCCGTGAAAAGCGCTCAGGGCGTTGAGCTCATACTGGCAGATGGGCGACGTTTAATCGATGGGATGTCTTCGTGGTGGGCGGCTATTCACGGCTATAACTGTCGGGAGCTGAACCAGGCGCTTCATCAGCAAATAGAAAAAATGTCTCACGTCATGTTTGGTGGGATCACCCATTCGCCGGCCATTGATCTATGTCGACAATTAATCGCTCTGACACCCGATCCCCTGGATTGTGTTTTTCTCGCAGATTCTGGATCTGTGTCAGTCGAAGTGGCGTTAAAGATGGCGTTGCAATATTGGCACGCCAAAGGAGAGCGTCGATCAAAAATCTTGAGCTTTCGTCAGGGCTATCATGGAGATACCTTTGGCGCCCTTTCTGTTTGTGATCCTGAAAATTCTATGCAGGCGCTTTATCAGGGATATGTGGCAAAAAATTTATTTGCGCCTGCCCCTCCTGCCTATCAGTTTTCAGAGGGTCATTTTTTTGACGCACCTTGGAATAACGAAGAAATTCAATCATTTTCACAACTCATAGAAACAAATAATACGGATATTGCGGCGGTTATCCTGGAGCCGATTGTACAAGGCGCGGGGGGCATGCGTATTTATCATCCCGCTTTTTTGCGTGAAGTCAGTGCTCTGTGTGAGAGGCATCAAATTTTATTAATAGCCGATGAAATAGCCACAGGATTTGGCCGAACAGGCCGGTTATTTGCGTGCAATTATGCGGCCATCGCGCCGGATATCTTATGTTTAGGGAAAGCGCTGACAGGAGGATATCTCACCCTATCAGCCACTTTATGTACCAGAGAGCTAGCCAATACGATCAGCAAAGGAAAAGCAGGCTGTTTTATGCACGGCCCTACTTTTATGGCGAATCCATTGGCCTGTGCGGTTGCAAATGCAAATCTGGCAATCTTGGCGCGTCATGAATGGCAACCTCAGGTGAAAGCCATCGAGCATCAGCTTTGGGCAGAATTATCTCCTTTATCCGCGCATCCTACCGTTTTGGATGTACGGGTGTTAGGCGCGATAGGGGTGATAGAAATGAAAAAAGCAGTGGATGTGGCCTCATTACAACGTGAATTTGTTGCGCAGGGAGTGTGGATCCGGCCTTTTGGAAAACTGATTTATGTGATGCCCCCTTATATTATTCGCCCAGAACAGCTCACGCAATTAACTCAAGCTATGGCACATGTTATTTTTAATAGACAAAATTAAAAAAATAATTCATTTAAAACAAACAGACATATTGCCATCCCAAGCCTGTCTCATGTGTGACAGGCAGATAAGGTTTGTTTACGGCCATCCTTCAAAAATGATATTTAACGCCCACCGCCCCTCGAGTATCTCTGTAGCTTTTTTTGCCTATTTGGTGCGCCACATGGCCCCATAGATGTAAACGCGAACTGATTTTTGCGTCCACGCCCATTTTGAATTCACCGAGGTGACGCGCCCCTTGAATCTCATACTTTCTGTCGTCCATCCTGATGGCCGTCGGCTTGGGTTGATAAATCCAGTTGGCTTCAATAAAGGGTTCAAACTCCCGTTGTTTTCCTTCATCCTTCGGACTGTGCCCCAGCAGATGCGCCCGTAAACCCAGCCGACTCTGCAGGTAATTCCCTTGACCCGTCACCCGGGTGCCGTTCTGGTCAGTGTGGTTCTCCGGCTTGACGTCCATCCAGGTCAGCTGGGCTTTGGGCTCAACCCAAAAACTGTGCAGTATTCCCGAGCGGGAAACATATTCCCCTACCTTCAACAGATATCCCCCCTCCACAGACGCGGTCACCCCCCGGCTTTTGTAAGACTCCGTACGCCGCTCTTCAGGCGTCACCTCATTCTTGAGCCAGTGATACAGCGCCCAGGTATCGACGTAAAAACCCGAAGGCGCTTTGGGATGTTGATACCAGGTGGCATACCCCCCTGCACTGTAGCCCCGCACCTTCCCTTGCGACGACATCCCATGATGACGGTGATGCGCTTTGCTGTACTCATGGCCATATCCGCCCATCACGCCCAAATGGTAACGGTTGAGGCCATCAGAAGACCACTGGGCGATGTCTCCGCCGAGCATCATCACATAACGGTGAGATTGCGCGTCGTTGTCAGACAGGGAAGAGGTATGATGACCTCCTGACGCCCTTATCCACATCCCAGGGACAGGGCTGTCCTCTGACAGGGCCTCGGTATACTGGGTTTCACCCAAGCGTTCATGTAACGTCATGTGAAACATCGTATTGGCTGCCCGAAGATTATTCGCATAACTCAAACTCTCAGGCCGGGCAAACCATGAGGACACCAGATACCAATCGTTTGGGTTTTCTTGATTGCCTTTTTGTAGAGAGTATTGATAAGAGCCGGCCACGATAGGGCCGTCCTGAACAAAGGTGCCGTCAGTGCCCTCTTTGGCTTCAATCAGTCGAATGCCGCCTTTGGTGGCGCCCCCTTTCCCACCCACATTACGCACTGTCACACGGGTGGTGCCTTTGGAGGATTCATTGATAATCAATTTATTCGCCGGCGAATCGTCGCCTTCCAGGCGGGCGTAAAACAGGATTTTACCGGAATCGCCCTCGTAATGGTCTGTCGTGAGGGTAGAAAACGAAGGGGTGTCATGAGGGGGTTCAAAGACCATCTGTCCTGCATTTTTCAAGTTTGTTACAGTAGCATTGTTGGTAAACGACCAGGTACTGCCAGAGTCCAGGGTCACTCTGGCTTTATTCTCACCCTCCGCCATAATGTTCCCGTAGAGGGCTGTCTGGTTCAACGTTAAATCGACTTCTCCCCCTGTCCCGGTAAAATGAATGGCATGTCCACTGCCCGGCGGGGAGATAACGACCCTGCTGAAAACCAGGTTCGTTTTTCCGCCGGCAGACAGAATCAGGTCACCTGCGGCATGGAGAGACCCGCCCGTCATGGTCACTGTCGTGTCTGTTGCTCCTGTGTCAAAAGCAAGAATCGCGGCGTTTTTGTCCAGGGTTTGAATATGGCTGTCATGAAGATGAAGCGTTGAATTTTGGTTAGGAAATATAGCGCTGGTACCTTGCCCCCCTACCTTGATGTCCAAATCATTTCCTGTCACCTTGGCAGTCCTAAATGCGACAATACCAATAGCGTTTTCCCCGATACTGCTCAGGGTGCTATTGTTGAGAGTGATATTGGCATTCTCGAATGCAACAATACCACGAGCGTTGTCCCCGTGACTGCTAACGGTGCTGTCCTGGATATCCACTGTGGAATTGTGTTTAGCACTGATAGCTCTGGCACCTTGACCCTCTACCTTGATGCCCAGATGATGGCCTGTCACCTTGGTACGCCTCAATGCGACAATACCAAAAGAATTTTCCCCGTGACTGCTAACGGTGCTGTCTTTGATATCCATCGTTGAATCTTCTTCAGCGCTTATAGCTCTGGCACCTTGACCCTCTACGTTGATGTCCAGATGATGTCCTGTCACCCTGTCACCCTGGCAGCCTCGAATGTGAGAATACCTCGAGAGTTTTCTCCTTGACTGCTGATGGTGCTGTCTTTGATATCCATCGTTGAATCTTCTTCAGCGCTTATAGCTCTGGCACCTTGACCCTCTACGTTGATGTCCAGATGATGTCCTGTCACCCTGTCACCCTGTCACCCTGTCACCCTGTCACCCTGTCACCCTGTCACCCTGTCACCCTGTCACCCTGGCAGCCTCGAATGTGAGAATACCTCGAGAGTTTTCTCCTTGACTGCTGATGGTGCTGTCTTTGAGCGTTATCCTGGCACTGTAAGAAGTGACCGCTCTACCCCCATCTCCATTTCGTGAATTTATCTTCAGTTGATGACCCGTGACCTCTGTCTCTTTTCCTTTCGCCCAAAGACCATAAAAATTCTTTTTTATGCCGCTGAGGGTGCTGTTCCCGATATCGACTTTTGCCCCTTTTTCCACAGCGACCGCCCAGTCGTTGGCACCCTTCAACGTTATCTCCATATGCCTGAGTGTCAGGGTGGAGTCGTCTATCGCCCAAAGACCATAAGAACTGCCTGCGGCCTGGGTGTCCACTGTAATTTTTTGCTTTTCAGTGCCTTTCAGCATCACAGAGGTGCCCACTCCGCTGGTTTTCACCGCGGTTTTTTTACTTCCACCGCCAGACAGGGATAGAGGTTGTACTGGTCGATTATTCACCTGAGCTTTATTCCTTGCCTCTATCCCCTCAAGGTAAGCCTGTTCATTCAACTCATGGGTTACTCCATCAAACACCGTTGTTTCTGAAACACCGGCTCCACTGTGTAT
The DNA here is from genome assembly GCF_000021705.1 of Candidatus Hamiltonella defensa 5AT (Acyrthosiphon pisum). Classification (NCBI taxonomy): domain Bacteria; kingdom Pseudomonadati; phylum Pseudomonadota; class Gammaproteobacteria; order Enterobacterales; family Enterobacteriaceae; genus Candidatus Williamhamiltonella; species Candidatus Williamhamiltonella defendens. Next base: position 285,855 of record NC_012751.1, read on the forward strand.
CAACATCGTCAGCACAGACAGCCTGAGGGTGTGCAGTGTGATTTTTTTGTATCGCATCGTTTTTCACTCTATTGGAAGGGATGGGCTCGTGAGGGATGTCGCGTCATACAGACTGATTTATTTCCCCAATCAATAAGTAAACAGGCTTTTACAAAAAAATCAAATTCTTGATGACCAGCAGAGTAAACAGGATGGCACTGTGGGCCCGGTGTTGAGAGTTGGAACGTTTACTGACAGAAGCAAGGCACAAGGGCCATGATCTGCGGCACTGTGCTTGCTCAGTTTGATGGGATTTAATTGAATTCAGTATCAAACACAACCGTGACTCTTCCACTGTAATTATCTGGCGCGTTTTTTAGCATTGTTTCCACATTGTCCGAAGTGACTGAAAAATTTATATCTCCTTGTTGATTATTAACATCCGGAGGGAAAATAATATCATCAACATGATTTTTTGTTTGAAGCAATTTATTTTCTGGAACAGCAAAATCAGGCAGCCCCAGACGCGTTTGAACCGGAACCAATGTTTGGTTTTTTTTGCTTTCGATAGCACATCCACTTTGAGATTCATATTCACATTCCAGATAAACTTTAAAAGGCCCGGAACTTGATAAAGAAAACCGGGTTTTACCGGTCAGGGGGTATCGATTTTGGTGCCAGTTTTGCCAATTTTGATTGATCGTGGCTGCTCTACAGTTGCCTGCTTGAGCACATGGCTCCAGTTGCACCTTTGAATGACCTGTGAGGTGAACCTTCAGATGATGCTTCACATTTAAAACAAACTTAATTGTAAAATGGTCTATGTTTTTGCTGAAATTTGAATGTGTGTTAACAATATTGTCAATCGAATAACTCACTTCTCCTTCGTATCTTCCTGAGTGAATTTTTAATAGATTATTGTTATTCAAAAATATTTGATAAGCAAAACCTATTGCAATTTGATCAGATTGATTGAGATCATTAATTTCAAATTTACAATTATTCCCGTTTTTCAAGTTTATTAAATATCTTTTTTCAATCACGCCAAGATATGGTTCTGTATCGGTTACTCCTTCGCAGAAGGATTCTTCGTAATTTATATTTTTAAGATTATTTTCTGTCGATGGTTGATATAGCTAAACGACATAAGAATAGTTACATAATATGTTCTGAAAACAAGGTATTGATGTCGCATTGAAGTTCTCTTCTTTTTCTTTTAGCTTGAGCCCATGTGTGCTCAATAGGGTTGAACTCGGGCGAATAAGGAGGCAAATATTCAATAGAATGACCGGCGTTGAGAATGGCGTGTTGAATATCTTTTCGCTTGTGGAAAGAAGCGTTATCCATCATCATCACGCACGGATGAGGAAGAGCGGGTAGGAGCAGCTGAGTGACCCAGGCATAAAAAACATCGCTGTTAATGGAGCAGTTAAAGAGGCCCACCGCGATGAGAGTGACCCCTAATAAGGCACCAATGACGTTAGTGCGGCCCTTAGCCTGCCAATCGTGAGTCCCAAAACAGCGTTGACCTCGTGTAGCGTATCCGTAGAGGCGGGGCATATCGTGAGCAAAGCCGCTCTCATCGAGATAAACCAGAGATTTACCCTGCTTTTGATACCCCGCGATTTTTTCCTGGAACCCCTGTCGTGCCTCTTCGTTTGCCTTGGGATGACGCAGAGTTTTTTTTATAGGTCAGACCCCATCTTTTCAATGCTTGCCAGATGGCTTTGGGGCACACCCCGAAACGGGCCGCCCGTTCCCGTTGATAGCTATCTGGATACTCTGCCACATCTTTGATAAACGCCTCTTTATCCATCTTGCCTCGACGCGGACCCGAGGGTTTCGGTTCTATTCGCTTGAGCCAACGCCTGAGAGTATCTGTACCTACGTGAAAACGCTTCGCCGTTGCTCTGATGCTCAGTCCTTCTTTCTCTCGAATACTCAGGACTTTTTGACGAAAATCCACTGAATAACTCATAGTGACCTCATGCTAATTAGTTCTTTATATTGTAACTAAAATTAAATCGCTTAGCTATATCTGAAATCTAATGTATTTAGATGAAACATCAAATTTATTGTTTGCAAAGAACGATTTTGTAATTTTAATGTCACTGTTTTTGGGGGAATGGATTTCAAATCAATATTTGACTTTTGAGTATTAACATTGGGAGTCAGTTTCAATTGTAGTGCTGATGATACAAACTGCCTCGGAGGATCTCCCGATCCATTGACACCAGTCTGTATAAAATTTGGTATATTAAAAGAATCAACTCCTTGTCTCTCCTCAATGAATGTAAGACCGTTTTGATTTTCAGCATCCCACTCATAATAAAGTGTCACTTCATTTGCCCTCGCTGCCATGTTCACGGCAAGCAATAAGATGCTCATTGAGAGCACCCTAAATATTAACCTCATGATTTTTCTTCTCCTACACTGACTGCTCTGCACAAGACAGTGTTGATAAAGTGAATTTGTTTTTTCTTGTCCATCTCTGAAGGCAGAGCACATTGCATCTTAGGGCGCCCTTCTTTTTCTGTAACGGTCAGTAAGCGATTCGATACCCCAGAATCAAGGGTCAATACGCCGTCGGCATTGATCATCGCACCGGCCACATCGCTGCTCACGTATCGATTCTTGAGCAAGTTTCCTTGCTCGTCTTTCAACATGCCGACCAACGTGAAGGTTTTCATGGCTTTTACTTTAAGGTACTTCACGCTTCCGCGATTCATTTGCACGCTATGATGCTCAGGGAAAACCTGCACACCTTCGCCCCCTCTGGCCGTAAACTGGATGTTGTTCTTTTCCCATAACTGGATTGGCACAATATTTTTGCCCTTGAACAAACGTTTTTCGCCCATATTTCCAGAAGCTAGAATGCTGGTACTGTCATCATCTGCATCGACATCTACAATAAGCGCTGACTCGATTCTGTTATTGCCGTTAGCAGCGCCTACCTTGCCGCCGCCCAGCACGAATAACTGGCTCAAATTACCGCCCACAGTATGGGAACTGCCTTGTATATGATGTTGCGTATAGACATTTCCGCTCAGGTAACGTGCTTCGATTGCCCCATTTGTGCTGATGATGGTATTTCTCGAGCTCTGTGAAACACCGGCGCCCAGTGTGCGAATGGGATTATCATCATCACCCGGTTCCCATTGATATTTCAGGCTGGAGTAATTCTGATGTTGATTTAAACCTGTCTCGGCTGAAATTCTGTGACGGTTAGCCGGCGCAAGCGCAACACTGACGCCAAATGAAACGCCTTGGTCACGCTCTTTTTTGTCAAAGCCCGGTCTGTGATACCCACTGAGTCTGAAATTCGTATTATGGCCTGATATCTGGGTCGATTTGCTGAGAGAGATATCAGCACCGAATCCCTTATTTTGAATTCTATCTACATATTCCGCGCTGAGCATGAGTGACGTTGACCAGGGCAGTCTCAGAGACAAATTCGTCCCCCAGGTATGTTGACGCTCGCGAGATCGTGTTTTCTGATCATGATATTTTTTGTTCGTTGATCGCCAGTATAGGCCCGCTGAGCCGATGGGAATTTTGCGGTAATAATGAATAGTGGTATTTTTGCTTAAGTGTTCCTGAGTATTGCTCAGCGTGTACTGGGTAAATAACCGGTCATTCTCAGAGATCGTGATGTTCGCCCGCGTGCCGACCTGGGTCTCCTTTTCTGCCAGAGCCCCGCTTAAACCGACAATCGCCCGGGGATGTGCCAGGATATCGACTTCACCACCCACCGTAAAAGGATTATTGTTTTGTTTGTGATGCCAGCTGGTGCCGAATGTTCTTCGTTGTCCTCCCCAGAAGTTGAGACGCCAGCGTTTGTCTGGATCATTCCAGCCCTGGGGCTTGTAAATCTGCGCTTTTTGAGTGTCCACCGTTTGGCCATTTTCAATAATTTTGATCGTGATATCGTAGATACCATTGGGCAGCTGACGGGTGTCCAGTGCTTGTATGCCAGATTGAAGCTGTTGGGTATAGATGAGTCTCTCGTTTTGCCAGACTTCGGCAATGGATTGATTGCGCCCGGTGATATAAACCGGAAATGCACTGACACTGTCCTGGCGGATGAGCAATGTATCGGAGGTGCCTCACATGGCACCGACCACCGAGTGATCGCCAAAACCTGATGTCTGGACGTTACTGGTATCTGAGCTGGGTGTGAATAATCCTAAACGAACAAAACTGCCTTGAAGCTCTTTTTGAGAGAAAAGTTGATACAGGCTTGAGCTGCTTTTTCGATGATGACCCTCTCCCGTACCGGAAGAATAAAAGGAAGCGTTCTGGCTCCAGCCGGCAAACGAGGATTTTAGGGTGGAGTTGATCCCCCAGCTGCGTTCTTTATGGGATGTGCCCCTAGCAGACACCGTGTTATACATCATCACCCCGCCAGGCATGTCTTTGGGCAGAGAGATAAAATCAGTGTTGACCTGGCCTTTTTCATACTGCGAGGTGTACAGTTTCAGCACAGAATTATCCAGGCGGTATTCCACCGCCATCAACCCAGAAGGGCAATTTTGGGTGCATTGACCCACAGACACCCCCTGCTTTAGAACGTCAGCCCAGCGCGCCTTAATCTCGGGATCAACGTCATCAGCCTGATAAGATGTATCAACAATACGAATGAGTCGAATTTCACCATTTTCTTTCAACGAAATCGCCGCATCAAAAAGCGCCGTATCATTGAGATAAACCTGCACAATCAGCTCGGAGTCATAAAAATACCGCTTGAAATCGTCAGGCAACCCGCGCATATGAGAGGCCAGTGTCATTTCTTGTGCAGGGGCGAAAAGAGGGGTGATGGTCAATAGAACAGATAAATATTTTTTCATGAATCAGCCGCCAAAAGATCTTGGCGGCCTCCGTGGGAGCGAATGATGACGAATTCAGTATCCTGAACTTCAGTTTGCTTCGCGGGTTTTATGATGAGATAGTTGCATCAAATTGCAAAGTCACAGTTCCTTCATACTTACCTTCTGGTACTTCTTTATAAGATTCAGAGGTAATTTTTAAAGGAATCCGTTTTTCATGAAAATTAGTCAGATTATCTCGAGTGAACTCGACTCCCTCCAAACTATTCACTAATTCTTTATCATCAATCAAAACACTTTTTATACCAATACTTTCAGTCTGACCAAGACTCAATTGTGGATTATTAACAATTGCCACTTTTAAACTCTGAACCTTCTCAGCGTTTAAATATTTGATAGAAGCTTCTCCTTTAAATACTTCATTCGTTTTATCTGCCCTCATTGTTAGCGGAATCTCTTTGTTCTCAAGTTTGAACTCTTTCTCTGGAACTTCTGCAGTTAACTTAATATCCAGATCTTGTTTGGCCGCTATAGATTTCACTGAGATCACACTCGCTGCGCAGGATAACGCCGCCACGGCCAAATATTTTTTTAAAACACACAAATGGGTTTTTTTTAACGGTTGCATAAAATGCATATTTCCTTAATTCAATCGCTTAATAGCGATGATGTGACATAAATATGGCTGCGTTTTTGTTGATAACACAGCCGCTACTGACCCGCGTTAATCACTGAATTTCCGCTGGTTATTCCCCTCAATGAGAGTGAAATTCGTTTGATATCCCGATTTTTTATTCATAGAGTATGTTCTGCCTGGCAAAACAAACCGACGGCTATAAGGACCACAGCCTGTATTTGCATTTTTGCATTCACGAATTTTATTGAGAGAAATGGTAGTATTTCCGTTATTCTGGATGGTGATCACCTTAGGGGAGTCCGCATTGATCACAGAGTTAAAAACAGGCTTATCAGGCTGAACAATGAGAATGCTGCCATATCCGGCTAAAATATTGACCCCCGCCTTCATCTCTTGACTGTGTTTTTCCAGCGCTTTTTTATCGAGTCCAAAATCGTCGTCAGCCTTAGGTGCAACGGGGATAAACCTGATACGAAAATATCTTTCGGTTGTTCTATCGCCTGGCCACAAAATACGCACGGCCTGAAACCCGCCAGGCGGAATAATGAGGCGTAAAGGCGTGACAATCAGTCTGTTTTTTTCGAGGACGTTTCCCGTGACTTCTTTGAGTGGTATTTCTTGAGAGGTATTTTTGTCGCCGGGGTGAATTTCGAGCAGTTCAACACGGACAAATGCGGTTGAATCTCCGCTATTATAAATTCGCTTGCTCATGCTTTGTGTTTCTGAATTGAGCACATCGTACATAGCGCCAATCGAGATCCCCGCGGTAGCGGACACAAATAGGGTTTGACCGAAAAAGCAAAATCCAGAAAGGGTCATCATTAAAACCTGTTTAAAACGGCCCATCATATCCTCATATATCTGACCCTTTTTTTCAGGGAAAAGGTAAAATGAATACTAGATAACCAGAAAGGGATCGTAATGGATTTAAAAATGACTTGTTGTGACTACGCTTTAATTTTTAATATCATTTATTAAAATTATTCATTGATATCTTTTTTATGATTAATATTTATTAATGATTAAAAAATATTGATTTTGGGGGGTGTACGGTTTATCTATCGTCGGCGATGGTGAACCTGTTTTCATTTTTGTGGAATATGATTATGCGCAAATTGATTGTGTTCATGCTATTTACGTTGGTGACCTTCACTTGGGGAACCACTTGGATGGCAATGAAAATAGCTGTTGATACCATCCCTCCTATATTTGCAACAGGGCTGCGGTTTTTATGCGCGGCCCCTGTTTTGCTTTATATTGCCTGGGCCACAAAAACACCGCTTTTATTTCCTTCGGGCCAAAGAGGGTTTCAAGTCATTGTGTGTCTGTTTTATTTCGCTATTCCCTTCACATTAACCATCTATGGTGAACAATTCGTGGGCTCAGGCCTGGCTTCGATTATGTTTGCAAATATGCCTGTGGCCGTTTTAGTGGCTTCCCTGTTTTTTTTGAAAGAAAAAGCGCATTTTTTACAAATAGTGGGATTAACCCTCTCAGTGACCGCCTTGTCATATATCTTATTTCAAGAATCTCAAACAGAGGCTCAAAGCAATTTATTCGGTATTTTAAGCCTTGTTTTAGCCGTTATTATGCATGCTTGCATGTATGCACAGTGTAAAAAACGCGCCTGTCAGGTTGCAGTCGTGACTTTCAATGCCCTCCCTTGTTTAGGAGCAGGTGTGATTTTATCTATTTTGGGATGGTACGCTGAGAAACCGCATGTTCAATATTTCTCTATGGCTTCTCTATGGGCGGTGATTTATTTGGGGCCTTTTGCGGGTATTTTTGGTATTTTGTGTTACTTTGCGCTTCAACAAAAAGCCGGTGTCTTTCAAGCCTCTATTGCCTTTTTGATCTTTCCTTTAATTGCGCTCAGTTTTGAAAATCTGGTGTATGGGCATACACTTTCTAATCGCTCCATGATTTCTGTGGTCCCATTGATTTTCGGTATTTTGTTAACGTTGATTCCTAAAAAACACTTAAAAATACATTGAGATCAGTAAAGGGCGAGACAGAATCCATTCTTAATCAAAAGAAATCAATGAATCAAAAATAAAAAGGGAAACATTAATGCCTCTGATTTATAATTTTAGTGCGGGTCCTGCCATGCTGCCCGCAGAAGTCGTATTTCAAGCAGAACAGGAGCTGGCTGAAAGAAAAAAGAAAGGAATATCGGTGATGGAAATCAGTCATCGAAGTGAATTTTTTCAAAAAATAGCAAAAGAATCAGAGCAGGATCTCAAAGATCTGTTGAATATCCCCTCAAATTATAAAGTGCTTTTTTGCCAGGGAGGTGCCAGAGGTCAATTTGCAGCGGTTCCTATGAATTTATTAGGTGAAAAAAAAACCGCGGACTATATCACTGGAGGATATTGGTCAAAAAGTGCCATTCTGGAAGCAAAAAAATATGGCGTCCCGAATATCATTGATGCCAGTGTTCGTAAGCCAATCAGTGGCGTTTTTTTTCAATCCATCAAACCCATAAGTGAGTGGCAATTAAGTGAGGATGCCGCTTATGTTCATTACTGCCCTAATGAAACCATAGAAGGTATTGCCATTCATGCCCCCCCGATTTTCTCTCATCATAAAGATGTGGTGGCTGATTTTTCTTCTTCTATTTTATCTTGCCCTATTGATGTGGACCGTTATGGGGTGATTTATGCCGGAGCTCAAAAAAATATCGGGCCCGCTGGCTTGACCGTGGTGATTGTTCGTGACGATCTTTTAGGAAAAGCCCACCAACACACTCCCTCCATTCTCAATTATCAGGTTCTTGCAGACACTCAGTCTATGTTTAACACCCCGCCGACTTTTGCTTGGTACCTCTCTGGCTTGGTATTTAAGTGGCTCAAAGATCAGGGCGGGCTGATTGAAATACAAAAACGTAATCGCGAGAAGGCCCAATTGCTCTATTCCACCATCGATGAGAATGAATTTTACCTCAATCAGGTTGCGCCTACTCACCGTTCATTGATGAATGTCCCTTTTTCATTATCGACATCTACCCCAAGATTAGATGAGTTGTTTTTAAGCGAAGCTAAAAAAAGAGGATTAGAAGGTTTAAAAGGCCACAGAGCAGCAACAGGAATGCGAGCTTCTATTTACAATGCCATGCCTGTAGAGGGCGTCCAAAAGTTAACGGAGTTTATGGTTGAGTTTGCCCGGCGTTATGGTTAATTTTTTTCGATTGGCTAAAGTCAATTTTATATGTTTTCTATCAAATCATTTTTGAGGGGCATATTCATGATAAAAAATATCAACATCAGTCTGGCATGGCAAATTTTGATTGCATTAGTTTTGGGAATAGTCGTAGGGGCGGTGCTTCACCAAAATATAGAAGCAAAGGATTGGATAATTAAAAATATCCTCAGCCCAGCAGGAGAGATTTTTATCCGTTTGATTAAAATGATAGTTTTGCCTATCGTGGTTTCAACTTTAGTTGTCGGCATTGCAGGGGTGGGTGATGCAAAAAAATTAGGCCGCATTGGTCTCAAAACCATTATTTATTTTGAAATCATCACCACCTTAGCCATTTTTCTCGGTATTACTTTGACGAATATTTTTCATCCAGGTGATGGCATTGACATGTCATCACTGGCTGTGATCGATATCTCTCAATACAAAAAAACCATGGCGAACGTACAACATTCCTCTCACAGTTTAGCGAACACCATTTTATCTTTAATTCCATCGAATATATTTGCTTCCATGGCAAATGGGGATATGTTGCCCGTTATCTTTTTTTCAGTTTTATTTGGTTTGGGTCTGTCATCCTTACCCGAAAAAACTCAAAAGCCGTTGCTTCAAGTGTTTCAATCTATTTCAGATACCATGTTTAAAGTCACTTACATGATTATGCGTTATGCCCCTATAGGTGTGTTTTGTCTTATTTCGGTGACGGTCATTCACTTCGGGTTTACCTCTTTAATCCCATTAAGTAAATTAATCATTTTAGTTTATGGTGCCCTCCTTTTCTTTGGTTTGGTGGTGTTTGGCATCGTTGCAAGATTGTGTCATTTGCGGATCTAGACTTTAATCCGTATTTTAAAAGACGAGCTGATACTGGCTTATTCGACTTCCAGCTCAGAAACAGTACTGGTTAAAATAATGGAAAAAATGGAGGCCTATGGTGCACCTAAAGCGATCAGTAGTTTTGTTGTGCCAACAGGATATTCGTTTAATCTGGACGGCTCTACTTTGTATCAAAGTATCGCGGCCATCTTTATTGCCCAGTTGTACGGTATTGAGCTTTCTTTGAATCAGGAAATTATTCTGGTGTTAACCATGATGGTGACGTCGAAAGGAATTGCAGGCGTGCCTGGAGTTTCTTTTGTGGTGTTATTAGCCACTTTAGGGAGTGTGGGTATCCCGCTCGAAGGTTTGGCTTTTATTGCTGGAGTAGATCGCATTCTGGATATGGCTCGTACCGCGTTGAACGTCGTGGGGAATGCTTTAGCGGTTTTGGTGATCGCCAAATGGGAAGGGCAATTTGATCACAATAAAGCATTAGAATACGAACGTACTTTTTTCATTAAAACGTCTTCTCATTGTCAAAAAAAGTAAACATAGCGATGTTAACTATTCTTCCCGGGGATGAAATGCTATTAGAGTGCTTCCCAACTGATACTAGAGATCCCGTCAAAAATCTGGAGCTTTTTTTATATGTCATTCCATTCTCTCGGCTTAAATGCTGATATCCTGCGAGCCGTGTCAGAGCACAATTACTCTGCCCCCACGCCAATACAACGCCAGGCCATACCCCTGATTTTGGCTAAACGTGATTTAATGGCAAGCGCACAGACAGGCACAGGAAAAACGGCCGCTTTTACTTTGCCTTTATTACAGTTATTAAGTCAGAACACCGCTCTCGTGAAAGGCCGCCGCCAGATACGTGCTCTGATTTTAACGCCCACCCGTGAACTGGCCGCTCAGATTGCTCAAAATGTATCTGATTACAGTCAATACCTTCAATTACGTTCACTGGCCGTTTTTGGCGGGGTGAGTATTAATCCTCAGACGATGAAATTACGAGGCGGAGTTGATATTTTAATCGCGACACCAGGGCGGTTACTCGACTTGGAACACCAAAATGCACTGGCTCTTTCTCAAATTGAAATTTTGGTATTAGATGAAGCAGACCGCATGTTAGATATGGGCTTTATTCATGATATCCGCCGAATTTTGGCAAAACTGCCAAAGAAACGGCAAAGTTTACTTTTCTCTGCCACTTTTTCTAATGAAATAAAATCATTATCAACGAAATTATTAACTCATCCCGCTTTTGTAGAAGTGGCCCCTTGTAATACTACTGCTCAGCAAATTTCTCAATATGTGCATTTTGTGGATAAAAATCGTAAAAGAGCGCTGTTATCTCATATGATAGGCCGTGGAAATTGGCAACAGGTATTGGTCTTTAATCGAACAAAACATGGGGCTAATCATCTTTCTGAACAGCTTAACAAAGATGGTATTACCGCTGCCGCGATTCATGGCAATAAAAGTCAAGGGGCCCGTACCCGTGCATTAGCCGATTTTAAGGAAGGTAAAATCACAGTATTGGTCGCGACCGACATCGCCGCTCGTGGTTTAGATATCGATCAACTCCCTTATGTCGTTAATTATGATCTTCCCCATATTCCAGAAGATTATGTGCACCGTATTGGTCGAACTGGAAGAGCTCAGCACGCTGGAGAGGCCATTTCACTGGTTTGTGTTGATGAAGATAAATTACTCAAAGACATTGAGCGGCTCTTGAAACGTGAGATACCTCGTATGGCTGTTTCTGGCTATGAACCTGATCTGCGTATCAAAGCAGAGCCTATTCAACAGCGTCGTCAAAATAGAGGAAAGAGGGAGGGTAGGCAGAGCGTCAACAGAATTGGCAATACAAAAGAAAAAAATCATTGAAATAAAATTTCAATGATTTTGATATGTAATAGTAAGCCTTATAGCTCATAGATAAATCTATGAGCTATTTTATGACAGAAAAAACCTACATCGTGGCAGTGACTGCAGGTAATTTGACAATATTTGTCTCTTCAATCTGCTTGGTATGGTTGATAGGGATTGATATTGCCTTTACTGAACAATTGCCAGAGAAAGATGACATTGCCTCTTCTAAACTCTGATTGGCACCGGCGCTATTTCTATTTAGTAACGGTTCAATAATCTCGCTCATTATTTCAATGTTTGAGGTCATCAATTGAAATAATGGAGATGACTGAATCAATAAATTTTTTTGAAGGGCTTGAATTACCTGTCCTGAAACTGATCGAACTGGTCGCGTATGATCTCTCTGTTGATTGATGCTTTCTGTTACTGAAGATGGGACTTGAGATTCTTTGGCTGCTACATTGGCGGCGGCTTCTGCCTCAGACCCAGCCTGAGCATTGTCTTGATGGGGTTCTGTATTGGCTTTTGCAGAGGTTTCCTCGGCGGCTTCTGCTTCAGGCTCAACCTGAGCATTGTCTTGATGGGGTTCTGTGTTGGCTTTTGCAGAGGTTTCCTCGGCTGCTCCTGCTTCAGGCTCAACCTGAGCATTGTCTTGATGGGGTTCTGTGTTGGCTTTTGCAGAGGTTTCCTCGGCTGCTCCTGCCTCAGACCCAGCCTGAGCATTGTCTTGATCGGGTTCTGTATTGGCTTTTGCAGAGGTTTCCTCGGCGGCTTCTGCTTCAGGCTCAACCTGAGCATTGTCTTGATGGGGTTCTGTGTTGGCTTTTGCAGAGGTTTCCTCGGCTGCTCCTGCCTCAGACCCAACCTGAGCATTGTCTTGATGGGGTTCTGTATTGGCTTTTGCAGAGGTTTCCTCGGCGGCTTCTACTTCAGGCTCAACCTGAGCATTGTCTTGATGGGGTTCTGTATTGGCTTTTGCAGAGGTTTCCTCGGTGGCTTCTGCTTCAGGCTCAACCTGAGCATTGTCTTGATGGGGTTCTGTATTGGCTTTTGTAGAAGGTTTCCTCGGCTGCTCCTGCCTCAGACCCAGCCTGAGCATTGTCTTGATGAGGTTCTTTTTTTACTACAGGGGCTTTATTAGCCGATGGTTCCAATAATTTCATCAGATACTTCCCAAAAGAGACCTTTATATCATCTGGTTGCTCCTGCATTAAGGCTTTGAGTAAATCAAATAAAATTAAGGTCATATTCTTATGGCGCAAACTCAGAGGCGCAATCAAATCTTCAATAACTGTATTTGCATTTGCATTACTGACGGCAACACCTTGATTATCCAGTAGGTGATGTGCAGAAGATTTATCAGGATTCAAAGAGGGTTCGATAAAAGTGGTTATTTTATTGCCGTTTTTATCAAAAATCGCGGAATCCTTTATTTCTCCATTTTCTTTTAAAAGAGTGATTTTTTTTTGATAAAGACGCTCATTTCCTTTGGAATTTTTTCTGTAAAACCACTCTGTTATTTTACGTTGTGGTTGATCATTATTATCATTAAAAAATTTTTCTTCTTCTTTCATCAGAAGATTTGTAACAGGATCTAAACTGCTCACTACTGCCTTCCTGGCAAAATTTTCACTCCACTTTGAATTAAATTCCGGATATTCATTCTGAAAAGATACCTCGTCATTAATGAGTTTTACTTTTTTAAGCATAGTCTCGATCCTTATTTTGATTGAAGTTTTCAGTTGTGAAGAAACATTAAGTGTTTACTTTTTATAAAATCATTCCATAAAAATGAAATTGCTTTGAATATAAAAACAAATTATTAATTTTATTTTTTTATTTAATGCAAAGTGATATTAAATAATTAATTTAATATAAATAGTTAGGTTTATTTTTATATAAAGTAAATTTACTTTGAGTAAAAAGAGTAGTGCATTTAAAAAAAAAAGCAAAAATTGGACCAAATAAAAAAATCGGCGGCCCATTCAATCAGAAAATATTTTTCTCATTTTTCTTCATATTGGCCTCATGTTATAATCTAGCTCTTTTTTTGATTAAAAAGCGTAAAGTTGGAGTAAAATTTTTATGACCATACATGTATTTTCTTCCGAAAAAATCAGAGCGAAAATTGCGATTATCATGGGCTCACAAAGTGATTGGGATACCATGAAACCAGCAGCAGATATATTGAGCGAGTTAAAAATTGCTTATGATGCGGAAATTATTTCAGCTCATCGCACCCCCGATAATTTATTCAAATTTGCTGAACAGGCAGAAACTCGTGGCTTCAGTGTTATTATCGCAGGCGCTGGTGGAGCGGCGCATTTGCCTGGCATGATCGCAGCTAAAACTTTATTACCTGTATTAGGTGTCCCCGTAGCAAGCACTTCACTAAATGGAATAGACAGCCTTTATTCGATAGTGCAGATGCCACGTGGTATTCCTGTTGGGACACTGGCCATTGGAAAGGCAGGCGCAGCAAATGCCGCCTTACTCTCAGCGCAAATTTTGGGCTTACAAGATCCCACATTGGCATACCGTTTGACAGAATGGCGTAAACAACAAACACAGGAGGTTCTCAATCATCGGGATCCACGTGAGAAAAAATGAAAACAGTTTACATCTTAGGTCAGGGTCAGTTAGGGCAAATGTTAAGACAGGCAGGGGAACCCTTAGGAATTAAAGTGTATCCGCTTTGTCTTGAAATCGACGAATCAAGAGAAAAGAGAGCGCCACCGGACATTATTACAGCTGAAATTGAACATTGGCCTGACAACCTCTTTGTTCGTCAATGGGCTCAGCATCCCTTATTGATTAACCGTGATACCTTTCCGCTTTTAGCCGATCGATTCACCCAAAAGCAATTATTAGACGAACTCTCACTCCCAACGGCACCTTGGCAATTATTAACAAAAGCAGAGCTTTGGCCAAAAGTGTTTTCTTCTTTTGACTCCTTAGCCGTAGTGAAACGTCGAAAGGGAGGCTACGATGGAAAAGGGCAATGGTGTTTGCGCCCTGGAGAAGAACATTCGCTTCCTTCTGATCTTTATGATGCTGCCTGTATTGTTGAGAAAGGGATTCCCTTTTCGTACGAAATATCATTAATAGGGGCACGCAATCATAGAGGGCAATCGGTCTTTTATCCTATTACCTATAATTGGCATGAAGCGGGTATTTTACGTGCCAGTGTTGCTTTCCCGACAAAGCAGCAAAGATTGCAAGCTCCGGCAGAATCGATGTTATCTCGTATTATGAATAAACTCGATTATATCGGTGTTATGGCGATGGAATGTTTTGTTGTAGGGAATGATTTATTGATTAACGAACTTGCTCCTCGGGTACATAACAGCGGGCATTGGACCCAAAATGGGGCTTCTATCAGTCAATTCGAGCTACATTTAAGAGCTATTTTAGACTTGCCTCTACCTTTACCTGTGGTCAGTAGCCCCTCGGTCATGTTGAACTTGATTGGTATTCACCTTAACCCATCTTGGCTATCACTACCTTTAATACATGTTCATTGGTATGGCAAAGAAGTCAGAGCGGGTCGAAAATTAGGGCACCTGAATTTAAACGATCCTAGTATCAATCGATTAATCGAAACCCTGGATGCATTAGCGCCTTTGCTGCCTCAAAGTGATCAAGTGGGATTACTTAAAGCAAAAGAAAAATTGGAAAATACGCCAAAAAATTTTACAGATCTTTAAAAAAGAGGCGCGCGCATTTTTTGTTTTTAATTTATTCTCTTTTTTTTCTAAAATACGATATATTCAATTTTTATTTAAATCGCCATTTAATATTGAGAATAATAATGAGCTACATCGTTGCTCTGACAGGTGGTGTGGGGAGTGGGAAAAGTACTGTTTCGGATATTTTTGCAAGCTTGAATGTTTCCTTGATAGATACCGATATTATTGCTCGTCAATTGGTTGAACCAGGGTGTTTGGCATGGAATGAAATCATAAAACGATACGGCCATCATATTCTTTTGGATGGTGACACCCTTAATAGAGCGGCATTACGTCAAAAAATATTTAATGACCAAAAAGAAAAAGAATGGCTAAATCGATTATTACACCCACTCATTGAAAAAGAATCTCTGCATCAAATGCATCAGTCTTCTCAACCCTATCTGATCTGGATCGTGCCTTTATTGTTTGAAAATCATTTACATCACAGGGCTAATCGAATTTTGGTCGTGGATGTCAGTGCTAAAACACAATTACTACGTACCATGAAAAGAGACAATGTCACTCAAGAAGAAGTTAAAAAAATTTTAGCGTCACAGCTTTCTCAAAAGCAGCGCCTCGCGTTGGCTGACGATGTGATTAGCAACAATGGGGCTATTGAAAAATTGCCTGCGGTAGTACGATCACTTCACCATCAATACTTAAAACTGGCGGCCTGTTTTTCATCAGAGGATTTACATTGATGAGTGATATCAACACAATGATACTTGTTGAACATGTGCGACGTGAAAGTTGCACCACAGAAGTCCCTTGAAAAAGGGTAAGGTTGATCCGAAACCTTATTGCCACTTACTCGGTGCAAGAGGAGTAATTCTCTTGTGCTAAGCGAGAATGAAAGCCTAACTAAAGTATTAAGCTGAATAAGAAATAGGGGCAAGGCAAAACTGAAATGGGTTGAATAAAGTGAATCTCCGTTATTAAAATGTCGTAAGCAAGTAAAACACGAAATCAGATGTGACGTGTTATGGGGAAGTTTAACGACAGTTAGAAACGGGTAAAGAAGAGTGTTCGTTCTTTACGACGGATCCCGTTCCCCGGCATAGAGGAGGCAGCCCACTCAATGTATCTTCATGGTGTGAAACACGGTAACCCCATTAATCTTTTAGTGTTGATGTAAATACTAAGAGACAGTGGGCATAAGACGTTCCAAAAAGCGAAGGCAATCAGCCGAAAGGCAACTGGAAATCATAACAGGATTGATAGAGGTAATTACTTTACTCTGAAAAGAGGCTGACGTGGAACGGGTGACTTACCCATATAATCCTTTACCAAGGTTATGAATTGATTTAGAAGAGTTAGATGCCTATGGCAAACGTAATAAATCAAAACTATGAACAACAACTGGAATGGCATGCTATTAACTGGCGTGTTGTGACAGCCATGATTAATAATCTAAGGCAAAGAATATATAGGGCTTCAGCAACAGGTGACTTAAAGAAAGTCAGAAATCTGCAAAAACTCATGATGAAATCAAGAGCTAACCATCTTCTGGCTATCAGGAAAGTCACTCAGGTCAATCGGGGAAAACACACGGCTGGAGTAGATAATCAGGTAATTAATGACCATAAAGGACGAGAACATCTTTATAAGTTATTAAGCCAAACAACTTCAGAAAAGGTTTATCCAGTAAAACGAGTTTACATAGCAAAAAAGAATGGAAAAAAACGCCCTCTTGGGATCCCAACCATTCTCGACCGCTGTAGACAAGCGATAGTTAAATCGGCGCTGGAACCTTATTGGGAAGCAAAATTTGAACCAGTCAGCTACGGATTTAGACCGGGGCGAAGTGCCCATGACGCAATACAAAAAATTTTCTGTATTGCCAGAGCACGAGGGACACGGCACTGGGTACTAGATGCAGATATTAAAGGCGCATTTGACAACATTGACCATAATTTTCTCATAAAAAAAATCGGGGGATTCCCCGAAAGAAACATGATTAAACAATGGTTACAAGCCGGTGTGCTGGAACATGGCAACTATATACCCAATGTTGCAGGTACTCCGCAAGGCGGGATTATCAGTCCACTACTGGCCAATATTGCACTCCACGGAATGGAGACCTTACTGGGTATTCAATACTGGAAAAACGGCACGCCAAAACAAGGGCAACCTTATGCAGTAGTTCGTTATGCGGATGATTTTGTCGTATTCGGTAAATCCCGTGAAGAGTGCGAAACTGCCAAAATAAAGTTGCAAATTTGGTTAGCTCAGAGAGGGTTAGCTCTTTCTGAAGAAAAAACCAGTATCAAACACTTGAAGGAAGGATTCGACTTCCTGGGATTTAATATACGACATTATGACAATCGCCACAGAAAACGGGGATATATATTGTTAACGAAGCCCTCAAAGGAGTCGATGAAAAGGTACAAACAGCAAATGAGAATGACCTGGAAAGGTATTATCGGTATGCCGACACAAGAAGGAATAAGACAACTGAATGCCAAGATAATAGGATGGTGTAATTACTATCGTATTGGTGCTTCAAAAAGAACATTCAGTGCATTAGACCAATGGATGTGGATCCGCCAACGTAGATATTTGTATCGACGTCATCCCAATAAACACTGGTGGTGGCGAAGAAAACACTACTTAGGCAAGATACCAGGTAGAGAAGACTATTCAGTATTTATGGATAAATCAACCGGTGGATTTCTTTGGAAGCATGCATGGACAAAAATACAGCGTCATTGGCTAGTTCCAAAAAATGCTTCCCCCGACAATCCGGAATTGCGTGACTATTGGCGTAATAGGCAGGCACGTAAACAGCCTTTTATTTACGGTGTCAAAGTTAACCTCTATAAGCGACAGAAAGGTTATTGTCCTCTCTGTGATCAAGAGTTGGACAATGGTGAACAATTGCATGTTCATCATATTCAGCCTAAAGCTGAAGGGGGTGACAACAAGCTGGCTAATCTAAGATTGTTACATGCTAATTGCCACAGACAATTACATAGCAAAAAAGGAAAAATGTTGAAGTGAGTAAGTTGCGTGAGCCGTATGCGGGGTAACTCGCACGTACGGTTCTTGAGGGAGTGGGCACTTGCGGCCTGCTTACCTAATCATAATCACCATGTCTATTTTTTCTCACCTGTGATGCAGATTACAAAACCTCTTTCAGGTAGTTTTTTTTCCTCTCTATTGCAGATTCACTTATTCGGCATAGCCAAAAATCATTGCTGGTTTGGCTATGATACTACCAGTCAGCACGTGATATTATTTTGTTTAATCGCTCTCGATATCCTGACCCCTGATGCGGCATTGAAACACTGATAGATCAAGTCCAATACTGGCAGGAAAATTTACCAAAAATAGGTCAGGCTACACAAGCGTCTTTAATGATAAACACTACTGTAGGCGGGCGTTTTTAAAAAAAGTAGCTTAAACATATGAGATACCTAACGATTTCGAACGTGAAGCTCTTAGGAAATATCCTATTTTATAAAGCACTGGATAATAGTAGTAAATTGAATGGATTAGCCTAAACGTATGACTGGCGGTTTCATTACCCGCAACAATTTAGCTAAACGCATTTTGTATCGCAGTCTACCAATCGCTCAGGATTATGCTATAGACACTGGATTTTTTGGCGAACACACCAGAGAGATAGTTCGTACTGGTAGGTCGATTCTCTTCCATCATTCCATAAATCAAGCGAATAACGCTCATTTGGTTCAAGGATGGCTCAATTCGATACTTGAATCGATGAATTTTTCTAAACCGATGCAATGTATTGCAAAACTGATTATAAATAAAAATTTTGGGGCTACTGTTTTGCAAGATTCTTTCGTTGAACGAGTGCTGACTACCTTGACAGATTATTAAGAAAACGATTTTTTATTCACGCTCGAAGGATCTAAATCTACAATGAAGTTATTTTTTGCATATAGGAACGAAATGCTTCAGAAGATTCTAGAACACAGTGAGCTCGATAACAACAGCGTTTCTTTAAAGAACATTCAAGAAGAGCTTGAGAACGAAATCGACAAAGAAATAAAGGGCCATCATGAACACCTTCAGTACTCGAAGTTATACTCAATGCTATATAAAATCATAAAAAATAAAAACACTCTCAAATATGGTACTGAAATATTAGACAATTCAGACCCTACTTTGAAGTATAACATTCAAGTAGTAAAAAACGCTGTTTTAGCCAAGCTAGAAAAAATGGAAAATAATAAAACCAAAAATAATTCTAAACAAAACTTTTTTACAAAAAACAAGACTTCTTTAACAAAAGAGCAGATAGCAAATATGAAAAAAATAATCCAGGAAGATGGCATAGACTTGAGTTCTATTTTAAGTGGTAAAACTTTAGAAGTTGTTAAACAAAATCTCAATCAAGAATTACGGTTGTTTTCTAAGAAATATTATTCAATACCAGAAGATGGTAAAAAAATAAGCAGTAAAATATTCATAGAACGAAATAAAAAGGATGCCAAATTTGAGCTTCATAACCTATATCTTTTAAAACCTCAGCTTTTAAAAATGCTATCCGCTATCAACAGCGAGAATTCTGAAAATGTTTAGATAAAATTGACCCAGCCCGCGAGTGCAGGGCGTTGTTGGGTTACTCAGCGTGATATGGCACTGTTAACAAAGTTAATATTAAGATAGGCTTTGTTTTTTTGAGGGTGATAAAAAAGGACAGCGCCTGGATATGAAAGCTTTTAAGGGGCTTTGGATAAAGAGAAAATGGAGATCTGTATGTTTTCATCCGTGACACAACTTTTAGTGAAAATACTTTTAGATTGCATCAGAGCTCTATTGATATGATGACCAGTTGCGTACCGGACCAGTATCAATATGAATAAAATGACTTTTAGGATAATAACCTACTCCCCCGGCTCTCATTCTTAATGCCGCTTTATAAATTTTGTTCAGTGGTATGCCTTCAATGTAAAAATCCACAGCACGACCTAAAGTATGAAAGCTGTTTATAGCTACAGCAGAGCTGCTCTTTCTTAACAAATTATTGGTTTTTTTTGTTCGATAACCTGAAATAAGCTGTATAGGTTTATTGGTACCCAATAAATTTTGTAAACGATACAGTTGATTAAATAATTGAGAGTCAATAGATTTTAATTTATTGGCTCTAAAATCTCGAAATATGTAATTTAAACGAGACAGCCCTTTTTTATTATATTTTCTTCCATCGAAAAACTCTGTTTTAATAAATTCTCCTGTAGGAGTGTGATTAATTTCTAGTATTCTCGGCTTCGGACGGGATGCCGCCAAACCCAAAGGAGATAACAGAACCGATCCCAAAAAAGCGCCTCCTAAAATAAACCACTTCCGTCGATGCATATCTATTTTATCCATAGCTGTCTCTGTGAATAATATCAATATTAAATAACCTTAACGACCTATAAAAAATGGAATTCATATCTTTTTCATATTGCGTTGACGTACTGCTTCAAACAGACAAACACCAGTGGCAACCGATACGTTTAAAGAAGAGACCCTGCCCAGCATGGGAATTCGTATTAAATGATCACAATGCTCTCGAGTTAAACGACGTAGCCCTTTTTCTTCGGATCCCATCACTAAAGCCATAGAGCCTGTCATCCTCGCTTCATACACCGTTTTTTTTGCTTCGCCTGCCGTACCTATAATCAAAAGATGATATTCCTTCAATACTCTGAGAGTACGAGCCAGATTGGTAACCCTGATCACGGGAATATTTTCGGCAGCGCCACTGGCCGCTTTTTTTACAGTGGCGTTCAAAGGAGCACTCCGATCACGTGGCAATATGACGATCTGTACGCCGCTGGCCTCGGCACTACGTAAACAGGCCCCTAAATTATGAGGATCAGTGATGCCGTCTAATACCAAAACAAAAGGGGTATCCAAGCTATTGAGTAAGGCTGGTAACTCATTTTCTTGATACTGATGCGCAGAACACACTTTCGCCATGATGCCTTGGTGGACTCCGCCGCCAGTTTGAGCGTCTAAATATTGGCGAGAAGTGAAAAGAATACTCAGACCAGCCGATTTGAGCTCTTTTACCAAGGATTGAAGACGATAACTGTCATTATTCTGTAAAATAAAAATTTCCAAAAAACGCTCTGGGTGATGCTCTAAAAATGCTTTAATACTGTGGAAACCGTAAATAATGTCACTCATCATCTTTCTTAATAGTGGTTTTTTTTGGATTGGTTCTCGCCCGCTTTTTTTGAGGGGGCGTTTTCGTATTTTTCATTTTGGTTTTTTTTGCGTTTTCTCGGGCGGTTTTCCCTTTGACTTGAGGTTTTCTGTCACTGGAAACTAAAGAAAAATCAATTTTACGTTGATCCATATTCACCGCCTCTACCCTAACTTTCACCGTATCCCCTAAACGATAAAGGATCCCTGAAGATTCCCCTATCATACGTTGCCCAATACTGTCATACCGATAATAGTCGTTATCCAGACTAGAAACATGCACCAAACCATCAATTAAAAAATCATCAAGACGAACAAAAAATCCAAAACCAGTCACGGTGGTGATGATCCCTATAAAGACATTCCCAACCTGATCACGCATAAAATCGCATTTTAACCAATCAGCCACATTTCTGGTCGCTTCATCAGCACGACGTTCTGCCATGGAAGCATGTTGGCCCAGTTCAAGCATTTCTTCATAGGTGCTGTGCCAACCTCCAGTCGGTGTTGAGCGTGTTTTGAGAGGATCTTGTTGCTTCGTATTTTGTTCGTTCGATGTCTTCCAAAGGAGATATTTAATCGCTCTATGCATCACGAGATCAGGATAACGGCGAATAGGGGAAGTAAAATGCCCATAAGAGCTTAATGCCAAACCAAAGTGCCCTCTGTTCTCGGGATCGTAAACCGCCTGCTTCATAGATCGCAGTAGCATGGTTTGCAACATTTGTTGATCTGGGCGATCCGCTATTTTACACATCAGTTCTGCATAATCTTTGGGTTGTGGTTTGAGATCGCCTCCTAATGCCAAACTGAGTTCACCCAAAACGCTGCGTAATCCTGTCATAGCATCGTCTGAAGGGCGATCATGGACGCGAAAAAGCACTGGCTCTTTCTGTTTTTCAACGAAACGGGCAGCGGCAATATTGGCTAGAATCATGCATTCTTCGATCAATTTATGTGCGTCATTTCGTAATAAAGGCTCAATGCGTTCTATCCGCATTTGCTCATTAAAAATGAATTTGGCTTCTTCTGTTTCAAATGCAATCCCTCCGCGTTGTTCTCTTGCACGATCAAGCATTTTATACATCGCATAAAGCTCTTCAAGATGAGGGATCAAAGGTTGATATTGATCACGTAAGCTTTGTTCACCATCAAGGATGCGCCATACTTTTGTGTAAGTTAAACGTGCGTGTGATTTTATGGTGGCTTCATAAAATCGATAAGATGAGAGTTTGCCTTGCGCAGAAAGCGTCATTTCACAGACCATGGATAAACGATCCACTGATGGATTGAGGGAACAGAGTCCATTTGACAAAATTTCAGGCAGCATCGGAATGACTTGAGAAGGGAAATAGACTGAATTACTTCGATTTTTTGCTTCATCGTCCAGTGCGGTATTAGGGCGAACGTAATAGCTCACATCTGCAATCGCCACCCATAAACGCCAACCCCCTCCTCGTTTTTTTTCGCAATACACCGCATCGTCAAAATCACGGGCATCTTCACCATCAATGGTCATTAAAGGCAATGCTCGTAAATCAACTCGTCCTTGTTTAGCCTCTTCGGGAACCTCTTCCTTTAATTGGCCTATTTCTTTTTTTATTTCATCTGACCAGAGGTAAGGAATTTCATGGGTACGTAGCGCCATATCAACGGCAATGCCTGTACCCATATTCTCCCCTAATATTTCAATAATTTTACCTACAGCTTTACTGCAATAGGTCGCGCGCTGAGTGAGCTCTACCACCACCAGAAATCCCATACGGGCGCTTTGAGCATGTTCCGATGGAATCAAAATATCAAAGCTCAATCGGGCGTCATCGGGCACAACAAAACCGACACCGGCATCGACAAAATAACGACCGACAATCTGGCTTTTTTTGGGTACCAAGACTCGCACAATCCGTGCTTCCCTTCGCCCTTTGCGATCAGGGCTCAAGGGTTGCACCAGAACGACATCACCATGAATGGCTTTTTTCATCTGTTCCGCAGAAAGATATAAATCGTCTTTACTCCCTTCAACACGTAAAAAACCAAAACCATCACGGTGGCCTATCACCGTGCCTTTTAATAAATCTAAGCGTTCTGGCAACGCGTAACATTGACGGCGAGTAAAAACCAGTTGTCCATCACGTTCCATAGCTTTTAAACGACGCCTCAGGGCTTCCAGAGACGCTTCACCTGATAAATTCAGATCATTAGCCAACTCTATACGGCTAACAGGCGTTTCACGTTGAGCAAGGTGCGCTAAAATAAATTCTCGACTAGGAATAGGAGATTCGTATTTCTTTGCTTCACGTTCAAAGAAAGGATCTTGCGACATCAAAATTTCTCCTTCGTTGTCTATTGTCATTACAATGCCAAAAGCGCATTTTGTAAAAAATTTTAGTCGATCTTTTTCTATTTTTTTATCATTTCATCAAATGGGTGTCGCAAAATAATGGTTTCTTCGCGATCGGGTCCGGTAGAAATGATATCTACCGGGACACCAGTCAGTTCTTCAACACGTTTGATGTAATTTAACGCCGTTTGAGGCAACTGGCTTTTCTCTTTAATGCCAAATGTGCTTTCTTTCCATCCCGGTAAGGCTTCATATATAGGTTCAACTTCTGCCCACTCAGCCGATGTAATAGGGGTACTCATGGTTTCCGTGCCATCAGTTCTCTTATAACGCACGCAAATTTTAACGGTTTTTAGCCCATCCAATACGTCCAATTTGGTCATACACAAACCAGATAAGGAATTCATTTGAATCGCCTGCCGCAAGCTGACGGCATCAAGCCACCCTGTACGGCGGCTTCGGCCTGTCGTGGCGCCGTATTCATGGCCTTTATCACGAAGAAAATTCCCTGTCTCGTCATTGAGTTCGGTAGGGAAAGGGCCTGCCCCCACACGAGTCGAATAGGCTTTGACGATCCCCAAAATATAGTCAATGTACAAAGGACCAAAACCAGCACCTGTTGCGACACTCCCCGCAGTGGTATTAGAAGAGGTCACATAAGGATAAGTACCATGATCGATATCTAAAAAAGTGCCTTGTGCGCCTTCAAATAGTAAATTTTCAGCCTTTTCTCTGGCTTGGCTTAATACTTGCGTGACGTCAATCACCATATTTTTTAATATATCGGCAATGCCCCATATACTCTCAACAACACGCTGGTAGTGAACCGGCTCTGCTTTATAATAATGGACCAATTGAAAATTATGGTATTCAATGACCTCTTTAAGCTGTGATTCAAAAGTTATTTGATTGAAAAGATCACCTAAACGTAATGCCCTGCGGGCGACTTTATCTTCATAAGCAGGCCCTATTCCACGGCCGGTGGTACCAATGGCTTTGCTCCCTCGCGCTTTTTCCCTTTCATTATCCAAAGCGACATGATAAGGAAGGATCAGTGGACAAGCGGCAGACAGCAATAACCTGTTACGAACAGGCACACCTTGCATCTCAAGTTCTTTGATCTCTTTGATTAAAGCATGAGGCTCCAAGACCACGCCGTTACCAATAATATTGATGGTATTATTGCGCAAAATGCCAGAAGGGATTAGATGTAAAACCGTTTTTTTACCCTTGCTGATTAAGGTGTGGCCGGCATTATGCCCGCCTTGATAACGCACAACATATTTTGCCCGTTCAGTCAGCAAATCAACAATTTTGCCTTTACCTTCGTCACCCCATTGTGCTCCAAGCACGACTATATTTTTACCCATGTCAAAAATCACCTAATTGCTTAAAAAAAGATTCTAACATTTGATTTTTATGCTGACAGCACTTTATTTGTTTTTTTAAAAAAATTGAAAAATTCGATGGATTTAATGATGGGCGGTTTGATGAAATCTTTTGCAACGCCGTATTGAGGGCAGTCAATTCAAATGAGGTTAAAATGATAAGCGCGTTGCATCTGCGCCATTAAACATCTACTATTTAGCTCATTTCCAGTTACCTTATTAATGAAAACGATGACATCATGCAAAAACGACATTGCATCTATCTTGCGATATTGAGTTTACCTATCTCTTTAAGTGCACAAGCAGCAGAAGAAGAACGTTATATTTCAGATAACCTAACGACCTATGTTCATAGCGGCCCTGGGGATGAGTATCGTATCCTCGGTGTATTAAAAGCAGGTGAACCCGTCACTTTGCTGGACGTCCACACCACCACTCAGTATGCTCAAATCCGCGATAAAAAAGGACGTGTTGTTTGGCTCCCTGCGAAGCAGCTCAGCCAAGTACCAAGCCAACTTTCACGTTTACCCGACTTGGAGCAGAAAATTAAAAATTTAACGGATCAATTAAATGACACTCACCATCGTTTGAAAGAGCGTAGCCAAGAAATACAAGAAAAAATTGCGCTCAGTGAAAAATTGATTGAGGGTTTAAAAAGTGAAAATAAAGGATTAAAAGAGCAGCTTACTATCCGCAATCAACAGATCAACGAAATTGAAAATAAAACAAATGCCGAGAAAAACAACATCATGATGAAATGGTTTACTTACGGAGGAATGGTGGCTGGCACAGGCTTTATTTTGGGTTTGCTGCTTCCTTTTTTGATTCCGCGTCGTAAAAGAAATCACCGTTGGATGGATTAGGTCATGTATTTGATATTTGATCGGGTTTGTCTCATTGATCGGGAAATCTGAGTTTTGGATAATAAATTGATATAAATCAGGTGATCATTCTTTGATAAGAATCGGAGTAAGTGGCTTATGTGAAGATAATTATGAGGTTCGATTATTTTATAAAATCCCCCCCTCTTTAATGGGATACTGTCTGTTTTTCATCTTTTATCATCCTCAAAAACAGAGATTATTTTAAACATTTACTTTGTTAACAGTACCATACCATTACACAGCCATTACACCTTTCACAGTGAAGGGGAAGAAATCGACCTCAATGATTGAGCCAAGAGGTGAGTTGCTGTGTAGGAGTGCGGGATGATAAAATGGTGCATGAGTCTATTTCTGAATGTATTACTCTAGATAATAAACGTAAAAAATTCAAACATAATTGGTGAGATACCGCCAATACATTCTTTTAAATCTCCTTTTAATCATACACTTTACTCAAAATCAATTAATTCATTAAAAAGGATCTTTCATGCGGCCTCGTTTATTTAAAGCGCTTTTTTTTCTGTATCCGCAAAAATAAATAAGGCATTTTCTGTTCATAGATGCATGTATATTCTGTTTTTTTTCTATGTCCTTTTAGGTATTTTTGGACGCTTTCCCTGGAAAGCAGATGAACCTTATTTTTTTGATATCTCTTGGAATATGGTTATTCACAACGCATGGCTTGTGCCTCATGTGGGTGATTTTCCGTTTATGGAAAAACCTCCATTCATGGCTTGGATAGGTGCCTTTTTCATAAAAATTCTGCCATTTTTACCTGCTCATGAATCATCGCGATTCGCGGTAGTACTCTGTATTTGCATTACAGTATGGGCTTTTTTATTGGCATCTCGTTGTTTGCATGAAGAAATTAGTTGCAAAAAATGTGGGCCAAATTTGACCACAATGCCCATTTTGGCGAACTGGCAAATGAATGCTCTGTGTTTATTAGTCGGCACATTAGGTTTTGTTGAACACATTCATAAATTCACAGCAGATCTTGGTCAATTGGCTGGGGCAATGATGGCTTTGAGTGCACTGATTCTTGTTGCATCGCCTACTTCAGAAAAACGTCCAAGCTACTATGGCAGTTTATTTGGCTCGGGTATTGGCATCGCTTTTTTATCAAAAGGATTATTTATTCTTTGTATTCTTGGTTTAAGTGTTTGCATTTTTCTGGTTGTTTTTTCTGATTTTCGGCACAGGCTTTCGTTGAAATTTTCCTTTTTTGCTACCTTAACCGCCTCTCCTTTCCTGCTCATTTGGCCTTGGTTGATTTATCGAACTCACCCAAATTTATTTAATGAATGGTTTTGGCTCAATAACATCGGGCGTTTTTCAGGATCAGCAAGGTTAGGTGGCAATGATGTGACTTATGTTGACAAATTCGTCTCCATATTGTTTAACGGAGCCCCGACCTCTCTTTTTTTATTGGCAGGGTTAGCGCTTTTATTATTTCGCTTATTACGTTCTTGGTCTTGTAAACTTAAAACAACTCAAGAAAAAAATTCGATATATCCGGCAATAAAAACACGAGGCTATTATGTCGCTATTGTTTTTTTGATCACCGGTTTATGCACTTTGTTCGTCTCAGCCTCTATGCGTGATCTTTATTTGCTCCCAATCTTGCCTGCCATGATTTTAGTCGCACTGCCTTTTTTACATTTAATGGAATCAATAAATTTAAAATGGCAAAAAGGATTAAATATTTTCTTTTTTATGATGTTATTAATCATATTGATGACTTGGATCAATCTTGGTTATAACGGTGAAGCCACGTTACTAGGTCTAATATGGCATAATGTAAGCGATGTTTTGCCTCTTCCTTTCGTGTTGCATACAAATGGCATGCTGGTGGCGTTAGTATGCTTTTTGATCATCTGCTGGTGCCGTGTCGTTCGACAAAACGATAAAAATATTATTCGTTCCTGGGGTTGTGGCCTTGCCATACTGTGGTCTACGACGGCTTTACTCTTGATACCCTGGATTGATGCATCTCGAAGCTACGAACAGACTTTTTTATCTATGAACTCCGTCATGGCTAATCGTAACGGATGCCTGATAACAGAGGGATTAGGTGAATCAGAAATCGGGATGCTTCACTATGTAACAAGCAAAGCGGGTATTTCAATGACATTTTTTGAAAAAAAGTACTCAAATATCACTGAAAATTCTACATTAGACCTTTTTGAAAACCGCAGCGAAAGCTGTGAATTGGACTCACCTGAAGCCGCAACGCGGCCACCGGGATGGTGTACTAAAGCAGATCGAGATGGCAAGCACACCCGTTTATTAGGAAAGGTAAAGGAGAACCTGCAACCCTCTGCCGATTTTTTAACATCGGCCCTGTTACCGCGTTGCGCATTTCTTCTGGTGCTAGATGAAATTAAATTTCCTCAAAAAAATATTTCACCCATCTGGACACCTATTTGGAGTGGAGGTCGCCTTACTGATGAAAAAGGCTTTACTTTGTACTATAAAGGCCTGTGAAAACCCTAATGTAATGGATGTAATGGCCCATCCTCACTTTTCCTCTGGTTGATTTGCGTCAAGGTGGTCGTGTTAGCACCGCTTTTATCGAGGTTTACAACTGGTTTACCCTAGGGGCAAAAGGCCTTTCGAAAAAGGCCAGGATAAAAACAATCCCATTTTGTCATTCATAATACGACAGAATCTATCTGAAAACCCATCACGGCAAAACCACAACCCAACACTAGGAGCAGCCCGGGTTTACCGCCCCATACCTGATAATTTCCTTGATGTATTTTTCGTACTTTCCATACCATCAGCGCGGGTAATATGAGGGCCAACACAGCCAATGCAATAGCGGCAAAACCTAATGCCATGATAAAACCATTCGGATAAAAAAGGGCGAATATCAGTGGGGGCAAAAAAGTCATCACGCCTGTTTGAAAACGCCCTTTGGCGGTATCGCTTCTTTTAAAAAGATCGGCCAAATAATCAAATAGCCCTAATGCAACACCGAGAAAAGACGTCACCAAGGCGAAATCGGAAAATAAATGTAACGTCACTTCAACATGAGAAAAATTCAAAACAGTACGTGCAGCTTCTAACAGCGCGTTTAAACCCGTTTTTTGAGCTAAAATACCGATAAAAGTTTCAGAAGAAATGCTGCCTAAGGTCACGAGTTGCCAAAAAATGTAGGCGATTAACGGGATGGCACTTCCCACAATAAAAACACATCGCAGTTTACGAACATGCCCCCCCATATAATGCACAATGCTGGGGATGCTCCCGTGAAAACCAAATGAAGTGAAAATAATCGGGATGGCTGAAAGGACCAAACCCTGCTGTAAAGGTAACGTTAAAAGATGGGGGATGCGAATATGGGGGGCCATCACTGCCAGCATAAGTATTAAAAAGATAATTTTTGCGCTGAATAAAATTCGGTTAAAAAAATCGACAGAATGTGTCCCTACACAAACCACTGCCCCACCCATCAGGGTGAAAATCAAAACGCCGCCCACGCTAGAAAAAGATTGGCCTGTCCATGCGCTGATGGTAGAAGCGATTAATTCCCCAGCGCCGCTAATATAGGCCGAGGTTAAGGCATACATTAAAAAGAGCATGTTAAACCCAGTGATCCCATAGCCGATCTTCCCAAGATAACATTTTGCAAGTGCTGCTAATCCTGTCTGGATGGGATGATGCTGGTAGACTTCCAGAAACAGTAAAGCGGTGTAAGACATTAGTAACCATATTAAAATTAATATCAGCAAGGTGGCTCCAAAACCTACGCCTGCGGTGGCCAGGGGCATGGCCAGCATGCCCGCCCCGATAGTCGTTCCTGCAACAATTAAAATACTGCCTAGGGTACGATTTTTCACTTTCACTTCCTCAACCAATTTTTTAATATTTATTTTTCTTAAAGTTTAAAATCTTTCAGATCGTTTGAATCTATCTCAGCATCAATTTGCCCCACCAAATAGGAGCTGACTTCAACTTCTTGAGGGGCAACCTGTACATTATCAGAGACTAACCAACTGTTAATCCAGGGAATAGGATTAGTTCGAATGCTAAACGGTGCGTCGAGTTTCACGGCTTGCATGCGGATGTTGGTCATATATTCTATATATTGGCAAAGAATATCCTGGTTTAAACCGATCATCGAGCCGTCCCGAAACAAATACGCTGCCCATTCTTTTTCTTGCTGAGCCGCCAACAAAAATAAATCACTACATTCCTGCTGGCATTCTTGAGCGATGTCAGCCATTTCAGGATCATCTTTCCCTGATCGCATTAAATCCAGCATATGCTGAGTACCCATCAGATGTAGCGCTTCATCTCTGGCAATCAGCTTAATAATTTTGGCATTGCCCTCCATCAATTTACGTTCAGCGAAAGCAAAAGAACAAGCAAAGCTCACGTAAAAACGAATGGCTTCAAGTGCATTGACACTCATCAAACATAAATAAAGCTGCTTTTTTAACGCATATAAATTGACCACTGTGGTTTTGCCATTCACTTGATGGGTACCCTCATCCAATAGATGGTAATAGCTGGTCATTTTGATCAAATCATCATAATAAGCAGAAATATCCTTTGCCCGTTTTAAAATCTCGTTGTTGGTCACGATGTCATCAAAAATACAGCTGGGATCATTAACAATATTTCGGATGATATGAGTGTAAGAACGAGAGTGAATGGTTTCTGAGAATGCCCAGGTTTCTATCCAGGTTTCGAGTTCTGGAATGGAGATGAGAGGGAGTAAAGCGACATTAGGGCTGCGGCCTTGGATGGAATCCAATAAAGTTTGATATTTGAGATTACTGATAAAAATATGTTTTTCATGTTCAGGTAAAGACTGATAGTCAATACGATCACGGGAAACATCAATCTCTTCTGGACGCCAAAAAAAAGACAATTGCTTTTCAATTAATTCCTCAAAAATGGGATACTTTTGCTGATCATATCGAGCAACGTTCACCGTTTGACCCAAAAACATAGGTTCAAGTAATTGATTATTTTTTTTCTGAGAAAAAGTGGTATAGCCCATTCCATAACTCCATTGTAGGTTTTAAAACCGATCTGTTAAATTTTACAACCACCGCTGGAACACTCATCATCCATCGATAGATTTTCTTTGACATCAGCCTGCACATCATCTGCACCATCACGTGTATTGTGATAATACAGCGTTTTGATCCCCCATTTATAAGCGTTTAAAAGATCGGTTAATAATTGTTTCATCGGTACTTTACCGTTAGAAAAACGCCGTGGATCATAATTCGTATTGGCAGAAATCGATTGGTCCACAAATTTTTGCATTAACCCCACCAGCTGAAGATACCCATCATTATCAGGAATATTCCATAACAGCTCGTACGCTTCCTTTAAAGATTCATATTCTGGAACAACCTGGCGCAAGATACCGTCTTTTGAGGCTTTAATGCTGACATAACCTCTCGGCGGTTCAATGCCATTGGTGGCATTAGAAATTTGTGATGAGGTCTCAGAAGGCATTAGAGAGGACAGCGTAGAATGACGTAAACCAAACTTAAGAATATCTTGACGCAAAGATGCCCAATCATAATGCAGGGGCTCCTGGTGGATATCATCAAGATCTTTTTTATAGGTATCGATAGGCAAAATGCCTTTAGCGTAACGGGTTTGATCAAACCAGGGGCAAGCCCCTTGTTCACGTGCCAAATCATTAGAAGCCCGAAGAAGATAGTATTGAATGGCTTCAAAAGTACGATGGGTCAAATTATTGGCACTGCCATCAGAATAACGAACCCCATTCCTGGCTAAATAATACGCAAAATTAATCACACCAATACCCAGAGTGCGGCGCGAAACCGCGCTTCTCTGTGCCGCCGGAATCGGGTAATGCTGATAATCTAATAAGGCATCTAAGGCGCGCGCAGAAAGAGTGGCTAATTCCTGGAGTTCGTCCAGGCTGTTGATGGCACCCAGATTAAACGCCGAGAGCGTGCAAAGGGCAATTTCCCCTTTTTCGTCATTGATATTGTTGAGCGGGGCGGTCGGTAACGCAATCTCCAGGCACAGATTAGATTGCCGAACGGGCGCGACTTTGGGATCAAAAGGGCTATGCGTGTTACAGTGATCCACATTTTGGACATAAATACGGCCTGTTGATGCCCTCTCTTGCATCAGCAGAGAAAAAAGCTCGACCGCCTTGATCTTCTTATGACGAATGTCAGGGTCGGCTTCATATTGCACATAGAGCCGCTGAAATTCACTTTGATCTGAGAAAAAAGCCGCATATAAGCCTGGCACATCTGAAGGGCTAAACAGCGTGATCTCTTCTCCTTTTAACAACCTCTGATACATCAATTTATTGAGTTGCACGCCATAATCCATATGACGCACTCGATTGCCTTCAACGCCTCGGTTATTTTTCAGCACAAGCAAACTTTCGACTTCAAGATGCCATAAAGGATAAAAAACAGTGGCAGCGCCACCCCGTACCCCTCCTTGAGAGCAGGATTTGACCGCGGTTTGAAAATGTTTATAAAAAGGAATGCAACCGGTATGAAAGGCTTCACCGGAGCGAATAGGGCTGCCCTGAGCACGGATAGCGCCCGCATTCACACCGATCCCTGCACGCTGTGACACATATTTGACAATCGCGCTGGCAGTCGCATTAATCGAATCCAGACTGTCGCCACATTCAATTAAAACGCACGAGCTAAATTGACGAGTGGGGGTTCTGACACCCGCCATAATCGGCGTAGGTAAAGAAATTTTAAAGGTGGAGATCGCATGATAAAAGCGTTTGATGTAATCCAAACGTGTTGAAGCCGGATAACGAGAAAACAGACAAGCAGCGACCAAAATATATAAAAATTGTGCACTTTCATAAATTTGGTGATTCACGCGATTTTGTACCAGATATTTCCCTTCCAATTGCTTGACTGCAGCGTAAGAGAACGTCATATCTCGCCAGTGATCAATACATTCATCCATCTGTGCAAATTCATCTTCACTATAGTCTTCCAAAAGATGGGGATCATATTTTCCCATTTTGACCATTTTTGAAACATGCTCAAATAAAGGGGGCGGCTCAAAACGGCCATAGGCTTTTTTTCTGAGGTGAAAAATAGCAAGGCGGGCAGCGAGATATTGATAATCGGGCGCTTCACAAGAAATTAAATCAGCGGCCGCTTTAATCATGGTTTCATGAATATCTTCAGTTTTAATGCCGTCATAAAACTGAATTTGAGAACGTAATTCAACCTGAGAAACCGAAACATGATTGAGCCCCTCTGCTGCCCAATTAATCACCCGGTGAATTTTATCCAGATCAATCGATTCTTTTCGTCCATCACGCTTAGTCACAAGTAAGCTGTGGTTCATTTGCTTTTTACCTTTAAAGAAGTCAAAAACGTTTTATAAAAATAGTTCAAATTAAAAAAGGAAAATTGAGTCAAAACACAATATATAGTGCCTACAAATTTTTTTTATAACAAGATAATGATAAATCGCCGATCTGGCAAGTGAGAAAATTGAGGAATTTGTGAATAACCCAGTGGATAATTGTGTGGATAACAGGAGATCGCAATGACAAACAGGAGATTAGCGTCAATAAAAAAAGACAGTTTTGATAAAAAATGTCTCTCTTCGAGATGAAAAAGGGCGTGTTGCATCAAAAAAATGACATTAAATTAATGGACAACATTAGTCCCTACAGGATCATCTCCACTGGCTTGAAGAATTTGCTTAAGCTCGTCGTCCACATTATTTAAATTATGCATATTTTTTTCTCCTATACACTGTGTTTTCCAATAATTGTGGCTTTCAATTGACCCGCCGGTACTGATGAAATACATTTTAATGCCACTATTTTTTATTTTCTCGCACATGCCTGCTTTGATTAAGCTCTCAGATATGTTTAAGGTATTATTGTTAAATCGTATTCGTAACATTCTTTTATTGTCATCATTAATCGCCATGGGGGGCGCTTCCTCTGTATCAGATATGATAATTAATAATTTTTTACTATTAGTTCCCCTCGATAATAATTTAACGCCAGACAATATTCCTGAACTTATTAAGTTGTAACCGGGAATGAGTTCATCCTTAATAATCATGAAAATTTCATTTTTTTCACGAGTCAGAGGAATAGGATCCCTGTATAAAGAGAGGCCACATAAACGATTATCCAGGCTTGCAAGACTAATGACATTAGAATCCGTCATGGCAAATGGTATATTGTTTACTGTTTTTACAAAATCAATACTTTTGCTAATAACTTCTGTTTGTCGAGGTGCTTTAAATTGAGCAGGACCAAAATTCATGTTGTCATAATTAGGTTTGAAAAGAAAAACAAAAGGTTGCAAACAATACCGTCCTTCTTTCACTCCCCACGAAAAAGGCACAAAACCCACTTTATTTAAGGGATTCATCTCTAAAATAGTATTTATTTTTTCTATCAACACTTCTTTTAACTCATTAATTTCTTGTCTTGTCTCCCAACTCATTCGAAGTGGATTTTCTATCGTATGACGATAAAAACTAAAAACAAAAACAACATCCATAGGCTCTTCCTGATACGCTTTTTGAGCTGCCGCTTTACCTGAAACACTCATTGTTGAAAATAAATTAAAAATAGATGAATAAGCATTTCTTAATGTAATGGTATATTTTCTTTTTAAATCATTTTGATTGGGAGAAATAATCTCAATACTTTCATTAGTTGCTGTTGTTGAAGGAATAAAAGACTCAATATGACTGAGGGCTAAAAAACGATTTCGATCTCCTGGCGTTCCAGAGGTATCGCCATTATCTTCCGCCGTTAATATTAAACTCGTTTGTTCTAAAACTTGCTCTGTTTTAATTTTTTCATTAATTAAACGACAGTATTCAAAAGTGGCATAAATTAAAATAAGAAAAACAGAAAACATAATGAGAAAAAAAACAAAAATAGCGCCTTTTTGATTTTTGAAAAAATATTTTACAGGTTGAGCTCCCTTATTCAATAAATAAAATAATCTCAGTTTTTTTATGATACTCAACATCGTTATTGTTTTTCCTTAAAATTTAAAAAAGAATCAGCGGGCCAGCATCATGGGCGAGGAGGATTTAATCTCTGGTAAAAAATGGCTGGGGAACACGCTTAAATTAAAATCCGGTGGGGGCATACAAATGGTCACTCGATAAAACGGGATCCATTCATGATTGATGCCTCTCCCCTTTTTTTTAACGGAGAATGACCTCTTTTCTGTTCTTTCGATCCTTTCGACGATCGCCCTCAACGATTCTGCAGGCGAGCAAGATGGCGTACCCTGAGCACTACTCAGCGGCCTCACGAATGTTTGTGCGTTTTGTATCTGAGTTTGGTTCGTCCCTGGGGACTGCGGATCATCTTCAAAATAAAGAGATTCTAACACCAGCGCAGCTCCAGGCTTGTTAAAATCCATATGATTATCTCGAAATAATTCGCTTGCGACACGTACTAATTGATCCGCCTGTGCCTCTGTTAAAAGAGGCTGACCAGCATATAATACGGTTCTTTCTCTTAACACGCTTGAAAGCGAGTAAGCAATAGAATCGAATCTTCCTTTTGTATTGATGTATTGAGCCGTGGTGCTTAATATAAAAAATAAAAGCACAAAAAATAAAGTCACCAGACACAATTCAACTGTGATGCTTCCTCGTTTATCATGAAAAAAATTAAAAACGTTCATGTTCTTGAACAAAAAGCACCTCACGAATTAAAGTAAAATTCATTAGAAAACCTGGCAATAAAAAAGGCTGATATCTATATTCCACTCTGTATTGACCCAATGGCTTACTGTTGGCATAGGAGTAATGATGATTACTGATAAAATCGTCGAGATTTGAATAAAATTTCAGACTTAAATTAGCCCCCCTCGCGTCAAAAAAAGGACTCAGTTGATTCGTTTGTTTTGCTAATTCAGTTGCAAGTGTTGCTTGGTAATTGACGTTTGGAGTATTTTTAGCTCTTTGAATCGATTTTAAAATCGCCAGATCAAGAGAGATGCTCGTGATGAATAAACGGGCTAATTCAAACAAGAGAAACAAAAGCAAAATCAACATGGGCAGACACAATAAAAATTCTGTCATAACCACTCCTTCACGGGCACGAAAAAATTGATACAAAGACGTTTTTTTCATTTTTTACCCTTAATTGAAAGGTTTGGTTGGGAGATTTGGCTTAGTGCTTTAATCAGCTTATCTGGATAATCAGATATTTTTTCCATTTCAATTATCTTTTTTGCATAAGAATTATCTTTTATTTGAACTAAGCAAAAAATCAAATTATGTATTAATTTTGGATCTTTATTACCGTTTAGATATTCCGGTAAAAGAAAAGAAATGGCTTTTTTATAATCGTTCTTTAAAATAGCAAGCACGGCAAAATTGTTTAATACAGTGGAATCTGAAATAAAAAGATCTCGAGATTGTTTAAAAGCGTTTTCTGCTTTTAAAAAGCTCCCTGTATTGGCTAATGAAATACCATATAAATTAAACCATTCCGCACTTTTTATATTATTTTTCAATATATTTTCGATAATAATCTGAGCTTCTTCATTTCTATCTTTTTTGATTAAATTTTTTACATGTAATAAATGAATTTTTTCATCTTTTTTCAAATCATGAGATTTTGAAATAAGAGGTTCCAGGTAGTATAAAGAAGAATCGTTATCTCCAGATAAATAATAAAACTCTGATAATTTTAATCTGACTGTGCTGTCTTCTTTTTTTTGTAAAAGATTGCGATATAAAGCAATTAACCCAGGATAATTTTTTGATTTAATAAGAACACTTTCTTGTTTTATTGCATCTGGTTGATAATCTTTTTTAGGAGAAACTGCACAGCCGGTAAGTAATATTAAAATTGTAGATAAAATAATTCTATTCATTTTTTGGCTCATAAAAATGGATCTCCTAAAAATAACTCTAAAGCAGTTGTGGATATAATTAATAGTATAAAAGGAATAAGGATAAACAAAAATAAAATCAAGGTTAATTTTACGGATAACTTACTTATTTTTTCTTCAGATTCCATTAATTGGATTTCTCTAATATCGGTTGAAAATTTCATTAAATGCTCATATACAGAAGAACCGAAATCAACACTATTTTGTACTGCATTACAAAACATTTTTATTTCTAAAAAAGAAACATCCTGATACAATGTTTTCATCGCATTTTGAAGACCGTGGACTTCTGCTTTACGAACCACCTGAATGATTAATGAAGCGATATCCTCATTAATTTTATAAAAATTTTCAGCACTATAAGTTAATGCATTTTCTATCGTCATTCCGGCTTGAATACAAGCTGCTGTCATATCAATAAAAAAAGGAAAAGAAGATAACATCAAGCGAGTTTTACGAAAAATAATACTTTTAATTAATAATTGATAAAAACCAATAGAAAAAATACTGCTCGTCAAAAATAGCGTAATTAATATATTTTTTGAGTATTCAATTTTCCAAAAAAATAAAGCTGCTGCAAAAATTAAAGCAAATAGACTAGCAATACAAAATATGATCTTGTTTTTTTCTAATAAAAAATCTGGGATTTTTATCACAGAATAAGTCATTTTTGTTTTTAATGCAGGTTTGTTTTTTTCAGTTTCAACCTTCTTGTCATTGACTTTTTTATAAACCGATATTCTTTTTTTTCTATCAAAAGAATAAAACAATAAAGTTATTCCTAAAAAACACAAAATAATAAAAATAAAGAACATCATATTATATTGCTTTCCTGAACATATATCTCATGATAAAAATGCCTAAAGTATTACTTGCCAGGCAATAATAAATAATTATTTTCCCTATTTCATAAGAAAAAATTTTTTGAAAAGATAAAGGATTCATAAAATAACTGAACGCAAAAAATATAACAGGTATCAATGTGACCACCCATATAGACATTCTGATCTCCCCTGTCATCGCCATTTTTCTTTTTTCCATTTTATTATAATTTGTAACAACCTGGTTTAATCTATGCATTAATTCTCTTAATTGGCCACCTTGATTTATATTAAGCATCAAAATATTAATGAACATATAAAATTCAGGGTAAGAAAAACGCTGATAGGCATCATAGAAAACGGTGTTAATGTTTTCGCCAATAGATAAACGACGAAAAATTAAATCACATTCTTTACCTAAACCGCCTTTAATTTCCTGGCCTGCTTTTTTAAGTATTTCATTAACACTTATTCCGCTGACAGAACCCATATTAAATATTAATAAAAGTTCTGGAAATGTTTCTGTAAAATATATTTTTTTTTGCTTTTTGTAATATAAAATTTGAATAAAAATAATGAAGGCAATAAAAATAATCGCAAAAACAAAACACAACAAATAACTTAATTTGAACAAAAAATGATTGATAAAAAAAGCAAAAATAAAGCAGAAAAGAGGCAATAAAATATAACCTTTCTTTTTTTCATGAAAAATTTCTTGAATATCAATAAACCAATTTAAGGTTAATTTTTTAAAAAATTTTTTTTCAAAAAATAAGCTTGATTTCCTGGTTTGTTTTTGATTAATCTTCTTTTTAATTTTTATCCAGTTAATAACATTAAAAAAAATAGAAATAAACCAATGACTAAAATCATATAAAACATTATTTATTTGCTCCGTCAAATATTTGATTTAATTCTTGACTCATATTAAAAATAGTGGCTCGCTTTCTAACAGAAGAACGAATAAATAATCCATGATTAACAAATTCACCACTGAGTTTGCCTGCGTGATTTCTTTCTTCTGCAGGAACAAAAGAAAAAATGTCCTGTAAAAGCACATTGTCTCCTTCCATTCCCATAATTTCTGTTATATGGGTGATTTTTCGAGAGCCATCATTCATGCGAGAAGCCTGAACAATCAAATTCACTGCCGAGGTGATATTACGACGAATCACATTAATCGGTATTTTCGTGGATCCCATCATAATCATGCTTTCTAAACGCGTGATCGCATCTCGAGGCGTGTTCGCATGTATGGTAGACATAGAGCCGTCATGACCTGTATTCATGGCCTGAAGCATTTCAAAGGTCTCTTCTCCTCGACACTCACCGATAATAATTCTATCGGGTCGCATACGGAGCGCGTTAATCACCAGATCACGCATGTTCACTTGACCTGTATTTTCAAGACCCGCGAGGCGGGTTTCCATTCTGACAACATGGGATTGCTCTAAATTCAGTTCAGCCGCATCTTCAAGCGTAATAATTCTTTCATTATCAGAGATATATTTTGATAAGGCATTCAGCAAGGTGGTTTTACCAGAGCCGGTTCCCCCAGAAATAATAATATTGGCCCGGCAACGGCTGGCAATAATTAAAAAATTAGCCATCTCACTGCTCAATGCATTCATATCCAATAAATCTTTTAAGCGCCGATTATTTTTAGCAAATTTTCTAATCGAAAGCGCAGTACCGTCGAGCGTGATAGGATTAATCACCACATTTAATCGGCTACCATCTAATAATCGAGCATCACCTAAAGGCCGTGATTCATCTATCCGTCGATTGACCTTTTGCATTAAACGTTTAGCAATGTCCGTTAATTGTTGATTGTTGATTGTTAATAAAGCGACAGTTTGCTTTTTCAAGTATGCCTTTTCTTTCAATAAAAATGTTTTCTGGACCATTCACCAGAATATCACTGACAGAATCATCTTCCATTAATTGCGTTAACGGACCAAAACCCATGATTTCATCTACTATCATATCAATCATAAAATACTGAGCCTGAGTATTTAAATGATATTGATTATTATTAAAATATTCGTCAAAAATATCGACTAAAGCAGAGATTAATTTTTTTCTATCTGTGATCAAATGATCTACCTTTTCAATATCAAGGTTAGATAACATCTCTAGTCGTATTTTTTCTTGAATTTCTAAACTAATCAGCATATTTTCTCATTTTATTTTTTTATCATTTTTAAAAATGGCGTTAGCCAGCCTTTTTGTAAATAAAAAGGAATATCTTTTAAACCCAGAATTGATTGCGATAACTTCAAAAGATTTTTTTTGTGTTTTTCATAATAATAAGGAGAATGAACAAAATTTTTCGCATTTTTAATATAAGGAATTTTGATATCAATCGATCTTTCCAGTAAAGATTCAATATCTGGTATGGCAAACATATCTTTTGTTTTTGGACGATTTTCATTAACACAGGTGATTATTCTAGTTGATTTTTGATTGTTTTTTTTAAAACGTTCAAAAATATTAATAAAGTTTTTAGCCACCCTGACAGATGTCATAGAATGATCGAGCACTAACACAACAACATGAGAATGATTGATATATTTTTCTAAATCTTCTCTTTTAAAAAGATAAATAGGTTGATCAAATATAATAAAGTGATATTTTTTTTGTAAATTTTCTTCAATATTAGAGATAGATTTTTCACCTAAAAATAAAATATCTAAATTTTTTTGATAATTAAAAACAGTATTTCCGATTTTACTCTCAGTGATTAAATCAATATCCTGAGATCCCTGTTTCCCCTGTGATAATAATATTAAAGAATTTTTTAATTCGTTGATGGATTGTGCTAACTGATAGCTGAGCAAAGACGAGCCAACGCCCCCCCTACAGCCTAATACGCTGATTAAAAATGAATTTCTCAGTTTTTTAATTGAAATCCCTTTTATAAGATGTTGTGTCAACTCTGTTATCTGTGAATCAGCATGTAAATATAACAAACCCTGTTCAGTAAATTGTTGTGCAACACGGATAGAATCATTGCTTCCTATTAAAACGCACCAAGCCCCGGAAGGAATCTGTCTTTGAACAAAATTCAAAATAAAATCAACGTCTTTATGGCTGCCTATATCTAATATCACGCCTGAGAGAGCATCAGGAAAATCTACATGGGTCAACTCAGAAAAATCTAAAGACATTTCTTTTATATTTTGAATACCAGATAAATAAACCTGCTCTGAAATTTTGCCGCTCAATTCAGTGTTCTTTGAAAGAATAGCCACCAAATTTTCACTTGGGCGTTGATTATTTTGAGAATGAATTGAATTTTTACTTAAAAATAGCGACATAAATTTATTCTGACTTTAAATGAATAATAGAATTATGACGATTTGCATTCACAGCACATCCTAAATGCTTTTCATCACAATTGGTGGTTTCTTCATTTCGTTCTTTAAGATAGATCATTATATGCTGATTCTTTTTTTCAAAAGAATAAGGATTTGCTCTTTCTACCAAAATCACCCCAGCAGGAATATTCATGGTCATTAATTCTTTTTTTAAAATTATTCCACTTTTAAGAGAAGATTTTATGGGTAGCAGCAATTTTATATTAAGAGAAGGGGTGTTTTTATAAATTTTAATAATGTCATCAAAAATCATTTTTTTATTTAAATGATGAACTTCATAACTTTTTATTTCTTTTTCAGGCAAATAAAAATAAGATCCCTTAGGAGGTTGAACGGGCCCTGCTTTCAGTGAAAGTGTTAAAAAGATTAAGCTGATACCGATGAAAATATATTTCATTGAATAAATCCTCCTTTGCCAAGAAACGCCTCGGCTTCTTTTTTCTGAGATATGTTTTTTATGACAGAAAGATTTAAAAAACGCGCAATAGAGGATGTTTTCATAAAATCCGGGAGCGTGATTTCTTTAGAAGGAATGGGTTTCACTAAATTCACTGTGGCCACCACAATTAATTCAATACTTCTGTTATTAGTTTTGGTATGACGAAAGAAGCTGCCTAATATGGGGATATCACCTATGAAGGGCACCTTTTGAAGCGCCTCTTGTTCCTCTTGATTCATTAACCCACCTAATACAAAACTTTCTCCATCAGCCAATTCAACAGTGGTGTTTGCTCTGCGTTTTTTTAAGGAAGGCATAGTAAACTCTTCAGCTTTTGTATTACCAATAACGCTACTGATCTCTTCACTTAACATCACTTTAACACGCTTGTTTTCATTGACTTTGGCTGTCACGCTTAACTTAATGCCGAACTCCTTAAAGTCAATGCTGGCTCTATTCGATGCGTCTCTGTCCTTGACGTAAGGGATCTCTCCCCCAACTAAAAAAGAAGCACTTTCACCAGACAGAACAGATAAATTAGGTTCAGCAAGAACCCGAGCAATGCTGTCATCTTGAAGGGCATTGACCAAGTGAGTGATTCTATCCGCGGTAAAATTAAATTTATGAAAAGAAAAGGTGCCCAGGTTAGCCCATTCAAATCCAATATTGTCTTTAAATTCTTTTGAGACTTCGACAATACTGAGTTTAACGTTCACCTGATTAGAGACAGGGAGTTGAATTTGGTTGATCAGGCGTTCATAAACCTTATTGGTCAAAGAAGAGTTGACATTTTCTGTAGTTTCACTGGCATCGCCCTTATCACTAATGTCTAAGCGAACAGAAACTGTATCTTTATCATTGGATTTAGGACTTTGTATCGATTCCCCAACCATTCTGACAATATTGTCTCTGACTTCTTCTGTGGGTGCCATGCCTGTTAAAAGATAACTTTTCCCTATTTTTTCTATCTGAACCTGACTCTCAGGGTATAGCATCCGAATTTTATCAGAGACGACTTTGATGATATTATCCACCATCACAGTCGCATGATATGAAATATTTTGATTGGGCTCGAAAAAAGTGAACTCTGATTTTCCTTCTGCTTTCGCATAAATAATGACTGTATTATGGTCCACTATTTTATAATCTGCGACAGCGGGGTTAGAAACAAAAACAGTATCGATGTTTTGTTTTTTTTTAATCACAAGGGATTCTCCTTCAGACATAAAAAGATCGCCTGTGTTTGCTGCGTTCGCAGATCCGGGCAATGTGAAAAATCCGAAAATAAAAAATATTAATTTTATACATCTTTGATAAAAAAATATTCTTTTCAATTGAGTTACCCTCTTAATTCTTTGATGACTTTTAATTTAGGCATAATTGTAGAGAGTTTATTTTCTTGACTAGAACCTTTCATAGGGACCAGGATCAAATCCCCTGATTGTTCCGTCATGAAAATAGTTTCTAAATCAGAAACTTTAATACTGACATCAATATAACCTAGCGTATAATTTTTGTTATTTTTATTTATTTTTGATGATTCTTCATCAGAATATTTTTTTATACTCACAATTTGTATATCAGGAATAATCTTTGTAAGGACATAATCTTGATTATTGTTAG
Organism: Candidatus Hamiltonella defensa 5AT (Acyrthosiphon pisum); assembly: GCF_000021705.1. Lineage (NCBI taxonomy): Bacteria > Pseudomonadati > Pseudomonadota > Gammaproteobacteria > Enterobacterales > Enterobacteriaceae > Candidatus Williamhamiltonella > Candidatus Williamhamiltonella defendens. The sequence continues at coordinate 328,844 of NC_012751.1, forward strand.
TAGAGCTATTATTTGATTTAATAGAAATATGGTCAGGGTTATTTATCTGGTTTGAATTTGAACTTTCTGCAGTTCTGAGTTGCAAAGAAACATGATCTCCAGGATGAAATAAATTAAGTAAATACTGATTTTTTTTACCTATCTTAAAAGTATAGATCATTTTTCCTGATTCTAAATTAAATTTTATAAAATCCGGGCTTTCCGGTTCCGCTATCATTGTTCTTGTAATATAAGCATTTTTTTCTAAATTATTTTTTAACAAAAATCCTTCAATCGAAGACAAAGGAGATAAGTTATTTTTAACTAAAGGGCTAGATTCAGGAAGTTCTTGATGACTCAAAATATAATCTTTATTGTTTAATAAAGCCCCAATCGCCAGATTTTCTTTTGCTTTAGCCAATAAAACATACACTTTCTTTTCGCTGATCACATTGGTGGCATTAGTGATCAAATCTTTTTTATCGTCTTTATTATTTGTGAGTAATCCAAAAACACCAATCACAATAATTAATATAGAAAATAGTAACACTACTCTATAATTCATTTTGGTTTTATTCCCTTTTTTTAAATAAATGATTTAAAAAAATTAAAAATACTTAATAAGTAATACTTAATAAAAATCCTAAGGCAATGGCAACCCCATAAGGGATCCCTCTTTTTTTTATGTCAGAAAAAGAAATCAACATTCCTAAAAGCAGAACCAATAAACCACAGATTGAAGTGTAAAATATAAAATTTAAAATTTGTAAATGATTTAAACCCAATATTAAGGCGGTTATTAATTTAATATCCCCACCGCCCATCAGGCCAAGAACAAAAATAAAAAAACCTAATCAATAAAAAAATAAAAGGCACTTAAAAAAATTGATATTTTCATTAAAAAAGTACCCATATAAAATGCTTGTCACCGCAATCATGAAGACTAATTTATTACTGATGAGGCGATATTTGATATCGGTGTAACAAACAATCGATAGTTCAAAAAAAAAGACTGATTAAAAAAAACGGTAATATTTCCATATAAAAATATTCTTATTAAATAAGATACCTTCTTAAAATCTACAAAACTGAAATATAAAATCTCAAAACTCTCACTTTAAATACAATCTCAATTCTATTTTATAGAGTGATAATACACTTAAAATTTTTAAGAAGATAACCCACATTGAAAAATTTTTTTAAGATGTCTGAATGATGGATTACTCTAATTACTACCACCACCTGCACCTGCACCAGCACTAGAAGTAGAAGTAGTAATAGCTGGGATATTCTCCACACCATCTTTAATCAATTTTTCCAACGGTGTCTTAAGAACTGCTCCTAATCCGACTACAACACCAATAAGTATGACATACTCAACAAGCGTTGCTCCACGCGTATCTTTTATAAATTGCCTGAAATAAGTTTGACAAAAAACGTAGGGTTTAATAAAAATGTTTCTCATGATTTTTCCCTCTTTTATATATAAGATAATAAGAGTTTATATATTATGTTGTTATATTCACAAATTATACTTTTTTATAAATAAAATTTATTTTTAATACACTCAATTTATTTAAAAAAATGAATGAATCTCAAAAAAAATTTATTGATCTTTTGTAATGTTGATTTTAAAAAACAACAAAAATAAACAAGAATAATTTTAAAAAATCCTACATCATTCATCAGGCAATAGAAATGAATTTTGATAGCACTGTTAATAAAATTAATATTGGCATAGTCTCTGCTTTTATCTTTGTATCAGACTAAAAAAAGAAAGTTTATCTCAAGATTGGGTTTTTTAGATTGCCATATCAGTAAAAATAGATTTTTTTAGAATCGAATTTAAAGAATTATGTTATTATCACAGCATCTATTTCAGTTGAGTATTTAATCAAATCGTTCACGACATGCATTATTCTTAATATATGTGTTACAAGGATTCAAAATAATGAAAAAAAAGCGTCATTTTTTTTTAATTGGATTAAATTTGCTGTGCTTTAGTTCACTCAGTGAAGCTGAAAATTTGCTACAGGTTTATCAGCAAGCAAAAAGCAGTAATCCTGATTTACGTAGTGCAGCAGCAGAACGAGATATAGCATATGAAAAAATCAATGAATCACGTAGTTCCCTGTTGCCTCAGATAGGTTTAAGTGGTCTTTATGGTTATCAGGAAGGCTTGAGAAGTAACACAAATTTGAAATCTAACAAAGCGACCGCTTCATTACAATTAAGACAAACTCTTTTTAATATGTCGAAATGGCGAGAAATGACGTCTAATCAAAAATCAGCGGGTATCCAAGAGGTTGATTTTCAGGTCAAAGAGCAAAAATTATTGCTGAGCACCGCAACGGCTTATTTTAACGTATTGAGAACTATTGATATCTTGTCCTTTACCGAGTCAAGAAAAACAGCGATTTATCGGAAATTAGATGAAACAACACAACGATTGAACGTTGGATTGGTCGCAATCACAGATGTGCAAAACGCCCGTGCTGATTATGACATGATTTTAGCTGATGAGGTGAAAGCTCGTAATGAGCTTGATAATGCTTTGGAAGCATTGCGTGAAATCAGTGGGGGTGATTATGCTTCCTTGAGCACTGTTAATGTAGATCGCCTTAAGGTTTCTCGCCCCGAGCCCGTTAACCAGCTCGTTAAAGAAGCAGAACAAAAAAACCTGGAATTACTGGTTGCCCGTCTATCTCAAGATTTCGCGCGTCATCAAATTAAATTGGCACAAGCGGGTCATATGCCAACCCTGAATTTAAATGCTTCCAGTGAATTCAGCAACATCTATAAAAGGAAAGGGCCTTCGAGTGAAAAGAGTTATAACGGGGAAAATAGCGTGAGTATTAATTTAGATATTCCACTGTATCAAGGAGGGTTTACCCATTCTAAAGTTGAGCAAGCTCAACATAATTTTGTCAGACTCAGTGAAAAATTGGTCAGTAAAAAGCGAGAAGTGTTTAAAAACCTTCGCTCTTCGTTTAATAATATTTCGGCTGCCATCAGTGGTATTAATGCTTATCAACAAGCTGTTGTTTCTGCAAAAAGTTCATTAAATTCGATGGAAGCCGGTTATAATGTCGGGACGCGTACTATTCTTGATGTATTAAAATCGACCTATGAGCTTTATGACGCTAAGCAAAAGCTTTCTAATGCACGTTATGATTATTTGATTAATACATTAAACATAAAATATAGTTTGGGTACTTTAAACGAGTCAGATTTAGCCTCAATTAATAACCTGTTAGAAAAATCTGTTTCTACCTCTGCGACTACATTGGCTCCTGAAGTTTCAACATTAACGAAGAAAAGAAAATTTTAGGCCTGGGAATAGCGCGCCTACAAAACCGCAGACGAGAAATTCTTGTCAGTTGGAGACGGGGCCTAAAATCGGGGTCTATAAGATGTTTTTTTCTGATGTGAAAATAAAAAAACATCTTATTTTCTAATACGAAGAATAGGCGTTTCACCTGCTTTGACTTGACCTGTGAGTTTTATCATCTCTTTCATTTCGTCCATATTAGAAATTACAACAGGCGTGAGACAGGATTTCGCTTTATTTAAAAGTAGCGGCAGATCAAATTCAAGAATCACCTCTCCTTTTTGAACATACTGGCCTTCTTTTCCAATACGTTTAAACCCTTCGCCTTTTAGCTCAACAGTATCAATACCAAAATGAACAAAAAGCTCAATACCATTATCGGATTGCATAGAAAAAGCATGATTGGTTTCAAAAATTTTTCCAATGGTGCCGTCAATCGGCGCTCTTATTTTGCTGCCTGTAGGTTTGATAGCAATACCGTCACCTACAATTTTTTCAGCAAAAACAACATCCGGGACCTGTTCAATTGGAATAATTTCCCCAGATATAGGAGAATAAATATCAATGATTCTATTTAATTGTTTATCATCTGATGAAAGCCATGATTTTAATTTATCGATCAACCCCATGATTTTTCTCCTAGATATTAATCTTTAGTTCGGTATTTTAAGGCGATGCATCCTACAAATGAATAAGCGTGTGTTTTTAGAACAATAAGTATTTTTATTGTTTCCAGGTTTCTTTGTGTAATAACGGTCTACAGTATTATTTCGATTCCGTTTTAGAGAAACGGCTAAGCACATGCATAATATCTTCGGTGGTTGATTGACTCAGTACTTCTTCGGCGAGTTTTTTTGCTTCTGAAAATTTTGTTTTACGAATAATCCCCTTTATTTTGGGGATTGCAATCGCACTCATACTAAATTCATCCAGCCCCATGCCGAGTAGCAAACAGGCCGCACTTTTATCACCTGCAAATTCACCACACATGCCCGTCCATTTGCCTTCTGAATGAGAAGCATCAATGACCCTTTTTATTAAGTTGAGTACAGAAGGAGACATGGGATTATAAATATGGGCAATGAGTTCATTTCCACGATCAACTGCTAAAGTATATTGCGTCAAATCATTTGTGCCGATACTAAAGAAATCCACTTCTTTTGCAAGGTGATGAGCATTAATAGCTGCAGAGGGTGTTTCTACCATAATGCCTATTTGAATTTTTTCATCAAAATTAATTTTTTTGCCGCGTAATTGTTCTTTCAATAATTCTATTTCTGATTTGAGTATGCGTATTTCTTCAACAGAAATAATCATCGGAAAAATGATTTTGAGTTTCCCAAAAGCAGAAGCCCGTAAAATAGCTCGTAATTGGGTATGTAATATATCTTTACGATCTAGGCTAATCCGAATCGCCCGCCACCCAAGAAAAGGATTCTGCTCTTTTGGAAGGTTCATATAGGGTAAATCTTTATCACCTCCGATATCCATGGTCCGAATGATCACAGGCTTTGGAGACATGGTTTCAGCGACAGCTTTATAGTTTTCAAATTGCTCCTGTTCTGTCGGAAAATCATTCCGATTCATAAAAAGGAATTCCGTACGATACAGCCCAATGCCTTCTGCGCCATTATTTTTAGCACCAGGGATATCATTTTCAGTACCAATATTGGCAAAAATTTCAACTTGATGCCCATCGTGAGTCACGGCGGGTAAATTTTTTAACTGAACGAGTTCTTCTTTTTCAGTCATGTATTGATGTTTAAGCTCCATTAACTTATTGATAATATCTTGAGTGGGATTGACATAAACTCTGTTATTAATACCATCAAGAATTAAATTATCCCCATTTTTGATTTGTTTTGTGGCATCTTTAGTGCCAACAATAGCGGGTAATTCAAGTGAACGAGCCATAATAGAAGTATGAGAAGTACGGCCACCCAAATCAGTGATAAACCCCAACACTTTTTCAAGATCAAGTTGTGCGGTTTCAGAAGGGGTTAAATCTACAGCCACTAAAATGACCTCTTCCGTCATGCTACCCAGATCAGTGACAGGCAAGCCAAGCATATTTTTAAGAAGACGTTTGCCAATATCACGTATATCAACAGCCCGCTCTTTCAGATATTCATCATCCAGTTCTTCCAACTCTTTAGCTTGAGCTTCAATCAAAAAATGAACAGCAGAATCAGCAGACACATTTTTATTTTTAATGCGATGGATGACATCTTTTTCAAATTCTTCATCTTCTAATAGCAGGATGTGGCCGTCAAAAATGACGGCTTTTTCTTCGCCTAATGTCATCTTTGCTTTCGCTCTTATGGCTGCAAGTTGTTCAGAAGATTTCGTACGAGCGCTTATGAAACGATCGATTTCAAAATCGATCAGCGCTGGAGAAATATGATTCGAATTGATGGTGATTTCATTTTCTACTAGCAAATAGGCTTTAGCAAAAGCTATCCCCTCGGACACTAAAATACCTGAAATCATTAGATTTCCTTATTTTTTATAAAAAATTTTAACGTTAAAACAGTCGAGGCTTTACTTAAGTTCTGCCAGTAATTTGACTAAATATTCAACCGCCTTTTTTTCGTCTTCACCCTCAGCTGATATAACAATACTAGTACCTTCAGCCAAACCTAAAGTTTGCAATTTAAACAGGCTTTTGGCACTGGCACTTTTTCCGTCTGAAATGACTTTAATATCACATTTAAATTGTTTTGCTTCTTTAACAAATTGGGCAGCTGGACGTGTGTGTAAACCATTCGGAGCTTCAATAGTAACTTCTTGTTCAAACATTCTGTTTACCTAAGTTGCAAAATTATAATGAAATTACACTTGTTATCAGTTCTCGGCTCTTGTCAGTTTTCGATTATTATGTCTGGATTTTCTCCTGCTTAATATCCTGGCTGACAAGCTGCCATCCCTCTTTTTAGGATGGATATCAATCAGACCCAGAGGTCATGTTTTTTAACGAGCCACTCCTGCGAATGAACGACGATGCTGAGCATCATACGGACGATTTTGATCGCTGAGTGAACGAGTTGATCGCCTCTCTGATGATGGGCGACGTTCCCGTCGCTCCTCCGGACAATCACCTAAAAGTTTAATATTGATAGGCTTATTGAGAATATGTGTACGAGTGCAATGAGACACAATGTTTTTGTGCATTTCTTTTGGCAGCTCGATGGTCGAATGGGAGGGAAACAAGCTGATGTTGCCAATATAACGGCTGCTGATATCACCTTCATTTGCAATGGCCCCCACTATGTGACGAATCTCTACACCATCATTACGACCCACTTCGATACGATACAGTTGCATTTCTCCAATATCGCGTCGTTCTCGGTAAGAAGGGCGTTCAGACGAGTCACGATAATCACGCCGGCGATGAGTTGAACGGACCTCTCTTTCATGACATTCGCGACGCGCTGAACGAACAGGATCTGGCGGTAAAATTAACGGACGCTCACTCTGGGCCATTTTTAGCAAAGCGGCTGCAATCATTTCTAAATCAAATGGTTCTTCTGGCCGTAATTTTTTCAGCAAAGTTTTATACATTTCCAAATCACTGCTTTCAATGTGTTGTCTGACTGTAGCGGCAAATTTTTCTAATCGACGTTGGCTGAGTAATTCTGCCTTGGGTAACTGAATCTCCGGAATAGGCTGTTTTATAACACGTTCAATATTTTTTAATAAACGGCGCTCGCGATTTTCAACAAATAACAAGGCCCGCCCCGCCCTACCGGCTCTTCCTGTACGACCAATACGGTGAACATAAGACTCAGAATCCATGGGAATATCATAATTAACAACAAGACTAATACGATCAACGTCCAAGCCTCTTGCGGCTACATCAGTAGCAATTAAAATATCTAAACGACCATCTTTTAATCGCTCTAAAGTTTGTTCACGTAAAGATTGGTTCATATCACCGTTTAACGCCGCACTGTTATAACCACTGTCTTCCAATGCTTCTGCGACTTCCAGTGTAGCGTTTTTTGTTCGTACAAAAATAATAGCAGCATCAAAATCTTCTACTTCTAAAAAACGAACTAAAGCTTGATTTTTACGCATACCAAACACAGGCCAGTAACTTTGATTGATATCAGGTTTAGTGGTGACATTAGAATGAATGCGAACTTCTTTTGGCTCTTTCATGAAACGGCGAGTAATGCGGCGAATGGCGTCTGGCATAGTCGCAGAGAAAAGTGCTGTTTGATGTTCGGCGGGGATTTTAGCCAGGATGTTTTCCACATCTTCTATAAATCCCATACGCAGCATTTCATCAGCTTCATCCAATACCAGACCTGTCAACGAAGATAAATTCAAAGTGCCTCGTTTTAGGTGATCTAATAAACGCCCTGGGGTACCCACCACAATCTGTGGTCCTTGACGTAAAGCTTTTAATTGAACGTGATACGGTTGCCCCCCATAAAGTGCTAATACGTTAATGCCTTTCATATACTTGGAAAAATTGGTTAATGCTTGAGCAACTTGAACAGCGAGTTCACGGGTGGGTGCTAACACCAGAATTTGAGGGGCTTTGATATCAGGTTTAATATTCTGTAAAAGAGGTAAACCAAAAGCCGCTGTTTTTCCGCTTCCGGTTTGTGCCATTCCGAGCACATCAGAACCGTTTAGCAGATGCGGAATGCATTCCAATTGGATAGGAGAAGGTTTTTCGTATCCTAAATCAGTAAGAGCAGAAAGAATAGATGGGGACAGCCCCAATTTAGAAAAAGAGATAGGTAACTCAATCGTCATGTAAAAATGCCTCATTAAAAATGGCGGCCAGTCTACATAACTTGTCGAAAAAAAATGGAATGATTTTCATTGAAAAGTGTGAACTGGCTCAAATTAAATTATAAAAAATAACAATGATCTACTAGTTAGGTATATAGTTAGGGGTAAAACAAAAATAAATCAGTTGGGGGCGTATTTAGTTTTGTTTTTAATGCTTTACCCTCTAATAAATGCGCCTGTTTTTGACCCATCAGTGCCAATCCTGACAATTCACATCGAAGGCTTCATAGACAGTATCAAAATTTGTGTCTGTGTTAAATGAGTTCCTAAATCCTTAAAATAGTTAAATTTTTAAAATCTATCAGGAAATCTCCAATCCTTAAAAAAGAATTACGTTCAAACAATCAGAAACAAAGGGGCCGTATTATACAGCACTCCTCTCTGATATAAAAGCTGCACTTGATTTGGCGCCCTGTTATGCGCTTTTATTGAATGCGCCTACCCTAAATTAATTTAAAAAATTTTTACTGTTTCTGCGATTCTTCGAAAGAGGAATCAACAGGAGTATCTTCTATTTTATGTTCAGAAGTATCCGCTATAGCATCTTTGATGCTTAAACGAATACGGCCTTGGCGATCAATCTCTAAAACTTTGACTGATACCTGTTGCTTTAATTTTAAATGATCTGTTACTTTTTCTACCCTACCTTCAGCGATCTGCGAAATATGAACCAACCCTTCTTTAGCAGAGGCAATCGAAACAAAAGCACCATAATCTGCAATCCGGGTTACCGTTCCTTGATAAATGCGCCCCACTTCAATATTGGCTGTAATTTCTTCGATGCGTTGTTGAGCAAAGGCAGCACTTTTTTGACTTAACGCAGCAATAGTAATATTGCCATCATCTGAAATGTCAATCTTGGTATCCGTTTCATCAGATAGCGCACGGATCACCGCTCCCCCTTTACCGATAACATCTTTAATTTTTTCAGGATTGATTTTTATATTGTAGATATGAGGGGCATACTGAGAGATGGTAGAACTCGCTGAACTAATGACCTGATTCATCACACTCAAAATATGTAAACGTGCCGCTTTTGCGTGATGCAAAGCAGATTGCATAATTTCAGGTGTAATACCTTGAATTTTCATATCCATTTGCAATGCAGTAATGCCTTCAGAAGTCCCTGCTACTTTAAAATCCATATCACCGAGATGATCTTCATCGCCTAAAATATCAGATAACACGACAAATTTATCCTCTTCTTTGACGAGCCCCATGGCTATACCTGCAACGGCAGATTTGATAGGCACACCTGCATCCATAAGGGCAAGAGAAGCACCACAGACCGAGGCCATCGAAGAAGAACCGTTCGATTCTGTAATTTCTGAAACCACCCGAACAGTGTAAGGAAACTCTTCTATATTCGGCATCACAGCCATCAATGCTCTTTTTGCTAAACGAGCATGACCGATTTCACGTCGTTTAGGTGAGCCAAGCATGCCTGTTTCTCCCACAGAATAAGGCGGGAAATTATAATGAAATAGAAAAGAATCTGAGCGTTCGCCCATCAGATCATCTATTGTTTGAAGATCACGCGAGGTACCCAAAGTCGTTGTGACCAATGCTTGAGTTTCACCACGAGTAAATAATGCCGACCCGTGTGTACGGGGTAAAATACCTGTACAAGCGTGTAAAGCCCGAATCATATCCTTATCACGACCATCAATACGAGGCTCGTCTTTTAAGATACGTTGCCGCACGAGATTTTTCTCAAAATTGTAAAGAATATCTTGAATTTGCTCCGCATTTACAGTTTCGTTTTCTTTTAAAATCCTTTCAATAATATTTGTTTTTATCTCATTCAATTTAGCGTAACGTTCTTGTTTATCGGTAATAAGATAAGCGTTGCTTAAATCTTTTTTATCTTCTTCTGTAATACAGGATCTCAATTTTTCATCCACAATTTTAGGTGTAAAAGGCCATTTTAATTTACCTGCCTTTTTCACCAGATCATTGATGCTTTCAATGACGATCTGCTGCTGCTCATGACCAAAAATAATAGCGCCTAACATTTGCTCTTCAGTTAAAATATTGGCTTCTGATTCAACCATTAAGACTGCGTTTTTTGTACCGGCAACCACTAAATTTAAATCACTTTGTTTTAACTCTTCAGGAGTGGGATTAAGCACATAAGCACCATTGATAAATCCAACCCGGGCAGCGCCTATAGGCTCATGAAATGGGATACCGGATAAGCTTAATACAGCAGAGGCGCCTATCATGGCAACGATATCTGGATTCACCTTCGGATTCACAGAAACGACAGTCGCTATGACCTGTACTTCATTTAAAAAATCTTTAGGAAATAGAGGTCTGATAGGGCGATCAATTAAACGAGAAGTTAAAGTTTCCCCTTCGTTTGGGCGAGTTTCACGTCGAAAAAAATTACTGGGAATACGGCCAACAGCATAGCTACGTTCTTGATAATGTACGCTTAAAGGGAAAAATGTTTGTCCAGGTTTGGCCTCTTTTTGGGCGACGACAGTAACCAAAACGGCAGTACCTTCAATGATTACCATTACAGCGGCCGTAGCCTGGCGGGCCATCATGCCCGTTTCTATGGTGACTTTGAGCTGCCCGTAATCAAATCTACAGATAGTCGGAGTGAACAAAATAGTATCCTTTTCTTATATAATAGGCGGTGTAAAATTTTTTTATGATGCTTATTTCTAAATCAGTATCAGAAAGCGATAAACGATAAAATTGATATATTAATAAACTGTAGAAAAAGGGGCCGATTGGCCCCCTTTAATGTGATTATTTTCTGCATTATTTACGTAGACCTAAGGATTGTATCAGATCTGTATATTTGGATATATTTCGTTTTTTTAAATAATCAAGCAACTTACGACGCTGAGAGACCATGCGCAAGAGACCCCTGCGGCTATGATGATCTTTTTTATGTTCTAAAAAATGTTTTTGCAAATCATTAATTCTTAGTGTCAACAGAGCAACTTGAACTTCAGTAGAACCTGTATCATGAGCAGAACTACCATGCTCAAGCACTACTTTGGCTTTTTGTTCAGCATTTAGAGACATAATTTTTAACCTCAAAAAATGTAATAGAATGGACCCGATCTCTAATTCAGAAATTGACTACATCAAGCTTTGTGCCATTCTATTTTGTGTTGATATTCTCCCTTCTTAAAGCAGTAGGGCATTTCTGATACATCATAGCCAAATGCATTTTGATTGATCAAAATCATTGATTGTAAGACGAACAACCATGGTGGCTTTTATTGAGCATCTTGTTATTGAATGTCAAAAATAACGTGATTTTATGACGTGTTATAAAGCATCTGAAACATTTCTTAATAAACGTTTTGGCGCGATTCGGCCATGAGCATCAATAATACCAATACCAATAAAATGACGCTCACCACCTTCAGTGAGGCGTACCATGGTGTCGGTAGGATTGTCAAAAAATGAAACAGGCTGACCTTGTTTAATACAAGCAGCAGCGCCAGATTCTAAGTTAACTTCTGGAAGGTGTAAAGCAGTGCTCTCAATCGGCAATAGCAATAAATCTATTGCAGAGCCTAAAGTATTATTTTTCAATGTCAGTTCTTCGAGTTTTTCTAATGTCACCATGGAGTCATGCGTGTAATCTGCTACCTGTAAACGACGAAGATCGCTGACATAAGCACCGCAGCCCAATACTTCGCCTAAATCATCTACTATTGTTCTAATATAGGTGCCCTTGGAACAGTGAATTTCAAGTTCTAGTTCATGCCCCTCCCAACGAAGACATTGTAAATCAAATACGGTAATGCGCCGAGCTTCACGATCTAATGTCACTCCTTGACGTGCATATTCATATAGAGGTCTTCCTTGATGTTTTAATGCAGAATACATAGAAGGTATTTGTAAAATAGGCCCCCTAAATTTTTCCAGGGCTTCTTCTAACTGAGGTTGCGTAAATGTGATTTCTCGTTTGTTAATAACGCTGCCTTCAGCATCAGAGGTTTCTGTTTTATGACCCAGATAAGCAGTCACTCGATAGCGTTTATCCGCATTAAGCAAAAATGGCGAAAATTTAGTGGCCTCACCGAGGCAAATCGGCAACATGCCTGTTGCTAAAGGGTCTAATGCACCTGTATGCCCTGCACGACGGGCAGCAAAGAGAGATTTCACTTTTTGTAAAACTTGATTTGAGGAAAAATTTTTGGGCTTATCTAATAATAAAATCCCATTAACATCACGACCGGAGTGTCGGCGTTTAGATTTCATTTTTGATGTTACTGTCAGTTTTTTGATGTTTTTGATCCGACTTGGTAGCATGAGTGGCTAAGTTATACATACGTATGCCTTCGATTAACGAGTCATCATAAATAAAAGTCAGGTGTGGCACGATTCGTAGGCACATTGCTTTCCCCAATAATACTCGGATATAGCCAGAAGCTTCCTGAAGAGCCTTAATCCCATCTGCATGATGATGATCAGGAGCCATATTTTCTGTTAAATCATTGAGAAACGTCACAAAAATTTTTGCATAGGCTAAGTCACGAGACATTTTAACGCTGGAAACGGTGACCATTCCAACTCTTGGATCTTTAATTTCACGTTGAAGGATGAGGGCAATTTCTTTTTGTATCTCGTGAGAAACACGTTGAGCACGACTAAATTCTTTCATGATATTCGTCTCCAAATAAATTGAGGTTTAACAAGCTCATTGAGAGAGATATTGCTCATGTTGTATTTTTTTAAGAAATAGTTCTTTTAATTTCAATTATTTCAAAAACTTCAATCGTATCGTTCACTTGCACATCATAATTTTTCACTCCAATACCACATTCTATTCCATTACGTACTTCGTTCACGTCATCTTTGAAACGACGTAAAGATTCTAGTTCACCCTCATAGATGACCACATTATTACGGAGTACACGAATAGGACTGCTGCGTTTAATCAGGCCTTCAACAACCATACAACCAGCAATGGCCCCAAATTTCGGAGATTTAAATACGTCACGAACCTCTGCAAGACCAATAATTTTTTGTTCATATTTGGGTGAAAGCATGCCACTCATGGCTTGTTTAACTTCATCAAGCAAATCATAAATGACAGAGTAGTAACGTAAATTTAAGTTTTCTGCTTCTACTAAACGACGCGTTGCCGCATCAGCGCGAACATTAAAGCCCAGAATAATCGCGTTGGATGCTGCTGCTAAAGTCGCATCTGTTTCTGTAATACCTCCCACACCTGAACCAATGATTTTAATTTTCACTTCATCTGTCGACAATTTTTGTAATGCCTCTCTGATGGCTTCACAAGAACCCTGTACATCAGACTTTAATACAATATTTAATTCTGAAATTTCACCTTCCCTCAGGCTATCAAACATATTCTCAAGTTTTGATTTCTGTTGGCGAGCCAGCTTGATTTCACGAAATTTACCCTGTCGATACAAAGCAACTTCACGCGCTTTTTTCTCATCACGAACAACAGTCACAGCATCTCCTGCAGAAGAAACACTGGACAACCCAAGAATTTCTACTGGGATAGAGGGGCCAGCAGAAATCACTTCACGGCCTAATTCATTACGCATTGCACGCACTCTGCCGTATTGAAAGCCACATAAAACAATATCTCCCTTATTTAGAGTACCTTCTTGTACTAATACTGTTGCCACTGGACCACGGCCTTTGTCTAAGAAAGACTCTATAACCACTCCATTGGCCATACCGCTTTTTACGGCTTTTAGCTCAAGGACTTCTGCTTGTAATAAGATAGCGTTGAGAAGATCGTCAATACCTGTTCCTACTTTTGCAGATACATGAATGAATTGAGAATCTCCACCCCATTCTTCAGGCTGAATACCATGTTGTATCAGCTCTTTTTTAACACGATCGGGGTCCGCTTCTGCTTTATCTATTTTATTGACCGCGACTACCACCGGAACTTTGGCAGCTTTAGCATGCTGAATCGCTTCAATAGTTTGAGGCATAACCCCATCATCGGCCGCGACCACTAATACAACGATATCCGTTGCCTGGGCACCTCGAGCTCTCATAGACGTAAAAGCAGCATGTCCTGGAGTATCTAAAAAAGTGATCATGCCATTTTCTGTTTCAACGTGATAAGCCCCAATATGTTGCGTAATTCCGCCCGCTTCTCCTGTGGCTACCTTCGTTGAGCGAATATAATCGAGTAATGAGGTTTTCCCGTGATCAACATGACCCATAATAGTCACAACAGGTGCACGATGTACTGTTAAAACACCGGTATCTCTATCACTCATTAAAGCTTCTTCTAGCTCATTTTCCCGTCTCAGGATCACTTTATGACCCATTTCTTCTGCTACCAATTGTGCGGTTTCTTGATCTATGACTTGATTAATTGTTGCCATAGCGCCCAATTTCATCATGGCCTTAATGACTTGAGAACCTTTAACGGCCATTTTATTGGCTAATTCAGCAACACTGATGGTTTCACCAATCACGACATCACGATTAAGAGCGACCACAGGCTTATTAAAGCTCTGTTGTAGGGCACTTGGCTTACGTTTGCTTTTTCGAACGACTGCTCTGGCTTCTTCACGATCCGTTTTGGACTCTGAGAGTTTATTGGTCTTTTTCTGTTTTGTTGTTTTAGTCCCACGATGACGACTACGTCGATCCCCTTCAACTTTAGCGTCATTTTCGTCTTCTGCAGCACGAGCGTGTTCTGAAGTTGTTACATGGTAATCCACCGAATCAATTTGATCTGCCACCAGCTCTGACCACTTGGCTTCATTTTCAATGGCCATTTTTCGAGCTTGTTCGGCAACACGCTTTGCTTCCTCTTCGACTTTACGCCTGACTTCTTCTTCGGCAAAACGCTTCAGCGATGAGGCTTCTGCTTCACGCCGCGCTTTTTCAGATTGAGCTTCTTTTTTCTGTTTTTCTTTAAGAGAATGGCGTTCTTTTTTGGGGGATTCAATTTTTGCTTTTTCAATGGCTTTAGTTTTAAGCGATTTTTGAGGAGACGTTTTATTGAGTGATTCTTGAGAAAATGTGTTTTTTGTTATTTTGGGTATTTGAGCGTTTTCCTCTTCTGGAAGCGGCGCTTCTGGCTTTGTGACAGATGGATTAACATAAGTACGTTTTTTACGTACCTCAATATGCACAGTTTTACTTTTTCCGCCAGTGACTTGAATATTTAAAACACTACGGGTTTTTCGTTGCAAAGTAAGCTGATTATCCACGGTGCCCTGTTGACGATTAAGGTGCGCCAGTAATTTTTCTTTTTCTTGCTGGGTTACAGTATCCGTTTGAGATTTTTTGATCCCTGCATCAAAAAATTGTTGCACTAAACGATCAACGGAAGTTTTAATTTCTTCTGCCAGCGATTTTACGGTTACATCTGTCATGCTATTCCTTCCTAAACTACAAGTTTATTGCGTATTATTTTTTAAGCTCATTAAAATCAAGTCATTTCCGTTGATGTTGCGTGAAAATTTAAAAATTCTGGATAAATGTTTAGGTATTATCATCGCTAAACCAACAAATTCCACGGGCAGCCATAATCAGCTCACCGGCCTTATCATTACTCAGACCCTCAATATCAGCCAAATCGTCAATAGACTGCTCAGCCAGATCTTCCAGTGTGGATATGCCAGATGCAGATAATCTAAAGGCAATTTTAGAATCCATATTGGGTAAATTTAATAAATCATCAGAGGGGGAGTTACCACTAAAATTTTCTGCCAAGGCAAGGGTGGTTAATGTTTTTTTGGCTCGATCACGCAATGCATTAACCGTTTCTTCGTCAAGCCCTTCTATCTCTAATAGCTCCTCAATAGGGACACAAACCAATTCTTCTAAAGAAGACAAACCTTCTTCAATTAAAACTTCAGCAAATTCTTTATCAATATTAAGGTGTTGAATAAAAGTATGTACAATAGAGTCGACTTCAGCTTGATTTTTTGACTGCAGTTCTTCTGCCGTCATCACATTTAATTCCCAACCACTGAGTCGTGAAGCCAAACGCACATTTTGCCCATTACGTCCAATCGCTTGAGCCAAGTGAGTAGCTTCAACAGCAATATCCATTGTATGCTTATCTTCATCTATGGTGACACTAACCACCTCTGCAGGTGCCATTGCGTTAATGACAAACTGAACAGGATTATCATCCCATAAAATAATATCGATACGTTCACCGCCCAATTCAGTGGAAACAGCTTGCACACGAGCCCCTCTCATTCCTACACAAGCGCCCACAGGGTCAATACGTTTATCATTACTTTTTACTGCAATTTTCGCTCTAGAAGCAGGATCTCTCGCAGCGGCTTTGATTTCAATCAATTCTTCGCCAATTTCAGGGACTTCAATACGAAATAACTCTATCAGCATTTCTGGGCGTGAACGACTGATAAACAATTGAGCCCCTCTTGCCTCAGGACGAACATCATACAAAACACCACGAATACGATCACCTGTACGAATATTTTCTCTTGGCAACATGTCTTCACGACCAATAATGCCTTCGGTATTATTGCCCAGATCAAGATAAATATTTTCACGAGTCGCTTTTTTTACTACGCCGGTGACAATTTTCCCCTGATGTTGACGAAACTGCTCAACGAGCATCGCTCTCTCAGCCTCCCTGACTTTTTGTACTATGACCTGTTTGGCTGTTTGTGTTGTAATTCGATCAAAAATGACAGATTCAATTTGATCTTCAACATAATCACCGAGCTGAATTTGAGAATCTTGAAACTGAGCCGCTTCTAAAGTGATTTCTCGTGTGGGTGATGTCACAATATCAACGGCGAGCCAACGACGAAAAGTATCAAAATCACCGGTTTTACGATTAATTTTGATACGAACTTCAACGTCTTGATCATATTTTTTTTTTGTTGCTGTCGCCAGTGCGCTTTCTAATGCCTCAAAAATTTTTTCGCGAGGAAGAGATTTTTCGTTTGAGACGGCTTCTACAACAGCTAAAATTTCTTTATTCATAACTAGTTGCCTCATCCAAGCCCTTAGAAGTGGGGTACCAAATTTGCTTTCTGAATGTTGCTTAGTGCGAACACTTCATCTTTTTGATTAACAGCAACAATGATTGATTCACCATCAACGGATTTAATAATGCCTTGCCATTTACGCTGATTTTGAATGGCCATTCGTAACATCAGATTCACTTTTTCACCGATAAATTGAGCGTAATGCCTGGCAGTAAAAAGCGGACGATCAAGACCTGGAGAAGAAATTTCCAGGTTATATGGAACAGTTATGGGGTCTTCAACATCCAATACCAAACTGACTTCTTTGCTCACATCAGCACAGGAATCAACAGTGACCCCTTCTTCATGATCTATATAAATACGCAATACCGACTGGCGACTTTGAATAAACTCAATCCCAACTAATTCATAGCCTAATCCTTCAACCGGGGCTGTAATAATTTTTTTTAATTTTTTTACTAATATAGACAAGCCAACGCTCCTCAGTAGGTTTCTGTTCCAAAGAAGGGCTTGGCTGCACGATTTCTACACAGGCAAAACGGGGGCTGCTCAATAGAAAACCAGCCGGTTAGGTCAAAACCTGTGCCTGATATCGCTGCCCTGAAAGCCCGAGGTGTTTATGAAACACCGAGAAACAGCTAAAAATCTCGATAAACTTGCTTTTAAATAACAAAAAACCCCGAAACTCGGGGCTTTATAACTGGATTTTTTTGCCCCTTAACAGGCTAAAAAAATAAATTGGTTGCGGGAGCTGGATTTGAACCAACGACCTTCGGGTTATGAGCCCGACGAGCTACCAGACTGCTCCATCCCGCGTTCAAGAGCGTGAAGATACTACGTGGCTAACAACTAAAAAGCAAGTCATTTGAAATGCTTATTTTAGATGGTACCGAGGACGGGACTTGAACCCGTAAGCTCAATTGAGCACTACCACCTCAAGGTAGCGTGTCTACCAATTCCACCACCACGGCAGGGTCTTTATAACAACTTCAAATTGAAAAATTCGAAAAAGGCATCCATTCATTGTCGTATTTTTTCTAATAAATTATTGTGGGATATCTGTCTGAGGCTTATTAACAGGATTTTCTGTTTTTTTCGCCTGCCCTGATTTCTCGGGCTGATTCAAATTTTCCCACTCACTTTTTTTATTGGTCGCAATATTGCCTAAAATAAGGCTGATTATAAAAAATAAAGTGGCCAATACTGAGGTCATACGGGTCATAAAATTTCCGGAACCGTTGGAACCAAATAAACTGGTTGAGACGCCTGCACCAAAAGATGCGCCAACATCGGCCCCTTTACCCTGTTGTAACATAATGCAGCCGACTAAAAGTATTGAAATTAAAAGAAAAAATATCAAGAGTGCATGATACATATTTTTTATGTTTTATCCTTGTACTTGTTTTTTAGATCGCCTAAAAACATTTTTTATCGGATCTATGTAACCGAGGCCAAAGATCTGATTTAACGGGCGGTGCATACTAACGAAAGTGTTGAACACAAGCAATACCCATTTATTTAATCTCACGAAGTGAGATCCACTTTCATTCTTTTAAATTTAACAATCATATCTCAACATAGAGCCTATGATTCGTATTATTGTACCCTGTCACTCCAACCTGTTCTCTTACCAAGGATGATGTAAACATATATAATCAATGTATTTTTAAATAAAAAATTATTTTTCTTTATTCATCTAAAAGGTATTTAAAGCATGGGATTTAAATGTGCGATTGTGGGTTTGCCTAATGTAGGAAAATCCACTCTTTTTAATGCATTAACACAGGCGGGTATTGAAGCTGCCAACTTTCCTTTTTGTACCATAGAACCCAATAAGGGGATTGTGCCCGTCCCAGATCTTCGACTTGAGCAGCTCGAAGCGATTATTCAGCCTAAAAGTGTTGTGCATACCCATATGGAGTTTGTGGATATCGCGGGGCTAGTGAAAGGCGCCTCCAAGGGCGATGGTTTAGGAAACCAGTTTTTAAGCCACATTCGTGAAACTGAGGCTATTGCACAGGTAGTTCGATGCTTTGATGACGATAATATTATTCATGTTGCAGGCAGAGTCAATCCTGGCGAAGACATCGATATTATCAATACAGAATTGGCTTTGTCTGATTTGGAAACCTGTGAACGTGCACTTGATCGGATTCAAAAGAAAGCAAAAGGGGGAGATCAATCCGCTAAGATAGAATCGACAACGTTAGAAAAATGTTTAAGTTTTTTGAAACCAGGAAAGATGCTACGCACTCTCGATTTAACAAAAGAAGAAAAAAATACGGTGGCTTATCTTAATTTTTTAACCTTAAAACCAACTATGTATATTGCTAACGTCGATGAAAACGGGTTTGAAAATAATCCTCATTTAGATAAGGTTTATCAGATTGCAGAAAAAGAAAAAGCCGTTGTGGTGTCTGTCTGTGCTGCAATAGAAGCCGATCTGATTGAACTGGAAGAAAAAGAACGCGTAGCATTTATGGCTTACATGGGGCTTACAGAGCCCGGTTTAAATCGAGTGATTCGAGCAGGATATCAATTGTTGAATTTACAGACTTATTTTACTGCCGGTGTTAAAGAAGTGCGCGCCTGGACAATTCCTATCGGGGCAACCGCACCCCAGGCCGCGGGTAAAATCCATACCGATTTCGAAAAGGGATTTATCCGGGCTCAAACCATTTCTTTTAGTGATTTTATCGCTTTTCAGGGCGAACAGGGGGCAAAAGAATTCGGCAAAATACGTTCAGAAGGCAAAAATTATATCGTGCAAGACGGGGATATCATGAATTTTTTATTTAATGTTTAGATGAAATTCAAACCTCTTACTGTAAGAGGATATTTGAGTATCCTCTTTTTTATTTATTCAACCCAGTTTTCAACTGTGGCAGTATTCGTGCAATTTTATCTAATGTTTCTTGATATTCTGCCTGCTCTTCACTATCAGCAACAATGGCTCCTCCGGCCCAACAATGAATTTTTCCTCGTTCTGTTAATAAAGTACGGATGGTGATATTGGTGTCCATGGTGCCACAGAGACTGATATACCCCATATTACCGCAATACAGATTACGACGATGAGGCTCAAGTTCTTCGATAATTTCCATGGCCCGCACTTTAGGAACCCCAGTCACTGAACCTCCAGGAAAACACGCCCGCAATAAATCAGTACAGGTATATTCCTGACGCAGCCTGTCTGCTATGGTGCTCACCAAATGATGTACCGCTGGAAAGGTCTCAACCACAAAGAGCTCAGGCACTTTTACCGTACCTGGTTGCGCCACTCGCCCGATATCATTACGCAGCAAATCAACAATCATTAAATTCTCAGCCCGATCTTTTTTAGATGAGGCTAATCGAGAAGCTTGTTGCTCGTCCTGCGCTTTGTCTGGCAAGCGAGGCAAAGTACCTTTGACAGGCCTTGTTTGAATGTGATTATTTTTTAAATATAAGAAACGTTCTGGCGATAAGCTGAGGACCGTATTGTTAGGTAAACGCATAAAAGCAGAAAAAGGAGCTCGATTGTTTTGGCTTAAATGCAAAAACGCTTGCCATTCATCACCTTGATAATCTGCACTGAAACGCTGAGCAAGATTAATTTGGTAACAATCACCCTGATGTAAATATTTTTTTATCTGGCGAAATTTTTGACCATATGCTTCGCGAGACATACTGCTTTGCCAGCCTGAATTGAGTTTAAAAGGTTGAGTAAAGTGAGAGGCTTTATTTTTTTGTTCTTCCAACCATTGTAAGCGTAGCTCAATATGGTTATGGCAAACTAAAGTCAACTTTTTTTTGTGATGATCAGCAATCAACGCCCAGTCATATATACCTATCGCCATATCAGGCAAATCGATATCCTTCTGATTTTTTTCTGGTAATCGTTCAATTCTGCGCCCAAGATCATATCCAAAAAGCCCCAGTGCACCTCCAAGAAAAGGCAAATCAGACTGTGGTTCTGCTGTCAAATTCAACTTATTTAACTCTTGCTTTAAAAGCATAAAAGGATCGAGCTCGCTTTTTTCAATCACATCAGATGCCATATGAAGGTGACGAACAATTTCTGTATTTTTTTCTGAAGTCGTTAAAGTCACCAGCGGATCTGCGGCCATGATATCAAAGCGATTATGAGCGTGTTGAGCAAATCCAGAATGGAGTAAAACAGCCCAAGGCTGCCCTGAAAAAGAAGAAAAATACTGTAAAAGAGCATCGGGTTGATAATTTAATTTTTTAAAAATCATGTGATAAACATCAAATAGGTTGTTAAAAATAAAAAAATCTCTGTTGAGATCCTAAGTCGATTTTGAAAGCAGCCCCATAAAACCTGGAAACAGTAATACCGACCAACCACCCAGAGCCAGCCAAATCCCAAATGGGATCTTATCTTTTGTGCGCCCAGACAATAAAGTAAATAGTATGCCCGAGAATGACGAGATTAAAGCGACATAAATCAGATTTTGCACTCCAACCCACGCACCTAAAGCACCAAATAGTAAAAAATCCCCCGATCCTAGCCCTTCTCGGCCAGAAAGAAATTTAAACCCCCAATATAGGCTCCATAATGCGAAATACCCTATCATGACACCGCTGACAGCCTGGGATAAATTCAGGGGGCTGTAACCCAGTAAAGCCACCAAGAGGCCAAGCCAAAGTAAAGCGTAATTTAAAGAATTCGGAAGCCAAAGATGATCGACGTCAATCAAACTGAGAATAATCAATAAGACGCTGCATCCCATTATCGCCATACTCCAAAAAGAAAGCCCCCAAAATATCACTGGAAGGGTAAATGCAATCCCAGTAAATAACTCTACTGCCGGATAACGAAGACCAATCTTTTTTCGACAAAATCGACATTGGCCTTTTAAATATAACCAGGAGAGCAAAGGGATCTTATCGTAAAAACGCAAAGGGGTTTGACATTCAATACAGTGCGAAGGAGGTAAAATGAAATCAAAACGTTCTGTTTTTTTAGAGGGGATCCCCAACTCATTTTCGGCTTCAAGGCGCCAGGCGTGTTCGAGCATTTTAGGGTATCGGTAAATAACGACATTTAAAAAACTGCCGATCACAAGACCAAAAATAAAAATGACCACAAAGATAAAAGGCATATTTTCCAACATTTTTAACTGAATCATCATGGCTTTTCTGTCTTATAGAGGCAGTCTTTATAAGATAAACTCATCCTTGCAAGCGGCTTATTCCAACTTCCACTGATACTCATGTCATACTGAACATTTTGCTGGAGTACATTTAAAATCTCGTTTGAAGCACATAACTGTTTTTTATATTCTTCTAAAAATTGATCCGGTGACTTTGTAAATTCAGCGCCCTGTTCCTGCATAAATATCATGTTGATTTTGTTAGCCTGATGGTGGGCCATCATCAGCACATAGTGCTCACTTTTGACAGGAAGATATGGTCTGATTTTATCGACCTGTTTTTTGGCAAGTGTGCTCGCAGGATCGATGGCGACAGGTTTAACACATCCATTTAAAATAAAAATCAATAAAAAAAATATCAATTGATAAAACATCAGCACTCCATTAGCTTAAAAACCCATTCAACCTGTTGAAAATCCATAAAATAGGGCGGTAAATTTTAGGGGCACTGAAACCTTATTTGATATCTCTGATGAATTCTAAACGCTGCACCTCTACTATCCCTGGAATGCCAGTCTCAACCAGGTCAAGATAAGCGGTTTGTATACCGTGCCGATATTGCAGATCGAATAACCAAGAAACTAATTTTTTAAAAGACACCTCAGCGATCCAAACCCGTAATGCTTTTTCTTCCTCTTGCATTTTAATGATTTCCATACCCGCCTGAGCCGCACTCTGATGCACTATGTTCGACAGACTTTCATCAGGTAAAATGGCATTTTGATGTCTTCGGTTTAGCCATTCTTTCAGTGCCGGTTTAGCCAAATGAATTTGATGTAATAACTGACGATGTTGCTCAAGCTTTTTTTGTGCCAGTAAGATTTTTTTTTGTAAGGGTTGCCAAACAAGCGAGTAAGACAAAAATGTGAGAAGACAAAATACTCCTCCTATCAAAAAATAACGTTCTCTTAATGATAAATGATGCCATCTTTGTTTCATCTTATGATCTTCATTTTGTTACTTTTAAATGATTCGCTTCCACGGTTTTGTTTTTTAAGGTGAAGGTGCTATTAACTCGTTTTTTTTCTTGTACCAAAACGCCTTGTTCCACTGTAAATTTTTCTGAAAGACCATTGCGTAACTGTTCAAATTCAGAAAAATGATTGACTCCGATCTGCAAATATAATGAGTGATGCTCCCGGGCGTATCTTAACGCAAACCAATGCATATCTCTTGGTTGAATACGCATATTTGCGATTCCGATCGCAATTTGAGCCAAAAAATCCATCAGATGAGGCACTTTGGGCTGTGATTTCATCTGATTTGTTAAAGCGTTAAATTGTGCTTTCAGATTGACCACTTTTTGTGGCTTGAGGAATAAGGCTTGATAAGCCTGTTCTGCTTTGATTTGCGTTTTTTTGATTTCCTGTGTTAAGCGATGGAATATCAATCCCTTCTCTATGACAGATAAAATGACAAAACAAAGGATCGCCATGCAGACCGCGGCGGCCCCTTTTAATAAAGGCATACGGATTGTCCTGTTTTGTCTGTAAGGCCCTGAGAGTAATGTGATGTTGGGAGAAAGACATCCTCTTGCCAATACTGTAAGAGCAGGGATTACAGCCCCTGCTTGCCAAAAAAAAGAAGAATCTTCAGGAGGAGAACTAAAACTACGGATATTTTGGTTGAGTGTGCTATCACGGGTCTGATCTTGCCCTGCTTTTACGAGATACAAGATGGGTAAGCATTCCTGTTCAAGTGTAAAACCTTGATAGGTTCCTTCTCTGAATAACCAGTCGTTTCCTAATTTGACCGCCGTGATTTCTCCTTCTTGGTAAGGCAGAGCAAGCCAATCAGGTATCATTCGCGTTGCTTGCAGACCTGCATGCGCTAACCAATCCAGGCAGGTTTGTATGTAAGAATGCGCTATCACAGCAACAGTCACACGTTCTTTGACCACCTCTAATGCCACAAAATGCAATCGTTCAATATTGTCTGCTACGCTGTCTTCCAAAAGTGCGGGTAAGGCTTGATCGATCTTTTTTTCGGCTCTTTTAGGTAAAAGGCACGATTGTATCGATACCTGTTGCCCCGGTAATAAAACCTGAATATCAGATCTTAAAGAAAGCGCTGAAAGCTCAGTGAGTTCACTGACTTGATTCAGCTTTCCATAGTCTTTAATGAGATCTTCATTGACGGAATAATGAATCCAGTGAACCGATTGATCTGCTTTTTCCGGTAAGCGAATCACCAGGATATCCGTCATTCCAATTCTCCTGATTGGTGTCTGAGTACATAAAATGGGCCTGAACCTTCGCGTGCTAAAAGAGAGTTTAAAACGAAGTCCTCTCCCCGACTCATGTTAATTTGAGCGCGTAACATAAAGTAATCGCTGCTCAGCGTCAGATAAGCACGAAGCTTTTGTTGTATTTTGACGTTTAATCCATCTAATTCCGGGAGACGAAATACCTCGTTCAAGTCACGCCAACCCTTTTCAGGGCGAGCCAGAAGAATCTGTTTGGCTTGGCGCAATGAAAGATGGGGCGTCAACAAAGCCGCTAAGACCTGCGCCTTATCGGGTTTAAGGGTGTTAAGGTTGAGCTGTTGAGATGAGGTCGGTAATACGCAGATGTATGTTTTTAAAAGACGATATTTTTGGGCTGTGATGCTTTTGACAACGCGTAATTCACTTTCATCCATTAAAAAACGCCCTGACGTTGAGACAGCAGGCTTTGAAAGCATAAAACTGTTGTTCACTTTGGGATCACCAGGCTCAATTTCAGGTTTAGGCCTGTTCATGAATTCCACTATGTGATTCGCCATATTCGATGCTTCATAAGGCGGAATATGGAGCATGTTAAGCAGAGCTATCAATTGTATCCTGGGCGATTTCTTTTTTTTGCTTTGAGAAAAGGGATCTATGAGCGCATTCATATTAAAACAGGTCTGAAAGTCACTGAGTTCCAAGCGGATGGAAGCCTCTTTAAGAGGATAAACTCCGGATGATTTTGCCCAGCCCTGTGCCAAAGTGACTTCCTTTTTATGCGCTAAACTACGCGTCAATTGACTGATCGCAAGCGACTCAGCCGCGATGGCGTACCAATAAGCTTGTTGTGATAATTTTTGAGTTTCAACTCGCCTCATATTCTGTTGTAAACGTTCAGTCATCTCGAGGGCCAATACACTAAACACGGACAATAAGATCAATACCATCAGTAGCGCCATGCCAGGCTGTTGAAGAGATTTTTTCATTTTTTGATGAGGCTCTGTCTAAAATCGACGACAAGCGACCATACCCAATGTTCGCATTTGGGGCGGATGAAACCCACAGCACTTGCTACGATTTTAAGAGTCCATACCCAGTCAGTAAAAAAATGCGCTCAACAGTGCCTTTTTGTTTGTGTTTTATCTGTAAATGCACGGCTGAAACATTTTTCGAATTCCATTCATGGATCCACTGGCGATCCTGATAAAAGCGCAGATGTAATTGTTCGACATCCGTTAATAAAACATCAATCTGTGGCTTCTGAGTTTCGGCACTTTGCCTGTTCAGCGCGTCTAAAGACCAGGTTAAGCGCTCTAGACTGTTTTTTTTGACTCGATAACCGACTTTGAAGAGGTGGCTTCTTTTCAGTGCCATGCTGGGATTTGGCAAACCTCCAGATACCATAATCATGCCTCCACTATCTGAGTCTAAAACACCAACACCTGCATGAAAATTGGATTCAGAAATATGAAAGACCATATGTGTGATATCCCTATGCAACCATTGCATGGTTTTTTGATATGCCTCTATATTTTGAGTGATCTCCATGCCTGCTTTTTGAAAGCGGGTTACACCATCCATCAGCGCATAAGCCAGCAAACTCATCAGAGAAAAAATAGAAATCGCTGTCAATAATTCCAATAATGTAAAGCCATTGGATATTGGTTTTCTTCTCAATAGAGATTCCCCCTATTGGGTTTATCTGAAACACTCAAATAAGTACGAATTGAGGCGGATAAAACTGAAAAATCAGGGTGCAAACTCACATCCAGATCAATTGCCTGTAGTAATCTCTCTTCAGGCAAAAGCTGCACACGCCAATACCAAATACGCTTTCCCATCATCACTTTTCCATTGTGTGGCCCAGGCTTTTGCTCAGAATGAGCCAGTTTCAACAAAGCGAGTTGATTGTCGGCAACCCAACCTGCTTGCATTTTTTCTTCTAATATGGACAGATTTCGGATCTGATTTTCTTTGAATTCCAGTATCATGACCGCAGTTAAAGAAAGGATGGAGAGAGCAATCATTATTTCTAATAAGCTGAATCCTTTTTTTTTTCGTTATGGCATTTCATTGAATCACGCCTATGTGATTTAAGTTCATTTCCCTGTTTTCTTTCAGTTCTGCCGCCCAAATCGGCCCTTTCTGAGCATGATGAAATTCAAGCTCAAACGCAGGGATCACGCTCTGCCCTAATAGCCAGATTTGGGGTAAGGTTTTTTCAGATATCGTTTCATCGTGCCAATCTGATTCATACGAAAAAATCTCAGGGGCATCTTCTGCTGGTTCTTCGAATGTGTGATTGAATGTGAGTCTTAAAAAGATATCTGGAGGCAGTGTGATTTTTTTTATTCTTTGCCACTGACCCTTTTTTCGACGCATGATTTCATATCCATCACGATAAAATCGAATGCCATGCATTTGCCCTTTGATGAAAGCCTCTTCCTGTGTAAGCTGTAACAGTCTATAAAAGCGTTTTGCTTCCTCTTTTAAGCCTGTTTTTTCTTTTCTGGGGGCTGTCATCAAAATCATGGCGCCCATCAGCCCAATCAAAAAAATCACCAGCATACTTTCTATCAATGTAAAACCGTTTGAGCCCATTTATTTTTGATACTCGTGTAAATTCCAGTTCCCGATGTCCGCCGCATTGCCTTCACCGCCTTCTTCTCCGTCCATGCCGAGTGAATAAATATCCATAACGCCTTTTTCCCCAGGGTGGATGTATTGATACGGATGACCCCAGGGATCCTTGGGTAAACGTTTAATGTAACCCTGTTTTCGGTAGTGAAGCGGTTCTGGAGAGCGCATCGGCTTACTGATTAGGGATTGCAATCCCTGCTCGGTGGTGGGATACAGATCGTTATCGAGCTTATACATATCCAGGCTGGTTTCTAACGCCACAATATCGCTGATCACCTTTTGTTGATCCGCTTTTTCTTTATTGCCCATTAAATTAGGAATCACCAGACTGGCTAAAACACCAAGAATGACAATGACCACCATGATTTCTAACAGGGTAAATCCACGAGCTGTTGTGTGATTTAATGACATTGTTTTTTTAAAATGATTCATAGATTAACCATATTATTGAGCGCCAATATAGGTTGCAAAATTGCAATAACGATAAAGAGCACGATGCCAGACATGATGATGATCAGAACAGGCTCAAAAATACTGATGACTAATGTCATCAAAAATGAAAATTCGCGATCCTAATTATCCGAAGCTCTTTCCAGCATGATATTGAGCTCGCCACTGCGTTCACCAGATGCAATCATATGTAGCATCATGGGTGAAAATAAACGGCTTTTTGAAAGAGAAAACAGCAAAGAACGCCCTTGTCGTATCTGCTCCGCTGCTGCTAATACCTGCTGCTCTACATATTTATTTGAAGACACTTTAGCCACAATGCTCATCCCTTCGACTAAAGGGATTTGACTGCCCGATAAAATGCTTAATTAGGTAAGCAGGCCGCAAGTGCCCACTCCCTCAAGAACCGTACGTGCGAGTTACCCCGCATACGGCTCACGCAACTTACTCACTTCAACATTTTTCCTTTTTTGCTATGTAATTGTCTGTGGCAATTAGCATGTAACAATCTTAGATTAGCCAGCTTGTTGTCACCCCCTTCAGCTTTAGGCTGAATATGATGAACATGCAATTGTTCACCATTGTCCAACTCTTGATCACAGAGAGGACAATAACCTTTCTGTCGCTTATAGAGGTTAACTTTGACACCGTAAATAAAAGGCTGTTTACGTGCCTGCCTATTACGCCAATAGTCACGCAATTCCGGATTGTCGGGGGAAGCATTTTTTGGAACTAGCCAATGACGCTGTATTTTTGTCCATGCATGCTTCCAAAGAAATCCACCGGTTGATTTATCCATAAATACTGAATAGTCTTCTCTACCTGGTATCTTGCCTAAGTAGTGTTTTCTTCGCCACCACCAGTGTTTATTGGGATGACGTCGATACAAATATCTACGTTGGCGGATCCACATCCATTGGTCTAATGCACTGAATGTTCTTTTTGAAGCACCAATACGATAGTAATTACACCATCCTATTATCTTGGCATTCAGTTGTCTTATTCCTTCTTGTGTCGGCATACCGATAATACCTTTCCAGGTCATTCTCATTTGCTGTTTGTACCTTTTCATCGACTCCTTTGAGGGCTTCGTTAACAATATATATCCCCGTTTTCTGTGGCGATTGTCATAATGTCGTATATTAAATCCCAGGAAGTCGAATCCTTCCTTCAAGTGTTTGATACTGGTTTTTTCTTCAGAAAGAGCTAACCCTCTCTGAGCTAACCAAATTTGCAACTTTATTTTGGCAGTTTCGCACTCTTCACGGGATTTACCGAATACGACAAAATCATCCGCATAACGAACTACTGCATAAGGTTGCCCTTGTTTTGGCGTGCCGTTTTTCCAGTATTGAATACCCAGTAAGGTCTCCATTCCGTGGAGTGCAATATTGGCCAGTAGTGGACTGATAATCCCGCCTTGCGGAGTACCTGCAACATTGGGTATATAGTTGCCATGTTCCAGCACACCGGCTTGTAACCATTGTTTAATCATGTTTCTTTCGGGGAATCCCCCGATTTTTTTTATGAGAAAATTATGGTCAATGTTGTCAAATGCGCCTTTAATATCTGCATCTAGTACCCAGTGCCGTGTCCCTCGTGCTCTGGCAATACAGAAAATTTTTTGTATTGCGTCATGGGCACTTCGCCCCGGTCTAAATCCGTAGCTGACTGGTTCAAATTTTGCTTCCCAATAAGGTTCCAGCGCCGATTTAACTATCGCTTGTCTACAGCGGTCGAGAATGGTTGGGATCCCAAGAGGGCGTTTTTTTCCATTCTTTTTTGCTATGTAAACTCGTTTTACTGGATAAACCTTTTCTGAAGTTGTTTGGCTTAATAACTTATAAAGATGTTCTCGTCCTTTATGGTCATTAATTACCTGATTATCTACTCCAGCCGTGTGTTTTCCCCGATTGACCTGAGTGACTTTCCTGATAGCCAGAAGATGGTTAGCTCTTGATTTCATCATGAGTTTTTGCAGATTTCTGACTTTCTTTAAGTCACCTGTTGCTGAAGCCCTATATATTCTTTGCCTTAGATTATTAATCATGGCTGTCACAACACGCCAGTTAATAGCATGCCATTCCAGTTGTTGTTCATAGTTTTGATTTATTACGTTTGCCATAGGCATCTAACTCTTCTAAATCAATTCATAACCTTGGTAAAGGATTATATGGGTAAGTCACCCGTTCCACGTCAGCCTCTTTTCAGAGTAAAGTAATTACCTCTATCAATCCTGTTATGATTTCCAGTTGCCTTTCGGCTGATTGCCTTCGCTTTTTGGAACGTCTTATGCCCACTGTCTCTTAGTATTTACATCAACACTAAAAGATTAATGGGGTTACCGTGTTTCACACCATGAAGATACATTGAGTGGGCTGCCTCCTCTATGCCGGGGAACGGGATCCGTCGTAAAGAACGAACACTCTTCTTTACCCGTTTCTAACTGTCGTTAAACTTCCCCATAACACGTCACATCTGATTTCGTGTTTTACTTGCTTACGACATTTTAATAACGGAGATTCACTTTATTCAACCCATTTCAGTTTTGCCTTGCCCCTATTTCTTATTCAGCTTAATACTTTAGTTAGGCTTTCATTCTCGCTTAGCACAAGAGAATTACTCCTCTTGCACCGAGTAAGTGGCAATAAGGTTTCGGATCAACCTTACCCTTTTTCAAGGGACTTCTGTGGTGCAACTTTCACGTCGCACGTATTCAAAAAAGAGGAGAAAGGATACAATACGTCTTAATGTTGAAATGACCCATCTTGAGCGTTGTCAAAATCTTTGAAGAGATCAAAATAAACAGATAAGGTGTTTTTAGATAACGATTTGAAAAACAGTATCCTGGAAACTGTTTTGTAATATCTACCATAAATGGAGTAACAAACGCTGCAATGGCATAAGACGTTTGTTGCTATAAAAAACAGACCTACACTACTAATCAAAAAATAATGAGTAAATGTCAAATGAAAAGAATGTTAATTAATGCCACTCAGCATGAAGAATTGAGAGTTGCACTCGTAGATGGACAAAAATTGTATGATTTAGATATTGAAAGCCTGGGTTATGAACAAAAAAAGGCCAATATTTACAAAGGCAAAATTACTCGAATTGAGCCTAGCTTAGAAGCCGCTTTTGTTGATTATGGTTCTGCAAGACAAGGTTTCCTTCCATTAAAAGAAATTTCACCTGAATATTTTTCACCGAATTATTCCAATCATGGCGCTCGCCCTAATATCAAGGATGTGTTATCTGAATCCCAAGAACTGATTGTTCAAATAGATAAAGAAGAGCGCGGCACAAAAGGGGCGGCATTAACGACTTTTATTAGCTTGGCGGGAAGTTATCTGGTCTTGATGCCGAATAATCCTGGAGCCGGAGGGATTTCCCGACGTATTGAAGGCGATGATCGAGCGGAGTTAAAAAAGGCGATGGCCTCTTTAGAGCTACCAGAAGGTATGGGTTTAATTGTCCGTACTGCGGGTTTAGGTAAATCCTCTGAAGCATTGCAATGGGATTTGTCATTACGACTTAAACATTGGGATGCAATAAAAAAAATAGCAGAAAATCGCAAGGCACCTTTTTTAATTCATCAGGAAAGTAACGTGGTCGTTCGTGCTTTCCGTGATTATTTACGCCCTGATATCAGTGAAATTTTGATTGATAATCCCAAAGTGCTTGAGCTCGCAAAAGATCACATCACAGCGCTTGGACGGCCTGATTTCAGCAATAAAATCAAACTTTATACAGGTGAAGTCTCGTTATTCAGCCATTATCAAATTGAATCACAAATTGAATCTGCTTTTAAACGCGAAGTACGTTTGCTGTCTGGCGGCTCTATCGTGATCGATACCAGTGAAGCTCTGATTGCAATTGATATCAATTCGGCCCGGGCGACCAGCGGTGGGGACATCGAAGAAACCGCGTTGAACACAAATTTAGAGGCCGCTGATGAAATAGCGCGCCAACTTCGTTTAAGGGATTTAGGTGGGCTGATTGTCATCGACTTTATCGATATGGGCCCTATTCGGCATCAACGTGAGGTAGAAAATCGCTTACGTGAAGCCTTGCGTCAAGATAGAGCCCGTATTCAGATTGGCCGTATATCTCGATTTGGTTTACTTGAAATGTCTCGACAGCGGCTGAGTCCCTCTTTAGGCGAATCGAGTCATCATGTCTGCCCACGTTGCAGTGGTACAGGTACTGTCCGAGATAATGAATCTTTAGCACTGTCAATTTTAAGGCTCATTGAAGAGGAAGCGCTCAAAGAAAATACGCATGAAGTACATGCGATTGTTCCAGTAGAAGTGGCTTCATATCTGCTGAACGAAAAACGAGATGCTGTGAATGCAATTGAAAAACGCCAAGAGGGTGTCCGTGCTGTGATTGTGCCTAATGCTCAAATGCAAACTCCTCATTACACAGTGTTACGAGTTCGTAAAGGTGAGGAATCCCTGACCTTAAGTTATATGCTGCCTCAACGTTATGAAACAGAAATGCCTCAAACGCAAGATGACCCATCAAATGGACGTAAGCACTGCGAAGAGCCCGCTCTTTCCAGCTTATCATTCCCAATCAAAAGTACTGATATATCCAATAAAAATGGCGCTCACGGGCTCAACAATGCACGGCCAGAAAGAAGTTTCTTTCAAACGTTGATAACTGTGATTCAACGTTTGCTGGGATGGATCAAGAAAAAAGAAACCCACGGCCTTGAATCTAAAAATACAGCAGCTCAACCTCAAGAGAACGCCTATGTAAATCGGAAAACTGATACACGTAAGGAACGATCTCCAAGAGAACCTCGTGAAGATCTGGGGCGCAATAAGCTTTCTCGTTCGCAAACCGCGACTAGAGACAAAACTAAAAACAAAAATAATAGAATTCAATTAGAAGAAGACGAGAATGTGCAGGCGAATAAACCCCAAGCTGCTGAACGCCCACGTCGTCGTCAACAGGATAGACGTACGAATACACCTCATCCTCAAATAATAGAGCAAGAAGCGAAAAGTCTGATTGAGCCTCTTTTAACTCAAGAGGAAGAAGTGCCACATAAAGAAACACCGAAAAAAATCCCGCCACGTCGTTCGCAACGCGCATTGACTCAAAAAATACGTTTAAATCAGACATCTCATCTGACAAACGCGGTCGATATCACCATTCGAGATCAAACGCCCCATGAAACACCTGTGATGATTGAAGAACAGCAAAATGCACCGCCGATACCAGAAGAAGCCACTGGTTTGACAGAGAAGGCAAATGAGACCATGGCAGAAGAAGTGGAAAAACACATGGCCCCTACCTCGGTCAATGAAAATAGTACATTCCCCCGCCGCTCACGTCGTTCACCTCGTCATCTTCGTGTCAGTGCTCAAAAGCGCCGGCGTTATCGTGATGATCCTGATACTGTTCAATGTACAATGCCTTTAAAAAGTGCGGTGGACTCACCAGAATTCGCTTTTGGTAAAATTTGTCTGAGTGCCTTTTCTGAGCAGATGATAAACCCCGATATTCTGTTCAATGATGATGTTCATCTAAAGGAAAAGAAACAAGAGAGACAGGAAGACAAACAGGAAAAATCAGCATCTGTTGAATATGTAGAAAATTCGAAAAATGAGCAAATTGCCGCCACAGAATCTGAAAAAAAACAGGTTTTCGCCCCTGTAACAAAAGTCTTTGTGATCGATCAAGCGGTGTCTTTTCCGACGAATTGGAGGTGGCAGCCTTCTTCATTTATTTCTGAAGACAGTACACCGGCAGGAACACAGAATGCCATCCATCATGCCAGTGTTCCTGCCGGTAGGCCAGAAGAAGTCAAGTAGCAACGATACTAGACCTGCTTCACATTTGAAAACTGAGATAACTATAGTGTCGCAAATACTTAAAATTCGTCGCCCAGATGATTGGCATGTTCACTTGAGGGATGGTGACATGCTTCAAGCAGTACTGCCTTATACCAGTGCGGTCTTTCGTCGTGCAATCATCATGCCAAATTTAATATCCCCCATCAAAACGGTGCGAGAAGCGGTTGAGTATAAAAACCGCATTCTAAATGCGTTGCCTTCTGGGCACTCTTTTCTCCCTTTGATGACTTGTTATCTGACAGATGACTTTCCTGTTAAAGAATTGACATCTGGTTTTGAACAAGGAATATTCACTGCCGCTAAATTGTATCCTGCTCACGCTACGACAAATTCCTCAAAAGGGGTTTCTGATATTCCGGCCCTCTATCCCTTATTTGAACAGATGCAAAAGCTGGGGATGCCATTGTTGGTACATGGCGAAGTGGCTTCTCAACAGGTAGACATTTTTGATCGAGAAGCTATTTTTATCGAACAGGTATTAGAGCCCCTTCGAAAACATTTTCCAGCGCTTAAAATCGTTTTTGAGCATGTAACAACAAAAGAAGCGGTGAATTATGTTAAGGAAGGAGGGCGCTTTTTGGGAGCGACCATCACGCCTCAGCATTTATTATTTCATCGTAATGATATGCTGGCAGGCGGGATCCGCCCGCATTTATTTTGTTTGCCCATCCTGAAAAGGAGTGAGCACCAAAAAGCATTACGTGACGCAGTTTCTAGCGGACACCCTCGTTTTTTTCTTGGCACGGATTCGGCACCGCACACTCAAAAAAATAAAGAGTCCGCCTGTGGTTGCGCTGGTGTTTTTAATGCGGTTTCCGCTGTGCCTATTTATGCCTCTATTTTTGAAGAGATGAACGCATTAGAACATTTAGAAGCTTTTTGTTCTCTTAATGGTGCTCATTTTTATGGATTACCAGAAAATCAAGATTTCATTGAATTAATCAAGGTTCCTTTTATTCAGCCGAAAGAAATTTTGATTGGAAAAGAGTCTCTCATTCCTTTTTTAGCGGGTGAGCAAATAAATTGGTCTATCAAAAAGTAAAACCCGCCGTATGGATAAATTAACTGTAAAACAACTGATCAAATTTGAGTACACAAAATGAATCATCCAACCCGATTGCCTTTAGATTTTACAGAAGCTGCGGCTCGTAAATTTAAAGAGTTGATTGCCAATGAACATAATTCCAATAAAAAGCTTCGGGTTTACGTTGAGGGGGGTGGCTGTAATGGTTTTAAATATATGTTTACTTTAGACGATAAAGTTAACGAAGGAGATCTGGCGATTAATAAGCAGGGTGTTTCTCTTGTCGTGGATCCCTTGAGTTTGGGGTACTTAATAGGGGGTATCGTAGATTATGTTGAAAGCATAGAATATTCACGTTTTATTGTAAAAAATCTCAATGCTAAAACCACCTGTGGTTGCGGCTCTTCTTTTAGCGTTTAGTCCCGCATTTTTGACACCCTGAATCTTTCCATCACTTTTCATGAGTCTCATGCTGATTATCCCAGATAAATTCAGATTTATCGGGTGCATTTTTTGAGTCAGATAATATTCGAGGATGAGATTTTAAGAAATTCATGATATCACGGCATAAAGGATCAAGACCCGTACTCTTTGTGGCAGAAATGATGTAGTATTTTTCGTTCCATCCTAAGGATTTGACGATATTTTTGGCCGTTTCTTCTGTTGCTTTTGAACACAAAACGTCGGCTTTGTTAAACACAAGCCAACGGGGTTTCTCAGCAAGATTGGTATTATATTGCTCTAATTCGTTGACGATCATTTTTACATTCTCAGCAGGATCTGAGCCATCAATAGGCACGATATCCACTAAGTGTAATAATACTTGGCAGCGTTCCAGGTGTTTTAGAAAATGGATCCCTAAACCGGCTCCTTGTGCGGCACCTTTGATGAGCCCTGGGATATCAGCAACCACAAAGCTTTCTGCTTGATCCACCCGAACAACCCCCAAACTCGGAATTAAGGTGGTAAAAGGATAATCTGCGACCTTAGGTTTTGCAGACGAGATGGATCGAACGAAAGTGGATTTCCCTGCATTTGGCAAACCTAACAAACCGACATCTGCCAGCAAAAGTAATTCTAAAGTGAGATCTCTTTTTTCACCGAGGCTGCCTAATGTTCTTTGACGCGGCGCTCTATTGATAGAAGACTTAAAGCGGGTATTTCCCAATCCGTGAAAACCTCCCTTTGCAACCATGACCTTTTGTTCTCGACGGACCATATCAGCCAGAATTTCACCAGTGGCGCAATCCAGTACCCTCGTCCCCACGGGCACTTTAAGGGTAATGTCTTGGCCTCTTTTGCCTGTGCAATCACAACTTTGCCCGTTATGACCGCTTTCAGCACGAAATATTCGGACAAAACGATAATCAATCAGAGTATTAATATTCTCATCCGTGATAAGATAAACATGCCCACCATCACCTCCATCACCTCCATTAGGGCCACCATAAGGGATATACTTTTCTCTTCTAAAGCTGACACAACCATTGCCTCCATCCCCTGATTCAACCTGAATACTGGCTTCATCAACAAATTTCATCTTTTATCCCTTATATAGATATTTTTTTTGAAGACGGTTCACTTTCAGCAAATAACGACGTGACTCGCTGGCTGAATGCCGAGTGCTGAGTATATGAAACACATCATCTGGTTTCATTCGGTTAATGACCTGAATGGCTTTGTTTTTATCTTTGGCAAATACGCGCAATACACTGCCCGCTCCCCCATTATAACCCGTAATAATCGCGTAACGGCGAGAAATGGGGTTTCTGATGGCTTTCAAATAGCTGTTTTTTAAAATAAACAAATAAGCGGTACCAACATCAATGTTATTTTTAGGATTGAACAGATAGCTTCGACTCGGTTGCCCATTTTTGCCTTTCATCTGAAAAACATCTTTCCCTGCGGTGTGTCTCATCACCTGCATTAAACCTAATGCGTCAGAAGAGCTGACAGCGTAAGGGTTAAAACTGGATTCAGTCTGAATAATCGCCAAAATCAAGGAGGTTTCAATCCCATATTTCACTGATGCATGCTTGATGAAAGGCCAATATTTTCTGGCTCGTTGATCGATATGATTGGGTACCAGCTTTAACGTGATTGACCAGATCAAGTGTATCCCAGAGCGCCTTTTCTGTATTTTTGTCTTTAACAGATAATCGGCAAAATGCCGTGCAGCCCATTGGGAACGAATGGGTTGGTGATGGTTATCCAATACTTGGCCATATAAAAATGGATGTTGACTGATGGTGATGTCGTTGAGGTCTGAATACAGATCAACAGAAGTGGGATCATCTCCCATCAGTAAGGTTGCAATCATAGCGTTACCTAAATGGCTTTTAGGATCTATGGTGGCTATGGTCTCAACTGTAATACTGCCTGCTTTAAAATTAATATGACTGCGAGTTTGATATTGATCTGTATATTTGACGTAATCTTGAGGACCTGCCATTAATATTTCATTAAATCCCCAAATGTTTTCAATATTGTGTGCAAATTGCCCCATTAAAATATCAAAGCTATTTGTGTCTTTGATGTAATCTAAATGATTTTCTTGATTTTTTTTCTTTGAACAAGAAATCAATAGGAGGATCATCAGAAATAAAATCGCTATTTTCTTCATTTTATGAACCAGATTTAAACAAAAAAAGAGGTCTAGTCTTTAGGTGGAATGTATCCCGAGACATGTACATCCTTACCTTCAAACAAAAACTGAATCATTTCACGCTCTAGTAATGCCCTATCTTCGTGATGAATCATGCTCAGCTTTTTTTCATTGATCAGCATAGTCTGTTTGTTTAACCAAAGTGACCAGGCTTCTTGAGATATGTCATCATAAATACGTCGCCCTATATCCCCTGGATAAATTTGAAAATCCTGTCCAATTGCCTCTTTTTTTAAAAAAGTACAAAAAATAGTTCTACTCATATCTGTTTTCCCTTTTTTTATTTTTATGCGAGCATTTTTTATTGTTCATATTCAGCTGTAGTAGCAAACGTTTCACCGGAGCCGCCAATCCTATTGATGGAGGCTCAGATAAGTGATACCAAAGACCTCTTTCCTTCTCCATACATCTGTTGTTTAAGCCTTTTGTTTTGAGTAAAAAAGGCAGAATATCTAAATGAAAATGTGTGAAAGTGTGACGAAAGCGCGCCAGAGGAGATAAATCTTCTTCTTTCAGCCCACGAATGTTCAACCAAAGAGCGAGCTCTGAAGCTTTGTTAAACTCTGGAAAACAAAATAAACCACCCCATAAGCCGATAGGTGGGCGTTGTTCAAGCCAAATCTGTTCTCCATTTTGTATCAAAAGAAAATACGCGGTTTTTTCAGGGCGTATTTTTTTAGGTTTTTTAGCAGGATAATCAGCCCAGCTGTGATTCGCAAAGGCCAAGCAACCGATCTGTAGCGGGCAAATCGTGCATTTAGGCGTAGAGCGAGTACATATCATCGCGCCAAGATCCATCATCGCTTGATTAAATGCCGCAGCATCAGAAAGCAACATCCTTTCTTCACTGAGGTTCCATAATGTTTGCTCCACTTCTTTTTTGTTTGGCCAACCCTCTATTGCATAACAGCGGGCCAATACTCTTTTCACATTTCCATCCAGAATAGGAAAAGATTGCCCCATCGCCAACGACAAAATAGCACCGGCGGTCGATCGGCCAATACCTGGTAATGCAATGATATCTGAAAAAGCCAAAGGAAATTGCCCTTGATGTTGAGCAAAGATCGTTTGGGCGGCCTTATGCAAATTTCGCGCACGAGCATAATACCCCAGACCTGTCCATAGATGTAATACTTCATCTAAAGAGGCTTGAGCGAGGGCTTTGATATTTGGGAAGCGCGTCACAAAACGCTGAAAATAAGGGATCACGGTTACAACCTGTGTTTGTTGCAACATGACTTCCGAAAGCCATACACGATAAGGGGTTTTATTTAATTGCCATGGCAAAGTTTTCCGGCCATGTTGGTGATACCAGTTAACTAACATTTCTGAAAATTTTTTTGCCTGCATCCCAATTGGTATCCAACCAATAAACTCAATGAGTTCAAATCATACCGTTTTTTTCTGATATTGCAGCATAGAGTCTTGAAACTGTAAACTGGCGCTTTTTTTATTTCTCAAAGATAAAACACAATATGTTATCAATTTTAAAAGAAACAGAGGCGTTACGACCCATCCGTAGTTTTGTACGTCGTCAGGGGCGTTTAACAAAAGCGCAAAAATGGGCTTTAGATCAATACTGGCCCCAAATGGGTGTGGACTACCAAAACAGCTTGATTGACACGACTCAATTATTTAGGCGCAAAGCGCCACTTGTATTAGAAATCGGTTTTGGTATGGGGGATTCTCTGGTCACTACAGCGACACTGAACCCAGAACAGGATTTTTTAGGGGTGGAAGTTCATATACCTGGCATAGGCGCCTGTTTGAGATCAGCTCATGCCGCCCATGTGACGAATGTGCGAATTATTTGTCATGACGCCGTTGAGGTACTCAAACATATGATTGCAGATCATTCTCTAGAAAAAGTGCAATTATTCTTCCCTGATCCATGGCATAAAGCACGACATCATAAAAGGCGTATTGTACAACGCCCTTTTCTAGAGTTGGTGAAACGCAAATTAAAAGTGGGAGGATGGTGTCACATGGCGACCGATTGGCAGCCTTATGCCGAACATATGCTCAAAGTTATTTCAACGATCGACGGTTACAAAAACCTTTCTGTTAGTGAGGACTATGTAGAACGACCTGAATCAAGACCTTTAACCAAATTTGAAACCAGAGGTAAAAAACTAGGTCATGGTGTTTGGGATTTGGTATTTGAAAAAATAACTAAAGAAAGCCTGAAAAAGGGGGAGTAAAAAATTTGGCTCCTCTGACTGGATTCGAACCAGTGACATACGGATTAACAGTCCGCCGTTCTACCAACTGAACTACAGAGGAATAGATTGAACGAGGCGCATGATATCCAGTCGCTTTTGTACTGTCAACGCTAAATTATGGCAAGAAATTTAAATATAAATTGAGGCTCAATAGTTTAATGATGACAGATCGGTTTTATTTTCATCTTAATCTTGCCAGTTATTATCCAAGGCATAACGATAAAGCGCATTTTTTTTGACATGATGAATTTTAGAGGTCAAAGCCGCTGATTTTTTGATGGAAAGCTCAGAATGTAATAAACGAAAAGTTTCTAATGCCGCATGAGGCAAAGAATTGTCGGATTTGATTCGATGGCCTTCCATGATAAGCACCATTTCCCCACGATGACGATTTTTATCCTCTTTTATCCAATTGAGTAATTGTTGAACAGGCGCCCCATAAATCGATTCCCAAGTTTTAGTGAGCTCCCGAGCAAGCACCACATAACGTTCTTCCCCAAATATTGAGGCCATATCTTGTAAACTGTCGAGTATACGATGGGGTGATTCATAAAAAATCAGGGTCCTCTTTTCTTCAATTAATGCCTTGAGCGCGTTTTGACGCGATGGAGCTTTTGACGGTAAAAATCCTTCATAACAAAAACGATCTGAAGCAATTCCTGAAGCAGATAACGCCGCAATCGCAGCGCAAGCCCCAGGTAATGGCACAACACGAATGCCTTCCTCTCTGCAACTGCGAACCAGGTGATAACCCGGATCACTGATTAATGGTGTGCCCGCATCCGAAACCAGCGCAATACTCTGACCATTTTTTAATTTTTCAAGCAAGACACCTGTTTTTTGATGTTCGTTATTGTCATGCAATGCAAATAGCCGAGTGGCCTTAATATTAAAATGCTTTAGTAAAAGACCTGTATGACGGGTGTCTTCTGCTGCAATCAGATCAACATGATTTAGTACACTTAAAGCTCGATGTGTGATATCCCCTAAATTCCCGATGGGGGTGGCAATGACATAAAACGTGGAAGCAAAAACGATTTGCTCATTATATTGATGCATTTTTTATCCCAAAAAATATATCGTAAAATAATTATTATTTTTAATAAATAAAATATGATTAATAATAAAAAAATTTTTTAAGATGATTCGAAATAACATGTTTTTCGCCATTAAAAAAAGCAAATGAATGAAAAAAATCGATCATGGTTTCAAAAATATAAAAACACCCTGCAATATATTGAGCTCAATTTCAAAAAGTCTCTAAGGAGATGCATGTTTTATAGGGCATATTTTAAATCGAAGCCGATGATTAAGGTTTTATGCCCCTTTTTTTTATTGGGCATTTCCCTGTTAGCCTCCTCTTTTTTGGGAGCCTCTGATCTATTGCTCTATAAAAAAAACAGTGACAAAAAAGTACAACTTGAAACACTTCAACAGGAAATCGAAAAAAAAGAAAAAACGGTTCAGGAGAAACAGAAAAAACGGCATCAATTATTGAGTCAATTAAAAAAACAAGAAAAAGAGATTGAAAAACTGAAGCGAACATTAGCTCTTTCAAAAAACGCCATAAATAAAATCAATGAAGAAATCACTGAATTTTCAGAGTCTATTGATGCCTTAAAAAACAGCCTGAAAGCACAACAGTTGATGCTTGCTCAACAACTCGATTTTGCTTTTAAGCAAGGGAAAACGCACGGTGTACAATTTTTATTAAAAGGTGAAGAAAGCCACCTTTCTCGGCGTGTGCTTGCCTATATAGATTATTTGAATCAGGCCCGAGTCAACTCTGTTAATGAGTTAAAAAATACTCAAATCAATTTAAGCGAAAAAAAAAGCATATTAATAAAGAAAAAAAATCAACAGAACACATTATTAGATCAGCAAAAAACGCAACAGATAAAATTTAAAAAAATTTCGCGGGCACATGAAAAAAATTTATCATTATTAGAATCCTCTATTGAAAAGGAGAAGATCTCTCTTGATCATTTGAAATCATATGAAACACAATTGATAAATGCCATCCTCAAGGCACAACGAGAAGCTCACATTCGTCATGAATATGAAGAAAAAAAAGGCAAGAAATATCAGCCTAATAATCGTGAGCGTTTTCTCGTATCTCTCACCTCAGGAATAGGAGCACCCAAAGGGAAAATAAGCTGGCCCGTAAAAGGCACTCTGCTTCATCATTTTGGTGAATCACTACAGGGTGAACTGCGTTGGAAAGGGATGGTCATTGCCACAAATGAAGGTGAACCCGTAAAAGCCATCGCTGATGGCTATGTTTTATTGGCTGATTGGCTACAGGGATACGGTCTGGTGGTAGTCATAGAGCATGGTAAAGGGGACATGAGTTTATATGGTTATAATAAAAAAATATTGGTTAAATTAAATACACAGGTGAAAGCAGGGCAAACCATCACGTTAGCGGGCAGCAGCCCTTTGGAAGGGAAACCTGCGCTTTATTTTGAAATACGTCGACAAGGTCAAGCGGTCAATCCACGGCTTTGGCTTAAAAAATAACAACGATTCATTATTCTGTTGATTATTTCATCGTCAATATTGTTTGTTCACTTTTTTGATTACCTTACATTGTCATTTCAAATTATAGCCATCAAGGATCTTAAATGATGTTTTTTAGTTCCACTTTCTTTGTTTTATTAC
This sequence comes from Candidatus Hamiltonella defensa 5AT (Acyrthosiphon pisum), assembly GCF_000021705.1. Lineage (NCBI taxonomy): Bacteria > Pseudomonadati > Pseudomonadota > Gammaproteobacteria > Enterobacterales > Enterobacteriaceae > Candidatus Williamhamiltonella > Candidatus Williamhamiltonella defendens. The sequence goes on from NC_012751.1 coordinate 370,805, forward strand.
TATTTGCAATACTGGGTCTAATCAGCAAAAACATGACGTTGAGCATCTCTGTAGTGTGCTTGTTTTTTCTGTCTTTTATTTATCCAAACCTGATTTTTCCCTGGGTTGAAAAATATGCATTAAAAGCCGGGATCCTCATTTTAACTATCGCTGTGTTAGCGCCGATTGCCAGTGGAAAAATCAATGCGCGGGACATTTTTAATTCTTTCACTCACTGGCAATCCATCCTGGGCATTCTCATTGGTGTCTTCGTTTCTTGGTTAGGAGGGCGAGGGGTTTCATTGATGAGTCATCAACCTTCAGTGGTGACAGGTTTGCTGGTGGGCACCATTTTAGGTGTGGCGTTTTTTAAAGGCGTGCCTGTGGGACCTTTGATTGCAGCGGGGCTGCTTTCACTCGCACTTGGCAAGTTTTAATTTAGTGAAAACGCAATGGGTCACGCATCAAATAAAAATGCGAGCACAAGGTATCCGTCGTTTATTAATCATCAGCGGCGATACGCGCTGGTGCTTAGAAACCGCCGAAGCTTTTTGCCAGTGGTTACAGGGCGATTGGATATGGGTGGGTGACGCTCGTTTAAGCACAGATCCCCTGATTGGCACTAAGTCAGTGAAAAAGTTACTGGGCCAAGAACGATTGCATGGCGTTTTTGATGCCACAAAAGGGTTAGATATCGATGCCTTGGCCGTGTTAGCAGGCGTTCTGAAAGCAGGGAGTTGGTTGTTAATGTTGTTGCCACACTGGGATTCCTGGCACAGGATGCCAGATCGAGATAGCCTTCGTTGGAGCGAGCAAAAACATCCTATTCCTACCCCTTATTTTATCTCTCATTTTCAAAGGATACTTTTATCTCACCAAGAAGTTGCCTATTGGCGGCAAGGATCGTCACCTCAGCTCCCCATAGACATAAAACGGCCAAAATGGAGAGCGCCTATAGGGCAGCCAACTTCAGAACAACAAACCATTTTAAATACATTGCTGAGCGCAAAAACGGGCACTTGGCTACTGACTGCGGCTCGAGGACGTGGAAAATCGACTTTAGCGGGGATGTTTCTTTCACAATGTTCCGGTGTTTGTTGGGTAACAGCGCCGAGACAATCTGCGATTCAAATTTTAAAAAATCACTCTGGTAAAGAGATCACTTTTGTAGCGCCTGATGCACTGTTGAATGACTGTCTGAAACATCAGGTGGACCACGTCAATTGGTTGGTGATTGATGAAGCGGCTTCTTTCCCTATTGCGCTCTTATCGAAATTATTAGGCTATTTTCAGCGGATTTTGCTGACCACGACCATAGATGGCTATGAAGGCACAGGACATGCCTTTGTATTGAAATTATTTTCTCAGTTTCCAAAGGCGCAATGGTTGACTTTAAACCAACCTATACGATGGGCAAAAAGTGATCCACTAGAGCAGATGTTAAATGAAATAATGATGTTGAATACAATCCCGACTGAGCTCGAAGAGCATCTACCCAAAAAAATCATCGCTTTTACGCAATCAGACGAGTTATCTCAACCTCGTTTTTTGCAAGCATTTTATAAGATTGCTCTCTGATGCCCATTATCGGACTTCAACAAGAGATTTACGTCGTCTTATGGATGCGCCCGGGATGCACTTTTCGGCGACTTTATCCGGAGATTGTATTTTAGCGGTTTTATGGTTAGTCGATGAAGGAGGCTTAGATGAGCGATTAGCGAGAGAGATTTGGGCTGGACATCGTCGCCCTCCCGGGAGTTTGGTTGCCCAATCATTGTCGGCACACAGTGGGCAGTGGTGGTCACCTACATTACGCTCAAGACGCATCAGTCGAATTGCTGTCATGGAAAAATATCGCCGGCAAGGCATTGCCAAGCAAATGATCTTATTTGAAATCACACGTGCAAAACAGGCAGGTTTGGATTTTATTTCTGTCAGTTTTGGTTATGAACGTGAATTAAATGATTTTTGGATGGCCTGTGGATTTAAAGTGGTACGTATAGGATCCCACAATGACACCTGTAGTGGTTGTTGCACGTTGATGGCCATATTCCCACTCAGCCCGGCAGGAGAGCATCTTTATGAAGCCGCAAAAAAACAAATGATTCGAGATGCCCCGTGGTTAAAAGCGAACTTCCCATTTGTTTTGGAAAAGAAAGAGGAGTCACAAGAACTGAATGAAGAAGATTGGCGTGAGCTCGCAGGTTTTGCTTTTGCCCACCGCCCCTTATCTGCAAGTTTGGCGTCATTACAACGTTTATTAAAACAACGATGCATAAAAAGCGCTTGTTCTCTTATTCATTTACGCAAGTACTTACAAAAACATACATCACAAAGTCACCCCATTGGATCCCTTGATTTCACTGGCCGAAAAGCACTTATTGTCTGTTTGCGAAATGAAGTCAAGCAAGCTGTATCTTGTTTAGATAAAGAGAAATCGATTGCCTGGGCAGCTTGGGTGGAAAACAAATAATTAATGTGGGTTGATTATTTTCAAATTTGTGGCCCTGAACGGCCAATGCTCTTTGCTAGATATGATACCGATGAGATACAAACAGACAATAGCTCAAAAAAATCTCTCGATTACATCAAGAATTTATGTAGGGAAGTCAGAGATTGTCAGGGAGTAAATTTATCCAGAAGCAATCAGCGTCAGTGCTTTTTCAATACGAGCTAATGTTCGGGCTTGACCGATGGCATGGATAGTCAGATGTAAAGCAGGAGATTGAGCTTGGCCTGTAGCCGCAACCCGTAATGGCATCCCTATTTTTCCCATCCCTATTCCAAGTTCCTTTGCAGTACTTTCAATTGCATTTTGGATCTCTTCTTTTGCCCATTCAGAAAGAGCAGCCAATTTGATGCGAACCTGTGACAAAGGCTCATATGCCTGCGCTCGCAGGTGTTTTTTTGCTGCATTTTCATCAAATTGTTCGAACTCCTCATAAAAATAACGGCAGGATTCAGCCATTTCTTTCAAAGTTTTACAGCGCTCGCCTAGTAATTTGACTATTTCAACCAATTCAGGGCCTTGATCAGTATTGAATCCTGCTTTTTCAATATGCCAGGCAAGATGTACCGCCACCTCTTCTGTTGGCAAATGATTAATATAATGATGGTTTAACCAAAGTAATTTTTCTGTATTAAAACTGGCCGCAGATTTACTGACCGCCTCCAGGGTAAAAAGCGTTTTCATCTCATCGACAGAAAAAATTTCCTGGTCACCATACGACCAGCCTAAACGAACCAGATAATTGAGTAGTGCTTGAGGGAGATAACCTTGATCACGATATTCCATGATACCAACAGCATTAAAACGTTTTGATAATTTTTGACCGTTTTCTCCGAGAATCATGGAAACATGAGCATATTCTGGAATAGGTGCATTCAACGCTTTTAAAATATTGATTTGCCTAGGCGTGTTATTAATATGATCTTCACCTCGAATCACATGAGTAATACCCATTTCCCAGTCATCAATCACGACACAAAAGTTATATGTGGGTAAACCATCGCTGCGACGAATAATGAGATCGTCCAATTCTTTGTTGCTAAATTTAATTTCTCCACGGATCTTATCTTTAAAAATAACAAAACCTTCTTCTGGATTACCAAAACGAATAACCGAAAGTGTTTTATCAGAGGGCGGATTTTGATGATGTCTACATCTCCCATCGTAACGGGGTTTTAAACCCTCCATCATCTGTTTTGTACGTAATTTTTCTAAACGTTCTTTACTGCAATAACATTTGTACGCCGTTCCATTATTCAGCATGGATTCGATGACGCTATTGTAGCGATCCATTCGTTTCGTTTGGAAGTAGGGTCCTTCATCCCAGCCTATATTTAACCAATTCATGCCATCCATAATCGCATCAATGGCTTCTTGAGTAGAACGTTCGAGATCAGTATCTTCAATACGAAGTACAAATTCACCACCCATATGATGCGCAAATAACCAGGAATAAAGCGCTGTGCGTACTCCACCTATATGAAGATATCCTGTAGGGCTGGGAGCAAATCGGGTTTTTATTTTCATTAAGATTGATGCCTTTATTTCTTTATTTGAGCCAAGCAGAAGAGATTTCTGCCTGCTTTTAATAAAGTGATTCAAATGGATTCACTGATCCATGGCATATTTTTTTAATTTTTTACGTAGAGTGCCACGGTTAATACCCATCATGTTGGCAGCAAGAGTCTGGTTACCCTCAGTATATTCCATTACCATCTCAAGGAGAGGTTGTTCCACTTCAGCTAATACCAAAGAGTAAAGTTTGGTCACATTTTGAGCGTTTAATTGAAAAAAATAATTTTTCAATGCCTGTCTTACTGAATCACGAAGAAGTGTTTTCATGGAATGATTTTCCATATTGGTGCTGTTAGAAATGAATACGTCGTAATTTTCACGATATTCGAACATAGCTCAGCTCTTTTGGATTGATATAAAATTTTTTAAAGGGACGACATAGTACGCATTTTCATCTTAAGAATAAAGAATCGGTTTTGAAAAAAATAGCATTAAGTTTTCTTTATTGAGGATAAAATTTATTGACAAGCAAACAGTAAAAAGGCAAATTTTACGGCTTTTAACTTATATTCAATCAATTTATTTGGGAGTTAGCTTTGGCCAATATCAAATCAGCGAAAAAACGTGCTATTCAATCTGAAAAACGTCGCAAACATAATGCCAGTCGTCGTTCCATGGTGCGTACTTTTATCAAAAAAGTATATGCCGCCATTTCTTCTGGCGATAAAAAAGCAGCAGAGACAGCGTTTGCTCAAATGCAGCCCATCATTGATCGTCATGCTTGCAAAGGATTAATACACAAAAATAAGGCCGCGCGTCATAAATCAAACCTAACAGCGCAAATTAATGCAATGTCTGAGGATAGCCTGTTGAAAAAGAGAAGAAGCGAGGGCTGTGAATTCAAGGCACCTGAAAAGCCTGTTTGAAATAATTGCACGCTAGGCCCAAACGAGTGAAAAGCGCAGTTAACGTAGAGTAAATGCGCACTTTGAGTGCGCTTTCGATGAAGGATAAGCAACAAACAAAAGGTTTCAAACAGGCACGGAGGTAATTTTTTATTTTTCAAGTCAAATGCTTAATGTCTTCCCTTCTTGGCTTTTTAGTGTTTTTTCGGTAAAAATACCTTTAAAAGGCTATAACCTAAAACAGCAGATACCGTCGAGCCCAGTAAAATACCCAGTTTCGAATAGGTATTTAATTCTAAATGGGAGCTGTCAAAAGCCAATGACGCGATAAATATCGACATGGTGAATCCAATACCACAGAGCACAGAAACCGAAAAAATATGTTTGAAATGAATTGAATTAGGTAATTTTGCAATCCCCGTCTTAACCGAAATCCAGCTAAAAATGAAAATACCTAAAGGTTTGCCGATTATTAGTGCAGTGGCAATGCCCAACGGCAGCAATGAAGTCAATCCTGAAAAAGAAACGCCAGACAAAGAAACGCCGGCGTTAGCAAAAGCGAACAAAGGCAAAATCAGATAAGCCACCCAAGGATGTAAACCGTGTTCTAATTTCTCTAAAGGTGAATGTTTTTTTTTGGTGCGCAAAGGGATCATAAAACCAATCAGCACTCCTGCCAAGGTGGCATGAATACCCGACTTTAAAATACTGACCCACAATATAAAACCAATCAATAAATATAATGAAGTTTTATCGACCCCTCGCCAGTTCATACAAGCCAGAAAAACCGTCGCAACAACAGCAATACCAAACGCCAGCCAAGAAAGATTCGCCGCATAAAAAAGAGCAATGATAATGATGACTCCAAGATCATCAATAATCGCTAATGCCAATAAAAATACTTTTAAACTGTTAGGGACACGATCTCCTAAAAGTGCCATCACGCCTAAAGCAAAAGCAATATCTGTCGCTGCAGGAATAGCCCATCCCTGACGAGTAAGCTCATCTGAACCGTTAAACAGCAAATAAATGATGGCGGGTGCTAACATTCCCCCCAAAGCGGCAATTGCAGGGAAGAGGGCTTTATCACGACCTGCAAGAGAACCTTCTATTAATTCACGCTTTACTTCTAAGCCCACTAAAAGAAAAAAAATGGCCATCAAGCCATCATTAACCCAGAGCAGTAAAGATTTGCTGATATCTAATGTGGAAATTCTGAATGTGATGGGGATATCAAGAAATGATTGATACAGATCTCGCAAGGGACCGTTTGCCATCCCCATTGCAATGACGGCAGCGATGATTAAAATAATCCCACCAGAGGCTTCTAGGCGTAAAAATTGACGAATCACATTTTTCATAAAAACTCCTATTAATCAAAAAAATAAAAAGTGGCCATATTGACTTTTTTGACGCAAACAGAAAAAAATCATGATTGATTAATGAGTTAAATTATCGAAAAATTTTTTCATACTTTCCAAAAACTTTTTAGTTTCAGGGGTATTTTTTTTAGAGGAAGTTTCACAAAAGCTTTGATCTAGATCCCTTAGTAGCTTCTTTTGTTTTTCATTGAGATGAACAGGTGTTTCAATAAAGACCGTACAGAATAAATCACCTGGCGTCTTTTTTTCAGGTTTAATGCCTTTATTAGGGATACGAAAACACTGACCTGTTTGAGTTTCTGGAGGTATTTTTAATTTTATGGCGCCATCCAGAGTGGGGACTTCGATTTCTCCTCCTAGAGCAGCAGTCGTGAAATTGATAGGCACTTTACAGTATAGATTATTCTTTGAACGTTCAAAAATATGATGACGATCTACATGAATTTGAACATAAAGGTCACCACTGGGGGCACCCATTTCTCCGACTTCGCCTTTACCGTTTAAACGGAGGCAATCATTCGAGTCTATTCCCGCCGGGACTTTAACAGAAAATGTTTTTGGTTCTTCGACTTTGCCTTGTCCACGACATTGACGACAAGGATCTTTGATCATTTGACCCTGGCCATGACAACGAGGACAGGTTTGTTGTATTGTAAAAAACCCTTGTTGCATATGCACTTCTCCTACACCTCGGCAGGTCGTACAGGTCACTGGGCGAGTGCCCTGTTTAGCACCACTTCCTTTACAGTGCTCACAGTGTACTAAAGTAGTGATATGAATTTCTTTGCTCGCCCCACGTACTGCTTCTTCTAAGGTTAAATTGAGGGTATACCTCAGATCTCTGCCACGTTGTGTTCTTTGTTGATGTCCTCCAAAAAAATCACTAAAGACATCATTAAAAACGTTGGAAAAATTTGAAGAATTGTGAAATCCACCTCCCATTCCGCTCTGTTCAAAAGCCGTATGACCATGTTGGTCATAAGCCGCTCTTTTTTGTTGATCAGAAAGAACTTCATACGCTTCTTTCATTTCTTTAAATTTTGTTTCTGCGTCTTTATCTTTATTACGATCGGGATGATATTTTTTCGCTAAGCGTTTATAGGCATCTTTAATGTCTTGCTCGTTTGCATTTTTAGCAATACCTAAAATTTCATAATAATCTTTCTTACTCATTTTTTCCGCCTTGAGATAGCATACACGGGCGCAGAGTTTCCTCAACGCCCGTGATGGCTTTTAACGTAGCATTATTTGACGATTCGTAGGCCCGAACACTCAGGGAGCTTGGCCTTAAGGGCAGTTATTTTTTATCTTTAACTTCTTCAAACTCAGCATCAACAGCATCTGCTTTTACATCGCTACTGTCGTTTTTTTCTGCATTATTAGAAGACGAATTTTGCTGCGATGCTTCCTCTAACTTAGCAGAAACCATCGTCAGTGCATTGGCTTTACTCTCTATGTCTGTTTTATCTTCACCTTTTATGGCGGTTTCTAACGCTTTCAATGCTTGTTCAATAGACGTTTTCTCTTCAGGAGACACTTTATCTCCTGCTTCCTTCAATTTTTTATTTGTAGCATGTATTAAATGATCTGCCTGATTACGGACTTGAATTAATTCCTCAAATTTTCGGTCTGTTTCTGAATTGGATTCCGCATCCCGTACCATTTTTTCAATCTCAGCTTCACTTAAACCAGAAGACGCCTTGATGGTGATCTTTTGTTCTCGGCCTGTGTTTTTATCTTTCGCTGACACATGCAAAATGCCATCTGCGTCAATATCAAAGGTCACTTCAATTTGTGACGTACCACGAGGCGCAGGCTGAATGCCATCTAAATTAAATTGACCCAAGGATTTATTATCGATTGCTCGCTTACGTTCCCCTTGAAGCACATGGATGGTCACGGCAGATTGATTATCTTCAGCTGTTGAAAACACTTGGCTGTGTTTCGTTGGAATTGTGGTATTTTTAGAGATTAAAGAGGTCATCACACCGCCCATGGTCTCAATACCGAGCGAAAGAGGAGTGACGTCTAATAACAATAAATCTTTCACTTCACCGGATAAAACACCCCCTTGAACAGCGGCTCCAATAGCGACAGCTTCATCAGGATTCACATCTTTACGAGGTTCTTTACCAAAAAAATCTGCCACTTTTTTCTGAACCATGGGCATACGTGTTTGGCCCCCGACCAGTATGACATCATCAATATCAGAGACAGATAAACCGGCGTCTTGTAAAGCGACCTTCAACGGTTCAATAGAGCGTGACACCAAATCTTCTACCAGTGACTCAAGTTTGGCACGGGTCACTTTCATATTCATATGCTTAGGACCAGTCGCATCTGCTGTAATGTAAGGAAGATTCACATCTGTTTGCTGAGCAGAAGACAATTCAACTTTCGCTTTTTCAGCCGCTTCTTTTAAACGCTGCATCGCCAAAGGATCTTTTCGTAAATCAAACCCTTGTTCTTTTTTGAATTCATCCACCAAATAATTGATTAAACGATTATCAAAATCTTCACCACCCAAATGGGTATCACCATTGGTTGCCAACACTTCAAAAGTTTTTTCGCCGTCTACATCATCTATTTCAATGATAGAAATATCAAAAGTCCCTCCTCCGAGATCATAAACCGCAATGGTGCTATTCCCTTTTCCCTTATCTAAACCGTAGGCAATGGCCGCGGCAGTGGGTTCATTAATAATCCGCTTGATTTCTAAACCAGAGATCCGGCCTGCATCTTTCGTGGCTTGACGTTGCGCATCATTAAAATAAGCAGGCACAGTGACCACAGCTTCAGTGACAGTTTCGCCCAAATAATCTTCTGCTGTTTTTTTCATTTTTTTCAATACTTCAGCCGAAATTTGAGGAGGCGCTGTTTTTTGCCCTTTCACGCTGAGCCATGCGTCGCCATTATCTGATTCAAGAATGTCAAAGGGCATAATATCCTTATCACGCTGTGTTTCTTGGTCTGAAAATTTTCGACCCACCAAACGTTTGATCGCAAAAAAAGTATTTTTTGCATTGGTCACCGCCTGACGCTTGGCGGGCTGACCGACAAGTGTTTCACCATCGTCTGTATAAGCAATGATAGAAGGCGTTGTACGATCACCTTCACTGTTTTCGAGTACACGAGGCTTGCTACCGTCCATAATAGCAACACAAGAATTGGTGGTACCTAAATCAATTCCGATAATTTTAGTCATCTAACATCTCTCCAGTCAAAAGCATCATTTATAAAGTTACTTACGAATATGTGGGCAGGTTGTTTATTTTCAACTATCTATTTTAAATTAGGTTGTTTGTCTGTAAATGAAGACGACTTAGCTCTTCTAAAAGAATCCATAATTTCTTTTTCAGCCGCCTCGGCATTTTCCCAACCTTTAATTTTGACCCATTTCCCTTTTTCTAAATCTTTATAATGCTCGAAAAAATGTTTAATCTGTGCTTTTAGCAATTCAGATACGTCATGTATATCTTGAACCGCTTCATATTCTTTAGTCAGTTTACTATGCGGAACGGCAATGACCTTAGCATCTTGACCGGCATCATCTGTCATCCTGAGCATGCCCACTGGCCGGCAACGTATCACTGATCCTGGCTGCAATGGATGAGGAGTAGGCACTAATACATCCACCGGATCACCATCCAAAGATAAGGTCTGGTTAATGTAACCATAATTACAGGGGTAAAACATGGCAGTGGACATAAAACGATCCACAAACAATGCCCCCGTTTTTTTATCCACTTCATATTTAATCGGATCAGCATGAGCGGGGATTTCAATCACAACATAAATATCTTTAGGCAAATTTTCGCCCGCATCGACAAGATCTAAACTCATAATGACTTGTTCCTTTTTTTGTAAAAAATAACAACTGGACCCTACTGGCCAGGCAATGCCTTTCAAATTACCTTCATGCCCCTTATGCGAAAAATCATCATGAGGAGCCCTATCAAAACAAACGATTTAAACCATTTAATGCAGCGACGCGATAGGCTTCTGCCATCGTAGGATAATTAAAAGTTGTATTGACAAAATAGTCGATCGTATTACCGCCGTTTTTTTGTTCCATAATGGCTTGACCAATGTGAATAATTTCTGCTGCCCTTTCTCCAAAACAATGAATTCCTAAAATTTCTTTACTTTCACGATGAAATAAAATTTTTAAGCTTCCCGCTTCCATGCCTGCTATTTGAGCTCGAGCGAGATGTTTAAATTGAGCGCGCCCCACTTCATAGGGCACTTTTAAATCAGTCAGCTCCTGCTCTGTTTTCCCTACAGAACTGATTTCAGGAATGGTGTAAATCCCAGTTGGGATATTTTCGATCAAACGCACACTATTAATGCCTTGAGTAATCGCCTGTGATGCAATGCGCCCTTGATCGTAAGCGGCTGAAGCCAAACTAGGATATCCAATTACATCTCCAACAGCATAAATATGAGAAAGGGCGGTCTGATATAGATTACTGACTTGCAAAAATCTTCGTTCATCTGTTCTTAAACCAATATTTTCAAGTAATAATTCCTTGGTGTTGCCCGTACGCCCATTAGCATAAAATAAACAATCTGCCTTTACTTTCTTCCCTGATTTTAAATGAACAACGACGCCTTGATCCAAGCCTTCAATTAAATCAAACTCTTCATTATGCCTGATCACCACCCCGTTGTTCCAAAAATGATAAGAGAGCGCATCTGAAATTTCTTGATCAAGAAAAGCCAGCAAATGGTTTCGAGTATTGATCAAATCGACCTTGACGCCTAAACCTCGAAAAATAGAAGCATATTCACAACCTATCACCCCTGCTCCGTAAATAATAATATGCTTTGGCTGCTGTTCTTCTTTCAATTCCAAAATGCTGTCGCTGTCATAAATTCGGGGATGTGTAAAATCAATACTTTCTGGATGATAAGGACGAGATCCTGTCGCAATCACAATATGATCAGCACTTAGGGTATTCAAAGTGCCATCTGGGCGAATGACCTCAAGTTTATATGGATCAATAAAACGGGCATGACCAAAAAACAGATGACAATGATTGCGCTGATAAAAATCAAAGCGCATGGAGACCTGCTTACGAATGACATGATTAGCATGTTGTAAAATATGATAAAAAGAGGGATGAATGCTTTGAAGGTGCTCACTGTAAAGCGGGTTTTGATTAAATTCAATAATACGACTGATGACATGACGCAAGGCTTTCGAAGGGATTGTGCCCGAATGAGTGCAGCCTCCTCCGACATTTTTATAGCGTTCAACGACAGCGACAGACTGCCCTTTTTTTGCAAGGCCCATGGCCGCGCCCTCACCACCAGGCCCTGAGCCAATGACAACGGTATCAAAATTAAAATGTGTTTTCATCATTTAAAAAACCTATGGTTCTTGCCAGGACAAATTATTTAAATATTAGGATCATTTTTTCGATACCCAAATTAAAGACGGACTTTATGATTATTTTAGTGTACTAAAGTGCATGAAGATGACGAAATACTGGTTTTAAAAAACAAGGTTTTTCAAAAAATTTATTGAATATTTGGTGAATATAATGGGCGTCAGAGCAGAGCAAAAAGCAAGGACACGTCGTTCTCTTATTGAAACGGCTTTCAACCAACTCAGTTCTGAACACAGTTTTTCGAACCTCAGCCTAAGGGAAATATCCAGGGAAGCCGGTATTGCTCCAACCTCTTTTTATTATCATTTTCGAGATGTGAACGAACTGGGTTTAACGATGGTCGATGAAAGTGGATTGATGCTAAGACAATTAATGCGCCAAGCACGTCAGCGTATCGATAAAGGAGGCAGTGTGATCCGTACTTCAGTTTCAACTTTTATGGAATTTATCGGTAATAATCCCAATGCATTTCGTTTGTTGTTACGCGAACGCTCAGGTACATGCGCCGCCTTTCGGGCCGCCGTTGCACGAGAAATTCAGCATTTTATTGCTGAATTGGCCGATTATTTAGAATTTGAAAGTAATATGTCTCGTCGTTTTATAGAAGCAAAGGCAGAAGCCATGGTGACCATTGTATTTAGTGCAGGGGCTGAGCTGCTGGATTTGGAAACGGAACAAAAACATAAATTAAAAAAACGGTTGATTTTACAGCTAAGAATGATTGCTAAAGGCGCTGATCATTTGTATAGACCTGAAAAAAAATCTTAGAATGAGAGGTAATTTTTAAAATGTTTTTTGTTAAAAATATTTAAAAATTATCATAAATTCTATCATTATTAATGATAAACCATCTTGGGATTTTAAGTATGCGATAAATTATTTTAACTTAAATTGATTTAATATAAATATTTTTAAATATAAATTTATTAAAATTTTATATTGATTAACAAATGAATTAATTGAGTAATATTAATCAATAACAACTTTAAATTAATATATTAAAGTCATGATTTTTTTCTTTTTTCATAAAAGCGTGTAAACTCCTTCTTGGTATTATCATTACATGCAAAATATTTTTATTACATTTAAAACAAGAGACAATTCACATTGTTGTGAACAATATATAAGTCATTTGCAATTGAAACCTGGATAAGTTGATATTCATCAAATCATTATTGATTTATTATTCGATTAAATTTTTGTCAATCATCTTACTATCCTATGATTGTAGAATAGGTGGAATATTCTTATCATAAAAAGGAACTATCACATATGAAATCATTAATAAAAATCATATTAATTACATTTGCTTTTCTGTTTACATTAAACGTTTCAAGTGCTGAAAAATCACTGATTGTAGCGATAGATACGGCTTTTGTTCCGTTTGAATTTAAGCAGGGCGATAAATATGTCGGTTTTGATATTGACATTTGGGATGCTATCGCCAAAGAGCTTAAGTTAAATTATACTCTCAAGCCGATGGATTTCAGTGGTATTGTTCCTGCTTTACAAACCAAAAATGTCGATCTGGCTCTTGCAGGAATCACTATTACGGAACAGAGGAAAAAGGCAATAGATTTTTCTGATGGCTATTACAAGAGCGGCTTGTTGGTCATGGTGAAAAGCAATAACGATAAAATCAAGAATGCCGAAGATTTAAAAGATAAAATCGTTGCAGTTAAAAGTGGGACAGGATCTGTCGATTACGCAAAAGCGAACATTAAAACGAAAGATTTGCGTCAGTTTCCTAATATTGATAACGCCTATCTGGAACTAGGCACGGGGAGAGCGGATGCTGTTTTACATGATGCGCCGAATATTTTATTCTTTATTAAAACTGCAGGTGATAAAAAATTTAAAGCAGTGGGCGAAATGCTCGAATCACTACAGTACGGAATTGCTTTTCCCAAAGGCAGTGTACTTCGTGAAGAAGTCAATCTGGCTTTAAACACGCTCCATAAAAATGGAACTTACCTCGCAATTTATAAAAAATGGTTTAATACAGAACCAAATTGATTAATTTCTCAATTTTTTCATCAGGAGAATTCCGATGCAGTTTGAATGGAGTGTTATTTGGCCCGCTATGCCAATCTTGCTTCAAGGTGCCAAGTTAACGCTTTGGATTTCTATTCTCGGCTTACTTGGTGGCCTTATTATCGGAGTGATTGCTGGCTTTACTCGCGCTTATGGAGGAAAGATCAGCAGTAACGTCGCTTTAATATTTATAGAGCTGATTCGTGGAACCCCTATTGTTGTTCAAGTGATGTTTATATATTTTGCCCTTCCTATGATGGTGCCAATACGCATCGATCCTTTTACCGCGGCTGTTGTGACCATCATGATTAATTCTGGGGCTTACATTGCAGAGATTACTCGTGGCGCCGTGCTGTCTATTCATAAAGGTTTTCGAGAAGCCGGTCTGGCTTTAGGTTTATCGAGGCGCGATACACTAAGATATGTTGTTGCTCCTTTAGCGCTGCGTAGAATGCTACCTCCTTTAGGGAATCAATGGATTGTCAGTATTAAGGATACTTCTTTATTTATCGTGATTGGTGTTGCTGAGTTGACACGTCAAGGACAAGAAATTATTGCGGGCAACTTTCGTGCTATGGAAATATGGAGTGCAGTCGCGGTGATGTATTTGATTATCACCTTAACACTAGGTTTTGTCCTACGTAGACTGGAAAGAAAACTGAAAATAATATGATAAATTTAAAAAACGTTTGTAAACACTTTGGCCAAACCGAGGTTCTTCACAATATCAATTTAAATATCAAAATTGGGGAAGTGGTCGTCATTATTGGCCCATCAGGTTCAGGGAAATCCACTTTACTACGTTGCATCAACAAATTAGAAGTGATCACTTCAGGTCAATTGATTGTAGATGATTTAGATGTCAACGATCCTAAAGTAGATGAGCGCCTTATTCGTCAGGAAGCAGGCATGGTTTTTCAGCAATTTTATTTGTTCCCTCATCTCACCGCTCTTGAAAATGTCGCTTTTGGGCCAACCCATATCCGAGGCGCCACTAAAAAAGAGGCAAAAGAGCTGGCACATGAACTGTTAAAAAAAGTGGGTTTATCAGAACGTTCTCATCACTACCCATCAGAGCTTTCAGGTGGTCAACAGCAACGTGTAGCAATTGCTCGGGCTTTAGCTGTGAAACCTAAATTAATGCTTTTTGATGAGCCTACCTCTGCATTGGATCCTCAATTGCGTCACGAAGTACTAACGGTTATGAAAGATTTAGCCGAAGAGGGCATGACCATGGTCATAGTCACTCATGAAGTTAATTTTGCTCACAAAGTAGCCTCTCGCCTTATTTTTATCGATAAAGGCCGCATCGCTCAAGATGGAAATCCTAATACTCTTATATCTAATCCTCCTAGTGAGAGATTACGTGAATTTTTACAGCATCATGTCACCTAATCATATTACAGAACAGTTTTACTCAGCATGAATGCCTTGGTTCATAAAATTTTTTTATTAAGTGAAAAGTCAGATTCATTGCTCAAGACCAGCACTAAATGGGGTAAGCCGGTCAAACCTTTAGAGATGCTGCTGCTCCTGATTGGTTAGAAAAATATCATTTAAACGAAGCCCTGTTTGAAGAAGTGAATACGCATTTATCGGAGCGTGGGCTATTTATCAAGCGGGGGAGTATTGTCGATGCCACGATAATTCAGCACCCAGTTCAACTCAAAATCAGAAAAATAGCCGGGAGCCTGACATAAAAAAGCCACTCGTAAAGGCAATCAGTGTTATGTAGGTATGAAAGCGCCTATGGGTGGGGATGCCGAGAGTGGTCTCGTGCACATTCCCTGCTCGGGCTCGACCTCGGCTTATGTGGCGGATGTCACGCAGACTCATCGTATTTATTCTTCACGGCGAGGAAGAGTCTGTCCATGGGGATGCCGGTGATAAAGGGGTAGTGCCCCGCAGTGAACACCAACACCGTCGGGTCACCTGGCATATCACTCGCCGCAGGGTACTGGCCCTCCCCCGGCTACAGCAGCAGGTAGATGAAAAACACCAGCACCATCAAAATATTATCGCGAAAATCCGGGCTAAGGTTGAACATCCTTTTCGGGTATTAAAATGGCTATAATTGGCCCTTGATACTAAAAAAGGAGGTGGGTTGATGCTATCGTAAAAAACGAATTGACCTCCTTTTTTATCAGATTATTTTTAGAAGTTACGCTGTTCGCGCCCAATATCAAATTTATTTCTCAGCTCTTCAGTGTTTCCATATGACACTGTTAACAAAGTCGTTTAATTCATTAAAATAAATAATTTGCAAAAAATTAATGAAAAAATTATAAAAATATTCGAATAGAGTAAGGAGTTATCAAAAATGCACAATATCAACCATCTTTTGAATACATTAACTGATTATGGCATTCATAATACCGGTAAGATTTTTTATAACCCCAGCTATTCCATATTATTTCAAGAGGAAACACGAGACACTTTGGTGGGTTTCGAACGTGGAACAGTGACTAAATTAGGCGCCGTGGCTGTGGATACGGGCATCTTCACCGGGCGTTCTCCTAAAGATAAATATATCGTCCGTGACGATATCACTCGAGATACTTTTTGGTGGGCAGATCAAGGCAAAAATAAAAGCGATAATCACCCCATCACTCAAGCCATTTGGAATGAACTCAAGACCTGTGTCACTCAGCAACTTTCAAACAAACCTTTATTTGTGGTAGATGCCTTTTGTGGCGCTCATTCAAACAGTCGTTTGCAAGTACGATTTATTACTGAAGTCGCTTGGCAGGCGCATTTTGTTAAAAATATGTTTATTCGCCCTTCAGAAGAAGAACTCACTCGTTTTCATCCTGATTTTGTGGTCATGAATGGCGCCAAATGTACTAACCCAAATTGGAAAGAACAAGGTTTACACTCCAAAAATTTTGTGGCCTTTAATTTGACTGAACGGATTCAACTGATTGGGGGCACTTGGTACGGAGGTGAAATGAAAAAAGGATTGTTTTCAATGATGAATTATTTTTTGCCATTAAAAAGAATTGCTGCCATGCACTGCTCTGCAAATGTCGGAGTTAAAGGAGATGTTGCTGTTTTCTTTGGTTTATCCGGCACCGGAAAAACCACTTTATCTGCCGATCCTAAAAGACAACTTATCGGTGATGACGAACATGGTTGGGATGACGAAGGTGTTTTTAATTTTGAAGGAGGTTGTTATGCAAAAACAATTGAATTGTCCGAGTCAGATGAACCCGATATTTATCACGCAATCAAAAGAGATGCTTTACTGGAAAACGTGGTGGTTTTGCCAGATGCCACCGTCGATTTTAACGATAGTTCAAAAACCCAAAATACCAGGGTGTCTTATCCTATTTATCACATCCAAAATATTGTGCAACCGGTATCAAAAGCAGGCCATGCAAAAAAAATTATTTTTTTAACAGCGGATGCTTTTGGCGTTTTACCTCCTGTTGTTCATTTAACTCTAGAACAAACCCAGTATCATTTTTTATCGGGTTTCACATCAAAACTGGCAGGAACAGAGCTCGGGATCACCAGCCCAGTTCCCACTTTTTCAGCTTGCTTTGGAGAGGCGTTTCTTTCACTTCATCCTACTCAATATGCTGAAGTGCTTTTACAAAGGATGCAAGCAGCGCAGGCAAAAGCGTATTTGGTCAATACAGGCTGGAATGGTATGGGTCATCGTATTTCTATTAAAAATACTCGAGCGATTATTGAGGCAATTCTACATGAAAAGATTGATCACGTGCCCACCTTTAATTTGCCGATTTTTAACCTCAGTGTTCCTACTGAAATCGAAGGGGTAAACTCAGAAATTTTAGATCCTCGCGCCAGTTATTCTGAGGTAAAAGAATGGCAACACAAAGCAGAAAACTTGGCACGGCGGTTTATCAAAAATTTTGAACAATACAGCGATACCGCTGTAGGGGCGTTGTTACTGAAATCAGGCCCAGAGTTATAGAAAATTTTCTGGCGCTGAAAAAATTTTTATTTCAATTTTTTATTTGTTTTTTATGACTCTGACACATTTAAGAAAAATTGATGATATGTGGCTACGGCTTCTAGTACATATTGCAGCTCTGCAAGTAATGATGAGCTTTTTGCAGAGGTATTTATCTGCTCACTTAACAATGTAAAAAAGAAAAAAAATTTGAGAAGCAGCTGCGGGGTTCTAGCAAAAAATAGTTTGAAAGAGGCGATAAAATTAGATCAACTGATTGCGCAGGATCAAAAATTAGTATTGAATCACTCTGCCTTTGACGATTCCAGGAAAGAAAAACGTTTTTTGAATCGATCAACACGCCCACCTGTTGCCGCTTCACGCTTTTTGTTTGTATAGGCAGGGTGACAGTTAGAACAAACATCAAGATTTATATTACAACCCAAGGTTGAATTCACTTCAATCACGTTTCCACAAGAACAGGATGCTATTACTAACTTATAGTCTGGATGGATATTTTTTTTCATGAAACACCTCTTGTTTTTTCAAAATAGCATTACTGTCTCACCTCGTTACAAAGTACTGGTGATTTTATTTTTTAAATTGTTCGGCATCATACAGAAGCTATCTTATCAAGGCAATAGACGATTTTTTTAAAAAAACCCTTTAAAAACAAACAACGAGTTAAATTTGAATTTATAACGACAGCATCAAGATAATTCGCCTTTCATTCAATGAAATCGAAGCTTATCAGGAGGCTCCGCAGTGGAGTGAGAGATAAAGGTTTTGCAGAAAAATAACTGGGCCAAAAGATTGATTCATATGACAGAAAATATCGAAAAAATAGGGTAAAATAAATCAAAAATTATTTAATATTCACCAATCAAATGGTGACTGAATTTTGACTTGTTATGGCTACTATGTTTTAATTATTTGATTTTTATGAAAAATAAAACATTCATATTCTCATCTTATACTAAAAAATAAAAATCTATTTATCTTGTTTTTTCGGACAATGGAATATTCATGAGAACCATCTCTAATTTTAAATTTAATACAGCCACTTTAAGCGAAGGCGTGTTTAAAATCACCAGAAAAATTCGTCAAGATTTTTCTATCGCAAGAGTTCGCAAAAAATTAACAAATCTGGTGGACGATGCTCGAGTCGCCATTCCAGAACACCTCAATCAAGATCAAAAGTTAGAACTTCTCATAGATCTTTTTTATCATAAATGGAAATTTGAGGCTGCAGATGGGATTTACCGCACCTCTGATGTCATATGGCTGGATAATGTTTTAAAAATACGTCAAGGAACGGCGACTTCATTAGGAGTGATTTTTTTGCATATCGCACATCAGCTGGATATCCCTTTAATGCCGGTGTTATTCCCAATTCAACTCATTTTTCGGGCGGATTGGTTAGACGAAGAAATGTGGCTGATTAATCCGATCAATGGTGACACCTTGAACAAACATATCCTCGAATTATGGGTTAAAGCGCATTTTAATCAGAATATCACGCTGGAAGACAGCGATCTTTGTGAATCAGACAATACTTCATTGATTCGGCAAATGCTCGATGAATTAAAATCTGCGTTGATAGAAGAAAAACAGATGGAGCTGGCTCTACGTACAAGCGATATGTCGCTGTTTTTTGATCCTAAAGATCCTTATGAGATACGTGATAGAGGTCTGATTTATGCAGAACTCGGTTGTACTCAAGTGGCGATTTCTGATTTAAATTATTTTATTGAACAGTGCCCTGAAGACCCTATCTCTGAAGTAATAAAAATACAATTAAATGCCATCGAAAAACAGCCATTTATTCTGCATTGAGATAAAAAATGAACAATAAAGTGATTCATTTTCAACATATTAACATTGCCAATCATCTTCCATTTGTATTATTTGGTGGTATGAATGTGCTTGAATCACGTGATCTGGCAATGAGAATTTGTGAACATTATGTTCGAATCACCAATCAATTAAATATCCCTTACGTTTTTAAAGCGTCTTTTGATAAAGCAAATCGTTCTGCTGTTCATTCTTATCGTGGGCCCGGTTTAGAAGAAGGCATGAAAATATTTGAAGAATTAAAACACTCTTTTGGCGTAGCCATCATCACAGATGTACACGAAGTGAGCCAAGCCAAAATAGTTTCTGAAGTAGTTGATGTTATTCAATTACCCGCGTTTTTAGCGCGTCAAACCGATCTCGTGGTGGCCATGGCTGAAACAAAAGCGGTGATTAATGTCAAAAAACCTCAATTTATGAGCCCCATGCAAGTAGGCCACATTGTCGAAAAATTTAAACAGGCTGGAAACGAAAAAATTATTCTTTGTGAGCGAGGAAATATTTTTGGTTACGATAACTTAGTGGTGGATATGTTAGGGATCACACTCATGGCAAAATCTACAGGAGGGCATCCTGTCATACTCGATGTCACCCATGCCCTGCAATGCAGAGACCCTTTTGGATCTGTTTCTGGCGGGCGCAGGGCTCAGGTTTCAGAACTGGCAAGAGCAGGCATGGCCGTGGGATTAGCGGGCTTATTTTTAGAAGCACATCCCGACCCTCAGAATGCAAAATGCGATGGCCCTTGCGCTTTACCACTACATAAGCTGCTGCCTTTTTTAACACAGATGAAAGCGATTGATGATTTGATTAAAAATTTTTAAGTCCAAATTTTAAACAAAAAATGTCGCTAGAACACCTTCAAATGATTGATACTAAAAAGCCTCAGTGTGAGTCAATTTTTACTGTAGATTTGTAGAATTCATATCTCATTTTGCTTTCATGTAATTTGCTGGATGATATTTGCTCCGAACACTATGATCCCGGCGTTTTAAAGACGGTTGACTTGGACGTCTAGACGCCTTAATATTTTGATTATTGAATTTCCTGAACGCCTGATTTTTTAAATCTCTCTCCTGGTTTACTCTACAACAAGAATAATATGATTAGATTTTCTCACGTCAGCAAAATATTTGAACAAAAAAAACAAAAGGTCAGCGCACTTTTAGACATCAATTTAGATGTGCCGGCCGGCCAGATTTATGGGGTCATAGGGGCTTCAGGTGCGGGTAAAAGTACCCTAATTCGCTGTGCGAATTTATTAGAGCGCCCTACTGAGGGGCATATTTTTATAGATGGAGAAGAACTCACTCAATTACCAGAAAATAAACTCAGTCTTGCTCGCCGTCAGATAGGTATGATTTTTCAACATTTTAATTTGCTTTCTTCTCGTACTGTTTTTGATAACGTCGCGCTTCCACTCGAATTGGCTTGCCTGCCCAAAACTGAAATAAAAAAAACAGTCCTTGAACTCCTTGAATTAGTGGGTTTAACAGATAAAAAAAAAGTGTATCCGGTACATTTATCCGGTGGACAAAAACAGCGTGTCGCCATAGCGCGTGCACTGGCAAATGGCCCTAAAGTTTTGCTGTGTGATGAGGCCACCAGCGCATTAGATCCTGGAACCACCCGCTCTATTTTAAAACTCCTTAAAGATATTAATCGACGATTGGGATTGACGATTTTATTGATTACGCATGAAATGGATGTCGTCAAGTATATTTGTGATCAGGTAGGGGTGATAAGCCATGGTCAATTGATCGAAAAAGACAGTGTGAGCGAAATGTTTTCACATCCCAAAACGCTTTTGGCACAGCAATTTATTCACTCTACTTTACATATCGATATTCCTGAAGATTACGCGCATAGGCTAAGCCAAAATCCGACAGATCTCGCCGTTTCCCCTTTGTTAAAACTCCAATTTACAGGGCAATCTGCCGATGCTCCTTTAATATCTCAGGCGATTCGCCGCTTTAATATCGATATTGGAATTCTCAGCGCTCAAATGGATTATGCCGGAGGAGTTAAATTTGGCACGATGCTCGCTGAATTAGAGGGTGAAAAACAGGATATCACTGCCGCCATGCAGTTTTTAAAAGATCATCATGTTAAAACGGAGGTACTAGGCTATGTCTGAAGCAATGATGGTTTTAATCCTCAACGGCGTTTGGGAAACTGTCATGATGACCTTTGTCTCTGGTTTTTTTGGTCTGATTTTTGGCTTACCGATAGGAATATTATTGTATCTGCATCGTCCAGGGCACATGTTTTCTTATCCTGTTCTATATCAATCACTTTCTGCCCTGGTGAATATTTTTCGGGCAATTCCTTTTATTATTTTATTAGTCTGGATTATCCCCTTTACCCGTTTTATCGTAGGAAGCTCTATTGGCTTAGAAGCGGCCATAGTGCCCTTAACCGTTTGTGCTATTCCCTTTATTGCTCGAATGATTGAAAATGCTTTACTCGAAATTCCTTTTGGTTTAATTGAGGCGGCTCGTGCTATGGGAGCAACTCCCTTGCAAATTATTTATAAAGTTTTACTGCCAGAGGCATTCCCTGCTTTAGTGAATTCAGTGACCATCACATTGATTACTTTAGTCGGATATTCTGCGATGGGAGGCGCAGTAGGAGCAGGAGGTTTAGGACAAATTGGTTATCAATATGGCTATATTGGCTATAACGCAACTGTGATGAATTTTGTGTTAGTTTTGTTGGTTTTTTTGGTGTGTTTTATCCAAATTCTGGGGAATTACGTGATGAAAATGGTGACCCATAAGTGATCATCTATTTTCATGAATCACCATGAGACTTTTCGAGTTTTTACTGATTATCAGTTAAGGATAAAAAATATGCTTTTAAAATTAAAGTCGATCAAAATAGCGGCCATATTGGCTGTGTTGGCAAGTTGCTTCATTGTGGCGGGCTGTGACAAAAAAGATGAAAAAGATTCAAATCACATTAAAGTGGGGGTCATCAGTGGGCCAGAGCAGACGCTTGCACAGGTGGCTCAAAAAGTAGCAAAAGACCAATATGGTTTAGATGTGGAGCTCATAACCTTTAATGATTATGTATTACCGAATGAGGCTTTAAATAAAGGAGATATCGATGTGAACGTATTTCAGCATCAACCTTATCTCGACCAACAAATACAGGATCGCGGCTACGAACTGGTGGCAATTGGAAATACCTTCATTTATCCGATGGCAGGTTATTCAAAAGAAATCACCTCTCTTAATGAATTGACGCTGGGCTACCAAATAACAATGCCCAATGATCCCGCTAATTTAGGCCGTGCCTTGTTGTTACTACAAAAACAGGGGCTCATCAAATTGAAACCTGATGTTGGGTTAATGCCTACTGTCTTAGATGTGATTGAAAATCCAAAAGATTTAACACTTGTTCAATTAGACGCTCCTCAGTTACCGACGTCATTGGATGATAAAGAAAATGTAGCTATCATTAATACAACTTATGCAAGCCAAATCGGCTTAAGTCCCACAAAAGATGGATTATTTGTTGAAGATAAAAGTTCACCTTATGTGAATTTGATTGTGACCCGTAAAGATAGTAAAGATGACGAGAAAGTGAAAAATTTTGTGAAGGCATATCAATCTCCGCTGGTAGAAAAAGAAGCAGAAAAAATATTTCAGGGAGGCGCTGTGAAAGGCTGGTAATTTTTTCAGTCTGCATGGATGCTGTAAAACACAAAATGTATTAAATCGGTTTCAATAATAAAAAATGAAAGTGCTCCTGGCAAAATACCCACGAGCATTTTTTTATATCAGGAATAAAACGGAAAAAGCAAAAATTATATGCGTACCACTCAATATCTTCTGAGTACTTTAAAAGAACTGCCAGCGGATGCTGAAATCATCAGCCATCAACTGATGCTGAGAGCCGGTATGATCCGTAAACTGGCGTCTGGGCTTTATACCTGGCTCCCTACGGGGACCCGTGTTTTAAAAAAAATCGAAAATATTGTACGTGAAGAAATGAATAAGGCGGGCGCCATTGAAGTGGTGATGCCTATAGTGCAACCTGCCGATCTATGGCAGGAAAGCGAGCGATGGGAGCATTATGGTCCCGAATTGTTGCGTTTTGCCGATCGCAGTGAACGCCCTTTTGTGCTCGGCCCGACTCACGAAGAAGTGATCACCGATTTGGTTCGTAATGAAATTAGTTCATACAAGCAGTTACCGCTCAATTTTTTTCAGATTCAAACCAAATTTCGTGATGAAATTCGTCCTCGTTTTGGCATTATGCGCGCCCGTGAATTTTTAATGAAGGACGCCTATTCCTTTCATAATACATTGGAATCACTGCAAGAAACCTATCAAACGATGTATCAAGCCTACACAAAAATATTCGAGCGGATGCAGCTGAATTTTCGCGCTGTGCAGGCAGATACGGGATCAATAGGGGGAAGTCGCTCTCATGAATTTCAGGTATTGGCAGACAGTGGGGAGGATGAGATTGTTTTTTCAACAGTATCCGATTTTGCGGCGAACATTGAGTTGGCAGAAGCGCTAGTCCCTCACGAAAAACGCGCATCGCCTTGTGAAACGCTTCGTATTATTGATACCCCTAATGCAAAAACCATCGATCAACTGGTAGAGCAATTCTCAATCCCGATTGAAAAAACTCTCAAAACTCTGATCGTTTACGCTCATAAAGACAGCGGCCATAAGTTGCTGGCACTGTTGGTTCGGGGTGATCACCTTATCAATAAGGTGAAAGCAGAAAAATCACCTCAGGTGGCGAAACCCCTCACCTTTGCTTCTGAAGAAGATATTCGTGCTCATATAGGCGCAGGCCCGGGCTCTTTAGGCCCGCTTCACCTAAAGATGCCGATCATTGCCGATCGTGCGGTGGCGGTGATGAGTGATTTTAGCGCCGGCTCAAATAAAGAAGATCAACACTATTTTGGCATCAATTGGGAACGTGATTTACCTCTGCCCATCATAGAGGATCTGCGTAATGTAGTTGAAGGGGATCCCAGCCCTGATGGAAAGGGCACTTTGTTGATAAAGCGGGGTATTGAAGTCGGCCACATTTTTCAATTGGGGACAAAATATTCTCAAGCGATGGGGGCAAAAGTACAGGGCGAAAATGGGCGCCAACAGATGATGATAATGGGTTGCTATGGTATTGGGGTGTCTCGTTTGGTCGCTGCCGCGATTGAACAACACCATGATCAACATGGGATCCTCTGGCCTGAGGCGATTGCGCCTTTTCAAGTTGCTATTTTACCTATTCACCTCAAAAAATCTGACGCTGTTCGGCAAGAAGCGGAGAGACTCTACGCTGAATTATCCTCTTTGGGAATGGACGTCATTTTTGATGATCGCCAAGAGCGGCCGGGCGTCATGTTTGCTGATATGGAGCTGATTGGCATACCACATACGCTGATCATCGGTGATCGGGATTTAGAAAATAACGAATTAGAGTATCGATATCGTGGAATAGATGATCACAAAAAACAGCAGCTTAAAATAAGCGACGTGGTCTCTTTTCTTTTAGAAAAGATAAATTCACATTTTAATCCAAAATAAAAATCGATATGAATTCCATTGATTTGAGCGTGATTATTCCCGTTTTTAATGCTGAAAATGATTTAATGGAACTGTTTGAATCATTAAAAAATCAAAAAAATCTTTTTTATGAAGTCATTGCAATTAATGATGGCTCAACAGATCAAAGCCAAATCATATTAGAAAAAATCGCACAGATCGATAAAAGATGGGTGTTGATATCTCAGCCCCACCGGGGTGTTTCGGTTGCACGTAACCAAGGAATCGCCAGGGCTAGAGGCCGTTGGATTGCTTTTACGGATTCGGATGATTGGTTAGCGCCTCAAGCCTTCGAAACTTGGGTACAACAGGCCGAAAAAGGTGATCTAGATTGTTTGGTTGGAAATGGGTTTCGTTTTAAGCTCAATCCCCAAAAACCAACAGAAACGCTTTTATATCGTCAACCTTGGGGGAAAATTTTAACAGGCAGAGAATGGATCATTCAAAGTGTTCATAAAAATGAGTGGCCTCATTATGTTTTTTTACAATTAGTTAAACGAGCATTTCTTATCAAAAATCAATTACGGTTTATTCCTAATATGCTCCATGAAGATATTTTATGGACAACCGAATTGGCAGAGGTAGCTCAAAGGATGGGTTTTTGCGCTGAGCCTCTTTATGGTTATCGGATTAACCCAGAGTCTATCACTCAGTCAACTTCTATCGAACGATTAGCTCACAGAGCTATAAGCTATCTGAATATCATTGAAAAATTATTAAATAAAGCGGAGGCCGTAAAGCAAGATAAAGCCTTTCATCAAGCCTTATTGAAGCAAGCTCATCGTGAAACTCGCCATTTTTTAGGATTAATGAGAAAAAAATTACCGCCTTCTCAATTACGAACTCAATTGGCAAAAAAATTTACATCATTGGGATTAAGAACAGCGGTATTTAAGGGGATCTGTCATCCTGATGAATTTTGGCATGCACTTAGAATCAACTTTTTATGGCATATTATGCGCAGCGGCATAGCGGCTTTTCTAGATAAACATCAAGCAAACAGTGTGCTTTTCACCAGACCAGATGCCTGAGGCGACACATCTTCCTCACAAACGCGCAGCGTGAATCACATCCGGTAACTGATTCAGTTTGGCTAAAATACGAGCCAACGTTTGCAAATTATAAATTTCAATATTCATCTCTATGGTCGCCTGTTGTTTTTTTGTGTCACTCCGGCTCTTGATGGCCAGCACATTCACTTTTTGATTCGCCAAAATAACCGTGATATCGCGTAATAAAGCACTTCGGTCTTGCGCAAGGACCTTTAGCATTAAGGAATAACCGCTCGAATAACTTTCGTCCCACACCGCCTCCACAATACGTTCAGAAGAATGCAATCGTAAATCAACTAACTGGGCACAATCCAGTTTATGAATCGAAATCCCTCGCCCCCGCGTGATAAAACCCATAATCTCATCCCCTAAGATCGGCTGGCAGCAACGCGCAATGTGATGCATCAGATGTCCAACCCCTTCCACCATGATGCGTCCATTCTTTTTATGGCGCGTCGAAAGCGTATTTTGCTTAGTAAGATTTTTCAGCGCTTTTTGATCCGCTTCTTCGGCCGTGAGCTGATTAAAATGCCCTTGCAAAAAATGGATCATTTGATTGATGCGAATATCACCCGCGCCAATCCCAGTGAAGATTTCTTCAATAGAATTGAGGTTGTAACGTAGCAAAAGTGGTTTTTCTGCTTTTTTTAGGCTGATGTTCAAATGTCCTAATTCATTTTCAAGCATTTGGCGTCCTGCCAACCTATTTTTATCTTTTGCTTGTTGACGAAACCAGTTATGAATTTTCGAACGGCTGCGGCTACTGTGAATATATCCCAAATGAGGATTTAACCAGTCTCTACTGGGATTGGGCTGTTTTTGGGTGATCACCTCTACCTGATCACCCATTTGCAACTGATATGTAAATGGAACAATCCGCCCTCCGATTTTAGCCCCAATGCAACGGTGCCCGACATCGCTGTGAATATGATAGGCAAAATCAAGGGGAGTCGAGCCTGTAGGCAGATCCATGACATCCCCTTTAGGGGTAAAAACATACACACGGTCATCGAAAACCTGGCTACGTACTTCATCAAGCATCTCTCCTGAATGAGAGATCTCTTCTTGCCACGCGATCAACTTTCTCAGCCAAATGATTCGGTTTTCATATCCTGAACGTACCGAATGGGTAGCGCCTTCTTTATACTTCCAATGCGCTGCTACGCCCAGCTCTGAATCTTCATGCATCTGTTGTGTGCGAATTTGAATTTCCAGGGTTTTACCCTTGGGGCCTAATACAACAGTGTGAATAGACTGATATCCATTAGGTTTTGGATTGGCCACATAATCATCAAATTCATCCGGTAGGTGACGAAAATGCGTATGGACAACCCCCAAAGAGGCATAGCAATCCTGAATACGCTCAACCACAACACGCACAGCGCGAACATCAAAAAGCGCATCGAACTCCAAAAATTTCCTCTGCATTTTACGCCAAATGCTGTAAATATGTTTCGGTCGCCCATAAATTTCAGCTTTTATCCCTTCATCCTTCATGGCTTTTTTAAGAAATCTCACACAGTCGTCGATAAACTGCTTACGATCAACGCGGCGTTCATGAAGTAACTGAGCTATTTTTTGATATTGTTGAGGATGTAGATACCGAAAACAGAAATCTTCCAGCTCCCATTTTAGTTGGCCAATACCAAGCCGATTGGCTAAAGGCGCGTAAATATTCGAGCAGGCTTTCGCAGCCAATACTCTTTCATCTTCAGGGGCTTCTTTCATTTTTCCAAGATGGGCCACTCTTTCTGCCAGCTTAATCACAACACAACGAAAATCCTCCACCATCGCCAATAACATTTTACGAACGTTATCGATTTGAGCTGACTTGACCGAATTATCTTGAGGCGTTTTTAAATAACGAATGGCATCCATCTCACGCACACCGCGGATCAAAACGGTAATCGCGTCACCAAAATACGTACTCAGTTCGATTTCATTCATTATTTCAGCTTCTACAAACGGAAAAAGAAACGCCGCCTGCAAACTGTCATCATCCATATTCAAAGTCGACAGGATCTCGACCATTTCGATTCCATATTCCATTAAGCCTGAAGCATCAGAATGAAGGGGGATTTTTTGAAGGCAGTAATACCAGGTTTTTTTTAAACATACCAAAGAGGAAGCAAGCGTAAGCCCTAAATCTTTCATCCATTGATTAAAAGCGAATTCATCTGTGATATTTAAACCGGTATTTCTCACAGAGACCATAATTTTCCCTATTGTAGATTAAGTAGGCTGATTGAAGATTTTTAGTTTGGGGCAGCTGGATACCTTGATGAAATGTGATTGTAAAGCGCCATTTTTCACGCTAAAAAATACAAAAAAAGAGGAGAAAGCGCAATGTCATCACCGTTTTAAAAATGATGATATTGCTATTTGATGAGACAATTTTCACTCTAAAAAATAAGAGATAGCCTGAATAGTAAGGAATACGCAGGGCACCTTTCATTCATTTTTTTAAGACCTGAGCTTTTTGCTCCCTTCGCCTCTGTTGAAAAAAATCCACCAGCATTCTGGAACAGGTTTGAGACAATACATCCGTTTTAATATCAATCCGTTTGACTTGAATATTCATCATGCGTGTTAAAAATGCGACACCCCCTTTTTTAGGATCGGGGGCACCATAAACCAATCCTCGAATCCGGCTATGCATAATAGCCCCGACACACATCATA
This sequence comes from Candidatus Hamiltonella defensa 5AT (Acyrthosiphon pisum), assembly GCF_000021705.1. NCBI lineage: Bacteria > Pseudomonadati > Pseudomonadota > Gammaproteobacteria > Enterobacterales > Enterobacteriaceae > Candidatus Williamhamiltonella > Candidatus Williamhamiltonella defendens. The sequence goes on from NC_012751.1 coordinate 399,601, forward strand.
CAGGGCTCTAAAGTGACATATAAAGTGGCATTGACCAAACGATAATTTTTTTGATGTCGTCCTGCTTGCCTCAGTGCTATGATTTCGGCATGAGCCGTCGGATCATGACACATCACCGATTGATTCCATCCTTCGCCTATCGATTGATTGTTCACTACTACCACCGCACCGATAGGCACTTCTCCTGAGGCTTGTGCTTGTTCTGCAAGTGAAAGTGCGTGGCGCATCCAATAGTGATGATCAAGCTCTGAATCAGGTGCAGGAAGGGTTTTGATATTCATAAGGCCATTTTTTTGAATTGTTACTTTGAATAAACTGTTTTAAAAGCATCCCAAAGAGCTGTCATTCTGAGCTGTCGTCATCCCATTTTTATCCTGTTTTTTCATGGCATTTCATAAAATCATTGATCTCTCCTTTAGAGACAGAATCTAGCAAATTTTTCATCTTCTGTAGACGTATTAAGTCTTCATCCTCATTTTCAGTAGAATCCCCCTTGTATAAAAACCATAAACACTTAATCGACGCCAATGCCCTATCAATGATCTCTGGATCCATTGCACCCGTAATTTTTAATTGCCCCAAACCGCAAGCAATAATAATATTACAGTGACTTACTAAATATGATGTACCGCCATATTTTTCATCTTTTTCTTTTCCCCATTTTTTCCAGAATTGAGGATCTTTTCGTACCAAGTCATCAGGCCCCAAATCCCAGCTCTCTAGGATATTGCTCAAATATTCACTAATACTCTCGTCTTTAAAGGTTTTATCTTTATACCAATCTTCCAAATATGACAGTGTATCTGCGCCCAAATCATTACCGAAAGGGCTTGAGTCATCACAGGCATCGTAATAAAAATCTTCTGAAGCCAAGCTCACAAAACGGGGGTGAGAAGTATCCCTATGTAATCCTTCCTCTGGATCATCATAATAGTAAAGTTGTGTTGACATATTTAATTTGTTTTCCTTTTGGGGTTTAATCATATTAATAACGATGAATGAATGAATGAATAAAAAATAAATTATCTGTTTTTAGTTAGTAACCCAAAAACAGGGTTCTTTTAGAGAAGAACCGTTTCTTTCGAAGAGATACTATCTTTATATGTATCAATCTCTTAAAAACAAATTAAGCAGTATTTTATTATAAAATTTATTTAATAAAAACACTGAGTAAGTATAAAAAAGAAGCGTCTTCTATCGTCTGGGTTTATCTACAAATAAAAAGGGAAACGATATGCATAGAGTTAATCATCTCTCGACACATCCATCATATGAGAATACAGCATCAACACAATCTACAGGCTCCTCCCTGCCCAGAGAATTATCATCAGTCAAAAATATAAATCATAGTAAATCGATGCACTATATATCTAGATTGCAAAATCTGCTTGATTTTTGTTCTAAAGAAAACGACAAAAAACGGATTCTTAGAGAAAGAGAGGGGAAATTCAGGGCGGCTCTTCTTACAAAGGACACCCCTACTGATACAGAAAAAAAAGCGAATGAAAGCGTTTTGAATTTCGTTAAGGGCTATCAGGTGGATTATAACTGTTTGAAAAGTAACATGAGTAAAGAGGATATAAAAAATCTTGTATTTCAAAAGACAGATGATAATAAAGTTCTCATTATTGATACCAAGTCCCAAAAAATATCCTGTGGGGCGGCTAGTGTTTTATTGGAATTGACTAATACAGCGGCGCTTAACATGCCGAATACTTCTATATCTCCATTGCAGGCCCAACCTAATACATTGTCTGAGGTGGATAAATTATGGGAACTCTTAAGTGATTTTAAGAGCAAAATTGAACAACTAGGAGAAGAGCAACCAGATATTTTTGTAAACAAAAGCGTTAACCGTTTTGTTAATGTGAATAGCATGTCAAGTACAAATGTTGCACCTAATCTAAGTGCTAACAGGGTCAAGATAGGTGAAGATGAGGTCGCTATTCTGACACAATACCCAAAAGATAATCAGATAGAAGACCAGTTAAGAATGTATCTGAAAGAGAAAATTGACCATGTAACAGTACTTAGTTCTAATAAAGATATCGAATGTCGAGGGCTGAAAAAATATTTTTCTCCTGATTGCCGTACCGAAGAAGCAGTTTCTGTTACATCAGAATTGACAGGAAAAAATGAACTTAAGGATGGTACTACATGTGATCATTATTCCCTAAATATCAGGCATGAAAATAACACTCATGCGGTTAAGCTTTTACATGTGACAAATTGGCCCGATCACGGCGTGATTAGCTCTGAGGATACAATAATGTTAGCAAACGAAGTGGAAAAACATAACAAAAGGGTGATTCATTGTACGGCTGGTGTGGGTCGCACTGGGGTTCTGGCAGCTACAGTGTCAATGATGAAGCAACAAAAAAATCACATCAGTCTTCAGGATGTCATCATTGGGCTTCGTAAACAACGTGCTGCCAATACAGTTCAAACCAAAGACCAGCTAAAACTTTTGGCTGAAATAGCCCATATTTTAAATATTTCTATTTTACATTAGCAGAGCCTGATCATTAATTGACTGGCTGCCGGTTTTTCCCCTGAAGGTTGAGGAAAATAAACTTACAGCCAGAACAATCGAGAAACCGTTTACATCAAAAACTTTGCAGACTCCATCATGGAGCGTTCGAGTCAATTTTTTGGTCATCGTTATGAATTAAACTGGAATTAACGAACGGGCAAGACAGATCGCCTTCAGGACAGATCAGAAAGTTTTTTAATTCTACCTCGCGCTGATGGTTTTTTTCTGCCAGACAACTTTCATAAATCATGGCATATGCTGACCCGCCTTGACTTCCAGAAGTGGAAAAACGACACGCCGAATCCCGGTACTTTTTTCAGGCATCCTGGGATTTTTTCAGTAATGTTTTTTGTTCACCTTTTACGGCTTTTGAAACTTTTTGATATGTTTCATTTAACGTTTTTTTGGCCGACTGATATTCCTTTGCTGAGTCTTGGGTCATATCCACTTGCGTTATAAGAGTACCCGAACGTTCGGCCATTGATGGGAATATTGTAGCAAGGCTAAGTAAAATCAGCGTTTTTTTAAGCATTGACATTTCCTATTATTAAATACTGAAAAAGATTAAGTTTAAGTGAGTAAACCACACCCTTTGTTCTTCATGAAATTGAATCAAATAACGCATCAAGAAACCAGGTTTTCCAGAAAAAACGAGACCACTTACATGGGATAGTACCTGTTTTTCATCTTTTATCATCCTCAAAAAAACAAATCTTATTTTAACATTGACTTTGTTAATAGTTGATATGTCAGCATTTCTTGAAATTTAAGATTATTCCTATATTAAAAAATAGAGCGAAAAGTAACCTTGAGATCCTTATTTAAAAATATGACATTTAAATTTATTAAAGGAATAAAAATCATGATTACACGCGCTCGAAAATTGACTCATAAACAAATCAAATCTAAAAATTTAAATAAAATTTTAGAAAATGAAATCAAAAATACATTAACGGCTACGTACAATTGGAATGGAGAAAAAAAATATGGGCAAAGTGTCTTTTTAAATTTTTCATTTGATATTAAAAAAAATCCTTCAAAAGGATCAGATAAAAAAGTATTTGGAAAACCGATATTGTTTACTCAAAATCAAATTCAAAAAGTGAAATTAATTTTGCAATTTTATTCTGATGTCGCCAATGTTCATTTTAATGAACACAAAGAAGAAGATATTAATAAAAAAATTCATCTTATTTTTTTTAATTATATTAAAATCACCCCTAAAAGTAGATTTAAAAGAGGAGCTGCTTATCTCCCTAGTAGGGATGGTACAAGCCCTATTTGGATTAATGCAGAGCTAGAAGATAACTTAAATCCAAATTCAAAAAATTTGGGAAATTTTACTTTAAATCATGAAATCGGCCATGCTTTGGGGCTAAGACATTCACATATCAGTAAATCTTATACTAATAAAATCAGTGTGATGAGTTACTATAAAGAGTTTCAATACAATGGCTATTATCCATCTGGCCCTCAAATGTATGACATCGCATCCGTTCAGTATCTTTATGGAGCTAATCTTGAAACACGTATCGGTAATACCATTTATGGTTTCAATTCTAATTCTGGCCGGCCTTATCTTAGTGCGGAAAATGCGGATGATCCCCTGATTTTTTGTGTTTGGGACGCGGGTGGCATCGATACTTTCGATTTTTCTGGTTATCGTCAAAATCAAAGAATCAATTTAAAATCGAGCCAATTTTCTGATGTCGGGGGATTAAAAAACAATGTCTCTATTGCATACAGGGTCATCATTGAAAATGCGATCAGCGGCTCTGGAGATGACGAAATTATAGGCAATGAAGTGGATAATGTTTTACGAGGAGGCAAAGGTGCCGACCTTATTTACGGTGAGCAAGGGTGTGATCGGCTTTTTGGAGAAGAAGGAAACGACCGTTTATACGGTGGGGAAGGGGCTGATAAATTAGTGGGGGGCAGGGGCTCCGATCAACTTTGGGGAGGAAAAGATAACGACTATCTTTTGGGTGGAGAAGACCAGGACTTTTTGTTTGGAGGCCAAGGAAACGATCCTCTGGTAGGAGGAAGAGGAAGAGATCAACTTTGGGGAGAAAAAGGAGACGATACTTTGCTGGGAGAGATGGGGGATGATTGGCTTTCAGGCGGAATAGGGTCAGATAAACTCACAGGAGGCCCAGGAAGGGATATATTTGTTTATCAAACTTGTGATGACTCTTCGACACTATCTACTGATACCATTTGTGATTTTGAAGTGGGCATTGACAAAATAGACCTATCTCGTATCACGAATAATATCAAAAATATTCAGTTTGTAGATCGATTTCACTTTAAAGGCCAAACAGAAATTCAACAACGTCATAATAGTATTCTTAATATTACTTATCTCATGATTGATTTTTCTGATTCTATTGAAAAAAATTCATTGAATAATAACGATATGATGATCAAATTCACTGGAAATAAAAAACTCACCGCCAACGATTTTATTTTTTCTCGCTTTATATAAATATCAAATAGTATTTATACGTTATACGTGACTTCACGCATGGTAAAATTTTAATGCGTGAAGATTTTATATTTTTGATTTTTTCTGATAAAAAATTTTTAAATAGTAACTCAATATTAATAATATTAACCAGACGCATCCCATAAAAAGGGAAATACGTGTGCTGGGAAAGCAGCCGATTAATACCATAATAAAAACAAGAAATACGATTCCAATAGCAGAGGTAATAACCCCTCCTAATAGTGGAAATTCTAATTTTTTCTTTTCTTCTTTCGTTAAAGAGCAACGAAAAGAAATTTGAGAAAACAAGATCATGATCCATACGAATACAGTCGCAAAAGTGGCAAGTGAGGCAATCACCAAAAATACTTTATCGGGCATGATGTAATTGAGATACACCGCAATCAACATCGCCATCATCATAAAGAGCACGCTCACCCAAGGAGCACCGCGTTGAGAAATTTTATTCAACATTTTGGGAGAATGCCCTTGCTCTGCCATGCCATTTAACATTCGGCCAACGCCAAAAACATCGCTATTAATCGCAGAGACAGAGGCAGTTATCACAACAAAATTCAAAATACCAGCAGCGACCGTGATGCCAATATGTTGAAAGGTCAATACGAAGGGGCTACCTTGCGTGCCGATTTGATTCCAGGGAAAGATAGACATAATCACGAACAAGGTCCCCACGTAAAAAACAAGAATACGTAATGGCACGGAATTAATGGCTTTAGGAATAGATTTTTTAGGATCTTTCGCTTCACCAGCAGTGATCCCTATAATTTCAATGCCGCCATAAGCAAACATCACCACCTGGAGTGATAAAATCATCCCCAAAATACCATGGCTAAAAAAGCCCCCGTTAACCCATAAATTCTGGATACCCGTCGGTTTACCGCCGTTACCAATCCCCCAAACGATCACACCAACGCCGACCAGTATCATTAAAATGATGGTGGCCACTTTAAAAAATGAAAACCAGAATTCTAATTCGCCAAATACATGGACACTCATCAAATTAATACTACCGATAATCAGCACTATGCTTAATACCCAAATCCAATGAGGTACTTCTGGGAACCAGACTCCCATATAAACGCCAAAGGCCGTTACGTCGGCAATGGCCACAATCAAAATTTCAAAACAGTATGTCCAGCCTATAACATAACCGGCCATAGGGCCTAAATATTGCTCTGCATACAGAGAAAAAGAGCTTGATTTTGGGTTATTCACCGCCATTTCACCCAAGGCTCGCATAATGACGAAGGCAGCGAGGCCACCCATCATATAAGCCAGTAAAACACTAGGGCCTGCCATTTTGATCGCATCGGCTGAACCATAAAATAAACCCGTTCCAATCGCTGATCCCAATGCCATAAAACGGATATGGCGGGCATTTAAGCTGCGTTTTAGTGTATTTTTAGCCATGGTTTCCTAACAGATATGCAAAAATTCTTGCCTGGTATTTTGACTGGATTTAAATAATCCCCTTAAAGAGGTCGTTCTCGTCACGCTGCTTCTATCACAAATGCCACGGGCCTTGACACAATAATGAGTCGCATCAATTGACACCGCCACATTTTCAGTCGCTAACAACGTTTGTAATGCCAAAATAATTTGCTGGGTTAATCTTTCCTGAACCTGCGGCCGCTGAGAAAAAAATTGCACCACCCGATTTATCTTCGATAAACCAATAATATAATCTTTAGGAATGTAAGCTACAGTGGCTTTACCATCAATGCTCGCAAAATGATGTTCACAAGTACTACTCAGACTGATGTCATGTACTGTGATCATTTCATCTACCTGCATTTTATTTTGAATAAGAGTAATTTCAGGAAAATGAGCATAATCCAACCCTAAAAAAATTTCATCGACATACATTGATGCAATGCGAGAAGGCGTTTTAGAGAGACTGTCATCTCTTAAATCAAGATTTAATAGTTCCATGATCTGGGTGATATGCTTTTCAATATGAGATCTACGAGTTGCAGCATCTAATAACCCGTTTTCAGGATCCATATTGAAAGGATTCTCAAGCCCATGTTTGACAAGCGCTTCATGAACTTGACGAGCTTCTTTACTGAATGATGACATTTTTTCTCCAATCAACTGAGGGCGCTTTTAAAAAATCATTACATCGCCGCAAATATATGTGACATGTTGTTGCGCCGTCATTAAGGTTGAATCCCTTGGCTCAGTAAATATTCTTCATAATTTCCCCTGAAATTCTTCACTTTGTCAGGCATTATTTCAATAATTCGGGTGGCCAGTGAATTCACAAATTCACGATCATGAGAGACGAATATCAGCGTGCCTTCATATTTTTCCAAGGCAAGATTAAGCGATTCAATAGATTCCATATCCAAATGGTTGGTGGGTTCGTCCATAATGAGAATATTTGGGCACTGCATCATCAGCTTGCCGAAGAGCATTCTCCCTTTTTCTCCTCCAGATAACACTTTAACTGATTTTTTGATGTCGTCTTGATTAAACAATAAACGGCCTAATATGCTCCTTACAGCTTGTTCATCGTCTTTTTCCTGCTTCCATTGCGTCATCCAGTCTAATACCGTCATTTCAATTTCAAAGTCATGAGCATGATCCTGAGCGTAATAACCGATGTTGCTATTTTCTGACCATTTTACATGGCCTTCATCTGGGGGTAACTCACCAATTAAAGTTTTCAGTAATGTGGTTTTACCAATTCCATTAGCGCCTAATACGGCCACCTTTTCGCCGACTTCAATCATCAGGTTGAGCCCTTTAAAAAGAGTGCTATCAAACCCTTTCGCTAATTTATTCACTTCTAGTGCATTTCTGAATAATTTTTTCTCTTGCTCAAAACGAATAAATGGATTTTGACGACTCGTGGCCTTAACTTCATCAAATTGAATTTTTTCAATTTGTCGAGCGCGTGAAGTCGCTTGTTTAGACTTGGATGCATTCGCACTAAAACGATTGACAAAAGATTGTAATTCAGAAATTTGTGCCTTTTTCTTGGCATTTTCTGCGAGTAAATGCTCACGAGCCTGGGTCGCGGCGTACATATATTGGTCGTAATTTCCGGGATAAATGCGCAACTCGCCGTAATCCAGATCCGCCATATGGGTGCAAACCATGTTAAGAAAATGACGATCGTGGGAAATAATGATCATTGTACTGCTACGTTGGTTTAGTGTTTGCTCCAACCAGCGGATCGTATCAATATCTAAATTATTGGTGGGTTCATCCAGCAGCAGTATGTCAGGATCGGAAAACAACGCTTGTGCTAACAACACCCTCAACTTCCAGCCAGGTGCAATATCGCTCATGGGGCCATTATGTTTTTCAGTAGGTATACCAACACCCAATAACAACTCACCGGCACGAGATTCTGCACTATAACCATCCATCTCCCCATAAGCGACTTCCAGATCTGCGACTCTATATCCGTCTTCTTCTGTCATTTCAGGCAACGCATAAATGCGATCACGCTCTTCCTTTAATTTCCATAGTTCGTTATGTCCCATCACCACGGTATCTAAAACACTGTATTTTTCGAAAGCAAATTGATCTTGACGAAGTTTCCCAATCCGTTCGTTCACATCAAGTGAAACCTGCCCGTTTGTCGCAGTGAGATCTTTACCTAAAATCTTCATAAAAGTGGATTTACCACATCCATTAGCACCAATTAAACCGTAGCGATTTCCTTTGCCAAATTTTACGGAAATGTTTTCGAATAAAGGCTGACTGCCAAACTGCATGGTAATATTGTGAGTATTTAACACTGAATCGATCTCTATTTATGAAAAGGGGATATTGAATAATATGAAAGGAAGATTATAAGTAATGACACCCAAAATTGATAGCGGGCCTGAGAGAGCAGATTTTTTTTAAAAGAAGCGAAGCTGCTTTACCTTCCGCCTGACTCCCCTGATTTTAACCCGATAGAAATGGCATTTTCTCAGTTGAAATCTTGACTCAGGAAAGCGGCTACAAGAACCATTCAAATTTTTATGAATAGCTCACGCTATCGACCTCATTTCCTGCAACGACTATTACAACTCATTCGTTGCTGAGGATATAAACCAGAATAGACAGAAACCGCTCTGGTCTGGGCTCATACAATTTAATGTTCACCTTCTATTATCATTTTTATTTTTTTCAAAATAAATAAAATGCTATCAGCATTATTAAAAATAATATTCACTTTAAATTTTACTGTTTTTTGCAAATTCTCCATAAAACTATCGATATCAAATTTATCCATAACAGCAGTATTATTATGACTCAGTAGTAAATCCTCATATATTAGTAGCATCTTTGAAATTCCAATAAAATTCGCATCTGAGGGAGAATCTGATAATGATCCAATGATATTTCCGTGATGATCTCTTGAAAAAAGAAAAAAGTCATTCGCAAGATTTTTTTCTGTCAGCATGCCTGCTAATATAGTGTCGTGTAAATTTGCAGGGATGGCCTTTACTTTAGCCACTTCTAATCCAGTAGAATGATGAACACCTAAAGAATATTTACCCTCTGGGTTTTGTTTATAATATAAACCTTTTACATTCCTTGTATATAAATCATGTTTTACATGCATAGGGATCACATCCATAGGGATTTTTATCACCGTTTCGTTACTTGTTTTATTCGTAATACTGTAAATATCATTTTGTAATTTCATCAGTGACCGTAAAATGATTCTAGTATTATTGCAACAGGTGATTTATGTAAAATATTTTATTACAGATATGATATTTTGAATTGTTTTTTTATGTATTGAAATTATGGCGTTAAATTTACGATTAATTTCGCTTACTGGTGCTTTGGGTTTCAGTTGGGCCAACTCGTTTTCTAATATTTTTTCCTCAATATTTTTTATTGTTTTAAGTATGTCATCACCTTGTTTGTAAAGGTAAATCAATAAAATGGTTAATAAGATTCTTCTTGAAATATGCAGGTTTTTCTGATCAACAAACATATTTGAATATTGCATGAAATCATAAAAAACAAAGTTAAGATTCAAGTTCTTGCTTTGAGAATAAAACTCTTCATCACACATTATTTTACTGATAATGAATATTCTCTCGTCAATCCTGTCCATATCGTTTTTATCAAAATAATCAACATTGATATTAAAAACCTGCAAAAAAAAATATTTTTCATTAAAATCATTACGATTGATATTGATAGTAAAATCATCTTGAACAGAATAACTTCTGTCTTTTAAATATTCATTAGCTAAATCTATATTTCTAAAATTCAATAATTCATCCTGGATAAAATTCAAAGAATCAAGCACTTTTTTATAATCATAATCATATTTTTCCGTTAACGGTTTATGTTTCATGACTCTATATTGATTTTGCTCAATCCACTTTTTTAAAAGTGGATTAGATTCATAATTTTCTTTATCTGATTTTTTCTTGATAAAATCAAGATAACGAATATATATATGTTCATTATCCACAACATGATCATTGATTTCAGTACTTCTCTTACGCCTCTTGAATCCATCATGTACATGTCCTGGAATTGGCACTGGATCTGGAAATCTTCCTAGTATGGTGTCTGCTCGTGTATTTTGAAATAGAGACGGATCAGATAAACCATTTTCATTGATTGAATTCATCGAAATTGTTCTGGTTATGGTTGTTCTTTGAGGTATCGGAGTAAGACTACCTATACCGAAAGCAATAACGCTTCCGTCCGCAGAATACAGATAAAAACTATCCTCATCTTTAAGTAAGAAATTAAATAAATAAGACATTATAAAAGAATCTAAAGAAGATACGATGCCCATAATAATACTGGCATTCATTCTTATTTCATCTGTAACTGAATTGCTACGTTGCGTAATAAAACCGATGAATTTTGCAAAAAATGTATTGAACACAATACCAACAGCAGGAATCGCAAATTTATACAAAATCTGTTTTAAAAGATTTTTTTGATTTTCTTTTCCTTTTTTATAAATTTGTAAATTATAAAAATAACTAAAATCAAAGCTATCTTCAAATTTTGTTAAACGCTCAGAAATTTTGAATGATATTTTAAAATATCCTTGTCGGTCAGTTCGATATAAAAAAGCCAACTCATCAATAATAACATCATAAATATAAAAAATTAATGCAATACCTATATTTGTAGTAACCTCAGAAAGGTTTTTATTATAATAATCTTTATCTGTAATAAATTGATAATAAAAATTTTCATTGACATATTCATCTTGAATTTGACTGATAATTAAAAAATTATTAGTCAAATTTGAATACTCAATTCCCTTCTCTTGAAGAAAATGATTGATAATATTAATGACGTGTTGATCGAAACCAGTTAATGCACTGTGATTGATAAACTTATGTCTTGATTCACTAAAATCATAATGCAAATTATAAGCTATTTTTAATAATCCTTTTAATGCCTTTTTTTCTTTTTCAGAAAAATCTACCTGAGTAAAAGTTCGATAACACACAGATTTAAGTTTAGTCAATATTTTATTTTTAAAGTCATTAAAATTAATATCTTTAATATTATCATTATTAATCACTTGGGTGACCAATTGATTAAATTCATTGGAATATTGATAATGTAAAAAATCGTTGTCCCAAGTGGATTTAAATGATTTTAAATCTATTTTAAGCGCCTCTTTGACTGCCATGCTTATCACACTGCAAAAATAAAAAATTCGATTAATAAAATTAAAAGATTTAATGTCTTTATCATTGTTTTCAATCACTTCATCATAATAATCGAGTGATATAAAAAGCGCATCACAGGTCAGCTTTAAAAAAAAGTCTTCTTTAAGAATATCATGGGGTCTAAAATGAGCATTTTGATATGCTGCGATCAATATTTTATGTAAAAAATTATTAAAAAATTCTTTATCTATATACCCCTCCAAAATATTTTGGATCTTTTTTTTATGGTTATTAATTAATTTTATTAAACGCGCATCTATATCTCCATTTTCAATAAGTAAATTTGATTTTGCATATTCTTCTATATATTCATAATTAATCATTTTATAGATATTGTCGCTCATTTTTTAAATCCTTTTTTTAAAAATCTGGTTTTTGTTGGAAGTCAAACTGACCGTGATCTGTTTTGATGATGCGTCGGCATCATTTCTGAATTTGGTTCAAACACACTTTCTGAACGTACGCTTGCAAGCCTGTTATTTGCTGCTCTGCGAGGGCGATAGGCGCTCTGAGAGTGAAATAATCCCGTTGAGTGGCGTCAGTAAGTCGGGGGGTGGGTGCATCATCCACTGTTCAAATACTTTTTGATGCTGAACGATATCCAAAAACACTTGTTGCCGAGCGTTTTCGGCCTGTTGATATTGATGGCGATAATACAAAACCGCACTCAGCAACGAGAGCAGTAGGGCGGCCATAATCCCTGGTATTTTCCAGTGCATCAGGCAAGTAGCCTGCGCTGTTCTTTTATCAGCGATGGGCAATGATATTGCTCAAATATCTGCATCAGTCTGGTCTGGCGATATTTAAAATCCCATCCCATGCGGAGAAATACCGTGTTGGCCCGCTGTAACTCGGTGATGCAATAAATTTGCTCTGGTGTTAGGTAATCGCGAAGAGACTCTTTGTGACTAATATTGTGATAAACGCGGAATTGGGCGGCGGTCATCCCCACAGCAATATGGTTGATGAGGTCGGCCTCACTTCTAAAGTGATGAGGAGCAAGAGATTGACCTTGCGCTCTGTGCGCCTGCTCGATGGCCTCCGTCATGGGTTTGTATTCAAGTCGTGCCACGTTGCGCGACTTTTCCTTATTTTCCAAGGCGGCACGCATACGAAAAAATTCAGCCACCAAGCGTTTTTTAAACGCCCGAACGATTGGATTATTGCGCATGTAAGTGATGAGCAGTGTGGTTTGCTGTTCATTGAGTAAAGCGACTTCTTTCTTTTGTGCCCCCCCTTTCGTCTGAAAGGGTCGCATTTCAAATTTCACCCTGGCGAATTCTTCCAAATCCGATTGATATTTTCTCACCAGTTGAATAACGGGTTTGTGTTCTTTTTTTACGCCGAGGGCAATAGCGGAAGAGTTGCTGACTAAATCAAATTTTTTAATTTCAACTAATGGCATAGTGTTTCCTTCAAAAAAAAGACTTCAATCACATAAACCCGCCTCTAAGTACATCCAATCACGGGTGTTTTTTGAGGTCCATTTTGTGAAGAAGTCTCATTGGGTGAATGTCGCGCCTTTGGCGCTCAGAAAAAAAGCCTCAGACGAGGCTGAGGCTCAATGGCAATGAATTTTTCAGAGATTTGAATGCGGCCATGATTTTGATAAGGACGTTAAAATCCTCCCACGTTTGCATTAAGGCCTTCCCATAGCAAAAACGGCCTGAATAAGGCGTTCATAATGTCAGCTTAAATCAAAGCGAGTTCAGATTTCACGCGAGGATTTTCCCTTTAGGTTTTCATTGCTTTCAGTTCAGATTCAAACAGCACTTTTTCTTTTTGTCTCCGTGCGACGAGTCCTGGTAAGGGCATTTTTTTCCCTTGAACTGTGCCATGGCAATCTTTTGGGAACTCTGCGGCTGCGCCTGAGTTTAGTTTTTTGAGCAGCGTTGAGACGGCAAAAACCCTGGAGCCGATCTTAAAGATCAGAGAGACTAAGGCATCGAACTGATTTTGGTTCACGCGCACTTTTATCAATTGATTGAGGTGAGCTGTGATGATTGGGATATCTTCACGAAAGAACGCCTCGGCCTGCTCAGGGGTGATGACGTCCCCTGCCTGGACCCCGGAGGTATGACCATAGTTAATATGCTCCATTGGTTTGAGCTGCAGGGGTAGGCACTGAGTTTCAGGCCTTCAAACGCCTTGATCTGAGACCTCCCGTTAGAACTGATATTTATGTTATTCCCCATTTTTTCTCTGAGTCCAGGATTGGATACAGGCCCAAATATAATCTGTGCCGACATACCGGATATAAATCGCTAACACCCCAGGGACAGAGGCAGACAGAGACACATCAAACGCGCTGTCTACGATCGACAACAGAGGCTGTGCAAAAAACGCCAACGTACCGCAGGAGAAGGCATCGAGTAATCTCCGGCTCCAGGAATATTTTCCCCACGCATTACGTAACAACGAAAACAAGGCAGCCAAACTGGCGTAGCTAAAATCGATTTGCTGGCTCCGGATCCAAGCCAGCAAGGCGACCCAAAATCCAGGCTCTTTCTCAGGTAGGCTCACAGGGGGGAGGGGGGGGAGATAATCATGAAATAGGGCGACACTTTTTGATTGATTTCGTCAAGGAAGAGAGATATTTGAGACAAAAAAAGCCCCCGCCGAAGTGGAGGCTTTTTGTTTTGTGTGCGCTTGTTGTAGATTGAATTAATTATCTGTGGTAACGGGGCCACAGTCAAGTACTTTTTTTGGCTTTTGTAAATTTTATTTCCAACTAAAAACTCCGGTCATCTTCATGAAAATACCAGAGTCAATTGATTTAACTGACTGGTTTTTTATTTAGATTTATAAGGAAAAAACCTTTATGCCCACTGTGGGTTTGAACTGACCAAATGTGTTTGGGGGATTCTAGTTAGGAGAGGGAAACACCCACATCATCAAAGTTTGATCGCGAAAATCCTGGCTAAGGTTCAACATCCTTGGCGGGTATTAAAATGCCTATAATTGGCCCTTGATATTAAAAAAGGAGGTGGGTTGACGCTATCTAAAAAAGCATTGACCTCGTCAGAAATGAAGATTGAACTCCATTATTTGCCGTCTTACCGTCCCAATTTGATTCTATTGAAACGATAAAACCATACCTTTAAATTGAATGGGTATGGAGGCAATCTTAGACTTTGGAGATCAATGTTTTCCATTTAGTTTACATAAAATGATTCAGGAGATTGAGCTTTATAAAGCGGGTAGTTTGGGTTATTAACCGTGTAGCGAGATAAAATATCGTTAAATGTAATATGACTTAAGCAGGTATTAATGTCGATTACATCGGGTCTATTTTTGCAATAAGCACCTACAAAATCATAATATTTATCAATATGTAATTGAGATTTTATTTGATGTATCTGATAGGTTGAATAGTTGCTGATTGACCATTTTTGGCCCGAATCATTCATTGTAAAAACTTTTATAGAAGGAAAATTTCCATGAGCTGTTGATAAGCCAGCTGTCAAATATTCACCCATATTTTGGTTTTCAGGCATACGTATGATTTTAAACTCATCCATGTGTGTATGAGCAGCTAAAATGCCTTTAATTTGTTTATAATAGTCATGCATGATTTTTAAAAACTGTTCTTGATAGGATTTATTCCAAAAACCAGAACCATCATAAACATTATTACCAACAGGGATATGCATTGCTATTAATACCGAGGTATTTTCTTTTTTTGCGTGCTTTAGCTGTTTTTTCAGATATTCCATTTGTAACTGAATATGTTCCAATGGAGCGACATGCTTTGGCGAGAACATGACTGAATTTAAACCAATCAGAATTAATGTATCCGCGAGTTTTATAGTAAAGAATCCATGTTTATCATTTTGGCTTTGTATGCACGGAAAGTCGGATTTGCCTTTAAGATGACATTTTATCCCTGTTGAAAGAAAACCATTTTTAAAACCAGATTGTAATGCAACCTTATAAGGCGATAACCCGTCAGAGAAAAAAGCCCCATAATTTTTTTCAAAGCTATCATTATTACCAAAAACATTAATAATAGGTGTATCAGGAAACATGCTCTGTAAACCTGCCAGTGCTTTTTTTGTATTATCTTGCACAAATCTTGTTGGATTAGAAGCTCTTTTATGGCCTACAATATCACCCAAATAAAGTATAAATTCTGGTTTAGAAATCAATTTTTGAGCACCCACGTTCCGACGAATAAGTGATGATAGCTGTCCAAATGTTTGGTTATCCATATCATTAGTGGCATTGTATCCAGAGGGAGCCATTTCCATCTTGTGAGTTTGTTGATGATTAAGATGGATGTCACTGATCGTCAAAAATTTGATTTTTTTAGAAAAAGCCTGTGGTATCAAAAGAGAAAATATGACTAAAACTATAGATACTAGCGTTTGAAGTTTCATTTTTTGAAAAATCCTTATATAACATGCACATATCACAATTATGACGCAATGACTAATAAGTAAATTTATTTATCAAATTCAAATGCAAACACAACGTCATTTGACTTTATAGATAAGCGATTTAATTTTAGTTACAATATAAAGAACTAATTAGCATGAGGTCACTATGAGTTATTCAGTGGATTTTCGTCAAAAAGTCCTGAGTATTCGAGAGAAAGAAGGACTGAGCATCAGAGCAACGGCGAAGCGTTTTCACGTAGGTACAGATACTCTCAGGCGTTGGCTCAAGCGAATAGAACCGAAACCCTCGGGTCCGCGTCGAGGCAAGATGGATAAAGAGGCGTTTATCAAAGATGTGGCAGAGTATCCAGATAGCTATCAACGGGAACGGGCGGCCCGTTTCGGGGTGTGCCCCAAAGCCATCTGGCAAGCATTGAAAAGATGGGGTCTGACCTATAAAAAAAACTCTGCGTCATCCCAAGGCAAACGAAGAGGCACGACAGGGGTTCCAGGAAAAAATCGCGGGGTATCAAAAGCAGGGTAAATCTCTGGTTTATCTCGATGAGAGCGGCTTTGCTCACGATATGCCCCGCCTCTACGGATACGCTACACGAGGTCAACGCTGTTTTGGGACTCACGATTGGCAGGCTAAGGGCCGCACTAACGTCATTGGTGCCTTATTAGGGGTCACTCTCATCGCGGTGGGCCTCTTTAACTGCTCCATTAACAGCGATGTTTTTTATGCCTGGGTCACTCAGCTGCTCCTACCCGCTCTTCCTCATCCGTGCGTGATGATGATGGATAACGCTTCTTTCCACAAGCGAAAAGATATTCAACACGCCATTCTCAACGCCGGTCATTCTATTGAATATTTGCCTCCTTATTCGCCCGAGTTCAACCCTATTGAGCACACATGGGCTCAAGCTAAAAGAAAAAGAAGAGAACTTCAATGCGACATCAATACCTTGTTTTCAGAACATATTATGTAACTATTCTTATGTCGTTTAGCTATAACGACAACCTTTTGTTTAAAATATCCTGTGTGATCGGCCAGCCTGTTTTGCTCTGAGAAGACGAAACCATGCGGTTCATCTCACGCAGACATTCTGACGACAGCGGCTGATCACCCTGAGAACGGGCTTCCATTTCCTTTTTTGCCCACTCACCCAACACCATGCCCTGCGCCGAAATTTCATAAATCTGAGGCAGCGTCAACGGCAATGACGGCGTTTCCATCAGATACAACACTAACGCGGTGAAGATATCCGCAGAGGCGCTAAAAAAACTGGCATTTTTCGGGTTGTCAGGGACAAACAGGACACTGGCCATCGATTTAATGTCACCGAGACGAAACAGGGGATCCCGGTTTAAACGGGATAACGGATTCCAACGGTGCGTTTCCAGCATTTCCGGCGAAAAACGAAAGACTTCCTGACCACAAGAAGCCCGAAAGCCCGCGGTTAAATGCCAGTTTTCGAATTTTGGATCGTTAATCACCATAGAATCAGGGTAGGTCAGCGCATTGGGGATCACCATCCCCACCCCTTTCCCTGTACCCGGAGGGGCCGCCAGCATCACAAACGTTTGACCATAGGACGCCAGAAAATCATCCTCAGTCGGATGTTTTCCTATGAGGATAGGGGGAAATCTCTCTATTCGTTTTTGCGGCTTTGTCGGGCTATAGAGCGATTTTTCTTTTCTCCTCACTGGTAATTTCCTCTATATTTGAAGGCATTCAATTCTTTTTTATTGGCGAATCTGGCGTCGCCATGCAAGGATTTTTTTGGGGTCTTTCCCAGCAATAAAACAAACAAAGTCAACCCCAGTGGGAGAAAAGTCAATGCCACTGTCACACACCATGCCCAAGGTAAAAATATTTTTTGGCGATCGGTCAGTGAAAACGCCCCTGACTCTATCAACGTTGTTAACGTGACCTGACCGAAACTGCCCCCAATCAGCAACAGATACACTCCCCCGCCGACAAATAAACCGATCACAAAAAAAACCATCATCATAAAAATGCTCGCCATCGCTATTTTCCACCACATTGAAGTTACCTTTTTTTTAAAAAGAGGAGCAAAACGAACCACCGTTAAGCAAAGCCTGCTTGACCTCCGGTTCATAGGTCACTTCCAGAATGTGAGTGCCTTCCATGTACATCACCACATCAAACGAAGTCCTGACCCGCCGCTCGATATACGCATAATCGAGTCCCTGCCCTATGGGGGATTGCTTGATCAGTCCACAGACCCGCGCATATCCCGATAAGCTGTCGTTAGCATGTGCCGTGGTGATGGTACCTGGATGCCCTGTGTTCAGTAGCTCCATGAAGTCCCAGGCTTCATCCCCCGTTAATTCCGCCAGGAAAATATGATCCCCTTTCATCCTCATGCAGCAGGAAACCAGTTCTTTGGATGAAACCGTGTCTCCATATAAAAGATGAACATGGTTTGGGTGATACGGGAGTTTTAATTCGTTCAGTTCTTCAATGGTCAGCATTCGCCGGTCGGGGGGGAAAAGGTCAACCACTGCTTTGGCAAAGGTGGTTTTACCGGAACCCGTCCCCCCAAAAATAATGATATTGAGTTTGTGCTGGACGGCTTTTTTGAAAAAAGCCACATAATCCTGCTCAGCATGAAGTTGCTTTAATTTGACTTCAACAGACTCAAGAGTTTTTTGTCGGCAACTGATATTCTTCGCTTTATCAAAACGTCCACTGCTGAGGTAATCTTCCAGCCTGAATCGCTCCAGTGACGGTTTACGAAAGGTCATTGAGATGGTGCCGGCTTCACAGGCAGGAGGGATCACAATTTGCGCCCGCTCGCCTCCGGGTAATTCCACTGTTTTTATCGGTGACTGAATCGATAAAAACCGATGGTTATAGGTCGAAAGGCTGTTGGCCAGCTTCCAGCACAAGTCATAATCGAGTTCGGGGACAGATTCTTGTACCCAACCCAGGGCTGATTCCGTCCAGATTTCAAAGGGCCGATTAATGGCCACTTCCGTCACACCGTCACGACTTAACCGCTGCGTGACCCCACTTTGCGCCAAAAAATCCCGCGCGAGCAACGAGTTAAAATCATCGGCCATTCTGTTCCCTCAGCGTAAATACAGAAGAAAAATCAATATCACGCGCTACAATGACGGTCATCACGGTACCCGGCAAAATATAAGCGGTAGGAGGAATGTTGATGCTGTTCTCCAGAGCCTGGTTGGCCATGCTTTCTACGTTCTGCTCGCTGTTATTGACGGTGTAACCCTGGTTACTTTTTTGGGTCGCATTCGCCGCTGAGTGCAACGCATCCTGAATAAATGACAACATGACGGCCCCGCCAAATCTCTGCCTGTAATGATGGTCTATCCAGGCTTCCGTTCCGCTCGCCCCCATCGGACCTGCTCCCAGGCTGTCTAGCTTTGCCCTGACACCGCTGGCCGTTTCCAGTTCAGTCCAGGATGTAAATACGCGCGTTTGCCCCGCCCGAACTTCCACTTTTTGTTCTCCGGTCAATTTGTCTCCCGCTTGCGCAATCACCACAGAACCATCAGACGAATACAGCGGTTCAGTCAGACGACATTCGATTAAACCGGGTTGATCTGTGATGATCCTGGTATAGAGCGCACAGCGGGTATAGGTGTTATGGGTCACCAAAAATTGACGTGATGGCATCACATAGGCTTTGCTCGATTCAAACCCTGTACCTGAAAGGGTCGATAAACGCCCTCGGCGGCCCTCTCCTATACTCATTCCCACTTGACTCGACCACTATGAAACTCCGCGGTCGGTGCATGAACAAACGCGTTGATTTGCTCAATATCGGCATCTTCACTTTTCTCTTCTTTCCTGTGAGGATACCCCTCTATAGGATCCGCCGCACTTAATCCACTCGACTGAAACCGTCGCACGGTAGGGAAAATACCGCCATCGAGTACGGGTTGAATCGTAGGCGCGGGCTTTGTCTGAAAGGTCTTACCCGAAGGGGTTTGCGTGACTGATGAACTGGTGCCTTTTTTTTGTTCTTCCTGCGGCGGCATAACGACATTGGTTTCCTTGGTTTCTTTGGTTTCTTTTTTTCTCATAAACTTATCCATGTCGTCATCTTTGCCAGTGACCCTTTGCAACGCGTCATCCGCTTTCACCCTCGATTCATCGATTTTATTGTTTTGACTCATGTGGCTGGCCGCAATCATGAAGATAACCATCACAGCAATGCACAGTGTCAAAACAACCCCTCCTGCTATCAAAAGGGTTTTTAGCGTCATACCCCTTTTTTTGCGTTTGACTCTCGCGTCAAAATCCCCTCTGGGAGAGATCCCACCAGGGGCATTGACCTCAGAACGGGGAGGCGGATTTGGCGAAGTCTGCCCTTCTGGCGACGTTGATACATCCTCATTGACCGACATCTTTGACCTCCCTGATTTGACCGGTGGTCGTCCCGTGATAGTTGTACCCGCCGGTATTGTTTTGCTCAGTACGCAGTTCAAGAACCAGACGGTTCAGGCGTAACCTGAACCGTTGACTGACCCCATGAACCACCATGATATCGTTCACTGAACGCACGTTCGCCAATGTTTCCGTGCCATCAGGGAGCACCTGATAGATAACCGGCCGCGGGGCATTCGTCGGGAAACGCAAACAGGTAAATGTGCCGTTATCCCACATTTCATCAGGCGACAAAGGCATGTCTCCCCGCTTTTGATAATGCCGGTTTATTCTGCCATCACAGGGATTTTTGTTCAGTTGACTCCCCTTAAAGCGCGTTTTTGCCGGTTTTGGCGGTTCAGGATACTTAAAACGAAGCAGGTAAGTCATGGCCGCCGGATTATCGATTAATCTCAACTCAATGAGGTAGGTACGTTTATTCGTGTTAATGATGACATTGGTGTCAGGCTCAATGGCGTTCATCTCCGGCTTGACAACCACCATATTGCCCTCTTGATTCGCCCCAATCACCCAGGCTCCGGGATGACCTGTGGCAATCAGCCCACTCCCTAGATTGACCGTTTCTCCTGATGGGAATTGAATCGTAGACGTCCGGTTTTTCATGGTATTTAACCGGTAGACGTTATCTGGGCTGTAGAGCGCAGTCCGAATACGTTTATCCAGGGAAGATCCCCGGCCCAGAGTTTCTGCCGGCACCTCATACGCGAAGGCAGCGAAAATAAACGTAGCGGCCATCCATTTTTTCATGGACTACCCTCCTTTGACTTCCTGCGTTTTTGAGTAGGCGTGCACGCCAAATTCCAGGGGATTGAGCCATCTCTCTTCCTGCGTCACCGAAGGATTGTGATAATCAAACGAGACCGTCGCCAGCCAATGGGTGACCTGGCTTTGCGGATCGGGATTTCCGTGACGATCAAGAATGGTTTTGGTGAAACGCACCTGATAGGTTTTTATCTCTTTATCCGCTTGAAGTTCCTTGCCGATGGCCGCCCTCATGGGCACAATGTGGTTAATTTTTGTCCGAATTTGCCGATTTTTACCCAATATTTCGGTATAGCCTTTACTGGACAGCTGAAAATTTTTGTATTCCGTGAACGGGTCACTATAAGAAAAGAGCTTAATCAGCGCATAGTTTGAGGTTTGTGAACTCCAGTTATAGGATTCATAGGTACGAACATAGGTCGACAGCCAATATTCATCCTGCACCTGATCGGTTTTTTTCCCCGCCGTCAGAGGCGCCACAATATCGGTATAACCCGAATGATTATCCACTCGGACAAGATACGGCTCTACCGTTTTCAGGGGAGTCAGTCCCAACACTGCGCCGAGGGACATCAACGCCAGCACCCCAAAAAAAATACACAGATACTGACTGTGACGGGCTTGACGGCGATATTCCTGCGCCACGTTTTTAAGGGTGGGACCCTCCGTCTCTTCATCGGGGGGGCTCGGTTCAACATGACTTTTCTTTTTTTGCTCCCCCAGATTGTTATCATGAGTCCTCTCTAATGACGGATCCTCATCGTCAACGGAGGCTTTTTCAGGATCGGGGTCACGACTCTTTGTCGGCTCTTCAACACGCTGCCCCTCCCGCTCTATCGCCCGTTCTTCCTTGCGCTCTTCAAACTGCCGGTTCATCACTTTATCGGTAAAATGCACGTCGAGGTAATCCCTAACCGCCACCTCAATCACCTGTTTTTTGAAGTCATCGCTTCCTTTGATGGTGAGCGTACTCCCAAATTTCTCTTTTGCCAGGGACAAGGCAACGGCGACCGCGGAATCGGTCATGCCCCCTTTGCGCACCGCAATGGCATGGCCGATATCAACAAACAGCGTACGGTCCGTCTTTTTATCCAGGTAATGCACATTTTTGCTGAGTTTCGCCCGCTTCGTGTAAAGATCACTGGCTGACATCATCCGCTGACGATCACGAAGTCGATTTTCAGTGAAGTGTCCGCTCAAGTGTTGAATCAGACGCGCGAAACGCGCTCTGGCAGGAGGAATCTCGGCACCTTCCACCGTATCACCGCTGAAAGAGGGGTTAGGAATTCGAGTGGCTTTAATCTTCTGGCGAATATCGGCACTCCCCATGTCGGGTCTCTCCTGTTTAAAAGCAATCTCAAGCTGTTTGATAGCCTCATGGGCTTTCAAACGTTCAAAAGTGAATACAGAGACAGACTGCGTCTTTTCATCACGGGTCAATCTGTTATCACTCAAAATGGTGCGACGGGCAGTAAAAAACTGCCTGTCTACAGCGCGTATTGCTTGTCGGTGCTCGGGTAATATTGAGTTCTGTTCATGCTGTCTCAGAAAATAAGCCGCCAAAAAAGAAGCGTTTTTATCTGGCTTGGGCATCAGGCGACGAAGAGAACTCACTGTATTAGACTTTAAGGGCCGTTCAGAGGCACCAAAAAGTCGCTTTCCTCTCTGCTTTATCTCCTCCAGCGTCGCTACCCGATACAGATCCCGCGCATAAGGCGGCAGGGTCAATGTTCCGGCGGGGCTTCCTCCCAGGCCATCTCTGATCCTGAAACCCTGTCTTCGGGCGATGTCTTCAACAGTTGGGACGCCAGAAAGGGCGGTAAACCGGTCGAAGTCGGGTTGCCCTGAGGCTCCTCTTCTTCTTCCTCCTGCTGATAAATCAGATCGCAATCGAGCACTTCTTCCTGATGTTGACTGTCCCAAGTGAACGTATGCATGACCCGGCAAAAACACCGTATTTTCGGCGTATTCACTGTCCCTGTCAGTTGCCACATCGCCGCAGGACACACTTTGCAAGCCATGGGGAGCGCAGGCAGCTCTTTCTCTTTCAGTTTGAGCAGAACTTCGCTGCTGATCACTTTTCCGTTCGGCAGGGTATAAGTCATAAATCTCTCTGTATTTTTCGTAAAAAGCGGTCTGACGTTGGGTCAGGAGCTGAATTTTTTCTTCAGGGGAGGCCCATCGATACCGATGCCTAAATTGAGGCGTTGCTTTGCTCACATATTTGATCTCTTTCGCCCGCTGAGGCCACCCACACAATCGGTCACGGATAATCGTTTTATCCAGAGGCGGCTTTTTGACTTCTCGACGAACCACAAAATCATCCTGAAATATCGTTTCTTTCAAGTGAGTCCATTTTGCCTCACCAGGCAGTTTGACTGCGATATATTCATTCTCCTTTCCTTTATGACGGAGTTTTGTTTCACCAAAAGAGGAAACATGCCCATAAAAGGCCTCGCGATCCCTGATGTTTTTCTCAATGACATCAAAGATAAGCTGCCTTTTAAAAGACTGATGCTGGCTCCTGAAATCATCCCCTTTATAGCGAGAGAGCACATCAGCCGCCTGAGTGGGGTCAACTCGAATAGAATCTCTCGGAGAGGCCAGTTGATATTTTTGGTTAATATATTCCTGGAAGGCTTCCAGATATTTGACGGATTGAGAAAAATGAGAACCGAGGGGATCACCTATTTTGCCCGACAATACATTTTTTTTGGGAATCACAATATGGATATGCGGTTTACGTTCAATCATTTCTCCCGTTTTTTTATCTTTCATTGCTTTTATTTTGGGTAAATGCGCTTCTGCATAAAAGTGATATTCTTCATCCTCATAAGCGTACATAAAAAATTCACGAAATTCTTGAGTGATATTATTTAATATTTCTTTTGAAACCTCATTTTCACGAAATGACAGCGTGAACGTCAGATATCTGTCTTGTCCTTTGTCCGGTATTTGTTGATAGATGATTTCGGTTAAGTCCAGGTCGCCATCTAGAATAACCCGTTCATCTAATTCTTCCCGGCCATAATCCCGGCCATTTTTAATGCCTTTTTCAAGATAGGCTTTAATTCCCTTATTGTATCCCCTCACTCTAATCAACATCTTTGATTTCCGTGATTAAAAGATCTCTTATAGAAATCAGCGCATTATTCAAAGAAGAATAAAAAGACAAAGGGATTTTCCCCATTAAGTGCGCTTGATTTAATTGATGGGCTATTTGATTTAAATGGTGACTCGATTTATTGAATAAAAAAGTCAGCCGTTCTAAATTTTTAGAAGGGGCGGATTTTACAGTGAGCTGAATATTGGAATGTAAAAAAACTTCTCGAAAAAATTCAGATTGATTCATGCAAGAAGAAGCTAATTTTTTTTCAAATTGAGAAAAATCTTTTTCGGATAATCGAAAAGAAACCACCTTGTCTTTTTTCTTTTTCTCTGACACTGTTGACTCCAAAAAATAAATCAAAACTCACACCGACAAGTCAATCTGAGCGACAGAAAATTTCAAATCCGTTTCCCTTTTGGCACACGCCTTTTTTAAAATCCCTCAGAAATTTGTAAACATCGTCAACGTGCCTCTCTCAATAAATTAAAAATAGGGGCTGATTTGATATTCATACATAAATCACACATAAATCACCTTTAAATATTAAATTTAATACATTTTTCATACACTTTATATGCATATGTGAAGTTTTTTAACTTGACAATCATACACTTTTCAAACATAATTAATACACACACTATAGAAAAAAAACAAAATGAATGATTCAATAAAAGACCAGATAAATAACCTCATCTCTCTGCTTAATGACCCTAATATAAAAAGCAAACAAGCGGCTTTCAATGTCTGCTTTGAGCAACTGACGCAAGCGAAAAAATTAGCGTCATGGGAAACTATCGTATCCATAATAAATATTGAAACAGGAATGGTTTTTGATGCAAAAACGGCAGCAAATATGTATGGCAGAACAAAGAAAAAATATTTAAATAAAAAAAAAATTATAAAACCTAAGGGGGTTAATCCTATAGAAAATAATGAATTTGTATCTACTGAAATCAACAAAAATAAAATTCATCAAAATCAAAAAAGACATGTTTCAAATCCTGATGAGCTACGAAAAATCAGATCACGCACTATTGACTTAGATGAATTAAAAAACGGAGATTAATATGAAAGTGGCAGTCTTAAATTATACTGGCACTGTAGGCAAAACCACTATTGCGGCTCATTTGTTATCACCTCGTATGAATAATGCACCGATCTTTGCTATTGAATCCATTAATGAGACAGCAGAAGGATTAGGTGTCGATGTTGAAAAAATGAAAGGAAATAAATTTAGAGATCTCTTTAAAAAAATCATGTTAGAAGATAATGCCATTATTGATATTGGAGCTTCGAATATTGAAGAATTTATGAACAACATGATTAAGTTCGATCATTCACATGAAGAAATTGACTTTTTTATTGTACCAGTCACGGCCGGAACAAAAGAACAAAAAGAGTCCATATCCATGTTAGATTCTTTATCAGCAATAGGCATACCACCTAATAAAATTAGAGTGATTTTCAACCGGGTTGATAGCAATGTGCTTGAAGAATTTCCTTTTATCATCGGTTTTTGTAAAAAAGAAAAATCATTCATTGCTAATACTAAGTGTGCCATTTGGGAAAATGAGCTATTCGATGCCTTATCTGTAAAAGGACTGACTGTGGATGCTTTAATGAAAGATGAAACTGATTATAAATCCTTATTAAAATCAAAAACAAAAGCGTCAGAAAAAGATCGTCACCATTGGGCTGATATGTTTGGGTTAAAAGCCTTATCAAAAAGCGTCAAACGAAATCTTGATGATGTGTATTTAGAGCTATTCAATAAATAAGGTTAAGAGTTTATGAATAAAGAAAACATCTCTCCAAGAACCGCTCGTGATGCCCTTATTATTGAGCTTTTGGGCGATGTAGGGAGTATCCATGACGAAATTAAAGAACTCCCCAACCTCCTTAAAGTATCTCTTTCTGAATCATTAAAAATGATAGCTTCTGCCGTAGAAGAGGCAGAAAAAACGGCCGAAAAACTCAAAGAAGAAACACAAGCTGTCTTAGCCGCCTCATCTCAGGCTCAGTTACATCAGGTACAAGAGAACATCGGCAAGCTGGTTAAAAGTAGCATCGATACCGCAGTAGAAAAATCATTATCAGGGGCTAAAGCCGAAATTCAGACGCTTGAAGACAGAATTGACTCTGCCACTGCCGGCATTAAGAAACATAATCTGGCCATCATGAATTATGTTTTGGCCATCATGATGACCGCAATGATTGTAACAATGCTTTTCTCGACTATCTATCTCTGGGGGGAAGTTCATGAAGCCAGAGAGGCCGCTCGATACGCGGAGCGTAATTTAAGCATCGCTGGGAGTGCCCTGAATACACTCCCTGAAAAGTATCAACAACAAATCAGAGACGAAATCACAAAAGCCAGGTCTAAGAATTGATATACCTCAAAAAGATTGACATGCAGTACGACAAAAAATTGAATAAAAAAATTCGAAGAAGCCCACAGGCTATTTTTTCATCACCAAAAGGTCAAGTTGCAACCTGGAAAGCTCACCCTCATTATATTAAAATAGGGACATCACTTTATTTCGAGAGGGGTTTATGACGACACTAACCAGTAAAGAGTTCAATCATGAAGTAGGGAAAGCCAAACGCGCCGCTTGTCAGGGGGCTGTTTTCATTACAGACAGAGGTAAACCTACCCACGTCCTGCTTTCTATCGATGAATACAGAAAAATGACACAGCACAGTCACAAAAATATCGTTGAAGCGTTATCGATGCCCTATCTATCAGAGATACCATTTGAAACCACTCGGTTAACTATTCTGACACACGACAAAGATATTTTTTGATGTTTATTCTCGACACCAATGTGATTTCTGAACTCCGAAAAGTGGGGGATGGCAAAGCCAATAAATGTGTTACTAACTGGCTTTCCTCCGTTAATTCACAGCAACTTTATTTGTCCGTGATAACCTTACTGGAGCTTGAACGCGGAGTTCTGAGAATCGAGCGCAAGGATGATATTCAGGGCAAAGTTTTACGTCGGTGGCTTGATGGTAGCGTGTTGCCCTTCTTTTCCGGCCGTGTTTTACCTTTGGATGTCGCTGTTGTACGTAAGTGCGCCCGTCTTCATGTACCTGATCCAAAACCAGAAAGTGACACTCTCATTGCCGCTACAGCATTGGTTCATGGATTTACCATTGTTACCCGAAATATCAAGGATTTTTCAGCAACGGGGGTTAACCTCATCAATCCTTGGGAAGAATAGTTAAGTAATTCTATTTCTATTCCTTAATTTATTGACGCCTTTCATGATGCCTTTACCCGCCGCTTGACTCATGTTCCCCGCCGCTCTTAATCCCGTACCTCGTCCCAATATCCCACCCACGCCACTCACACCCCCAGAAGGAGTACCTCCCATGATAGAGGCGGCATAATTAGGCAGTTCAGTCGCTAACAGAGTAAAGGCGCTAAAATAAAGCAGTAGGGCGAAACAACTCAATATGTCCGTCTCTATTTTGCCATTCTTTATGATCACACTATGAATGAAATTCAATTCAATCGCCAAGACCACACCAAATAATATTTGCGTCAGCATAAAGCCACCGATGACTGACACCCAGCCCCAGAACCATTGCCGCGTCTGATCAAATAAAGAAAAAGCAATAAAAATGGGCCCCACCACCAGAATGATTGAGGTGGCCGCTTTTAAGGTAATCAGGGTCCCCACCACAACCATGATAAAGGGTATCCCGCCCAACAGAAAAAACAGGAGAGCCAGAAACCCAAGACACATAGCGGCGGCTTCTTTCCAAATACTGAACTCTAGAGCCCCTATCGTATTGTTTAATGCGGTGAAAAAATTAGATATCACAGTATCTACCTGATTAGACTGCGCTAATCCTGAAGAAGAAAGCGTCTGCGCCATCCAGTTAGGCAACCCGTTAACCACGGGTACCACCGTATCGATATACCAGCGAACGTTAAAAGCAAAATAAATAATAAATGAGGCTTTACCGAGGGTTAAAAGCAAATCCTGAAATGCCACATCTAATCCCTGAAAAAGCCAGTAAATACTTTTTAGAGTTAAATGAATAAGCCAGCAGGTGCCGAATATCACACCGGTCAGAGTCATGACATTGGCTGTCCCTATGGCAATGGTGCCTTTTAACCCCTCGTCTATGGCCTGATATAGCGTTTTTGCAATATACACGTCCATATCATCCCCTATTCAGAAAAAATTAATCCTGCTTTTTAAATTCCTTATTATAAAAGCTAATCACACCCTCATTTAGCCTCATCGTTTGCCCAAAACCGTTAATGAGACTCAGTACATTATCCGACTCTGCCTTGGCTTCCAGCTTCTTAACCCTTAAAGTTTCATCTCCTTTCTTAAAGATAAACGGCGTATGCCATGAATAATTAACATGAAAAACACCATCATCAAATTTAATATCAAGTGAGGCGGGTTTTTCTATATCGCCTACCTGTACCCAATGCCCAACAAAGGCTTCCCCCTTGTCTTTGCACCCAGCCAGTACCAGTGCCACCGAGAGCAACAGCATTCCTAACAGTCCTGCTTTTTGATATTGCATCATGAGTCCTCTTTTTGTTGTGTCCAGTCCTGAATTATCAGTCCTGGAACGCGGCTAAATTCTCCAAGATTATGGGTAATCAGGATGGCCCCACAAGATAGGGCATGACCGGCAATAGCGCTATCATTCACGCCTATCGGCGTTCCGGCGGCACTTAACTGTTTTTTCAATTCTACCGTAGTGTCTACTGCTGCCTTGTCCCAAGGTAGAACCGCATTCAACCGTTGAATAAACTGGTTAACCAAAACGGCATGTTTTGGTGATGCTTTTTTACCAATCACACCGTATTGCATTTCTGCATAAGTGATAGCGGAAACGACGATCTGATTTTTACTGTCTACACAGGCATGTAAGCGTTGTAGAAGATGCAACGGTTGTTCCCTCATGATGAATGAACAGATACAGGTATCTAGCATATACATTTTTTTCACAGGGAGAACCGCCCTTCTTCAATCACAGTTTCTCGCTCTACCAGAAAATCGGCATCTGCCTTCTCGCTGTTGTCTGGCAATGTCGTCCAAGTGGGGCGAACGGGTTTCAGCACCAAGGTATCCCCTTCCCGTTGAATCATCAGTTCATTCACACCGGCAAAATCCATATCCACAGGCAACCTGACGGCGCGGTTCTTCCCATTTTTAAAAATGGCCACCTTTCTCATCATATCATCCCTCAGTTCATAAACATATGTTTAGCATATGCCTAATCTTGCCGAACTGCAACTCCCACTCATCCTATTTTGGCAGATCGGGCCGCTTTCGGAGCATGTAATCGGTGAAGTCCTGAGCTCGCTTTCGGTCGGCCAGTTTTTCTTTTTCTTCTGCTAATGCCCTCATGTTCTGTAACCGAGTCTGTTGAATCTGAAGTTCTAACATTTCTTGCTGATAGCGCAACGACAAATCCTGTTTCTCCTGCGGCGTTTGCACCACATTCAGTTTCGCCCGCAATTTTTGCGCATTCAACACCCGCTGATCACTCGCTTTTTTTTCTTTTTCCAGCGTGCCCGCCTTCATTAAGAGTTGATCAAACGCCTTTTGTACCTCAGGATCAACGGAGGTCAAACCGTACCTCTGGCGTAAATTGGGTAGGCTCTCGATATCGTTGTAAATATCTTCCCAATCGCCCATCGGGATCAGGTTATTGACCACAGGGTCGTTAAGAAAGTCTCCCAATTTTGAGTTCCCTTGAATCAATTTTTGATAATGATCATACTGGCTTTTCGTCTGCGCAATCGCCTCTTTGGCTTTTTTGAGTTGTGCTACGGCTTCCCTCGACTGTTGCTTGGCATGGGTCACTTGCTGGGCCAATTCCGCAGGGCTGATGGTCGGTATCTCTGCCTTGCTCCCCGGCATAAATAGATAAATCCCCGCCAACAGAACAGTCACTGCCGTCTTTTTTCTCAGATTTTCCAAGTCGGTCATGACGTTTTCTCCTGCTGATGACGCTGTTGCATTTCGGCAAGAAAGGCGCAAACCCAGACTGACGGATCTTCCGTATTCAGGTCACGGCGAATACGCTCTGCCACCGCAAGGTTCTCATCCGTTGATGACAGCAGCGGCAACCAGTATTTCAATTTTTCATCCAGGACAAATTTCACCATCACTGCCTGATGCCCCTGCTTGACCATAAATTCACGACTGGAGGGAATGAGCTCAACCACTTTGTCAAATTCTTTCCCTTCAATGCCGAACTCCCGATAGCTCTCTCGTTTTGCTTTGCTATTGGCCATCCAGATTTGCGTGATCACCTGCTGAATCACCGCAGGGGCATATTGCGTCGATAGCGCATCCTCTGGAGATTGGGTATCCATCATCAAAATTTCACCCCGAGTCCGCCCCGCTTTTAAAATTTCCTTAATCGCCTCGGCGGTACTTTCAAACGAGAGAGGAACCCAATATTCTGCAATCACGTTGATCAACAAGCTTCCTGGCTCCGTCGCGTGCATTGCCCGTTTCAGATAGAAGAAGGTATTGAGCATGACTTCCATGGCCTCAGGATGCTTCCCAGAATAGGCCTTGTTCAGGATTTTCGTACAGTCGAACGCCAAACGACGGAATATTTTGGGATCAAACAAATTAACCGGCGCATCCAGCACCCACGCATACTGCCCCTGATGGCCGTCTACATTACGACACCACTTCGCCAGGCGGGTGTGCAGGCAGTTCCCCCCCTTTTTCGGTATCCCTTGCAACATCAGCGACAATGAGCGGTTTTCTATCACGCTGTGCCGCATCACTGCTTCTATACCATCCTGAATTTCTCGTTCCTCATCGGGCTCGGCTTTACCCGCGCACAGCTTCACTGTATCGAACAGAAACTGACGTAAAGACGGCGAATCCTCGAACTGAAAAGGCTGAATGCCCGTATAGACGCCCGGTGAGACGGTAAAATAATGGGTTCCCGAGGCCCGAAGCACGTTTTCCAGTGAATGATTGTAATCAATAGAAAAAATCATCGGATCCCAGCGGCTAAAGTGAATGAGCATACAGGCTTCAAGCGTGGTTTTTCCGGCGTTGGTCATGGCGGTTATCGCGATATGACCGGCCAGCTTTTCTCCGGTATTGTTATGCCCTAAGGGGCTATCGTGGCTTTTGCTCCTTCTATCCCCCTATATCCTTGTTTTGTCACTCATTGAGCCCCTTCTAGCTTAAATTCAGGGCTGTAGGGGAGTTTGTGTTTCTTATCCATTTTTACACCTGTATTGATAACTTAAGTCTATCACCTGGTTTTTATCAGGTGGCCAAATTAACTATGCCACTACACATAATACCCTTTTCTTTCTTCGCTATCGCTTGTCTTAAGGTCTTTAATTTACTTTGTTAACAGTGCCATAGCTGAACGAAATAATTTCGGTTACGTCATGTAATGAGAAAATAAAGCATCGATACTGCAATTGACCGCTCTTCTTTTGCTTTTTGCTTCTGCCCATTTATGCTCAACAGGATGGCGAGTAAGGAGGCAGATATTCAATGATATGCCCCGCGTCATCGATCACTTTTTGAGTGTCCAAACGTTTGTGGAAGGTCGCATTATCCATGACCACCACACAGTCGGGTGGCAAACTCGGCAGAAGTATCTGAATGACCCAGGCGTGAAACACATCACTATTCACAGAACACATGAACAATCCCACCGCCATCAGCGCTTTTCCCAGTAACGCACCGATCACATTGGTTCGACCCTTTGCCTGCCAATTATGTTGACCGAAACAGCGTTGACCCCGTGGGGCATAGCCATATCAACGCGGCATATCATGGGCAAAGCCGCTTTCATCCAGGTAAACACTGATTTCCCCTGTTTTTCATAGTCAGCTATCTTGTTTTGGAAGGCTTGCCTCATATCTTCGTTGGCCTTGGGATGATTGAGGGTTTTTTTTATAGGTGACGCCCAAACGTTTCAGGGCGGACCAAATGGCTTTGGTACACACCCCGAAACGTTTAGCCCTTTCATGCTGGTAAGCATCCGGGTAACGCTCAACATCCTTGAGTAAAGCCGCTTTATCTATTTTACGCTGCCGGGGAGAAGAGGGGTTCTTTTCAATTCGCTTCAGCCAGCGGGTAATCGAAGTGGCACCGATGTGAAAGCGTTTTGCCGTTTCTCTTATGCTCCACTTTTCTTTTTCTCTTACATTCAGCACGTGACGGCGAAAATCAACTGAATGACTCATCTCTCTCCCTTTTGAAATCATTAAATTTATTTCGTAACCGAAATTATTTCGTTAAGCTATACTCTCTATTTTCTTTCCTCACCTTTATCTTGAAGGTCACTATGCTTCATAGAGTCGTTTTTTTTACTTTTCGATAGCCCCAAAAACCCCTTTATTTTAAACCAAAAAGTTTTCACCAGAACGCCTATGGCCACAAAAAAACCAATGATCCCACTCATAATCGCACTGCCAGACCCCGGATCAATATAAGCAAATGCTGAGTCGACTCCAGCTACGAATAAAGTAATGAATAATAGTATTGATTATTTCATGTGCATCTTCCTTTTTCATCATTTTTGAATTTTCGCCTTATAAAGGAGTCAATTGACGTTTTTCTGTAAAAGTTGAAATATTCATACAGATCCATTTTGCTCTAAACCGTAGGCTTTTCGGCACGGATGTTCGATGTTTTTTGCATACATGGGTTTGCCTTTTAATCGAATATTCTGCCCCTCTATCGGTGAATGTGTAATATTAATGACGATTAAACAGCTCTCCTAATCCACTGAAAGGCCCACATTGAAACAGGAAAGCGTGATTATGCTGATCGATGAATGCCTGTTTTTCATTCGCATCCCACGAAGCGATTTCCTCTATTAAAGCGAGTTGTCCGTTTACAAATAAATGTTCTATCTTATGTTCAGAAGAACTGGCTCCTTTTTTTATTTTGATAGAAAAAGGGTTTTGTGCGTCCTCTTGCGCTGAAAATAAATACATATCTTCATCCTTTTTGACCACTCTGAGATCGTTCAGGGCCATTCCCGTCAACACTATTTTATCGTTTCCCCCACTGTCTTCGATATTGGTCAGCCCATGATCACGTTCGATCCAATAAGTGTCATCTCCTTTCCCTCCTGAAAGACGGTCGTTTCCTTGGCCGCCATTGAGTTCATCATCCCCTTGTCCTGAAAATAACTGGTCATGACCAGCATCCCCAAAGAGCTTTTTATTGCCTTTCGTGGTAATAATGGTGTCGTCACCTTCCCCTCCTCTGAGGGTATGTAAACGAGCACTGTCGTCGAAAATATTGTCATTGCCTTCCTTGGCATCCAGGGTGTTATCGGCCAAAAAATCTCCTCCATAAATCCGCAAAAAATCGGCGTTTTCTGTCTCATTCACGTGGCTCTGTGGATGAGAAAAATACGGGGTTTTCTCCTGATTCAGGGAAATTTCAAATAACTGCTGCTCAACATCCATCAGCATGAGGTGTCGATAAGCCCTGTCGCGAATAAAGTCGAGCAGCTTTATCCTGAGGTTTGTTTGAGGCTCATTCGATGGGCTTAATATCACATGCTGACCGCTGGTTTCGATCTGAAGGTCCTCTATCTTGAACGGTAACATCAGCAGATCGACCTCAGGCTCAGCCTGATCATCCTTATTGTCGATAGAGACGGTGCGCTCTGTCTGAGCGCTGTCTTTCATTTGAATCTGATAGATATCCTGCCCCTTTCCTCCCCTTAACTTGTCGTTGCCTCTGCTGCTGATCAGCACATTATCCTGCCTGTCGCCATTTAAAATGTCATCAAAAGGCGTATCGTTGAGGACCAACTGGGTATTGAGGCTCAGTCGAAGGGTGTCTTTACCCACACTCACAAAATCCCCGTCAGGGCTTTTGTTGAGGCTCAGTCTGATGTTGTCTGGCTCTTGCATTTTAAAATAGTCTTGATGGGGGGCATCGAGCAGGGTCGTGTACTGGGTCTGGAACCGGGGAATAAAGGGAAACTCTCCTTGAGCATTTTTTTGAATCAACTCAGGAAATTGGGCAAATAAGGAGATGCCATCCGATGTATTGAAAATATAGGCACTGCTTGACAACAATTGGTTTTTCCCTGCCCCCTCGCATTGATACGCATTTTTTATGATGACAGTCGTTTCTGCCTTATCTTTTGCTTTTAAAAGAATTTGCAGATCATATTGTTCATCATCATTGAGATGAAGTGTAAAGTCTTTGATTTCCTCATATCTGTACTGAAAAGTGATCAAAGAGAGGGCCTCTTCTCCCTCGTCGTCAATCCTGACTGTCACCGGATGAGGTTGGGTATTTTTCAGGATAATAGTGTGATCAATCCCCGGGCCCCCGCTGGTGATGCCCTGTTCCAGGATTAAGGTGTCGTTTCCCTCATGTCCCCAGATTTCATCTCTTCCTCCCAATCCGTTCAGAATATTGTTTTTTTCATTCCCCACCAGATAATCCGGGGTGTTCATATGCCCATGAATATGCTCAATCTCTTTTAAATTCCCTATTAAGGGCCAAAAATTTTCTGTTTGATTGATACGGAAACGCACTTCGTTTTTCTGTAAGTTAATCCCATATCCTTGATAAGGGGTGCCCTTTAAATCGCGCTCCGCGATGATCAGATCTTCTCCCTCACCTCCGTTAAAATAACTTCGCGTCTCAGGCACAGTCGCCGTGAACAAATAAAAGACGTCGGCTTGATTGCCTCCCGTATAATGTTTCGTCCCGTCTCCCCCTTTAAAAATATTCTTTCTCTCTCCTTGCCCTCTGGCCCTGTCGTTGCCATCGCCCAAATGAAACAAGGTGGTCAGTGGCCCCTGATTCACTCCTCGCTCTATCTTGAAGAGGGTGACGTTTTTTAAGGTTGGCTCGGGCCTG
Organism: Candidatus Hamiltonella defensa 5AT (Acyrthosiphon pisum); assembly: GCF_000021705.1. Classification (NCBI taxonomy): domain Bacteria; kingdom Pseudomonadati; phylum Pseudomonadota; class Gammaproteobacteria; order Enterobacterales; family Enterobacteriaceae; genus Candidatus Williamhamiltonella; species Candidatus Williamhamiltonella defendens. The sequence goes on from NC_012751.1 coordinate 434,867, forward strand.
TCTGAGTGAGAAGTCGCCTCAATGAGGTCGTTTACCCCATGTAGAGGAGAGGGTTCAAAATAATAATGTTCACTGTCCACACTCTCAAGTTCATTTTTGGGGATATTCTGAACAGAAGAATATGCGTTTAATCTACTTTCTACATCATCAGGATAAATATATTCTTCTAATGTTGTCACGACATCATATTAACCCAGATTATGAATAGGGACATGAAGACGGTTTTTTATGCGAATAATTTTTTTAAAAAAGCGTTTTGTGAGTGTAAAGTCCCCTGCACTGTAGTAGTACTCTGCGATATCCGACCAGGCAGGTTGATCAAACAGGGCCTCTGCCTGTTTGTGTAATTTCCCGTCATAGTCTGCCCGAACCCGGGTGCGGGTCTGGTCATATCGCTCCTTGACGGGGGTACTGATATCCAGTCCCAAAAGAGCCCGCCCCAGGTTGTGCCATTTTTCTGTGGTGGTCAATTCAATGTGTTTTTGAAGATCTTCCAGCTGACGAAATCCCTTATAGAGCTGACTGGCGGCCAGCAAGACGACCCCCGCCCCCAGGCCGACAGGGCCCGCGAAGGCGGCCAGGGTCGCCGCGGTGGCAGACGCTGTCGTGGCGGCGATCAGATACCCCATCGCCACAGAAATGGAGAGCAGCGCACCCGCCCAAGAAAGCGCCGCTTGCACAATCAAATCCTGTCTTCTGTCACGATCAGCTGTATCAGATAACGCCTTCAATGCATTCACCCCCTCATAAATATCAAATCCGGCATTAAAGATTTGTAACACCGGCACGCCATATCGGGTTAAGAGACGCCCCAGGTCAAATTTTATTTTTTTTATGTGGGAATACGACATCAGATGCTGACTCATTTTATTTAAATGCGTTCCCCATTGATGTAACCCCAGCCCGGCCAAATCCGTGAATATATTCGCACTTAAAGCGGCTTTGAGCAGGGTCAGTTGTCCGTTGAAATGGGTTCTCTGTTCCTGGGTTAAATGGATATTGTGCAGAAGTTCACTGACTGTGATCCATTCACGAAACGCCAGCCAGTACGCATAAAATTGCATTGAATGATGGAGACGGGTCATGATTTTTGCATGATGAGGGGAGGATAACGTTTTCAGGAGGCTCGTCTTTTTGACGCCGTCGGAAGAAGACTGAAAGGACTCTCTTGCGAGTAATGCTTTTAAAGCAGTGGCGTCCATTTTGTCTTCCATATTCCCACCCATTAAGAAATTCCCTTGAGAAGCCTGCTGTGATTTTTTTCTCAATATGTCTATCGCGGTTTTAAAATGGGGATCGGAAATCTCTGTTTCAGAGAAATAAGAGGTTAATTTTTGAGCATGAAACTGCAGATCAGAGAAAGAAAATTCCGTCTGTTTAAAATCACGGGATGACAGGGTTCTGTTTTTTTTCATTACCCCCATTTTATCCATCAGGGCAGGCGCAAAAGACAGTCCTTCCATCGTGACTTCAGGCAATTTTTCAATCCACTTTTTTTCAGCGGTATAACCGGCCATCAAGGTATTGAAGTGCTCCAGCTCTGTCTTTGTTGATGGGGTCAGACGATCGAGATGGGCTTCCTTGATGGTGAAGCGGTAATGCCCTTCGAACTGTTCAAAACCATAAAGCTCTCCCCGGGTTTGATGACCATCGACTTTACAGTCCAGATACGCTTTCAGAAACCGGGTCAATCGATGAGGGCTGGTTTTTTTATGCTGAATGATTTCCCCAAAATTCGGATCATAGAGCGTGAGCTTCTCTTCCTGGATGGCCAGTCCCAGGAGGTGTTTATCAGACAGTATCCAGTAGAACCCCTTTTTTTGAGGTAATTCCACCGTCAAAGCGTCATTGGTTTGAAAAAAATGGGGATCATTTTTTTCTATCTTCTGTCTTAAGGAGGAAAATTTTTCGTTGAAGGCGCTTAATCGATGGGCATCTTCCTGATTGAGGGGGATATCTGATTTTTGATGATTCAGGAAAGTATGGGTGCTGATGGCATTTGAAAAAAAGTCGGCCTCTCCCTGAGCCCTCATTTGGTTTTTCATCCATAACAGGCCCAGGGCATGGGTATCCCGATGTGAATCTTGATAGCCATTAAAAACATACACCGTTTGGGCAATGGCATGTAAAGAAAAATCGGGAGGATTTTCCTTGAACAATAAAGAAATCAAATCCAGGGTATGTCTGTTTTTAAGGATGTTCGCTTGAGAACAGATTTCCAGTGCCTGCTGATCGGTGAGCTGCGTGAATTTATGGTGAAGACTGTCCATCATTAATAACTTTTTCGCTTGAGACATCCATTGCTGATTTTCCCTGATATTGAAAATCACCGACATCAAGGCGTATTTATCCAAACCCTGCTGGTCATTTTGAAAAAATCCTTTGAATAACCGATGCATTCCTCCATCCTGCTCAATAAAATCATACGCCAACCTCCCCTCAGCAATTTTGCTGATGAGGGTGATGGCCTGTCTGACTCTGCCAGACAGAGTGTCAGCAGGGGTTAAATCACTGATCAGCTGCACATCCGTGAAGGGGCCCTGAATGAGGTCATCATTGAGTATCAATCGACCGCGGCTGTCGATTCGTTTATTCATCAACTGACGTATTTCATTCCATGAATGAAAGGGCAATATGAGTCTTTTTTCTGTATTTTGATAAAAAATCCTGAGTTCAATTTTATGGATTTTTTTTCTTTTTCTATCCTGTATGTAGCCTGTAATCTGCGCTTCAATGTCCTCACTCAGCCGGAATTTTTTATTCTGTTTGTATAAATTAAACAAGGAAAGTATTAAATAATCCTCTTGATAATCAAATATTTTTCTCCAGGGCGTCTTGTCAATATCATTTTTTCTGGAAACGAACGGGGTGTAAACAATAGTTGCATTTTTGATATTCTTTAAATCAGAAAAATCATATCTTCTTTTTTCAGTCCCTGGGATCACACTGTAAAAAAGAGTGTGACTCATAAAATAATGCCATTGTTCATAATCTTCAAAAGAGAAAGCCCCGATGTTCGGATCAAAGAATGTCCAGTAATGTTTGTTGTCCTTTTTAATAAAACTGACGGCCATGGCATGTTGGCCAATACAGAGTAAATAATATTTATTTTCATTTAAATCTTTCAGTTGATGAAGAAAATGTAAATAGGAAATGTGGATACGTGAACTTAAATGCGTGATCAGGTTAGTCTGCTGAATATCAAATTTTAAGCCACTGGCCTCGACACTGTCTGCGTACTCTTTTCGGGCTTGAATAAAGAGATGTTGAGCGTAATTTCTCAAATCTTTTTTATGTTGAGACGATGTAGCATCTGTAGGGCTTTTTAACTCCTTTTTTAATTCTCTGGCGGCGATTTCCATCTCCTGACTGCTGTTGAGGGCGACCAGCTTTTCAAGTTCCGTGGATAAATGTTGACGACGATAGTGATTGAGGATTTTTTTCTTGACAGCATCAATATCTTCCACACCTTTTGTGGTGAGGGCGGCATCAGTTTCACTGTTCACCAGATTTTTTAACCAAAACAGATAATTTTTACCGCCCACCATAGGGTGATGGCGTTCTTCAATCAGATAACGAATCGATAAGGCCAGACATAGCCCCTTGTTTTCATAATAGGGCGATAATTGTTTGATCAGATCAATTCTGTCTCTGGTTTTGATGCCAAAATAATCGTATTGATTAAATGTAAAAAAATGAGAGGGTGGAATGAAAGTCGTTGAATACTTCTGAGGCATAAAGTCACTTCCTTGTGATGTGTGAATGTCAATAAAAATCAATGAATGTCGCTTTAAGCAATATTATCAATTATGGCTAATTTTAGCTTGTTGTGATAAAAAAATCAGGTTCTGACTCTCTTTAGCCGACTGGTATTCTTTGGTTAACCGAAAACAATGAAGAGAGTTAATGATCAGTCATTTATTTTATAGACTCCCCCCATCAAAACTTTTGTATTTTTTAAGGATGAAAAATCACCATGACCCAAAAAAAATCTCCAGATTCTTTGATGACTTATCATCAATCTGACGTGCCTGTTCGTCGAAAAAAACGTACACCTACTGGTTTTGTACCGGTTGATCAATGGGAGGTTCAATCTGTCATCACAAGGTCTGATGGCGGTTCTACCCGATATGCGGGACAACTGATTATCCAGCTAGAAAATGATCCGATGATTCGACGGGCGGCCACGCGCCTGGCGGAAAAACACCCTGGCTCGGTCTTAGTGCAAGTTGATCAAAAAAATACTTATCGTGTGTTATCGGGTTTTCCAAACACGCTTGAAGGCAAATTGCGTTGGCAAATAGTAGGACATGGCAGTGGGGTTCATACATCTGAGACACCCGCTGTTATTGGCACTCTCTCTGGTATGGACCCGGTTTATTTAGCTCAACTTTTAAAAAAGTTTAACCAGCATTTTAGTACAACATATGATATCGACAGTACTCCAAACCGGATCAGTTTAGTAGGATGTGAACTGGCCAGGCCCACCTCCCCGAATTTTGCCACTCAATTTGCTCATGAGATGAAAAGCGTGGGTATTCTGGCCGACATATCGGCCAGAACAGAACTGGTGGCTGTGGCTCAGGGGTCTGGTAAAAAGTTCACCGCTAAAACGAAATTAACCAATCCTGCTCAGACGGCAGGGAATACGTTACTCTTAGGCTGGAACAAAAATGGCGAGCTGATACATAAAAAGCACAGCAGTGCCTTTCGGTTATTATCTCCTGTATTGGAGACCTGGGCACCCCAACATTTTACAGATCCTAAAAGAAACAGTAAGGAATTCAGGTATCTCGTTTATTCTTCTTCAATCAAAGATTTACTGTCTCGAAAGGGCATTTTTTCAAAAAACATCAGAGATAAACTGAGGCAATCTGATGTGATGTCTGCCAGTATCTTGTCAAATCAGACCCTCAGAGGCCATACGGTGGGCGTGATATTGGAGGTCCCCGAACAAAATATTTTGGCCGCCGCTCCGGATGAAAACATTATTGAACCTAAATTAGACGGGGTGATAAAAATATCCGATGATGAACGCCCAGCAGTCAAAACACATGGGTTACAAAAAATTAATCAGATGATTAACGGCGAGCAATTACCACCAACAAACAGCACTCCCCTTTCTTCATTAGCGCGTAATGGTCTTTTAAATCAATTATTTTCCTACCCACAACGAGTCTCTGTGCCTGATGATATTATCCATAAAACCATCACGCGGAATACCGTGCTGGTAACGGGACGACCAGATATCAATATTTATCCTCATTATCCTGTCACAGGAGAGATTAAAATCACCGGGCTGTTTTTGACAGGTTTTGATACTTCTGGAAATACAGGAGAGGCACAAGGTTTTTCCTTGTCAGAGCAACTGACATCAAAAAATTTTCAGTTATTACGTGAAGCCGCTCGAGACATTACCCAAGAATTAAACATTGAATTAAAAGTCATCAAAATACGCCCGGGCACTGATGGTCCAAAGGGGCATCAGAGAAATATCACCCCACAAATCAATCAAGACAAATCGATCATGCCTTTAGATATGGCTCCTGATCAAAAAAATTTGGGGGCCTCTTTAATAGAGAACTTAAAACGAGTTTCGAGCTTAATCAACGACCTTTCCTCAAGGAAAGGGAGAGTATTTAAACCCTCTGATCTCAAACTGTTAACAGAGTTTTTTCATCTCTCATCAGGAGAACTCGACTGGCGAAAATTATATCAGACATTGTCTGATCCGCTGCTGTATTCTCAATTTATGAATCAAATACAAAGCCTGATGCAATTGAGTGACACTCACGATCAATTCATGAGCGTCACAGGCCAGTCTGCCTTAAGAAGAACCGCTGACTGGGATACCTTTGTCGTCGACAATCTGTTGAATTGGAACGAACGGATCAAAAAGCACAATCATACGCCTGAATGGCACTTTCAGATTCATCCTTCCATGCAAGCAATTTATATGATTGATGGCAGTGAGTTGGCGCAACAAAAAGCAAAAAAAGTCAGTTTGGCTTATTTAAGCATGCTCACTCTGGACAATAAGAATTTACGTTTAAAATTACTCAACGCATTTCAAACGCATGCTGAAATAAACGAACAAAAAATATTTGCTCCCCTCGATGATGAAGGCGCCAAAATTTTTGGGCATCTGATTCATCAGTTGGAAGACACGTCTGTTTTTATGGAAAAAGGCCCCAGGAACCTCTCCCAGTTTTTTAACATCCTGGCTAATCAAACAGCAGGATATTACCAGCTGCGTATGGGGGGACATATTTTAACGATAGCGAAACGTCAGGGAAAAAATCAACAAACGAACTGGTATCTCTATGATGCCAATTTTGGCGAAATACAAATAACGATCCCTGATGTTGAAAAAACCAGTACTCCCATTAGATTACTGTTACATGACTATTTCACCCGTTTAAAAAATGTGCCTCAACAAGACAACAGGGCAGTAGTATTTGATGTGTATCAATTGAATGCAGATAAACTGTCCGCCTCCATTCCTTTTAAAAAACTGACACAATTTATCAGCAATACTAACAACCTGTTATCGTCTTCATCGACCCATGAGCCCATTAAACTTCAGAAAAACAGAGTCAGCCAAACGATGTCCAGAACTTATCATACAGTCGGTATGATAGGCCAGGCACATCAAGGGCTCTCCTGGATACGATCTGTCACATGCCTGTCTCATTACTGGCGCCGTCGCTCTGCCGAGCAATTAAATCCCTCCCAAAAACAGGCATTGGACTTTGAAGCTCAACTGGCCATCGCAGGTCTTCTGTACGATGTAGAGAGTACACTTTTAGAATCAGGTTTTAGGAAACTGGGCTCTCATCTGATTCAAAAATTCTCTTCTCAGGCCGTTCGGGTATTTGCTTCTAGAATACAGCGTTTACAATATGCGGCGGGACTCAAACTGGCTCGATATGGAGGCGCCTTCTTGAATATGCTGGGCACCGGTTTCGATATTTATCAAGCCCAAAAAGCCGCCACTGAACTGACAACGGAGACGGACCCTGATGTTCGACAGGATTTACAGGTCAGTCTTGCCCTGTCTTCTTTAGGCGCTTCGATCGGTATTGCCAGCGGTCTGGCATTATTAACCTTAACAGGAAAAATGGCATTAATCGCCGGCGCGATGGGTATCGCCTTAGGGATTTTGACCGCTGTCGTGGGAGGCATTTATTTCTCAGTTCGTCAAGTGCAAGAAATCGAGCGCTACACTACCTTAACGGGGTTACAAAAATTACGGACAGGCTGGTTGAAATTTTGGGGCGCAGAAGTGGACATTGAGATCACCAATCAGGTCACCAAAGGCAAGGCAGAAATAGAAGCTAAAAAAAATCTTCATCGGCAGTGTCAAAACACTTTTCAAGCATTATTGGATTCAGATGAACAAATAGAGGCAGTGTATTACAGCTCAGGAAAAATCATTTTGGGAGAGTATCGATATAAAAAATTAACGGGCAAAAGATGGACTATGCTGGGCAATCGATTAATACCACAGTGTGAATATTTATTCATCAACAACATCAAAGATAAAATACTGCCCTCACAAGCGCTGGGCATTTTATCAAACTATCAAACCCAAAAATGGCAGAACCAACCTCTTTATGTTGATCTGCGTTTAGAAAACAGTGAGTACAAATTTTACGATATCGAAAGACTTTCACCGACTGATGATCAGATATCCCTTGACACTGATGCACATTCAGAGAGCATTTTATCTTTAAAAAGACCGGTCGAACCTTCCAGTTTCTCATCGCCCTCTGCTTCTGTTGTAAAATCCAATACCGCTGATTTTAAAAACCCTGCCAGGATTTATTTTTTTTTGGGAGACGGAGACGATGAAGTGGTCGGTCATCCAGAAAAAAGAAATATTTTTGACATCGGTGCCGGGGTCAAAAACTTTAAGGGAGGAAATCAATCCGATATGTTTATATTTAATGGCACTTCGGCTCCCGCTCAACCCTGCGTATTCGATGGTATGAACGGGGTTAATTTTTTAGTAGCAAACAAAAAGCCATCACAAGGTGGATACTATGTCAATCTAAAGGAAGCCTCTTTTCATTTCACTCATGAACCTCAAAAAATCGCCAAATTAAAAAATATTGATCATGTAGAGACCTGTGCCGACACAGACGATGTGATTTTGGGCAACGCTCAAGCCAACATCCTTAATGGAAAGGGAGGGAAAGATAAACTGATGGGGTTTGATGGTAATGACATTTTAGTGGCACAGTCCGGCAAGCTGGATGGAGGAAAGGGCACAGATTCTTACCGTGTTTTACAAAATACCCGTAGCGAGCCAGCGATATTAATCATTGAAGAAGAAGAGGATCCAGAAGAATTCAGTCATGTTTTTTTAGATTATGCCGTGACGCAGATCATCAGTATTAAAAGGATCAAACAGCATGTGGTCATTGAATTACGCAATGACAATCAGAGCATCACCACCCTAACATTATTTTATCTCTATTGCTCAGTTGAGCCAAAAACAAGAAAGTTAACCCAACAATATATTTTTTATACCCAGGATGGCGTGATTTTTACGGGCCTCCCTGCTGAAATCGCGGTCAATCCTGATGAAGAAGAACCTGAGCCGCTCACTTTAATGGCACAATATGCCCCGAAATTTGATCAAACATTTCATTTCCCTAAAACTGACAGCGAAAAAGCCCCTGTCATCATTCAAAAAATGCCACATCAGAAACACCTTGGGGTTCTCGATGTCAGAGGCGAAAAAAAACTATTGCCTGATTTTTTGAGATTGCTCCCCCAAGAAACGGGGTTTGATGATCATTTACAGGGAGATGAACTTAGAAACACCTTACACAGTAAAAAAGGTCAGGATATCCTGGAAGGCAAAGGCGAAAGAGATGTCTACATCATCGAAGACAGACCCATGGGAACAGAAGTGAGCATCAATAATTATGATCAACCCGAAACGGGCGAACCCGAGCAAGACATTTTACTGCTGCCTTTTTTACTGGATGATATTGAGATAAGACAGGAAAAAAAGCATGTGATTTTGAGTCATCTCGATTCGCCCACAGAACATGTCACTATTCGTCTGATGAATTTTATGGAAGAGAAAAGCTATAGACATCTTTCCATCATGGATAAAGAAGGGCGAATACACACAGTGAGACTCAACTCCAGCGATGAACCAGATCTGATTGTAGATCAATTGATCCCGGATATTACCGTGAGCGACGGCCATCATATCTTAAGCCAGTTAAGACAAACCAATGCTGGATTTTCAGAGGTAGAGCAAGTCTTTAATATTCCTGGCGACAAAATTTTGCAGACTTTGCAGGCAAAAATGATACCGGTTATCTCATCTTAAGGCTTGAAGCTTCTAAGGCGTTGGTGCATAGAGGTGTTAAGTTGTTACTTCCTCTTCCCCAAAGGGTTATGACACTATCAACCTTACGGACGGAATGAGGGTACAGCGGCCAACTAAAGTTATGCAAGAGGTCTAATGGATAAAATCCCCCCCACGATACTCGGCAGGTTATCTCTCGTTGACAAGGCATTGCTCGTGACTGTTCACTCGATAGAGCGAGCAGAAGCGGTACAAAAATATCTTAAGGATTTGCTAGACAACTTACATTGGAGAGCCACTTTGTCTCCCGAAAACGTTCAAGTCATGATGGAACATGTGCGACGTGAAAGTTGCACCACAGAAGTCCCTTGAAAAAGGGTAAGGTTGATCCGAAACCTTATTGCCACTTACTCGGTGCAAGAGGAGTAATTCTCTTGTGCTAAGCGAGAATGAAAGCCTAACTAAAGTATTAAGCTGAATAAGAAATAGGGGCAAGGCAAAACTGAAATGGGTTGAATAAAGTGAATCTCCGTTATTAAAATGTCGTAAGCAAGTAAAACACGAAATCAGATGTGACGTGTTATGGGGAAGTTTAACGACAGTTAGAAACGGGTAAAGAAGAGTGTTCGTTCTTTACGACGGATCCCGTTCCCCGGCATAGAGGAGGCAGCCCACTCAATGTATCTTCATGGTGTGAAACACGGTAACCCCATTAATCTTTTAGTGTTGATGTAAATACTAAGAGACAGTGGGCATAAGACGTTCCAAAAAGCGAAGGCAATCAGCCGAAAGGCAACTGGAAATCATAACAGGATTGATAGAGGTAATTACTTTACTCTGAAAAGAGGCTGACGTGGAACGGGTGACTTACCCATATAATCCTTTACCAAGGTTATGAATTGATTTAGAAGAGTTAGATGCCTATGGCAAACGTAATAAATCAAAACTATGAACAACAACTGGAATGGCATGCTATTAACTGGCGTGTTGTGACAGCCATGATTAATAATCTAAGGCAAAGAATATATAGGGCTTCAGCAACAGGTGACTTAAAGAAAGTCAGAAATCTGCAAAAACTCATGATGAAATCAAGAGCTAACCATCTTCTGGCTATCAGGAAAGTCACTCAGGTCAATCGGGGAAAACACACGGCTGGAGTAGATAATCAGGTAATTAATGACCATAAAGGACGAGAACATCTTTATAAGTTATTAAGCCAAACAACTTCAGAAAAGGTTTATCCAGTAAAACGAGTTTACATAGCAAAAAAGAATGGAAAAAAACGCCCTCTTGGGATCCCAACCATTCTCGACCGCTGTAGACAAGCGATAGTTAAATCGGCGCTGGAACCTTATTGGGAAGCAAAATTTGAACCAGTCAGCTACGGATTTAGACCGGGGCGAAGTGCCCATGACGCAATACAAAAAATTTTCTGTATTGCCAGAGCACGAGGGACACGGCACTGGGTACTAGATGCAGATATTAAAGGCGCATTTGACAACATTGACCATAATTTTCTCATAAAAAAAATCGGGGGATTCCCCGAAAGAAACATGATTAAACAATGGTTACAAGCCGGTGTGCTGGAACATGGCAACTATATACCCAATGTTGCAGGTACTCCGCAAGGCGGGATTATCAGTCCACTACTGGCCAATATTGCACTCCACGGAATGGAGACCTTACTGGGTATTCAATACTGGAAAAACGGCACGCCAAAACAAGGGCAACCTTATGCAGTAGTTCGTTATGCGGATGATTTTGTCGTATTCGGTAAATCCCGTGAAGAGTGCGAAACTGCCAAAATAAAGTTGCAAATTTGGTTAGCTCAGAGAGGGTTAGCTCTTTCTGAAGAAAAAACCAGTATCAAACACTTGAAGGAAGGATTCGACTTCCTGGGATTTAATATACGACATTATGACAATCGCCACAGAAAACGGGGATATATATTGTTAACGAAGCCCTCAAAGGAGTCGATGAAAAGGTACAAACAGCAAATGAGAATGACCTGGAAAGGTATTATCGGTATGCCGACACAAGAAGGAATAAGACAACTGAATGCCAAGATAATAGGATGGTGTAATTACTATCGTATTGGTGCTTCAAAAAGAACATTCAGTGCATTAGACCAATGGATGTGGATCCGCCAACGTAGATATTTGTATCGACGTCATCCCAATAAACACTGGTGGTGGCGAAGAAAACACTACTTAGGCAAGATACCAGGTAGAGAAGACTATTCAGTATTTATGGATAAATCAACCGGTGGATTTCTTTGGAAGCATGCATGGACAAAAATACAGCGTCATTGGCTAGTTCCAAAAAATGCTTCCCCCGACAATCCGGAATTGCGTGACTATTGGCGTAATAGGCAGGCACGTAAACAGCCTTTTATTTACGGTGTCAAAGTTAACCTCTATAAGCGACAGAAAGGTTATTGTCCTCTCTGTGATCAAGAGTTGGACAATGGTGAACAATTGCATGTTCATCATATTCAGCCTAAAGCTGAAGGGGGTGACAACAAGCTGGCTAATCTAAGATTGTTACATGCTAATTGCCACAGACAATTACATAGCAAAAAAGGAAAAATGTTGAAGTGAGTAAGTTGCGTGAGCCGTATGCGGGGTAACTCGCACGTACGGTTCTTGAGGGAGTGGGCACTTGCGGCCTGCTTACCTAATCAGCCTTATTAGGACACTCTTTCTCTAATAACCCTGTTGAAAAACTCACTACGGGCTGAGCCACTCTTTATGTGGCCATTTTTTGTTGTACGATAAGTCTAATATCTCTTAAAGGATGATGTTAATATTAAGAATATTATTAACATTAAGAGAGAACCCTTTTGGAATTTTCATCATCAGTACAATCCATTACTATTTCTGACGATAATGCAGGTCAGAGAATTGACAACTTTTTAATTCGCTTTTTAAAAGGAGTTCCGAAAAGTATGCTTTACCGTATTTTAAGAAAAGGTGAAGTACGAGTGAACAAAAAACGCATCAAGCCTTGTTATAAGCTTCTCACCGGCGATATGCTCCGAATTCCTCCTATCAAAACCGCAATCATTCAAAACAAACCAATCTCAATAAAATGCAATAAAGTTGTGGCTTTGGCTCAGTCTATTTTGTTTGAAGATCCTGATATATTGATTTTAAATAAGCCTTCAGGTACGGCTGTTCATGGCGGAAGCGGTCTGAGCTTTGGTGTGATAGAAGCACTTCGTGCGCTCCGTCCAGACCAACGTTTTTTACATTTAGTGCATCGATTGGATCGCGAGACTTCAGGGATATTAATGGTTGCCAAAAAACCCTATGCATTACGTTCTCTGAATGAACAATTGCGTCTTAAAACAATGAAAAAAGAATATTTGGCCTTGGTTGCTGGTGACTGGCCTTTATCCTGCAAACTGATACAAGCTCCGTTACAAAAAAATATTTTGCAAAACGGTGAAAGAATCGTGAAAGTGAGCCATCAAGGCAAAGAATCACAAACCCATTTTGAAATTGAAGAACGTTTTACCAATACGACTTTGATGAAAGTAAGGCCATTAACAGGAAGAACCCATCAAATTCGTGTCCACGCATTACATGCGGGGCATCCGATTGTTTTTGATGATCGTTATGGTGATCCTGAATTTGAGAAAAAATTAAAGGGGTGCCATTTAAATCGCTTATTTTTACATGCATTATCCCTCGAATTTGTACATCCTCATTCTGGAGAAACCATACAAATAAAAGCACCTTTGGACAATTCATTACGGCATTGCCTCCAATTTTTACGTCATCAAAAATAACCTCTTCTTTGAGGATGACTTTTTTCTTTTTTTGACTCTTTTTGATGACAAAGCTAATATGCCGGCCCTATGCAAAAAATAAAATTACCCTTGACCATTGATCCGATTTTTGCCGCTGATAAAGGGCTAGAGTACAGGGGTTTTTGTGAATCTGATCAATTTGTGCGAATCGCAGAATCTGTAGACTCTATAGAGAGTGATATTGATGTTTTTCTCTTATTTAGAATTGATGAAAAACAGCGAGCCTTTATAAAAGGCCATGCGAATGTCGATTTGAAATTAACCTGTCAGCGCTGCTGCAGCACCTTTTTGTATCATCTGAAGACAGAATATTGTTTTATCCCTGTCACCAGTGGTACTTATGATAAGCTGAGTGAAACCTGCAGGGGATTGTATGACTTTATAGAAATGAACGAAGCAGGTGAATTAAATTTGCTGTCTATGATTGAAGACGAATTGATTCTTTCAATCCCTGCTTTTCCGGTTCATGAAGACAAAGATTGTCATTTATTTTTCACAAAAATGGGAGAGGGCCTTGTACAAGAACAGGCAAAAAAATCTCATCCATTTTCAGTGTTATCCCGTTTAAAGAAAAAGTAATTAAGGAATCCAATTTATGGCCGTACAAAAAAATAAACCCACTCGCTCCAAGCGTGGTATGCGTCGCTCACATGATGCATTGACAACTGCTTTATTGTCTGTAGATAAAACCTCCGGCGAAAATCATTTACGCCATCACATCACTACCGATGGTTATTATCGCGGGCGTAAGGTGATCAACCGCTGATTTCAGCTTATCCTTCAATTTTAAAACCCCCTGTCAAAGCCGCATATGCGCGGTTTTTTCTTGAGTTTTTTTTAAATCGCGGGAAGCGAGAAAACCGTTTAATGATTGATAAAAAACGGTTAGCGCACAAACGTAGGGTGAGACTCACGCCAGTTTTAAACAAAGTCTAATGAAAAAAGTGCTAATGCTAAAGAGTAAAGTGTCTTATCGAAGGTAATTATGCAGACTAACATACTCGGTACAGGGAGTTATCTACCTGAAACAGTGCGTACCAATTCAGATTTAGAAAAAATGGTAGACACTTCAGATGAATGGATTTTCACCAGAACAGGCATTCGAGAAAGGCGGATCGCTGCCTCTTCTGAAACAGTCGCCAGCATGGGTTTTTATGCTGCAACAGAAGCCTTAAAAATGGCTCAAATTGACCAAAATGACATTGGCTTAATTATTGTGGCTACCACTTCTTCAAGTCATGCTTTTCCAAGTTCAGCCTGTCAAATACAAGAAATGTTAGGCATTAAAGACAGCATTTCTTTTGACTTGGCTGCCGCCTGTGCGGGTTTTATTTACGCTCTCAGTGTTGCTGATCAATATATTAAAAGTGGCACAATATCCTATGCATTGGTGATCGGTTCTGATTTGCTGACACAATCTCTTGATCTTAAAGATCGCAGTACTGTTATTTTATTCGGGGATGCGGCAGGGGCAGTCGTTTTAGGTGCCTCAGATCAACCAGGTATTATTTCAACTCATTTACACGCAAATGGGCACTACGGAAAACTACTCACTCTATTCTATCCCAGAGAAAAAAATTCGCCTTTTATCAGCATGGCTGGAAATGAAGTATTTAAAGTGGCCGTACTTGAATTAGCAAGCGTTGTTCATGAAGCCTTAAAGTCCAATCAATTGGATGCTTCAGAACTAGATTGGTTGATACCCCATCAAGCTAACATCCGTATTATTAACGCCACAGCTAAAAAGTTGAATATAGGCATGGAAAAAGTGGTCATTACTTTAGATCGGCACGGTAATACTTCTGCTGCATCAGTGCCATCCGCATTAGATGAAGCGGTACGCGATGGCCGGATCCAACGAGGGCAACTACTTCTTTTGGAAGCCTTTGGGGGTGGTTTTGTCTGGGGATCTGCGTTAGTTCGTTTTTAGCTTTTAAAGGAAAAAAGTCATGACAACATTTGCAATCCTTTTTCCAGGTCAGGGTTCTCAATCATTGGGGATGCTTTCGAGTATGGCGAAAACATTTCCTTTGATAATAAAAACTTTTTCTCAAGCCAGTGATGCTCTTGGTTACGATCTTTGGGCGCTCACACAAGAGGGGCCTGTATCAGAATTAAATAAAACATGGAAAACACAACCCGCTTTACTCACGGCTTCTGTGGCCATCTGGCGGGTTTGGAAAGCAGAAGGCGGCCCCTCTCCATTTATGGTGGCAGGCCATAGTCTAGGAGAATATTCCGCCTTAGTGTGTGCCGGTGTCTTGAATTTGACAGAAACAGTAAAGCTGGTTGAATTAAGAGGAAAATTAATGCAAGCCGCCGCAGGCGAGGGAGCCATGTCTGCTATCATTGGACTCGATGATGAAACTATAGTGAAAATTTGCAAACAAACAGCACAAAATCAGGTTGTTTCACCCGCAAATTTTAATTCTCAATGGCAAGTCGTGATTTCTGGCCATAAAGAAGCAGTAGAACGAGCTAATATTGCCTGTATCGCAGCGGGAGCAAAAAAGGTCTTCCCCTTATCGGTGAGTGTGCCTTCTCATTGTGCCTTGATGAAGCCGGCGGCGGATAAGTTGTTGGCTGAGCTGAATAAAATGGTGTTTAAAACGTCAAAATTTCCGGTGCTCAACAATGCGGATGTCAAAGTAGAAAATTCACCTGAACATATCCGAGAGGCATTAGTACGTCAATTGTATTCTCCAATACCTTGGGTTAAAAGTATCCAATTTATGATTCAAAAAGGTGTGGGATCTTTTTTAGAGTTGGGGGCGGGAAACATTTTATCCGGTCTGAATAAACGCATTGTGCATAAAGCACCTGCTTTTTCAGTCAATGACGCTCATTCATTGGCTCATGCTCTTAATTATGTTTCAGGAAAATCTGTGAACAAGATTTTAAAAGAGGATATATATGAGATTTAAAGGAAAAATTGCATTGATTACTGGCGCAACTCGTGGGATTGGTCGCGCTATAGCCCAATCATTAACAGAAGAGGGTGCTTTTGTAATAGGCACGGCGACCACTGAAGAGGGTGCAAAAAAAGTCAGCGATGATTTAGGTGACTATGGTAAAGGCGTCACCTTAAACGTGATTGACGAGGAATCCATTGAAGCATTAATAAAGAGCATTGAAGAGGAATTTTGTGGCCCTGATATCTTGGTCAATAATGCAGGTATTACACGTGATGGTTTGCTGATGCGTATGAAAACAAACAGTTGGAATGAGGTTTTGGGCACAAATTTAACATCCATATTTTATCTTTCACGAGCCGCTTTACGCCCCATGATGAAAAAGCGCTTTGGTCGTATTATCAATATAGGATCCGTAGTAGGCAGTGCGGGAAATGTAGGGCAAACCAATTACACTGCTGCTAAAGCCGGCCTAATTGGTTTTAGTAAATCTCTTGCTCAAGAAGTCGCTCAAAGAGGCATCACGGTTAATGTGGTCGCACCTGGATTTATTGAAACGGATATGTCTCGACAGGCGTTAACAGAAACTCGACGCACTGAAATTTTAAAAAAAATTCCCATGAATCGATTGGGTGATGTTAAGGATATTGCGAATGCAGTGGCTTTTTTAGCCTCTGATCAAAGCAGTTATATTACCGGTGAAACCTTACATATTAATGGAGGCATGTATATGATTTAATAAAAGAAAAAGTAATTTCTTGTTCTGTGTACTCACCACTATAAAATTAAATAAAATACTGATTTTATAAAATCTGTTTTGTTTGTCTTAACAGCAATTCTTCATTTAGTATGAGGGATATAAGGCGTGATTTTGCAGAATATCTTTGTTAAAATGCCGCGCCAGCAGCACTTGCTCCGTGATTTCAATGACGATAATGCTGTACGGCCTGCTGGAGGAGCGCTGCAGTTAGGCTGTTTGATGAAGCAGAATACCCACTGAAGCGAGTCAACGTTTAATCCGAACAGGAAAATCCTCGTTTTTAAAGCAATTTCAAAACTACCGATACTCTCGCGTAAGCGAATTTTGATAGGAAATTTAACAGTATGAGCACTAATGATATTGAAGAACGTGTAAAAAAAATCATCGTTGATCAACTAAGCGTCAAAAGAGAAGAGGTTACTAATAGTGCTTCTTTTGTAGAAGATCTTGGTGCTGATTCTCTTGACACTGTGGAACTGGTTATGGCATTAGAAGAAGAATTTGATACTGAAATTCCGGATGAAGATGCAGAAAAAATTACGACTGTTCAAGCAACTATTGATTATATATATGATCAACATGCAAAAAATAAATAAATTCAGGCGATCTATGATCGCCTTATTTTTACCATCGTTATCGTTCCCATATTAGGAGAAAAATTTGTTTAAACGCCGAGTGGTAATCACTGGACTTGGTATGTTGTCTCCTGTCGGTAACACAGTAGAATCTGCATGGAAAGCAGTCCTTTTAGGTCAAAGTGGCATCTTTTTAATAAATCATTTTGATACCAGCCTCTATGAAACGCGTTTTGCTGGCTTAGTCAAAAATTTTGAGGCTAAAGATTACATTCCACCTAAAGATATTCGAAGAATGGATCTTTTTATACAATATGGTGTCGCGGCTGGCGTTCAAGCAATGCGTGATTCTGGGCTTGACGTCACCGAACAAAATCAATCCCGTATCGGCGCGGCTATCGGCTCTGGTATTGGTGGATTAGGCCTGATTGAAGATAATTATTCTCTTTTAGTTGATAAAGAGGCTAAAAAGATAAGCCCGTTTTTTGTGCCTTCTACTATTGTAAATATGATATCCGGTCATCTTAGTATTATTTATGGTCTACAAGGACCTAACATTGCAATTTCTACAGCCTGTACATCCGGTGTTCATAATATTGGGCATGCCGCTAGAATCATTGTTTATGGTGATGCTGATGTCATGCTGGCAGGAGGCGCGGAAAAAAGCACTACGCCATTGGGTGTTGCGGGTTTTGCTGCTGCTCGAGCTTTATCAAAACGAAACCATGATCCTCAGGCAGCAAGTCGTCCTTGGGATAAAGATCGTGATGGTTTTGTTTTGGGTGATGGCGCAGGCGTTCTTGTTTTAGAAGAATACGAACATGCTAAAAAACGTAATGCTAAAATTTACGCCGAACTGGTCGGTTTTGGTATGAGCAGTGATGCTCATCATATTACCAATCCACTAGAAAATGGTTATGGAGCAGCATTGGCGATGAAAAATGCATTAAAAGATGCGGGCGTGTCGGCTTCAAAAATTAACTATATTAATGCGCATGGCACCTCTACTATTGCAGGAGACAAGGCAGAAGTTGAAGCTATCAAAACCGTTTTTTCTGAAGATGCACAAAACGTGATGATAAGTTCGACCAAATCCATGACAGGCCATTTGTTAGGTGCGGCAGGTGCAATAGAATCTATTTTTTCAATTCTAGCCTTACATGATCAGGTTGCCCCCCCTACTATTAATTTAGACAATCCAGACGAAGGCTTTGACTTGGATTTTGTTCCCAATGAAACTCGTTCATTAAAAAATATGGAATATACTCTTTGTAATTCCTTTGGTTTTGGTGGCACAAACGGCTCTGTAGTGTTTAAAAAAATATGATTTTATAGTCAAAACTCGCTTGAAATCTTTATTTATCTTGGTGAGACTTTGCAAAATTCGGGATGCTCCGTTCGATTTCACTTCAACCTCGCTACAGTTTTGAAAAAACTCTAATCAATACAATAATATGCCTGATTGGCTGCGTTCTTACAGTATTTATGTTTCCTCTGCCCAAAATTTTAAAAAAGCTTAATGAACGTAAATGAAAAAAATCTATTTTAGAGCATGTACATTTTTTATCCCAATCTGTTTATTAATAAGCCTTTATGTCTACTATGAAATTCAACATTTTGCTCATTCACCATTACCTATAACAAAAGATACTATCTTAACGGTTCCTCCAGGAACGGGAAGAATAGCATTAGAAACCATCTTATTAAAAAATCATCTTTTAGTTAAAACTTGGTTATTGCGTTGTTTACTGATTATTGAGCCTCAATTAGCTGAATTTAAAGCAGGCACTTATTACCTGCTTTCTGGCATGAGTGTCAAAGAGATGCTGGAATTATTTGCCAGTGGTAAAGAAGCACAATTTGCTATTAGTTTTATCGAAGGAACTCATTGGCATCTTTGGAAGAATGAGATGGACAAAAAAGACAACATCAAACACTTATTGCAAAATAAAACGAATGCAGAGGTTGCTCAGCTATTTAAGCTACAAAGTGAAGGGCATATAGAAGGCGCTTTTTATCCGGATACTTATTTTTATTCCTTCGGAAACTCAGATTTATTGATACTCAAACGCGCCCATCAAAAAATGAACGAAACAGTAAACCAAATTTGGGAGCAAAGAAATCAATCACTGCCTTATAAAACCCCCGATGAGTTAGTGACTATGGCTTCCATCATTGAAAAAGAAACCTCTATTAATGCAGAGAGAAAAATAATTGCATCAGTATTTATTAATCGCCTAAGGTTAGGGATGCGTTTACAATCAGATCCTACAGTGATGTATGGTTTAGGCAAAAATTATACAGAGGCCATTACGCATAAAGACTTGCTCACAGTAACGCCTTATAACACTTATATTATACCTGGCTTGCCCCCTGCTCCCATTACCATGCCAGGTTTAGCATCACTTAACGCGGCGGCTCATCCTGAAGAAACAGATTATCTCTATTTTGTGGCAAATGGTGAAGGCGGGCATACATTTAGCACTAATTTGGTAGGCCATAATCGAGCTGTACGAGCTTATCGCGAGGCGTTAAAGAAAAAAAATGAAAGGTAAATTTATTGTTATTGAAGGTCTGGAGGGAGCAGGAAAAAGCACTGCTGTCAATACTGTACAACAGTTCTTAAGGCATTTTAAAATTCAGGATGTGATCTGTACTCGTGAGCCAGGCGGGACCGCATTAAGTGAAGAAATACGTCATTTAATTAAAAAAAAGAGCCAAAATGAAGAGATTTTAACCGATAAAGCGGAATTATTGCTTTTATATGCTGCTCGAGTGCAATTGCTCGAAAATATCATCAAACCGGCTTTATCTTCTGGAACTTGGGTAATAGGCGACCGTCATGATCTTTCATCTCAAGCGTATCAAGGAGGCGGACGAGGGATAAAATCTGAATTTATCAAATCTTTAGCTGATTTTACTTTAGGTTCTTCTTTTCGTCCTGACTTAACCTTATACTTAGATTTGCCGCCTGAATTAGGGCTACAACGCGCTCGTAAAAGAGGCCATCTTGATCGTATTGAACAGCAATCGTTGGTTTTTTTCGAACGCATTCGGGCACGTTATCTCGAACTGACATATGATGATCCTCGTATTAAAATGATCGATGCCTCAAAACCCATAAAAAAAGTCACAGTGGATATTCAAAATGCTTTGCTATCTTTATTGGAAAAATAATTGAATGAATTGGTATCCGTGGCTCAATGCTCATTATCATCAATTAGTAGAGCAGCACATTTTAGGACGTGGGCATCATGCATTACTGATTCATGCATTACGAGGAAATGGTAAAAACGCCCTTATTTACGGTTTAAGCCGCTGGTTGCTTTGCCAGAAAAGACAAGGCAAAAAAAGTTGTGGTCAGTGCCATAGCTGTCATTTAATGTTGGCCGGACATCATCCAGACTGTCACCTGTTTAAAATAAAAGAAAACCAAAGAAATTTAGGTATCGATTCCATCAGACAGGTGATCGAAAAACTGTCACACCATCCACAACAGGGAGGAGCCAGGGTCATTTCTATCCCTAATGTCCACGATCTCACTGTTGCTGCAGTGAACGCGTTATTAAAAACGTTAGAAGAACCTCCAAAAAATACCTATTTCCTTTTAGGTTGTCATACCCCTTCAGTTTTAATGCCAACGTTAAAAAGCCGTTGTTTTTGTTGGCGTTTGTTTAATCCACCAACAAATTTAACTTTAACATGGTTAGCAGAAAAAACAGGCGCAGATCCAATCCTTGTATCAACAGCATTGAAATTAAGTTCTGGTGCTCCATTATCCGCTTTATCTCTTCTGCAAAAAGATCGTTGGAATGAAAGAGTTTTTTTTTGTCTTACATTAAGTGATGTCTTGTCTCGCCAAAATTTTTTGGCGTTGTTACCTCAACTGAACCATGACAATATCGAGGATACTCTTCACTGGTTGATTTCATTATTGTTGGATGCTTTAAAATATCACCACGGAATAACGTTCTCTATGATTAATGAAGATCAACAACCTTTAGTTGAAAAGTTAGCAACTTTATTTTCTATTAGCGGATTATTTAAAATACTCCGCCAATCGATTTATTGCCGTCACCAACTATTATCGATAGTGGGGATAAATAAAGAATTATTGCTCACAGAGCAACTTTTAAATTTTGAAAATGCCTTGAATGAGCTCTGATCTGCAAGTCAATATCTAGGATTCATATCATGTTATTAGTCGACTCACACTGCCATTTGGATAGTTTAGATTATAAAAAATTACATCAAAGCGTTGATGACGTACTACTAAAAGCAAGAGAACGTAACGTCAAATTTGTGCTCTGTGTGGCGACCACTCTGGAGGGTTTTGAGCATTTTTTTTCTGTGATTGGCGAACGCAATGATGTCGCATTCTCTTGTGGAGCACATCCTCTGAATCTTGATCAACATTATGACATGCAAAAATTGAAACAATTATGTCAATTAAAAAAAGTCATAGCGCTTGGGGAGACAGGTTTAGATTATCATTACTCATCAGATCAAATCGCGCTACAGAAAAAAGTATTTCGAGAGCATATTATGGTTGGGTGTCAATTAAACAAGCCTGTCATTGTGCACACACGTGATGCTTTTAAAGATACTATAAACATCTTAAAAGAAGAAAATGCACGGGATTGTGGTGGCGTTTTGCATTGCTTTACTGAAGATAAAATGGCTGCGCAGCAACTATTAGATTTAGGATTTTACATTTCTTTCTCAGGTATTGTGACATTTCGCAATGCGTCAGTGTTACGTGATGTTGTTCGTTATATTCCTTTAGATAAAATGTTAATTGAAACTGATTCACCTTATTTAGCCCCTGTGCCTTATCGCGGAAAAGAAAATCAGCCCGCTTATGTGCGAGAAATTGCTGAGTATATTGCAGAATTAAAAAATGTAAATTTAGAAAAATTAGCTGATACGACAACAAGTAACTTTATTCAATTATTTCATTTAAGCGAATCAATATTTTTTAATATAATGTAAATATTTTAGTATAAGCTTCAATAAAAATGATATTATCAATTTTTAATTAATTTAATATAACGATAACATATTTAATTAAGTTATTTTAATATGATATGTTTTATTTATGAAAATAATATGATTTATATTAAATATTCAAAATATTATTTTTCATTTGTTTTAAAATAATTAAAAAGGAATTTTCATTTTTACATATAGAAATTGATTTTCTTTTTTATTACTAGGAGCCTCTTGAATTATGTTTAAAAATGCATTTGCAAACCTGCAAAAAGTGGGTAAATCGCTTATGCTTCCAGTGTCAGTATTGCCCATAGCGGGTATTTTACTAGGTTTAGGCTCCATTCATTTCAGCTTTCTACCTGATGTGGTTTCTGATGTTATGTCAGAAACGGGCGGCGCCATTTTTGCCAATATGCCATTAATTTTTGCCATTGGGGTGGCATTAGGTTTTACTAATAACGATGGTGTTGCGGCATTAGCTGCTGTCGTTGCTTACTCCATTATGGCGAAAACAATCGCTGTACTTGAATCTCTGTTATTAAATATTTCATCTGATCAGATACATCAGCATCATTTAAATGACACTGGTGTCGTGGGGGGTATTATTGCAGGTGGGCTTGCCGCCTATATGTTTAATCATTTTTATCGTATTAAATTACCTGAATATCTTGGTTTTTTTTCAGGTAAGCGTTTTGTTCCCATTATTTCTGGATTTTTCGCTATTCTTCTTGGGGTATTATTAGCTTTTATCTGGCCTCCTATTGGAAAGAAAATACAGATTTTTTCAGAATGGGCGGCATATCAAAATCCGAGTATTGCCTTTGCTATATATGGATTTGTTGAGCGTGCCATCATTCCCTTTGGTCTACATCATATCTGGAATGTGCCTTTTCAGATGCAGGTGGGAGAATACACGAACTCTGCTGGACAAATTTTTCACGGCGACATTCCTCGTTACATGGCCGGTGATCCGACAGCGGGTAAACTGGCAGGCGCTTTTCTTTTTAAAATGTATGGCCTCCCTGCTGCTGCGATTGCAATTTGGCATTCAGCAAAGCCAGAAAATCGCATAAAGGTCAGCGGTATTATGATTTCTGCGGCATTGACTTCATTTTTGACAGGGATCACGGAACCAATAGAGTTTTCATTTATGTTTGTAGCCCCTGTCCTATATGTTATTCATGTGATTTTATCAGGATTGGCTTTTCCTCTTTGTATTGCTCTCGGTATGACCAGTGGTACTAGTTTTTCTCAAGGTTTAATTGATTTTATTCTTTTGAGCGGTAATGGCCATCGAACTGTGCTATTTCCTCTGGTTGGTGCTTGTTATGCCTTAGTGTATTACGCGAGCTTCCGTTTTTTGATTACTAAATGGAATTTAAAAACACCTGGCCGAGAACTGATCTCAACCATAATAGATGTTCAAAATGGTAAGCAAATGTCTGAGGCCTTAGTTGAAAACTTTGGAGGAAAAGAGAACATCATCAATTTAGATGCTTGTATTACCCGTTTACGTGTCAGTGTGGCCGATGTTTCTAAAGTAGATCAAGCAGGCTTAAAAAAGCTGGGCGCTGCAGGAATAGTGATCGCCGGCTCAGGGGTTCAGGCTATCTTTGGAACTCAATCTGATAATTTAAAAACGGATATGGATGAATATATTCGTAATAATTAATTTTAAAAATTAAATTATTTTTAAATTTTTGATGAATTCTTTGAATAACATGTTAGTTATTGAAATATTAGATAAAAATTTTTTTATTTAGGAGTTATCATGAGGGCGGCAACTGTATTTAAGTAATTGAAAATAAATACAGTATGATAATTAATTTTATTTTAAAAAATGATTGATGATTTATCTTATAAATTTAATTGTCATGGTTTTATAAACTCTAACCGATTCAGAGCAGAAATACCGGTGCTTTTGGTATTAGGGTTGCCAACTGATAGGTGCTAATCCCTGCTGTTCTAACAGTTGATTCGTTTTTGAAAAATGCTTGCATCCAAAAAATCCTCGATGAGCAGATAGAGGCGATGGATGCGGCGCTTTTAAAATAAAATGACGCTGAGTATCAATGATTTCTCCTTTTTTTTGTGCATGAGAACCCCAGAGTAAAAAAATAATCCGATGATTATGCTGATTCAGAGCTGCAATCACACGATCAGTAAAAATACCCCAGCCAAGATGCGCATGAGAGTTCGCTCGCCCCGCTTCGACTGTCAGAACAGTATTCAGCAATAAAACCCCTTGTTTTGCCCAGTTTTCTAAACAACCGTGATTAGGGTATACAAAACCTATAATGTCATTGAGCAGCTCTTTATAGATATTCACCAGGGAAGGCGGCAAAACAATACCTGGTAAAACAGAAAAAGATAAACCATGTGCCTGATTAGGCCCATGATAGGGATCTTGCCCAATAATCACGACTTTTACCTCTCCAAATTCCGTTAAACGAAAGGCATTAAATACATTTTCTGGAGAGGGATAAATCATTTTATTTGAACGACGTTCGGCAGCTACAGAGGCCAAAGTATCCTTAAAATAAAATTCTTTTTTTTCTGCGCCTATGACATCACGCCAGGTGAGAAGAGAAGCTGGCATTGCCATTTTCCTTATTTTTCTTTAAATTTTTAGGCTCTCGACGCTTACCGAGGTTTTTCTTGTCACGATGACGTATTTTCACTTTCACTTTCACTTTCGTTTTTTCTTTTTTGGCTTTTTTTTGTTCTTCACGTTTTGCTAACACTTTTTTAGAAGGTTTCCCTGCTTTTTTTTCATTTGGTGCTTTCGTTGTGGGCCGTAATTCATCCACTACTCTTGGTTTTATCGTTTTTTTAAGATATCGCTCTACTTTTTTTAATAATAAGTGATCATGGGCTTCAATCAGTGAAATAGCTGTCCCTTTACGACCTGCACGAGCCGTTCGGCCGATTCGATGTAAGTAAACATCTCCGGTATAGGGCATATCAAAATTGAAGACATGGCTGATATCCTCAATATCTAAGCCACGAGACGCAACATCGGTTGCAACCAAAACTTGAATGCGACCACTATTTAAACGAGCAATAGCTTCGGTACGTTTGGTTTGCACCATCTCCCCTTCCAAATATCCACTGTGAATGCCTTCTGATTGAAGACGATGAACAAGTTCATGTACTTTTTCACGAGTACGTACAAAAATGATGGATTTTTGTACAGAAGGAGTTTTCAATAAGTAACAGAGTAAAGCGATCTTATGCGGCAGATTGTCTGAACGATAATAACTCTGAAGGATTTTTTTTCGTTCTC
This sequence comes from Candidatus Hamiltonella defensa 5AT (Acyrthosiphon pisum), assembly GCF_000021705.1. NCBI lineage: Bacteria > Pseudomonadati > Pseudomonadota > Gammaproteobacteria > Enterobacterales > Enterobacteriaceae > Candidatus Williamhamiltonella > Candidatus Williamhamiltonella defendens. Next base: position 460,537 of record NC_012751.1, read on the forward strand.
GTACTGAAGGCGCCGCTTCTAAGTAAATGGGATCACGGAGCACACGCTCAGAAAATTCACGAATCGTGGCGCTCTCTAGCGTGGCAGAAAAAAGTAAAGTTTGTTTACGCCAACGAGTTTCAGCAGAAATAACTTCAATATCCTGAGCAAAACCCATGTCCAGCATGCGATCCGCTTCATCGAGTATTAATATTTCCACTGCCCGGCAATCAAAATTTTCCTCTTTGATGTATTGCAGCAATCGCCCTGTAGTGGCCACCAGAATGTCCTGATTTGTACTGAAGATTTCCGTATGGTTCATATATGCCACTCCTCCTGTGATTTTGGCGACCTTTAATGAGGTGTATTTTGCCAGTTCAGTCGCTTGATCTGCTACTTGAATGGCTAATTCACGTGTAGGGGCGAGTATCAAAATACGAGGGGGGCCTGGTTTTTTTTTAGGAAAATCAATAAGATGTTGAAGTGCTGGAATCAAAAAAGCGATCGTTTTGCCGGTGCCCGTTGGAGCTGAGCCTAATAGATCTCGTCCTTCCATTGCTTTTGGGATCACTGTTGTTTGAATCGCTGTGGCGGAAAGGTAACCTTTATCCTCTAACGCGCGCAGTAAACAGGGATCTAAATCAAATTCACAAAAAGGCGGGCTCATCATCTCTTTTTTACCTGGTGGTGTTTTTAAGTCTTTATGGAATTGAGGGCATCTAAAATTGGATATAACCTTTGAGGTTAGGATAAAGTTATTTATCAGCTTGTTTTAAATCCATATAGAGATTGCTAGATCCAGGGCAAGCAAAATAAAGGTCCGCCTGTGTGATGCTAGCCAAATTTTTTATGTAAATATCATCACCACCTCCGTAACGTGGGTGGAAATTTGTATATAGAATATTCATTTTTATGCTTTGAAAGAGTTTTCTTGATAGGGCTGCAGATCAGCCCAGTAAGATGGTTTAAGAATTAACGTCGATTACCTACAATCCGTATTAACATTAAGAATAAATTAATAAAATCAATGTAAAGCGTTAAAGCACCTACGATAGAATATTTACGAAACCCTTCTTTATCATTACTGTCTAATTGTTCACCCATATTTTTTAATTTTTGGGTATCGTAAGCCGTTAAACCTACAAATAGAACAACGCCGATATAGGTTACAGCCCACATCAGTGCACTGCTTTTAAGCCAGATGTTAACGATGGAAGCCAGTAAAATACCAATAACACCCATAAATAACATATTACCTAAACCAGTGAGATCCCTCTTTGTGACATAACCATAAAAACTCATCGCACCAAACATGCCTGCTGTGATCACAAAAGTGCTGGCGATAGACGACTGGGTGTAAACAACAAAGATACTGGATATCGTCAAGCCTGTTAATGCGGAATACAACATAAAAAGGCTGGTGGCCATAGCCCCACTGAGCTTGTGGATCATACCTGAAATCACAAAAACTAATCCTAGCTGCACAATAATAAGACCAAAAAAAACGATTTGGCTCGAAAAGATCAAATTTAAGATGGCTGGGTTGTTAGCCGCATACCAAGCAACGAATGCGGTCAACAATAAACCGCAGGTCATCCAGCCGTATACTTGAGACATATACACCTGTATACCTGTGCTACGGCCCTCGATAATAGAACCATTAGACTTTGAATAGCGATTCATGATGGTTACCTTTAATGATGTGAATAAATAAGATTTGAAGTAAGAGGAGAATTTTATAATCAAAACTCACCTTTATGCCAAGAATACCATAGAAATTTCACAGCTAAGGCGAAATTCTTCATTTAAGGCAGAGAGTCTCTATGAATCAATATCATATTCTGCCTATTTAAGTAAGATAATGTGGATGTTAAACCTCTTTTTCAATAACAAGATAGGAAAATGATGCGTGTTTTAGGTATAGAAACATCCTGTGATGAAACAGGCGTTGCGATTTATGATTCAGAATCTGGCTTATTGGCCGATCAATTGTACAGTCAAGTGAAATTACATGCGCAATATGGCGGGGTTGTGCCTGAATTGGCATCACGAGATCATATTCGTAAAATCGTCCCTCTCATTCAAGCCACGCTAAAGGAAGCTTGCGTCTCTCCTCAAGAAATCGATGCCGTAGCTTATACGGCAGGGCCGGGCTTAATCGGCGCGTTATTAGTCGGTGCAAGTGTTGGACGCGCATTGGCTTTCGCTTGGAATGTTCCCGCAGTGCCGGTACACCATATGGAAGCCCATTTATTGGCGCCAATGCTTGAGGATCAGGTGCCAGATTTTCCTTTTATTGCACTGCTCGTTTCTGGAGGTCATACCCAGTTGGTCCAGGTGAATGCGATAGGAAAATATGCGCTTTTAGGGGAATCTTTAGATGATGCAGTCGGAGAAGCTTTTGATAAAACGGCGAAATTGCTGGGCCTGGAATATCCAGGAGGCGCAATGTTGGCACATTTAGCCCAGCAGGGAGATCCTGATCGTTTTATATTTCCACGCCCGATGATCGATAGACCTGGGCTTGATTTTAGTTTTTCAGGTTTAAAAACTGCGGCAGCTCTTACTATTCGTGCGAACCACCAAGACGAGCAAACTCGCTGTGATATTGCTTACGCTTTTGAAAAAGCCGTTATCGATACTTTGGCGATCAAATCTGAACGCGCATTAGAGCAAACGGGTTTAACCAGATTAGTCTTAGCAGGAGGGGTGAGTGCAAACGAAAAACTACGAAGCAAACTCAGCGTCATCATGCACGAACGACAAGGAAAGGTATTTTATGCAAGGCCTCAATTTTGTACGGACAATGGAGCCATGATAGCTTATGCAGGGTGGCGGCGTATTCAAGAAGGCAGCCGAAGTGATTTGAGTATTTCTGTACATCCAAAATGGGCACTTTCACAGTAGCCCCAAAAGAGGACGTAATTTTTTTATTGTCAACTTTAGAGTCGATATCAGAATCAAATAGCAATAAATTAGGTCTTTAAAAATGACCACATTGAGCTCTATGACGTAACAAATGATCCATCAATACAATAGCGAGCATCGATTCAGCGATAGGCACTGCTCTAATACCCACACAGGGGTCGTGGCGGCCAGAAGTAGTCATTTCAACTGTTTCTCCTTGTTGATTAATCGTTTTGGCGGGTATTGCAATGCTGGAAGTGGGTTTTAGTGCCAGATGAACCAGCAGAGGTTGCCCACTGCTGATCCCACCCAAAATGCCTCCTGAATAATTCGTTGAAAAACCAGAAGACGTCATTTCATCACGACTTTCACTCCCCAATTTGTTCACAAAAGAAAACCCCTCACCTACTTCTAGCCCTTTAACCGCATTAATGCTCATGAGTGCATGAGCTAAATCTGCATCAAGGCGATCGAACACAGGCTCGCCTAAACCGACAGGCAAATTCTTAGCCATTATTGTGATTTTAGCCCCGATGGAATCCCCTCTTTCTTTTAGAGCACATATTAATTCGGCAATTTCCTCCACCTTATGAGGATCGGGGCAAAAAAAAGGGTTAGCTTCAATGCATTCTTTCTCTTTAAATTCACAACAAATCGTACCTATCTGAGATAAATACCCCTGTATTTCAATGCTGAAATGCTCAAAAAGATATTTTTTTGCAATCGCACCTGCTGCAACACGCATTGCTGTTTCACGTGCAGAGGCCCGCCCTCCGCCACGATAATCCCGTATGCCATATTTTTTTTGGTAGGTGTAATCTGCATGACCCGGTCGAAACAGATCCTTTATCGATTGATAATCTTGTGGACGAGCGTCTTTATTTTCGATCAGCAATCCAATACTAGAACCTGTGGTTTTACCTTCAAAAATGCCTGAAAGAATACGAATCTGATCGGATTCGCGACGCGAACTGGTATAGGGTGACATGCCTGGGCGTCGGCGATTTAGATCTATCTGTAAATCATTTTCACAAAGCCATAATCCTGGAGGAACACCATCAACAATACAGCCTAAAGCGACACCATGAGATTCACCAAATGTAGTCACACGAAAAATTTGCCCTATACTATTGCCTGCCATTTAAGCTCCCTTTTTAAAGCTGATTTTGTAGTGACTCACACTTAATCTGGAGGATATGAATTTTTATTTTTATGAAGATGAATTGTGTCAGATAAATCGCCTTATCTTTTCGCTCAAAAAGGCATTCAAATTATTTTTATTTTACCTTGGACTCACTTAATTTTCACCTAAAAATAAGATAGGAATTCCGACAGTCAGTCGCACGTTTACAATAAGTTTTGAAACAGGTCTAATATTATTTTAAATAATGAGGAATCAGTGAAATGAAGATAGTTATTCTTGGTGCAGCAGGAGGCATTGGTCAAGGGCTTGCTCTTTTACTAAAGGCCCAGCTTCCTGTAGGTTCAGAGCTTGCGCTTTATGATGTTAATTCGATTACCCCAGGGGTTGCAGTTGATCTTAGCCATATCCCAACAGATGTGACGGTGAATGGTTTTAGTGGTAAAGATCCGACGCTTGCACTTTTAGGTGCAGATATTGTTTTAATTGCAGCGGGTATAGCACGTAAGCCAGGAATGGCGCGTTCAGATTTATTTGACGTAAATGCAGGTATTGTTCGAAAATTAACAGAAGACATTGCACATACTTGTCCAAAAGCATTGGTCGGGATTATCACCAATCCAGTGAACAGCACAGTTGTTATTTCGGCCGAAACTTTTAAAAAAGCCGGTGTTTATAACAAAAATAAATTATTTGGTATCACGACATTAGATATTATTCGAGCAAGGAGTTTCATTGCTAAACTAAAAAACAAGGTATCAGAAAATATTAAAGTGCCTGTGATTGGTGGGCACTCAGGTGTCACTATTTTACCTTTATTATCCCAAATACCTGATATCAGTTTGACTGAAAGCGAAATAAAGACTCTGACTCAGAGTATCCAGAATGCAGGTACAGAGGTCGTAAAAGCAAAAGAAGGGGGAGGGTCTGCTACTTTGTCCATGGCTTATGCAGCTGCCTTATTTTGTTTTTCATTAGTTCGTGCATTAAATGGTGAAAAAGGGATTGTAGAATACGCTTATGTTGAAAGCGATCGTAAACAGTATCCTCGTTTTTTTGCACAACCTGTTCTTTTAAATGAAAATGGTATTGCCGAATATAAAGAAATAGGGGCGTTAAGCGCTTTTGAACAAAAGCATTTAGAAAAAATATTGGATGAGTTAAACAAAGACATAGGGCTCGCTGAACAATTTAATCAATAAAAATTTTTTTAAAAAAAGAGCTTCAAATAATTTTTTCGTTTTTTTGTGAGAGATAAAATCTAACCTTTTTATTAAAATATCAAACATAGTTAAAGAGTAACAAAATGAATAAAAACGGCGGGTTGAATTTTGAACACCTATTAAATGAGCAGGAAATAAGTGCTGTCAAGCCACCTGATATGTATAAAGTGATATTGAATAATGACGATTATACTCCGATGGAATTTGTGGTTGATGTGCTCCAAAACTTCTTTTCTTATAACCTTGAACAGGCAACAGCATTGATGCTTAAAGTTCATTATCAGGGAAAGGCGATTTGCGGCACTTTTACGGCAGAGGTGGCGGAAACGAAGGTAGCATCTGTAAATCAATATGCCAGAGAAAACGAACATCCATTTCTGTGCACCCTGGAAAAAGCCTGAGCAACGTATCTATTGAGAGGAAAGAATATGCTTAATCAAGAACTTGAACTGACTTTGAATATTGCTTTTGCTACGGCACGTAGGAATAGACATGAATTCATGACCCTGGAACATTTATTACAGGCTCTGTTAACGAATACATCAGCAAAAGAAACTTTAGAAGCCTGTCACGTTGATTTGCTGGTTTTACACAAAGAACTCGAAATTTTTATTGAAAAAACCACACCTGTATTTCCTTTAAGCGATAAAGAATGTGATGTTCAGCCTACCCTGGGCTTTCAACGCGTATTGCAACGTGCCGTTTTTCATGTTCAGTCCTCTGGGCGCAGCGAAGTATCAGGTGCTAATGTTTTAGTCGCTCTTTTCAGCGAAAAGGAATCACAAGCAGTGTATTTACTGCGTAAACATGATGTCACTCGTTTGGATGTCGTCAATTTTATTGCTCATGGTATACGTAAAGATTTTTCAGAAAATAAAGAAACCACAGAAAATTCCGTGATTAAAGATCCTGGCGCTTCATCATCCAGCGAGAATATTGAAAGCGCGCTCATTAATTTAAATCATCTGGCTCAATCTGGTCATATTGATCCCTTAATTGGCCGAGCCAAAGAGTTACAACGCACTGTACAGGTATTGTGTCGTCGTCGAAAAAATAATCCTTTGCTGGTAGGGGAATCTGGGGTAGGTAAAACCGCGATCGCAGAAGGCTTGGCGTGGAAAATTGTACAAGAAAATGTACCTGAGATTATTAAAAAATGCGTTCTTTACTCTTTAGATATTGGCTCTTTATTAGCTGGCACAAAATATAGAGGAGATTTTGAAAAGCGTTTCAAAGCCTTGTTAAAAACCCTGCAAGAGGATGAAAACAGTATTTTATTTATTGATGAAATTCATACCATTATTGGAGCAGGTGCAGCTTCAGGGGGGCAAATAGATGTCGCCAATTTATTAAAACCATTTCTTTCTAACGGAAAAATTCGTGTGATGGGTTCAACGACTTATCAAGAATTTAGTAAGATTTTTGAAAAAGACAGGGCTTTAGCGCGTCGTTTCCAAAAAATTGATATTATTGAACCCACAACAGAAGAAACGATCCAGATTATTAATGGATTAAAAACAAAATATGAAGCACATCACGATGTCCGTTATACCTCAAAAGCAGTGCGAGCGGCCGTCATTCTATCTGCGAAATATATCAATGATCGTCATTTACCGGATAAGGCCATTGATGTCATAGATGAAGCAGGAGCTTCTAGCCGATTGCTTCCACTGAGTAAGCGAAAAAAGACGGTCAATGTATCAGATATTGAATCTGTAGTTGCTCGTATCGCGCGTATACCCGAACAAGCGGTTTCAGTCAATGACAAAGAAGTATTAAAAAATTTGAATGATCGTTTAAAGATGTTGGTCTTTGGTCAAGATGAAGCCATTTCTATGCTGACAGAAGCCATTAAAATGAGCAGGGCAGGGTTAGGCAATGAGAACAAACCTGTGGGTGCTTTTTTATTTGCTGGCCCTACAGGGGTAGGAAAAACAGAAGTCACTTTACAGCTATCTAAAGCGCTGGATATCGAATTATTACGTTTTGACATGTCGGAATATATTGAGCATCACACAGTGAGTCGTTTAATTGGAGCGCCTCCAGGCTATGTGGGTTACGAACAAGGCGGCCTAATGACTGATGCTGTTATCAAGCATCCGTATGCCGTATTATTATTAGATGAAATTGAAAAAGCGCACCCAGATATTTTTAACCTGCTTTTACAAGTGATGGATAACGGTACGTTAACTGATAACAATGGGCGAAAAGCGGATTTTCGCAATATCATTCTTGTGATGACAACCAATGCAGGTGTAAGAGAGACAGAGCGAAAATCGATTGGGTTTACTGAGCAGGATCACAGCCCTGATGCCATGTTGGAAGTGAAAAAAATTTTTTCCCCTGAATTTCGTAATCGACTTGATAATATCATCTGGTTTAATGGTCTTTCTATAAACGTGATCCAACAAGTAGTGGATAAATTTATTGTTGAATTGCAGGCACAACTTGATGCAAAAGGCGTCTCACTGGAAGTCAGTGACGATGCTCGTGATTGGCTGGCTGAGAAGGGTTACGATAAATCCATGGGAGCCAGGCCAATGTCAAGAACTATTCAGGAGCACATCAAAAAGCCTCTTGCGAATGAACTTTTATTTGGGGCCTTGGTAGAAGGGGGATCGGTCACTGTGGTATTAGATAAAGAAAAAAACCAGCTGCTTTGTCAGTTTTGTAGTACCGAAGAACTTAAAACCAAAAAGGAAAACGTTCTTCATTAGCCGAAAATCACTCACTAATAGTGAGATAAAAAAGACAGAGCCTATCCTATAACTATCTTCTAACTATCTTCGAAAAGCGAAACACGAAACACTTTTTACCGGCTACGGAAAGTAATGCGGGCTTTGCTGAGGTCATAAGGTGTGAGTTCTAAAGTGACTTTATCACCAGTCAATATACGGATATAGTTTTTACGCATCTTGCCTGAAATGTGCGCCGTGACATGGTGGCCGTTTTCTAATTCAACCCTAAACATCGCATTCGGTAGGGCATCTCGCACTGTTCCTTGCATTTCAATATTGTCTTCTTTCGCCATAAGCTCCTCTTAATATCATTACCTTCATTCTAAAATGCGGGCAGATAATGCCGAAAAATGCCCATTTTGTAAAGGATCGTGGAATTATTCCAGGGCAATCGCATCTAAAAAAACCTTGATATACGAATAATAAATTGATTTATTTTGTTTTTTATTTATGAATTGTTTTTGAATGTTTTCAGTGACGCCTATTACGACATTACAGCCCTCTAAAAAACCGGACATGAAGTGTAGCTTCATTTTTATTGAAGCACGGAAAATAGTATGATTCGTTTTTGATTTATCATACGTTATCTTTTTAGGAAATTATGATGCTAGGAATTCATCGTTCTGCATTGATCCCTTTTAGTGCTGATAAGATGTATAAACTGATTAATGATGTGTGTGCTTACCCTGAATTTTTACCAGGCTGTGTAGGCAGTAAAGTCATCAATGTCACTGATAATGAAATGATAGCCGCAGTAAAAATTGCTAAAGCGAGTATACATAAAACTTTTATCACCCGTAATACTTTAATGACTAATCGTAGTATCAATATTGAATTGATTGAAGGTCCTTTCCGAGCACTGACAGGAAGTTGGAAATTGACAGCCTTAAGCCCCAGGGCCTGTCAAATTGACTTTCATCTTGATTTTGAATTCACTAACAAATTACTTGCATTAGCATTTGGAGGACTATTTAAAGATTTGGGTGAAAATATGCTGGAGGCCTTCACCAAGCGTGCCAAAGTAATTTACGGGGTTGATGAAAGAATTGCCTTTTAAAAGAGATCTTTTCAAATAAGTTTGCTGCCTGGCAAAGCATTCGTTAGAATGCGCCACTTTTTTATAAAAATTTCCTCAGTATCATCAAAGTTGATTCACGCTTCAAAAAGAGAGAAAAAAATGATCGTCATTAATGCTAAATTACGTCAAAAAGAAGAAAAAGGCACGGCGGCCAGTCGTCGCTTCCGTAAAGCCGGCCTATTCCCCGCCACTGTTTATGGAGGTAGCCTTCCTCCTGTGTCTATTGTCCTGGATCATGATGTCGTGAAAAACCTTGAAGCCAATCCCGCGTTTTATAATGAAATACTGACACTTGAGGTTGGAGAAGAAAAAACGAAAGTAAAGATTCAAGCTATTCAGAGACATCCGTTTAAGCCTAAATTAACGCATATGGATTTCATACGGGCGAATGAAGTCTGATGACGTAGCCAATTTTGATCGTTCAATAATAACCCCCACATTGCCCGCGCTGGAGACTGCGCGGGGTTTGCTGACTTTGATCCACACCCAAGGGGAAGAAAAACGCTGCAATAAAAGATCGGCGACCTCTTCTGCCACCCGTTCAATTAATTCAAAACGCTGTCTTGTGACGTGTTGCTGCACCGAATCACAAATATCCACGTAATTTAAGCAATCTTCGACCTGATCGCTGCTGGCAGGCTTTCTGTTCTCATACCCCATTTTGATGTCAAATATCAGCTCTTGTCGTAGGGTTTTTTCCCAATCATGAACTCCTATCAGTGTGAATATGCGCAAGGCCTCGATAAATAAAATGTCCATTTTTCCCTTTTAATTTTCTAAAGCCGCCAGCATTCGAGAGATGAGTTGATGGCTACGCTGATGCATTACTTGTTTTAATGGATGGTTATTGCTTTTATTGAAACCTGACATCAGTCTTGTCATTACCTTATTGCCTGAATGAGATTGTTTTGGTTTAGTATTTGGTGCCCAAATATCGTACGGAAAGGCCTGTTCTCTTATGATACTTAATCATATCACGCTCAATTTTGATAAAATCACACATCTTTGATGGATAATGCCTGTTTCTCATTTTTTATCATCCTCCTCAAAAAAACAGAGATTATCCTAAGATTGACTTTGTTAATAGTGGCAGATCGAGACAGGGTGCTGAGCAAAGACATTAAGACTCCTAAGAACAAAAAACCTCAGGGTGATTCACTTATTAGTTTTACGAAATGAATTTTAAGGAAAAAAATTAAAAAAAAGAAAATGAGCGGTTTTTGAAAGTTTAATTTTTTTTTAAAATATTACATTTCCCTATGAAATTTATTTTCATTAGAACTTAAGCAAGCCTCATATATTTTAAGAAAAAATATCTAAATAAGCACTACATGTGTGTTCGATGGGATATGAATCCTCAATTTTGCGTAAGTTTTGTTCATTTAACTTACATAAAATATAAGAAAAAATTTATGACTAAAACTAATCTAAATTCCTAACAGTAGCAATTTTTCTAACATAAAGGCTATGTTTGAAGGCCTTATAATAAAAAAACCATCCGAAAAAGCATTTGAAAGCCTACAGTCTGTCACAAATACCACTGAACCGGAAGCGAAACGGCCATCGCCAAAAGCAACAAGTACTGAAGGGAAAAAGCGTCCCCCAGCGGTACCAGAAAAAACAGCAAAAACAGCAAAAACAAAGAAAGAATACGACAGGTTAAAACAAAAACACGAAGCGAACCTACTCTCAAAGTCAGTGGCACCAGAGCTACAGAAGCCAGTATTGCCAAGAGCAACAAGCACTGAAGGGAAAAAGATCCCCCCATCGGTACCAGAAAAAACAGGAGAAACAAAGCAAAAATACAAAGAGTTAAAACAAAAACACGAAGCGAACCTACTCTCAAAGTCAGTGGCACCAGAGCGACAGAAACCGCCAGTGCCACCAAGAACAAGGACTAAAAATAAGTTTTTGCAAGATAAGCTCGACGAGGTAGCCCGAACAGGAAAACTGGACTGTAAAGGTATTACAGATGAAAGTTTAATCCATTCAGCTTTACGAAAAATTCGTAAGGCGGGTCTCCCCATCCGTACGCTCGATTTATCTGAGTGCCATTTAACACGCTTTCCTACATTATTGCTCGAAAAAGATTTTAATCACATATCTTCATTACAATTGAATGACAATCCTAATCTGACTCAGTTGCCTCACAACATGGATACGCTGCTTCCAAAATTAGCCCATCTGAACATCAGTAGGACTGGTATCAATCCAATAGATTCGGTGGGCATATTTCGCCTCTTAAGCACAAGTCATTTGTTCATCATTGAGTTAGATGGTACACCGGTAACAGCAGATGAATACAGAGATAAGATGACATCTATTTTCGAGCAGAATAAGAGGCTTGTTGGAAATACAGTGAAGTTGTCCAAAGATAGGTCGATAAAAGTTTTTTCTTCACACTGTAAATCGATTAGTTCAGAATTAAGAGCACAAAGGGAAGGCTTACTTAAATCAGCCCCAGGCGTTGAGTTGATCATGCCGTTCAGTCAAAGTAAAGGTCGTTTTTTTATAGCTCTCCCTAGTGGTATCTGTTCTGGCATTTCCACTGCAATTTCTCTGAGTGTTTTAGCAGACGAGAGGGTTGAAGGATTCCTAAAAAAGCTCTATCCGGATCCCTCAGAAGGTCAGAGAAAAGGGAAAATTAATTTACCATATGTGCATGAGTTAAATGAATTACAAAGCAGGGTAGGCACATTGAGGAATGTCAAACAATACCTTAAAGAAAGAAATATAGAGTATAAAATACTCAATCGTTTTAAGGCTGAAGATGCAGCAGAAAACTTAAAGTCAACCGTTGCCTTTCTACAAAACTAGGTTTGGGCTACTACTGAAAACAAATCATTAGACATCCGTTTATTTTATAAAGCTGGAAATGGTCATTCAACTTCTTTTGTCATTAGCGATGAAAAAAATGATAAGCAAGAAAAAGCCGTGTATTTTGCTGAACCGAACATCGGTATCTTTAGAATTTGGCTAAAAGAAAACTCCAATCAATTAAATGACTTTTTCTTGAAATATGCTGACTCTGAATATGTAACGCCTGAAAAATTTATTGTGTCTGAGATTAAGAAAGCAGCGGCAGCTTCAACCTGATTTAACAGACATCAGATTATGACGCGCCTTATCTGTTTTATTGAGTATAGGGGGGTGTGCCTGAGTTAAATCAGAGGATGTTTGAGCCCATCGAATCACATTCAAGACTTGCCGTTGAGACAAACCATATTTGAGGGCCAGGTGGTCGGCGGAGAGGGTAGTGCTCAAGACCTGGGTCATTTCCTGTAACAGATAGGGTAAAATAAAACTTTCCTTAAATTCTCTGGCTTTTCTGTTGTCGATAACGGCCCAAATAAAGGCCAATGTGGAGACCCCGCCTTCTTGCATCTTGTCCATTCCGCGATTTTTTTCTGAATTAACAAGTGCCATTACTTTAGTTTTTGCATCTGTTGTTTTTTGCGCTGCTTTTTCTGCCCGAATAAGCAATAAAAAGTTTTTTTCTTCCAAACTGGTATTAAAACATTCAATTTTTGAATTATCCTTTTTTATAACAACCTGTCTACTCTTTGTGATTTCCATTAACATATTTGGTTTCGTTATCATGGCACTCATTTCACTACGATTAAGGATTTTTCATGCAAAACATAAATCAGCCTCCACTGTGGCTATTAATATTGTTGATCATGTTTCCACAATTGGTGCAAACCATTTACAGCCCGGCGCTACCAGATATTGCTTCTTCGTTCAGAGTCAGCAGTGAGCAAGCGGCTCAAACACTGTCAGTCTACTTTGTCTCCTTTGCCATCGGAGTCGTATTATGGGGCTGGTTGAGCGATCGCATTGGTAGACGCCCCGCCATGATGATTGGTCTCACCTTCTATGCTTTAGGGGAAGCCCTCGCGATAGTGGCTATCAATTTCAACATGTTGCTACTGGCTCGTATGGTGGCAGCTTTGGGTGCCGCTGCAGGTTCGGTCCTGGTGCAAACCATGTTGAGAGACAGTTATAAGTCAACCGCATTGGCTCGCGTATTTTCGATCATAGGCGCAGCGCTGGCAGTGAGCCCGGTGTTTGGGTTGTTGAGCGGAGGCTGGCTGGTGAGTCTTTACGGGCATATGGGGGTGTTTATTGCTCTGTCATCGTTCTCGATATTGCTGCTCGTGCTGACGGCTATTGCTCTGCCGGAAACGCGGCCTGAAAATACGATCGGGCACAGTATGCTCAGTCTGGCTGTACGCATGGCGCGAGACAGCTCATTTTGGCGAAACGCTATGCTGATTTCATTGCTCAATACAATGATATTCAGTTATTACAGTCTTGCACCTTTTCTTTTCGAACAGTTCGGTTGGGATTCCAGAGCTTTTGGTTGGACTGGATTTTTACTGATGTTCTCATCCCTTTTTGGCAGCCTGCTAAACCGCAAGTTGTTGGCTTCAAACAAACACACGGAACAACTGGTGCGTCATGCTTGCAGTTTGGCACTATTATCCGGCATTGCCGCATGGGGTTTACAGAGCTCTCCGTGGATTTTGGTGCCTGTAGTCGGGGTGGTTGTTGCTTATGGAATCGCGATTCCCAATATACTGAGCCATGCTTTGCGTCAATATAGTGAGCAGACAGGCGCTGCAGGAGCGCTGTTCGGGCTGGTTTACTATTTATTGTTAGCTCTGATGCTAGGGCTGGCTGGTGTGGTACAGCAGTTGGGCCTTGTTCTTACCGCTTGTGCGATGATAGCCTGGTTATACCGGCCATCTTCAATCAGTCATTGAAATAAAAAAATAGTATGATTACCTCCACTCAAAATTAAGTTTTAATTTTGATTCTCGGTGATGTCTGCTTTTCTTAGAGGTACGATCAGCATATCGACATGGACAACACTCAGCAGCTGACGAGTGGAGGACATCAACTTACTCCAAAAATCCTGATGATGTCCGCATAGCACTAAATCCACTTCATATTTTTTGACGGCATCCACCAAAACTTCCGCGAATGCTCCATTTCCGATTAAGGTTTCAGTAATAAAATAATCGGTACTTTGGGATAACTGAGTTAATTTTTTTTTCGTTTCCTCAGCAATATGTTTTTGAACATCCCCAAAAGGCGGATCTATTAAACCTGTATAAAGATCGGTGTAATTCACATCCACGTGTATGAGAGAAATTTTGGCATGATAGGGTCTTGCCATGGAAACTGCTTTTTCTAACAAAATTTGACTTTCCTCAGAAAGATCAACTGCAATCAAAATATGTTGATAGGCCATGATGAAAATCTCCTTTATATTAAATTGTGATTTTTATATTTTAATTTATTGATATTTTTAATAAATAAATTTATAGCAGAATGCTAGAGTGACAACTCTTCTAAAACTGAAAATCCATATTTTTCTAAAATAGGAGATAAGCTTTCCGTGTCCCCATTTTTTTTAACGCAATAAGCCTTATTTTTAAATGAATGCACAGAGGTATTTTGTTGTGATCCAATGAGAGAAAAAGCACGTTTGGCTATTGCTGCCCCTGAATGGATCATTCTCGCGTTTAAAAAAATTTGCTGTAATTCATTTATGATAAAGGGAAAATGGGTACAACCAAGTACAATGGTATCTGGTACTTTTTGTAGATTCAGCCATGGCTGTAAAATTTTTTTAAACATATTGATAGAAATTTCTGTTCCCAGCACTTTTTTTTCTGCCAAATAAACGAGTTCAGATGATCCTAATAGTTCCACCTGGCAATTTTTAGCAAATCGTTTTATTAAATCTAAAGTATAAGGGCGTTTTATCGTTGCTGGCGTTGCCAGCAAACCCAAAACACCATTACGGGTGATATGTGCAGCAGGTTTGATCGCAGGAACCGCACCTATAATAGGAAAAGAAAAACGTTGACGCAAAATAGGTAAAACAATAGTACTCGCTGTATTACAGGCAATAATAACGCAATTTAAAAAATGCTTTTTTTGTATAGCAGTCATGATTCTGACTATTTGCTCTAAAATGAAAATTTCAGATTTTTCGCCATACGGAAAACCTTCATTATCAAAACAATAAATATAATGAATGTGAGGCAATAATTTTTTCATTTCTTGATATACGGATAAACCACCTATCCCAGAATCAAGAATCAACACACTGACACGATCATAAAAATTCATTTGAGAAGTCATCATAATCCATACAAAAATCTTGGTTTTTAAAAAAGGTAAGCAGATTTTTTAGTGCGAAAATTCCAATTTATTAAAAATATTGATTACTATTAATTTTTCTTTTCGTAAAAAGAATAAATGATATAAAAATCAACGTTAATTTTTTCTGTGGATAAAATAAATATATTTTGATCAATTCCCTCTTGGAAAATAAAAAAATCAATTTTTTAAATATATAAATCAATAAAATAACAATACGGAAAAAATAATTCATCCAAAATGAATCAAAAAATAAAATGTGGATAAGTCTGTTAATAAATTTTTCATCAAATTCACAGAGCCCATTCTCATTGATGACCGTTTATCTCTGAATAAAATGTTCGCGATAGTAGGCTAATTCAGAAACAGACTCCCTTATATCTTCCAAAGCCTGATGTGTATTTTTCTTTTTAAATCCAGGCAATATTTCAGGTTTCCAACGGGCAGCTAATTCTTTTAAAGTACTCACATCAAGATAGCGGTAATGAAAATATGCCTCCAATTTTGGCATATAACGATAAAGAAAACGTCTATCTTGAGCCACACTATTACCACAAATCGGTGATTGACCTTCAGGCACCCATTTTCTTAAAAATTCAAGCGTGGCGGATTCTGCATCCGCTGTCGAAAAGAGACTGTTTTTGACACGCTCAATTAACCCTGTTTTTGTATGAACACATATGTTCCAATCGTTCATTAACGCTATCTGTTGATCGGATTGATAAATTTGTATCACAGGCCCCTCTGCGAGAATATTGAGATCGGCATCGGTCACCAAAGTGGCAATCTCAATAATACTATCCCGCTCAGGATCTAACCCTGTCATTTCCAAATCAATCCAAATTAAATTTTGGTGATGATTGATAGATTTTTTGACCATACTTATATTAACTACCTTACTTTTAGTATTAAAAAAATAATCATGTATTATGATTGATACAGTTTAACCTATAATCAAATGGCGATTTCAATTTAAAAATAAAGATATTGTGAAAAAAAATAAACTCTCAAAAAATCAACACCGCCGTATTCAGGCTCATCATCAATATCGACTCCATCCGACATCTCTCACGGACGATAAAAACAATCAATTAGACGATGCTCAATTTGGTGAACCACAACAAGGGGTCGTCATTAGCCGTTTTGGTCAGCACGCAGATGTAGAAGGTCATCAGGGTCAACAACAACGCTGTCATATCCGAAGGAACGTGCTTTCTTTAGTGACAGGTGACAGAGTGATCTGGAGACCTGGTATACCAAGGCAAGAAAACCGCAACGTAAAAGGTATTGTAGAAGCTGTTCATGAACGAAAATCTGTCTTAACACGCCCCGATTTTTATGACGGTATTAAACCGATGGCAGCGAACATCGATCAGATCGTCATAGTCTCAGCAGTGATCCCTGATTTATCACTTAATATGATTGATCGTTATTTGGTGGTCTCTGAAAGTTTAAATATAAAGCCGCTCCTCCTTTTAAATAAAATTGATTTATTAACACCCAATGAACGAAAAAAAATCAATCTCAGGCTGAATATTTATCGAAATATTCATTACACTGTTCTTGAAGTGTCGGCTCAAACAGGCGAAGGAATCGCTGATTTACAAGCAAATTTATTAGACCGTGTCAGTATTTTTTCTGGTCAATCGGGCGTAGGAAAATCGAGTTTATTGAACACTTTGTTGCCCCCGACTGAACAGCAAATCCTGGTTGAAGCCCTTTCAGAAAAATCCGCCCTGGGTCAACATACTACGACAACAAGTCGTTTGTATCATTTTCAACAAGGAGGAGATTTGATTGATTCACCCGGGATCAGAGAATTTGGTCTTTGGCATTTAACCCAAGAGCAAATTATCCAGGGTTTTATTGAATTTCGTGATTATGTTGGGCATTGTAAATTCAGAGATTGTGCACACATCGATGATCCCTGTTGTGCCCTGCGTGATGCCGTTCAAAAAGGCCATATCGCTAAAGAGCGTTTTGATAACTATCATCAAATTTTGTCGGAAATCACTTTGAAAGGCAAAAAACTTTTTAATCAAGATTAAATATTCATGGATTTTATGCTAAAAAAATTAAAAATTAAATTACAATATCTATTACCTCAACACGCTTTGACTCGTCTCGCCGGTTGGGCTGCCAATAAAAAAGCAGGCTGGCTTACTCAGCAGGTGATTAAGATATTTGCTTCCTATTACCGCGTTAACATAAAAGAAGCACAATATACTGAATTTTCTGCGTATTCTTCTTTTAATGAATTTTTTATTCGTTCCTTACGTTCTGATGTCCGCCCTATTGCAGCAGGAGATAACATTCTCGTTCAACCAGCAGATGGCACAATCAGTGAATCAGGCCGAATTGATAAGGATAAAATTCTACAAGCGAAAGGCCATGACTATTCTTTAGAGGCCTTACTGGCCGGCCAGTCTTTGCTTGCAAAAGAATTTGAAAATGGGCAATTTGTGACAACCTATCTTGCGCCGGGTGATTACCATCGAGTGCATATGCCTTGTGATGGGGTTCTGCGCGAAATGATTTATGTTCCAGGCTCTTTGTTTTCAGTGAATGCTTTTTTTGCAGAGAATGTCCCTTATTTGTTTGCCCGCAACGAGCGCGTGATTTGTATTTTTAATACAGCCTTTGGCACCATGGCTCAGATTTTAGTAGGTGCAATGATTGTGGGGAGTATTGAAACTTTGTGGTCAGGGCCTGTTGATTCCCAGAGAAAGGGCATTATTCAACGCTGGGTTTATCCTGATGAAGGTAGTGAAGCCCCGATTATTTTGAAAAAAGGTGAAGAAATGGGGCTTTTTAAATTAGGCTCTACTGTGATTAACTTATTTGTATCAAATAAAATAAAATTAGCCTCTCATTTACAAAATGGTTCAATCACACGCTTGGGAGAAATATTAGGGGAAGCCCCGCACTAATTTTTAAAAGTTGTATAAAAAATGCTGATCTATTTTTTACAATTTTGAACAAAGTCGGTTTTATGCTAAACGAGTTGAATATTTTTCAGAAAATTATCTATTGGAGCGAATGAAGACAAGTGCATCCTTTGAGAAACTGCTTTTTTTCAATAGACCTCTTCAAAAAACCTATAGAGCGCGGTGAATTGAAAACGTTCTCGGTGCAGGTACCGGAGCACATTAGAATAGATGAGGAGGAGAAACATCATGTAACGGAAAAATTACAATTCGTATCAGGCTATATAAAAAGTATTATATTACCGTTTATTTTGTTACTGATAGGCTTACTATATTCCCTAACAGCACTCCCCGATCCACCTCGATTAAATAAAATTCAGATCGAAAGCTTTTTAAAAAAAGTCAAATCAAATCAGAAATTACCTCATCAAAAAGAAATCATTCAAACGCTTGAGGCCAGTATAGACTGGCTAGATGCTACTGAGATATCTGCAAAAGAAGCAAAGAAATATCAGATAGTGATTAATAATTTTGAAAGTCTCATAAAAAATTTACAGAAACAAATAGAAAAAGAAGATGAGAAACCCCTTTCAATAGAAGCCAACCTAACAATTCAAGAACTCGAACAAGAGGTGATAAAAACCAACAGTCAACTGATAGAGCTCACTCGACAGATACAACACGAACAAGAAGAATTCCAACAAATTTTTGATTTGATTCTCAAAATACCGGCGGAACAATCCGAAATACGACGTATTTTGAGCCAAATCACTCAACAGTTACAGTTAAAAAGCAATCCCCTCACGCCGCTTGAACAAGCTCAATTGACTTTATTGAAAGCTGAAGCGTTAGCACATAGAGCAAAGCTCAATCAACTCGAACTAGCACAGCTTTCGTCCAATAATCGGCAAGAGTTATCACGTATGCGTATCGAACTGTATCAAAAACGCCATGAACACAAAGATAAATTGCTAGAAATACTGCAAAAAAATCTTAATGATCAGCGATATAAAAATGCAGAGCAAGCCTTAAAACGTACCGAATTAATGGCAAAAGAATGTGCTGATTTGCCTGTATCGATCAGTAAAAACATGGAAACCAATCGCATGCTCACTGACACATTAAACGAGCAGGCAAAACGTATGAATGCAATTTCTTACCAAAAACGTCAAATTGATTCTGAAATTTTAAAAGTCAAGCAAACCTTAAATGCGATCCGTGAGCAGGTACAATGGCTTTCTGTTTCACCCGCATTAGGCGAAACCTTAATCACACAAGTAGAAAAATTACCTGAGAAACCAAAATTACAAAAATTAGATCAGGATATGGCTGACTTACGGCTTAAACGATTGAACTATGAAGAGTTATTGGAACAAGAACGAAAAAAAATGATCTCAATACAGGAAGGTGGCCCCTCTTTAGCATCTCAGCAACGCTGTATTTTTGATGCTCAGATGCGTCATAAATCTGAATTACTTAATTTACTGATTTCAGGTTATGACTCACAAATATTAGAATTGACCAAAATCAGATTAGCAAGTAATCAACTGGTCGACGCACTTAATGAAGTGCAAGAAGCTGTTCACCGTTATCTTTTTTGGGTACCCGACATTAATCGAGTTTCCTTTGCTTACCCTATTAAAACCGTTAAAGATTTAATGCAATTATTATCATTAAATACCGCCTCGCAAATTTCAGGCGCTTTAATGACAATGTTAAACAACCAGCAAACGCTTCTCCAGACTATTGGTGCATTACTCCTTGTCGCTTTTAGTATAGGTTCGCGTCGACACTATTATGCTTTTCTTGAACGAACCCACAACCGTGTCGGGAAAGTCAATCAAGATCAATTTGCTTTAACGCTCCGAACAGTATTTTGGTCCATATTTATCGCATCCCCTTTACCTATATTATGGAAAATCATGGGTTATGGTTTACAAAATGCTTGGTCTTATCCCATCGCGGTCAGTATTGGTACTGCTGTGACTGAAACTGTGCCTGTGTTATGGGTTTTTATGATCAGCGCCACTTTCGCCAGCCCTTATGGACTTTTTATCTCTCATTTTCGCTGGCACCCCGACCAGGTTAAAAGAGCCATGCGTTTTTATCGTATGCTCATTTGGCTTATCGTGCCTCTTATGATGGCTATCATTACTTTTCAAAATTATAATGACAGAGAATTTTTAAGTACTTTGGGCCGCCTTTGTTTTATTTTGTTGTGTATTGCACTTAGCCTGGTGACAACCAGCCTGAAACGGGCAGGTGTGCCTCTTTATTTAGATAAAAATGGTCATTGTGACAATGTACTGAATCACACATTATGGCGATTGTTGTTTTTTGCTCCTTTGATCGCGGCCTTTGCTTCTACATTAGGTTATCTGGCAACAGCTCAAGCTTTGCTCTCACGTTTAGAAACCTCTGTTACCATCTGGTTCTTTTTATTGATCGTTTATCACATCATTCGTCGCTGGATGTTGATTCAAAGACGGCGTATTGCTTTTGAACGTGCTAAACAGCGGCGGGCTGATATTTTAGCGCAACGGGCGCGAGGGGAAGAGGAAAATCTTTATAATAATTCCGAAAGTGCCATAGAAATAGAGGAACCCGTGATCAATCTGGATCTGATCAGTGCACAATCTCTACGTTTGGTGAGATTTATTCTCACTATGATCGCGTTAATTTCAGTCATTACGATTTGGTCCGATATCCACTCCGCTTTTGGTTTTTTAGAAAACATTCACCTTTGGAAGGTAGCTTCAACCATTAATGGTGTAGATAATATACAAAATATTACTATGGGCTCGCTGCTGGTCTGTATTTTTTTTATTATTGTGACCGCTCAGCTGGTACGTAATCTCCCTGCTCTATTAGAACTGGTGCTGCTACAGCATTTAGATCTGACACCGGGCACCGGTTACGCTATTTCTACCATTACTAAATATTTAATCATGCTTGCTGGGGGGATGATTGGCTTTTCTTTCTTGGGAATTGAATGGGGGAAATTGCAGTGGATGGCTGCAGCTTTAACCGTGGGATTAGGATTCGGTTTACAGGAAATATTTGCTAATTTTATTTCTGGTCTGATTATTTTATTTGAAAAACCCATTCGTATTGGCGATACAGTCACCATACGTAATTTTACCGGCACTGTGACAAAAATTAATACGCGAGCCACAACGATTTTTGATTGGGATAAAAAAGAAGTCATTGTGCCGAATAAAGCGTTTGTGACTGAACAATTTGTTAATTGGTCTCTGTCAGATACCATTACTCGTGTGGTATTAAATATTCCTGCCCCCGCAAACGTGAATAGCCAACTCATCAAATCCATATTATTAAATGCCTGCAAATGTTGTCCTTTATCATTAACTCATCCAGAACCGGAGGCCTATTTAATCAATCTTGAGCAGGGCATACAGATTTTCGAATTGCGGGTTTTTGCTTCAGATATCACGGAACGGATGCCATTGCGTCACGCAATACATCAGTTAATTTTGGAGGGCTATCAACAACATGGTATTGATCTGCCCTTTCCGCCTTTTCAGGCAAAAATCGATACTTTTAAACACGATGAGCATGCTGTTTTTTTGAATAAAAACCATATAAGAAAAACAGGGAGCTTATAACGAGACACTAATGTTGTTTCAGATAATGCAGATGAAGATAAAAACGCCGTTTTATTATCAAGCTCTTTCAACAGGAAAAGCCATGACCTCGCTTAAATTTTCTGCATTCACTGACAACATAACAAGACGGTCAATCCCTAATGCAACGCCTGAGCAAGGCGGTAATCCGTGCTTGAGAGCAGCGATAAAACGCTCATCAATTGAACGTTTAGGCAAGCCTAAAGCAGCACGCTGACGATTATCCTGCTCAAAACGCTGTTGTTGCTCGGCACTATCTGTTAATTCATAAAAACCATTCGCTAATTCAATCCCTTTGAAATACACCTCAAAACGCTCTGCAACGCGATAATCTTCAGTACTGATGCTTGCCAGGGCGGCTTGAGAAGCAGGAAAATGATAAATAAAGACAGGTTTATCACGCCCAATATAAGGCTCGACTCCAGCCATAAAAAGCAATTGCAAAAAAGTATCACGATCTTTTTCGTTATCAGTAATAGAGGCAAGATTCAGCCTCACAGCAGCCTCTTTAATCTGAGTTTCATCAGCAGAAAGGGGATCTATATTCAAATGCCGTAAAAATGCCTGCTGATAAGAAAGTGTCTCCGCAGAATGACAGGTTAATATTTGCTGCAGTAAATCATCCACTTCATCCATTAGACGATACATATCGTAATGAGGTCGGTACCATTCTAATAAAGTAAACTCAGGATTGTGATAACGCCCCATTTCTTCATTTCGAAAACATCGCCCCATCTGATAAATTGGGCCGCTCCCTGCAGCAAGAAGGCGTTTCATATGATATTCAGGACTGGTCGTCATATATAACGACAAGCTTTTAGCCATCGTTGGAGCTAAAAAGCGGGTTTCAAAAGTGGACAAATGTACATCCGTGACCGTCGCTTGGCTCATACAGGGCGTATCAACCTCTAACACACCCCGGTCAGTAAAAAATTGCCGAATTTTTTTGATCATGTCGGCGCGTTTTAATAAATTGGAAATAGGAGCACTTGGCTGCCAGTTAGCCGCTTCGCTCATAGCACTCATAATAAGACTTTACTCCAGATAATTCAGAGGGGGGGGGAATACATTCTACTCGTAGAATACCCGCCAAACAAATGGATTGAAATCGAGTATTCACCTTATTCATTCATTAAATTAATCAATTTTTTGATATTTTATTTGATCAAAATTTATTTTGAACCGCTTTCCCTTCGAATCCACACATGTTACGCGTTTTTTGCTAAGGATCCCTCTTGTTGAAGCTGTTCTTTATGTTGCGTAAAAGTTTGCATTCCCCATTGGCTTCCTCTGTGCATGACATCTTCTAATTGATGGATTTTACCTTCTCGAATTAAATGAGATACAGCAGGGGTACGCACCAATACTTCAAATAAAGGAATACGTCCTCCTCCCTCTTTAAGCACTAATTTTTGAGCAAGCACCGCGATCAAACTCGAAGCCAATTGACCTCTGACACATGACTTGTCTTCTGCAGGAAAAACGTCGATCAGTCTATCAACCGCCTGAGCCGCAGTACGCGTATGCAGCGTTGCCAATACTAAATGCCCTGTTTCAGCCGCTGTCAATGCAAGACGAATGCTCTCTAAATCACGTAATTCGCTTAATAAAATAATATCAGGATCCTGCCTTAACGTAGCACTTAAAGCAGCATTTGCCGAACAGGTATGTAAACTTAAATCTCTTTGTTGAATCAATCCCAAGCCGTCTCTGTGAAGATATTCAATAGGATCCTCTAATATGATGATATGACGGGCATAACGCTGATTCATAGCTGAAATCACCGCGTTCAGAGTGGTTGATTTGCCACTACCCGTTGCTCCAGTGATTAAAATTAAGCCATTTTCTTGTCGCATTAATTGTTGAACGATCGCTGGTATATTCAAAACATCAAAATCAGGGCAAGATTCTGGAATGAAACGAAAAGCCGCTGATATTCCGTATTGTTGCTTAAAAAAATGCCCTCTAAGTCGCTGTTTATTTTGGGTGAAAGCAAAATCTAGTTGTCCTTTTTCTGCTAATTGTAGATATTTTGGTTCTGTCAATAGTGTTTGAGACAACATTTTAATTTCTTTCTCATCTACTCTGGAATATCCTTCTAAAACCTGTAACTCACCATCAATACGTAGCCGCGGGTAATGAGCACTACAAAGGTGTAAATCAGAAGCCTTCTTTTTTACACCAAGTTCAATCCATTTTTCAAAATCCATAACTTAGCCCCAAAATTTCAATGAATGCTATCAAGCAAAATATACAGAATGTCAAAGAAAGAATCTTATCGGATGCTCAAAATTGCGGGCGTTCTCCAAAAGAAATTCAATTACTTGCAGTGAGTAAAACAAGATCTGTGAAGCTGATCACAGAAGCAATTCAAGCTGGGCAATATGCTTTTGGTGAGAATTATGTGCAGGAAGGAATAGAGAAAATTCACTATTTTTCTAAAAATAGGATGGGCAATATAAAGCCGCAATGGCATTTTATCGGGCCGTTACAATCAAATAAAACGCGCTCGGTCGCAGAGTATTTTGATTGGTGTCACACAGTTGATCGTTTTAAGCTCGCCGAGCGATTAAGTGCTCAAAGACCTTCTAATCTGCCTGATTTAAACGTGTTAATTCAGGTGAATATCAGTAAGGAAAAAACCAAATCAGGGGTAATGTTGAGTGAATTGTTTGATTTGGCCAGTCTTATAAGCCCTCTTCCAAAACTGAAACTTTGCGGCTTAATGGCCATTCCCGCTCTAATAAAAGATTATCACCAGCAATTGGTGGTATTTGAAGAGATGCACAGTGCATTTTTAGAATTAAAAAAAGAATATCCCGAATGGGATATTCTGTCTTTAGGGATGACAAATGATATGACCGCTGCTATTCATGCGGGCAGTACTTTGGTTCGAATTGGAGAGGGTATTTTTAGTCATTTCGAAGGAAAAATGAATGAAACATCATAAGATCGTTTTTATCGGCTCTGGCAATATAACGAGTGCCATCGTTTCTGGGATAGTCGAAAACGGATATCCCTCTCAAAAAATTACCGTATGCGCTCCTTCTGAAGGTCATCGTGGTGTGCTTGCCAAGAAATGGGGGGTTATCAGTAGTGCGGATAATGCGGCGGCGATTCGTCAGGGCGATGTCATCATATTTTCTGTAAAACCTCAAAAAATCAGGGAGTTATGTCAAGATTTATGCGATGCAAAGATAGATTTTTCAAATAAATTAATTTTATCTGTAGTGACCGGTATCTCAATTTCACGTTTTTGTGAATTACTAAACACAAAATTAAATCTGATCCGGATGATGCCAAATACTCCGGTTAGAGTGCATGAAGGAATGACCGCGTTGTTTGCCGCAGAAGAAGTGAATGAGGCTGATCGCCATTTTACCACCGAGTTAATGTGCTCTGTCGGTAAGGTTTGCTGGTTAAAAAATGAAGCTGATATCAATAAAGTAATCGCGGTTTCTGCAAGTGCGCCGGCTTATTTTTTTCTATTTATGGAAGCCATAGAGAGGGAAGCTTTACTTCTCGGTTTTAGTCAGGAAAGGGCCCGTTTATTAGTACAACAGACAGCGAGAGGGGTTTGTGCACTGGTAGAGAAAAGTTCTGCTCTTTCTCTGTCTGAGCTACGTCAGCAGGTGACTTCGAAAGGAGGCACCACCGAGGCCGCGATCGAATTTTTTAATAAAAAACAGTTATTTACTATTGTTTCCAGTGCTATGAAAGCGGCTATTGCTCAAGCTGAGTTCCTGGAAAAAAACACTTTTTAAAAAAATGTTGAAACTTGCACACTTTCAAAAATAGACTAATGTATAGATATTGATTATTTAAAGTAATTAAATTATCAATAATTTGTATTTAATTTTAAATCTGGTATTTTATTTATTATCTTGGAGGTTAACATGACTTTAAAATCAACTCTTTCTACAATGGAACAAAAAAGTGGTCATCAAAAGGGTAAGTCTTCAGAGAAGATAACGAAAAATGCTGCAAAAGATACAATGAAAACTACACACAATAGGTAGTTGATAGATATAGATATATTTTCTGGTGTTTTATTTGTCAAATTTAACTTGATTGCACCTCGCCATTGTTTGGCGAGGTTTTTTGCGAATTATTAACAGCGGAAGTAAATTTGAAACACACGGCATGCACAGCAGAAAAGTGACAGTTTTTCGCCCCTTTAAAAAGCTAAACCTGATGTTGTTCTATTTTTTCATTAATATCCTTGAGTTCCTTATCAACCAAAAAGAGCCCCTCACCACTACTACCTACTAAATTCAGTTTATCCAAGATAGATTTAAATAATTTCTCTTCTTCATGTTGTTCTGAAACATACCATTGCAAAAACTCAAAGGTAGGAAAATCTTTTTCAGTCAATGCAAGGTCGCATAAATTATTGATTTCCATGCTAACAATTTTTTCATTGTTATAGGTTTTTTCAAAGAGGTCGATCAATGATTCAAAGTTATTTTGAGGTTTTTTAACAGAATCAACAATAGGTTGCTGACCAATATCACATAGATAGTCAAAAATGCGCTGCATGTGTTGCATTTCTTCCTGAGAATGTCGTTTTAAAAAAATGGCGGCTCCTTCAAAACCTTTGTAACTACACCAGGCACTCATTTGTAAATAAAGACTGGCTGAATCAAATTCCAGGTTCATTTGTTGATTCAATTTTTTCACCATGCTGTCTTTGATCATTATTTTTTCCTCATCTCATTATTTCAACTGTTTCTCTCTCCCTGATATTAGTAGCATTTACAATTAATATCATGAGAGGTATTTCAAATTTGTGCGAAAAACAACCATACAGCACCTCTTATGGATTAGCAGGTGTGATTGTTGACGGGATTTCTGGTGCCGTTTGTTGTTCTGAATTCAATAAACCGGCCATATTAAATAATTCAGAAAACGATTGTGATGAAAATTTTTGACCATTTAAATCTATTTGATGATTTTCAAAATAAAATTGACTACCGATGATGTCATTTTCCAGAGTAGTGAACTTCAACAGTTTACCCAATTTTGCCAAGCTTTGCACTTGCTGATCTGCCAATTTTTGAGATTCTTCCTGACTATTTCCCTGTAAGATGGAAATCTGTGTCATCAGCTCTTTTAGCATCACAACCGGTATATTTAAACGAGCATCTATCTTTTTAATTCCGCTTGCCAAAGAAAGATTTTGAGGATCGGTCGTTGTAGATTCAGGTATTTTCATCTGCGCCTGTAAATTAAAAGTACCTTCGCCTTGGCTGTTTTTCCAACTCAAAGGCTCAATTTTTAAAACTGCATTTCCTTTCAATGCAGCTTGCCATATATTTTTTATGATATCTTTTTGATCTGTATTTAAAAACTCATCATTATTTTCAGCCTTCAAGCTTTTGATGGTTTTATTTTTGATCATTTCCATAAAATGTTTGATCGTTTGGCCGTCTATACTCTCTAGAGAAACAAATAATTTTCCGGAACCAAAATCATTTCCGTCAATGTTGAGATCATCTAATGAATAATTTAATTCCGTATTTAACGCATGATCTAATTCATTCGTTTTATGATAGAACTCAATTCCATTGAGATTTATATTGTTTTTATCATTCACATTAAAAAGAATTTCTTTAAAAGCGATTTTTTCTTCACCAAGAAAGACACCAAATTTCCCCATATGATTGACGCTGCTGAGCGTTAAACCTTTTAAATTCAGTGTTTCAGTTTGTTTTAAGTCGTTTTGAGTGATGAAAGTGAAGGCATCACTTTGCGCTGTGAAATCCGCATTATTCATATCATTTGAAAGATGGGCTGTCATCATGCCCCCAGAAAATGTTAAGCGAGTATCTTGATATTCATAATTTATAGGAGAAAAGTGGATCACAGATGTGTGATTACCAAGATAAGAAACGCGTGAATCCGCACTAAGAGGAGATTCTCCCTGGTTGGCTGTAAATATTTTTTCTAAAATGGGCGTGTTTTCTAAAGTAGAATGTACTGAAGCCATAACAGGTAATAGATAGCCTTTTTTTATTTGCGATATTGGGAAAGGCCCATGGTCGATGGTTTCAATAAAAATAATTTTTTCGGCGGTCTTATCTTGATTCAGTTGCAAGACATAGCGTACTTTAGTACTAAAAATACCGCGGTGATAATCTTGATAAGTGAATTTGATATCTTGTCTCGGTAAATAACTCGAAATTTTATGATTAATATTATCCGTTAATGCCGGCATTTTTTCTTCTATTATTTTCCCTGTATACCAGGAAGCGCCTGTCCAGGCAGCGCCTAATAGAGCGAACATGCTGATGGTGAGGGATGATTTTTTCATCATTTTATGATTCCTTTATTTTTTATAAATGAGCGGGTTTATATATTAATGGGAGGATGAGAGACATAAGCAATTTTGCCTTTCCCATAGACCCTGATAGAGGATTCGCCAGCAGAGCAAAAACAAGATTCACCAGGGATAAGCTCCAGTTTTTTGCCTTTTTGATCTAATCGAGCGTTGCCTTCCATGCAAAAAATAATAGAGATTATATTCGGTGTTAAAAGTTGTCCATCGGATTTTAACTGATAAACAGAAAATGCAAAATCTGAGACAGGGACAGGAAAGATCTGTCGATTTTCTCTTTGAAGGGGCAGGGTCAATAAATTTGAAGCAGGTTTAGGAACAAAGCGTACGTTAGCCATGAGCTCAGGTACGTCAATCCATTTTTCTGTTAAGCCGGCACGCAACACATTATCCGAATTTGCCATGACCTCTAATGCGACCCCTTCGATATAAGCATGCGGCGTCTGCGCTTCTAAAAACATGGCTTCTCTTGGTTTTAACGTGATCACATTCAGGAATACAGGCGCAAATAAGCCAGGATCTTCTGGATAAGATGAAGCGATATGTTGAATGGTACTCCAGGGCTCGTCTGATCTACCCGCCACTACCGATTGTAATACGGCGAGCGCCCGTTTTTTTGTCTCGTCTGTCATAGTCAGAAGACTCAAAAAGACGTTTGATAAATGCTTTAGACTGGGCTTTTCTACAAATAAATGAATATCGGGATGTGCTTCGACAAGAGGTGTGAATAGTCTTTGAAGATCTTCTATGGTACGAAAACCATTCATCGCTTTAAAAGGCGTTAAGGCATAAAGCAATTCAGGTTTATGGTTGTCGTCTTTATAGAGACGCTCTTTGGCCGTGATCGGGATCCTCCTGGCATTTTCTTTTGCAAACCCTTTCTGTGCTGCTTGTTTATCAGGATGTACTTGAAGTGAGAGCGGTTGAGCCGCACAAAGGACTTTAAAAAGAAAAGGTAATTGATCCCCCTTTTGAGCCTGTGGCCCCAAATAAGCGGCGGGATTTTGTTGAATTAAATCGCACAAAGCCTGTCTTTCTTTCTGATCATTGATTAATTGCGAACTGTTTTGTGGATGCGCGCCCATCCAGAGTTCCGCCATAGGCAGCCCCTGATTATTAGGAATACCATACAAACGGGTTAAAGCATCCCGGCTACCCCAGGCATAATTTTGTACTGAATTGATCATTTTTTGCATGATGATGAGTCCTGCTCTTAATTAAAAAACTGACCTATTAAAAGTCCATGGAGAGAATAAATTTTTTTAATATACCTTGAAAATTGAAAGCTTGGCTTTACTTCATCATACATGATATTTATCACTCATCTTTTTATCATCATGGAGAGGATATTATGAATTTGGATAATTTTACCAATCAGTTTCAATCCGCTTTTTCGGAGGCGCAATCTTTAGCACTGGGTAAGAATCAGCAGTTTATTGAGCCTGTGCACATGATGAAAGCCTTGCTAAATCAAGACACTGGAACGGTTCGGCCATTGCTGGTCGCAACAGGTGTTGATATCAACCGGTTAAATGCAGAGCTTGATAAAGCCTTATCCGATTTACCTGTTGTCGAAGGCATCGGGGGTGATGTGCGATTATCGAATGCTTCTATACGCATCTTGAATATTTGTAACAAGTTGGCTCAACAAAGAGGAGATAAATATATTTCCTCAGAATGGTTTATTCTTGCTGCCCTCCAAGAGCGAGGGGCTTTAAAGGAAATTATGAAATCTTGTGGGATTTCAGAACAACCCGTGAAACAAGAAATTGAGCGCTTACGCTCAGGGGATAACGTCAATGATCAAGGTGCCGAAGATCATCGCCAGGCTTTAAAAAAATTTACGATTGACCTCACTGAGCGGGCAGAACAAAGCAAGCTGGATCCGGTGATTGGTCGGGATGAAGAAATTCGTCGGGCCATTCAGGTTTTACAACGGCGTACAAAAAATAATCCCGTGTTGATAGGCGCGCCTGGTGTCGGGAAAACCGCCATAGTAGAAGGGTTGGCCCAGAGGATCGTCAATGGAGAAGTGCCCGAAGGGCTCAAAAAAAAGCGAGTATTGTCGCTTGATATGGGGGCATTATTGGCAGGGGCGAAATATCGGGGGGAGTTTGAAGAACGGCTCAAGGGTGTGCTTAAAGATTTATCGAAACAAGGGGGAAGCGTGATTTTGTTTATCGATGAATTGCACACTATGGTTGGGGCGGGTAAAGCAGAAGGCGCGATGGATGCAGGCAATATGTTAAAACCCGCTTTGGCAAGAGGAGAATTACATTGTGTTGGGGCAACAACCTTAGACGAATATCGGCAATATATCGAAAAAGATCCGGCCCTAGAGCGCCGCTTTCAAAAAGTGTATGTGGCTGAGCCGACGGTAGAAGACACGATTGCCATTTTGCGAGGTCTGAAAGAGCGTTATGAATTACATCATCATGTCCAGATTACCGATCCTGCGATTGTGGCCGCTGCGAGCTTGTCTCAACGCTATATCGCAGATCGTCAATTACCGGATAAAGCCATCGATTTGATTGATGAAGCGGCGGCAAGCATTCGTATGCAAATAGATTCAAAACCTGAAGCATTGGATAAATTAGAGCGTCGTATTATTCAATTAAAACTGGAACAGCAAGCACTAAATAAAGAGCAGGATGAAGCCAGTAAAAAACGACTCAAAATGCTTAATGATGAACTAGAAAAAAAAGAACGACAATATTCTGAACTGGAAGAAGAATGGAAGGCTGAAAAAGCCTCTTTGACGGGAACTCAAAATATTAAGGCACAACTCGAAGAAGCAAAAATTACACTGGAGCAAGCGAGACGGGTGTCAGATTTAGCAAAAATGTCGGAGATGCAATATGGCAAAATCCCCGCCCTGGAGAAGCAGTTGCAGGCGGCGACCGAGAAAGAAATGAGTAGCATGAAATTATTACGCAATCGAGTGACCGATATTGAAATTGCCGAGGTGCTGGCACGTTGGACAGGGATCCCCGTTGATCGAATGTTAGAAAGCGAGCGTGAAAAATTATTAAGGATGGAAGAAAATTTACATCAACAGGTGATAGGCCAAAATGAAGCGGTCATTGCGGTGTCGAATGCGTTACGACGTAGTCGGGCGGGTTTATCGGATCCTAACCGTCCGATCGGTTCGTTTTTATTTTTGGGCCCGACGGGCGTAGGGAAAACAGAACTATGCAAAGCGTTAGCGTATTTTTTATTTTCCAGCAAAGACGCCATGGTGCGTATCGATATGTCGGAATTTATGGAAAAACACACGGTATCGCGCTTGTTGGGTGCACCCCCAGGATATGTGGGATATGAACAAGGGGGGTATTTAACCGAAGCCGTTCGTCGCCGCCCTTATTCTGTAGTATTGCTCGATGAAGTAGAGAAAGCCCATCAGGACGTGTTTAATATTTTATTACAAGTATTAGATGATGGACGATTAACAGATGGTCAAGGTAGAACAGTCGATTTTAGAAACACGGTCATCATCATGACTTCAAATCTAGGCTCCGATCTGATTCAGGAACGCTTTTCTCAAGCCGATTATAGCGACATGAAAAAATCGGTGATGGAGGTGGTCCGGCGTTACTTTCGTCCTGAATTTATTAACAGGATTGATGAAGTCGTGGTATTTCATCCATTAGAAGCACAGCATCTTGAGTCTATCGCGCAAATTCAGCTCAAGCAGTTATATCAACGCCTCGAAGAAAAAGGCTACACAGCGGGAATCACTCCAAGCGCTTTGGGCTTTTTAACAAAAGAAGGATACGACCCTGTTTATGGTGCCCGACCTTTAAAACGTGCTATTCAACAAGAAATTGAAAATCCTTTGGCACAGCAAATATTATCAGGCCAGTTAATACCTGGTATGCCTATTGTTTTAGATCTGAATGAAGGACACATCCTTGCAAGGCAGTAAAAGGGATTTAATGGTATATGTTCAAAATATTCGATAAAGTGTTAATTTGAAGGCACAAATCGGATAGGATAGTATGCCTTTAGATCATCTTGAATAAGCGAGAAAATTCGGTGATTTAACATGGAAATATCAAATTCGTGACGATTTAATCACGGAGTATTTTGATTCTGAAAACGCATTTTTGGGGGCAACCCCGGTTTGTTGAGTTTATATTCTACGATTATCAACCAATCTGAGTCACGACTCAAAATGAAAGAACATTTTTTATCTTTAAGAGATGAGAGAGCCACTATAAAATTAGGGGCTACGTTGTCTGCTGCTTGTCATCACGCGATTGTGATCGCTTTATCTGGAGATTTAGGGGCAGGAAAAACAACTTTTAGCCGTGGATTTATTCAAGCTTCAGGTTATACAGGCAAAGTCAAAAGCCCCACTTATACCTTAGTGGAATCTTATTTATTATTTCCCAAAACGATTCATCATTTTGATCTCTATCGTGTCTCGGATCCGCAAGAATTAGAATGGATAGGAATACGCGATTATTTTAACGAGCAAGCGATTTGCTTAATAGAATGGCCAGATAAAGGGATTTCTGTTTTGCCTAAAGCCGATCTTGAACTGCATTTTATTTATCAGGGGCAAAAACGAGATGTGCAGCTCGTCGCCCTCTCTGACCAAGGCGTAGATTCACTAAAGCATTTCATAGATCTCTTGCAAAACCCTAAAAATGATGTTACCGGAATATTGAGATGACATTAGTCATTCAGACGCTCAGATCTGTTTTTTTTTCTGTCTTATTCAATATGACTATCTTTTTGATTTTCATCATACTTTCATTTAACTCTGTTTGTGCAAAGACAAAAATAAAAAAAACCGCTGCAAAAATATTTAATCCTGTGGTCATTGCTATTGATGCAGGACACGGAGGCCAAGATCCTGGTGCTACAGGTCAGCATGGTCTTCAGGAAAAACAGGTGACTCTGAACATAGCGCGTCAGCTGGCGCTTTTGCTGAATAAAGATCCCATGTTTAAAGCCATTTTGACACGTAATGGAGATGATTTTATTTCGGTGATGGCGCGTTCGGATATTGCCCGTGAACACAAAGTCAATTTATTGATCTCCATACATGCTGATGCCGCCCCTAATCGTAAGGTGAGAGGCGCCTCGGTTTGGCTATTATCTTATCGCCGAGCTGAAACTGAAATGGGCCGTTGGCTTGAGCAACATGAAAAACAGTCTGAATTGCTAGGTGGCGCAGGCCGTGTGCTGTCGAATAAAAAGGTAAATCCTTACTTGAGTACCACAGTGCTCGATTTACAGTTTTCTCACTCACAAAGAGTAAGCTACAAGGTTGCGTTAGATTTATTAAAAGAATTAAAGAAAATAGGGTTTATAAATAAATCCAAGCCAGAAAACGCCAGTTTGGGCGTTTTAAGGTCGCCTGATATCCCGTCACTTTTAGTAGAAACGGGCTTTATTAGCCACCTATCTGAGGAAAAACTGCTGGCTACACCCAGACATCAAAAAAAAATAGCTCAAGCCCTTTACAAAGGGATAAGACATTATTTTTTGACCCATTCCCTACAAATTGCTCCCCAGAATAAAGCATCACATTCGGTGATGCATCATAAAGTCAAAAAAGGAGAGACCTTGTTTGGCCTTGCTTCAAAATACAAAGTGTCTATTTCTGACATAAAAAAGGCCAATCAGATGAAATTTGATGTAATTCCCATCGGCAAAACACTGAAAATCCCTATTTTATCGAAGGCACCCTAAGCCTTGGTTTTATAAGCAAGTAGGGGATATTAAACAGAGAATTGTCTATGCCTATTAAAATTTTATCGCGTGAAC
This sequence comes from Candidatus Hamiltonella defensa 5AT (Acyrthosiphon pisum), assembly GCF_000021705.1. Classification (NCBI taxonomy): domain Bacteria; kingdom Pseudomonadati; phylum Pseudomonadota; class Gammaproteobacteria; order Enterobacterales; family Enterobacteriaceae; genus Candidatus Williamhamiltonella; species Candidatus Williamhamiltonella defendens. Next base: position 494,463 of record NC_012751.1, read on the forward strand.
TAGCCAATCAAATCGCCGCAGGTGAAGTAGTAGAACGTCCCTCATCTGTAGTGAAAGAATTGGTTGAAAACAGTTTGGATGCCGGTGCCACAAAAATGGAGATTGACATTCATCGTGGAGGAATCGAACGGATTCGGATCTATGATAACGGCGTCGGGATCAGTAAAGATGAGCTCCCCTTAGCACTGGCGCGACATGCTACCAATAAAATTTTTTCTCTGGAAGATTTACAGAGCATTCTGAGTATGGGGTTTCGGGGAGAAGCCCTTGCGAGCATCAGCTCTGTTTCTCGTTTAAAGTTAACTTCACGCACATTGGAACAAAAAGAAGCCTGGCAGGCCTATACAGAGGGACGTGAAATGCATGTCGCGATAAAGCCGGCTTCCCACCCTGTGGGCACTACAATCGAGGTTTTAAATTTATTTTATAATACGCCCGCTCGACGAAAATTTTTGCGAACAGAGAAAACAGAATGGCAACATATTGATGAGGTGGTCAGGCGCCTGGCTTTATCCAGGTTTGATGTGGCCATCGATCTTTCGCATAATGGAAAATTATTACGTCAATACGGCGTGGCCCAATCAGAATTACAAAAGGAACGGCGTCTTCTCCGTTTATGTGGCGCTTCATTTTTACAACATGCGCTCACGCTTTCTTTGGAAAGCACCGGCTTAAGTGTAAAAGGCTGGATAGCGGATCCTCACAGCCCTAAAATAAATGATATTCAGTATTTTTATATCAATCGTCGTATTGTTCGTGATCGAGTGGTGAATCATGCCGTTCGTCAAGCCTATGAAACGATTTCAACAGGGTCTAATACCCCGAGTTACGTTCTTTATCTCGATATGGATCCTCGTCAAGTCGATGTGAATGTTCATCCGGCAAAACAGGAAGTTCGTTTTCATCAAACGAGGCTAGTTCATGATTTTATTTATCAAGCCATTACAACGGCTTTAAATCATTCAACATCTTCATTTTTTGCCCCCCCTGCTGATATAGAAAAAATTGCCCCAATACCCAAACAAAATCGTTCAGCAGCAGGGAGCAATCATTATGCTGAATCTGATAGGGCATTGAATAAAAATCGGATTTTAACAAAACAGGCTTGTGAAGCTTCTTTGTCATTTTATGAGGCTGCTCAAACCGAGCAGGAGAAGACCCCTTTTAAAAAAGAGATTGTAAGGGATGAGAATCCGAATTATTTTGGGCGAGTGCTTAGTATTTTTTCATCCTGCTATGCACTCATAGAATATCGCAATAACATTGCTTTATTATCGTTACCTGAAGCGGAACGCTTGCTAAAAAAAGCATTTTTGACGCCCCCATCGGAAAGATCACGAATACAGCCTATGCTCATCCCTCTCAAATTTAAATTAGAGAAAACAGAAATCATGGCTTGGGAGCGCCATCAAAATTTACTGACTTTAATGGGCGTTGAGCTAGTCATAGAAAAAAATTCAGCCCTGCTACGGGGTATTTCTTTAGAATTACGTACTCATAATTTGCAAAAGCTCATTCCCGAATTATTGGCCTATTTGTCGAAGCATGAAACCCTCTTGCCGGAGCATCTTGCCGATTGGCTGGCTTCCCAATTTGACGCTTTACATCATGAATGGACTGTCTCACAAGCAATCCAATTGTTAACAGATTTTGAACGTTTTTGTGTTGAATCGATTAAAGATCCCTCTGAAAAACTTTTACAATTGATAGATATGCAGCCTGCATTGGCTATGTTAACCCATGGAAAAAACTGAACCAATCACCTTACCCCCTGCTATTTTTATTATGGGGCCAACGACCGCAGGCAAAACCGCTCTGGCGATGGATTTATCTCAATACCTTCCTGTCGAACTAATCAGTGTTGATTCAGCGTTAATTTACCGTGGTATGGATATCGGTACGGCGAAGCCAACTGACGAAGAGCTCAGAAAAACACCACATCATTTAATTGACATACGTGATCCTTCTGAAAGTTATTCAGCGGCTTGTTTTCAGAAAGATGCACTTAAACTCATGTCTGAAATCACCCTGGCAGGGCGAATCCCATTGCTGGTGGGGGGCACAATGCTCTATTTCAAGGCGCTTTTACAGGGGTTATCCCCTTTACCGTCTTCTGATCCCAACATTCGTCAAGACATTCAAAATCAAGCATTAAAATATGGAAATACTTTTTTATATGAACAATTATCTGTGATCGATCCTGTTGCGGCTGAACGTATTCATTTCAATGACATACAAAGAGTGATCAGAGCACTGGAAGTTTTTTTCATTTCAGGTAAAACGTTAACGGAGCTCACTAAGATTTCAGGTAGTCGCTTGCCTTACAAAGTCTATCCTTTTGGTCTGATCCCAAGTTCTAGAGCACAGTTACACCACCGCATCGAGCGGCGTTTTCAGAAAATGATTTCAGCAGGTTTTCTTGAAGAAGTCTCAAGCTTATTTATTCGGGACGATCTATCTGCTGATTTACCTTCGATTCGTGCTGTAGGTTATCGACAAATGTGGTCTTATCTTTCGGGGGAAATCGATTATAACGAGATGATTTATCGTGGTGTTTGTGCAACACGTCAATTAGCAAAACGGCAAATGACTTGGTTACGTCAATGGAAAAATTTATACTGGCTAGACAGCGATCAGCCTGAAGCATTTTTAAAAAAATTTAAAACGCTGTTAAAGAGATAAAAAGTAAAAGTGGTTGAAATTAATTTTCAGAAATTATCGAAAGGAATAATTTAAGCTATTAGTAGTGCATAGATTTCATGATTGTGTACAATTGACGCAGTTTTTCCCTCGTAATTTTTTTTAAAACAACAAACAAATTAAGGAATAAAAAAATGGCTAAGGGGCAATCTTTGCAAGATCCTTTTTTAAATGCATTACGTAAAGAAAGGATCCCCGTTTCTATATATTTAATCAATGGCATTAAATTGCAAGGCCAGATTGAGTCGTTTGATCAATTTGTCATTTTATTAAAAAGTACCTCCCCTTCTTTAAAAAATACGATCTGTCAGGTCATTTATAAACATGCTGTTTCGACGGTTGTTCCTTCTCGTGCTGTATCTTCTTCACCTCATCACGCTCCCCCGCTTCAAAAACCCGAAGATGATGGCAGTTAATGGTTTTTTATAATATAGGGTTTGCACAACAAATTTTTTAAAAAATCATCTTCCCTATTGCCCTTTTTTATTACCTTTTTTTATTTAAAGAGGTTAAGCCTTTGTTAATCGTGATGAATTGAAGATCATGACCTAATGGGCCGTCTTCGATGTCGTTTGCATCCGCTGCAGGCGATTGAAAATAATGGTCATGAAAAGACGAAACACGGGTATCATGACAAGACACGAATGCTGATGATTGAATGTCGTCGTCATTTGTAAGTATAAACAGGGCCTGATCGACTCGTGGTATTATCTGACACTAGTGATAATATGTTGGATTAGGTTTTATAGCATCCAAACCAGGCTTCTTGAAATTGTTCAAAATGATTCTGAACCCGGCTCAAACACCAAAAAAAAGAACTGAAAAAATCGAATTTACAGAGTAAATTCACTGTCAGTTCATTTTTTTGCGAGATATCAGAGAACAATAGAGAGATTTTGAATGCGTCTTGAAGCTCAATCTTGATTTTTAAAAATTTACATTACAGCAACGGAGTTAAAGCATGGCGTGGAATCAGCCCGGAAATAACGGACAGGACCGCGACCCGTGGGGGAGCGGCGGCGATAAAGGTAGCAATAAACAAAATGGGCGAGGCAAAAGTTCAATCGATCTTAATGATCTGTTGCGTCAGTTGAGTCAAAAGTTAAATACAATAGCTAAAGGAAACAGCAATAACAATAAGGAGTCAAAAAATTCAAAACTTAATCCGCGCTTTTTTATTATCGTGCTGCTTGCAGTCATTGTGGGTTGGTCTGCCAGTGGTTTTTATACTGTCAAAGAAGCAGAACGAGGCGTTGTCACCCGTTTAGGTAAACTTAATCATACTGTACAGCCAGGTTTAAACTGGAGCCCTACTTTTATCGATAAGGTTACTCCGGTTAATGTCGAATCTGTGCGTGAACTGGCGGCTTCTGGTGTAATGTTAACCTCTGATGAAAATGTCGTTCGGATAGAGATGAACGTTCAGTATCGTGTCACTGATCCTGCGGCTTATCTTTTTAGTGTTACCCATCCGGATGACAGCTTGCGTCAAGCAACGGACAGCGCAGTCAGAGGCGTTATCGGAAAATACACTATGGATAAAATTTTGACTGAAGGTCGAACCATAGTACGGAGCGATACCCAGCGTGTACTGGAAGAAACCATTCGCCCCTACAAAATGGGAATTACCCTGTTAGATGTTAACTTTCAGGCAGCTCGCCCACCGGAAGAAGTGAAAGCGGCTTTTGATGATGCTATCGCCGCCCGTGAAAATGAACAACAGTATATTCGTGAAGCTGAGGCGTATGCTAACGAAGTACAGCCCCGTGCTAACGGTAAGGCTCAGCGTCTTTTAGAAGATGCAAAAGCTTACAAAGATCGCACGGTTTTAGAAGCACAAGGTGAAGTGGCGGGTTTTGCAAAATTGCTACCTGAATATAAATCTGCGCCTCAAATTACACGTGAACGTTTATACATTGATACGATGGAAAACGTGTTAAGTCATACCAAAAAAATTCTGGTTAATGATAAAGGGAATCATTTGATGGTATTGCCATTAGATCAAATATTAAAAGGGCAAATCACACCAGATAAAAAAAATATCAATCAAATCAGAAATTTGAATAATTTACATTCATCCTCTTCTAGCAAAAATAGTCTGAAAAAGAACAGTACCAATTCTGGTACAGAGAATGTGGCTGAGCAACGTATGGAAAACGCCAAGCGTTATAGCCCCGTTCGGGTAGGGAGATAATACCAATGCGCAACTCTTTTTTATTTATGATTTTTGGGGCCTTGATCCTGTTTTTTGCCTCAGTGTTTGTTGTTCAGGAAGGTCAGCGTGGGATAGTACTCCGCTTTGGTAAAGTGCTACGTGATGCTGATAAAAAGCCTTTGGTTTATGTACCAGGATTACATCTCAAAATCCCACTGATTGAAAAAGTAAAAACGCTCGATGCTCGTATTCAAACCATGGATAACCAAGCGGATCGGTTTGTCACTAAAGAGAAAAAAGATCTGATTGTGGATTCTTATTTAAAATGGCGTATCAGTGATTTTAGCCGTTACTACCTGGCGACGGGTGGCGGAGATGTTTCTCAAGCGGAAGTTTTATTAAAACGTAAATTTAGTGACCGGCTACGTTCTGAAATTGGTCGTTTAGATGTCAAGGATATTGTCACCGACTCGCGTGGTAAGCTGACCTCTGATGTACGTCATGCGTTAAATACAGGGACAACCGATGATGAAACAGCTAAAACCAGTGCAGATGATGCGATTGCTTCTGCAGCAGCACTGGTTGAGAAAGAAACCCAAGGGAAACAAAAGGTCACTGTAAACCCCAATAGTATGGCCGCATTAGGGATTGCTGTGGTGGATGTTCGTATTAAACAAATTAACTTACCAACAGAAGTCTCTGACGCGATTTTTCAGCGCATGCGCGCAGAGCGTGAAGCGGTGGCACGACGTCATCGTTCACAAGGGCAAGAAGAAGCAGAAAAATTACGAGCCACAGCAGATTATGAGGTCACTCGTACTTTAGCTGAAGCTGAGCGTCAAGCACGCATTACTCGCGGTGAAGGTGATGCTACAGCTGCCAGGCTTTTTGCAGATGCGTTTAGTAAAGATCCTGATTTTTACTCTTTCATCCGAAGCTTAAGGGCTTATGAAAACAGCTTTAATAGTACGGATGTCATGATCCTTAACCCTGATAGTGACTTTTTCCGCTATATGAAAGCGCCAAAAAATTAAAAAACAGTATGTCTGCTATTTTTAAGGCCCCCTTGGGGCCTTTTTTGATCTTATAAAAGGAGTGGCAAGGCCATGATTAATGCATCTTCTCTTCCATTATTTTTGGGGTAATACTCTTTTTTGATTGAAACTTCATTAAAGCCGAATTTTTCATATAATCGAATAGCTTTCAGATTAGAAATTCGGACTTCAAGCCAAAGGTTCTTTACCTCAAATCCCCTTAAATAATCGATCAAATATTCCATTAAAAATGAACCACAGCCTTGGCGCTGATAAAAAGGATCGACAGCCAGATTAAATAAAGTGGCTTCATCCAAAACAATTTGGGTGATGGCAAAACCCAGCATCTCTTTTTGAATATGTAATTTAATATTGAAATAAAGTTTACCTTGGCTACTGGTAAAAATGTGTTCACTCCAAGGAAAAGTATGACTTCTTTTCTCAATTTGATATGCCATCGGCAGATCTACCGCAGTTAAAATAGAAATCTGTTTCATGATCACAAATTTGCTTCCAAAGAGCGTGTTTGGCTTTCCCATTTTGATAAAAATCATCCCATTTTGGGCTGTATAATTGAACCCCTATCAAAGATAGAGATTCTCTTACCCCTAATCGCCAGCTATGGCAACGAGTATTTTTAGGAAACATTTTTAACTGAAAAGGCATTAAAAAATACACTTGATTGGGTTCTAAACGTAACGCCTGCAATACATCTTTGATTAAATCATTATCATAAGCAGGAAGAGGATCTCCTACAATGATAAAACGGATATTTTCCGTTAACTGAAGAAACATTTCACCTTGAAACACAGAGGGGTGTTTTAATACCCATTGTGTGATTCCAAGCTGTTGTAATAATCGATCTCGGTTTGACATCAGGCCCGATCCTTTCATTAAAGTCTTGATTATTTCATGATAACTCGTATTTTTAATTCAGACAGATCAGTAAACCACATCAAGCAAATTATGCTGAATATTCATGTTTTTTTTGGGTCTGAGGATCAATAAATCAAGTATAAAAAACAGACGGATTGTGTGATACTACCTCTTATTTTAAAAGTTATCACAGGCCATCACCAACAGGTCATGTGATTCAATCAGCATTTAAAAATCGTCTTTTTTCTCTATTTTTAATCTAAATTTAATTGATATATTTTTTTAATTATTTTTTCAAAAAAATAACTTCACACTGATAAGGTCACCTTTTGCCATGATAACAAGTTCGCAATCTGCTCTTTCCGGTGAAATGTTAATGGCAATGTTGCCGATATTGATCGTCGCTGGTACGGTCGTTCTCCTCATGCTTTCGATTGCCTGGCGACGTCATCATTTTTTTAACGGCAGCCTCACCGTCATTGGCCTCAATTGTGCTTTATTTTCACTTTATACAGTCTGGGGTTTATTTCATTTTTCCCAACATGATGCAATTAACGTCACACCTTTATTACGTATTAATGGTTATTCGATTTTTTACAGTGGCTTGGTGATATTGGCGAGCTTAGCAACCTGCACCTTTGCATATCCTTGGTTACAGGGCTATCCAGATAACCGTGAAGAGTTTTATCTTTTGCTACTCATCTCTACCTTGGGCGCTTTAGTCTTGGTCAGTGCTCAACATTTAGCCGCAGTCTTTTTAGGCATTGAACTGATTGCACTGCCGCTTTTTGGCCTATTGGGATACGCTTACCAGCAAAATCGTTCGCTGGAAGCCAGTATCAAATATTTTGTACTTTCGGCCGCCGCTTCTTCTTTTCTATTATTCGGCATGGCGATGTTGTATGCACAAACAGGCGGGTTATCTTTTACCTCTCTGGGCAATGTATTCAACGAACATGTCTTCTCTAAGCCGCTCATTTTGGCAGGGATGGGAATGATACTTGTAGGGTTTGGTTTCAAACTCTCTCTGGTGCCCTTTCAACTCTGGACCCCAGATGTCTATCAAGGTGCGCCTGCGCCTGTGACGACTTTTTTGGGAACCGTTGGTAAAATTGCCCTGTTAGCCGGGGTCATGCGCTTCTTTTTGTATGTGCCTACGTTTAACGTTCCGGGTTTGAACACGGCATTATCATTTATGGCGGTGGCTTCTATATTTTTTGGCAACCTCATGGCACTCACTCAAAATAACATCAAACGTTTACTAGGATATTCTTCTATCGCGCATTTTGGATACTTGATGATAGGGTTGATCGCCTTGCATCAGGATCCCATGGTATTAGAAAGAGTGGCTGTGTATATCGTGGCTTATCTATTCAGCAGCTTAGGTGTACTCGGAGTGGTGAGTTTAATGTCTAGTCCTTATAAGGGGGCAGATGCGGAAGCCTTATTCTCTTATCGTGGTTTATTTTGGCATCGGCCTATATTAGCAGCGGTTATGACTATCATGCTGTTATCGCTGGCAGGAATCCCCATGACGCTTGGGTTTATCGCTAAATTTTTTCTTTTACTCACAGCGGTCAATACGCATTTATGGGTATTGACGGCGACTGTGGTGATTGGAAGTGCAATAGCTTTGTATTACTACCTACGTATTACGGTCAGTTTATTTTTAAGTCCACCAGAAACATTGCAACGAGACACCCCTAAAGATTGGGCATTCACAGCCGGAGGGATTGTGGTATGGATATCGGCGCTATTGGTGTTGGTATTTGGCATTTATCCTCAACCTTTGATTTCTTTTATCAAAGGCTTCAACGCCTTATCTTAAGGTTTTCTCAAACGAGTGTTTTTTAAAACAGATAAAATGACAGATGACTTTTTCACCACAGTTTTATCTTAAAAGTTGACTGATTTACTGGCGAGTCGTTTACGGTTAATAATGCCATAATTCTTGAATGAGAGCCCTGATCCTAACTTTAGAAGAGTTGGCGACAACAGAAATAAACCTTTTAGCACTTAATAATGAGACTTCTGTATTCCACTCATCAAATGAATGATCAGCATACTGCAAACCGAAAATTTGCTTTATCCGAGACTCAGCCTCAGACATTTCATTAAAACTTTTTTCATTGATTAAACATTGAGCAATGACGGACACTTTTTTCATTTTTTATCCTTATTGGAAGTGGGCTGATGAAATGTTTTGATGAGTTAAAAACAGAACCAAAAATGGGGGAAAAGATAACATCTTGAATTATAAAAAAATGCTCAAAAATTTTCCTTATCTGGCGTATTGTGGATAACTTATTAAATTTATAAAAGCGCATGGTAGCATAAAAATCGATATCATGCTGAGCATAGAGCACTTCTCAAATGTGCCTTTTCTCTAAATTGAAAAGCTCAGACTCATCACGCACATATTCACTTCAAGCAATATCTTAAGGATGGAATCATTTTTTGATGTTAATTGTAAAAATTGCTCTTCCTATCCCTTTAAATCGTACATTTGATTATTGTTTAGCGATGAACATGCCTCATCCTGCCATAGGTGCACGTGTCAAAGTGCCTTTCGGTCATAGAAAAGCGATAGGTATTGTGACCAGTTTGAGTCAAAGCAGCGCTGTTTCTCTGGAAAAATTGAAAAATATTGAGGCAATTTTAGATGATCAAAGTTTATTTTCAGACAGCCTTTGGCAGACGCTGTATTGGGCATCTCAGTACTACCATTATTCTATCGGTGAAGTTCTTTTTCATGCGATTCCTTTGTTGTTAAGGGAAGGAAAACAAGCAAAATTTGAACCTGTATTACATTGGGTGGCGACCGAAAAGGGCCAAACTATTTCAATCGATGCTTTACATAAAGCGCCCAAACAACAAAAAGCGATGAATCAATTATTACAAGGCCCTATCTATCATCATGAAGTGAATTCCTTAGGTTTTACTCAAAATACTTTTCAAGCTTTGCAAAAGAAGGGATTGAGTTTACTTTGTGCTCAAGAAATCCAATCTTCTGATTGGAGGAGCAAAATTAAAAAGATGAAGGGAGAAAATCGTTTACAACTCAATTCTGAACAAATTGAAGCGATAAAACGTATTCATCATCAAAATAAGCAATTTGTGGTATGGCTTTTAGCGGGAGTGACGGGGTCAGGGAAAACAGAAGTCTATCTGCGTGTATTAGAAAATCTTCTGATTGAAGGCCGACAAGCGCTTGTTTTGGTACCAGAAATTGGTTTAACACCGCAGATCGTTGACCGTTTCCGTGAACGCTTTGATGTCCCTATTGATGTTCTACATTCGGGTTTGAATCATAAGCAACGACTCTCGGTCTGGCTGAAGGCCCGTAGTGGTGAAGTCGCCATAGTGATTGGGACACGTTCCGCGTTGTTTACACCTTTTGCACAGCTTGGCATCATTGTTATTGATGAAGAGCACGACGGTTCATATAAGCAACAGGAAGGTTGGTGTTATCAGGCTCGTGATTTGGCGGTATTTCGTGCAAAGAAAGAAAATATCCCGATAGTGATGGGATCGGCAACGCCTGCTTTAGAAACGCTGCGTAATGTTGAGCTTGGAAAATATCAAAAATTGGTCTTATCTCAAAAAGCCGTTCAGACTCAACTTGTCAAACAGAAATTCATTGATATCAAAGGATTACCTCTGACCTCGGGTTTATGTCAGCCTTTACTAAAAAAGATGCAACAACATTTACAGGCAAATAATCAGGTGATGCTGTTTTTAAACCGTCGTGGTTATGCCCCCGTTTTACTGTGCCATGAATGTGGCTGGATTGCTGAATGTTTACACTGTGATCATTATTATACCCTACATCAGAATTCACAGAAGCTACGTTGTCATCATTGTAATAGGCAGAGTCAGTTGTTATCACAATGTCCCCGCTGTGATTCTACGCATCTTATGCCTGTCGGAGTGGGTACGGAGCAGCTAGAGAGCACATTGCTTTCTCTTTTTCCTAATGTCCCGATTACGCGGATTGATCGTGATACCACGAGAAAAAAAGGCGTATTGGAAAAATATTTGTCCCATATTCATGAAGGAGGGGCTCGCATTCTGATTGGGACTCAAATGTTATCAAAGGGCCATCATTTTTCTGATGTGACATTGGTGGGTTTGTTGGATGTCGATGGGGCTTTATTTTCATCTGACTTCCGTGCAGCAGAACGTTTTTCTCAACTTTATATTCAAGTGGCAGGGCGCGCAGGGCGCGCTAAAAAAGCAGGGGAAATATTTTTACAGACGCATCACCCTGAACATCCTTTACTGCAAACGTTACTGGGAAAAGGTTACGACGCGTTCGCTAAAGAAGCCTTGGAAGAAAGAAAAAAAGCATTATTACCTCCTTATACTTATCACATTATTATCCGAAGTCAGGACAATGATAACGAGCAAGCGCCTATTTTTTTGCAACGGGTACGTGATATATTCGAATCAGACTCATTAAAAGACACAGATCTTTGGGTAATGGGGCCGGTTCCTGCTCTTTTTTCTAAACGCAATGGGCGTTTTCAGTGGCAATTATTATTGCAACATCCTTCCCGGAAACAATTACAACAGCTTGTCAACAGATGCAATCCACTGCTGCTTTCTTTAGCACTCAATCAAAAAATAAGATGGTCTTTGGATGTTGATCCAACAGAAAGTTGAATCATCAAAACAAAAATATTTTTTATTCGAATCATAAATACATAAAACTATTCTATAGTTTGAGTGGTGCATCTCTATATTCATTTTTATGATTTAAAATATATATTTATATTGCATCATTTAGCGTAGCAAAAACCACTTTTGATCAGCTTTTAAAATCGTTGAAAAAGGAGAAAAGCATGAGTTTCATTAAAGAATTTCGTGAGTTTGCGATGCGTGGCAATGTGGCTGATTTGGCTATTGGAGTTATTATTGGTTCAGCATTTGGCAAAGTGGTTTCTTCACTTGTGGCTGATATTATCATGCCTCCAATAGGGTTATTAATAGGAGGAGTTGATTTGAAACAGTTTAGTTTTGTTCTAAGGGAAGCTCGTAATGATGTTCCTGCTGTCATCATGAATTATGGTTCTTTTTTACAAAGTTTGGTTGATTGTATTATTGTCACGCTCGCTATTTTTTCTGTAATCAAATTTATGAATAAGCTCCGTCGTGAGTTAGAAGGAATATTAGAATCTCGAGCGGAGATCAATAAAGAAAAAACAGAAGTTGGTACGCAGGTAGAACCGCCCGCACCTCAAGAAATATTATTAATGGAAATTCGTGATTTGTTAAAAAAGTCAACTAAAAAATAATATGAATTCGTTATATTTAAAACTGTCTTTCATTCCCCCTCATGTCTCAACATATCCATTCTATATTCTATATTCTATATAATATGAATGTCTGGCCTTACCTACACTTCATAAAAAAACCCCCATTTGCAAGCGTGACTTGAAAAGGGGGTGCCAATATATGGCTGACACCAGGGAAGCCTCGATCATAACAAAAAATAAAAGTAAAATATACTTATTTTTAATATTTTTTTAAATTTATTTAATTAATCTATATACAACTCAGAATGGACAGTAGTCCGTAGTGAGCCTTGAAACAGGTTCATTCAAAATCCGCTTATGATAAAAATAAAAAAGAATAGCCATTCGCATAAGATACGATCTAAAATAGCCGTCTAGATGTTGATCCATCCCATTTATTATTTTTTTAAATACGGATTTCTACTATTGTCGAAATTTTATTTGTCTTTGTTTTGTATACTTATTTTTGTTATTTAAGGTAAAAAAATGCCCCATCAGCTATTTACTTCTGAATCTGTTTCTGAAGGACACCCAGACAAAATCGCGGATCAAATTTCTGACGCCGTATTAGACGCTATTTTAATTCAAGATCCTAAAGCCCGTGTGGCCTGTGAAACCTATGTTAAAACCGGTATGGTCATTGTAGGTGGAGAAATAACCACTTCTGCCTGGGTGGATATTGAAGAGATCACGCGTTGTACCCTTGCTGAAATTGGTTATGTTCATTCTGATATGGGTTTTGATGCGCATTCTTGTGCTGTGCTCAGCGCCATTGGAAAACAGTCACCCGACATCAATCAAGGGGTTGACCGTATAGATCCGCTGGATCAAGGTGCAGGAGATCAAGGAATGATGTTTGGCTACGCGACCAATGAAACCGATGTTTTAATGCCTGCGCCCATTACTTATTCACATCGTTTGGTGAAGCGTCAATCTGAGATGCGAAAAATAGGTCAGTTGCCTTGGTTGCGTCCAGATGCAAAAAGTCAGATCACGTTTAAATATGATAAAGGCTATGCTGTAGCGATCGATACTATTGTGTTCTCTACTCAGCATGAGGAAGATGTCACTCAAAAACAATTAGAAGAAGCTGTGATGGAGGAAATCATTAAACCCGTGATACCGACTCAATGGCTTTCAAGCAGTACAAAATATTTTATTAATCCAACCGGTCGTTTTGTGATAGGGGGCCCTATGGGAGATTGTGGTTTAACCGGTCGCAAAATTATTGTCGATACTTATGGCGGCATGGCTCGCCATGGGGGCGGTGCATTTTCTGGAAAAGATCCCTCTAAAGTGGATCGTTCTGCCGCTTATGCAGCACGTTATGTTGCAAAAAATATCGTCGCAGCAGGATTGGCCGATCGCTGTGAAATTCAAATTTCTTACGCGATTGGTGTCGCAAATCCTACTTCTATTATGCTCGAAACCTTTGGCACCGAAAAAATAACCATTCAAAAGATCATGAGTTTAATACACCAACATTTTGATCTCAGACCCTATGGTTTGATCAAAATGTTAGATCTACTAAAGCCTATTTATCGTGCGACTGCCGCATATGGTCACTTTGGGCGTGATGTTTTTCCTTGGGAAGCGACCGATAAGGCTGAGTTGCTTAGAGAACAAGCGGGTTTAAATCAATAGATTTATTCAAAACTGACCACGGATTGAGGCTTTGATTTTTCAGCGATTAAATAAATCATCAGAAAAAGCCCTATGTTTGGGGCAGTTATCGACAACAGAAAAGTCAGTGAGTTTAAGTGTGTCATAAATTTTTTCTTAAGACGCCATATTGTTCGGCATATTTATTTAATGCTGAAAAAGCCTCAATCATAGTTTTTTCATTTTTTAAAAAATGGATCATGTCCTCTAAAGTCACGATTGAAATCACCTTAGACTGATATTTTTGTTCAATTTCCTCAATGGCTGAAAGCGTGCCATTACCTCGTTCTTGACGATCTAAAGCAACTAATATTCCTGCTAAAGAGGCCGAATGAGCATGGATTATTTCTACAGATTCACGAATAGCCGTCCCCGCCGTGATCACGTCATCCACTAAAAGCACTTTGCCTTGTAATGCCCCCCCTACCAAACCGCCGCCCTCTCCATGATCTTTGATTTCTTTTCTATTAAAACAGTAAGTCAGATCGAGATGATGATTCGCATAAAGCGCCATAGCGGTTGTGATGGTAATCGGAATGCCTTTATAAGCGGGGCCAAATAACAGATCGCATTCAATACCAGAATCTATCAAAGCGTCAGCATAAAAACGCCCTAGTTTGATTAAATCACTCCCCTTGTTAAACAGCCCGGCATTAAAAAAATAGGGACTGACTCGCCCAGATTTCAGAATAAATTCACCGAAGGTTAAAATCTTTCTATCAAGCATAAATTCAATAAATTGAGCTTTATATTTTTTCATTGATTCCATTTCTTTTATTGATTCGACCCAAAGTCTATTTTTCTAAAACTTTTTTTTGTGCCTGAAAAATGGTTTTTATTCCATCGTCAGCTAAGGCTAATAATTCTAATAATTGTTGATGGCTAAAAGGCGCGCCTTCTGCGGTGCCTTGAATTTCAATAATTTTCCTCCCAGCGCCTTCTTCGATCATGACGACATTCATATCTGTCTCGGCTATGGCATCTTCTATATATTCCAGGTCACAAATAGATTCACCCCCAACAACCCCAACCGATACCGCGGCGACCAAGCCTTTCATAGGATTGCTTTTTAATTTTCCCTCAACCCTCATTTTTTGTAAGGCATCTTGGAGTGCCACACAGGCCCCCGTAATAGCAGCAGTGCGAGTGCCCCCATCTGCCTGCAACACGTCACAATCGAGTTTGATGGTAAACTCACCCAATTTTGTCAAATCAACTGCCGCGCGTAATGCGCGTGCAATCAATCGCTGGATTTCCAAGGTACGCCCTCCTTGCTTTCCCTTAACGGATTCACGTGCATGACGTTGATGAGTCGAACGGGGCAACATACTATATTCAGCGGTGATCCAGCCTTTATTTTGGCCCTTGAGAAATCGAGGAACCCCCTCTTCCACTGTGGCCGTACATAAAACCCTGGTTTCCCCAAATTCTACCAACACTGCGCCTTCAGCATACTTGGTATAATGTCGAGTGAATGTTAAAGGGCGTAATTGTTGCGCGGTTCTGCCTGAAGGTCGCATCTGTTTTTCTCCTGTAAAATCAATATAAAAAATTTCATTATAGAGCTTAAGTCAGTGCATGCCTATCGTCATTAAGACAGCCGCTCTGTATACTGAAATCTATTTAATTTATAACAATCTCATAGGGAATCTGCTCATGATACGTAGTATGACGGCTTATGCTCGATATGATCACAAAAGTGAATATGGTGATTTAGTTTGGGAGCTACGGGCGGTTAATCATCGTTATTTAGACATCTATATTCGCTTGCCAGACACATTTCGAAGATTAGAATCGGTTTTTCGTGAAAAAATTCGCTCGCGTGTGACCCGCGGTAAAATAGAGTGCCATCTCTCTTTTAAAGCTAATGAAAACACCCAAAATGAACTCAGACTCAATCGTGCTCTCGCAAAACAACTCATCAATGTGCTTTCTTGGGTCAAAGAGCAGTCTAAAATAACCACATTCAATGCTTTTGATCTTCTTCAATGGCCCGGTGTGATGATATCAGAAGACCTTCCTTTAGAAGACATCAGCTATGAATTACTCGCAGGATTAGAACATGTTTTAAATGATTTTATGGTTTCGCGTGAAAAAGAAGGAGCGGGTTTAAAAGAATTTATTAAACAACGTTTAAAAGCAATGAGCGCTGAAATTGTTAAAATACGAGACCATATGCCTTCTATTGTAGAATCGGAACGTGAGCGCTTACAAAATAAATTTGAAGAATTAAAAATTCAGCTCGACCCTAACCGATTAGAACAAGAATTGATGTTGGTCGCCCAACGAATGGATACAACAGAAGAACTTGATCGTTTAGAGCTACACATAAAAGAAATTGAAAATATTTTGAATCATCAAGACGTTGTCGGGCGCCGCCTTGATTTTATGGTGCAGGAATGTCACCGAGAATCCAATACTCTGGCCTCTAAATCGATTAATATTGAAGTTACCAGTTCTGCTGTTGAGCTTAAAGTGTTAATCGAGCAAATACGCGAGCAGGTTCAAAATATTGAGTAATTTTGCATATTTAGAGAGCCAAAGATTGACGCTGTGATTAAGTTTCAATGATGATCAGCGTTGATTCTTGCCTTAAAAAACGACTTCATCTTGCTACACTTCCACCACATTTCGTCCATAGTAAATTTCCTGCATTTCTTTATATAGCCTCTTTGTGATGAGATCTTTTTCTTGAACGCTCAGCTGCTCTGGATGTGAATTAAAGAGATAATGCTTGAGATCAAAGTCCTTCAACATCATCTTTGTGTGAAATATGTTTTCTTGATAAACATTGACATCCATCATATGGTAAAGCGATTGTATATCTTTACACATAAAATTCTGGATGGAGTTAATTTGGTGATCGATATAATGCTTGACCCCATTCACATCACGAGTAAACCCCCTCACACGGTAATCTATGGTCACAATATCTGATTCAAGCTGGTGGATTAAATAATTTAATGCATTCAAAGGCGAAATAATCCCGCAGGTCGACACTTCAATATCGGCCCGAAAGGTACATAACCCCTCGGTTGGATGACTTTCTGGATAGGTATGCACACAAATATGGCTTTTATCTAAATGAGCCACAATAGAATCGGGCAAAGGCCCCGGGTGTTCGGAAGTATCGACATCACGTGGATCAATCGCTTCTTCGCTGATTAAAATAGTGACACTGGCCCCTTGCGGATTGTAATCCTGGCGAGCGATATTTAAAATATTTGCACCTATAATGGAGCAGGTCTCCCTTAATATTTCGGTTAAACGATCGGCATTATATTCGTCATCGATATAAGCAATATAGCCATCACGGTCAGCAAACGTTTGAGCATAACAAATATCATAAATACAAAATCCCAGGCTTTTGGTTAAATTATTGAAACCATGTAGTTTCAGTTTGTTCAATTTATCTCACCTTCAAAAAGAAAAATTCAAATGCAATGTGACAAGGCCTCTGTGCTCATGAAACCCATTTTTATCATTTAGGCGCTTTTTTCGCCAATGCTTCTATTAAATATTGAGGAAGGGCAAAACTGGCAAAGTGTACAAAAGGATTATAGTAACGACAACTTTTTAGGCCTGAATCAGCAAAGCGGGATTCTAAATCATTCAGCCCAATTCGACGTAAATTTGCATTTTCTGAAGCCCAGGCGAATGTCATGATTCCCCCGTAATAAGTAGGAATAGCGGCTTGGTAAAAACTCACATCAGAAAAATAAGGCATCAGGCGTTGATACGTATTGATGACTTCTGTTTGTTGTAAAAAACACACGCCATTTTGAGCTACAAAGAGACCCCCTGCATTCAAGATACGACGGCATGCTTGATAAAACGAAGACTTAAATAAATGTTCACCTGGCCCTATCGGATCGGTGCTATCCGAAATGATCAGATCAAAGCGATGATTTGTTTGCTCGACAAAATGCGCGCCATCATCAATTTTCAACTGAAATCGCGGATCATCATAAGCCCCTGCATGATGGTGAGGAAAATATTCTTGGCATAAATTGACCACATCTTGATCAATTTCGACCATGATAATTTCTTTAACACCGGCATGGCGGCACACTTCACGTAAAATCCCCCCGTCTCCTCCCCCTATGATTAAGACTTTTTTAGCATCACCGTGAGCCAGTAAAGGGACGTGTGTCATCATCTCATGATAAATAAATTCATCACGCTCTGTTGTTTGCACCACATGATTTAAGGCCATCACCCGGCCAAACTCTTCAGTGTCGAAGATAATCAAATCCTGATGATCCGTTTTATCGCGGTACAACACTTCTTTGATGGAAAAATATTGGCCGAAAGAGGAATGTAATTTCTCATACCAAAGCTGTTTTTGTGACATATCCTACCTTCTGAGCTATCACTACAAAAATGGGGCGTATCATACCGAACTCCAGCTTTGGTTGCGACCATAAAGTGTCAAGTGTTTTTTAAAAAAATCTTCATCATACTTATGCTAGAATTCTCGCCTTATCATTTTTTATTCATCTGCGATTTGAGTTTTTTATGCCCCCCAAAATATTAGCCATAGATACAACCACAGACGCCTGCTCTGTGGCCCTTTTGAATCATGGGGAAATCTCTTCTTTATCTGAAATCTGCCCAAGAAATCAAACTCAACGTATTTTACCTATGGTACAACAGATTTTGGGCGCCTCTTCTCTTTCCCTTCATCAATTGGATGTTTTGGCGTTTGCCCGTGGCCCAGGGAGTTTCACGGGCGTGCGGCTCGGGATTGGTGTCAGCCAAGGTTTGGCATTAGGGGCTGATTTGCCGATGATTGGCATTTCCACTTTAGAAATGTTAGCGCAAGGAGCATGTCGTCAAACCGGCCTAAAACAAGTACTAGTAGCGATGGATGCACGGATGGGAGAGATTTATTGGGGTGCTTTTATTCAAAAAAGTGCCAGTCAATGGCAAAGCGTAGAAAAGGAAATGTTGAAAACACCAAAACAGGCCGAACGCCAGATCCGGTTGTTAAAAGGGAAGTGGGCCTATGCGGGGAATGCCTGGACTATCTATCCTGATTTATTGAAAGTGAATTCGGAGGTTTTAACACAGGCTGATCTGCTTTTACCACAGGCAGAAGATATGTTGCCTTTGGCATTAAAATTATGGCAAGCCGGGGTGGCTGTCCCTGTTGAGCAGGCAGAGCCTGTCTATTTACGTAATAATGTGGCACAAAAAGCGAGATAAAATATGAAATGGTGTCACTGGTGGCTTTTTGTTTTTATCTTTTTGATCACCGCTTGCTCAAATTTAAAAAAAGTGGGAAGTGAAAAAAATCGTCATTTTCGTGCCAGTTGGGTTGCCAGTGTCATAAATTTAGATTGGCCATCTAAAACATCCACGGAAATTTTTTCTGAACAAGAGCGCATCCTGGTTCAAAAAAAAGAATTGATTCAAATACTTGATCAAGCCGTCAAAATGAGAATGAATGCAATTATTCTTCAGGTAAAGCCCGAAGCGGATGCCTTATATGCTTCAGATATTCTCCCTTGGTCTTCTTATTTAACCGGCACCTTAGGTAAAAACCCTGGCTACGATCCACTGGCATTTGCAGTACAAGAAGCGCATAAAAGAAACCTTGAGTTACATGCTTGGATTAATCCTTATCGCGTCTCAATGAATACAGCAAAAAATACTATCGATCAATTAAATAGACTTCTCCCTGACAGAAAAAAAAGTGTTTATAAAAGTCACCCTGAATGGATTCGTATCGCTTACGACCGTTTTGTATTAGATCCTGGCATACCCGAAGTACGAGACTGGATAAAAAATATTATTAAAGAAATTGTGATTCGGTATGATATTGATGCCATTCATTTAGACGATTATTTTTATTATGAAACACCTACGTCAAAATTGAATGATCATGAAACTTATCTACAATATTTCAATAATTTTAACAATAAAGCAGATTGGCGTAGAAAGAACACTTATCTTTTAATCAAGAGCCTCTCAGAGGAAATTCATCGACTTAAACCCCAGGTGAAATTTGGCATTAGCCCAACTGGGGTTTGGCGAAATAAAAAACAAGATCCTTTAGGTTCAGAAACCGGTGTGTTATCGACTCATTATGATCAGAATTTTTCTGATACGGTTCTTTGGGTAAAAGAAAAGTTGATTGATTATATTGTTCCACAGGTTTATTGGAGTTTTGACCGAAAGGTTGCAAGGTATGATGTAATCGCATCATGGTGGGCCTATCTTTTAGAAAACAAAAACACTCACCTTTATATAGGGAACGCTTTTTATAAGGCCGGAGTCCCTTCTGAATTAGAACCCAGTTGGGCTGAGAATGGCGGTGCCCTTGAAATAGAAAGGCAATTGCATTTTAATGAAAACACGTCTGGAATTAAAGGCAGCATTTTATTTCGACACTTATCTTTGAACGATCCTCTGAAAAAAAACGCCGCCAACATGATAAAAAATCCGCTCTGGTCAATGCCTGTGTTGATTCCTTCGATGCCTTGGAAAGGCTCTTCTGTTCCTCCTGAAAGCCCCATAAAAATAAAAAAAATCATCACGAGCAAAGGTATTGAGCTGACTTGGAAAGCAGGAGATAAGCCAGGAGATAAATCTCATCAAAACTTAACCCTTTATTATGCTATCTATAAACGGAGTAAAAATACTTGGGGATTATTGTCTCACTATCAATTATTAAAAACGGTTCGTAAAACAGGTCTCTATGAAACCTGGTTGGATCCATCGCCTTTCAGTCATAAAAGTGATGTTTATATCATTAGTGCGCTTAACAGAAATCATAATGAAAGCTTAGGGCGAATTTTTGACTAATAAAAAACTTATCGAGAGCCATATCTTGAATTATCGTTTGATTACCACCAATGAAGACTTACATCATATTTGTGAGCTGGCTGTTTTGCGTAAAGCAGTAGCATTAGACACTGAATTTGTGAGAACAAAAACCTATTATGCCGAATTGGGTTTAATTCAACTGTATGACGGTCATCGTGTATCCCTTATTGATCCTTTTTTGATAACAGAATGGGCCCCTTTTTATTGCTTGTTGAAAAATAAAAAAATCGTCAAATTTTTGCATTCAGCAGGAGAGGATATTGAAATATTTTTTCATTTTTTTAAAACACTCCCTGAACCTTTAATAGATAGCCAAATTTTAGCGGCATTCACAGGCCGACCTGTTTCTTGTGGTTTTTCTATCTTAGTGAAAGAATTTCAAGGGATTGTTTTAAATAAAGCCGAATCCAGAACAGACTGGCTGGCTCGTCCATTGAGTCAAAAACAATGTGATTATGCGGCTGAGGATGTGTTTTATCTTTTGCCTCTGGCAAATGCTTTGATGAAAAAAATAGAGACCTCCGGTTGGATGGAGGCAGTCAAAGAAGAATGTGAATTGCTTTGTCAACGCCGTAGCCAAATTCAAGATCCTGAAATGGCTTACCGTGATATCGGGAATGCTTCTCAACTCAACCCTGGACAACTCATTTGCTTAAAAAAGCTGGCTTCCTGGCGTTTAGTTTACGCCCGTAAAAAAAATGTCGCGATCAATTTTGTGATACAAGAATCTTATTTATGGAAAGTGGCGCGTTATCAGCCGACTTCTTTATCGGAGTTGTTCCATTTAGGCTTGGACCGTCGGACCATTCGTCAACATGGTTTAACCCTTCTGGGATTAGTGACAGAAAGTCAAAAAACAAAAGAGGATCCTTCACTTGTGATAGCTTATTTAAACCATGAGCCTGTTTATAAAAAGATATTTAAAGAGATCAAAGATCTGATCCAGTCTATAGGTGCTCTTATTGGATTAAGTCATGAGTTGATCGGATCACGAAAACATATTAATCAGCTATTAAACTGGCATTTCGGTTTGATCCCAAAAGAAAAACGCCCTTTATTATTGACAGGATGGCGAGCTCAAGTGTTATCTCTAGAATTAACCAAAATACTTGATCGTCATCCTATGATGATCTGAAAAATAAGCCATAGCGCTTTTTCAAAAGCTACCTTACCTTGCGTTGAGTTCGCCAAAAATCCACCGCATCTATGACTTTTTTCAATGGGATTGCATCCAGATAACGATCGCAAGTGCGGGTATCTACCTCTTCTGGAAGAGGTAACTTTCGATGGTCTCCTGCCCACAATAAAGTATGAGGTGCTTCCCAAGGGGACCATTGTTTCAAGTTACTCGGTCCGAATAATACGACTGAAGGTGTTTTTAAAGCCGCAGCCATATGCATAGCAACAGAATCGACACCAATAAAAATTTGAGCTCGTTCAATCAACACCGCTAACTGAGAGAAACTCAGAAGGCCCACAAGATTCACGATATCCTCTTTTTGACTGCAATCTTCGATCACATTAAGAACGTAATCCTGCTCTGTTTTTTCGGGCCCCCCTGTGATCACTATTTTCTCTTTTTGTGCGGTTAAATAATTTATTAATTTAGAAAAACAAGATGCCTGCCAAGTTTTAAAGTGCCAACGCGCAAAAGGATGAATCAAAATATAATCACTCAATGATCTTTCATGTAAAATTTTTTCTACATAAAAAATATCATCAGACCCATAGGACATACTGACCTGGGTAATGATTTTCGATAATTTTAAGGGATTTAATATAGATAAATTATTGATGACAGTATGTTGTTTGACGTGATTTGAAACAGGCACCAGATGATCATAACAAGAGCACCAAAGCGCATTATCACGCTTTGCATAATGGAAACCGATACTGAGCTCAGGCTTTAAAAAGCGGCAATAAAAGGCAGACCGCCATTGATCTGATAAATTAAGAATCAAAGAATAATTTTGTTTTTTTAACGATTGAAATAAAGCCCATTCCCCTAATATTTGAGCTTTGATCCCTGCATGTTTCAATTGACGATCGATTGTCCAAATATGATGAAGGGTTTTATATTTCGATAAAATCTTTTCTGTTCCTGAATACAACAACACATCAATTTTTGCATTAGGCGCATGTTGCTGTAAGGTTGTCAGTAAAGGTGTGATGAGTAAAACATCTCCGAAATGACGCAATTTAATGACTAAAATTCGTTCAAAGTTGTTTTTTTTTACCACCATATTCACCATAATAAATCAACATCCCTCATTTTTTAAAAATGAGGGTTTTTAGTCGAATTTTTTAAATAAAGATATTTATTGTCTTTTTATAACGATATCTACCATATAGAAATGAAAGACCCTTTAAATCATTATGATCACTTCCTGGATACTTTAGGTTTGCGCTGCCCTGAACCGCTCATGATGTTGCGAAAAACGGCTCGGGATTTAACAATCGGCCAAACGTTACTGATGATTTCAGACGATCCTTCCACACTGAGCGACATCCCTGCTTTTTGTCGTTTTATGGGTCATCATTTATCAGCAAAAAAAGCAGACAGAATACCTTACCAATACCTGATAGTTATAGGTTGTCTCGAATAATCTTGCTCATCACGATGCCGTCGTTCCAAATTGTTTGAACTGAATTTAGTTTGAGTTTATTTTAAAACTTTTTCCAGCGGTTTTATTTATGGAGACAGGCTTCACTCGTGCTATCGTCATCATCTGATTAAAAATGTCACTTTTTTCTACATAAAAATCGTCTTTCTATTAAATGGATGTAAAGATATGACAACTCCTCAAACTCGCCATATGAGTTTTTCTCAAAATCTTCTCTTAAACGACCGGCTCTATAAAAACGTTAAAAAAATTCATACTCAACATGATCAAAATCATCAGTTAAATCCAGGCTTATCTGTCCAATATCTTATTGAACAGCGTCAACATGGGCCTTTTGGATGAACAAATTATATTTCATGGCTGAAATCTCTTTCTCAAAATGATGATCCTGTGGATCAATTGAAATCTTTTATGGATAACTACTTTTTTGAGTCTGAAATAAAAGAAAACGAATCTATAGAATATACGCGTTTTTCTGAAGTCGATACGGAAGGTTATGAGGAAACATGGAAAAATTCTCGACAGCGAGAAAAGGTTTTTGTTGTTGATACTTTAATGAAGAAAAAAGAGCGTTCTTTCTCAATAAAAACGTCTCGGCGCGCTTTTTGAGCTATACCTTAAATTCAGCAGGGAATATCACTTCAATGCGCGTGGTATTAAAGAGAATTATTCTGATCCGATAACCCTGGATACCCCCTTTGGTGGTCTTGATGAACTGCAGACAGCCATTTTGCGTCGTACCGACGATAATGAACATTGAGTTCTTAACAAGGAGACGGCTAACTCCTTCGATAATTTAACGCTGGCGCCTGATCTTCCGCTTAGACGGGCATACAACGATAGAAAACAGCGGTGGAACAGACATTTTGGTTTTGTATGATATTGGCTTTGATGAATTGCTTTTCAGGGAAGTCCGGGAAGACATTTATCTCACTCTGACCGATACTCATTTTAGCCAAACTTTTTCTATTAAAATGAAAAAGGGAGTTGCGGCTCCTGAAGAAAAAATATTTACCAGGGAGGAAAAATATTTTTTAGATGACCTCCTTAAAACAGCCCTCTCTTCTTTTGATAGTGCTGATCAAAAAAACAATTGATTAACCAACATACTGACTCTTTATTTACACATAATATCGCTCAAATCAAGTCAGGTTATAAATAATTTTATCACTTAAAATTAACCCAACAGAAAAATTAAGACCTTAATTCATTTATGCAACAATGCCATACAAAAAAGGGTTATTTCCATGGAAGATGAGAAAACTCCCGCCACTTTCGCTCAAATTTTTACCCTTAACACGACACAACCCAGGTAACGGTTAAGAATCTTAACCAGAATGAGTGACTGGGGGTTCCTAACAGTGTTTATGTCCAACGTTAAGCACATTTAATGTGGATCGGATTCCCCAGTCTGATTTATTCAACAAAGTCGCCATCACTCTTAAAGAGGTATGACGCTTATTTTTAATTTTAGGGTAATTCATAATTCAAAAAATCGACACACCAATTCTTAGTGTCTTCTACGTCTTCAACGCAAAGCGGAAATGTCTGTGGATATTTTGTGACTTTGCAACATTTTTCGCATAACAGTGGATCATCTCTAGTGATTTTTTCTGGGCTCGCCAGAGACGAGGCATGAATAGAAAAAGACAGACATAAAAAAAATCCCGGTGTAATAAATTGTAAAAACTTCTTCATCAACAATTCCTTTCTAAAATGTATATATCGATTTGTTGTGCGTGTTAAAGGTAAAAATTTGAGCGAAAGTGATGAAGTGATTTTTTAACCTGCAGAAGATAAAACTTTTTCTATCGTGGATAATCTTTCCTGATTTTGGATGACGAATTGACTTTTTTCGTAACATTTTTATGGGTTTGACTGTATCAGTTTGATTCCAGAAAACATGTTATTTAGTTAGCAGTATATCAATTATATGCGTAATAAATAGTGTTATTACTTTTTTATTTTATTGACTTCTTCTTTGATGTTTTATGGCTAAATCACTTTAAGATGTATTCACTTCAGGGAAAAAGAAGGGCCCCAAATTGTTCAAAACAACGCCTTGATTTCCGCGCCTTTAGACACAATGAGGCCCCCCACTGGCGTTGAGTTAGCCATTGGTCATTTCAGGAATATTTTTTGTTTTTTTAGAGAAAGTGCCGAAACCTAGGCACAAAGGGTTTAAAGCGGTTTATTTTGATGGCATACGTCAACTCTTCCCTAAATGAATGAGTTCTTCTAATTGCCGGCGATTGGTTTTTTTGGTGTCCACCTTGATGTAAGCGCTTTGTTCCTCTTTGACCAGTAAAACCTCGGTGACTCCTGCTTGAGCTTTTATTCGATTAAGTAAATCTGAATCTTCCAGTACCCTCCTGGAAAGAAGAATGCGTAAACTGCTGACATAAGAGGGCTCCCGCATTGTAGTGCTGACAATCAACCAAATAAAAGCAACCAGAGCACAGGCAGCAAAGACCGCACTGGTCCCCTTCATATCAAACAGCCAGCCTCCCAGACACCCACCTATAGCGACACCGATAAACTGACTGGTAGCGTAAACACCCATCGCGGTCCCTTTATAACCGGCTGGGGCTTCCTTGCTGATTAACGAAGGTAAAAGTGCTTCCATGACATTAAACACCACAAAAAAGCACTGAACACCCGAGATGATGCTCCATAAATGTTTATTTGAGCTCCATAAAATAACTTCTGCTATCAATAAAACGGTGACACAAAGAATCAGAACCGATCTGATACGACGTTTCATTTCAGCATAAAGGATGATAGGTAGCACTGCCGCAAAAGAAATTAACATGGTGACCAGATAGAGTATCCAATGATTTACGGCTGGTAATCCAGCGCGTTCTAAAGCGGATGGTAACGCAACAAAGGTCAGCATTAATAACATGTGTAAACACATAATCCCAAAATTGAGCTTTAGCAGTCGGCGATTATTCAGCACTTTAGTGATACTGCTTTTAACCATTCCTGATTCCCTATTCAATACATGTCTGTCCGTAGAAGGAACAACCGTCAATGTAATCACAATTCCTAATAACGATAAAAATGCAATAATTCCAAAAAGAAAATGTAGACCAAACGCATGAGTGATCATCGGGCCCAGTATCATCGCAATCGCAAAGCTTATTCCAAAACTCACACCGATACAGGCCATGGCTTTGGTGCGGTGTTGCTCTCGTGTTAAATCAGACAGTAACGCCATAATAGATGACGCAATCGCGCCTGAGCCTTGTAAAGCTCGCCCAATGATGATCCCCCAAATAGACTGACTGAAAGCGGCCAACAGACTGCCCAGAGAAAATAAAATCAATCCCCCGACAATCATGAATTTTCTTCCGATGCGATCAGAAATCAGTCCAAATGGAATTTGGAAAAACGCTTGGGTCAAGCCGTAAATGCCGATGGCCACCCCGACCAGGGTTGAAGTAGCGTCAGGCAGTGTCATACCGTAGGTCGTCATCACGGGCAATACCATAAACATACCGAGCATTCGCAGTGAAAAAACCGTGCCTAGACCCCAGGTTCCTCTCAGTTCAGAGGCGGTCATTTTATTATCGTTTATCATATTTTTTCCGGTGTGCCCTAAATATCGGCCTTCAGTCAGGAAATATTAAGCCTGATTTTAACGCTTTCCTGTGGCTTCTTGCTTTTGAGAAGAATATCATTCTTTGATAAAAAAACGACAAGCCCATCATCTCAATGAGGGCAGAAATGCCAGAGCAAGTCTTTCTTTGTTTGTATAATGAATAAAATAAAAAAGACGAATAAAATTGAAAACAGAATTTTAATCAAGGCCAGATCATCATGATATTCACAACATACCCCTTTAAAATGTCGGTGATTTTTTTAGCAGGAGCGCTTTTTTGGCCTATGTCAGTCAGTCCAAAGCCAACAGCAGAAGATTCACTCCCTGATATGGGTACAACCGCTGGAGCGACACTCAGTATTGCTCAAGAAATAGAAATAGGAGATTTTTATCTTCGTGAAATGCATTCTCATGCACCATTCATCTATGATCCTCTATTAAATCAGTACATCCATTCCCTGGGTAAGAAATTGGTGGATCATGCGCAGTCTGTTAAAACACCTTTCCATTTTTATTTACTTAACAATAATCAAATCAATGCTTCTGCTTTTTTGGGCGGAAATGTGGTGGTGAATTCGGGATTATTTTTTTATACCGATAATGAAAGCGAACTGGCTTCTGTTTTGGCCCATGAAATTTCGCATATTACTCAGCGGCACCTTGCTCGTGCTATAGAAAACAATCAACGTCTGTCTCAACTAACCTTAACCAGCAAATTGGGATCTCTTTTATTGTTTTTGGCAAATCCAAAAGCCGGTGTGGTGGCATGGAATTCTTCTTTGGCATTAGCACAGCAAGACATACTCAGCCTCAGTCAATCGAATGAACAGGAAGCTGATCGTATTGGGCTAAAATTATTACAGGCATCGGGTTTTAATGCGCACGCCATGACTGATTTTTTAGAAAAACTGGCCGATGAATCACGTTACACCAGTAAACCTCCCGAAATGTTATTAACTCATCCTTTACCAGAAAGTCGGCTTGTTGATATTTATAATCGTGCCAACCAAATATCCAGGCACCCTGTGGTTTCTTCGCAGGATTATCTTTTCGCAAAAGTGCGTTTACATGGCCTGTTTGAATTAAAGAAAAATTTTAACGAATTTCTCAAACCCTTGAAAAAAGGCACCGCTTCTGAACGATTAGCGGCAGAATATGGGCAAGCGATTTTATGGTATCAAAATAAAAAATACGATAAAGCCCGCCAGATTTTACAAACACTATCAGTAACGTACCCAGATAATATCTGGTTTCTTGATTTAATGACCGATATTGATTTATCTCAAAATAAAGCGGCTCAGGCGATCACTCGATTAAAAAAAGCCAGGGTGGCGAAGCAACATCAGCTCATATGGCAGCTTAATCTGGCGAATGCCTACATCAAGGCAGGTGAGTCTGCGCAGGCGGTTTCTTTATTACGCCGTTACACCTTTGAACATCCCAATGATATGAATGGTTGGGATTTACTGATTAAGGCCGCTCTGGCTAAAAGATGGCGGGATCAAGCCCTCGCGGCTCATGCAGAAAATGCCGCCTTGAAAGGAGATTTTTCTCAAGCCATAGGATTACTAAGTGATGCCAGTAATCTGGTTCCTCTGGGGAGCCTGCAACAGGCGCGCTATGATGCTCGTATTGATCAACTCAGACAACTAGAGCAGCGTTTTAAAAAATATCAAAAATAAAGGTTTTTTATTTTGTGTCTTAAGTCAGTTTTCGGGATGCTGCTGGAGCATTTTTTTGACTCCCAGATGAGCAAAAAATGTCTACCCTTTTAAAGGAGAAAGAATACTCAATTGCGGTTTTTGTAGTTGATTGGGGTAGTCCAACGTGTAATGTAAACCTCTGCTCTCCTTTCGCATCATGGCACAACGAACCATCAGTTCTGCGGTTTGTAATAAATTACGCAATTCCAGCAAATGATTAGAGATACGGAAATGAGTGTAATATTCGTTCACTTCCTGCTTTAAAGTATTAATACGACGCAACGCCCGTTCCAATCTTTTAGTGGTACGAACAATTCCCATATAATCCCACATAAATAAGCGTAATTCATGCCAGTTATGTTGGATGACCACTTGCTCATCAGAATTATGAACCCTGCTTTCATCCCAATCAGGTAGTACATCGCTCAGATGTGATTGAGGTAAATGAGCCAAAATATCCTCGGCGGCTGACCAAGCATACACCAAACATTCCAGTAACGAATTAGAGGCCATACGGTTGGCTCCATGCAAACCCGTATAACTGACTTCACCGATGGCATATAAGCCTTCCAGATCTGTACGTCCCTGGCGATTCACCATAACTCCTCCACAAGTATAATGTGCAGCAGGCACAACCGGGATGGGTTCTTTCGTTAAATTAATTCCTAATGAAAGCAATTTTTGATAAATCATAGGAAAATGTTGAACAATAAATTCACTAGATTTATGGCTGATATCGAGATACATGCAATCTGCTCCAAGCCTTTTCATTTCATGATCAATGGCTCGAGCCACAATATCCCTGGGGGCTAATTCAAGGCGCGCATCAAAATCAGGCATCAATCTACTACCATCAGGTCGCTTTAAATAAGCCCCTTCACCCCGCAAGGCTTCCGTTAATAAAAAATTAGGGGCTTTAGGATGAAACAAACAGGTAGGGTGAAATTGATTAAATTCTAGATTAGCCACTCTGCATCCTGCACGCCAAGCCATGGCAATTCCATCACCAGAAGAAATTTCAGGATTGGTGGTATATTGATAAACCTTGGCGGCTCCCCCTGTCGCTAGTACAACTATTTTCGAGCGAAAGGTTTCTACCTGCTTGCTATCTCTATTCCAAACATAAGCGCCAACAATTCGTTGATTTTCAGTATTGCCCATTTTGCCTGAAGTAATGAGATCCACCGCGTTATGGCGTTCTCGTATACAAATATTGGGGTGATCCAAGACTTTTTTGATTAAAGTATTTTCTACTTCTTTGCCCGTCGCATCGGCACTGTGTAAAATACGCCGATGTGTATGACCTCCTTCACGAGCTAAATGATAGCGCTCTTGGCCGATCGAATTTATTTCAGTATCAAATAGAACACCCTGATGAACCAGCCATTGTATACATTGAGAGGCATGACTGGCGACAAATTCGACAATCTCTTGATCGCACAGCCCTGAACCGCTGATCACGGTATCCTGCACATGTGAGCTGATACTATCTGCTTCATCAAAAACTGCCGCGATACCTCCCTGAGCATAAAAGGTGGCCCCTTCGTTTAATAATTCCTTACTGAGAAGGGTGATGCGACAATGTGGAGCAAGACGTAACGCTAATGATAAACCTGCAGCACCACTGCCAATGATTAATACATCGGTCATTTGTTCAGATAATTTTTTCATAAAAATATGATGTTTGAAGAATGAAAATGAATTTCATGGTAGCTTATGCCGCTCAACAAAAGCTGCGGTTATTCGTTTTTGTGATTTTTTTCTAGAATATAAACAAAATAAAGCAGTGGGTATGACATTTTTTAATAAAATCAATTGTGGAGAATGTATCCTGAATGACCGAACGGTTAACAGATCAAGCGTTGGTTGAACGAGTTCAATCAGGAGATCAACAATCTTTTAACTTGTTGGTTATTCGTTATCAGCATAAAGTTGCAAAGATAGCATCTCGGTATATCCCTTCTTCGGATGTTCCGGATGTGGTACAAGAATCTTTTATTAAAGCTTATCGTGCTTTAAAATTATTTCGTGGTGAAAGTGCTTTTTATACCTGGTTATATCGTATTGTGATTAATACAGCAAAAAATCATCTCATTGCTCAAGGGCGTCACCCACCAGCCAATGATGTTGATGCCGATGATATCAAAAATGACGAAAATATCACTGCGCTAAAAGAAATATCGAACCCTGAAAGCTTATTATTGTCTGAAGAGCTGCGACAGGCTATCTTTAATGCTTTAGAACTACTCCCCGAAGATTTACGAGTCACAATTACTTTGCGTGAACTAGAAGGTTTGAGTTATGAAGAAATAGCCAATATTATGAATTGTCCTGTAGGTACAGTTCGTTCACGTATCTTTCGAGCCAGGGACGCGATTGATAATAAAATTCAGCCACTGATTCAACGATGAATAACCATCAAAAAAGGTATTTTATATGCAGAAAGAAAAACTTTCCGCTTTAATCGATGATGAAATTTTAGATGATGAGCTATTACATCTTTTATCAAAAGATAAAGTGCTTCAGAAAAGTTGGCAGAATTATCATTTGATTGGCGACGCTTTACGCCATGATTTAGCTAATCCTCTCTGCCTGGATATGTCTGATCGTATTTTAGAAGTCATTAAAAACGATCCTATATGTATTAATACATCTGCACCTGCGATTGAAACCAGTCGTGATACTGATGATATTCCTTTTTGGCAAAAAATTCGGCCTTGGGTCAGTCAATTGACTCAAATTGCCGTTGCGGCTTCGGTATCTCTGGTGGTCGTTCTCAGTGGTCACTATCAATCATCTGATCAATCTGAATTACCCACGTTTAATATTAGTCCTATGATAGAGTTAAAACCGGCTCCAGTCAGTTTTGGGCTTCATTCTAATGTGGGGACTCATGCAGGAAAAAGTCATCATATGAAAAAACCATCAGAAGAAGAGCAAAACGCTTCTGAGGAGTTTAATTTATTACACAAATTTGAATTAAAGCGGCGCACCTCCTTGCCATTAGAGCCTCATCCTCCTTTGCCAGAGTCATACAATTGATCTTTAAAAAAAAAGTAGTCGTAATGCATCCATTTTTGCTTTTCGTGATTTTATTGATTGCTGCTCTTTCTCCTAATTCGGCGGGTTCTGAGCAACCGAACGCCGGTATGATGTTGCAAGAAATGAGCACCGCCATTCGATCACTTAACTATGAATTTAATTACATTCAGGCTGATGAGCAAGATATTGATTCTTTACGCTATCGTCATGTTATCTTAAACGGAAAAACATTCGCTCAGTTACTGCGTATGGATCAACTTCGAGTTGAAGTACGTCAAAACAATGATCAAATCAGTTATTTTCAATCTGACTTAACACCTTTCACATTGCTAGGCACTCACATAGTAGATGCATTTCCTTCTGTTGTTTTTTCTGATTTTTCAATGCTTTCACAGTATTATCACTATATTTTTGTAGGGAAAATGCGTATCGCTGATCGTATATGTCAAATCATTCGAGTGCTTCCGAAAGAAAATAATAGATACAGCTACTTTATTTGGTTAGACGAAGTCACCAAATTGCCTATGCAAATCAATTTACTGAATCTGAATGGTCAAACATTAGAGCAATTCAAGGTTATTTCATTGAATATGGACGATAACCTGACTTCTTTTGTGCAAAATTTAAAAGCGCCTGTGCCTCCTTTAATGAAGCTTCCTGAGGAAGAAACCGTCAATTTTGATTGGTTTCCAAAGTGGCTGCCTGCAGGCTTTGTTGATATTCCTCCTAATGAACATCAACTGATGCATAAGAAAAAATTCTTGGCCTCTCGTTTTTATACGGACGGCCTGTTTAGTTTTTTGATTACTGTCTCCCCTGTGAATAAAAAAAATAATACCGAAAGTCATTTTCAACAAAGTCGTCGTACAATTCAAACTCAGGTGCGTGATCATATTCAGATGACCGTCGTTGGCGAAATTCCTCTTTCGACCGCTAAGCGTATTGCAGATAACTTAATTTTAAAAATAAATAAATGAACTATAAAAGAAATTTTTCTATTATTGCCCATATTGATCACGGAAAATCTACTTTATCTGATCGTATCATCCAGCTTTGTGGTGGATTAACAGAACGTGAAATGGCTTCACAAGTGCTCGATTCTATGGATTTGGAGCGTGAACGCGGCATTACTATCAAGGCCCAGAGTGTGACTTTGTATTATCAAGCTCAAGACGGTAATACCTATCAACTTAACTTTATTGATACTCCTGGCCATGTCGATTTCTCTTACGAAGTGTCGCGTTCTCTGGCAGCCTGTGAAGGCGCTTTACTGGTCGTAGATGCAGCTCAAGGAGTTGAAGCACAAACTTTGGCAAATTGCTATACCGCCCTTGAGATGAATCTGGAAGTGGTTCCTGTCCTCAATAAAATAGATTTACCGGCATCAGACCCAGATCGAATTGCAGAAGAAATTGAAGACATTGTCGGTATTGATGCGACAGATGCCGTACGTTGCTCTGCCAAAACAGGTATAGGCATCGCCGATGTTTTAGAACGCTTAGTGCGAGACATCCCTGCTCCGAAAGGGGATCCCAAAGGCACATTACAGGCTCTGATTATTGACTCATGGTTTGACAACTACTTAGGGGTAGTTTCTTTAATTCGCTTAAAAAATGGGACTTTACGTAAAGGTGATAAAGTTAAAGTCATGAGCACGGGGCAAATTTATAATGTAGAGCGCCTTGGTATTTTTACTCCGAAACGTTTTGATACAGACATACTCAATTGTGGTGAAGTAGGTTGGTTAGTGTGTGCGATTAAAGATATTTTAGGCGCGCCAGTGGGAGACACCTTAACATTAAGCCGGCATCCCGCTGAAAAGCCTTTGCCTGGCTTTAAAAAAGTCAAACCCCAAGTGTATGCGGGCTTATTTCCCATCAGCTCTGATGATTATGAATCCTTCCGTGATGCCTTAGCTAAGTTAAGCCTGAACGATGCCTCTTTGTTTTTTGAGCCAGAAAATTCAGGCGCTTTGGGCTTTGGTTTTCGCTGCGGTTTTCTAGGTTTACTGCATATGGAAATTGTTCAAGAACGTCTTGAGCGAGAATATCATCTAGACCTGATTACCACGGCCCCTACTGTTGTCTATGAAGTAAAAACTGTAAAAAAAGAAATACTCTATGTGGATAGCCCCTCTAAGTTACCCGCATTAAGTGAGATCGAAGAGTTACGTGAACCTATTGCAGAATGCCACATTCTGCTACCACAAGAGTACTTAGGCAATGTTATGACCCTGTGTGTGGCAAAACGAGGGGTTCAAGTGAATATGGTGTATCACGGTCATCAAGTGGCTTTGACCTATCACATTCCGATGGCAGAAGTCGTACTGGATTTTTTTGATCGTTTAAAATCCACCTCCAGAGGTTATGCTTCTTTGGATTACAATTTTAAACGTTTTCAAGCTTCTGATATGGTGCGAGTGGATATCTTGCTCAACACTGAGCGAGTCGATGCACTGGCTTTAATCACACATCGTGATAATGCCGCTTCTCGTGGCCGAGAACTGGTAGAAAAAATGAAAGACTTCATCCCAAGGCAGCAGTTTGACATCGCCATCCAGGCGGCAATTGGTCACCACATTATTGCTCGGGCCACGGTAAAGCAATTAAGAAAAAATGTGTTAGCAAAATGTTATGGCGGCGATGTCAGCCGCAAAAAGAAGCTTTTGCAAAAACAAAAAGAAGGTAAAAAGCGCATGAAGCGAGTCGGTAATGTTGAATTACCACAAGACGCTTTTCTCGCTATTTTGCATATTGGAAAAGAGAGTAAATAGAAAATCAGGAATCAATAAATATGCCTAACACTTTCACCTCAATGGCCAACACCTTCACCTTGATTCTAGCGCTTGCCACCTTGTTGACTGGTATCATCTGGTGTATCGAGCGCTTTATATGGGCCCCTGCGCGCCAAAAAAAAAACGTGGCCATTTCTACTGAAACAGCAAGTGACGTCATTCAACAACCGTGTTGGATAGAAACCGCTGTCTCCATTTTCCCTGTATTATTAATAGTATTTTGTGTTCGCTCATTTGTATACGAGCCTTATCAAATCCCTTCTGGTTCTATGATGCCAACGTTACTGATAGGCGATTTTATTTTGGTTGAAAAATATGCCTATGGTATTAAAGATCCCATCACTCAAACAACACTGATACCGACAGGCCACCCAAAAAGAGGGGATGTCGTTGTATTTAAATATCCTTTAGATAAAAAGGTAGACTTTATTAAGCGCGTGATTGGATTACCGGGTGATCATGTCCGCTATGATCCTGTACGAAAAGAGGTCCATGTTCAGCCTTCTTGCCAACCTGATAATGATTGTGATCATCAGGTGATGACCTATAGCACTGCTCAACCGAGTAATTTTGTACAAACATTTGTTTTCAACCGAGATAAAAATACCTCAACTGCTTTCCTTCAGATACCCCTTCAACAATCTGTACCAGACAATGGCATTCGCCAGAATGAGCGCATTGAGACTGCGGGCTCTGTAAGTCACCCTATTTTGATACTGCCAGGCACAGCAGATCAAATGCGTTCCTATTATAGGCAACAGGGGCAGCCTATTGGCTCTTGGGTGGTCCCTCATGGGGAATATTTTATGATGGGGGATAACCGTGATAATAGTGCAGACAGCCGTTTTTGGGGGTTTGTCCCTGAACGTAACCTGGTTGGCAAAGCCACTGCAATATGGATGAGTTTTGAAAAACAAGAAAATGAATGGCCGACAGGAGTACGTTTGAGTAGGATTGGGTCTATTGATTAAACTTATTTGACTTTCTGACTATTGAAAAAAGGCATTTTAACGTAATGTCTTTATGTATATTAACCGATTATAAATAACAATGAATTCTATTAATATCAACAGTCTAGAACTTAAATTGAGATATTCTTTTAAAGAAAGATCGCTTCTTCTACAAGCTCTGACTCATCGTAGTTTACACACGCAACACAATGAACGTTTAGAATTTTTAGGGGATTCTATATTAAGCTTTGTGATTGCAAATCAGTTATATCATCGCTTTCCTGAAATTAATGAAGGGAATATGAGCCGCATGAGGGCCACTTTAGTCAGAGGGGATACTTTAACTGAAATCGCTCGTGAGTTTGATATTGGAGCCTACTTACAACTCGGGCAAGGCGAACTCAAAACGGGTGGGGCTCAACGTGAATCTATTTTAGCAGATAGCATCGAAGCCATTATTGGCGCTATTTTTTTAGACAGTGATATTCAAACAGTAGAAAAAACCATTTTGCGTTGGTACCACAAACGTTTAGAACAGATTAATCCAACCCATCATCAAAAAGATCCAAAAACACGTTTGCAGGAATATATGCAAAGCCACCAACTGCCGTTGCCTTTTTATCTGCTCGCTCAGGTTTGTGGTGAAGCACATGATCAAGAGTTTACTATTCATTGCCAAGTCAGTGGATTAGAGGAACTGGTTGTAGGAAAGGGCTCTAATCGCCGCAAAGCTGAACAGGAAGCAGCAGAAAAAACGTTGAAAAAGCTGGAATTTGAATGAAGTTAATACAAGATGAACAAAAAAAAACAGAAAACACCTATTGTGGATTTATTTCCATTTTAGGTCGTCCAAATGTGGGAAAATCAACACTGCTTAATCAACTTCTCGGGCAAAAAATTTCCATCACCTCTTCTAAAGCTCAAACTACCCGTCATCGCATCATGGGTATTCATACTCAAGGGTCTTATCAAGCGATTTATATCGATACGCCGGGATTACATATTGAAGAAAAACGGACTATTAATCGTTTTATGAATCGCGCCGCTCGTAGTGCGATTGGAAATGTAGAGCTGATTATTTTTATGGTGGAGGGGACACATTGGTTTCCCGACGATGAGATGATAGTCAATAAGCTCAGAGGAGTGACATGTCCCGTTTTATTGGCGGTCAACAAAATCGATCATGTCACAGATAAATCAATATTATTGCCTCATATTGCTTTTTTAAAGCGAAAACTGAGCTTTTTGGACGTCCGCTTTTTTGATTTGGTCCCTATCTCTGCAAAAAAACGAATACAAATTGATCGTATTGAGCAAATTGTACGTCAACACCTCCCTGAAGCGCCTCACCATTTTTCTGAAGACCACATCACAGATCGCTCTGAACGTTTTATGGCGTCAGAAATCATTCGTGAAAAATTGATGCGATTTTTAGGTGAAGAATTACCTTATTCTGTCACGGTTGAAATTGAAAAATTTGAAGTGAATGTTCGAGGGGCTTATCACATTCATGGCCTTATTATTGTCGAGCGAGAAGGACAAAAAAAAATTGTGATAGGTCATCGAGGGTCTAAAATCAAAACGATGGGAATTGAGGCGCGCCAAAATATGCAACAACTCTTTGGCACTAAAGTTCACCTTGAGCTCTGGGTAAAAGTAAAATCAGGTTGGGCCGATGATGAACGTGCATTGCGTAGCCTCGGTTACAGAGACGACCTAAGATAACCCGTTCATTTTATGCATCATCACTGGCATCGATCGTTTATTCTTCATCGCCGCTCTTATAGTGAAACCAGTTTAATACTGGATTTATTGACTGAAAACGAAGGGCGGATATCTCTGATCGCAAAAGGAGCACTTCGCCCTCGATCTGCATTAAAAGGCTATTTACAACCTTTTACGCCCTTACTTTTGCGTTGGAGCGGAAAATCAGCGATAAAAACCTTATGTGGTGCGGAACCCATTTCTATTGCCGTGCCTTTAACTGGCATTTTCCTGTACAGCGGTTTATATGTTAATGAGCTTTTATCTCGCCTGTTGCTACCAAATATTGATTATCGTGCGCTTTTTTTTGATTATCTCGACTGTTTGGAGGCATTAGCCAGTGCTCAAGATACATCGGAACGGGCACTACGCCGTTTTGAATTAGCACTATTAACGCATCTAGGCTACGGTGTTGATTTTCTTCATTGTGTAGAAACGGGCGAACCTGTGGTCGCTCAAATGACTTATCGTTATCAACATGAAATCGGCTTTATCAGAAGCCCGGAGGACGACTCTCTTGGTTTTACCGGCCATCAATTACAATCACTAGCCAAAGGTGCATTTTATGATCAAGAGACACTG
This sequence comes from Candidatus Hamiltonella defensa 5AT (Acyrthosiphon pisum), assembly GCF_000021705.1. Lineage (NCBI taxonomy): Bacteria > Pseudomonadati > Pseudomonadota > Gammaproteobacteria > Enterobacterales > Enterobacteriaceae > Candidatus Williamhamiltonella > Candidatus Williamhamiltonella defendens. Next base: position 532,081 of record NC_012751.1, read on the forward strand.
AAAGCCGCCAAACGTTTTACTCGAATCGCATTAAAACCTCATCTTGGACATCGGCCTTTAAACAGCCGCTCATTATTTAGAAAATTTAACCTTTAGAAAAAAATTCACGTAGAATAAATTTGCGTTTTACGCTTTACTTTTAAAAATCAACCACAGATTTATGTGCCTCAATTTTTCAATTTGGGATAAAAAAATGGAAGAACTTGATGTAGTCAATCGCATTCATAACGCCGGAAGTTGGGTGATCGATAATCGTGATTTATTAATTGAATATGCCATCAATATAGTGGCTGTTGTTCTGATCATGATAACGGGCTCAATTGTGGCGCGAGTAGTTTCGAAGACGCTTAACAAGATGATGAAAAATCGAAGTATCGACGCCACGGTCTCTGATTTTTTATCAACCATGGTGCGTTACAGCATTCTGGCCTTTACCATTATTGCCGTGCTAGGACGGCTTGGGGTACAAACTGCCTCCGTCATTGCAGTCATAGGTGCTGCGGGCTTGGCAGTGGGCTTGGCACTACAGGGTTCTCTGTCGAACTTTGCTGCAGGCGTATTACTGGTGGCTTTTCGTCCTCCTTTCCGGGAAGGCGAATTCGTTGACCTAGGCAGCGTTTCTGGCACTGTATTACACGTGCAACTGTTTTCAACGACCTTACGTTCTCCTGATGCAAAAATCATCGTCGTTCCTAACGGAAAAATTATCGCAGGTAATATTATCAACATCACGCGTGAACCTGAACGCCGGACTGAAATCATCGTTGGTGTCTCTTACGATGCGGATATAGATGTCGTTAAAAAAGTCCTGGGAGAGGTTATTGCCGCTGATCAACGTATTTTAGCGGATAAAGAAGTCATCGTACGTTTACACGAAATGGCGGCGTCTTCATTAAATTTTGTGGTTCGGGTTTGGACTCTCAACGCTGATGCTTGGCCAGTTTACTGGGATTTAATGGAAAATTTTAAACGAGCATTAGATACACACCAGATCGGTATTCCTTATCCACAAATGGATGTCCATCTTCACCAAATCAAAAAATAAATTTTTCGATTACAATAATCTGCTTATATTGAGGAAACAAAATGAAATTACATCAGCTTATTCATTCATTCATCGTTTTATTTAGTCTCTTTCCTATCATGTCAAAAGCAGATCAATGGCCCTCTGGGCCTTATGTTGCCACTTCAGGGATCGCAAATGTAGAGGCGATTCCTGATATCGCCAACCTCATTATTAACGTGAATATATTGGCTAAAGATGCGGCTGATGCTAAAAAACAGGTCGATCATCGTGTTAACCAGTACTTTGATTTTTTAGAAAAAAATCAAGTAGATCAAAAAGACATTCATGCGGCTAATCTGATCACAGAGCCGGAATACGATTATCAAAAAGAAGGGAAAACTTTATTAAAAGGCTATCGAGCCATACGTGAAGTAAAGGTGCAATTACGCCAAATGGATAACTCAATACACTGCTCGATCAGGCCTTAAAATTGGGATTAAATGAAATTCGAGCACTCAAATTCAGTGTCGCAGATCCAGATCTTTATCGTAAAAAAGCACAGCAAAAAGCCATCGAAAACGCCAAACAACAGGCGCAACTTTTAGCCCAAAGTTTTCAGTCTATATTGGGGCCCATTTACAGTGTCCGATATCATGGAGAGGCTGCTTATCAGCCTAAGCCCCTTCTGAGCACCTACAAGACAGAAAACAGCATTTCATCTGATACCGCTTTGACTTATCAAAAACAAAGGATTCAATTTACAGATCAGGTTGATGTTGTATTTGAGCTTGAAAAAAAACATTAAGGTTTGTTTCGCTGCGATAAATAATGTTGAACTAAAACATAAAACATAGAAACCATAAGGCCTGCCATACCCGATAACAAAATAATAAAGGCAGATTGAGGTGAATCTTTTTTCACGGGTTCGTTAGGTTTTTGCAGATATTCGAAGGGGATGATTTTGATATCTGATAATTTTATGGACTGTAATTTCTCTAACTGTAATTTGGCCATAGGTAAATTTACATCATCATTAATTGACATTCCTTTATTATCAATAATAAAGGAAAGTACACTTTTTTTTATGTTTATTTTATTTGTAATCTTGTTATTAAGTTTTTCGTCAAAAATAGCAGATATATAATTGATATATCCGTTTAATAAATTTTGAGCATCTTTAGCAGTATCAGCACTATAGGATAAGGTATAAAATACGTAACCTTTAAAGTCATTTTCTTTATTTGATTTTGAATATTCGATATGAATATTTTTAATAATATCAAGCATGAATTGATTTCTATTTTCTGGATGATCTTTTATTAATTTTTGAAAATAACTCGTATTAACTAAATATTTCTCTTTAAGAACATTTGAGTTAAATAATTGAATAAAAAGGGAAAGTAAATTTTTTTGATCAAAATTTAAAGAAATATCAAATAATTTTAATTTATAAGATAACAGTTCGAAAGGTTGCAGTTGATTGTCATCGATATAAGTAATTATAGCCTTACTGGTCCATTTTTCTGGCAATTTATAACATATCAGAGCACTCACAATCACAAAAAAAATAGTGATGAAAAAAATTTTTACTTTATTTTTAAAAAAAATTGCAAGCAAATCAATTAAATCAATTTCATCTGTTGAAGGTTTTAGATCTAATGTGTTTTCAGACATATTAGAATGCTTTTTTTGATGACAAAGAACATTTTGTATTTTTTGATCACTCATTAACCGCTCCGAATTTTAAGATGAATTTATTGTTAACAGAAAACTTTTTAAAAGGTTAATCGTGCCCAAATAGATCACGAGTAAACACTTTTTTTGATACATCGTTCAAATGATATGTAGGGCGATTTGCAATAATTACATCTGATTTATTTTTAAACCTGACCAGGTCCTCTATTACTTGGCACCCAAAAAACGTCTTTTCTTTTAAAACTGGCTCATAAACGACGATCTCAATACCTTTCGCATGAATGCGCTTCATAATCCCTTGAACAGAAGAAGTGCGGAAATTATCTGAGCCACTTTTCATAATCAAACGATAAATCCCCACTACTTTAGGCTTTTTTTGAAGAATGGCATCCGCAATAAAATCTTTACGAGTACGATTCGAGTCAACGATGGCCTGAATTAAATGCTGAGGCACGTCCTGGTAATTCGCTAGCAACTGTTTAGTGTCTTTAGGGAGGCAATATCCGCCATAACCAAATGAGGGATTATTATAATGATGCCCAATACGGGGATCTAAACTCACCCCTTCAATAATTTGTCTCGTATTTAGCCTATGGCTGGCCGCATAGGTGTCCAACTCATTAAAATACGCCACCCTCATCGCCAAATAGGTATTGGCAAAAAGTTTAATCGCTTCAGCTTCAGTGGCATCGGTAAAGAGAGTCTCAATGTCTTTCTTGACAGCCCCTTGTTTGAGTAAATTTGCAAAAATTTCAGCTCGTCGAGAACGCTCGCCCACTATAACCCGTGAAGGGTATAGATTATCATGTAGGGCCTTTCCCTCACGCAAAAATTCAGGACAAAAAATAATATTATCGCAGGCAAATTGCGCTTTTATTTTAGATGTGAAACCAACAGGAACGGTGGATTTAATCACCATCACTGCCTTAGGATAACAACGACTCACATCATCAATGACCTCTTCCACCGACTCAGTGTTAAAGCAGTAGGTCTTTGCATCATAATCAGTCGGGGTGGCTATTATGACAAAATCGGCCGCTTTGTAAGCCTCTTCTTTATTCAAAGTGGCCCTTAAATTGAGCGTTTTATGTTTCAGAAAGTGTTCAATATCCCCATCCGCGATGGGTGATTGTTTTGCATTAATCAAATCAACCTTTTCTGGCACGAGATCAAGCGTTACCACTTCATTATGTTGAGACAATAAAATAGCATTAGAGAGTCCAACATAACCTGTGCCAACGACCGCAATTTTCATTCAAATTTCCTAAATTCTTTAAGTCTATATATTTAATAATATTGATTATTTATATACAAATTATAATCAATCTTCATATGAGAAGTTCATATCAAATTATCCATGACATTCACTTCTTTTTGAGCAAAAGTTTCCCCACTTTAATGTGTGGCAGCTTGCTCTTGGCATTTCAACGGGTAGTTTAAAATTTATTCAGGTGCCAGGGCATCTATGGGATTGAGACGAGAGGCGTGACGAGCAGGTAGATAACCAAATACAATACCAATCATAGTAGAGCAGAAAAAGGCGATGAATAAAGCGATTGAAGAAAAGGTCAATGACCAGGTCGGTAAAAAAAATTCAACCGCAAACCCAATACAGAAAGAGAGCAGAATACCGATGGTTCCCCCTACTAAACAGACTAAAACCGCTTCAATTAAAAATTGTTGAAGCACGTCACTCGATCGAGCGCCTACTGCCATGCGGATGCCAATTTCACGAGTCCGCTCTGTGACCGAAACCAACATGATGTTCATCACACCAATACCCCCTACGACTAAAGAAATAGCTGCTACTAAAGACAAAAAGAGTTGCATGGTACGGGTAGTTTTTTCAGCTGTTTTCAATACTGTGTTTACGTTAAACGTGTAAATGTCTTTTTTACCATGGCGTAAAGTCAATAATCGTATTAATTGTTGCTCTGCTTCATTATTGTTATAACCCTCCTTGATACGAACTGTAATCGCATCAAAATAAGAGCGGCCGGTGAAGAGGTTTGTCATAGTACTGTAAGGTATCCAGATTCTTAAAGCATTGTTGTTTCCATACATAGATTGTTTTTCTTTAGCAATCCCAACAACGGTCATTGGGATATTCCCCACTAATATTTCTTTTCCTATCACATCTTTCGTCCGAGGAAATAAACGCCTTTGAGTATTTTTATCGATGACCACCACCTGGCTTTGGTCTCTCACCTGTCTTTCTAAAATCCTTTCTCCATTTTGGATCTTGATGCCGTAAGCCTTAAAGTATTGGCCTCCAACCCCTAAAATTGTGCTCGCAACATCTATATTTCCTGAACGAAGGCGTATGTTGCCTGAGATAATAGGAGAAATAGCACTGATATAGGATTGTGCCTGTAGCGCTGCAATATCCTCATAAATTAATGCCTGTCGATTACTGGGATCATCATCTCCGTAGTCCCTACCAGGGTAAATACTAATAGTGTTAGTCCCTATCGCTCTGATATTCGCTAAAACTTTTTGCTGAGCAGCATCCCCTACCACCAAAATTGAGACCACTGACGCAATACCAATAATGATCCCCAGCATGGTTAATGCGGTTCGCATTTTATTGGATAGCATGGCACGCCAGGCCATCAGCAATGCTTCATGAAGGCGGCCTACCCATTGCTGACAGGAAGCCTGTTCAACTGACGGGCTTGAGGGCTCAGGTGCTTTTTTAAGTTCTTGTGTGGGTTGATATCCTGAATCGGAAATTATCTCGCCGTCTTTAATTTCAATAGTACGATCAGCTTGATTTGCCACTTCAGGGTTATGTGTCACCACAATGACGGTATGACCTTTTTGTTGAAGCTGTTTGAGAATATTCATGACTTCAACACTGGAATGACTGTCAAGCGCGCCTGTAGGTTCATCAGCCAGGATAATTTGCCCGCCGTTCATCAATGCTCGCGCGATACTGACTCGTTGTTGTTGCCCTCCTGAAAGCTGATAAAGCTGATTTGGTCGATAGTTAATGCGTTCGCCTAATCCAAGACGGGTCAGCAGCGTGACGGCTCTTTTTTTGCGCTCATTTTTAGGAGATCCTGCATAGATAGCGGGTATTTCAACGTTATGGGCTGCACTCAGATGCGGGAGTAGATGATATCGCTGAAAAATAAAACCAAAATATTCACGCCGTAATATTGCCAAATCATCATTGTTGAGATCTACAACATTTTGCCCAGCAATATAGTAGGTCCCACTAGTGGCTTGATCCAGGTAGCCTAATATGTTCATTAAAGTGGATTTACCCCAGCCTGAAGCCCCTATGATCGCCACCAGTTCCCCTGAATAAATTTTTAAAGAAATATTTTTTAGTACATCAAGGCTTTCTTCTCCTGACTGATAGCTTCGTCTTACAGATTGATTAGGTAAGCAGGCCGCAAGTGCCCACTCCCTCAAGAACCGTACGTGCGAGTTACCCCGCATACGGCTCACGCAACTTACTCACTTCAACATTTTTCCTTTTTTGCTATGTAATTGTCTGTGGCAATTAGCATGTAACAATCTTAGATTAGCCAGCTTGTTGTCACCCCCTTCAGCTTTAGGCTGAATATGATGAACATGCAATTGTTCACCATTGTCCAACTCTTGATCACAGAGAGGACAATAACCTTTCTGTCGCTTATAGAGGTTAACTTTGACACCGTAAATAAAAGGCTGTTTACGTGCCTGCCTATTACGCCAATAGTCACGCAATTCCGGATTGTCGGGGGAAGCATTTTTTGGAACTAGCCAATGACGCTGTATTTTTGTCCATGCATGCTTCCAAAGAAATCCACCGGTTGATTTATCCATAAATACTGAATAGTCTTCTCTACCTGGTATCTTGCCTAAGTAGTGTTTTCTTCGCCACCACCAGTGTTTATTGGGATGACGTCGATACAAATATCTACGTTGGCGGATCCACATCCATTGGTCTAATGCACTGAATGTTCTTTTTGAAGCACCAATACGATAGTAATTACACCATCCTATTATCTTGGCATTCAGTTGTCTTATTCCTTCTTGTGTCGGCATACCGATAATACCTTTCCAGGTCATTCTCATTTGCTGTTTGTACCTTTTCATCGACTCCTTTGAGGGCTTCGTTAACAATATATATCCCCGTTTTCTGTGGCGATTGTCATAATGTCGTATATTAAATCCCAGGAAGTCGAATCCTTCCTTCAAGTGTTTGATACTGGTTTTTTCTTCAGAAAGAGCTAACCCTCTCTGAGCTAACCAAATTTGCAACTTTATTTTGGCAGTTTCGCACTCTTCACGGGATTTACCGAATACGACAAAATCATCCGCATAACGAACTACTGCATAAGGTTGCCCTTGTTTTGGCGTGCCGTTTTTCCAGTATTGAATACCCAGTAAGGTCTCCATTCCGTGGAGTGCAATATTGGCCAGTAGTGGACTGATAATCCCGCCTTGCGGAGTACCTGCAACATTGGGTATATAGTTGCCATGTTCCAGCACACCGGCTTGTAACCATTGTTTAATCATGTTTCTTTCGGGGAATCCCCCGATTTTTTTTATGAGAAAATTATGGTCAATGTTGTCAAATGCGCCTTTAATATCTGCATCTAGTACCCAGTGCCGTGTCCCTCGTGCTCTGGCAATACAGAAAATTTTTTGTATTGCGTCATGGGCACTTCGCCCCGGTCTAAATCCGTAGCTGACTGGTTCAAATTTTGCTTCCCAATAAGGTTCCAGCGCCGATTTAACTATCGCTTGTCTACAGCGGTCGAGAATGGTTGGGATCCCAAGAGGGCGTTTTTTTCCATTCTTTTTTGCTATGTAAACTCGTTTTACTGGATAAACCTTTTCTGAAGTTGTTTGGCTTAATAACTTATAAAGATGTTCTCGTCCTTTATGGTCATTAATTACCTGATTATCTACTCCAGCCGTGTGTTTTCCCCGATTGACCTGAGTGACTTTCCTGATAGCCAGAAGATGGTTAGCTCTTGATTTCATCATGAGTTTTTGCAGATTTCTGACTTTCTTTAAGTCACCTGTTGCTGAAGCCCTATATATTCTTTGCCTTAGATTATTAATCATGGCTGTCACAACACGCCAGTTAATAGCATGCCATTCCAGTTGTTGTTCATAGTTTTGATTTATTACGTTTGCCATAGGCATCTAACTCTTCTAAATCAATTCATAACCTTGGTAAAGGATTATATGGGTAAGTCACCCGTTCCACGTCAGCCTCTTTTCAGAGTAAAGTAATTACCTCTATCAATCCTGTTATGATTTCCAGTTGCCTTTCGGCTGATTGCCTTCGCTTTTTGGAACGTCTTATGCCCACTGTCTCTTAGTATTTACATCAACACTAAAAGATTAATGGGGTTACCGTGTTTCACACCATGAAGATACATTGAGTGGGCTGCCTCCTCTATGCCGGGGAACGGGATCCGTCGTAAAGAACGAACACTCTTCTTTACCCGTTTCTAACTGTCGTTAAACTTCCCCATAACACGTCACATCTGATTTCGTGTTTTACTTGCTTACGACATTTTAATAACGGAGATTCACTTTATTCAACCCATTTCAGTTTTGCCTTGCCCCTATTTCTTATTCAGCTTAATACTTTAGTTAGGCTTTCATTCTCGCTTAGCACAAGAGAATTACTCCTCTTGCACCGAGTAAGTGGCAATAAGGTTTCGGATCAACCTTACCCTTTTTCAAGGGACTTCTGTGGTGCAACTTTCACGTCGCACAAGTTCAAGTAATAAGGACATTATATATCCTCAGAATTAAAACGGCTGATGATCACTTTTTCACCCAGCTTTAGGCCAGAAAGGATTTGTACATTCAGATTATTACGAATGCCAATCGTGACTTCACGCGTCTCTTCTTGATTTTTATTGTCTTTATCCTTAACTAAGACAGAGACCTGATAGCGGTTACCATCTATTTGATTGCCCAACGCAGATAATGGCATCAGCATAGCCTTTCGAGCTTCCGCCAATTGAATAGATACCTGAGCTGTCATTTTTAAACGTAATAAACCTTTAGAATTAGGGACTTCAAAACGTGCAGAATAAAAAATGGCATCATTGATGCTTTCAGGGGTCGGCTGAATATCTTTTAATACCCCCTCAAAATGTTTATTGGGATCCCCCAATATAGTAAATGAGATTTTTAATCCAGGTTTTAAATGAATGATATCGGCTTCAGACACTTGAGTATTGACTAACATCGTGCTCATATCAGCCAAAGTCAGGATGTTAGGAACCTGCTGAGTGGCAATGACTGTTTGCCCCTCCAGGGTAGTAATTTGCACCACTTCACCGCTCATGGGCGCAGAGATTTTGGTGTATTCTAAATTTAAATTGGCAGTATCCAGGCTGATTCTGGTTCTATTAATTTGAGCTTTAATCATCTCTATTTTTGCCTTTCTCACCGCTAAATCCGTTTCGGTTTGATCGATATCTTGCGGTGAAATCAGCTTTAGTCTGGCCAGATTTTTTTGACGATTTAAAGTTAATAGAGTTAATTTTTTTTCTGCTTCCGCCTGTGCCGATTGTGCATTCAGATCCTCTAAAGCGGCAGCCACTTCTTTGATTTGATTTTTTGCCTTTTGAGGATCTATCATTCCCAATAATTGCCCCTGCTTTACCTTATCTCCAATTTTGACATACAGGTGCTGAAGTTGACCACTGACCTGAGCACCGACGTCAACTTTTCGCAATGCATCGAGCTTACCTGTTGCGAGAACGCTTTGTACGATATCACCCTGGGTCACGGAGACCGTTTTATATTGAATTTCAGCCGGTTTCATTTGAAAACGTATGACAAAAAAACCCGACATCAGTAAAATGAGAGGGATAACTATCACTTTTTTATTGAGTTTTTTGAGCCAAATCAGATTCATTCGTTTCTCTTTTTTTATCTGTCGTTTATTTATATCTTTTTATCATTGACTTAACACTTTTCGTAAGCCAAGAACATATTGAGGTATTAATTCAATAGCGTATTCTATTTCTTTTTGGGTGGTAAATCGACCAAAAGAAAAACGAATGGTACTTTGGGCCAATTCATCACTGACCTCCAATGCACGGAGTACATAAGAAGACGTTACAGTGCTTGAGATACATGCGGAACCAGAAGAAACCGCCAAATCTTTTAAAGAAAGGATCAAAGCCTCTCCATTGATTCCTCCAAAGCTGATGTTAAAAATGTGAGGAACTTTATTTTTGAGATCGCCATTCAGATAAATGTGATCAAGATGCTGAAGGCCATACCATAATTGATCACCTAAAATGTTCATTTTATCTGATTGTGCGGACATTTCTGCCTCAGCAATACGGCACGCTTCTCCCATCCCGACAATTTGATGAACAGGTAAAGTGCCTGATCTCAGGCCTCTCTCATGCCCACCGCCATGTTGAAGAGGCTCAAGATGCACAGCGGGTTTTCGACGGACAAATAGGGCACCAATTCCCATAGGGCCATACATTTTATGAGCCGAAATAGACATGAAATCAACAGATAACTGAGATAAATTGATAGGCAATTTCCCTGCGCTTTGAGCCGCATCCACATGAAAAAAGATCCCTTTTTCGCGACAAATTCGACCTATATGCGCAATATTTTGTATCACGCCAGTTTCATTGTTTACGTGCATAACAGACACTAAAATCGTATTTTTTTTGAGCGCGGATTCAAATTTTTCTAAATCGATTAAACCATTACTTTTGGGTGACAAATAAGTCACCGAAAAGCCTTCCCTTTCAAGTTGTGCACAGCTATCCAAAACAGATTTGTGTTCTGTTTGGCAGGTCACAATATGTTTCCCTTTTTTTTTATAAAAATGTGCCGTCCCTTTAATGGCAAGATTATTAGATTCTGTTGCACCAGAGGTGAAAATAATTTCGCGCGCATCCGCACCCAGTAATGAAGCAATTTGGTTACGCGCAATATCCACAGCCTCTTCTGCCTGCCAGCCAAAAAAATGAGATCTGGAAGCAGGATTTCCAAAGGTGCCCTCTATGGTTAAAAACGACATCATTTTATCGGCTACTCGTTTATCAACCGGTGTCGTCGCACAATAATCCAGGTAAATCGGGCGTTTCATGAAAATACCTTTATTTCTAACCGAGAATAACGCAGATATTTTATTATTTTTGCAATAACAATGTTGTAATAACGGAGTCGTTTGCAGGAGGGAAGCGTAGTGCTGATAGTTCGGATTTATTGACCCATTTGCCTTTCTGACCTTCATAACCACAGGGCTCACCTTCCCATTCTTCCACTAAATAAAAATAAAGACAGATGATGAGATCATCGTGAATCTCTTTTTTCATTTGAAGCAGAGAAGCACTTCGTACAGTAATACGAGTTTCTTCAAACAATTCCCTTGCTAATGCGATATCAGGGGTTTCGTTTTTTTCAATTTTCCCTCCGGGAAATTCCCAAAAACCTGCAAAATGTACGTTTTTATGTCGTTGAGTAATAAATATTTTTTTTTGTGTATCCTGAATAATCCCTATCGCGACATCAATCTTTTTTACCTCTTTCATGGGCCCTCTTATAAAACAGTAAAATTAATGGGGTATCTTGTGATCACTTAACATCACTGTCTGAGTAAACAGAATTCACTCAGTGTTGATAAAAACTGGGCGGCTCAGCGCGGTTGTTAAAGTAATGATTATCTTTTCTATCTTTTCTACGGCTTTTGACTCCCGGATTCACCAATTAAATACGATTACCGTGAGAGACTATCTGATTTGCTGAGACTGAATAATTTAATAAAAGGAATGTTCCCCACGCTGATGCTCTGTCAGATCTTTGACGCCTTTGAGCTCAGGGAATTGTTGCAATAATTCCTTTTCAATTCCTTCTTTTAAAGTGACATCTACCATTGAGCAACCATTACAACCCCCTCCAAATTGTAAAACAGCAAAAGCATCATCTGTAATTTCCATTAAGGTCACGCGACCTCCATGATTTGCTAATTGGGGATTAATTTGTGATTGCAGAACATAATCGACTCGTTCGATTAAAGGAGCATCATCAGCCACTTTACGCACTTTAGCATTCGGCGCCTTTAAAGTGAGTTGAGAACCCAGCTCGTCAGTCACAAAATCAATCGCCGCTTCATTTAAATAGGGTGCACTAATTGGATCAACGAAAACAGAAAACAGGTTGAATTTGAGATGAGTGTCAGCACTTTCAACGCTGTCGGCCGGGCAATAAGACACGCCACATTCGGCTGTCGGCTTACCAGGATTGGCAACGAAAACGCGAATTTGCGTTCCTTCAGGTTGGCTGGATAAAAGTTTAACAAAGTGGTTTTGTGCAGCTTCTGTTATGGTAATCATCATATGTGAACTCAATTTAATTGTTTTACATTTTCTTTTTTATGATACGCGTATCAATGCCCGAACGACAAGGTGCGGCAAATACATAAAATTTGTAATGAAGCCACTCCTTCTTTTATAAGCAGCTCTGAGATTTCATTAATGGTGCTACCTGTGGTGACGACGTCGTCTACTAAAGCGACACTCTGGCCTTTTAGAGATAAATGAGATTGAAATGCCCCTCTTAAATTTTTTTTTCTCTTGGATGCGTTTAAATGTCGTTGTGATGGAGTGGGACGTAAACGAGTCAAACAATCCGATTGATAATCACAATTTAACCAACGAGCTAACGGGCGGGCTAATAGATCGCTTTGATTAAATCCGCGCCGCCAGCAACGTCTGACATGCAAAGGCACGCTGATAATGCGACTGGGTTTTTTTATGTTGCCATCACGCCAGAGATCTCGCCATCGTAGTAATAATAAACGAGCCAACACTAACGCTAAGGATGTCATGCCTTGAAATTTCATTTTTTGAATTAACACGCTTAAAGGTGGTTCGTAAAAACTGACAAAGGTAATGCTATTCCACAAGGGAGGTGCAATTAAGCAACGTCCGCAAGCTAAAGAAGGATTTGTTGAAGGCAAACCACATTGTAGACAACAGGAGCATAGCTTAGGCAAATGGCGCGTACAAACAGAGCAAAGCCCATGATGAGATAAATACAATGGCATCTGACATATCCAACAATGGCTAATAAGGTTTAACATAAGCATAAAATCTTTTTGACCAATAATCTGTATAATATACGGATGAAAAACCTATATAGATACAGCTGCGGCGAAGGAAAACTCGATTTTGTGATGTTGCACGGATGGGGAATGAATTCGAATGCATGGCGTTACATTATAAACAGATTCGGTTCGCATTTCCGATTGCATTTATTTGACCTCCCTGGCTATGGCTTCAGTCAGAGTGAAGAGAGTTTTACCCTTCCTGAAATATCAGAAACGGTTTTAAAAAAAGCGCCGCCACAGGCAATATGGCTAGGTTGGTCAATGGGCGGATGCATCGCCAGTGAGATTGCTCTGAGGTATCCTGAACGTGTTCTTGCTTTAATCACGGTTTGCAGTTCTCCTTGTTTTGTTTCTCAACATCAATGGCCTAGAATATCATGGCAGGTTTTGTCGTGTTTTGAACAAAAATTAGAGGATCATTTACAGAATACGCTAGAGCAATTTTTATTGCTTCAAACATTAGGCACGCTCAACAGTCAGCGAGATACAACATCTTTAAAATCTTTTTTATTCAGTCGACCTTTACCAAAAAAAGAAGTACTTAAAGCGGGTTTGAAAATATTACGGTATACCGACATGCGTGACAGCCTAAATGCTATTTCTGTGCCGTTTTTGCGTATTTATGGTAAGTTAGATGCGTTAGTGCCCTGTAAGATAGCTGAATTATTGGATGAGGCTTGGCCTCACACTGAATCTGTTATCATGCATCAGTCTGCTCATGTGCCTTTTATTTCTCATACAGATGATTTTTTAGAAGTGATACTGTATTTTTATCAGAAATATTTTTCTCATTAGGCTGCAATAATTTTACTGGAATACCCAGGTTTTATGTGATCAGTAAACTCTTTGTCAGTTAATCGTTCAATTTTACAAATTACTTTACCTAACGGAAGCACCACTATAAATTTTCTGGTCGGCTATTTCTTTTCAAAATAACTAGACATATGTGCCTGAAAACCGTAGTATCCCCCCCCGCAAAGGCGCGAGAGCGCCCGTAGCTCAGCTGGATAGAGCGCTGCCCTCCGAAGGCAGAGGCCTCAGGTTCGAATCCTGTCGGGCGCACCATTTTTATGGTGGCTATAGCTCAGTTGGTAGAGCCCTGGATTGTGATTCCAGTTGTCGTGGGTTCGAGTCCCATTAGCCACCCCAAAGTAATTCATGCCAAATAAATAAATTAAGATTCGATGGTGGCGGAATTGGTAGACGCGCTGGCTTCAGGTGCTAGTATCTTCAGGATGTGAGGGTTCAACTCCCTCCCTTCGCACCACAAAAAAATAAAATAAAAAGCGGCGAGTAGCGCAGCCTGGTAGCGCAACTGGTTTGGGACCAGTGGGTCGGAGGTTCGAATCCTCTCTCGCCGACCAAATTGATCATATTCAGCCGAACCAAATTAAACTCACCATGCGTCCAGTCACCCCTTGGGAAGCCCGATAAGAAAAAAATTTTTCTGGATTTTCGACCGTACAATCATTCCCACCATAAATGGCATCAACCCCAAGCGCTCGCAAACATAACCGAGCCAGACAATAAATATCTGCCAAATAACGACCATCATCCAAGGCTGTAAAAGCGAAAGCGGACTTTTTATCTTTAAGGATAAAAAGCGTGCGCACCTCCTCGCCTACTATGAAATTTTTTGGCCCGATTGCCGGGCCGAGCCATGCCATAATGGTAGAAGGCTGAGCACAAAATTGTGAGCCACCGTTTTTTCTAGGATACCCCTGCCAAGACCCCTCCAACCCGCATGAACCGCAGCGACTTCATTTGATGCGAAACTGGTTAGGAGTACAGGCAAACAATCAGCCGTCATCACGGAGCACACTTGACCTGGCAGACGCGTATAAACGGCGTCTGCCTGTACTTCCTGAGTTCGCGATCTTCCCTCTAGATTTAAAACCGTATGACCGTGTACCTGATTTAACCAAATAGGCATGTGAGGTAGATCAGCCTCTAGAAACAATTTCTGGCGATTTTTTTCTACGTGATCACGATTATCACCCACATGAGTTGACAAATTGAAGGAATGATAAGGTGGCAAACTCACACCTCCCTGACGTGTCGTGCTGTAGGATCTGACGTTAATGGAGGCGGGCCAATCAGGAATGAGTAACATCTTTTTTATTGTTCCTCTTTTTGGCAAAAGGCCTCTTGATCTGCGTTGAGAGCACTGATCAAATCAAGCATATCTTGAGGTAAATCAGCATGCCACTCCATTTCAATCTGAGTAATAGGGTGATGTAAACGCAACATAGTGGCATGAAGTGCTTGCCGCTTAAAAGCGCTTAAAGTTTCAATGAGCTTCTCTAAAGCACCTTTTGGCTGACGCAAACGTCGGCCATACAACGGATCGCCGACTAAAGGATGATGAATATAAGAAAAATGAACCCGAATTTGATGCGTACGCCCTGTTTCTAAACGCAACCGCAATCGGGTATGAGCTCGAAAATGTTGCAAAATACGATAATGTGTGACCGCAGATTTCCCTAGCGGATGGACAGCCATATGAGTACGCTTACTTTTATGTCGAGCGATAGGTTCATTAATGCTGCCCCCTGCTGTGATATGACCGACTGCAATCGCTTCATACTCACGCGTGACTAAACGCGCTTGCAAGGCATCGACCAAACTGGTCTGCGCGCGAAGTGTTTTTGCTATCACCATCAAGCCTGTCGTATCTTTATCTAAACGATGAACTATGCCGGCTCTTGGAACATGAGTAATATCAGGGTAATAATCCAAAAGCGCATTCAATATGGTGTGATCAGGATTTCCTGCACCTGGATGAACCACCAAGCCTGAGGGTTTATTAATCACTAAAATATCCGTATCTTCATAAATAATATTTAAAGGGATTTTTTGTGGCATCCATCGTTTATTCTCCTCAATATAAGTATGAATTTCGATGTGTTCTCCACCTAATACTTTTTCTTTAGGGATACTCTTTGTTATCCCATTGACAGTAACCTGATGGGCCAAAATCCATTCTTTGATGCGAGATCGTGAATACGTGGGGAAAAGTTCAGCCAAAGCCCGATCTAATCGTTGGCCCAGTTGTGATTCACACACTGTCGTATTGAGTTGTATTTTTTGTGTCATAGATCGCTTCTTTGTTCACCTTGGGTTGTGACGGTTGGGCTGTTTAATGTAACCTATCATTTTAATGACATATCTTTCCGGAACCTAATCGATCCTTTACTAAATAACATTTTGAGGATAATCAAAACGTCATGAAATTTATTAAACATTTAGTGATCCCCTCGATTTTTGCTTTGACTCTCTCTGCTTGTAGCAAAAATAAACGGATTGTGCCGGATCAACCTGCCTCTGAGCTGTATGCAGTCGCTCAAAAAGCATTATCGGAAGGAAATTTTAGAGAAGCGATTACGCAACTCGAGGCATTGGATACGCGCTTTCCTTTCGGCGGGTACTCGCAACAAGTACAACTTGATCTCATTTATGCTTATTATAAATCAGATCAACTTGCCTTAGCTCAAGCTTCTATAGACCGTTTTATTCGTCTTAATCCCACTAGCCCCAATATTGACTACGTACTATATTTGAGAGGCTTAACTGAAATGGGTCTGGACGAAAATCAACTCCAGAATTTTTTTGGGGTAGACCGTTCGGATCGAGACCCAGAGCACGCCCTAAGGGCTTTCCGTGATTTCCAACAGTTAATTCAATATCATCCAAACAGCACATATTTAGCAGATGCTCAAAAACGATTGATTTTTTTAAAAGATCGTTTGGCCACGCATGAATTAGCTGTCGTTCAATATTACATTAAACGTGAAGCATACGTGGCAGTCATCAATCGCGTAGAAGAAATGCTTAAAAATTATCCCGATACTCAAGCGACTCGAACGGCACTGCCTTTGATGGAACAGGCATATCGAAAATTACAGCTTCACGAACAGGCCGATAAAGTGGCTAAACTCATTGATATTAAATCATAATTCTTTCATATCCTTCTAAAAAATAAGAGGTTAAGCCTTATGATCGTGAACATTACTGGTAAAGATATCGATATTACTCCTTCCATAAGTGAACGTATTAATGAACGTTTTAAAAAACTTGATAAATGGAAAGCGCAACTGATTCATGCACGTGTTGTGATGAATAAAGCCCGAAATGGCTTTAAGGTAGATGTCACAATAGGGGTTCCTCATCGATCTTTATTTGCCAGTGCCGAAGATCCCGATATGTATGCTGCCATTAATGAGGTTTTCAATAAGCTTGAACGTCAGTTAAATAAAATACAACATAAAGAAGAATCCCGTCGCAACATTAAAAATGTTAAAGATATTGAATACGAAGGGGAGGGAGGAAAAGAAGAAGGAGAAGAATAAATAGAAGTTTTTACCCTTTAGAACAGATTTATTTTTTATTAAAAAACAAAAAATCATGTCAAATAAAAATAGCAAAAAAGTCGTTGTGGGAATGTCTGGCGGCGTAGATTCTTCCGTGGCGGCCTACTTGCTCTTAGAACAAGGCTATCAGGTTTGTGGCTTGTTTATGAAAAATTGGGAAGAAGATGACAATGAACTGTATTGTGCCGCTGCCGTTGATTTGTCAGATACACAAGCTGTGTGCGATAAACTCAATATTGAATTACATACCGTTAATTTTTCGGCTGAATATTGGAATCAGGTTTTTACGCTTTTTTTAGCGGAATATCGAGCAGGCAGGACGCCTAATCCTGACATTTTGTGTAATAAAGAAATCAAGTTTAAAGCTTTTCTTGAATTCGCTTTACAAGATCTGGGAGCGGATTATATTGCTACAGGCCATTATGTACGTCATCAAAGCAATAACGGGCAGCACTTTTTGTTACGGGGAATCGACGAAAATAAAGATCAAAGTTATTTTCTCTATACGATTGGTCAACAACAGTTGGCTAATTGCCTTTTTCCTATCGGCGGATTAAAAAAATCCGAAGTGCGAGATATCGCTAAAAAGCTGAATCTGGTCAATGCACAGAAAAAAGATTCCACGGGGATTTGTTTTGTTGGAGAGCGTAAATTTCGTGATTTTCTTAGCCAATATTTATCTGGTCAAAAAGGCTCTATCATGACCGTAGATGGAAAACATATCGGCCAGCATCAGGGGTTGATGTATCACACTTTAGGTCAGCGTAAAGGTCTAGGAATAGGTGGAACAAAAGGAGAAGGTGAAGCCCCTTGGTATGTCGTGGATAAAGATATTAAAAACAATATTTTATTGGTAGCTCAAAATCCTCTGCACCCTCTACTGATGTCGAAAGGCCTGATAGCTCAACAATTACATTGGGTCAATTCACCTCCAACTAAATCACCTTATAGATGCGTGCTCAAGACACGTTATCGCCAAGAAGACATCCGGGCCGAGATCATAGTGGAGCAGGATCAATCTGTTGTGCGTTTTGAACATCCTGTTTCATCCGTAACTCCTGGTCAATCCGTCGTGTTTTATCAAAATGAACTTTGCCTTGGTGGAGGCATTATTGAAAAGCGTCTCTGACACGAACCATTATTTGGCAGAACAGCGTTTACAATTCATATTGTTTTGTCATCTCTTTATGAACATAAGCAAAAAAATCATAGTCTCATGATCGACGCTTCAGGAGTCACAATGGAATTATCTGTTTTAACAGCAATATCACCTATTGATGGGCGGTACCGAAATCAAATTAAAAATTTAGAAAATATTTTTAGTGAATTTGGTCTTTTAAAATGTCGGGTACAAGTTGAAATAGCTTGGTTTAAAGCATTATCTGATGCTGAAGGGATACAAGAAGTGCCTCCTTTTAACGAGGAGACCCAAATTTTTTTGGATAAAATTGTTGATGAATTTGATGAAAAAGACGCTTTTTGCATCAAAGAAATAGAAAAGATAACTCAACATGACGTCAAAGCTGTGGAATATTTTTTAAAAGAAAAAATGAGAGTCATACCAGCACTAAAGGAGGTTTCTGAATTCATTCATTTTGCCTGTACTTCTGAGGATATCAACAATTTATCACATGCATTAATGTTAAAAACCGCTCGAGAGCAAAGCATTTTACCTGCTTGGCGAAAAATCATTGACACGATAAAAGAAAAAGCGGCCCAATACTCAAGCATACCCTTACTGTCACGCACACATGGACAGCCTGCGACACCCTCAACTATGGGAAAGGAGTTTGCGAATGTGGTTTTTCGGATGGAACGACAGTTTCAACAATTGTCACAAATAAAAATTTTAGGAAAAATAAATGGAGCAGTAGGAAATTACAACGCCCATATTGCCGCTTATCCAAAAATAGATTGGCCAGCATTGAGCAAAGACTTGGTAAAATCTTTGGGTATTGATTGGAATCCCTATACGACTCAAATTGAACCGCATGATTATATTGCGGAACTTTTTGATTGTATCTCTCGATTTAACATTATTTTAATTGATTTTGACCGTGACATCTGGGGTTATATTGCTTTAGGTCATTTCAAACAAAAAACCGCGGAGGGAGAAATTGGTTCTTCTACCATGCCGCATAAAGTGAATCCTATTAATTTTGAAAATTCCGAAGGTAACCTTGGTTTAGCGAATGCGTTATTAAATCATCTGGCTAGAAAATTACCGATATCACGTTGGCAGAGAGATCTTACAGATTCTACTGTGTTGCGTAATTTAGGCGTCGGATTGGCCTATTCTCTGATTGCGTATGATGCGACCCTAAAAGGGCTCAGTAAGCTAGAGATCAACCAAATTCATTTGTTAGAAGAATTATCAGATACTTGGGAAGTATTAGCAGAACCTATTCAAACTGTGATGCGTCGTTATGGTGTTCCTGAACCTTATGAAAGGCTTAAGGCATTGACTCACGGAAAAAAAATTGATGAGGCGAAGTTACATTCTTTTATTGATACTCTAGCTTTACCAGCAGAAGAAAAAAAACGCTTAAAAAACATGACGCCACAGAACTATCTCGGCTTGGCGCTTTTATTGACGAAAGAAATGTTAGATCATTAAAAATCCACGTTTGGCTTTTTTCTTTAAGTCTTCAGAATAAAGTCCAGTTTTGCTTTTATATCGATGTTATTTTTTTACAATAAGCTGATCTGGATACGTCGCATTCAGATCGCAGATTAAGAGCAAGTTTTACAGAGTATTGAATAATTTTTTATTATTCTCACCACTAAATCATTCACCTGCTATCTTCATGTCAGAAAGAAGAACTGAACCGCATTGAATAGTATTTCGGGTTTCAATGTCACTCCCTATGCTAACCATATTTAAAAACATCTCTTTTAAATTTCCAGCGATGGTAATACCACTCACTGGATATTGAATCACCCCATCTTCAACCCAAAAGCCCGAGGCCCCACGTGAATAATCACCCGTTACAATATTGACACCTTGACCCATCAATTGCGTGACAACTAAACCTTTGCTCATTTTTTGAAGCATTTGTGTAAAGTTCTCTCCTTGGCCTTCGATATACCAGTTATGAATGCCTCCGCATGCCCCGTGCTTTGATAGCCTAATTTTCGAGCTGAATAACTCGCTAAAAGATACGTGTTTAATCGCCCTTTTGTCACAATCTCTCTTTCAGAAGTACAGACTCCCTCCGAATCAAAGGGCGCAGAAGCAAGGCCTCCTAAAGTATGGGGGCATTCTAGAATATTGAACCAATTCGGTAAAATTTGCTGATTCAATTTATTCAATAAAAAGCTGGATTTGCGATAAATATTTCCGCCGCTGATAGCAGATACCAGATTTTTAAATAACCCTATGGCAGCTTCTGCTGCGAATAGGACCGGGGCTTCAATTGTGGATAATTTTTTTGGTGATAAACGTGCAAGGGCTCTTCGGGCAGATTCTTTGCCAACCCACTCAGGGCTAGCCAGATCCTGTATCCGACGGCTTAGCGTATAAGCATAATCCCTTTCCATACGGCCATCACATTCTGCAATCACACTAGTGGAAAGAGAATGACGGCTCCCACAATAACTTTGCAACATCCCATGAGTGCTGCCAAAAACCTTGATGCTACAGTGGCTATTAAAATTTGCTCCTTCTGTATTAGTAACACGCTTATCCACTGCCAACGCGGCCTGTTCTGCTCTTGAGGCAAGAGCAATGGCGGCTTCGGGATCTAAATCAGAAGGGTACAATAAATCTAAATCTTTTATTTGATAAGCCAGTAAAGAAGCCTCAGCTATTCCAGAATAAGGATCGGAGGAAGTATAATGTGCGATGTCCAGGGCCGCTTGCACTGTTTGATCAATCGCCTTGGGATTTAAATCCGTTGTAGAAGCACTACCTTTACGTTGCTTATCATAAACAGTGATGGCTAAAGCACCATCACTATTAAATTCCAGGTTTTCTACTTCACAAAAACGAGTACTGATACTGATCCCTGTTGTTTTTGTTACTGAGACCTCCGCAGAAGCCCCTTTAGCTATTGCCCGTTCTAAGGCTTGTGAAACTGCTTTTTCGAGTATGTCACGCTGTTCTATTATTTGAGTCACTTGCATGGATCCGCCGCAATAAATAGAGGGGTTTATTAAAAATTTTCACTACCATATTCTTCATCCTCTTGTGAATATCATTCGAATAAAAAATCAGTCAATTCATATTGATAAACAAGATGAGCGGGCATCGAATAAAAAAACAAATTGATGCAACTGCCGCCATTCTGGTTCAGACATATTGTCATAGAGCAGCCATAAATTTTTTTGGGCATTGGTGTCTTCTTGCTTTAAAAAAAGCAAGAGGCCATAACGGCTAAGCGCCCATGGCTTTTTAATCAAAAGCCAATTCTGTTCAAGCCAGTGAAGCCTATTATCTGCCATAAAAATGATTTTACCCTGATATGATCTTATTTTTTTCTGGCTTAAAACACATTCAAAAACCAAAAAAATGATGATGATCAGGTAAAAAGGAATAAAGTCTTTTGGCCCAGATGGTGCAAGTAAAGTTATTAATGCAAGCAGAGTATAGACAATAAAAGAAAATAATTTTGTAAAAGGCGAAACCTGTAATTTACACTGAAATTGCCCCACGGATTTTATTTTTCCTTCTAATAATCTGGACTATTTTTCTTAACTCTTTATCTTGAGGCTTCTTTTTGTTCATTAACCAATCAAGCAAATCGGCATCATCACAAACCAACAAACGGATAAATAAATTTTTTTCTTTATCACTTAAGCTGTCATATTCATATTCAAAAAATGGCATGATAGAAATATCTAACTCGAGAATACCGCGTCTGCAGGCCCATCGAATATGGGCTTTGTCGTTAATTCTCATTTTTTGCTCAGTTTTTATCTAGATATATAAAGAATGTCTTCTTCTTTTTGATGTAGTTTTATACGACTAAACCTATTAGTCCATTTTTTAGTGAAGGTTTTAGATATTTTCTTTTATTTTGTGAAGAAGATCTCAAAAAAAGTTTTTTTTATTTCGATATTAAATTGAAAAGATTTGCAGATATCTATCATATCGCTGAATCAGCGGCGATCTACTTTTTCTATAGATACAAATGATTAAATATCATCCATCTTACCTAAAAGCGAATTCAAACGATTTTGCCAAACGGTTTTTTCTTGTTTTAGCTCATTATTTTGATCTACTAAATCTTTTTGTTGAGCTGAAATAGCATTTATTTTTTCTTCTAAGACAATATTCTTTTCTTTAAATTCTTCTATTTCCATTTGTAACAAGGCATTTGCTTCAAGCATTTTCTGAACTTTTTCTTGCAATTGGTCCAAAGCTTCCAATGACATATCTTTCCCCTTTTTATGATTAAGGCCCATGAAATTTATTAATAAAGGAAATAGTTCTAACTTTATTAATAAAAAATGGCTGATGATATTCATCACCATTCTGCGAGTGTCTATATACTATTGAGTGACACACAGACTGCTTTCGTAGGCGTCACCTACTCTGATGAATTTATTCATATTCGATAGTATTACATGGATATGAATACATTTAAAGTAAACAGTTTAATCCTATTTTTAATCGGAAATAATTAAATATCAATATATTTCAAATATATAATAAGAATTTTGGTTTTTTATTAGCTCCCAAACATGATGCACTCCATACTTATCATTTGATACGGAGGTAATTAAAATGCCGACATATATTTTCATCGATGATTGTACCTCCATTCATGGGAATCTGCTCTGTTGACTCCTCTTCAAAACTCCTTATTCTTCAAGATAAGGCGTAATAACAAAATGTAGCACATCCGAGTAATTTCCTTGATCGGTACTCTCGCTACTAAACAAAGTGATATCGGGAGCCCAGCACATTTGGGTGATAGGATTTTCGTCATTCTTTTTTAAATGAATCTGTTGATGACCGTTAGGTAACGAGAAATCATTTTTTGTGGGGCCTTCATGATAAAAATCCATTTTATAATGAATCAATTGATTTTCTTTCTCCTCTTTTAACTGAAAAAACTGCCCAGTTATATCCAAGCCATTTTGGTTTCGAGCGCTCACCCTATATTTTCTCGCCACCGTTCCTAAAGACACATAATTTACGCAAAATTTATTTTGAGTCGTATTCATGAATTCAGCTTTGAGCCCGGTACCTGAATCGGTTTTTTCTCTCAGCTTATCGAGATTCACTTTTTTTAATTTCCATAAAGTGGAACTTAATTTAAATTTAGGATCTATTTTTAAAGGAACAGGGACCTGTGGATTTTTAGGATAAAAAGGTTCGCAAGATTGACCTGATGCACCAAAAGAAATCCCTTGATGATCGATTAAATGCCATTTTTTTTGGTGCGAATCTTTCAATATCGCACCGATTGCAATTCCTACGGAGAGTCTTTTTAAAGTATTGGGTAATAAAGTCAATTGAACATGATATTGTTCACTTGAAAATTCCGGATTTTTTTTCAATATCACTTGATACATATTATTAATATACGGCGTTATATAAAACTCTGTCATTCCATTAAAAGAAATATTTTGTATCCCACTGAGATTAATATGATGATCAGGGCTTCCATCAAGATGATAAAAAAAAAGATAAAGCGACAATTTAGAAGGAGATATCTTCATAAAACGATGGGTGTCGATATTTTTTAAATCAAATAAATTTTTTTTAAAATTGACAGAAAAAGAAATTTGAATACTTTGATCGGCCAATAATCTCATTTGACAAGAAGAATAGTGTTGACTTAAAGGAAAAAAAGAAAAGTCTTCTTGTGCTTGAGTTATAGACGAAAAAATCAATCCTAACCAAAATAATTTTTTGATTTTCATTTTTACTCTCATTTTTATTATTATGCCATGGGCTCAAAAATTAATATTAATGACCCTTGATATTTTCCATAAATCGATTTATTTGCTTGTGTTGATATATTTAAAAAATAAGTTTCTTCAGAAATATTATTCAACGAATTTTCTTGTTTAAAAAATAAAGGATCTTGAGTAAGTGTTTTTAAATGATCTCTTTTTTTCCCCCATCGAACTTCAGCTTTAAGAAAATCTTGAGCAGATGAAGAACCAGATATTATTTGCTTTTCCAAAATTAAAGGTGTTTTAAGTTTTAATTGATACTCAGAGCTGTTTGTCAATTTAACTAAAAAAGGCTCTGTGATTTGATATTCGAATATGTTCTGAGGATGATTTTTAAGTTCTAAATCAGTACTGACAAGGTTGTTTAATTTTTTTATAAAAATTTTCGGGCTTGTGGTGACCTGTAATGATAAATGAACTTCACCTAATTCTACAGTTTCGATTGCCAAGGTTTGAGAAAAAAATAAAATCAAAAAAATAAAACTAAAGTGAATCCTTATTTTTGCAAAATAAATAAAAATTTTCATGATTGACTTTCCCTTTCAGTGAAATATTTTTTTGATCGCTCGCTGATATGAAATGAATTTGATCAGGATATAAATGAATATTATTCAGTCTGACTTTTTGATTTCCATTTTGAATATCAGTCCAACTGAGTCGAATATTACCTGTGTTTTTTAATTCTACGCCATTTGTCGTACAACGATGCTTCCAATCAGGCTTGATTTTTTTTGGTAAATGCCGAATTAATCCCATATAACTCAGTTTCACACTGAGTACCGCATTCATTTCCGAACTACGCAATTTCATAGAGGTTTTTGGTATTACAGCTAATCGATAAAGCTGTTCTTTTTCTGGTGCTTTTAATGTTTTTAAATAAATTTTGCCAACCTGTTGCGGACCTAAAGTGAATTTTAAGGGCGCCGCATATAATAAAGGCGAATTTATTAAACCTATTGGCGTTAGAGATTCTTCTAATACACCTGGATTATTTAAATAATAAAGTTCCACCAAAACATATTCGACATGAGGGCTTTTATTAATGACTTCAAAAAAACTCTGCTCGTTTTTTATTTCTAAAATATGAGGTTGTAACTCTATTACTGCTGCACTATTGATAGAAAATGTCATCAAAAAAAATAATCTTTGATATTGATACTTAAGAGCAGTCAATTTGAACATCTTCATTAAAAACTTTCCCTGTCAATTTTTTAATCCGAGGCAAAGTAACCGGGGTTCCTGGATAAACGTTTTGTGTCTCAGAAATATGCTCTTTATGATGAGACTTTAAATGACGAAATGGGCTTTGTACTGTTCCGGTTGTGGTCAATTGAATCCCTTTCCCTTTTAGGCATTGATATTCCCATCCTCTTTTCTGTAGTGATTTTTCAGGCAAATAATGGATTAAAACGCCATAAGCAATCCCGACAGTCAATGCCATCTCTTTTTTTTCATCTCTGGTGCCTGTGATCCTAGTTTGTGTCACAGGAGTAATATAAAGTCGATATAGCGTCTCTTGCTCTGGCGATTTTAAAGGGATCAAATGAATATCACGCTCTTGTTTGGGCCCCAAACTCATGCGAGCAGGATTAAACATCATTTGAGGATGGGGTATTTCCCCGATAAGGGTTTGTGATTCAGGGGTATGGCCCGGGTTTTCTACACGATACAGTTTTGCTTCTAAATAAAGTGAGGCATCACCTTTATTAAAGACTTTAACGGTTTGACCTTTCTCTAAGGCTTCTAGGTTGATTCTACTCGGAATGGCTATCAATTGTGCGTTTGAATGAGCATTTATAAAACAGGATAAAAAAATAAGCGGCTTCCATTTTATATTCATAAATTTTCCTTATGATTCGTCGTTTTCTGACATTGGTAATAATGTTCTGTATGAGTTTTGAGATCACACAAATAATCAAATTCATGACTTTGAACCTGAAGATCTTTTAGAAATACATCAGAGTGAATAGAAAATAACCCATTTGGATAAACCAGATCTCCTGTTTCTTTAATTGTACCGCTGATCGGTTTTTTTTGTTCATCGATCAAAAAACCGTTGTACAGCAAGCTTAATCTGACCTTTGCTTCAGCTGAAAAAACTTGACCAGGATGAGCACGCGTAATACGAACAGGTAATTGAATATCCATATCCATATCCGTATTCTCATTTTGTGCACGAGCAAAGAGCGCGTCTCGATATTTTGAGATGGGAATGGCATAAAGATGACCTCCCCAAATAGGCGAACCCTCGACCTTTAAGCGATAAGGTGTGTCTGGCACAGAGGGGGCTTTAACCAAGAGCGCAACGCCACTGGTGCTTCTTTGTCCAAACGCGATGCCGCTCTGATTCATTGCAAACATGCCGTCATAATGAAAGCGAGCATGATATATTTTGTCATCTATCCCCGCGCTGAGCGATGAGTTGCCTCGAGTACCATGATGCTGGACATAGCCGGAAAAATTCGGTCTTTTTCCAAGCTGAGTGCCTGTGATCCCAAAGGTACTTTTTCCATACGCATGCTCAATTTCCTTTTGATAGTGAGCACTCAACATCCATTCTCGATCTCGATAGCCGATATCAATATTGGCATGACTTTGAGTCAACGTCAGAACAGTATTGATAAATAAGCTTATATGATTGTCTGCCTGTCCTGCTGATCTTTTATTGGAACGAGATTTTTCAACATCTACAGCAAGACTCATATTAAATTTTTGGCAATTCCATTGCCAATAACTCTGTATTTGATGCTGGCTCTGTCTGCTTGAACCTTGCCAATGATAGGTGATTTGTACATCACCCAAATGCCGGCTGTATGACAGATATTGGCTCTGTTGCCTTGGCGCATAAACGGAAATATAGGGATGTTGATAATAAGAGAGGCTGATATAACCGATGACGCTGTTACCCACATTCAGACGTGTATAATGCCCAAAACCTTTTTCTCCTCCCATAACACCTAATGTGGTGTTGATCTTTATTCCGTTCATCTGGGTAGAACGCGATATATTGCCTTCCGCACCCCATTGGTGGTGATCATCTCCCAATACGGTTCCATTGAATTGAAACCCAAATTTCGGTTGACTTAGGCTTAATTGCACTAAATTTTTTTGTTTTGCCAAGCGTCACAAACCAGCCTTTTGCAGCCTGATAATCAATGTTACTGATGGTCACCTTCTCTTTAGTGATTTCTCGCCCCGTATTATCAACCAAACGAACATCTGCACTGTAATAACCTGACGGCAATTGATTGTAACTAATGCTATTTCGGCCTATCTGCGCCGGAATTTGCCTAATCAAGCGATTATCCCTATAAATCTCATAATGCCCTGGGCTGCTGGCATAAAGAACCAAAGAGTCTTCTGAATCGATCTGGTGTGATAAATAATGCTGGCTTCCAAAAGTCATAAATTGATCTAACCAAGGATTGGTAAGGGTCTGAATACTTCCAGCGGAGGCATCTAAATTATTTTTTTGCCCGAAACGTAAATACGTTTTCGGAAAATTTTTTTGTAAATACCAGCTCCCAAAACCTTGATGGCTATCGGCATGGTTTTTTCTGTGCCATTGATGATAAAACCAGTTGATATAACCAAAAGATTGGCCTGGCAAGCCAAAATATCCTTGGCCTTCAGCGGAAAGAGCCCGGTAATGATTACTGGCCGCACTGATATCAAACGACTGGTTATGCACCAGCCCCCAAGTTGTTTCAGGCATCACCGTCTTTTGATGGTGAGTGATGCTTAAAGATTGATTCAATTTATCGAAGATGACTCGATATCCCATCAATAGAGTCTCACAGCCATGAGCGCATTTGTGATAGGGCAGTTGAAATAGAACCTTTTCTAAAATTTTGATGGTTGAATCGTTTAATCCATTTTCTTGAAATTGTTTTTTATCAAAAATCAGTTTTTGCGATGCTTTTGAAAAATAAAATTTACCGGGCAAAATCTCGGCATTCAAAATGCCTAAAAATTCCATATTCATTTCTTGTTCAAAAGGCGAAAACCCTTTAGGGACTAAATATTCAATTTTAATCTCTGATTTTGTGTGCTCCGAAAATATAAATAATAAAAAAATATAAAGTGCTTTTTTAATATATAAAATTTTTTTATTCTTCTCCCTGTTTTTTTTATTATAGGAATTCATCCTTTTTTATTTCCAGAATAACTCGCTTTCAAAAATAATGACTGAAAAAGCAGACAATACCAACGCCTGCTTTTATATATTAGATGCTTTTTTAATGATAAAAAATGTAGTAATATAAATTTAATGAAATAAAAATCAAGATAAGAATGATTTACATCATTAAGCCACTTCTTCAACTTTTAAGATCAACTCACCTGAATAAACCCCTACTTTTTGATTTTCAGTGACTTTAGCTATTATCTTTAATAAACCTTCAATTTTATTATTATCAGGTGTGAATTCGATAGGATTATTTACAGTGAGATCTTGACCTTTAAATAAAACCCGCGCATCTCTAATTTCATCCTTTTGTCCCTTTTTAGTTAATTCTAAAACTAACTCTTTAGAAAGAGAAATTTTAAATCTATGGCCAGAATCGTAACCCAAGGTGGATATGGTGGCTGCTTGAGAAGTTTCATAAAGAAGAGGAGTTTCCAGGCTGGGTGTTAAACTGAGATTTTCTATTAATGCAGATGAACCGGCGCGTGCTATTTTCATATCCAGCACAGGTTTAATACTTGCCTTGAATGTAATTTTTTGTTCTTTAGCCTGAGTTCGAAGAGCGGTTGCTTGAACAAAAGTGGTATTTAATAAAATATTTAATGCAAAGCAAAACATCGTTAATTTTTTCACATTCGATCCTGTAATATGATTTAATAAATAAATAGATTAATTGAAATAATTAAAATATAAAACACACGTCTCCATTTTTTATATTTTAATAATCGAAAACTATATTATAAATATTTTTTATTTCAAGTAGAATTTGAAAAAACCAATTCATTTTTTAAAATGATTTTTGTTATATAAAAAACAATTAATTTAATTTATTTTATTTGAAATAAAAGATGAGTTTGTACACTCAATGAATTTATTTTTAGCAATATAAAAATGTATGAAATAAGTATTTCAAAAAAATTGAGGAGCAAACACTTTTACACTCAATAGATCTCTTTCAAAATCGATGGGGTGCGATGACTGTAGACCATGCATTTAATGTGTTGATTGTTCTGTAAATCAGCTGCTTTTAGAACCGGCTGGTGTGATGGTGCCTGATTTTTATGTTCATTAACGTACGATTGGCATGCGCTTTAAAATATGGCGCGACAATGGGTTGTTCTCGAACCTCCTTTTACGGATTTCGGAAAAATGTCTTTTTTAACGGTGTCATAAATATAATCTATATAAATAATAAGGTTTTATACTGATAACAATAAATCACTTTTTCTGAGAAAATCATGTCAGAACTTAAACTTTTTTCAGATAATAATAGAAAATCATTGATATTTTGAAATAGCACAACAATCAAATTATTGTTTTTTTATAATTAAGAGATTCATACAATTATGACAATAAATACTTCACACTGTTCGACACAGATGCCTTCAATGAATGATTGGAGCGATTTGTCAGCGACTGAATCCAGCATCTCAACTGGGTGTAGGCAACCGCCTTCCCCTCAAGAGTCTGGTTTTTGTTCATGGGTACGTAATTTACTTAACTATTTAACCGGAACTTTCGGTGAGAAATTGAGTTGCTCAAAATTAAATTCTGCTTTGAATGATATTTTCAGCCCAGAAAATGGATGGGTACATAAAGGTCACTTTGAATATGGTGGAACTAACCAAGTTGGCTACCGGAGCAAACAAATAGAGGGTGTTATCTATATTGTCTCTGCGCCATGCCATGATTTGAGTAACCCTGACACTCAGCAACATGTCTTATCAGGGGGTCGCAATGCTGCACAAATGCTCAGTGAAATCAAAAATACCTATCCCAATGATGAAGTCAAAATCTTAATTCCTGTTGCGCAAAGCAATAAATTTGGGTTTAGTGAAAAAAGAGGACATTTTGTCTTACTTGAAGTCGATATGCAGGAAGGTAAGTGTCAATCGGCCAAAATCCATGATTCTAAAGGTGGCTTACTTGATACGGTTTATCGTGGCGCAAAACATTTAAAAAAACAGTTATTGGCAGATAAAAATCTCAGTTTAACAAAAAATTTTGCCATCAATACCGAATATCATGGTCACCAATCCGTATTTAATGGTAATGATTGTGGACGTTATTCGGCTTATTATGCAAATAAAATTATTGAAAAGCGTAATTTATCGGAAGCGACAGATGCTCGACCTTTTTTTGAAAAACACCTCTAACATTGGTAAGCCAACAACCTAAATCAGCACATTTATGAATGACCAACTTTCAGCAAGGTGAACCACTTTATCGTGCTTTCTCTGCTGAATACCGAGCTTAACCTTTGAAATATTGAGTTGAGTTTGAGGGCGGGTTTTTGAAAAAGCGTTGACTCATTTAGAAGTATACATATAATGCGGCACAGAATCGATTTAGTAAACATATTAAAAAAGTGACTCTAAAGGCGAGTTTTGGTTTCTCAGTGCTTTGCATACTAGTATTGTATCAATCTCATCTACTGAAAATATACTCTTGTGTTTCGTTAGAGCAAGTTAGATTCAGCGTTCTTGATCTGATTCTTCAGAAGCCTGCAGTATCCCTTTGTAATATGTTCAATTGCGATTTTTATCTCAAAAAAGTGGGCGATTAGCTCAGCTGGTAGAGCATCTCCCTTACAAGGAGGGGGTCATCAGTTCGAATCTGGTATCGCCCACCACTTCTTAAATTATTTGGGTCGTTAGCTCAGTCGGTAGAGCAGTTGACTTTTAATCAATTGGTCGCTGGTTCGAATCCAGCACGACCCACCAATTAAAACAATGAGTTACAGTTGATTACATCTTATGTAACTTTCTTAAGTGTCATATTAGTGACATCAAACCCGAGTATCCCATCAATGTTTTTAGCGTGTTTTTGCAAGTGTGCAGGGGATAAATGAGCATACCTTTTCACCATTTGTATGCTTTCCCATCCTCCCATTTCTTGCAATGCTGATAGAGGGACACCAGACTGGATTAACCAACTTGCCCAAGTATGCCTCAGATCATGAAATCGAAATCCTTCGATCCCTGCTTTCATCATGGCAGACTTAAATGCTTTGTTAGCATCAGTTCTCATTGGTATCATATCAATCACGCCGTTTAATTTTCGCTCTCTGACAAAAACATACTGCCTATGTCTACCTATCTGAGCATGAATAATTTGACAAGCTGTATCATTGAGCGAAACGCCAATTGCTCGAAAATTTTTTGACTGGTCAGGGTTAATCCAAGCTACCTTACGAACCAAAGCAACCTGTGACCATTCTAATTCCAGAATGTTGGATCTTCGCAAACCAGTAGCCAGAGCAAATGTTATTACTGGCTTGAGATAATCAGCTGCATTATCAATTAAGGCATGAGCTTGCTCTTTTGTAAGCCACTGAATTCTAGATTGTCTAGGGGGTAACGCTTTTATATATGGTGCATTTTTCAACCATCTCCATTCATTTGTAGCTATTTTCAGTAAAGCACGAATAAAAGCTAAGTGAGCATATAGTGAGCCAGGTATGATGCAGGTTGAATTGCAAAGAAATTAAATGAATTTTGTTGAAAGGTGTTGACGGGGTACAATTTTGCTTGTTGACCCTGAAGCGTTTAAACTCGACTTAAAAAGGAGATGCAACAATGGGCCAGGTTGCATTTGATACTCAAGAATTCGTCGAAACCCTTGAAAACGCAGGGTTGCCGAAAGAGCAGGCCAGAGCGATTTCTATCGCTGTTCGCAAGTCACACGAAGTGGCGGATGTAGCGACGAAGACCGATATCGCTGAGGTAAAACGCGATTTAGAAGACATGCGTAAGGATTTATCTGCTGAGATTGCAGAAGTTCGTAAGGACATGGAAAATCGGTTTGACAAACTGGGGTTACAATTAACAGTCAGATTAGGTGGTATGTTAATACTCGCAGTAGGTGCGCTTACAGCTATTCTCAAACTTGTCCTCTAAATTAACCCTCAAAAAGGGATGTCATCGTCCAATTGATGTGATGTCGCACTTTCTGTTTGACTTGCTAACGGTTGATTTTGCTGAAGTTTATTTTCCTGCTTACTGGAAAAATCCATCTCGTTAACTAGAACAACAGCGGTTGTTTTTTCTATGCCGTCTTTGCCAGTCCAGCTTTCGAGCAAAAATTGCCCAATCACGGTCACTTTGGTTCCTCTAGTCAGATAAATGGGCAACTTTTCAGCTTTGACACCAAACATCCGACACTGCACCCAAGAGATTTTCTCATGCTCACCGTATCCTTGCTTGACAGGTAAAGAGAATGTGGCAATCAGTTTACCGTTTGCGGTGCTACGAGTCGTACAGTCGCCGCCAAGATTGCCGGAGAATATCACGGTGTTTATTGTCATTATGTTGTCTCGCTTATGATTGATGATGTCAATCAACTTTTTTCTATGACATCACAGGTAGTGGCAACTAGGTTAAGAAACACTTTTCTTCTTGCTCGAAGTTGATTAGTCTCTTCTTCGTAATCTTTGCGATACAACCTATGCGAGATTAATTGCCGATGCTCAGGAAAGTCGCTGCAATAGCTGACAAAATCAACCCAATTCCTACCCGTACAGTCAAGATGTCCGATAAGTTGCCATTTGTAGGACGGGTCAAAAGAGCCACGTTGCAAAGTAGCAAAATGCACGGGGGGGGCCAGTCACTGACTTGATTTCTATCACACCATCGCGTTCTACAAGGCCGTCTGGACTATCGCCATAATCACCGAGGTCGAAAAATTCGCAATGGGTGACATCAACATTCCTCTCAATCTCATAGAGCATTCTAGCCATCGGCTCTTGTTCATGACCGCGCTGCAGGTGCTCATTAGTGAAACTGAATTCGGATTTTTTACCTTTGATAATCTCAAGGGCAATTTGTAGTGCATATCGCTTTGCCGGTTCACCAAACGCTTTTCACCTATTTGCCATAACACAGCCAAATTGAGACGCCGTCACTTTTCCGCTTCTCAATTCGTTCCACACCTCGGTATTTTGCGCGACGTCATGCCAAATCATCACTCTGGCCCCTCGTTGTCAGCATCCTGGCATCGCATCAGATACAGAATTTGCGCCGCTGTCTGCATAACGTCATAGAGCGCGTCATTAAAGCTATCAGTCGTTTCCAGTGCCAGCAGTAAAGCATCATATTTTTCACCTGACTTTGAACCAGAAAATAGTTGAGCAATATAGGGATTAGTCAAGCGCTCGTATAAGTATTCCCCCTCTGGTATACATGCCTCTACTTCCTCGATTGTTAAGTGTTTCATCGCGCGAAGAATTTCATTTTCAGTTTGAATGTCCATACTGCTTCCTTCTTCGGCGATAGCGGTTGTTAATCCTGGGTTACATGCCTTATTCAGCTACTTTGTAGCTGATGTCTTCATTTCGCATGACATATTCGTATTGGGCCGCCATATTCACCAAGTCGAATGGCAATAATGCAAGATGGGGGTATTTTTCTAATGCCAATTTCCATGCTCGATATCGACAGCCTGCGGTTTTTTGAGTAAGCCACCTGGCAACATCACCGTCACACAAAGATTCATACAAATCTTTTGCATCTTCGATACAGATTTCTTTTTCTTTTACCGTTAATTCATCTACAGCATTAAATATCGGGTTTTTTGTTCATGTTTCCATCATTGAACCTTTGAATTGGTGTATAAAACATTTGTAATGAATGCACCTCTGTACGAAGTGCATTGGTTATAAATATTTTATTGTGCATCATTGCCGCCCATCCTTAGCCCGCCGAGCACCCGACGCAGGGTTTAAAGTCGCGCCGTTCGACTATGTTAAAATAATTACCTGCACACCTTATCGGTGTACGCCAGTTCAATTTGTTTATGAACTTGTGTTCAAAGTTCTTGCCTGGTTTACAATCCAAGCCATTTAAGCCAAGCGTCTCGCTCTTCTGCAGGACGGTTAAAGTAGGCTTCTCGTACTATGCGGTTGAATTCTGAGATGACTACCCAGCGTTCACCAACACGCGTCGCAGCTGCTTCAAGCGGATATTTAACTTCGTAGTCATTCTTAATCATCCGATCCCCATCTACTTCAAAGTGCTTCTAGGTCGCTCTAAGTCACTTAAAGAATAAAATCTGGTATTCTTCTTGATGGTGGCATTTGTTGAAAATTATCTAGTTTCACGTGGATTTTTAATCATCTTTATAGAGGGCTTACTTGATTCGATAGTTAACCCTGAACCCAGAAGTCACTTATAAGTGACTTATAGTAGAGAATAGACTTCTAATGAATACCTTTTCAATAGATCACGGTAAAAAACTTAAAGCAGTAAGACTGAATGAGGGTATGACACAAATTGAATTTGCTCATGTACTTGGCATTGGATTAGGGACAATCAAAAACTATGAGTCAGGTATAAGAGGTGTAGGTTTGGTTATTTTAGATAAAGTAACAAATCATCCAAAATTTAGTAAATATACGCTATGGCTAATGACTAACTCTACAGCCGTAGAATACGGCCAAATTGCGCTAGATCTTCCAGAAATTAAAGCAGATAAAGTAAAAAAAGACGGCAAGCTATCAAGACAAACAGAAGAGGTCGTTGACCAGATATCATCACAAAAACCTAATATGCAACTAATAATAAGTTGCATAGAAAACCTTGATAATGATGAACTAAACCAACTTGCCAAGGTGCTTTCTCGAAGAGGATCTATGCTTTTGCTGGAGTTACTAGACCCAGGTAATCAATCACTTTTGAATTTACCAGAAAAGAAAAAGCGGGCAGCCCTGCGACTAGAATCTATGGGCGAGGAGCAGTTCAGAGAGATTTTATTCAAAATTGAGGGAAATACAGCTTTACCTCAAGAAGAGATAAATGTATTTACAAAAAAAACAGCTGGTTAACATATCCCCATCTTCGGGTAATTATCTGGAGATGGGAGTTATATTAAGCTAATAGTTTATCTAGTTCACTATCTGAAAGATAGGTATAGCGTTTAATATTTTCTCGTGCTACACCATCAGATAGAAGCTGTCTTGCCAGTTGGCGAGTAGCTTCTTTAACGCCATCCTGTCGGCCTAGCTGATAGCCTCTAGCCTCACCTCTGGCTTCACCCTTAGCTTCTAACTGTTCTGCAATCGTCATAAAATCCTCCCGGTAAGTCGGTGCCTTTTCCGCAAGGGTTCGGATAAATCCCTCGCCGTCAATCGTATTTCCTACCTGAGCTATATAATATAATAAACTCTTGCATTGTTCTTTAGAATACTGCCATCTTTCTATTAGATTAGCTAATTCTACGGCAAGTTCCAACATATCTCGCGTTCGGATGTGCTTTTGTACCAGTTGCAGGAGTGCTACTCGGCGGTGTGTCAGGATCTCCTCATCCGGTATCGTGGTAATATCAACCAGCGGGAATGCTTGCTGATATACCGTAGCTGCCAATTCTGGCTCACAGAAACAGTCTAACCATTTAGTGCTATAAGGATAGTGCGACGTTGTGCCATGGTAAAACAGGAGGGGGATGACTACCGGCAATGTGTCGTTACCTTGCTCTAAATGGCGCTGCATGGCGGCCACCGCATAACGCATCAAACGAAAGGCCATTAGCTTTTCTGGTCTGCTCTGATTAGGTAAGCAGGCCGCAAGTGCCCACTCCCTCAAGAACCGTACGTGCGAGTTACCCCGCATACGGCTCACGCAACTTACTCACTTCAACATTTTTCCTTTTTTGCTATGTAATTGTCTGTGGCAATTAGCATGTAACAATCTTAGATTAGCCAGCTTGTTGTCACCCCCTTCAGCTTTAGGCTGAATATGATGAACATGCAATTGTTCACCATTGTCCAACTCTTGATCACAGAGAGGACAATAACCTTTCTGTCGCTTATAGAGGTTAACTTTGACACCGTAAATAAAAGGCTGTTTACGTGCCTGCCTATTACGCCAATAGTCACGCAATTCCGGATTGTCGGGGGAAGCATTTTTTGGAACTAGCCAATGACGCTGTATTTTTGTCCATGCATGCTTCCAAAGAAATCCACCGGTTGATTTATCCATAAATACTGAATAGTCTTCTCTACCTGGTATCTTGCCTAAGTAGTGTTTTCTTCGCCACCACCAGTGTTTATTGGGATGACGTCGATACAAATATCTACGTTGGCGGATCCACATCCATTGGTCTAATGCACTGAATGTTCTTTTTGAAGCACCAATACGATAGTAATTACACCATCCTATTATCTTGGCATTCAGTTGTCTTATTCCTTCTTGTGTCGGCATACCGATAATACCTTTCCAGGTCATTCTCATTTGCTGTTTGTACCTTTTCATCGACTCCTTTGAGGGCTTCGTTAACAATATATATCCCCGTTTTCTGTGGCGATTGTCATAATGTCGTATATTAAATCCCAGGAAGTCGAATCCTTCCTTCAAGTGTTTGATACTGGTTTTTTCTTCAGAAAGAGCTAACCCTCTCTGAGCTAACCAAATTTGCAACTTTATTTTGGCAGTTTCGCACTCTTCACGGGATTTACCGAATACGACAAAATCATCCGCATAACGAACTACTGCATAAGGTTGCCCTTGTTTTGGCGTGCCGTTTTTCCAGTATTGAATACCCAGTAAGGTCTCCATTCCGTGGAGTGCAATATTGGCCAGTAGTGGACTGATAATCCCGCCTTGCGGAGTACCTGCAACATTGGGTATATAGTTGCCATGTTCCAGCACACCGGCTTGTAACCATTGTTTAATCATGTTTCTTTCGGGGAATCCCCCGATTTTTTTTATGAGAAAATTATGGTCAATGTTGTCAAATGCGCCTTTAATATCTGCATCTAGTACCCAGTGCCGTGTCCCTCGTGCTCTGGCAATACAGAAAATTTTTTGTATTGCGTCATGGGCACTTCGCCCCGGTCTAAATCCGTAGCTGACTGGTTCAAATTTTGCTTCCCAATAAGGTTCCAGCGCCGATTTAACTATCGCTTGTCTACAGCGGTCGAGAATGGTTGGGATCCCAAGAGGGCGTTTTTTTCCATTCTTTTTTGCTATGTAAACTCGTTTTACTGGATAAACCTTTTCTGAAGTTGTTTGGCTTAATAACTTATAAAGATGTTCTCGTCCTTTATGGTCATTAATTACCTGATTATCTACTCCAGCCGTGTGTTTTCCCCGATTGACCTGAGTGGCTTTCCTGATAGCCAGAAGATGGTTAGCTCTTGATTTCATCATGAGTTTTTGCAGATTTCTGACTTTCTTTAAGTCACCTGTTGCTGAAGCCCTATATATTCTTTGCCTTAGATTATTAATCATGGCTGTCACAACACGCCAGTTAATAGCATGCCATTCCAGTTGTTGTTCATAGTTTTGATTTATTACGTTTGCCATAGGCATCTAACTCTTCTAAATCAATTCATAACCTTGGTAAAGGATTATATGGGTAAGTCACCCGTTCCACGTCAGCCTCTTTTCAGAGTAAAGTAATTACCTCTATCAATCCTGTTATGATTTCCAGTTGCCTTTCGGCTGATTGCCTTCGCTTTTTGGAACGTCTTATGCCCACTGTCTCTTAGTATTTACATCAACACTAAAAGATTAATGGGGTTACCGTGTTTCACACCATGAAGATACATTGAGTGGGCTGCCTCCTCTATGCCGGGGAACGGGATCCGTCGTAAAGAACGAACACTCTTCTTTACCCGTTTCTAACTGTCGTTAAACTTCCCCATAACACGTCACATCTGATTTCGTGTTTTACTTGCTTACGACATTTTAATAACGGAGATTCACTTTATTCAACCCATTTCAGTTTTGCCTTGCCCCTATTTCTTATTCAGCTTAATACTTTAGTTAGGCTTTCATTCTCGCTTAGCACAAGAGAATTACTCCTCTTGCACCGAGTAAGTGGCAATAAGGTTTCGGATCAACCTTACCCTTTTTCAAGGGACTTCTGTGGTGCAACTTTCACGTCGCACATGTTCATCAGTATAAGGCAACAAAGATAGGTAACGTGCAACCTTGATGGCTTGTGCAAGCTGGCGCTGATATTTAGAGCAAGTACCTGTGATACGACTGGGAACAATTTTGCCACTTTCAGTGATGTAATTTTTCAACATGATAATATCTTTATAATCAATTTGCTTTACGCCTTCTGCGGTAAAACGACAGAATTTTCTGCGGCGAAAATAACGTGCCATGAGGCTATTCTCCAAAATTTATGAACTTTATTTTTTCAGCATGCAGCACCAATTTATCACGGATTTGATGGCAGCTGACAAAGCCTTCTATAGTTAGTTGAGTACCAAACCTGATGTTCTGAGTGTGTTTTTTTAACTCATGACCACTCGCCACAACAGGAATACGACACCATGTTTGTCGGTATAATCCCGCTTCCTTTTGTTGAGAACGATGCTCAAGCAAAAACTGACAATGAGGAATGCCAGAAGGGCTGACTTTTTGTATCGGAGCTTTACATACAGTACCAGACAAGAGCCACTTGTTTGTCGTCAACAAGGTCAATTTTCTTCAGAAAATTCATCTGTTTTCTTATCAAGATCCTCTTTATGGTGATCCTTTTGGTTGTCCTCAGATCCTGATGTTGTTAACTCAACGACTTCACGACGTTCGTCTTTCATTTTTATGATAGGCGATTCTTCAGTCACCGCATGGTTCATACGTTTTATAAGATTACGCATCACTGCATCATTGAAACGAAAATTGGTTTCCAATTCATTGATGGCGTTTTGAGGGGCTTCAACGTTTAATAAAACATAGTGTGCTTTATGTAATTTATTAATCGCATAGGCTAACTGTCGCCGGCCCCAGTCTTCAATACGATGAATCTGCCCCCCTGATTGAGTGATCACTGTACTATAACGTTGTATCATTCCGGGCACTTGATCACTTTGATCCGGATGAACCATAAATACAATTTCGTAATGACGCATGGTGTTGCCCCTTTTGGATTATTAAGCCTCTTGCTAAAAAACCAACCGCTGTTCATAGAGGCAAGGAACTTTGTTGATGGGTGGCTGAAAATAGCGCACCACTATACTTGCCGGTATGCATAAATTCAAGAATGGAATCAATTTATTTGAAAAGAAGTCGATGTTTGCTTTATTAACCTGTTAATGAAATAAGAGCACGCCTGACCGGACGAAAACTTCGTCTATGTTGTTCTGTTGGACCAAGAAGCGCCAATTTTTCTAAATGAAA
This sequence comes from Candidatus Hamiltonella defensa 5AT (Acyrthosiphon pisum), assembly GCF_000021705.1. Lineage (NCBI taxonomy): Bacteria > Pseudomonadati > Pseudomonadota > Gammaproteobacteria > Enterobacterales > Enterobacteriaceae > Candidatus Williamhamiltonella > Candidatus Williamhamiltonella defendens. The sequence continues at coordinate 571,484 of NC_012751.1, forward strand.
AGCCGTGGGATAACCTTTATGTTGAGCAAATCCATAACCAGGAAACACCTTATCTAAGGCCTCCATTTCTCTATCACGTGTCACTTTGGCTAAAATAGAAGCCGCGCTGATCTCTGGAACCTTGCTGTCTCCCTTAACGATAGAGGATGACGGTATGGACAAAATCGGGCAAATATGACCATCAATTAATACATGATCAGTTTTGATGCCAAGAGCGTTGACTGCCCTTTGCATGGCCAGTAAGGTGGCATGAAAAATATTGATTTCATCAATTTCTTTTGACTCAGCACGACCCAGACTCCAAGCCAAAGCTTTGTGCGTGATCTCTTCATATAATGCCATCCGCTTTTTTTTACTCAATGTTTTTGAATCAGCCAAACCGATAATCGGATTTTTAGGATCCAGGATGACCGCTGCAGTGACAACCGGTCCCGCCAATGGACCCCTGCCTACTTCATCGACACCTGCAATCGATTGAGCTTCAGGATAAATAAAATCAGATGTCATCATTTGATGAGAGCCAGAACAGCTTGCGCCGCTTTTTGATTTGCTCCACAACGGAGACTTTGATGTAAAACTAAAAAACGTTCTTTTAACATTTGGACGTTTTTCCCTCCCTTCAGTAAAGGTAGTAATTCATTGCTTAATTTTTGAGGATCACAGTTTTTTTGTAATAATTCTGGCACTAATCTTTCTCCCACCAATAAATTGGGTAGTGAAAAATAAGGAGTTTTGACAAGCAGTTTTGCAATCCAATAGGTCAAATATTTTAAGCGGTAACTGACAACCATAGGGCATTTTGCCAACATTGATTCCAGAGTAACTGTCCCTGATGCCAATAGCGCTGCATTACTGGCCTCTAGCACTAACCTGGCTTGGCCATTAAAAAGATGCATAGAAAAGTGGGGAGCTATTTTCGCTTGAATACGTTCAAACTGTTTTCGCCGTTGATTGTTGGAAAGCGGCACCAGCACTTTTAATTGAGGCAGTTGTTGATGCAAAAGCATCGCCGTGCGAATAAAATCAGCGCCCAGCAAAGCCAACTCTGCCTGCCGACTACCGGGAAGCAAAGCCAAACATAAGCTGTTTTGATCAATTCCCAAAGCCATTCTTGCTGCTGATTTGTCTGGTATTAAAGGGATTTCATCGGCCATCATATGACCAACAAAATAACAGGGGATATTAAAACGATCGTAAAATTGTTTTTCAAAGGGAAACAGCGCCAATACCATGTCGGTCGCTTGAGCAAGACTAAAGAGACGATTTTGACGCCAGGCCCAAACAGAAGGACTCACATAATGAAGAGTGCGAATCCCTTTTTGTTTTAATTTTTTTTCAAGCCTGATATTAAAATCAGGGGCATCAATACCAATAAATATATCGGGACGAAGCATCATAAAACGACGAGTTAAATCTCTTCGAATATGAATTAAACGAGGTAAGTGATGCAACACCTCAAGTATGCCCATGACGGAAAGCTTTTCCATTTCATACCATACTTCACAGCCCTCAGCCTGCATTAAGGGGCCAGCAACCCCGACAAAAGATACATTGGGAAACTGAGCTTTCAGTGCTCGTATCAATCCTGCTGCTAAAATATCGCCTGAAGCTTCACCTGCAACCAATCCAATCGTGAATGAACGATTTTGCATTTTAACGAACAATTCCACGGTTTTTATCAGAATTAAGATCGATTTGATTTAAAAAATTCAAAAGTAATATAACGACAGGATGTAACTCCGCTAACTTAGCGAGTTCGAGTTTTGCATCCTCTAAACTTTTACCCTGCTTATATAGCAGCTGATAGGCTCTAAGGATGGCTTTGTATTTTGCTTCAGAAAAATGGCGTTTTAGTCCTACAGTGTTAGGACCAACAAGAGAGGCATGATTACCTTGAGCCAGTATAAAAGGCGGAATGTGTTTTACAACCGCAGAGCAACCCGCCAACATTGCATAGCTGCCTACCTTGCAAAATTGGTGCACAGCCGAAAGGCCACCAATAACCGCATGATCGTGTATTTCAACGTGCCCCCCCAAGGTTGTACTATTAGCTAAAATACAGTGGTGACCAATGAGACAGTCGTGCGCAACATGCGTGTTAAACATCAATAAATTATGATTGCCAACACAGGTTACACCCTCTCCCTGTTCAGTGCCCCGATGAATAGATACACTTTCTCGAATTAAATTCGAGTCACCAATTTCAACCCTTGTGAATTCACCTTTATATTTTAAGTCTTGATTCACTTCACCAATAGAACAAAATTGATAAATGACATTGTTTTTTCCTATTTTAGTTATACCATTAATCACAATATGAGATTTTAATTCTGTACCAGAGCCGATTTCTACCTGTGATCCAATATAACAGAAGGGACCAATATGAGCGCCCTCATGAACAATCGCACCTTTTTCAACAATACTGGTTGGATGAATAAAAGTTTTTTTTTGAATCATTTATTATACCTCTCGACTGCGAGCGCACATCATCGTAGCCTCACAGACAAGCTCTTCATCCACTTTAGCAACACCAGTAAAGCGGGCACAGCCTAGCCTCTCATTAAGAAAATTGACTTCTAATATCATCTGATCTCCTGGGTGCACTGGACGTTTAAAGCGGGCCTTCTCAATGCACGCAAAATAATAAATTTCACCAGATTGCAATTTACCTTTGCTTTTAAAGGCTAAAATTCCTGTAGCTTGGGCCATGGCTTCTAAGATTAACACGCCAGGAAAAATAGGTTTTTTGGGAAAATGTCCTTGAAAAAAGGGCTCATTAAAAGAAATATTTTTTATGGCACGTAAGGATTTATTTTTTTTTAAATCTATCACACGATCTACCAATAAAAAGGGGTAACGATGCGGCAATAAATCTAAAATTTCTCTAATATCTAAAATATCAGTATCAGTTGTCAAAGTACTCTTCCTTCTCTGGAAACTGAGATTATCAACAACACAGCCCGAGATGATCATGAAAAAGATTTTAGGCAGGCCGCAAATTTAAAATTCATAATTTTTTATTAAAGATTAAACAAACATATTAATTTTGTCTGAAATTCACTCCACCACAATCGGTAACGAGTTATGTTATGACTACAAGGGTAGGATAAATCCTCTCAATGTACCTTTATTGATTAATCTGTTATAGATTGCCTATCTATTTTACGCTTTAAAGATTTTAGGCGTTTATTCATACTATCAATCTGCATCACCAACGCCGCTGTTTTGCGCCAAGCCTTATTAGATTGTAATGGAATACCTGAAGAATAAATGCCTGGCTCAGTAATGGGCCTCATCACCATTGCCATGCCGGTAATCACGACTTTATCTGCAATTTCCATATGGCCATTGATGACACTGGCGCCTCCAATTTGGCAATAGCGCCCAATTTTAAGACTCCCTGCCATCACAACACCACCAGCAATGGCGGTGTAGTCTCCAATCGTCACGTTATGTGCAATTTGACATTGATTGTCGATGATAACACCATTCCCAATAATAGTATCTCCAAGTGTTCCTCGATCAATACTGGTAGATGCACCAATTTCTACTTCGTGACCAATTTTTATTGAGCCAAGTTGAGCTATTTTAACCCACTTCCCTTTGTTGTTTGCATAACCGAAACCATCCGAACCAATGACCGCTCCTGATTGAACCAAGCATCTTTCTCCAATTTCAACATCATGATAAATAGACACATTCGCCCATAAACGAGTACCTGACCCAATATGAACATTTTTGCCAATAAAGCAGCCTGCACCAATCACTACTCCATCTTCTAAAACAACACCTGATTCAATAACAGTATTTGCTCCGATACAGACGTTTTTCCCCAAACGAGCCGTCGGCGAAATCACTGCCTGTGGCTCAATATTTTCTGCTGGTGCAGGGGTAGTATCCATTATCTTAGATAAAAGGGCATAGGCCAAATAAGGATCTTTCACCACTAAGGCGGACGTATTACAAAACGGTAAATCAGATTCCGTTAGTATAATTGCAGCGGCTTGAGAATCAGAAAGGTACTTTTTGTAAGGTTTGCTGGTTAAAAAGGTGATTTGATTTTTTTGGGCAGATTGCAAAGGCGCAATACTGGTAATGATCATATTACCGTCCCCTTGCAATTTCGCATTTAATTGATTCGCTAAATCAGATAATAAAAAATGAGGTCTCATCGGTTTTATTTTTTAGCTTTATTAAGCATTTCTCTTAAAACATCATTAGTGATGTCGCTTTTATCATTTTTATTATAAATCACAGTATTAAAGTCAATCACGGTTTCATATCCCTTTTTAGAGGCAACTGACTTGACAATACTTTTAATATTGCGAAAAATTTTTGTACTTTCTTCTGCTTGAAATTTAGAAGTATCATTTTGAAATGATTTCATATTTTTTATAAAGATGTCACGTTTGTCGTCAATTTCTTTTTGAAGTTTTTTACGTTCCGTTTGTTTCATTGTTGGAGAATTTTTCTCAAAGTTCTTTATTTTATCTTCTAAATCAACTTTTTCTATTTTCAGCTTTGTTTCGCGTTCTTTAAATTTAATCTCGAAATTTTTATCTGCTTCTTTTTTTTCAGGTGAGTTTTGAACAATGGTTTGCATGTCAACAACAGCAATATGACTTGCAGCTTGAGCAAGCAGTGTAAGAGATAATCCTAAAAAAATACTGAGTATCACTAAAAATTTTTTCATATTTATTTCCTATATTTTTAAAAATAATTTACCAAGTTTTGCCGATATTAAATTGAAACTGTTCTGATTGATCGCCTTCATACTTTTTAATTGGAGTAGCATAAGAAAATGTTAATGGGCCTAATGGTGATATCCATTGCAAAGCGACGCCAGCTGAAACACGAATATTATCCATGTTGCTATAATTTGAAACCCCCGCTGCTCGTGTTTGTTCTGTATCTTCCCAATTTGTGTCCCATACTGTACCGAAATCAATAAAAACAGAAGTGCGGACAGAGTTCGTATATTTTTCACTAATCAAAGGAGTCGGAGTAATTAACTCTAGACTACCTACGGCGAGTGCGTTTCCTCCAATAGCATCCGTAGAATTTTTTATTTTATTGCCATTATCTATATAATATACAGCTTTAGGGCCTATATTATTTGATTGAAAACCTCTGAGGCTGCCTGCTCCTCCAGCATAAAAATTTTCATAAAATGGCATTTCTTTATGACTGAAGCCACTACCGTATCCGATACGACCCCTGAATAACATGATCCAGGAGCGATTTTCGTTTAATGGATAATAAGCAGAAGTATCGAAGATAAGTTTATAAAATTCATTGTTTGAACCTGGGATAGTTACTTTACCAGTGATGGAAGATTTTATTCCAGATGTTGGAAAATATCCACGATCCAGATTATCAAAAATCCAACCTGTATTGAACATATAATCGTGAGTCTTAAAATTAAGACGATCAGTATAGTTTAGATTTTTACCTAAAGATTTAAGATAGCGCCACATTGCAAGCTGAGGTGACATATCAGAAGGGCTATTATATACATATCCTAAACCCAGGCTGAATGAATTATTTTCATTGATGGGTAAGCCGATATTACTCTCGATACCATAGCTGCTGTTTTTATAACTCGAAAGTTGCGCTTTATCTGCCTTAAAATTATTGTAAAAAACTCGCCCACCTAAGCTCACGCCATCTACAGTAAAATAAGGATCGGTTAAAGAAAATTCAGCATAAGTTTGGTAACTGTTCTTAGTTCCGTTAATACTGACCTTATTGCCTGTACCTAACCAATTATCTTGATCAACGCCTGCCTGAAATCCAAGCCCTCCCCCTGTGCCATAGGTAACACCAAAGTTCATGATACCGGTGTTACGTTCCTTAACTTTATAGATGATATCTACTTGGTCATAAGTATTGGGAACACGTTGAGTTTGTACTTCAACAGTTTCAAAATATCCCGAACGATTGAGCCGGTCTTTACCTAGTTGAACTTGATCGTTGTTTAACCATGCGCCTTCCATTTGACGTAACTCACGCCGTAAAACAATATCTTTTGTCGTGGTGTTACCTGAAAAAACAACATGATGAACGTAAAACCGCTTTCCACAATCTACTTCAATCTCTAATTTTACTGTTTTATCTTTTTCGTTTACTTTAGGGTGAATCTGTAAATCTGGATAAGCATAGCCATAACTGCTCAACATTTTTTTAATGTTATCTGCAATTTGAGTGACTTTGCTGAAGTTATAGAGTTCACCAGGTTTAATTTTGGCTATTTTTTTTGCTTGAGAAATATAATCGGCCATATTTCCACTAACAGTAATATCTTGAAGTTTATACTGGCTCCCTTCAGTAATATTAATTGTCACATAAATACTTTTTTTATTTGGAGTTAAACTGACTTGAGTGGAATCAATTTTAAAACCTGCATAACCACGATCAAGATAAAAACTCCGTAGAGTTTCAAGATCTCCTACTAATTTTTGTTTTTGGTATTTAAGATCACCCATTAAATTCCACCAAGGTACCTCATCACGTAATTGAAAACGTGAAAGCAGAGTCTCACTGCTGAATGCATGGTTACCTATAATATTAATTTGCTGAATTTTTGCAGAGACCCCTTCAATGAAAACGAGTTTCAAGTCAACACGATTGCGTGGCAGACGTGTCGCAATCGCTTTCACCGAAGCGCTATATTTACCCACACTGTAATAAAAATTTTCCAATCCTTTTTCAATGTGAGATAAAGTAGTAGCATCTAATGCTTCACCTACTCTAATTCCAGATGACTTAAGATTTTGTTTAAGCACCTCATCTTGCATTGATTTATTACCAGAGAACGTAATATTAGCAATGGTAGGGCGTTCTTTGACTTTGATGATCAATTTGCCGCCATCATGAGCAACATCAACCTTCTCAAAATTCTCAGTCGCAAATAGTGAACGAATAATTTCAGCAGAAGCGGAATCAGCATCATTTACTTCATCACCAATGTGAAAAGGAATACTGAGAAGAGCTGCTCCAGGAGATACTCTTTGCAAACCTTCGAAATGAATAGATTCTACCTTAAATTTATCTGAACCATGTACTGTGGCGCTGCCAAGAAGCAGCGATGCTATGAATAATTTTTTCATTACCATCGTCGTTATACGTTTTCCTAGTCAGCTTCGATCCGTTAAAAGCGAGAAAAATCATTATAAAGTGCAATAACTATTAATAACAGCAAAAAAATCAACCCAATCCGATAACTTAAATTCTGTATTTTTTCAGAAATCGGCCTTCCTCTACATTTTTCCATCGCTAAAAAAAGAAGATGCCCACCGTCTAAAATGGGTAATGGAAGTAAATTAACTATACCTAAGTTGATACTGATTAATGCTAGAAATATTAAGTAATAAACGAAGCCATTATTAGCTGAAGCGCCCGCACCTATTGCAATAGAAATCGGACCCCCTAGATAATTAAGGGGTATTTTACCCAAAATTAATTTTGTTAACGTACTCACAGTTAAAGAAATTGTTTCCCAAACTTTTTGGGCAGCATGAGAAAATGCCAAATATAGATTATATCGGCAAGTAACTTCGTATCTTTCTATATCTTTGAGAGGAAGCATCTCTGGCATAATTCCAGCAAATCCTTCCTGGATCCTATTTCCACTTCGACCAATATTGACCCATTTTTCACCTAATTTTAATGTTAAAGTCACCGGTGCGCCTTGCCTTTCAATTTCTAATATCAAAGATTGATTTGGATTTTTTCGTATCAGAGTCAAAAAAGATAGCCAGCTATCCAGGAGATCATGATTCACTCTAACGATCTTATCACCTATACGTAATCCTGCTTTTTCCGCAGGGGAATTCGGCGCAATGTGAGATAATACAGAGGTAAATTGATAACAACAAGGCATGATGCCTAAATTAAATAGTTGATCCTGACTTTTATTCCCTAAATCCCAGTCTCTTAGATCCAGTATTTTTTTTTCTAATTGACCAGATTTTGTCATAACTACTTCTACTGGAACCTGCTGCTGCGCGACTTTTTTGAGAAGCTCCAAACGAGCTGAATTCCAACAAGGAGTTTTAACACCATCAACCGATTTTAACTCCATACCTATGATCATCCCTGATTTTTCAGCAATAGAGTTTGGTATTACGTCAATGATTAAAGAACGTACATCACCTACACCTATCATAAAAGCGCACATCCAGGCCAGCAAGGCAAAAAGAAAATTAGCCAGTGGACCTGCACTGATAATAGCGGTACGCTGTAGAATGGTTTTATTATTGAAAGCTTGATTTTTTAGATGTAAAGGAACCGTCTGAATACGTTCATCTAACATTTTAACGTATCCGCCCAATGGAATGAGAGCAATGATGTATTCAGTACCCTTAGCGTCCTTAGTTGACCACAGCCGTTTTCCGAAACCAATTGAAAAACGTTCTACATAAACCCCACAACGACGCGCCACCCAAAAATGGCCAAATTCATGCACTGCAACTAAAGTAGTCAGTGAAATGATAAAGGTGAGCATATTCCAAAGTAGATCGATCATAATCATGATAATTCCCACCTACATATGTGGATATTATTCATATTTTCTTTAAAAAACTAAAATATGAATAACATAAAACAGGCAAAAACAGGTACTGCTGCAGTCAAACTATCAATACGATCCAATATCCCACCATGGCCTGGAATCAAATAGCCACTATCTTTGATCCTTACTTGACGTTTGAACATGCTTTCAGTGAGGTCACCCAAGATCGAAGCAAACACAGAAATAACTGAGCAAATGAAAAGCTTTTGATACGTGATCCCTAAGGGAAAATAATAAGCAAATAATAAAGATATGAGGGTAGAGACCAACAGGCCGCCTATTAATCCTTCCCAAGTTTTACCTGGTGATATTTTTGGTGCTAATTGATGCTTACCAAATCTTTTACCAAAGATATAAGCTCCAGAATCAGCTCCCCACACCAACAGCATTAGGTAAAAAAGCCAGACAATGCCAATTTTATGATCTTGTTCATAGGCGTATTGACGCAGGGCCAACATCCCACAAAAAAAAGGGATAATCGTTAATATTCCAAAAATGATACGTAAAAAAGAGGAGTGCTGCCAAAAAACCGCGGAATTCGGATAGGTTAATACTAGGATTAACGCAATAATCCACCATCCTAAAGATAACCAAATAAGCAGACTAAAGCCAAAGGGTAAGAAATGAATGGAGGATTGATCAGTTAAAAAATTTAACAATAGTGATATTAAAAAAATACTAAAAAAAATTATTAAACCAATCCTTTGAGAGAACACAGTCAATCCCGCTAATCTTCCCCACTCCCATGCTGCTAAAAGGCAAATCACCAGGGTCACAATCGCAAAGCATAATGTTGATGATAAAAACACTGCACTGATAACAATCGGAAGTAAGATTAAAGCGGTGATGAAACGATGCTTTAGCAAAAGTTTTCCTTAGGATATATCAACATCAATAGGTACTGTCCTGCCGAAACGACGCTCACGTTTGGCAAACGCATTTAATGCACTTTCAAAAATGAATTCATCAAAATCAGGCCAGAGCACATCAGTAAAATAAAATTCCGTATAAGCGATTTGCCACAATAAAAAATTACTCACACGATATTCCCCGCCCGTTCTGATCATCAAATCTACATCAGGTTGTTCTTTAAGGCTAAGATAAGAATTCATTAATTCTTCATTAATTTGGGAAGGCTCCAGTTGCCCTATTTTAACGAGTGCTGCTAAAGATTGCACACTTTTTATGATGTCCCAACGACCACCATAATTAGCAGCAATGTTAAGTTTTAAACCATTATTATTTTCTGTGAGCTCTTCGGCGCTACGAATACGGTTTTGTAAACGTGGAGTAAAGCGGCTTATATCACCAATAATTTGAAAGCAAACATTATTTTTATGCAAATTTTTGACTTCATTTCCCAAAGTTTGCATAAAAAGCCTCATCAAGGCGGTCACTTCTTTTTCTGGGCGATGCCAATTCTCACTGCTAAACGCATAAAGCGTGAGGGAAGGTAAACGATGATTCACCGCAAAGTTAACCACATTACGTACGGATCTTGCACCTTCTTTATGTCCAAGTATTCTTAATTTACCTTTTTTTTCAGCCCATCGACCATTGCCATCCATAATAATAGCAACATGGCGAGGCCAATGAGAACGCAAACTATCCATCTGAAATTTTTTATATGGCATGAGGTGAAGCAGCTTCTAGATAAAAAAATTTTTCTCTGATATGAACAATGAATATGTGGTGATGATGTTGAAAAACGTCATTGTGGTTTTTCGTATTCATTATCTATTCATTCCTTAATTTTTAATGTATTAAAATTTTTAAAACTATAGCATTTTAATTTTTTAGGAACAAATTAAACGAATTGATTACATCATCGATATTACGAAGCGTTCTTGAAGGATCAGATAATACTGAACATGATCCATCAGCCATGAAATAGAGAAAGTTGCACAATGAAATCTAAAGAATTTGAATTCTACACTGATTTTTTATAACAAGCTCTGGGCAAACAAGGGCGACAGGGTTGTCTAAGGCCCTGGGGCAGGCGATGAGTCACGAGCAGATAACCCGTTTTTTATCCAAACGAGAGTACAGATCGAAAGAGTTATGGCAGGAGGCAAAGCCAGTGTTCATGAAATTAAACGTGAAGAGGGGTGCCTTATTTTTGACGATACAATTATAGAAAAAGCGGGGAGAGATTAGAATGACATCATGTGCTGGGGGGCATTATGACCCCAGTAAAAATCTCTCTGTTAAAGGAGTGAATCTGCTCAATGCGTTGTATCATTCTGATTGCGTATCCATACCCGTGGCATTTGAAGTAGTCAAAAAAACCGATTTGATTTTGTGATATTGCCACCCGCCAGTGAGGGGGGGGGGAGAATGAACAAATGCACGTGATGATATAAAACTGCGTGATTAATCAGTTAAAATTCAAATCAAGAAAATATCGAATTTATTGTGCAAAAAAGAGGGATTTTATCGCTTCTCTGAAATAGAACCGTCTGGGGTGTTGAGTGAAAGAAGATAGGAAGCAGGGGCATTTCGTCCGTATTGGTTCACTGAAATTATCAGAGCAACAAGAATGAGTGAGGCTGGCTTAAAGGCTTTAAAAAAGAAGTTCTTCTGATTTCAGGGTATTTACAAACAAAGACACGGCAGCGCGGGCTGATTCAATCTGGTGGACAGTGGAAAGGTTTCATCAATTCTTAAAATCAAATGCCTCACTCGCGAAATAACCTACCCGCCGGATTCAAACACAAAGCACCCACGTATTCACGTTCATCTACTCTGTATTCAAACTGGAATTTTTGAAAATAAAGCACAAGCTTTATCACTTTGCACTGCCTACCAAATTGTTCGTTAAACCGATTCAGCAAGCTCTTACTGAACTTTAAAATCTTTAGAGCTGCCTAACATCATATAATCACAATTGACGCTTAATTAAAGAACTCATTTTTATTTTGGAACTTGCTGAGTAACACAGTGAATATTTCCTCCACCCAGCAAGACTTCTCGAGCAGGAATACCTGTGATTTGATAATCAGGAAATATTTTTTTAAATATCTCACCGGCCTCTGTATCATGAGGATCATTAAGTAATGGAAAAACAATTTGCTGATTAGTATTTAAAAAATTGATGTAAGATCCCGCCAATCGTTCCCCTGGTTGACGAGAAGAACCATTCGCAAGAATACCGATTTTTTCCTTTTTCTTCCTATAAAGAGGCGATGGCGCTGGAATTTTCCATATTTTCAAGGATCGACCTCGCGCATCTTTCGCTTGCGATAGCGTTTCATAAGCCGAAAGTGACCGCGCGTATTGTGTATCCTTTACATCCTCTGTCCAATGCAGGGCAACCTCTCCTGGCCTAACAAAACAACATATATTGTCGATATGACCATCTGTTTCATCATTACATAATCCCTCAGGCAACCATATAAAATGAGTAACCCCTAAATATTCAACAAGGACTTTTTCAATGTTTGATTGTGTTAAATCTGGATTACGATTCTTGTGAAGCAAGCATTCTGATGTGGTCAGTAAAGTGCCCTCTCCGTCAGTATGGATAGAGCCCCCTTCTAATATAATGGGCGCTTTATAAAGCGAATAATTATGGAACTGACTGATTTTTTGGGCTACTTTTTCATCCTTCCGCCAGTCATCATACAGCCCTCCCAATGCCCCTCCCCAAGCGTTGAATTTCCAATGAACCGCCCGAATTTCTGACCCATTTGTAACCATCGTAGGACCCGTATCGCGCACCCAGGCATCGTCGCTGTTCATTTCTACCAAATTAATCTGAGACGACATGATTTTTTTTGCCTGTGACATAAAAATAGCCGGCACACCCATATAAACAGGAGTGGTTTGTGATATTGCTTCCGCAATCTGAGCAAAGGTTTTTTGTACTGGAAGAGCATGATCACGCCAGTTATCGTGGCGATAGGGCCACAGCATCCATATAGCTTGATGAGCCGCCCACTCCGCAGGCATATAAAATCCGTCTTTTTGAGGTGTGTTAGGTAGGTAACATAAAGGAAAAGACATTATCGCCTCCTTGTTTGGGCATCACTGGTATTCAGGGTTTCGTACATTTCGGGTCTGCGGTCGCGAAATAGACCCCATGATGACCGTTGAACAGCAATTTTTTTCAAATCAAATTCATACACTAAAACTGCTTCTTCTGTTTGAGTGGCCTCAGCAACTATCTCTCCGATATGGTTTGTAATAAAAGAAGAGCCATAAAAAGTGATTTCTAATCCCTCAACATATCGACTGAGTTCTTTGCCAATTCGATTGGAAACGACAATAGGTACCATATTTGCTGCAGCATGACCTTGTTGCACAAAGGTCCAATGGGGCTGGCTGTTGATTTCAGGAAAATTTGGCTCAGAGCCAATAGCAGTAGGATAAAAAATAATCTCCGCACCTTTTAACGCAAGGCAACGGGCCGTTTCTGGAAACCATTGATCCCAACAAATTCCCACACCTATTTTGGCATACGAGGTGTCCCATACTTGAAACCCGGTATCTCCGGGCGTAAAAAAATGCTTTTCCTGATACCCTGGGCCATTAGGAATATGTGTCTTTCGGTAAAGATTTAATACAGTGCCATCTGCATTAATGACCACCAGAGAGTTATAATAAACATTGTGGGCAGATTCAAAAAAACTCAGCGGCAATACAACGGCTAATTCAGCGGCCAAAGCAGAAAAATACTTAATCAGAACACTGCTTTCGACATTTTCAGCCAAGCTATAATGTGCGGGGTTTTGATCAATACAAAAATAAGGAGTGGCGAAGAGCTCCTGAATTAAGATAATCTGAGCACCTTGAGCATGTGCTTTTCGTATTAATTTTTCGGCTTTCTCAATATTTTTAGGCAAATTCCAAGAACAAGACATTTGAGTTGCTGCCACTTTGACCTGTGTCATAAAAAACTCTCAATGTAAAAAGTAGGCGGCTTTCTTTTTTGTTTCATAAGGCACGATCTTGTGCTTTGTTTGAAGAAAACCAGCTTTCCAAGATGATGACGGCAGAAGTGGCATCGACACTACTTTTGTTGAGTGCCTGATATCCCCCTTTATCAAACAGGTAAGCACGAGCTTCTGCTGTGCTGAGTCTTTCATCGTGAAAGACGACTTTGATACCAAAACGTCGATATAAAGCATGACCAAATTGACGGGCACTTTCAGTGATCGGTTGTTCTGTACCATCCATATTTAAGGGAAATCCTACCACCACTAAATCAGGATACCATTCTGATAATAATCTTTCGATTTTGATCCAATCCGGAGTGCCATTTTTTGATTTGCAGGCCGTTAATGGTCTGGCGGTTTCTGTGATATTTTGACCGATAGCAACACCAATACTTTTTGTACCAAAATCAAAAGCAATAATATTGGTCCATCGCATTAAGCATGCCCTGCTTGTTGCGCAATATGAAAAATATTAATTCCTAGTTTACTGGCAGCTTCATACCAGCGATTAGGTATTAGGGTATTAAATAAAATTTCTGTATCTGCTTTTGTGGTTAGCCAGACATTGTCTATTAATTCCTGCTCTAACTGACCTTTTTGCCAACCGGTATATCCTACAGCGACCATGATATTTTTAGGTTGTTTTTTTGTACCGAGTGTTTTCAAAATATCTTTTGAGGTAGTAATCATAGTGTCATCTGAAACATGAATACTAGAATTAAATCCTGATTGTGGAGAATGTAAAATAAAACCTCGATCATCTGACAGGGGGCCTCCGCTCATCACAGGTTTATTTAAATGTCCTGCATCATGCACCGACGAGATATTTAACTTTTTTAATAACCTTTCCAAGGTAAAACGAGCAACCGGTTGATTGATCATCAAACCCATCGCTCCATTTTCATTATGTTCACAGACATAAATCACACTGCGTTCAAAATAAGTATTTTGGAGTAGAGGCATAGCGATAAGAAAATGATGCTGTAAATTCATTGTATTTTTCAAAATTAATGTATAAAGATAAAAATTATTTAGGTGAGTTGTAGATTAACCTATTTCAAATTATTATGAGAGCTAACTATTAAAATAAAAATCACTCTTGTTTATAATGATCTTTATTTTGAAATAAATTTTTTTCAATGGCATTCATCAGCATAGCCGTAATAGAAATATGGCACTCTGTTTCAATTTCACGAGCACAAGTAGGGCTAGTGACATTAATTTCAGTTAAATGGTGGCCAATAATATCCAGGCCAACAAATAATAATCCTCTTTCTTTTAACACTGGCCCAATACTATTAGCAATCTTCCAATCACTGTTAGTCAAAGGGCGCACTTCACCTTTACCCCCAGCAGCTAAATTGCCCCGAGTTTCGCCTTGGGCGGGAATGCGTGCCAAGCAATAAGGAACGGGATCACCATCTACGACTAAAACGCGCTTATCACCTTCTGTAATCTCCGGTAAAAATTTTTGCGCCATACATAATTGATGCCCATTTTTTGTGAGCGTTTCTAGAATAACAGAAAGATTAGTATCCTCTTTTGTGATCCGGAAAATGGATTCACCACCCATACCATCAAGAGGTTTTAGAATAATATCTTTTTGTTCTTTATGAAATCCACGAAGCTTGTCCATGTTACTGCTGACCAAAGTGGCTGGTGTGAATTCAGAAAACCAAGAAGTAAATAATTTTTCATTACAATCTCGCAAACTTTGTGGTTTATTAACGACCAGTGTACCTTTGGTTTCTGCTCGCTCTAGAATATAGGTCGCATAGATAAACGCCATGTCAAATGGCGGATCTTTACGCATCAAAATCACATCAAGTTGCTCTAAGGGTAAATTTGCGGTTTCCCCGTGTTCTGTAAAATAATACCAATTTTTTTCATCCTGCTTCACACTCAGCAAACGGGTCCTCGCCATAGCATCTCCATCTCGTAAAGCAAGATCACCCATTTCCATATAATGTAATTCCCATCCCCTATTTTGCGCTTCTAACAAAATAGCGAAACTGGTGTCTTTTTTAATGTTAATGGAAGATATTGGATCCATCACGATACCCATTTTTTTTATCATTTTTTGTCCCTCCCCGTTAGCCTAAATCACCAAAACGAACTTGTAGCGCTGTGATTGCAGTCAAAGCGGTGGTTTCCGTACGTAAGACCCGAGGACCTAATGAAATGGGCAAAAACTCATAATCGGCGGCCATTGCAATCTCGTCGTTGGAGAGCCCTCCTTCCGGACCAATCAAAATTCGGACACGGCTGACAGGAGGAATTAAAGTGTTAATGCGGTTATTTGCTTTAGGAACAAAATTTAACTTTAAGCTATTATCCTGGTGTGCACACCAGTTATGAAGTGGAAGCGCATTATAGATTTTTGGAATTTTATTACGTCCGCATTGTTCACACGCTGAAATCGCGATTTTTTTCCATTGCTGAATTTTTTTTTGTAAACGCTCTCCATCTATTTTGACACCACAGCGTTCCGAAAACAACGGAGTGACCGAATGCACACCTAATTCCACCGATTTTTGAAGTGTGTATTCCATTTTTTCAGAGCGACAAATCACTTGGCCTAAATGTAAATACAACGGAGATTCATTATTTTTTAGTATGGCTTCTTTCAGCTGAACATACACTTTTTTTTTATCTATACGAATAATATTTGCCTGAATAATATCATTACTATCATGAAATAAATACAAGCTCTGCCCTGGCTTCATACGTAAAACCCTTATGACATGATGAGCGGCTTCCTCGCTCAACTCAATTTGTGTGTGAGCAAAGAAAGGATATGGGTGATAAATACGAGGAATGCGCATATACTTTTAAACTATTTTAAAAAATGGGGTGAATACCAAGAACACTGGCTTCTGGTGTATTTCCTGTCAGCAGATCGTGAGTAGAGCCATCGTAATAAATTTTACCCTCTACAATTAATAATGTACGTTTAGCAATACGGGCAGCATCTGCTAAATTATGGGACACCATTAACAAAGTGATTTGGCGCTCTGTACAAATTTCATCTAGTAATTGCAATATTTCATGGCGTAGTGCCGGATCTAATGACGAAAAAGGCTCATCTAATAATAAAATAGGTTGACTTCGTAAAAAACAACGAGCCAACGCCGCTCGTTGACGTTGCCCCCCGGAAAGCTGTGCTGGAAGACGCTGTAAATAATTTTCTATTCCCATTTTTTTAGCGATTTCTACCTGAGATATTTTTTGACTTGGCGTTAATTTTAAACTCGGATTCAATCCTAATCCGATATTTTGCTCAATGGTAAGATGAGAAAATAAATTATTTTCCTGAAATAATATGGATATTGGTCTTTTATCTATGGTGGTGGATGTGTGGTTTTGATTATTTAAAAAAATGAGCCCTTTATCTGCTGTTAAAAAACCAGAAATGAGGCTTAATAAAGTGCTTTTACCTGCACCACTGGGACCAAGAATAGCGACTCTTTCATTTTGCTTTATTTGAAAATTAAAATGCATATGCAACCCATCATATAAATAGATCACATCTTCAAGAATTAACATGGCGCCCTGGTAATTTTTCAATAAAAATAAAGATGAAAAAGCACAATAATAAGAGAAGTAAAGCTGTCACTGCTGCATCATTAATACGATAGGCTCCTATTTGCTGATATAAATAAAAAGGAAGAGTCCGAAAAGGTTCATCATTGTTTGGTGAATTTCCCCCGCCAAATACGGCGACGATGCCAAAATCTCCCATAGATAAGACGCATGCAAAAGCTAATGATTGTGCTAACGGGTGTTTTAAGGCGAGTAATTCTATCCACCGTAATCGTCTCATACCTATTACATTCAAAGATAAACATAATTGATGATAACGCTCAGCTAAATCTTGCATTGGATTTTCCAACACCTTTAATGTATATGGCATCGCCATCAAGGCATTGGTCAGAATAATTAATCCATAAGGAGATTCAGGTAACCCTGTATTATCTTGTAACAATAAAAAAATTCCAGTCGCCAGAACAATGCTAGGAATAACCAGTATCAGCATTCCGCTCATTGTAAGTATATTGGCATAACCTGTAAAACCGTGGGTTTTCAGTTCACGATGACTCCATAAAAGCATCATGGTGAGTATAAGACAAAGTATTCCCGAACTGATTGACACTTTTAATGAAGTGAAGGTGGCCTGCCAAAGTGCGTCTTGCTTTAGTGCTTGCAATAAACCGTGATGGCAGCCATTAATAATGACAGACAGTAATGGTGGTAACAACAAGAGCAATACTCCACTTATGATCAATATATCAACTATTAA
Organism: Candidatus Hamiltonella defensa 5AT (Acyrthosiphon pisum); assembly: GCF_000021705.1. Lineage (NCBI taxonomy): Bacteria > Pseudomonadati > Pseudomonadota > Gammaproteobacteria > Enterobacterales > Enterobacteriaceae > Candidatus Williamhamiltonella > Candidatus Williamhamiltonella defendens. The sequence goes on from NC_012751.1 coordinate 589,293, forward strand.
TTCCCATAGATTATTTTTTGATTGGATCCATAAATATTCATAATGATTATTAACCGCCAAGACGCCGTTTAGTTTTTCACTTAAAAAAAACAGTCCAAGACAAAACACCATTTGTATCAATGATAATAGAGCCGCTCGGCTTAAATTATAGTCATAGTGTAATGCCTGATAGATAGCCAATTCTATCGTTGTTGCTTTTGGTCCACCACCAAGAGAAAGAACAATAGCAAAGCTGGCAAAGCAAAGCATGAAGATTAGTGCCCCTGTAGGCAAAATTTGACGCCTTAAATAAGGCCACTCAACCCAACGAAAATGCTGAAAACCGTTCATGCCAAGTTGAGCCGACAGCTTTTTTTGTTCAATCGGAATGTTCTTTAGTGCCTGTAGCAATAACAGGGTCGCTAAAGGCAAATTAAAAAAAATATGTCCTAAGAGGATGCCTGTTAAACCATAAGGCGAAAAAGTGTATTTCATACCTAAAATAGAAAATAGCTGGGATAGCCAACCTTCTCGCCCATAAACACTTAGTATTCCAAACACGGCGACTAAAACAGGTAAGACTAATGTCATCGCACAGAGCCTTAAAAAAAGTTGTTTTCCCAAAAATTGCCTTCGATAAAGAGCTCTTGCAACAAAAATAGCGGGTAATATAGACAATAGTGTTGATAATAGCGCTTGCCAGAAGGTGAACCGAATCACATGCCATAAATACTGATCCTGCCATAGAGTTTTTATTTCAGTTAAACAGCTATAACGTAAAATACTAAGGACAACCGATAAACTTAAAAGAATCAATAGACCTGCTATTACAACACCTGAAATTAATGAATGAAGATTCAAAGACTGACGGTGGTTTGCCATAAATTTATCCATTTATTGCGATTTTCTGCAGCCTCTTTAGAGGAATAATGCAGTACTTTTTGAGGCTGGATTAATTCATCAAACCCTTTTGGTAGGGTAATTTTTATCACCGGATACATCCAATTCCCGGTCGCTATATGTTTTTGAAACTCAGAGGTTAAAACAAATTCCATAAAACGCTGCGCCAATTTGGGGTTTTGACTTGCAGCCAATTGAGCAACAGTTTCTATTTGTAGATAATGACCTTCGCTGAAGTTCATGGCCGCGTATTGATGATTTTTTTCTTCTATTATGTGATAAGCGGGCGATGTGGTGTAGCTCCAGACAAAATCAGATTCCCCTTTCAAAAATAATCCGTAGGCTTCACCCCAGCTTTTGGTGACGGTCACTGTTTTTGCGGCTAATTTTGTCCAAATTTTCGGGGCCTCAGCACCATATACTTTTTGTATAAACAATAATAAACCTAAACCAGGAGTACTGGTGCGTGGATCCTGATAAATCAATTTCCAAGTTTTATTACTATTGAGTAATTCATATAAACTTTTCGGGGGATCTTTTAATTTATTTTTGTTGTATACAAAAGAAAAATAACCAAAATCATAAGGAATAAAAATTTTACTCTCCCAATTTTTTGGTAAATGCATGCGACTAGTGTCTATTTTACTTTCCACAAATAAACCTGTTTTTTCAGCAGAGATGAGTAGATTATTATCCAACCCTAATACTATATCTGCGGAATGATTCGTGTTTCCCATCCTTAAACGATTTAATAAAGAAACGCCATCTTTGAAAGAGACCCATTTCAATTGACAGTCACAATTTTTTTCAAAAGATTTTTTAATGCCTGGGCCAGCTCCCCAATCGGCTATAAAAGAATCATAAGTATAAATAACTAAAACCGTTTTTTTTGGTTGAGCTTCAATTATGCTTGGAATACATAAAAATAGAAGTAGAAATTTTTGGGGTCTACCAAAAATAGATTTAAAAAAAGGAGAAAAGAAAAATAATAAAATATTAAAAAACATAAACAGCTCCAAAAATAATCATTTAATGACATGACTTAATTGAAAAACAGGTAAATACATTGCGATAATAAGAATGCCAACAATAACACCCACCACCAGCATTAAAATAGGCTCAATCATTTGTGTGAAATTCTCCGCTAATTCTTGTGTGTGTTTTTGATACCAAGTTGCTAGTTTTTCCAATAAAATATCCAATGATCCAGATTCTTCTCCTACTCGAATGAACTGTTGACATAAAACAGGGAATAATCGATAGGAAGATAATTCATTTTGTTGCGATAAGGCATCAGAAAAAGTAAGGCCTTGCTTTATTTTTTCATAAATTTTGTTCACGGCCTTTTGATAAAATAAATTATTAGATGATAGTTCAGAGACTTTCAGTCCTGAAGCCAAACTTAATCCTGCAAGTTGTGTGATAGCAAGTGTACGAAATATTTGAGTCAAACAATGACCACGAATTAATTTAGAAAAAAAAGGTAATCGAAATAAAAAAGCCTGTTCTCTCTGTTGCCAATTCATTTTTTTTCTCAGTATTTGACAATACACAATCCCTAATAAAATCAGAATTGAAGCGATATATAGTCCATAATTTATTAATTTATTCGATAAAAATAAAAGTGCACGGGTGAACCAAGGTAACGTGGCATCAAAAGAAGCATATATTTTTGCAAATTCAGGTAATACTAGAATTAACATGATAAGACTGACAAATAAGGTGACTATGCATACCAGAAAAGGATATCTCAACGCTTTAGCTACTTTTTTTTGTAATTGTTTTTGCTGCTCTTGTTGTTGAGCTAATAGAAAAAAAGAGTGATCTAAATGACCGGTTAATTCCCCTATTGCCACTAATTCACAATAAAGTTTTGAAAATATTTTCGGGTAGTGGCGAATAGCATCAGAAAAAGGCTCACCTCGACTCACTTCTTGGCTGATGTTTTGTAAAATGCAGCGCCAGATAGGAATATTCATATCTTTAGCCAAAAGCTGAAGACTGTTCACTAAAGGTAAACCTGCTTGTAAAAGAGTGGCTAACTGACGCGTAAAGTTAATTAAATATTCTTTTTGCCGATAACTTTGAGTCATGCTTCTATATAATTTGACACTTACAGGCTGTAGTCCACTTTGGATAATATTTTCGTAAACGAGATGAGTTTGTGTCTCTAAAGAAATACCTTCTTCTAATGAACCGTTTTTATTAATTGCTTTCCATTTATATAGTCGATGATCTTTCATGGAATCATTCCATTTTAATTTACACAACCAAAAACACGATAAATCTCATCAACGCTCGATATACCTTGTTCAACCAGTGATAAACCTGCTTTTAATAATGTAATATTCCCTTGTTTTTTGAGTATTTGCTCTAATTTTAATGTGTCAGCATTATCAATAAGAGCCTGTTTTATTTCAGTGTTTATTACCAGCATTTCATAAATGCCAATACGACCATAATATCCATCACAACATTGTTCACATCCTTCGGAAATCCAATGATGCAAAGGTTTTGGCCAAATATCTTCAGGATAATTTATTGCGGCTAGCGCGGGCTTCTTACAATGTAAGCAAAGTCTACGCATTAATCTTTGAGCAATAATTAATTTTAAACAGGATGCAAGTAAATAGCCTGGAATATTCATTTGAGTTAAGCGTGCTAAAGTCTCAGTGGTAGAGTTTGTATGCAAGGTAGATAAAACAAGATGGCCGGTATGTGCCGCTTTTAATGAAATTTCGGCAGTCTCATTATCCCTAATTTCACCAACCATAATGATATCCGGATCTTGGCGCAGTAATGTTCGCAAAACAGAAGAAAAATCCAGGCCAATTTTATGATTAATTTGAGTTTGATTGATTCCTTTGATAGGTATTTCGACGGGATCTTCGATGCTACAAATATTTTTTTGATGTTGGTTTAAGTGTAATAAACTGCTGTATAAGGTCATTGTTTTTCCACTCCCTGTTGGGCCTGTCACTAATATTAACCCTTCAGGGAGAGATAGGGTTTTGATAAACTGCGCCAATGCCTGCTGAGCTAGCCCCAATTCATCTAATGTCGCTTTCTGCTCGGCATGTAAAATACGCAATACTATTTTTTCACCATATTGAGTAGGCAAGGTAGCAATACGCATTGAGTAGCAGATATTATTTAACCTCAATGTAAATTTTCCATCTTGAGGCAATCTTTTTTCCGCAATATTTAATTGAGCCATGACCTTCAAACACCCATTTATTCGAGGTGTTAATTCAAACTCAGGTGAGCTAATCTCTTGCAATACGCCATCTACTCGAATCCGAATACGATAACAGTGTTGGTAGGGTTCAAAATGAATATCAGAAGCTCTTTTTTCAATGGCGGCACTTAACGTTTGGTGAATAAACTGTATGACAGGTGCGTCATTTTTTTCATTAAAATTTGATGTTTGAATTTCAAGATGATCGACTGAAGTGATTCTTTCTAAGGACGTTGAATTTGCGGCTGGCCTTAATGTGATGTCATTATTGAAAGTGTTTGATAAATTTTCGCGACTTGAAATATCTTCAAAAGAAAATTGATGAAGTATTTTCTCAATTTTAGCTTTTGGCCATTGCTTTACATTGATTTTGCGTCCACAACAAAAACGTAAATTCATTAATAATTCTTCACTCGGATGTGATAAATTTTCAGCAATTGCAATTGTAAGCGTTTCTGAATCAATATTTAATGCAATTGCATGATGTCGTTGGCATAAAAGATGCAATTCATTGCTTATAATTTCTTGTGTTTCGGTTTCAGTTTCTCCTTGTTTTTGATCAATCAATTTTTTATCTATTTTTTGAGAAGAAATGAGTTGATGTTTCATTAACCATCTCCCACATCAGTAAATCCAAAAAGACTTTTGCAGGATTCTGAAATGCTTAAATCAGCGCTGGTACATACCCCATTCCAATTTAAGCGCCCGTTGCTATTTTTTGTGGCAGTCATCACTACAGTTAATCCTGTTAAGGTTTTCTCTCCAACTAATGTAATCACTCCTTTGACGACCGTGATGCTCTTAATATAGCGTGTGCTTTCGCCAGTAGGCACACCTTGACTCCCCGCATTACATTTTGTTAAATCCCCTTGTTCTAAAACACAAAGCTCTACTGCCATTTTATAGGGCACTGTTGCTTGCAGCATGTCGGTTACGGCCGCTTTTTTAATATATTTTTGATAAGAAGGTATACCAATACTACTGAGGATGGCAATAATAGCCACTGTCACCATTAACTCAATCAAAGTAAAACCATGTCGATGGTTCATTCTTAATATCCCTTTTTAATTGTAAATATTTGAAATCAATTTCAACCGAATACAATCAAATAAATTTCGGTTTTTTTGATTTTACGCATCATGAAAAAGAGGAAATGTAGAATGCACATTTTTTTTTGTTATCGAAATGGCTATTGACGAGATCTGTGATGAGTATCACAAAAAATTTTTCTTTTGATACAAAGTGACAAAATTTATGTGAAGGAGATCGCATATACGAAGTAATTTAATTTTTTTGCTCGCATTCCAAAAGGTCTGTAGATAACATACTTCAAAAGAAGGCCTACTGATAAGAAATGATAAATACAGTCTGTTAATCTCATAATAGATATAGTTAGTTAGTGCCTTCATTTTAATTCGTCTGCTTTGTGTATCAATTTAATATGAAAAAACTTAAAGATAATACCTTTCAAAATCTTATTTTTAGATTGCAAAATTACTGGGCAGATCAAGGATGCACCCTTGTTCAACCTTTAGATATAGAAGTCGGCGCAGGGACCTCTCATCCCATGACCTTTCTGAGAGCGATTGGCCCGGAGCCCATCGCGGCGGCGTACGTCCAACCTTCACGGCGCCCGACTGATGGCCGTTATGGAGAAAATCCCAACCGACTTCAGCATTATTACCAGTTTCAGGTGATCATCAAACCTTCCCCTGACAATATGCAGGAACTTTATTTAAATTCTCTCCAAGAGCTGGGATTAGATTCTAGTGTCCACGATATCCGCTTTGTTGAGGATAATTGGGAAAATCCGACATTAGGTGCTTGGGGATTAGGTTGGGAAGTCTGGCTTAATGGTATGGAAGTTACCCAATTCACCTATTTTCAACAGGTAGGCGGGCTCGAATGTAAACCTGTCACGGGGGAGATAACTTATGGTCTAGAGCGTCTTGCGATGTATCTACAAGGTGTCGACACTGTATATGATGTGCTTTGGTCAAAAAGTCTATTTGGTCCAATATACTATTCAGATATCTACCATCAAAATGAAGTAGAACAATCGTTCTATAACTTTGAATATGCAGATGTCGATTTTCTGTTTTTCTGTTTTTCACAGTATGAAAAAGAAGCCCAAACGTTATTGTCCCTAAAAAAACCGTTACCTTTACCAGCCTACGAACGCATTCTAAAAGCGAGCCACATTTTTAATCTACTTGATGCCCGTAAAGCCATTTCCGTGACTGAACGTCAACACTATATTTTACGGATTCGCACGCTCACTCATATGGTCGCCAAAGCTTATTATGCCTCTCGTGAGGCCTTAGGATTTCCTATGATCCGAATGAATAAAAAATAAAAAACGAAAGGAAGTAGACATTGATGACACATCAAACTTTTTTAGTGGAAATAGGGACAGAAGAGCTGCCACCTAAATCTCTTCGTTCCCTGGTTGAATCGTTTGCCTTTTATTTAACTCAGGAGCTCAATAAAGCTCATTTAGATCATGGTGAAGTGACTTGGTTTGCCACACCCCGTCGTTTGGCAGTGAAAGTCGCTTGCTTGAGTACCATTCAAAAAGATCAAAAAATAGAAAAACGGGGGCCAGCTATAGCTCAGGCTTATGACGTTGACGGGAATCCGACGAAAGCGGCAACAGCTTGGGCACGATCTTGTGGCATCAGCCTGGATCAAGCAAAGTCTTTGGTCACGGATAAAGGCGAATGGCTACTCTATTCTTGGGTGCTACCAGGAAAATCAGCCAGCAGTCTTTTGGCAGAGAAAGTCAAAATAGCACTAAGTCAATTACCTATTTCAAAATTAATGAGCTGGGGTATTCATGAAGCCAAATTTGTCCGCCCTGTGCATACGGTCACTCTATTATTAGGTGATGAATTAATTTCTGGAATTATTTTTGGGGTGAATTCTAATCGTAAGATACTAGGTCACCGATTTATGGGCGAGCCTTCATTTATTATCGAACATGCCGATCAATATCCTCAAATTTTGCTTGAAAAAGGCAAAGTCATGGCCGACTTCTTTCTAAGAAAGACGCAGATTAAAACAGATATTGAAAAAGCAGCTGAAAAGATAGGCGCCATCGCAGATATCAGTGACAATTTACTAGAAGAGGTCACGTCATTGGTTGAATGGCCTGTGGTACATACAGCTCAATTTGAAAAGAAATTTTTAGAGGTTCCTTCAGAAGCACTGGTTCACACCATGAAAAATGATCAGAAATATTTTCCGGTGTACAACAAAAGCGGGCAGTTAATGCCTTATTTTATCTTTGTCGCTAACATTCTCTCTCAGGATCCGCCACAGCTCATCTTTGGAAATGAAAAAGTCATTCGCCCTCGTTTTGCTGATGCGCAATTTTTCTTTGAAACCGATCTTAAGCAATCGTTAGAAGAACGTTTGCCTTCTTTAAAAACAATTTTATTTCAGAAAGAACTGGGAACACTTTATGAAAAGGTTCAGCGTGTTCAAGCATTATCGGGCTGGATTGCCTCTCAAATAGGGGCGAATGTTGAATATTCAATCAAAGCGGGGTTATTATCAAAATCTGATCTGATGACAAACATGGTATGCGAATTCCCTGAAACACAGGGCATTATGGGGATGCATTATGCTCGTTATCATCACGAACCTGATGAAGTTGCACGCGCTATTTATGAACAGTATCAGCCTCGTTTTTCTGGCGACAATTTGCCTTCTACTTTGGTGGCCTGCTCAGTGGCCATTGCGGACAAAATGGATACATTAACAGGGATATTTGGTATCAATCAATTGCCCAAGGGAGATAAAGATCCGTTTGGATTAAGGCGAGCAGCCTTAGGTGTTTTGCGTATTATTGTTGAAAAAAATTTGCCGTTGGATTTACAGACTTTAATCAGCGAGGCTGTGCGTTTATATGGCAATAAATTAAAAAATTCGAATCTGATCGATCAAATCATTGAATTCATGTTAGGACGTTTTCGCTCTTGGTATCAAGAAGCAGGCCATGGAATTGACAGCATTCAAGCTGTGCTCGCGCGCCGCCCTACCAAACCCGCTGATTTTAATGCACGCATACAGGCTGTCACCTATTTCCGTACCATGAATGAAGCCAGGGCGCTCTGTGCTTCTAATAAACGCGTCTCTAATATTTTGTCTCAATCGCTTGATATTCCAAAAAATTCTATCGACACAGGGTTGTTGAAAGAACCTGCTGAAATAGAATTGGCTCAAAATATTTTAGAATTAGAAAAAAAATTAGCCCCTTTTTTTGTTGCAGGTCTTTATAAAGACGCTTTATTAGAACTTGTTGCTTTAAGAGAACCTTTAGACATATTTTTTAAACAAGTGATGGTGATGGTGCCAGATCAAGATCTGCGTTTAAACCGGTTAGCGTTGTTGAACAAACTTAGGGCTCTGTTTTTACGAGTCGCGGATATTTCTTTTTTGCAGTGAGAAGTCTGATTTGGCTTTTTAAAATCACTGAAAGCGATGATCTCCTAGTGTAGGTAGGGCATGCGAAAAAATCGGGCCCTGGCAATATGCTCTTTTTATTTACCTTTTTCTATTCGTTCTATATTCCTTATTGCTTTTATATTCCATTCCATCTCTCCCAACCAAAACGTGGGCGCTAATGCGTTTCTCATTAGGAGGTCCCCTCCTTTTTTTGTACCCAGTCTTTGATCTAGCTAAAACACCGATTTTGAACTACCTACCCTCTTTAAATCTCATGAACTGTGATTAATTTTAAGTTTAATCATCATAAAGCGGCTTATGCATTTTTTTTGTGATTTTTTCAAAAACGGAGGTTCCCTCCATACACATCTCTTAATTTTTATTTCATTATCTTAAAAATTCTTAACGCCTGCAGTTTTCCGTCAGAGGAAATGGCCCTCAAGCACTTGAACAATCTAGTCGAGTAATAGACCCCAAATATCAAAAGACGAAGACGACCGATTCAGAGGTTGGTTTATTACAGACAGTTTGAACCGGAATTCAGCTCATACCTGGAACGTCACGCAATCTGATGAAGTGGTTATCCCTTAATAAATCTTAGGCTCGCCACCCTCCCATTGCTCTACATACGGAATACGGAGCGGAAACAACGAGCAATAAAACGGAGTTAAAAGCCATGCAATATCAAAAAATAGCAAAACAAATCATTAGGCGTTTTGCTCTTGCCTTTTTGATGCAAACTGAACCCGTTTTTTCAATAGAGACTATCGAAAATAAAAAAAATTATATTTTAGATAAGGAAACTTACAATGAAGGGATAGACATCAAAGGCCAAAGTACAGTCGAGAATCAGGGCGCTTTATCCGTCAGCACCAGAAGTAAAAAAACGCCTGCAATCAAAGTGAATGAAGGGTCAACCCTGACTTTGAAAGGGGCTGACAATAAATGGATTAACGTGACCACAAGTGAAAAAAAATCTTTTGGGTTGCTTGCCTCTGGGTCAGGCACAGAGATCACGGCCAATAAAATGGATATCAACACAAAAGGCGAAGGTTCTGGCGGGGTTAAAGCGGAATACGATGCCGGTATCATCATCAATGAGAGTAAAATCACCAGCGAAGGCGAAGGTTTTAGTAAAGGTGTTTGGGCCACAGGAAAGCAGTCAAATCTCATCGGCAATTATCTCAAAATCAAAGTCAAGGGTAAAGAGGCCAGAGGGGTCAGCGCTCAAAGCGGTGCCTCGGTCATGATCAATGGCAGCGTCATCCGCGGCGAAGGGGAGGATGTGAACGGTATCTTGGCTTCTGACAAAAATACCAATGTGGAGGGCAATAATCTGACGGTAGAGGTCAAGGGTCAAGAGGGTCACGGTGTCAGAGCTTACAGAGAGGCAACGGTCAATATCCAGAACAACAGCGTGATTAGAACCCATGGGGCATTTTCTCATGCCGCGATGTTGTTCGATAAAGCCACGTTAAACATCAGCGATTCTCATCTGAAAACCACGGGAGCCGATTCAGCCATTCTTTATATCGACCCCCCCAAAAAATAACAAAAAAAGGAAAAACAGGGTTGAAATCACAGGGGGCTCTCTAGAAGCCAGTGGAGACCTTATTTTATCTGACGGCGGGGTCACCGACGTTTTTCTTAACAATGTGTTCACGCATTCTCCCGGAAGTGGGTACCTTCTTAAGGTCTTGAATTCGGATGTGGCTTATCCCGGAGAGGTCAATTTGGTGATCAATCAAGAAAAAGCGCCAAAAAAAGCAAAAACACTGCGGGGCAATATTTTTGCAGCCCCTGGAAACAAGGCTAACGTGACGTTAAACAAGAGTGGGTTAATCGGCTGGGCCAACGCGACCCATCTGTCCGTTGACCCTGACAGTACGTGGTCGGTGACCGGGCCTTCTACGTTGAAACACCTTAAAAATGAAGGGAAGGTTGAATTTCAATCGCCTGGCGCCACGAGCTCAAATGCAACGGGCACATCGGGTTATACCACCTTGTCTCTGGGGAGTCTCAGTGGAACAGGGATGTTCTGGATGAATACCGACATCGCGGGGCACCAAGGGGATTTTATTGACGTCACAGGAAAAGCCAAAGGCGATTTTGGAGTGAGGGTGAATGACAGCGGTAAAAGCCCCCAACCAGAAGATAGCCTGAAAATCATTCAGACTGGAGGAGGTGATGCGAAATTCACCCTGGCGAATGAAGGAGGGTTGGTTGATGTGGGGACGTACCAGTATTATCTGATCCCCGATGACCGCAATCAGGTTCCGGATGAGAGGGAGCGGGTGCTAGATGACAGACAGCGAAGCTGGTCACTGGTATCTCATCAACCTCAACCCTCCCCAAAATCGCAACCGGAATCAGAACCCAATCCACAAACCCCCGTCAGTTCTACACTATCACCAACAGCAGCAGTCAACACTGAACAACTCCAACCTAATATTCCCCATCCTGCTTCATCATCATTAGAACCCAATTCAAATTCAACATTGTTTGTTAACGCTAATACGTTAACCGCCTCTGAGATCGCGACAGGTACGCCAGTATCCGGCGAAATTTTGACACGAGAGATGACTCCACAACCTGAACCACACAGCCTCGATGAGAAACCAGTTCCAGTGGCAGAAGCTTTGACAGAAGCGATTGAGCATAAAGAAAAACAGAATTTAGAAAAAGAAATTTACAATGAAGGGATAGAAGTCACAGGTCAAAATGCAGTCGAGAATAAAGGCGCTCTATCGGTGACCACCCGCAATCAAAACAGCCCTGCGGTAACAGTGAGTGACGGAGCCACGCTGATTTTGAAGGGCGCTCAAGATAAACTCGTTACAGTGACAACCAGTGGAAATACCTCTCCTGGTTTAGTTGCCTCGGGTACAGGCACAGAAATGACGGCAGATAAAATTCATGTCACCACAAATGGGGGAGATTCTGAAGGTCTCAAATCTGAAGATGGGGCAACGGTCATTGTTACCGGCAGCAAAATAAGCGGCAAAGGGGATGGTTTTTCCGGTCTTTTGAGCGAAGGAGACGCAAATTTGCGGGGCAATAACCTGACGGTAGAGTCAAATGGTAAAGACGGCAGAGGGATTAAGGCTTCCAGAGGCGCACAGGTCAATCTCCAGGACAGTACCGTCACCGGCACGGGTGAGCATTTCTCTGGTATCTGGGCGCATGGAGAGAAAACTCATTTGGAAGGCAAAAATATTACGATCACGTTAAATGATAAAAACGCCACCGGGGTCAAAGCGTACAGAGGCGCTACGGTCGATATGACGGGCAGCCATATTAACGGTCAAGAAGACAATTTTTTAGGTTTGTCAGCTTATCAAGACAAAACAAATTTGACGGGTTCTAACATCCACATAGAGTCAAAGGGTAAAAATGGCAGAGGGGTCGCTACTGGCACAGGGGCACAGATCACGATCAAGGACGGTAGTAGTATTATCGGCGAAGGGGAAGATTTTATCGGTCTTTTCGCCGAAAAAGAGAAAACGAATCTGAAGTCCAATAAAACGACCATAAAGGTTAAGGATAAAAACGGCAGGGGGGTTCAAGTTTCAAACGGGGCGCAGGTCACTGTCGAGGAGGATACCATTAGTGGCGACGCAGAGAATTTTGTGGGTCTCTTGGCCGAGGGAGATCAAAGCCATCTGAAGACCAATAAAACAACCATAAAGGTTAAGGATAAAAACGGCAGGGGGGTTCAAGCCTCCAATCAGGCAGAGGTCGTTATCGAGGAAAGTAAAATTATCGGCGAAGGCGAGGAGGACGATTTTGTGGGCCTGTTAGTCGAGGGGAACAACACAAGTCTGACAGGCGATAAAGTGGAAATAGAGATAAGCAATCAAAATAGTAGAGGGCTCAAAGCGGTCGATGGGGCAGAAATTGACATTAAGCACAGTACCATTACCGGTACAGGCAACGATTTTTTGGGTATTTTGGCCGAAGGAGATAAAACAAATCTGACGGGCAATAACATGAAGATAAAAGTCAATGCTGAAGGTGGCACCGGTGTTTTAGCCCAAAACGAGGCAAAAGTCGTTATTAATGACAGTAAAGTTACCGGCGAAGGAGAGAATTTTTTCGGTCTTGTAGCACACCAAGAGAACACAAATCTGGAGGGCAAGAATCTGACGATAAATTTAAATCGGGCAAATGGCAAAGGGATCTCTGCAGTCAGCGGCGCACAGGTCAAGATCGAGAAAAGTAAGGTAATCGGTTCAGAGAGCGACTTTTTGGGTCTTTCAGCGGAGGGAGAAAAGACAAATCTGGAGGGTAATCACCTGAAGATAGAATCAAACGGTAAAAGTGGCACCGGGCTCAAAATTGCCAGTGGTGCAAAGATGATCATCAATGACAGTAACATTACCGGCGCAGGGGGTGATTTTTCGGGTGTTTTGGCCTATCACGACATAAATTTCGAGGGCAAAAACCTGAATATCAAGGTAACGGGTGCAGACGGCAAAGGGGTCAACGTTTACAAAGACGCAAAAATCTCTATTGAGGGCAGCAGCATTATTGGCACAGAAGAGAATTTTACCGGTCTTTCGGCTCACCAGGACAATACTCAGCTGGAGGTGAATAAGACAACCATAGAGTCACAGGCTAAAAATGGCAAAGGGGTCACCGCGACCAGCGGTGCACAGGTCAGTATTGATGAGAGCACGATAACCAGCGAAGGGGAAAAATTTTTGGGTCTTGCGGCTTATCAAGAAAATACCCATTTGATGGGCAATAAAATCAACTTCACGCTGAAAAATAAAAATGCAATCGCGGTTGATGTTCAAAATGGGGCAAACGTGATTATCGATAACAGCACCATGAGCAGTGAAGGAGAGCATTTCCTCGGTCTTTCGGCTTACGGAGAAAATTCAACCCTGACAGTCAATAATCTATAGCTAAACGACATAAGAATAGTTACATAATATGTTCTGAAAACAAGGTATTGATGTCGCATTGAAGTTCTCTTCTTTTTCTTTTAGCTTGAGCCCATGTGTGCTCAATAGGGTTGAACTCGGGCGAATAAGGAGGCAAATATTCAATAGAATGACCGGCGTTGAGAATGGCGTGTTGAATATCTTTTCGCTTGTGGAAAGAAGCGTTATCCATCATCATCACGCACGGATGAGGAAGAGCGGGTAGGAGCAGCTGAGTGACCCAGGCATAAAAAACATCGCTGTTAATGGAGCAGTTAAAGAGGCCCACCGCGATGAGAGTGACCCCTAATAAGGCACCAATGACGTTAGTGCGGCCCTTAGCCTGCCAATCGTGAGTCCCAAAACAGCGTTGACCTCGTGTAGCGTATCCGTAGAGGCGGGGCATATCGTGAGCAAAGCCGCTCTCATCGAGATAAACCAGAGATTTACCCTGCTTTTGATACCCCGCGATTTTTTCCTGGAACCCCTGTCGTGCCTCTTCGTTTGCCTTGGGATGACGCAGAGTTTTTTTTATAGGTCAGACCCCATCTTTTCAATGCTTGCCAGATGGCTTTGGGGCACACCCCGAAACGGGCCGCCCGTTCCCGTTGATAGCTATCTGGATACTCTGCCACATCTTTGATAAACGCCTCTTTATCCATCTTGCCTCGACGCGGACCCGAGGGTTTCGGTTCTATTCGCTTGAGCCAACGCCTGAGAGTATCTGTACCTACGTGAAAACGCTTCGCCGTTGCTCTGATGCTCAGTCCTTCTTTCTCTCGAATACTCAGGACTTTTTGACGAAAATCCACTGAATAACTCATAGTGACCTCATGCTAATTAGTTCTTTATATTGTAACTAAAATTAAATCGCTTAGCTATAACGATGGAGGCGAAGGGCAAAAACAGCAAGGCTGTTAAAGTGGATAAAGATGCAAGGGTCAATATCAAGAACCGCAGTGTGATTACCACTCAGGGTGACTCTTCTCCAGCCATGCAGCTGGCTCAAAAAGGTAGATTACACATCAGTGATTCTCATATCAAAACCACCGGGGAAAATTCCGCGATTTTTTATGCGGCTCCAGGGAAGAGCCAACAAAAGAGCCTGGCTGAAATGACAGGGGGGTCATTAGAAGCGAGGGGGGACCTGATTTTGTCTCAAGGCGGCACCATGGATGTGGTGCTTAACGATGTGTCAGTCTCTCCTCCAGGCAGCGGCTATCTCCTGAATGTGCTGAATTCGGATTCAGGTTATCCCGGAGAGGTCAATTTGTCGGTGTTCAATCCAATAGAAGAAAAAGATCCCACAAAAACACTGCGGGGAAATATTTTTGCCGCCGAAGGCAGCAAAGCCGATGTGACGTTAAACAACAGCCATTTAATCGGGTGGGCCAAAGCGACCAATATGTCGATAGACCCTACGAGTCAGTGGTCGATCACAGGGCCTTCTACAGTGAAACAGCTCAAAAATGAAGGCAAGATTGAATTTCAAGCGCCCAGTGCCACGAGTTCACATCCCATGGGCACACCGGTTTATAAAACCTTGTCTCTGGCGAGTCTCAGTGGAAAAGGGATGTTCTGGATGAATACGGACATCGCGGGGCACCGAGGGGATTTTCTTAACGTCACAGGAAAAGCAGAGGGTAAATTTGGGGTAAAAGTCACTGACAGCGGTAAAAGCCCGACAGCAGACGATAGCCTCAAAATCATTCAGACGGGAGGCGGTGATGCGAAATTTACCCTGGCCAACGAAGGTGGGGTGGTCGATGTCGGCACGTACCAATATTATCTGGTCGCAGATGACAGCAATAGCGTGCCGGACGACAGCCAGCGCGTGTTGGATGACAGAAAGCGCGTGTTGGATGACAGAAAGCGAGGCTGGTCTCTGGTGTCTCATCAATCCCAAATAAAGACAGCAACGAAGGGAACAGAACTCAATCTACCGACGCCTGTGACTGCGTCTTCTAGCGAAACAGGGGCTGATAAAATTGTGACGGAGGGGATGAATCAGCCACTCCAGCCAGACGCTCCCCCTGCGTCGACGTCAGCGCCTCCACCGTTAATGCCACCCACAGTAGACAAAGTGACTGAAGGTGCCATTGCCTCTGCACAAAAAACCCTGTTTGATGACGGCAAAAGCCATATATTGCGCGATAGTCTTTACTTTCAGGGGATAGAAGTCAAAAACAGCACGACAGTCGAGAATCTCCAGAATCAAGGCGTGCTGTTAGTATCCAGCAATCACGATTCAAAAAGTGCGGTTAAAGTGAGTGAAGGGTCCACGGTCACCCTGAAAGGGGCTGAAAACAAATCGACGACATTGACCACCCGTGGCACCGAGTCTCATGGGGTACATGCCTCAGGTAAAGGCACCCAGGTCACTGCCAATAAAATCGGTATCACCACAAATGATGACCGTTCTCAAGGTATCAAAACGGACGAAGGGGCCACGGTCAATATTCAAAACAGCACGATCACGGGCAACGGAGAGAATGCTTACGGTCTCTTGGCTGAAGGGGAAAACACAAATTTGGTGGGGAATCACCTGAAAATAAACATCCATGGTGAAGAAGGAATCGGGGTTGCCGGCAGAAAAGCGCAAAAGGTCGATATCGAGGACAGCGCGATCACGGGCACAAGTGACGATTTTTTGGGTCTCGTGGCAGAACATACCGATCTGGAAGGCAAGAACCTGGAGATAAAGGTCAAGGGTAAAAATAGCAAAGGAGTGACCACGCTTGATTCGAAAGTCAATATTCAAGGCAGCACGATCAGCAGCGACGGGGCGAATTTTGTCGGTCTTGTGGCCTCGGAAGGCCAGTCAAAGCTGAGCGTTAACAAGACGACGATAACAACAAACGGCCAAGACAGCAAAGGCGTCAAAGTTGAAAAGGGGGCAGAGGTTGATATCCAGGAAAGCACCATCACCGGTCACGGAAAGAATTTTTACGGTCTTCTGGCCTCGGCAGATCAATCAAAGCTGAGGGTCAATAAGACGAAGATAACCACAACCGGTGAGGACAGCAAAGGAATCAAAGCTGAAAAGGGGGCCAAAGTCGATCTCCAAGACAGCACTATCACCGGTCAGGGAAAGAATTTTTACGCTCTTCTGGCTTCGGCAGATCAGTCAAAGCTCGAGGTCAACAAGACGACGATAACAGCAAACGGTCAAAACAGCAGAGGTTTTCAAGTTCTCGCTGGGGCAGAAGGGATGATTGAGGACAGCACCATTACGAACACTGGGGATAATTCTTACGGTTTTTGGGCAGATAAAGCCAGGCTGACCGGCAAAAAAGTGACTATAGAGGTCAAAGAAGGTCAAAAAGGCAGAGGCGTTATTGCTCGAGATCATGCCCATGTGACGCTGAGCAATGACAGCAAAATTACCGGCACCGGCAAGGATTTTCTCGGTCTTTGGGCCTATGGAAATCAGACCAATTTTGAAGCAAATAACCTGACCATAGACATCAAGGGCAAAAATGGCGGGGGTGTTAGCGCTGCTGGTGGCGCACAGGTCAGTCTTAAGGACAGCAGGATGACCGGTGATGCGGATGCTTTTGTCGGTTTTGTGGCCTCCGACGACCAGTCAAAGCTGACGGTCAATAACACAACGATAACGGCTAACGGTCAAAACAGCAGAGGTCTTAAAGCGGTTAATGGTGCAGAGGTCACTGTTAAAGACAGCATGATGACCAGCACAGGGGATAATTTTTACGGTCTCTGGGCCTCGGGAGATAAGACTCATCTGGAAGGCAATAATCTCACTTTAGATCTCAAAGAAGGTCAAAGAGGCAGGGGGGTTACGGCTCGAAATAATGCTCATGTGATCCTCAATGACAGCAAAATTATTGGCACAGGGCCGGATTTTTTCGGTCTTTCGGCTTACGGAGAGCATGCAATTTTGACAGTCAATAACCTGACCATGAACGCGAAGGGTAAAAACAGCAAAACAGTGGAAGTTGACAAAGATGCACAGGTTAATATTCAGAATCGCAGCGTGATTACCACGGAGGGCGCCTTCTCTCCCGCGATACAGCTGACCCAAAAAGGCCGGTTAAACGTCAGTGATTCTGCTATCAAAACTCTTGGAAAAAATTCCGCGACTTTTTATGTTGCCCCAGGGAATAGCGAACAAAAGAGTGTGGCTGAAATGACAGGAGGGTCGCTAGAAGCGAGTGGGGACCTCATTTTATCTCAAGGGGGAACCATGGATGTGGTTCTCAACCAGGTGTCTGTCTCTTCTCTTGGGAGTGGCTATCTCCTGAATGTGCTCAATTCTAACTCGGGTCAGACTGGAGAGGTCAATTTGGTGCTCAATGACATCAAAGAGCCAGGGGTAGAGCTAGAGAAAAAACAAACCCTTCGGGGGAATATTTCTGCTGCTGAAGGCAGTAAGGCTAACGTGACGTTAAACAGGAGTGAGTTGATCGGTTGGGCTAATAATGCGACCCATGTGTCGATTGACCCTGCCAGTACGTGGTTGGTCACGGGGCCATCTATGTTGAAAGACCTCCATCATGAAGGGAAGATTCAATTTCAATCGCCCAGCGCGACGAGCTTAAATTCGATAGGCATACCGGGTTATAAAAGTTTGTCTCTGGAGAATCTGAGTGGAACCGGGATGTTCTGGATGAATACGGACATTGCGGGACACCAGGGGGATTTCCTTAACGTCAGACGAAAAGCCGAGGGCGAGTTTGGGGTGATGGTGAAGGACAGTGGTCAAAGCCCAAGAGCAGACGATAGCCTGAAAATCATTCAGACCGGAGGCGGTGATGCAAAATTCACCCTGGCGAACGAGGGTGGCGTGGTGGACGTCGGGACGTACCAGTATTATCTGGTACCCGATGACAGCCAGCAGGTGCCGGATGACAGAAATCGGGTATTAGATGACAGACAGCGCGGCTGGTCGCTGGTGTCTCATCAACCTCAACCCGCTGAAAAATCGCAACCAGGATTGGAATCCCACCGACAATCCTCTGTTAATGAGTCTGTAACCGAGACAGTCTTGGCCTCAAGGCCCCTATCTGGTGGAACTATATTGCCTCAGGAAAATCAGCAGCGACCTCAATCCGGCATCATCGCTTCGAAGGTGTCAGAATCCCAACCAGCTATCGCGATGACTCCATCAACGGTGTCAGTGATCGAAAAACCCGATACCTCCTCGGCCGTCACCAATCCGCAAACAAATCTCGTCGCTCAGTCGGCATCAAACCCTGATGAACCATTCGGTGTTCATTCTCCGTCACCATCAACCACAGTCAACGCGGTGACGCAAAGTGGTGCTGTTTTTTCAACAATAAAAAGGATTTTTGATGACGGTGAAAGCCATACTTTGACCGAAAACGGGTTTTACAAGAAAGGGATAGAAGTCAAAAACAAAACGACCGTTCATCATCAAGGCGCTTTATCCGTCACCAGTAGTAGTGAAAACAGCCCTGCGGTCAAAGTGATTGAGGGGTCTACTGTCACTCTGAAAGGAGCCCAGGATAAATTGATCACAGTGGCAACAGGTGGAGCACACTCTCCTGGATTATATGCCTCTGATACAGGTACCGAGATCACGGCAAATGCCATTGATCTCACCACAAAGGGTAAAAACTCTGAAGGGGTCAAATCTGAAGCCGGTGCGAAGGTCGGTATCGGTCTCAGCACTATTGTCACCACAGGCGAAAATGCTTACGGCCTTTCGGCTGTGGGAGATAAGACTATTCTCAATGGCAAAAATCTGAATATAAACGTCAAGGGTCAAGAAGGCAGAGGTGTCTCAGCTAAACATGGGGCAAACGTCACTGTAGACGACAGCAGCATTACCGGCGAAGGGAATGCGTTTAGAGGTCTTTTTGCCTCTGATAAAAAATCAAATCTGACCGGCAATAACCTGACTATAGTCTTAAAGGGTGAAGATGCCATCGGTGTCAAAGCTCAAAAAGGAGCAAGCGTCACTATAGATGACAGCAGCATTACGAACGAAGGAGAATCCTTGAGAAGTTTCTTTGTCTCTCAAGAGAAATCAAATCTGACGGGCAATAACATCAATATCAATGCTCAAGACACCATAGGTGTGCTCGCTTTAAGCGGTGCCTCGGCCACTATCAACAACAGCACCATTAGCGGTGACGGGCAGTATTCTGTCGGTCTTTTGGCTTCCGGAGAGAAGTCACAGCTGTCAGGCAATAACATGAATATCGAGGTCAATGCTCAAGACAGCGCAGGTGTCATCGCTTACAGAGGGGCAACGGTCAATATCAACAACGGCAGCAAAATAACAACCCACGGAGGATCGTCTCACGCGGCGCTGCTATCTGAAAAAAGCACATTAAAAATCACTGATTCTGATATCAAAACCACCGGGACAGATTCAGCGATTCTTTATGGGTTTACCCCAGAAAACGAAGGAAATAAGAGTTTTGCTGAAATCACAGGCGGGTCGCTAGACGCCAGAGGGGACCTCATCGCCTCTAAAGGCGGAAAAATGGATGTGGTTCTCAACAATGTGTCCATCTCTTCTCCCGGCAGCGGATACGCCCTGAATATCCTGAATTCGGATTCGGGTCATCCCGGAGAGGTCAATTTAATGGTCAATCAAACAAAACTGCCCGGTCATATTTATAAGGAAAGTGGGCTCAGCAGGGCCAATGTCATGTTAAAAGGGAGTGAATTAAGCGGGAATGTGATGAACGCAACAAGTTTATTGATTAACCCCCAAAGTACCTGGTTTGCCACGGGCAATTCTGTTTTTAAGAGCTTGATTAATGAAGGAAATATTAAATTTCAGTCTCACATCGACGACACGCGTTTTAATAAAATAACAATACATACTCTTACTGGTCCTAGTACCGGTATAGGCATGTTCTGGATGAATACGTGCGACGTGAAAGTTGCACCACAGAAGTCCCTTGAAAAAGGGTAAGGTTGATCCGAAACCTTATTGCCACTTACTCGGTGCAAGAGGAGTAATTCTCTTGTGCTAAGCGAGAATGAAAGCCTAACTAAAGTATTAAGCTGAATAAGAAATAGGGGCAAGGCAAAACTGAAATGGGTTGAATAAAGTGAATCTCCGTTATTAAAATGTCGTAAGCAAGTAAAACACGAAATCAGATGTGACGTGTTATGGGGAAGTTTAACGACAGTTAGAAACGGGTAAAGAAGAGTGTTCGTTCTTTACGACGGATCCCGTTCCCCGGCATAGAGGAGGCAGCCCACTCAATGTATCTTCATGGTGTGAAACACGGTAACCCCATTAATCTTTTAGTGTTGATGTAAATACTAAGAGACAGTGGGCATAAGACGTTCCAAAAAGCGAAGGCAATCAGCCGAAAGGCAACTGGAAATCATAACAGGATTGATAGAGGTAATTACTTTACTCTGAAAAGAGGCTGACGTGGAACGGGTGACTTACCCATATAATCCTTTACCAAGGTTATGAATTGATTTAGAAGAGTTAGATGCCTATGGCAAACGTAATAAATCAAAACTATGAACAACAACTGGAATGGCATGCTATTAACTGGCGTGTTGTGACAGCCATGATTAATAATCTAAGGCAAAGAATATATAGGGCTTCAGCAACAGGTGACTTAAAGAAAGTCAGAAATCTGCAAAAACTCATGATGAAATCAAGAGCTAACCATCTTCTGGCTATCAGGAAAGTCACTCAGGTCAATCGGGGAAAACACACGGCTGGAGTAGATAATCAGGTAATTAATGACCATAAAGGACGAGAACATCTTTATAAGTTATTAAGCCAAACAACTTCAGAAAAGGTTTATCCAGTAAAACGAGTTTACATAGCAAAAAAGAATGGAAAAAAACGCCCTCTTGGGATCCCAACCATTCTCGACCGCTGTAGACAAGCGATAGTTAAATCGGCGCTGGAACCTTATTGGGAAGCAAAATTTGAACCAGTCAGCTACGGATTTAGACCGGGGCGAAGTGCCCATGACGCAATACAAAAAATTTTCTGTATTGCCAGAGCACGAGGGACACGGCACTGGGTACTAGATGCAGATATTAAAGGCGCATTTGACAACATTGACCATAATTTTCTCATAAAAAAAATCGGGGGATTCCCCGAAAGAAACATGATTAAACAATGGTTACAAGCCGGTGTGCTGGAACATGGCAACTATATACCCAATGTTGCAGGTACTCCGCAAGGCGGGATTATCAGTCCACTACTGGCCAATATTGCACTCCACGGAATGGAGACCTTACTGGGTATTCAATACTGGAAAAACGGCACGCCAAAACAAGGGCAACCTTATGCAGTAGTTCGTTATGCGGATGATTTTGTCGTATTCGGTAAATCCCGTGAAGAGTGCGAAACTGCCAAAATAAAGTTGCAAATTTGGTTAGCTCAGAGAGGGTTAGCTCTTTCTGAAGAAAAAACCAGTATCAAACACTTGAAGGAAGGATTCGACTTCCTGGGATTTAATATACGACATTATGACAATCGCCACAGAAAACGGGGATATATATTGTTAACGAAGCCCTCAAAGGAGTCGATGAAAAGGTACAAACAGCAAATGAGAATGACCTGGAAAGGTATTATCGGTATGCCGACACAAGAAGGAATAAGACAACTGAATGCCAAGATAATAGGATGGTGTAATTACTATCGTATTGGTGCTTCAAAAAGAACATTCAGTGCATTAGACCAATGGATGTGGATCCGCCAACGTAGATATTTGTATCGACGTCATCCCAATAAACACTGGTGGTGGCGAAGAAAACACTACTTAGGCAAGATACCAGGTAGAGAAGACTATTCAGTATTTATGGATAAATCAACCGGTGGATTTCTTTGGAAGCATGCATGGACAAAAATACAGCGTCATTGGCTAGTTCCAAAAAATGCTTCCCCCGACAATCCGGAATTGCGTGACTATTGGCGTAATAGGCAGGCACGTAAACAGCCTTTTATTTACGGTGTCAAAGTTAACCTCTATAAGCGACAGAAAGGTTATTGTCCTCTCTGTGATCAAGAGTTGGACAATGGTGAACAATTGCATGTTCATCATATTCAGCCTAAAGCTGAAGGGGGTGACAACAAGCTGGCTAATCTAAGATTGTTACATGCTAATTGCCACAGACAATTACATAGCAAAAAAGGAAAAATGTTGAAGTGAGTAAGTTGCGTGAGCCGTATGCGGGGTAACTCGCACGTACGGTTCTTGAGGGAGTGGGCACTTGCGGCCTGCTTACCTAATCATTCTGCAGGAGGCGGTAAAGGTTATATGCTTTGGTTAAAAAGCTTAACAGAAAGTGATGATAAAAATTATTTAAAAATAAAAGGAAATGAAGATGCCTATCAAATTGAAAAAATTTTAAAAAATCAACTTCGTCATCAATACCTTTCAACTGAACTTGAAAAAATGTTCAGATTAGATAGTAGTCAAAACACTGAAATTGCAGGTGAAAATTTATTATTTTATAAAAAATCTCATTCTCAACAGATAAAATCAATAGTCTCTTCTTTATTTACATCCGCTAATGAAGAATACTCAGAGACCATCGAAAGAAATAGTTTAAAAGTAGATACAAAAAATAATTCTGGATATATCATGCCTTTTCAATCAAGCTCTGAAACCAGATTGATGAGTTTTTTTGATCTTTTAAAAAACCCTTATCAAAATCAATATTTTTTATTTTATACAGAAAACCATGCGATGGCTGTCACCGTCATTCATCAAAATGGTCAAAGATATTGGACCTTTTTCGACGCTAATCTTGGCGCTTACTCTTTTAATCAATATACCGCCTGGCGTGAATTTACTACGAATTGTCTTCTTAATACGACTCGCTCAAATGGGGAGAAATTATATCAATTTCAAGATCCAGAAGCAGGAGAGAAAACTAAAATACAATATACGCGTTTAGTGCCAAACGATAATTCAAGTTACGATGGAGTTTGGAAAGAAGCACAATCACAGGAAGAAAGCTATTTTCTCAAATCTTTAGTTGAAAAAAAAATTCAAGTGAATTTTC
The DNA here is from genome assembly GCF_000021705.1 of Candidatus Hamiltonella defensa 5AT (Acyrthosiphon pisum). Classification (NCBI taxonomy): domain Bacteria; kingdom Pseudomonadati; phylum Pseudomonadota; class Gammaproteobacteria; order Enterobacterales; family Enterobacteriaceae; genus Candidatus Williamhamiltonella; species Candidatus Williamhamiltonella defendens. Next base: position 612,777 of record NC_012751.1, read on the forward strand.
ATCCAAAAGTGAAAGGTCAATTGGTGTCTTACACTTTAAATGCTGATAATAAAATGACTCAAATCACCATTAAAATAGTTCATCATAAAAACAATGAATTGTTGGTGACCTTACCTTATGATTCTTTTAATCAAATACGTGAATCTGTCTTACGCAGAATTGATAAAAAAGGACATCTTATTATCAATGAATATTCAAAAAATCCTTTAGATAATTTAGAACCTGCGCAGCATAGAATTGGGCGGGTCAAACAAGTTATCAAAATTATTAATGATGTTGCCAGTAAAAAATTGGATTATGAATTTATTGAGAAAGATAAAGGGATGTTGACTTTATTAAAAGGGTTTTTTGAAGATAAAAATCACGTTTTTAATTATAAAGAGTTTGTCAAAATTTGTTTTGATCCGTTGAAAAGAAAAAACTGGATGTTAAAAGCCAAGCAATTATTAATTATGGGAAATATTGAAAATGAATTAAATACACTCAGCGATCAAGAAGCCTTAGAAAAGGCGTATTATTTACGGGTAATACAAGAAAAAAATTTAAAAGATTTAATCGTGCTCTCCTCTAAAAAAAAATACAATTCCGCCGGAATTCGTACCAATATTTATCCACAATCCCTTTATATTCCAAATATTGAAAATCAGGCTTATAACAGCCTCACACTAGGCATTATTTGGGTAAATTTAAAAACAAAAGGAAGAGAATCTTATAACAATTTTTTAAAATTCTTAACAACGCATTTTATGATCAATATTGATCAAGCTGATTCCCCTGATCATAAAAAACTAAAAGAATTTCAGAATCTATTTGAATCTTTAAAAGAAAACATAAAGCAAAAACAGAAAAACATTTTTATAACCACATCACATTATTCCGTTTTACCTAAAAAACCCAAGCGTTATTTTTTAAGTGCTACTCAATCGAATCGTGGACATATCCTGGTTTTAGATATCACTCAAAACGATCAAGGTCATACAATCACATTGTATGACCCCATTATTGGAGATATCAAAATCAAGACATCTGATGAAAAGAATACCGAATTCGATCAATTTCTTAATGATTATCTTGATTCCAAAGTGCTGGATCATCAAACCCGAGGTCAATTATATGGGTTTGAAAAATTTCGAGGGCATTATTATTTTAATATCACCACATTACATCAAGATGCGTTAACTGATTTTAATCAATTAAATAATATAGAGACATTTATCTCTGATTTTCGTTCCGATAAAGAACGCATCTTTGAATTACCCAACATTATTTTAAATAAACTGACTTTCTCTCCTTCATTAATTTATAAAATGGGGGGCATGTTTGGTGAACAAGGACTTTCTGTAGAGAATTTTTCTTCCCCAGAAAAATTATTATCACGTCTTCGTTTTAACGCGAGAAAATTAAAAGATTATTTGTTAAATCAAAATACCCAAGCGCATGAAGTAGAAATAGCCATTACACTTTTAAAAGAAAAAATCAAAATAACCCCTTCTATCAGTGCTATTTTAGAAGGAGAAAAAGAAGATAAAAAAATGACCACCGATCTCATTCAATCTATTCCTGACAAACCGGTGTCTTCTTCTCATTTAAAAAAAAAATTTTTTGAATATTTATAAAAAAATGAATCGTATCGATACTTTTATGCAAATCTCTAATTACTTTCATGGTATATATGAAATCATTAAGATTAAAAATCTTTTAAAAAATAAATCATTAACTAATCAAGAAAGAAAAATAATAGAAATACAACAAAAAGCCCTTTATTCCTCTCTTTTTTTTAGTGCCAACTTAGATCTGAGTCAATATGGTTTTTATAAACTACACATGAATTTGACAGGAATACCCAAGCATCAATTACAACTTTATTCTCCTTCTATACAAATAGGTCTCAACAAGGGGATCCAGTTTCTTCCTTTTATCAACATGGGCTTAGGTTTGTCGATTTCTTTTTATGATTTTTATCAGGCTTATTTTAATTTTCAAAAAATATCTGACACTGCTGATCCAAAAGTTCGACAAGACTTGATGGTCAATGCTTCTCTATCACTATTCAGTGGCGGGCTGGGTGTGGGGACCAGTGCAAGCGCTATCATTGGATACAAAAGTGCGCTTTTAGGCGGCGCCACCGCGGCAAAACTCGTTATGATGAGCGGCATGACAGGGGTCATAGGCGGAATCGCCATTCTGGCCACCTCGCAATTATATTCTGCCTTCCGTCGGTTAGAAGAAATTCAAAATCATGTCGAACTCAATACAGAAGAATTTTGGAAAAATTATGCGCGTCTATTTGTAGGGTTAGGACCCACTATTGCATTACAAAATAAAGAGTTAAAACAAAAAAGTGAACATGCGGCTCGTCAACAATTTAATCAAATATTAAAAGACAACGCTCAAAAAACATTAAAACATTTATCCCCTCAAAAAATTAATGTTTATTTTTATAGTCAACAAGATTTTAAGATAGAAATGAAACCTTATAAATTGTTATCTTATAAAAAATGGGTCAATCCTATGTTTGGCCGTACGTTTTCTCTAGTAGATATAGAAAAAGATAAACTGGAGCCTAAAGAAGCAGAAAAATTTATTGCTGATCATGCTCAGCAGTTTAAACAAATAGAGATGAAAGACAGTGAATATCGTTATCCTGAGCCCTCTCATTTAAAAGCAGTAAATGATCATATTAACGTGAATGAGGATGATGACAATAATGTCACGGTTAAAAAAATCTCTTCGGATGACTCAGACATTGCTCAAGAGGAGTCGATGGCTTTATTTGATCTCGGTGAGGGAGATGATATTGCGGTGGGGTATCTTCAAAAAAGAAATATTTTTAAAATCAGCGCCGGTTCTAAACAATATACAGGCGGCGATAAAGCCGATATTTTTTATTTATCAAAGCCCGATTTATTGGCACAAGCAAGTTATTTTAATGGTTTAGGGGGGGACGATATCATCATTGCTGAATCTGTTTTGCCCGGCAAAACCGGTTATTTTATTGATTTGATGCAGGGAAAAATTCACTATGGATCCATAGAAAATAAAAAATTAGGGGCCAATATTAATAACATTGAACATGCCTATGGCAATGCTAGCACCGATGATGAAATCAAAGGCAATGACGCCAACAATTATCTTAATGGCAGAGGCGGAAACGATCACATTTGGGGCTATTCAGGCAATGACGTGCTCACTTTTGAACAAGGCCATATTCATGGCGGTGAAGGAAACGATCATTATATTCTTTTACAAAATTCCACCGATAACAATGTTGTCGCCCATATTTATGATACCAAAGATGATTTTTCATTGGTCAGTTTACATCATCAAGTCAATGACATCACCTCCGTTATTTTAGAACAAGAAAATCAGATTTATTCCCTAAAAATAACGCTTCGTAATCAAAATCAGACAGAAACCACATTCGTCATACATGATATTTATTCGTTTGAAGACGGAGATATTGAAAAAAAATATTTAGTATTAAATAACGAATATCTGTTTTCTACTTTAGATGGCTTTTTATTACTCCCTAATTGGCCCAAGATCATAGAAAAAAATGCTGAGGGGATTTTTCCTTTTTCTCCCCAATTTAATGCACGATATAATATATTCAATGATATTGAACATCACTCTGATATCCCCTCTTTTTCAAAAGAAAAAACGCAGGTCTCATTTCAAAAAAATACTCAACAAGATTACCTTGTTGTGGGTGACAAAAAAGTCATTCTCCCTGAAACCGTTAAATTGATGATGATAGACACCCCTTTAAATGATCAATTAATCGGGAATGCTGAACATAATTTATTCGTCAGCCGCAGAGGCGATGATGAATTAGAAGGAGGACCAGGAAAAGACATTTATCACATCGAACTCCCCTATGAGCATGAACGTATCATATCGATTAATAATTATGACCACACCGCCGAGCCTGAGGATGATCTGCTTATCTTGCCTGTCGCGATTGAACAAATAAACATCCTCACTCAGTTAGAGGATGACCTCATATTAGGCCCCACATCGTCAGATCAGACTTCACCATTAAAAATACGTTTTAAGGGATTTATGAAAAGTCAATCTTATCGACATATCAATATTATGGATAGCCGACAGCAATTCTATCATTTAAAGGTCGATGAGGCAGGAAAAATTTATTTAGGTCAAGATGAGACTCGGTTAGTTGCAACAGAAAAAGACGATCTCCTTGTTTTAACAGGCGCCGATGTTTTTATTGAAAAAAATTCGATGCGGGGGCAGGTGATGATGTGATCATAGATCATAGCCATCATCACAATACTCTTCATGGAGGTCAGGGAAATGACCGCATTATTGCAACGGGTACAGGCAATAAAGTGCTCTATGGCGATTCAGGAAACGATAAAATATTTGTTTATGAAGGCAATAACTTTATTGTCGGTGGCATTGGAAATGATTTCCTTTCAGGTGGGCTGGGCGATGATATTTATTTAATCAGCTATAAAGATGGTCATACCGTGATTGAAGACAACGGAGGTAACGATACTTTGGTTTTATATGACATTCTGACTGACGAAGTTTATACAATAGAAGAAGGGGAAGATAGAATACTGAAAACGTCAAAGCCTGGATTTGAACAGGCATTTTCTGTCACCCTCAAAAAAGGCGCAAAACTCAATACGGCTCAAAAAATAGAAAAAATACAAACACGTTCAGATTTAAAATTAAAACAAACAACCTCAGCTGATCAGCAAAAAGAATTGACGCAACAAGCATCAGAAAGAATTCAAACGCCGAACGATAAAAATATGACGACTGATTTAATGACCATGCTGATGTCTGGTTTTAATGAAAGCGAGAGCATTCCGTTAACACAAGGCGTCGCTCAATCTCGGAATCAATTAATATCTGAAACTCTGGCCTCTCGTTAGTCGACTGGTAATTTATTAACCTCATTCTAAACGAAAATGACATTTTCTGAAACGTGCATACCCGTGCCTATGCTTCGGGTGTCTACGGCGATTTTTTCTAAGGTTTTCGTTAGCGTATCTACTACTGCTTGAGTCTGTGGATCAATTTCAATATTTACTCTATCGCCTGATTTTTTCAGCCCTAAGGTGGTACGAGCTAACGTTTCTGGAATTAAATAGTTACAAAAGCGATTTTTTTGCATCTCCCCTACTGTGAGGCTGATACCATCAACACCAATAAATCCTTTATAAAAAATATATTTCATGATCTCCGGATCTGTGATTCGAAACCATATTTGACGATTGTTTTCAGCCACACAGATTTCGTCAATACAGGCAGTGCAAATAATATGTCCTGACATTAAATGCCCGCCTATTTCATCGCCTAATCGTGCCGCTTTCTCCACATTAACATTCGAACCTATTTTAAGCTGATTGAGTGTAGTCACACGCAAGGTTTCTTGCATGAGGTCAAAGCTCACCTGATCCCCATCTATTTTTGTGACGGTTAAACAACATCCGTCATGTGCCACAGAAGCGCCTGGTTTCAGCTGATACAAGAGTTTTTCTGAATATGTCAGCGTGATAGTCCGAAAATTTTGCCCCTCCTGGATATCGACCACGGTCGCTTTGTCTTGAATAATCCCAGTAAACATAAATACCCCCTTTTTACAAAAATACAGAAGCGCATTTTACTGCATCCCTGGTTGAGTTGATGTATGATTATCCTTGATATTTGGTGAGACCCTTTCACAACCTACTATTTTGAAAGATTCTCATCATTGATTTTTGATGCGCATTTTGAATGATTCTGAAAATTTGCATCACCATCTATTTTAATTAATGAACTCTTTATTGATATGGAAGGCACTCTTTATATTATTTCTGCCCCGAGTGGGGCTGGAAAATCGAGCCTTATTCAGGCTTTTTTAAAAACATCACCTTCGTGCGAGATAAAGGTTTCTATTTCATATACCACTCGTGCTAAACGCTCAACTGAAAAACATGGGGAGCATTATTTTTTTGTTTCTGATAAAGAATTTCGCCAACTCATTAAAGAAGATGCCTTTTTAGAATACGCACAAGTTTTTGGGTATTACTATGGAACATCTCGTTCATATATCGAAGCGATTTTATCAAACGGACGTGACGTTTTTTTAGATATTGATTGGCAGGGAGCACGACAGATCAGAGCTAAAATGCCAAAAGCGCGCAGTATTTTTATTTTGCCACCTTCAAAAGAGGCATTGATGCATCGTTTGCAAAGCCGCCAGCAAGATGCTCAACAGTTCATTGATCAGCGTATGGCACAGGCAGTGATGGAAATGGCGCATTTTATAGAATATGATTATTTGATAGTAAATGATGATTTTGAACAGGCTTTGCTGGATATCAAAAATATCATTTACGGTGAACGGTTACATCTCAAAAAACAGCAAGAACGCCATCATAATTTAATCAGCAAGCTTCTTTTAGAACATCCCCATAAAGTCTAGAAAATGATTTTTAGACTTAACTTCAGTTTCAATATGATTGTTTTATGATGTTTTTTCATTCCTTTTCATTGATGAGGCGCAATATTATGGCACGTGTCACAGTTCAAGCAGCAGTAGAAAAAGTGGGTAATCGCTTTAAGTTAATTTTAGTGGCAGTACATCGAGCTCGTCTGCTGCAATCGGGACGTGAAAATTCATTGGTTCCTGAAGAAAACGATAAAGTCACTGTCATTGCCCTTCGTGAGATTGAGCAGGGTCTAATTACAGAAAGTATTCTAAAAGAAAATAATCAGCACGAAGATCAGATACAAAAAAAAGTACAAATGAAAACCATTTCTTCAACTCAAGACTTTGATTAATCTCTATTTTGCATTTATTTGATAATCTTTACCTGTTAATTAAAGAGTACTTGCCAGAGGAGCAGATCAAGCGTCTTAGACAAGCTTATCTTGTTGCTCGTGATGCTCACGACGGTCAGGTACGATCCAGCGGTGAGCCATATATTACTCATCCGGTCGCTGTTTCTTGTATTTTGGCAAAAATGCGATTAGATTATGAAACTTTAATAGCAGCGTTATTACATGATGTCCTTGAAGATACGCCGGCCACTTATGAAGATATGGAGCTGTTATTCGGGAAGACGGTTGCTGAATTAGTCGAAGGGCTTTCAAAACTCGATAAACTTAACTTTCGCGATAAAAAAGAAGCTCAAGCCGAAAATTTTCGGAAAATGATCATGGCGATGGTCGACGATATTCGCGTTATTTTGATTAAATTGGCTGACCGCACCCATAACATGCGTACTTTAGGGTCGTTACATCCTGCCAAACGTCGGCGAATTGCTCTTGAAACCCTTGAAATTTATAGCCCACTGGCTCATCGTTTAGGGATCCATCATTTAAAAATAGAATTAGAAGAATTGGGGTTTCAGGTACTTTATCCTAACCGTTATCGTGTGATTAAAGAGGTTATCAAAACGGCCCGCGGTAATCGCAAGGAAATGATCCAAAAAATCTTCTCTGAAATTAAAGGCAGGCTCCGTGAAGCCCGTATTTCCTGCAAAGTCAGTGGCCGAGAAAAACACCTTTATTCCATATATTGTAAAATGCGCCGCAAAGAGCAGCAATTTGATTCCATCATGGATATTTATGCCTTCCGCGTCATAGTGAAAGAAGTAGATACCTGTTATAGGGTATTAGGTCAAATTCATTGCCTCTACAAACCTCGCCCCTCCAGAGTAAAGGATTACATCGCCATACCAAAAGCAAACGGTTATCAGTCTTTACATACTTCATTAATTGGCCCTCATGGTGTGCCTGTAGAAATCCAGATTCGTACGGAAGATATGGATCAAATGGCTGAAATGGGGGTAGCAGCACATTGGAGTTATAAACAACAAGGTGAGTTGGGCACTACAACGCAAATTCGTGCTCAACGCTGGATGCAAAGCTTGCTGGAATTACAGCAAAGTGCTGCTAATTCGTTTGAATTCATAGAGAGTGTGAAATCTGATTTATTCCCTGATGAAATTTATGTTTTCACGCCCAAAGGGCGTATTGTAGAACTGCCTGCAGGCGCAACCTCGATTGATTTTGCTTATGAAGTTCACACCGATATTGGTCATGCTTGTGTTGGAGCGCGAGTTGATCGCATTCCTTATCCACTGTCTCAGCCTCTTGTGAATGGTCAAACGGTTGAAATTATCACTGCGCCTGGTGCCAGACCTAATGCCGCCTGGATTAATTTTGTGGTCAGCTCGAAGGCACGAGCCAAAATTCGGCAGCTTTTGAAAAATTTCAAAAGAGATGAATCTGTGAATTTCGGTCGCCGTTTACTGAATCATTCTTTCAGTAATGAAAAAACATTGTCTGACATTCCAGAGAAAAATATTCAACGTGAGCTTGAACGAATGAAACTCACTTCAGTTGAAAGCCTCTTGGCGGAAATTGGCGTGGGCAATATCATGAGTGTGGTGGTTGCTAAAAATCTGGAAGGGAATCCCACAAATTTAACGGTCAGTCACGGCCGTAAACTCCCTATTAAAGGGGCAGAAGGAATATTGATCATCTTTGCAAAATGTTGTCGCCCTATTCCCGGTGATCCCATCATCGCTCATATAAGCCCAGGCAAAGGATTTGTGATTCATTATGAGTCCTGTCGCAATATTAGATGTCATCAAAAAGAACCCGAAAAATTTATGGCTGTGGAGTGGGATCTCAATATTGTGCAAGAGTTCATTGTAGAGATTAGAGTTGAGATGTTTAATCAACAAGGATTATTAGCCAATGTAACGGCGGCGATTAATGCTGCAAAATCTAATATTCAAAGTTTAAATACAGAAGAAAAAGATGGCCGTATCTACAGTGCTTTTATTCGTTTAACGACTCGTGATCGCGGCCACCTTGCCAGTATTATGCGTAAAATTCGTATTATCCCACATGTGATTAAAGTCATTCGTAACCGAAATTAATATTGGGCTTTTTATAAAACGCGATAGTGAAGGTGTAAATTCAAGACGCACGAAAGAAGTCATAGTCCGTCCTTAGGTTTTGGAATAGGTCTATTAAAAAATGGAGTCTTCAGTGAAAGGTGATCTGCTTCATCATATCCCCCTCAGTGACCTTTCTGGTGTTAGTGGTAACCATCTGGCAAAGCTTTCCAGAATAAATTTATACAATGTACAGGACTTGTTGTTACACCTGCCTTTACGTTATGAAGATCGTACTCATCTCTATTCCATAGAAAATTTAGAGCATGGCCTTTTTGGTGCTGTTCAGGGGAGAATAGTTCAGGCCGAGATGAGCTCAGGCCGGCGCCGGATACTCACTTGTCAAATTGAGGATGGCACAGGCGCCTTAATTCTGCGCTTTTTCCATTTTAATAAAGGCATCCAAAATGCGTTATCTGTGGGTAAAGATGTGATGGTCTACGGAGAAGTGAAAGAAGGGTATTATGGACTGGAAATGATTCATCCAAAATTCAAAATACAAGGAAAGAATAATGAAACGCTTCTGAGCACTGTACTGACGCCGATTTATTCCACAACAGAAGGTCTTTCTCAAAGCACTTTAAATAAATTAGTGGGTCAGGCGCTTGCCTTGCTTGAAGCCACGCCTATTGCTGAGATTTTACCTTCTCAATTGATGACTTCATTAATCAGCTTGCCAGAAGCCATCAAAACACTACATCGTCCGCCCAAAAATATTTCACTGGAAAAGTTAACACAATGGCGACATCCGGCATGTATACGGCTGATTTTTGAAGAATTAATGGCCTATCACCTGAGTTTATTAACCGCTCGCGAAAATGCAAAACATCATCGTGCGCTTCCTTTTTCTAAAAAAGAGGCGTTAAAAAAAAGCTTTTTATCTTCTTTGACTTTTAAAATGACCTCGGCTCAACAAAGAGTGGTTTCAGAGATTGAACGTGATCTGGCGAGATCGACTCCAATGATGCGGCTGATTCAAGGAGATGTGGGTTCGGGTAAAACATTGGTTGCCGCTTTGGCCGCATTGCAAGTCATCGCTCACGGCAAGCAAGTCGCCCTGATGGCGCCGACTGAAATATTGGCAGAGCAACATCTGACTCAATTTCAGCAATGGTTTACCCCTTTGGGATTGTCTGCAGGATGCCTCTTGGGAAAACAAAAAGGTAAGTTACGTCAAGCTCAGCAAAACGCCATCGCTTCAGGAAAGATCTTGATGGTGATAGGGACACAGGCCATTTTTCAGGCACATGTAAAATTTTCAGCTTTAGCCTTGGTGATCATTGATGAACAGCACCGCTTTGGTGTTCATCAACGTTTAGCATTATGGTCTAAAGCAGAAAAACAAGGCTTTCACCCACATCAGCTCATCATGACAGCGACCCCTATTCCACGAACACTCACCATGAGTGCCTATGCGAATTTGGATACTTCTATCATTGATGAATTACCCTCTGATCGCATTCCTATTCATACGGTGGTCATACCGGATACTCGTCGTATTGAGATTATTGATCGTATTAAAGAAATCTGTTTATCAGAAGGTCGACAAGCTTACTGGGTCTGTACGCTGATTGATGAATCTGAACTATTAGAAGCGCAGGCCGCTGAAGTCACTTACGAAGAGCTAAGAAAAGCACTTCCAGATATTCAAATGGGTTTGTTACATGGGAGGGTCAAAGAGTCTGAAAAAGACATCATCATGCAAGCTTTTCATCGTGGAGAAGTACAGCTATTAGTGGCGACTACTGTCATCGAAGTGGGAATCAATGTGCCTAATGCCAGTTTAATGATCATTGAAAATCCTGAACGTCTTGGATTGGCACAATTACATCAACTACGAGGGAGAATTGGCAGAGGTTCTATCGCCTCCTATTGCGTGTTGTTGTATAAAACCCCGTTGAGTCAAGTCGCCCAGCAGCGTTTGCAAATCATGCGTGAAACTCATGATGGTTTTGTGATAGCACAAAAAGATTTAGAAATACGAGGGCCAGGTCAGTTATTGGGTACCCGTCAAACCGGTTCTTTAAAATTTAAAGTGGCAGACATCGTCAGAGATCAAGATTTATTATCTCAAATTTGTGAGTGGGCGCTTTTTTTACATAAAGAATATCCGAAACAAGCAAAAGTATTAATGGCGCGTTGGTTGCCTGAAGGAGAACATTATCGACATGCTTAATTTAAATATAAGAAAAATATAAGAATTATTTCTTACAATAAGATAAGAGCCCCACCCCAAAAATTTTTTACAAACGTTTTCTCAACGCTGAATAAATTTTTTTATCAATTCCCTTGAAGGTAAAGGAAAACACCCCCATTTATTAGACTGAGGTACTGATCGATTAAAATAGATCAGAATGAATCTTAAATATGATAATAATTGTCTCAATCAGGAGAACTATGAATGTCAAACAGTAAAGAGCTTCGTCCATTACATGACCGTGTTATTCTCAAACGTGAAGAGGCTGAATCTAAATCCGCTGGGGGTATCGTTTTAACTGGTTCTGCGGCGACTAAATCTAGCCGTGGCAAAGTGATAGCAGTGGGTAAAGGTCGCATCCTTGAGAACGGTCAGGTAAAACCTATGGATGTTAAAGTAGGCGACCTTGTTATTTTCAACGATGGCTATGGCGTGAAGTCAGAAAAAATTGATAATGAAGAGGTTTTGATCCTCTCCGAATCCGACATTCTAGCAATTGTTGGGGCATAAATGCCCGACGCATCCGTCAATAAATTTTTAGAACCACAACAAATTTAAGGAAAGTAAAAATGGCAGCTAAAGACTTAAAATTTGGTAATGACGCCCGAAAAAAAATGTTAAAGGGTGTCAACATTCTCGCTAATGCAGTAAAAGTGACTTTAGGCCCCAAAGGTCGGAATGTGGTGTTAGATAAATCTTATGGAGCCCCTTCTATTACTAAAGACGGTGTTTCTGTAGCCCGTGACATTGAGCTAGAAGATAAATTTGAAAACATGGGTGCTCAAATGCTTAAAGAAGTCGCTTCGAAAGCAAACGACGCGGCAGGAGACGGTACCACTACAGCAACCGTATTAGCACAATCTATTGTGACCGAAGGGTTAAAAGCAGTGGCAGCGGGGATGAACCCTATGGATCTTAAGCGCGGTATTGATAAAGCAGTAGACGCCGCTGTTGAAGAACTGAAAAAGTTATCTAAACCTTGCAAAGATTCTAAAGAAATTGCACAGGTAGGCACCATCTCTGCCAATGCAGATGAAAAAGTAGGTACATTAATTTCAGACGCAATGAAGAGGGTTACTAACGAAGGCGTGATCACTGTTGAAGAAGCCTCTGGCCTGGAAGACGGCCTCATCGTTGTGGAAGGAATGCAGTTTGATCGCGGTTATCTTTCTCCTTATTTTATTAACAAGCAAGAAAGCAGCTCTATTGAATTTGACAACCCTTACATCTTATTAGTTGATAAAAAAATCTCTAACATCAGAGACATGTTATCCATATTAGAAGTGGTGGCAAAAGAAGGAAAACCATTACTCATTATCGCAGAAGACGTTGAAGGTGAAGCTCTGGCCACCTTGGTGGTCAATACGATGAGAGGCATCGTCAAAGTAGCTGCTGTCAAAGCCCCCGGTTTTGGAGATCGCCGCAAAGAGATGCTACAGGATATTGCAGTATTAACTCACGGTCATGTGATTTCAGAAGAAACAGGGGATTCTTTAGAAAAAGCAACCCAAGAAAATCTGGGCAAGGCAAAACGTGTCGTCATTACTAAAGATGCAACCACTATTATTGATGGAGCAGGTGAAAAATCCAGGATCGAGGCTCGTGTTCAAAATATCAGGAAACAGATTGAAAATGCGACTTCTGATTATGATAAAGAAAAACTGCAAGAGCGTGTTGCTAAATTGTCAGGGGGAGTCGCTGTTATAAAAGTGGGCGCTCCGACTGAAATTGCGATGAAAGAGAAAAAAGCTCGTGTGGAAGATGCCTTACAAGCAACAAGAGCAGCAGTAGAAGAAGGGGTTGTTCCAGGCGGCGGTGTTGCTTTGATCCGCGTCGCTTCTAAAATTGCAAATTCTAGCTTGAAAGGGGATAACGAAGATCAAAATGTGGGTATTCGTGTTGCTCTTCGGGCCATGGAATCTCCTCTGCGTCAGATTGTGGTCAATGCTGGCGAAGAAGCCTCTGTGATTGCTAATAAAGTCAAAGAAAACAAAGGAAATGATAATTACGGCTATAATGCACAAACAGAAGCTTATGGTGACATGATTGAGATGGGAATTTTAGATCCTACCAAAGTGACACGTTCTGCATTGCAATATGCCGCTTCTATCGCAGGATTAATGATAACGACTGAATGCATGGTCACTGATTTACCGAAAGAAGAAAAAGCCTCCGATATGGGTTCTGGCGGAATGGGCGGAATGGGCGGAATGAATGGTATGATGTAATACAAAAAGCATCACATACATAGTCAATCTGTTGCATGAATGCCTTGGTTATAGCTCATTGAGCTATAACCTTTCTTATGAAAAAAGCCGCATTTTTTAAAAAAAGATGAGGTTTAAAAAAATAGTTCATTTAATATCAAATATATAAATGATTTTTAATTTTATTTAACAATCAGCTAAATTTTATTATGACCTGTTGTTTTGTTTAAAATTAGAAAATTCAGTGTTTTTTTAATTTTTCAATCACTTCCCTTTCTTAAACTCCCTTCAAATCTGATGAACTGATGTAATGCACTCATTGCCTGAGTTAGCCCACTCAAAGAGCGGTCATCTTGATAAAAAAAACACCATTTTAGCTGATGCTACCTATTAATTTAATACAACCTAGTTAATTAGGGCTGTAGTGTATATTTTATTAGTCTTGAAAATTTCATTTGTTCGTTTCTTAAAACTATTTAATGAGCGTTTTTTTGAATTTTTTTATTTTTACAAAGTATATATTTATGTCATAAAAATTTTTGATTTAAATCAAATTATTTTTATTTGAAATATTTAAATGAAGTTATTTAAAATGAATGACACATAGGATACTTATGACAATATTATCGCACAGCATAAACTTTATTAATCGTACAAACACAAAAATAAAAAACATAACAAATATAATTACTAAACCAACAGCATATTATATGGAATTAATTTCAGTAAACAACAAAAGTACAGCTAAAATTAATAAACAATGTAATAAATTAGTAGAAAAATTTAATATTTTAGATGAGAATTTTTTAAGTAAAGGAACAAAAAACACTGAAGATCAAGTGATGAAAATTTTAAAATAAGCGAAATGTTTGAAAAAATTATTAAAATTAGCAGAAAAACATGAGCTTGAGAATATGACAAAAGAGAGAAAAAATCTGACAGAAAACGAAACGATACAGAAAAGCGAGGAATTTCGTCAAAATTATAATAATAAAGAATCTTCTAAAAATTGTGTTACTGGTGCGACTGTTCGTTATGTAAATAACTTACAAAGCATAAGAAGGGTAGATTCTATTATTAACCGTCTTCAAGCGTGTCGTTTATTTTCTGAAATAAATTCTAAAATAAATAAAGCAGAAACTGATGTAAATCTTAGAAATGAACTCGTCTCTGCAATATTCGCTTCGACTTTTTTTGAAGGAAAGAGGGATTATGTCGAAAATGGACCTGATTTCAATTGGAATGCCGGCGAAAAATTTTGTTTAGAAATTGAAAAAAAATGTAGAAACATTGAAATTCAATTCGATTTTAATTCAGCTCTTGATTCGAAGAGGGGAGGCAAATTTGTTAATAAAATGAAAAATTTACTTAGTGAAGAAATTAGTAATCCTCAAAATGATGCTCAAATATCCACCTTATTAAAACTGTATAATAATGAAATCAATCAAAAAATAGATAAACTTTGTATAGAAAATAACATGATTACCCTCAGTGATTTTCGCTCTATATGGGCTATTTAAAACACTGGAAAAACGGTTAAAAATGAATTAAAAAAGCACCCTGAAATTTAATTCTCTTGCAGCCACTCAAAAACAAGATTTGGACCTCCGTCATCGTTATGATCGGAGAGAATCATTTTTGCGAGTGATTGTTTCTGTGTATCTTACACTCAAACATTAAATTTTATTATCCTGATTACAATTAATGTACAAAATCTGACCAAAGAGTTTGGTTTTAATTGAATCACAAAGTTTTTTACTAAACTTTTCAAGTTTCAATTAGTTGATTTTTTAATCATGTCATAAGGAGATTTTTTATGGATAAATCGGGCGCAAAAAAATTGCTTGACGATTATATGGAAGGCTTTAAAAAAAATAATTTAGAACAATTTCTTTCGGCGTTAGATGAGGAGTGTCACATTATTTAACCCGACGGAATTTCTTTAAAAGGGAAGAATAAAATAAAAGAATGGTTTGAACTTTTTTGGAAGGAGAATCGTGTCAATAAATTAAATGTTTACTCATTTTATTATTTAGATTTAGGAGAAAAAATATCTTTTTCTGAATGGGACTTAACTTATAGTAAAACTCATGAACAGAAATCTTCTATTAATGAAGCCATTAGTATTCCTAAAGCTATTAGTATAGTGACATATAATGATGAAAATATTACATCAATAGTAGAGTACCAAAGGACTGAACAACCTCATGTGTGATGTGTAGGTGCTGAACCTCATCGAAAGGTGACAGACCAAGGCGTCATCCGACAATAAGAGAAATAATCCCTTTGGGTTGAAGTAATCGATATCCAGACGGCCATCGCCGTTAAAATCTCCCAGCGCCCTGTGGGAAGGGCCGCTTGGGGCTTTCTTCATCAAAAAACTTTGTCAATGGTGCTCCGTTTTCGTCCACAAATTGACCCAACAGGCGAGCGTGATGTCGGTTAGGCTCCGTGATCAGGATATCCTCATCGGTTTTGTCGTCTCTATCATTGTCAAAATGGGATTGATAGTATTCATACTCACTGTCAACCAACGCTTGGTAAACTTGACGTATGTCGAAAACAGAAGATAATCCGCCTAATAAGGGCCCTCCCAAACGTATCAGTTTAAAATTCACTTTCATCCCTTTTTGCGCTAAACGACTGGCATATCGACCTAACCCATATTGGGCGGCATCAATCGCCAGGTGCGAGGCAGAAGAGGCGATGGCCCAATCCAATTCAGCATTCACTCTTTCTTCTCTTCTTGGCTTAAATCGTGTTTTTGTAGACGCTCGATAGCGCGTTTGATATCACGCAGACCCCGAAGATAAACGTATCCTTGCATGCCGCCCAGACCAACTCGACCGCCGACCCGATTGAGACCGGCCCAACGGTCTGTCACCGGCACACTTTTTAACTCACGCCAAAGGGCCGGCTGGATGTCCAGTGTCGATTCCATGGGGGAAATCCGTTGGACATGTTGGTCAATCGCGTTCAGTTGATGTACCGCCGCTTTTTGCGTCGCCGTATCCCCGCCTGCTAGCAAATCAGCGCGATTGCGTTTGAACTCAGGTTGTTGTTTCAAAAAGCGCACCGCCTGTTGCGTGATGACATCACTGTAATCAGCCTTCTGAATATATTGCGCTAATTTGCTGGCATCAAACCGCAGAATTTGGGCTAAGTTGCCTTTTGCAAGATGCTTCATAGAAAAGGGCTTGCCCTCGACTCTGGCACCCATCTTATGTAATGTCTTCGCAGGTAGCGCCACTTTGCCCAACGGAATGTCACCGACCGCCGCTAACCGGTCCACCTCAGGCTCAAAATTTGTCAATAATTTTTGAAACTGCCCCAACGCAGGAAGCTGGTTTTGAGCCTTACTGAGGTTCACTCGGTAAAACTTGGGGGGGATGGCCCATAGAAGTCGACAAATCTGACAGGCTTATCATACGGTACGTTGCCCTTGATAAATGATCGTCTGCAGACATGATGGATAGATTAGAGTGTTTGATGGCCCTGACCTTGTCATCACTGATACGGATTTCTTCCAAATTCGGCTCATACAAATATACCGTCGGTTGCCTAGACGAAGCCTCTTGACACACAGAAAGCATCCATGTCTTGCCCCCTTTTTTCATCATATAATCGACCACTTCAAAATGTTCCATCAATAGGATAGGCTCAAAGAGGTCGAGGTGCTCGGCAGAGTTTGAGATCATGATATTGTGAAAATGTTCCCGAAATTGCTGCAGCTGCTGGGTGTCCAGCTCGGATATCGGCCCCATGGCCTGATTTTCATTCAGCACAGCCTGGGTGAGGATCCCTTTAAAAAATCGCGCGGTTCCCTCCTCACTCGACTGATGCGCTTGCAACCAAGCAAAAAAACCCAGGCCTTGCGCCATTTCCGAAGCGTACGCGCTGTTATCATCGATAAACAGCGACTGGGGGCTGAATTGATATGTGATTTTGAACTGTTGATTGTGCAGGATGCGGCCCAAATTTTGCCAATTCGCCAAGGTCAGACTGCGTGACATGCCACCTTGACTCTTTATCAGCGCCTCCTGGCCACTGAGGGGCTCTAATTGCCTATGGGCGTCACCCAATTGTAGCAATTGAAGGGCCTCATTCGCCCATACGCGATAGCGCCGGAGCATTTTCACAGTCAACATGAAACGTATGAAATCGAACTGACCGTCCGAATGATGGAAAAAATCAGCCGCATCACGCCGTTGTTGTTCATCGAACGGCCAATCGTTTGCTTACCCAAGGCCAGACTGTCCATCAGGGTCAATACCCGATTCACACGGGCAGTGAGACTGTTTTTGGGCACGAATTCATTCTGAGGCGCCCAATTAAATACGATTTTATCTGACTTATCCGAAACAGGGCGATTGGCTCCCTTCACGACCGACATTTTTCTGCCTTCCTCATTCACGCTCACCGGGAGCTGACGGGCCCCCATCTCCAGACGCCACCCTGCTTTCTGATGGAGGGCTTCTCCCAACTGCTGGACATAGCTCTTAGAGCCCTCGCCGTCCTTGTCTGCCAACGAACACCCCACCAAGCTGATATAGTCCGGTGTCGTATCGATGCCATGACTTGCTTTGAGTTTTTTATTCAACAGGCTGAGGTGATTCGACAAGGCTTGCGCTTGGTGGTCGCCCAACGTTTGGTGATGGCGTTCATTCAGAGTCTTCATAGCCAGCAACAGTGAGATCTGTAGAGGGGGAGACCAAAACGTGCGAGGGAAGCTGACCAGTAAAGAGGTTATACTTTGGCACTGTTTTATCGAAGACAAGTATGACTTTTTGCCTAGCGTTAATATCTGAGTTTGCTTCTAAATAACCAGAAAGCCAATCTTCGGCGTGTTTACGTGCAACAGAAGCAGATTGTACACCTAGGTCGATAACACGACTGCACTTTGAAGATAGTAGTTCATACCCTGATGATGTTACTGTGATTGTACTAAATACGATGAACTCACTGGCGTCTGGTTGTTGCTTTATCTCTTTCAAAAAACCATGAACAGAAAAATTCGTTTCAGATTTAGTTTTTAAATTTATGTCAATATTGCCGGATGTCACTGAACGCAAAGATTTATTGACCTGTTGTTCGTCTGCCCGAACATATTATTCGATATTGCCACAAATATCGTGGTCTTTAGTGTAATCTATTTTTTTCGTACTCTCCGTGCTTTTTTATAAGTAAATCTATAAATCACATTCATTTTGATTAAAAATGAATAAATATTTTTCTTTATTAATGAATCTTCATTTTTAAAATGTTGAGGAAGCTTATTCTATTCTAACCAAATTAGAAAAAGCGCTTTAAAAGATGTGAGCACTATATTTATCTGGGCTTTTTGAGAAATTTGATCCATAACGTCAGCTCAAGCCTAGACTTTGACAGTTCAAATTTTAAAAAATCATTCACAAAAAAGTAAAATCCTGTCATATCTTTCATAAATTTTTTCGCTATTTCGTTATGAATTTATTTTTTAAATAAAAAAGGATCCTTATGACAAAAAAAGTGCGGATGGCTATTGTGGGTGCCTCAGGGCGTATGGGTTTGCAATTAATTCAGGCGGTCCATCAATCTCAAACAGCACGCCTTGTCGCCGCCTTAGTACGCAAGAAATCTCCACTTATTAACACTGACGCTGGCGAATTTGCGGGTATCGGTTCAATCAAGGTTGTGTTTAGTGATGATTTAGAAGCCATATCTGATGCTTTTGACATTATGATTGATTTTACCTCTCCACAGGCGACGCTGTCTCACTTAGCCTTTTGCTGCAAGCACCAAAAATCCATGATTATTGGCACGACAGGTTTTGATGAATTCGGTAAAGAAGAGATCAAAAAAGCAGCAAAAAAGATAGGGATCGTATTTTCAGCAAACTTTAGTATCGGAGTCAATCTGATGCTACAACTTTTAGAAAAAACGGCGGCCATGATAGGGGATCATTCAGATATTGAAATTATTGAAGCACATCATCGTTATAAAAAAGATGCTCCCTCTGGTACGGCCTTAGCAATGGGGGAAAAGATTGCAAAAGCGTTAGGAAAAGATTTACAAAAAGAGGCTATTTTTGATCTGACCGCTTCCTTAAATGAGAGAGCATTAGGTAAAATTCATTTTTCTACTATTCGAGCGGGTGATATTGTTGGGGAACATACCGTGTTATTTGCCGGTGTAGGAGAAAGTTTTGAAATGACTCATAAAGCAACCAGTAGAATCAATTTTGCAAATGGGGCTGTCAGAGCCGCGCTTTGGCTTGCTAAAAAAAATCAAAAAGGGGTTTTTGATATGAATGACGTACTTGATTTTAATGAATTTTAAAGCTCCTCGCCTTTTAAAAGGCGAGGAGAATATATTTAAGATGAAACTATTTTTTGCTCTCTAGAAAAAATGCGATCATAGATTGCAACGATAAGAAAAATGATGATAGAAGGCGGTAACCAAGCGAGTCCTTCTTTTGTTAAGGGAAAATATTTAATCCAGGAAGGTAAGAGATCTGAGAAAACTGAAGCTTTAAAGCCATCAAAAATACCAAAAATCAAACTCATCAGCATCACTGAAGAAACGATAATCGTTTGATTACGCCACCAATTCAAGGTGAAACTTAATAATACTAATACAATGCAAGGAGGATAAATGGCTGTCAGTACGGGAACCGAAAAATAAATAAGATGGCTTAATCCCAAATTTGAAACCAGCATTGAAAAAAGACCTAATATAAAAATCAAAGTGCGATAAGAAAAAGGCAAAAATTGACTGAAAAATTCAGCACAGGCGCAGGTTAAACCAATCGCAGTGATCATACAGGCAATGAAAATCAGCCCCGCCAAAAAAATACTTCCTAAATCACCAAAGGTATGTTGAACATAAGCGTGTAAAATGACGGCACCATTTTGAGCATTTGGAATTAAAACACCGCTGTCAGAGCCTAATTTAAACAAACTCATATAAATTAATGTCAGCCCAATACCACAAATCAAACCGGCATAAATGGTATAGCGCGTTAGTAACGCTGGAGAAACAATGCCACGAGAACGAGCTGTATTCACAATCACAATCCCAAATACCAGAGCTCCAAGAGTATCCATGGTTAAATAGCCATTCACAAAACCCGTTGAAAAGGGAATTTTCTGATAAATTTCACTGGCAGGGATCGTAGAACCCGAAGACCACAAACAGGCAGAGATGCCAAGAATGCTCAAAGCCAAGATTTTTAACGGAGCCAGGATATGCCCAACACTGTCTAACAAACGGCCAGGGTATAATGAAATCAAAACCACCAACCCGAAGTAAATGATACTATAAATCAGCAAGGGCAGTGCGCCGTCGCCGGTGAGAGGAGCAATACCAACTTCAAAAGAAACAGTGGCAGTACGGGGAGTGGCAAACAAGGGCCCCACACATAAATAACACGCTGTAGCCAAAATCAGACCTGCTTTTCGACCTATCGGGGCACTGAGGCTATCAATTCCCCCTCCAACACGTGCTAATGCCACAACAGTAATGACAGGTAAACCCACAGATGTTATTAAAAATCCTGCTGCTGCAAGCAATAAGTGTTCGCCGGATTGTAACCCTATTATAGGGGGATAGATGATATTACCGGCTCCGACAAACAAGGCAAAAGTCATAAAACCCAATGCCAAAATATCTCTGAATGATAAGCGATTATTCATATTTATTTTTTCACCTAATTTATTGTGTTATTTAGTCAATTAATCCGGTAGAAAAATTTCATTAGCCATTTTTCCAGTTCATTGAAAATGATATAAATTTATAACAACTTTTTAAGTAATATAATTATTTTTATGATATGTAAAGTTTTTTATTTTTATAAAATAGATTATTGTTATCTATTTAAATTTAAATGAATAAAACAGATAAATAAATATGATTCATTTTTAGCATAAAGAGATTTTAAAATAAAAAATCAATAAAAATATACTCATTTTTTATTAAAATGATGAAATATTAATCAATATAAATAATCAGTAAAATATTTTTATTCATTAGATCAAACTTAAATGAAAAAATAAATTAATCGTTTTAGTTAAAAGAATAAAAATATATTCATATTTTATAAAATGGAATGTTCATTTCTGAATGATAATAAATTTTATAATATTAATATTATTTTTTTAAATTTTAATCATATTAATTTTCATTAACATAAAAAAGTGAGTCTCAATTTTATAAAAAGTCAATGTTCAGGATATCATTCATGATTTTGTAAAGTATTTTTGTTAAAATAGGGCGACTCAATAACCTCGTATTAAGGCTTATCTCTTGAATATTCAACTATTTTTATCAGACAGAATACGTCATGCCCTGATAATGGCCGGTGCGCCTGATGACAGCGATGCTCAGCTGCATCCTTCAACTAAAGCCCAATTTGGGGATTATCAGGCCAATGGTGTGATGTCCGCCGCCAAAAAACAACGAATCCCACCCCGAGAATTAGCAGAAAGAGTGCTTGAGCATCTAGACCTTTCGGATATCGCGAAAAAAGTAGAGATCGCAGGGCCAGGTTTCATCAATATTTTTTTGAATGAGCAATGGATCTCTCAAAAAATAGAGTCGGTTTTTATCGGGCCAAAATTAGGACTGACTCCGGTGACACCCCAAAGAATTGTGATCGATTACTCAGCGCCTAATGTCGCCAAAGAAATGCATGTCGGTCATTTACGTTCAACCATTATTGGCGATGCCATGGCGCGCACTCTGTCTTTTCTTGGCCATCATGTTATTCGAGCTAATCATATCGGTGATTGGGGAACTCAGTTTGGCATGCTGATAGCTTATCTAGAAAAAATTCAACATGATCACGCGCTAGAAATGGTGTTATCAGATTTAGAACATTTTTATCGCGAAGCAAAAAAACATTATGATGAGGATGAGATTTTTGCTCAACGCGCGCGGGATTATGTCGTCAAACTACAGAGCGGGGATCCTTATTGTCGTGAGATGTGGCGAAAACTGGTCGATATCACAATGACACAAAATCACCTATCTTACGAACGGCTCAAAGTGACTCTGACCCCTGAGGATATGATGGGCGAAAGCCTCTATAACGATATGTTGCCGAATATTGTTGAAGATTTGATCGCCAAAGGCGTTGCGGTCAAAGATCAAGGTTCTGTGTTGGTTTTCCTTGAAGAATATCAAAATAAAATCGGCGAGCCGATGGGCGTGGTGATTCAAAAAAAAGATGGGGGCTATCTTTATGCGACCACCGATATTGCTTGTGTCAAATATCGGTGTGAAACCTTAAAGGCAGACCGTATTCTGTATTATATCGATTCTCGTCAGAATCAACATTTAGCCCAAGTTTGGACAATTACGCGCCTTGCAGGTTATGTGCCTGAATCTGTTTCATTGGAGCATCATATGTTCGGCATGATGCTTGGAAAAGATGGCAAGCCTTTTAAAACTCGTACAGGTGGCACCGTCAAATTATCAGATTTGCTGGATGAAGCAGTAGAGCGTGCAGGGCAATTAATTAGGGGGAAAAATCCAGATTTGAATGAAACCGATTTAAATAACCTGATTCAAGCTGTGGCGATAGGGGCGGTTAAATATGCGGATTTATCAAAAAATCGAACCACTGATTATATTTTTGATTGGGATCGTATGTTGTCATTTGAAGGCAATACAGCCCCCTATATTCAATATGCATATAGCCGCGTGACATCATTATTTAAAAAATCAGGCTTGGATGAAAAAAAGATCATGTCGCCTGTCATCATTCAAGAGGAAAAAGAAAGGAGTTTGGCCATTCTTTTATTACAGTTTGAAGAAATGATCAGCACTGTGGCTCGGGATGGTACGCCTCATTTGATGTGTTCGTATCTTTATGATTTAGCCACCCGATTTTCTATTTTTTATGAGCATTGCCCTATTCTTAATGCCAAAAATGAACAGATTCGTCAGAGCCGATTAAAATTAGCCTGGCTGACCGCAAAAACTCTTAAGCTGGGGCTAAAGAATTTAGGTATTGAGACGGTCGAGAGAATGTAAGGAAGTTTAATGTAATCTCTGAAAAAAATGTCTGAGTCTGACCCCTAAAATCAATAAAACAGCAAAATAAGAGATGGCCCCTGCAATCACAATACCTGACAAACGGAACAATCTGTAGGCCATTCCTCCTAAATCCCAAGGGGGCATGATCGATAGGAGTCCGAACAAAACTAAACACATCACAGAAACTGCCATCAATAATTTTGCGATAAATGGGCACCAACCGCTTTGTGATTGAAAAATATTTTTTTTGCGTAATTGCCAATAGAGTAATGCGGCGTTTAGGCAGGCAGCCAAACTAATAGAGAGGGATAAACCTGCGTGTTTTAAAGGACCAATGAAGATCAGATTCATTATTTGAGTCATGAATAATGTGAGCAACGCTATCTTCACGGGCGTTTTAATATCTTGGCGCGAATAAAATCCGGGGGCTAATACTTTGATCATAATCAATCCTGGCAAACCAATCGAATAGGCAATTAACGCTCTTTGTGTCATTTCTGCGTCAAAAGCGGTGAATTTGCCATATTGAAATAAGGACAGGGTCAAAGGTTTGGCAATGATGATTAAGGCAAAAGCTGCAGGCAAAGCCAATAAAAAACACAGCCGAAGACCCGTATCAATCAGTCTGGAATATTCAAGTATCTCGCCATTTGCAAAACTTTTCGCAAGGGAAGGTAATAAAATGGTACCTAATGCGGCGCCTAATATCCCCGCGGGAAATTCCATCAAACGATCCGCATAATACATCCAGGAAACAGAACCTGAGACCAAAAAAGAAGCATAAATAGTATTGATGATCAAAGAAATTTGACTGACGCAGACCCCTAAAATAGCAGGGCACATTTGTTTCATCACTCGCCAACTTCCAGCATGTTTTAAATCAATACGGGGTAAGACGAGCATCCCGATTTTTTTCAAATAAGGCAATTGATAAAATAGCTGGAGGACCCCTCCCAACAACACCCCGCAAGCCAATGCCAATATAGGCGGATCAAAATAAGGAGCAGCAAATAAAGCAAACCCTATCATGCTGATATTGAGGAGGGTAGGCGTAAAAGCAGGAATCGAAAAATGATTCCAGGTATTGAGTAATCCTCCCGCCAAAGAAGCCAACGAAATCAAAAAAATATAAGGAAAGGTAATACGTAGTAAAGAAGAAGTTAAGGCAAATTTATCGGGTGTATCACAAAAACCCGGCGCCGTGACGTAAATAATCCAAGGTGCGACAAGTATACCTAATGCGGTGATCACGATTAAGACCAAGCTTAGCAAGCCTGAAATGTAAGCGACAAAGGTGCGTGTGGCCTCTTCTCCTTTTTGATTTTTATATTCTGCTAAAATCGGCACAAAGGCTTGAGAAAAAGCCCCTTCAGCAAAAATACGCCTTAACAGATTCGGTAATTTAAAAGCAACGAAAAACGCATCGGTCGCCACCCCTGCACCGAATGTTTTAGCAACGATTGCATCACGAGTAAATCCTAATATCCGAGAAAAAAAGGTCATGGAACTGACGGTTGCCAGCGATTTTAATAGATTCATATAGGGCCAAACATGTCATTTCAAGAATAAGTTTGTATCGCTTTATCGATAACGTCGCTATCTGAAGAGATGCATGACAAAATCGCTGGAACATTAATTAAAAGAAATGAATATTTCTAACACTCGTTCAACATATTGAAAACATGCCCCGTGTATCCTACATATCGCGCAAGCGAATCAGGATTCACTTTTACATGGGAAATGTCTACAATTTTTTAGAACCTTTTGAGGCATCTTTATTTAATTTGCAATTGAAAATAGTGGGCTGAAAAACTCTTGATGCCTTTTCTAAGGTAGTCTGACTGAAGTTTTTGGATTGCATGGCAAAATTTAAACGCTGGACCTGGACAATGATACTTTTCATAAAGGGCAATTTATAGATAAGAGTATTGCTCGTCAAATTTGTTTTGTATTTTATATTGAGTATAAGGCTTATAAGAGCGATGAAACGCGGGTGCTTGCAATTGAGAAGGGTTTATCCCGGTAATTTGCCCTAAGAGTAACCGTAAAGAACCATGGGAATATGACCAAAAAATGAGATGGCTAAACTCTGTTTAAAATCATTATTTTAATGAAAAATGAGGTGCATTTTTCATTAAAGATCCATACATTCAGTTGAACAGGGTATATGCCGATCAAAGCCGATCAAAAATGCGGCTTCTCCGTCTTTTTTCACTCTCGATTGACTGTTAGCATACCGGCCTGTTTTTGACTCAAAGTGGATCCTAAAGTGAAATTTGTTTCTTTTAATATAAATGGGCTGAGGGCGCACCCTCATCAACTCGCTGCTATTATTGAAAAACATGATCCGCACCTCATTGGTTTGCAGGAAACAAAAGTCCATGACGATATGTTCCCTCTGGAGGAAGTTCGTCGTCATGGCTATCATGTTTTTTATCATGGACAAAAAGGTCATTATGGTGTGGCATTACTCACTAAAGATTCGCCTTTAGCGATCCGGCGAGGTTTTCCAACAGATCAAGAAGATGCGCAACGCCGTATTATTATGGCCGATTTGAAAACCCCTCAAGGCACAATCACTGTGATCAATGGATATTTTCCGCAAGGTGAAAGTCGTTTGCATCCCACGAAATTTCCTGCCAAAGCCCGTTTTTATGAAGATTTACATCGCTATTTAACACAGCATTTTTCTGTTCAATCACATGTGCTGATCATGGGAGATTTTAATATTTGCCCCACCGATGGAGATATTGGCATTGGCGAACAAAATCGAAAACGTTGGTTGAGCAGCGGTAAATGTGCTTTTTTACCAGAAGAACGTGCTTGGTTTGAACATCTTCAATCCTGGGGATTAATTGATCTCTTTCGAGTTGCTTACCCTGACTATGAACATCAATATTCGTGGTTTGATTATCGTTCAAAAGGTTTTGATGAAAATAGAGGGCTTCGCATTGATTTATTACTGGCAAGCGTCCCTTTAGCGCGCTTGGCTATTAACAGTGGTATTGATTATGAGATCCGTGGAATGGAAAAACCGTCTGATCATGCTCCTGTTTGGTCTGAATTTAAGTTGTGATGAAAGCAAATTACGGTTTTGTAACTAACTGATTGTATTTTTGAGGAAAATAAATGCGTACTGTATGGCAATTCATGGGCGGTTTTATTCGCTGGATATGGCGGTCAATTAATTTTATGCGAGTATTGGTTCTAAATTTATGCTTTTTGTTATTGATTATAATTGGAGTGATGACCTATCTCCATTTTCAAAATAAACCCCTTGAGCCGGTAAAAGGGGCACTATTGGTTGATTTAACGGGTGTTGTACAAGATAAACCCGCTACCAATACTCTTTTTCGCCAGTGGAGCAAAAAATTATTAGAACGGGACAAAAATAAGCTTCAAGAAAATTCTCTGTTTGATATCGTAGACATGTTGCGTCAAGCCAAAGTCGATAATAATATCAACGGCTTAGTATTATCATTAAGTCATTTAATCGCGATCGATCAACCGTCTTTACAATATATTGGGAAGGCGCTTCTCGAATTTCGAGAGACAGGAAAGCCCATCTATGCGATAGGTGATAGCTATACTCAGGAACAATATTATCTTGCCAGCTTCGCCAATAAAATTTATTTAAGCCCCCAAGGAACAGTAGATATACACGGGTTTGCAACTCATCAGCTTTACTATAAATCTCTTATAGATAAGCTAAAGATCAACAGTCATATTTTTCGTGTAGGGACTTATAAATCTGCGGTTGAACCCTTTATGCGCGATGATATGTCGCCTGATGCCCGAGAGGCAGATCAACGTTGGATTCATCAGTTATGGCGAAATTATCTTGAAGTTGTGGCGAAAAATCGTCATTTAACGGCGGAACAATTTTTCCCTGCAATCCCAGAGTTATTGAGTCGATTAGAAGCCAACGGTGGAAATACCGCTCAGTATGCTTTGAATAACAAATGGGTCGATCAATTAGCTTCTCGTTCAGAAGTCGAAAAAGAATTGGTTCGTGTTTTTGGATGGGATCAAAAAAATGAAGATTTTAATTTTATTAGCATTTATGAGTATAATCTTAAACTTAAAATAGACCCCACAAAAAATGACCATCAGATAGCCGTTATTTTTGTGAATGGCATGATTACAGACGGTCTTAAAACACCAAATAACGTAGGCGGAGAGGATGCTGCCTACGAAATTCGTCAAGCACGTTTAAACCCCAAAATTAAAGCGGTGATTTTACGTGTGAACAGCCCCGGTGGCAGTGTTTCAGCTTCAGAATTGATTCGCTCTGAATTAGCCACATTGCACGAAGCTAAAAAACCGCTGGTGGTTTCGATGGGCGGATTGGGCGCTTCTGGGGGATATTGGATCTCTACCCCTGCGGATTATATTATTGCCAGCCCAAGCACTCTGACTGGCTCTATTGGCATTTTTGGTGTGATCAATACCTTTGAAAATTCGTTAAAAAGCATTGGGGTTTCAACTGATGGCGTTAGTACCTCGCCCTTATCTGATATTTCTATCACCAAAAATTTATCGCCTGAATTTTCTAAAATCATGCAAATGAATGTTGAGAATGGCTATAAAACTTTTGTTAAATTGGTCGCAGCAGCTCGACATCAAGATCCTAAGCAGATTGACTCTATTGCTCAAGGTCGTGTTTGGACGGGTTTGGATGCTAAAAATAATGGTTTGATAGACCAGCTCGGTGATTTTGATGACGCTGTTGAAAAAGCGGCAGAATTAGCAAATCTAAAAAATTATCAACTCTATCAGTTTGGTGATCAACTTAACTTCAGAGATATGTTATTTGATCAGATAAATGCGGCTCTGCCTTTTGCTTTTAAAATGCAGTCGCCGCTGTCTGATATCGTGAGCATATTCAATCGACATTCTCCTGATTTTGTTCAGTCTTTAAAAGATCCATTAAATCGTTATGCCATCTGTCTAAATTGTAGCGAGGTTAATTAGATCTTTAAAATAGATTGCCGATGGTTCAAATAAATGCTCAAGTTGTTTTTTGACCATCTGTGATGCCGGCACAGTTTCCTTTAAGACTTTTTTAATCAGAGATAATAGAGCGCACCACAGTCACCGAAAAGCGCAATCACCAGTAGGCAGGAACTTAGGAAATAAAAGTAAGAACAAGGCGCTGCTTTACAAGAAAGCGGTCTTTGCAGTAGAATTCCGCACTATTTTTAAGAATGCTGGCACAGGAGCCGGTGTAAAGTCAGTTTAATGTTGATTTTGGGGTAAAAGGCATATGCCTATAATTAAAGTACGTGAAAATGAACCTTTTGATGTCGCTCTTCGCCGATTTAAACGTTCTTGCGAAAAAGCAGGTATTTTAGCTGAGGTTCGTCGTCGTGAGTCTTATGAAAAACCTACCACTGAACGTAAACGTGCTCGTGCTTCTGCTATAAAACGTCATGCTAAGAAATTAGCCAGAGAAAACGCCCGCCGTACTCGACTTTATTAAGATTAAAGTTTTATTCGTCATCACGTTCCGTTTTTCTGATCAATAATATTGAGATTTGATGCAGAGTTAGGTGTTCGCTTTCATGAACCTGGATATCGATCGAATCAAGACAAAATGATATTGAATTTAGGCTGTGCATTTTAAATCAAAAATGCGCAGCTTTTTCGCGTTTTTTACAGGCGACTAAACGCTTATGGTTAGACGAATTCCTCGTAAATTTATCAATGACTTGTTAACACGCACTGATATAGCTGCTCTGATAGACGCGCGGTTACCTCTGAAAAAAAAAGGGAAAAATTTTTATGCCTGCTGCCCTTTTCATCATGAAAAAACGCCTTCATTTAGTGTGAACGATGAAAAGCAGTTTTATCATTGTTTTGGCTGTGGAGCACACGGTAATGTGATCGATTTTTTAATGAAATTTGAACGCCTCGAATTTGTTGAAAGTATTGAAGAATTGGCCTCAATTCATGGTTTAGAAGTGCCGAGTGAAAAAACGGATGCCTTAAAAGAACAGGTGCAACAACGCCGTCATCAAAGGTACAATTTGTATCAGTGGATGGAAAAGCTCAATGCGTTTTATCAAAAGTCTCTGAAAGATCCGGCCGCTTATAAAGCGCGACATTATTTAGCCCAACGTGGATTGAATGACTCTACCATTGAGCTTTTTTCTATAGGATTCGCTTTACCGGGCTGGAGTAATTTGCTGGATCATTTTGGCCATGAAAATACGTCTGAGCTAAAAGACGCGGGGATGCTGGTGACCAGTGATAACGGGCGAATTTACGATCGATTTCGTGAACGAATTACGTTCCCTATTCGTGACAAAAGAGGGAACGTGATCGCTTTTGGGGGCCGTGTTATAAACCAAGAGATGCCAAAGTATCTGAATTCACCTGAAACAGATATTTTTCATAAAGGTCGCCAACTCTATGGATTATATGAGGCAAAACTCAGCCAATCTGATCTTAAGCTATTATTAGTGGTAGAAGGTTATATGGATGTGCTGACTTTAGCGCAGTTTGGTATTCGTTATGCCGTCGCTTCTTTGGGCACTGCCACCACTGAAGAACATATTCAGTTAATGTTTCGAACCACCGATCAAATTGTTTGTTGTTATGATGGAGATAAAGCAGGTCGAAAAGCGGCATGGCGTGTTCTCGAAACCGCATTACCTTATCTGAATGACGGTCGCCAATTGCGTTTTATCTTCTTACCTGAAGGCGAAGATCCAGATACCTTACTTCGCTCAGAAGGGAAAGTGGCGTTTGAACAGCGAATTGAACAGGCTCAGTCTTTTTCAGCGTTTTTATTTGATACCGTGATGCTCGGTATTGAACTTAATCGCCCGGAAGGACGCGCAAAATTGAGTTCATTAGCTTTACCTTTAATTAATCAAGTACCAGGAGAAACACTACGGCTTTATTTAAGGCAAGAATTAGGTAAAAAATTAGGCATCTTGGAAGATCATCTGTTAGATAGATTACTGCCCAAAAAGGGAGTGAGCAAGATGCCTTCTTCGAAACAATTAAAGCCCACTACGATGCGTGTATTGATTGCATTACTGATACAAAATCCACGCTTAGCGAAAATGGTGCCTTCCTTGGAAGATATTCAACAGGCACGCATCGCGGGATTACCGCTTTTTATTGAGCTATTAGAGCATTGTCTTGCATGTCCTGGTTTGAATACAGCACACTTGCTGGAGCTTTACCGCGGCAAGGAATGCCAAAAACAGCTAGAACAACTCTCTGCTTGGGGAGACATGGAGTTTAAAGAAGAGAAAATGATACAAATCATTTTTACAGATGCTTTAAATCATCTCTTTGATTCGATTTTGCAACAAAGATTAGAAATACTTATTGCTCGAGCGAGGGCGCCTTTAGGTTTAAACACATCGGAACGACAAGAAGTTCGTTTGATTACAGAAACCCTCAGTAAAAAAAAATGAGGCATCAAAAAGCTTCATTGGCAATAAACAAGGAGAACCCACTCTATCATGGCCGCTTTTTTTTGGGCAGCGGCGATAAATATCAGCCCAAAAAACGATTGTTGGCTATTTTTTGCCGATGAATACCAACCCAGATACCAGTGTGGACAGCCTTATGGAACAAAACCCACAGTCACAACTCAAATTACTTATTGCCCGCGGTAAAGAGCAGGGTTACTTGACCTATGCGGAAGTCAATGATCATCTGCCAGAAGATATTGTTGATTCTGATCAAATTGAAGACATCATTCAAATGATTAACGACATGGGCATACAGGTCGTAGAACAAGCCCCAGATGCAGATGATTTAATGCTGGCGGAAAATACAGGAGAAACTCATGATGATGCTGTCGAAGCAGCCACACAGGTGCTTTCGAGTGTTGAATCCGAAATTGGGCGTACCACTGATCCTGTGCGCATGTATATGCGTGAAATGGGCACCGTTGAATTACTGACACGAGAAGGTGAAATTGACATTGCTAAACGCATCGAAGAAGGCATTCATCAAGTGCAATGTTCGGTGGCTGAATATCCCGAAGCCATCACTTATTTGTTAGAGCAATATGATCGTGTTGAGCTGGGCGCCCTCCGATTATCGGATTTAATCAATGGTTTTGTTGATCCTAACATTCAGGAAAACGTACTTCCTGGTGCCATTCATGTTGGCTCTGAGCTTTCAGATGCAGAAATTGATGACGAAGAGGACTCTGACACAAGCGAAGTTGAGGACGATAACAGCATTGATCCTGAGTTAGCACAGCAAAAATTTTCTGAATTACGGGCACAATATGAAAGCACTCGCACAGCGATAAAGCAAAAGGGCCGGCATCATCTGACCACTGCCACTGAAATTTTAAAGCTGGCGGAAATTTTTAAACAGTTCAGTTTAGTACCAAAACAATTTGATTATTTGGTGAGCAGTATGCGATCCATGATGGATCGAGTGCGAGTTCAAGAGCGATTGATTCTTAAGCTTTGTGTTGAACAATGCAAAATGCCCAAGAAAAATTTCATAGAATTATTTTTGAATAACGAAACCAACAATAGCTGGCTCAAAACGGCATTAGCGATGAAAAAACCTTGGGTAGAAAAACTCAATGATGTATTGGAAGACGTTCAAAGTAACGTGCAAAAATTACGACAAATAGAAGAAGAAACCGGTTTATCTATTGAGCAGGTCAAGGATATTAATCGTCGTATGGCGATAGGTGAGGCCAAGGCGCGTCGGGCGAAAAAAGAAATGGTTGAGGCCAACTTACGGTTGGTCATTTCTATTGCTAAAAAATACACGAATCGGGGCCTACAATTTTTAGATTTGATCCAGGAAGGCAATATTGGTTTGATGAAAGCCGTCGATAAATTTGAATACCGTCGCGGTTACAAATTCTCAACTTATGCCACTTGGTGGATACGTCAGGCCATCACGCGTTCGATTGCAGATCAGGCTCGTACCATCCGTATTCCAGTGCATATGATTGAGACCATCAACAAACTCAATCGTGTTTCTCGTCAAATGCTGCAAGAAATGGGCAGAGAGCCCGCACCGGAAGAATTAGCAGAACGCATGTTGATGCCTGAAGAAAAAATCCGAAAAGTTTTAAAAATAGCCAAAGAGCCTATTTCTATGGAAACCCCGATTGGTGACGATGATGATTCACATTTGGGAGACTTTATTGAAGATACAACACTAGAGCTGCCTTTGGATTCAGCGACGTCAGAAAGCTTGCGTTTGGCCACCAACGATGTACTCGCAGGTTTGACGGCTCGTGAAGCAAAAGTATTACGAATGCGTTTTGGTATCGACATGAACACCGACCATACTTTAGAAGAAGTGGGTAAACAGTTTGATGTCACACGTGAGCGTATTCGTCAAATTGAAGCAAAAGCATTGCGTAAATTACGCCACCCAAGTCGTTCAGATGTATTAAAAAGTTTCTTGGACGATTGATCATCAACTCGCTTTGGTTCTGACAAAACCAAGCGCTACGGTGACGGTCACCTCAAACATGATATCTTTGTTTTTATTTTTTTATTTTTTTATTCAGTCGTCATAGTGTCTCTAAAGGAAACAAATATGGCTGTCAATAAAGCCGCTCAAGCCTGTGATCTTGTGATTTTTGGTGCGAAAGGTGATTTAGCGCGTCGAAAACTTCTTCCTTCTCTTTATCAACTCGAAAAAGCAAATTACCTTCATCCAGACACTCGTATCATAGGTGTGGGGCGCGCTGATTGGGACAAAAATACTTACTCAGAATTTGTCAAAGAATCCTTGCACACCTTTTTAATAAAGGATTTGGAAAACCCCCTTTGGCAAAAATTTCAATCCCGTCTTGATTTTTGCACTTTAGATGTGAGAGAAAACGACCATTTTGTGCGTTTAAAAATGATGTTGGACCAAAAAAACCGGATCACTCTCAATTATCTCGCAATGCCTCCTGACACTTTTGGATCCA
Source organism: Candidatus Hamiltonella defensa 5AT (Acyrthosiphon pisum) (assembly GCF_000021705.1). Classification (NCBI taxonomy): domain Bacteria; kingdom Pseudomonadati; phylum Pseudomonadota; class Gammaproteobacteria; order Enterobacterales; family Enterobacteriaceae; genus Candidatus Williamhamiltonella; species Candidatus Williamhamiltonella defendens. The sequence continues at coordinate 646,050 of NC_012751.1, forward strand.
TTTGTAAAGGATTGGCACAAGCGAAGCTCAATAATAAGCCCACTAGAGTTGTGATGGAAAAACCCTTAGGCACCAATTTGAGTTCATCTAGAGCGATTAATGATCAAGTGGCGACATATTTTGATGAATCACAGGTCTATCGTATTGATCATTATTTAGGGAAAGAGCCCGTGCTAAATTTGTTGGCACTGCGTTTTTCGAATTCTTTTTTTTCTGCAAATTGGGATAACCGGACTGTTGATCAGGTGCAAATTACCGTCGCGGAAAAAGTCGGGATTGAAGGGCGATGGGGTTATTTTGATAATGTAGGACAAATGAGAGACATGGTGCAAAGCCACTTGTTGCAAGTGTTAGCCATGATTGCTATGGCACCGCCCGTCGATCTCACAACCGACCGTATTCGTGACGAAAAAGTGAAAGTTCTGAGATCATTACGCCCTATTAATGCATCGAATGTAAAAAAAAATACGGTACGGGGGCAATATACTTCAGGTTTTATTCATGGCAAAAACGTACCAGGGTATTTAGAAGAAACGGGTGCAAACAAAAACAGCAATACTGAAACTTTTGTTTCTATTCGTGTAGATATCGATAATTGGCGTTGGGCGGGTGTTCCTTTTTATTTGCGCACAGGGAAACGCTTGAAAGAAAAATGTTCTGAAGTGGTGATTTACTTTAAACCTCCCCCTGTGAATTTATTTCATCATTCTTATCAGTCGCTCCCACAAAATAAATTGATTATTCGTTTGCAGCCTGATGAAGGGATAGAAATTCAGGTACTCAATAAAGTACCAGGCTTAAATCATAAGCATCGATTACAAATGACCAAGCTCGATTTGAGTTTTTTTGAAACTTTTAATCAACAAATTCCAGATGCATATGAGCGTCTTTTATTGGAAGCCATGCGAGGGATCCAGTCTCTCTTTGTTCGTAGAGATGAAGTTGAGGAGGCCTGGAAATGGGTTGATTCTATCGTACAGGCTTGGGAAACAGAATATCTCACACCAAAATTTTACGCCGCGGGCACTTGGGGCCCAGAGGCATCTATAGAAATGATAAAAAAAGAGGGATATATATGGCATGAGTTTAATAAATAATTTGAGTAACCTTTTTTGTTTTTACTATTTTAAATGATAGTTAAATTTTAAAGTAAAAAATGTTTATTTTTATAAATATTTTTGATTTAAATCAAATGTTGTTTTTTATCTTTATTTTAAAAGAATAATTAAAATTAACATCAATAAAAAAGATAACCAACAAATTCCAAAAATGGCTAATATAGAAATTAATTTCTGCCATTTTGAATTGAAAAAATAATTTTGTTTTCCTTGCGTGAAATTTTTTTTCATCAAATATTGTTGAGTTATTTCATAATGATTTTTTTTTCTTTTTGAGTATTGTTTTTTATTTCAATATGATTTTTTTCTTCTATTTTTTCACAATGATCAGACCAAAGGATTCGAGTGACGTTACCAGTGTATTGTACTCCTTTTCTAGGAATGGTGCGAATAAGAGACTCTTTTAATCCTACCTGTAGAAATGCTTTTCTCAACATATACAGTTGACCGTAATAACTGCTCTCACTGACTGCTCCTCTTTGTTCTTTCCAGACCTGATTAATAATTTCTTCTTTTTCTGTAACACCATTAAGAAGCAATAATAAAAATCTTAAATTATTTTCAGTTAATATCGCCACTGAACCATCCGCACCATATAAACAGCGTTCTGAAGGAGGAAAAAGAACGCTCCCTTCTAACTTAAATGCGATCTCACTTGTCTCCATATGAATGAATACCTATTTTCTGTTATATGGATTTTTTATATTATAGGTAATAAATATTTTCATATTTAAACACCTTTTCGCATCCATTAAAATTATTTAAAAAATAAAAATGGCGGCTCTCTTATTTTATTAACTAAATTTTAGAATCTGATTAATTATTAATTAATTTTTATTTAAAAATTCTAATAAAGATTATCTCATGTATTAATTATTTATAACAAGCCAATTTTAATATAAATATTAGAATATAAATTATTAATTATTATTAAAGCTCATTTTTTATTTCATTTTCTTTTTTTTCTTAAATTAAGATTTTTTTATATTTTTATTATTTATATTTTTATTAAAATTAATTACATAAAATTAATATATTTTTTATTTTAAGGGTTAGATATGTATTATTGAAGATAAAAAATCAATAAAAAATAGTTAAATTTTGTAAAAAATTTGTTTTTTATTAAAAATTTTATTTTTATCGCTCAATAAATGCTTTTTTAAATAAAATAAAAAACCATCAAAGATTTTGGGATTTTTTTAATAAACTCAGTAAAAACATTACTGTGGCACAGAGCACAACAGAAGGGCCAGCAGGGGTGTCATAAAAAGCAGATAAAGCCAACCCGCCGGTCACAGCTAAAACACCTACTATAATACCTGTGCCTGCCATTTGTTCAGGTGTGTGAGCAAAACGACGAGCGGTCGCAGAAGGGATAATTAACAACGAGCTGATGATCAAGACACCCACAAATTTCATGGAAAGGGCAATGGTCAGACTCACAAGGAACATCAAAAGCATTTGATTTTTTTTTAAATTAATGCCTTCTACATAAGCTAACTCGGCACTGATTGTGATTGAAAGCAGTTGACGCCACTTCCAAAGTAATAACAATAATACGAGCATGACTCCAGATGCAATTAAAAGAATATCAGCGATTGTCACGGATAATAAATCTCCAAATAAGTACGCCATGAGATCTATTCTGACATTGGACATTAAACTGACAATGACCAAACCAAGAGATAAAGCACTGTGTGCTAAAATACCCAACAAAGTATCCACAGGGAGTTGATATTGCCCCTCTAACCACACAAGCAAGCACGCCAATAATAAGGTAATAAAAATCACTGCATAAAACAGATTAACATTAAGTAACAACCCGAAAGCGACACCCAATAAAGAAGCATGAGCGAGAGTATCGCCAAAATAAGACATGCGTCGCCAAATGATAAAAGAGCCTAACGGCCCTGCGGCAGTGGCCAGTAATATGCCAGCCAGCCAGCCAGGAAAAAGTAATTCAATCATGAGTTGAGTGCCAGTGTGGCGATTTTTTTTCTTCTTTTGCATCATGATGATGACGATAGAGGGCCAGACGCTCAACCCCCGAATTGCCAAACATCGCGATAAATTCCGGATGCACAGAAATCATTTTGGGGACACCAAAACAGCAGATATGTTGGTTAAGGCAGAGGACTTCGTTTGTTTGCGCCATCACTAAATGCAAATCGTGAGAGACCATCAGAACCGCACAATTGAGTTCATTTCTTAACTTTTCTATTAAGTCATATAGGGCCAACTGACCATTAGAATCGACCCCTTGAGTGGGCTCATCCAATACCAAAATTGCGGGTTTATTAAGAAGCGCTCTAGCCAGCAATATCCTTTGATTTTCTCCTCCCGATAATTTTTGCATAGGTTCATTCAATAAGTGCAAAGATTTAACGCGTTCCAACGCAGATAAAACATGCTCTAATTTTATTTTTGGTTTTAAGCTCATAAAACGTTTTACTGTTAAAGGCAAATTCGGATCTAAATGTAATTTTTGAGGAACATAGCCTATTTGCAGATGAGATTGACGGATCACGCTTCCTTCGGTTGGAGAAATCAAACCTAATATAATACGTACAAGAGTAGATTTACCTGCGCCGTTAGGGCCGATTAAAGTGAGTATCTTTCCTGAATAGAGAGAAAAAGAAATGTCTGATAAAACTTTTTTTGCGCCAAAAAAAACTGATACTTTATTTAAAGTGATTAATGAAGACATATGATTTGATTTTGAGAATACATATAATGTTATAATATTACACTAAATTTACCAGAGCGAATATTCATGATGTTATTCCATTTCAATTTTTTAAAAAGAAAAATAAATTTGCATCAAGCTATTTGTGCGGTGGTTTTAATCGCAACCTGTTGTTTTAAAATGGTATCGGCTGCAGTTGTGACTTCGATACGCCCCCTTGGTTTTATTGCTGAAGCGATTTCAGACGGCGTTATGCCTGTAAAAGTTTTATTACCGATAGGTGCCTCTCCGCATGATTATGCGTTGCGGCCATCGGATATTCAGGCCATTAATAACGCCAGTTTAATTGTTTGGGTTGATCCAACAATGGAAGCCTTTTTAGCTAAAGCGTTAAAATCCATACCCGTCAATAAAAAAATAACCATTTCTGAACTACCTGAAGTACAGCGTTTATTGATATCCAGTCAAGATTCGGGCCACCATGAGCATCGTGCAAATTTTTATAATATGCACCTTTGGCTATCACCTGAAATAGGGACATTAATCGCAATCAATATTCACCATCAGCTACTAAAATTACATCCTAATGATAAAAAAAGATTAGATGAAAATCTAAAAAATTTTAAAAATCAAAAAAATAAAACTATTCAAAAAATTGCGAATATGCTCTATCCTGTTAGAAAAAAAGGATATTTTGTTTTTCATGATGCTTATGGTTATTTTGAAAAACAGTTTAATCTCTCTCCCTTGGGCTACTTCACGCTCAATCCTTCAATCCAGCCGGGTGCAGAACGTTTACATCAAATTAAATCTCAGCTCACTGCTAAAAAAGCAGTCTGTATTTTTGCTGATCCTCAATTTAAGCCCGCCGTTATTAATGCTTTGGCTCAGGGCACAGCCGTTCGCTCAGGAGTTTTAGATCCATTAGGAAGCAAAATTCCAATGAATAAAGACAGCTATATGAAATTTCTGCTTGAGTTATCAATGCAATATTATGCTTGCTTAAAATAAAACGAATAGGGATCTTCCATTGCAAAAATTAACTCAGAACATCGCTTTGGTTTATCACAATTTAGGGCGCCTCCAGCGTTTGATGCTCATTTCATTCGCTTTCCTTATTTTATTTTTTATTTTGTTACAAACTCTCATGCATTCTCCTCAAAAAAAAATGGAATCGCGGGTTTCTCATATCCCTTCTACTTCGTCTTTACCTCAAGATACGGACTTTATTGATCAATCAGATCAATCCAAATTTGATGAGACACCTGAAGATGAATTAAATGATCAAGAAATTCATGCCAACAACGTTCAGGAGCATGTCATTGCATCAGGGGACACCCTCGGAACTGTTTTAGCACAATATGGTATTGATATTTCAGATATTGCGTTGCTGTCGGCCAATAATCCCGCATTACGTCATTTAAAAACAGGCCAGGAGATCTCCTGGAAAATTAACGGAGATGGCAATTTAGAGCAATTAACCTGGAGAGTTTCCAGGAGTGAAACTCGTATTTATGATCGCCTAGACCATCATTTCAAAGAAACTCAAATACTTCAGAAAGGCGAATGGCGTTCTAGCCTCTTGAACGGGCATCTAGATGGTAATTTCATCAACAGTGCAAAAAAAGCAGGATTAAATGCTTCTGAAATACACGCTGTTGTAAAGGCATTACAGTGGAAGCTCGATTTTAATAAATTACAGAAAAACGATCCATTTTTTACGTTATTCTCGCGCGAATACTTAAATGGCGAAAATAATCAAAGCCGATTACTGGGCGTTCGAATTTTTTCAGGAGGCAAAAACTATTACGCGATACGAGATGAAGATGGTTTATTTTACGATGAAAAAGGGGAAAGCCTGGCACAGGGTTTTATGCGTTTCCCTACGTTAAAACAGTTCAAGGTTTCTTCTGGTTTTAATCCAAAGCGTCTTAATCCAGTGACAAACCGGATTTTGCCTCATAAAGGTGTCGATTTTTCAATGCCAATAGGAACGCCCATTTTAGCCACAGGGGATGGAGAAATTTTGGTTGCCAAACACACTGGTGCCGCGGGAAACCTTGTAACTATCCGGCATGGCCGCCAATACAGCACACGTTATATGCATTTAAATAAATTACTGGTTAAACCAGGACAAAAAGTAAAACGTGGTGATCGAATTGCGTTATCTGGTAGCACAGGTCGCTCTACAGGTCCTCATCTTCACTACGAATTCTGGATTAATCAACAACCGGTTAACCCGATCACGGTTAAATTACCTGCTACAAAAAATTTAACGGGCTCAGCGCTTCGTCATTATTTACAAATGAGTCAAAACACCATTGCGCAGTTAAACTCTATTTAAGTTGTGCTTAAAACAATCGAGCCGTAAATTTTATGCACAAAAAAAATAATCATGCTGGTTTTATTCCGCGTTTTGACAAAGCTTTTTTACATCCCCGTTATTGGGGGATCTGGTTCGGTGTTGGTTTGTTGGTACTTTTAAGCTATTTACCTATTAAATGGCGTGATGGCCTCATGGCTTTCATTGGTTTTCTGGTAGGAAAATGTGCTAAAGGAGCGCGTCGGCGGGCTCGTATCAACCTCATTTATTGCATGTCGAATCTCACTGAGGTTCAGCGTGAAAAAATCATTGATGAGATGTTTTGCAATTCAACACAGCCGATTATGCTTATATTGGATCTTTGTCTTCGAGGTCCTCAATTCTTGGCCTCACGAGTACATTGGCATGATCGCTTTATTTTAGATGAGATTGAAAAAAAGAAGACGAACATCATTCTTCTTCTTCCCCACGCTTGGTCAATAGATATTCCCGGTATGTTATTGACCAGCGAGGGCAAACCGATCACCGCTATGTTTCACCAACAACGTAATCCCCTATTTGATTATTTATGGAATTCTGCACGAATGCGTTTTGGGGCATATATGCATGCTCGTAAAGATACAATTAAACCGTTTATTCATGCGATACAACAAGGATTTTGGGGGCACTATGCGCCAGATGAAGATTATGGCCCTGAAAAAAGTATTTTTGTTGATTTTTTTGATACTTACAAGGCCACTTTACCGACCTTAGGACGTTTAATGAAAATATGCAACGCCGTCGTTATTCCCATATTTCCGGTCTATAATTATCGTACTCACAGGATGGATATTTTTATTCGCCCCCCTATGAATCAGTTGCTGGCAGCAGAGGATGCCGAGGTGGCACGTCATATCAATAAAGAGCTCGAAATTTTTTTAATTCGTTACCCATCACAATATATTTGGAGCCTAAAGTTGCTCAAAACACGCCGGAAAGGTGAAATAGAGCCTTATCTACGAGAAGATATTTGATTTTTTTAAAATCCGCACTCTAAAGCCTTTCGAAATGATCAAACTGATATCTTTGCTTACATGGAGAGAGGATGGTCGGCTAATTTTTTTTCAATAGTTTACCCTTTCTATCGAGTATGAGAAAATCAAGGCATTTTTGAATAATGAACTTATTGAGGTAATAAGTGATTGATAATGATGGCTACCGCTTAAATGTCGGTATCGTAATTTGTAACAAAAAAGGGCAAGTTTTATGGGCTAAGCGTTATGGGCAGTATTCCTGGCAATTTCCTCAAGGAGGAATTCATTTGACTGAATCGCCTGAGGAGGCAATGTATCGTGAGTTATTTGAAGAACTGGGGCTAAATAAAAAAGATGTTCGAATATTGACTTCCACTCATTACTGGTTGCGTTACAAATTACCCAAACATTTAGTACGATGGAATACAGACCCAGTCTGTATTGGCCAAAAACAACGATGGTTTTTATTAGAGTTAACCTGTGACGATAGCAATATCAATGTAGAATGCACAAAAGCCCCAGAATTTGATGGCTGGTGCTGGGTAAGCTTTTGGTATCCAGTACGCCAGGTGGTGTCTTTTAAGCGGGATGTTTATCGTCAGGTGATGAAAGAGTTTTTTTCTTTCGTTTCTTTGATTCAAAAGCATTTGATATGACATACCGGTGGAGAAAATAATGTTCTACTCATGTTTAAAAAAAATACTGTTTCAACTAGATCCTGAACACAGTCATGAATTTACTTTTCGTCATCTTAAACGTATTACAGGCACACCATTACAATTTTTAATCAGTCAGTCTGTTCCGACGAAATCGGTTGATTGTATGGGCCTCTCCTTTAAAAATCCTCTGGGATTAGCGGCTGGATTAGATAAAAATGGCGATTGTATCGATGTATTAGGGGCAATGGGATTTGGTTTTATTGAAGTTGGGACTGTGACCCCTCTGCCTCAACAAGGGAATCAAAAGCCTCGATTATTTCGAGTCACAGAAGCAGAAGCGTTGATCAACCGTATGGGTTTTAACAACTTAGGGGTGGATTATTTAATTAATAATATTAAACGTTCCCGATTTGGGGGTGTATTGGGGATTAATATCGGGAAAAATAAAGAAACCCCTTTAGAAGTCAGCAAAGAAGATTATCTCATCTGTATGGATAAAGTTTACCCTTATGCGGGTTATATCGCAGTGAATATTTCATCACCTAACACTGAAAAATTGCGTCAATTACAATATGGCGATCTTTTAGAAGATATGTTGACTTCAGTCAAAAAAAAACAGACTCAATTACACGAGCAACATGATCGATATGTGCCTGTAGCAGTCAAAATATCCCCGGATTTAAGTGAAGAAGAACTCATTAAACTTGCAGATGCGTTTCTCAAACATGAGATTGATGGCGTCATTGCGACCAATACGACTTTAGATCATTCTTTAATTCAAGGTTTGAATCACTGCCAGCAATCAGGAGGGCTAAGCGGACGGCCTTTACAGCCAAGCAGCAACGAGACCATTCGACTTTTATCAAAAGAATTAAAAGGTCGCATTCCTATCATCGGTGTCGGGGGGATTGACTCATTGATGGCCGCGCGTGAAAAAATTGCTGCTGGGGCATCTTTATTACAGCTTTATTCGGGGCTGATTTTTCAGGGGCCTGCTTTAATTAAAAAGATCATTCATCATATTTGATGTGAATGAACGAGAGATTTTTTTCTGGACGTTTTTTATTTTGCTTTAATCCGAAAGCGTTAAATTTCCTTTAGGGATGCAACAACAAGAAAGAATATTGCCGTCTTTATCCATGGCATCTTGAGTTAATGTTTTCACTTCTCCTATTATTATTTTTATTTGACAAAAACGACAGATCCCAGCGCGACAAGAATAAGGGATCTCTATGCCTTGCTCTTCTAACTGTTCCAATAGCACATGCTGCTTATTGCCCAAAAAACAACGGCCATTAAATTCGATACAGACTTGATTTGTGGTGTCCGTTATCGAAGGTATTGAGCTCAGCTCTGATTTTTTTTCGTGAGGGGAGGACATCTCATTTTCTCCAAAACATTGATGATTAATTTTTCGCTACTCGATGATAAAAAGGTATCATCTTGAAAGATATATCCATATTCCATTTTTCCTATCCATAAAAACGCACTTTATATATGACTGATTTTTTTGCCAGTACCGCGTACGGTTTAGAAGAACTCCTTAAAAATGAATTGATCGAATTAGGTGCAACGGATTGTCAAATTGTTCAGGGAGGCCTTTATTTTCAAGGCGATGATCGGCTTTTGTATCAAAGCTTATTGTGGAGCCGTCTTGCTTCCCGAATTTTATTGCCGCTTGCCACATTTTCAATTCAGCGTGATCAAGATCTCTATCTGGGTGCTCGAGAGATTGATTGGCTCAACTTATTTTCTATCGATAACACTTTTTCGGTGCATTTTAAAGGTATGAATGACGCCATCCGAAATACGCAATATGGCGCACTAAAGGTGAAAGACGCTGTTGTAGATCACTTTATGAAAGAACACAATGATCGTCCTTCTGTTTCAACATCACGTCCAGATATCCGCATTCATGTTTTCCTGCAAGGAGATAAAGCACATATTTCACTAGATTTCAGTGGAGCACAGGGTTTGCATCAACGGGGATATCGGGCTCAAGGCGGTCAAGCGCCATTAAAAGAAAACTTGGCCGCGGCAATTATAATGAGGTCTGGCTGGCAAAAAGGCACACCTTTGGTGGATCCGATGTGCGGCTCGGGCACATTACTGATTGAAGCCGCCATGATGGCCGCCGATCAAGCGCCTGGGTTAAAGCGTTCGCATTGGGGCTTTCAAGCCTGGAAGGGATTTGATCCTGTTTTATGGGGCGATTTGCTTAAAAAAGCTCAGCTTCGGGCGGCTGATGGTTTGAAAAATACAGCACCTTATTTTTTTGGCGCAGATCAAGATCCCCAAGCGATCAGGATCGCAAAAAACAATGTTCATGAAGCAGGCTTAGAAGATCTCATCAAATTATCCGTTCAAGAGGTGAGCCAGCTGGTGGTGAATTTCCCGCTGATCAATCTGTGGGATAAAAAATCGGCAGGAACACTGGTTTGTAACCCTCCTTATGGAGAACGGCTTTCGAGTGAGCCTGAATTAATGGTGCTTTACACCACCTTAGGGCGCGTGATGAAAACCGTGTTCGGAGGTTGGAAAGCCTCCATTTTCAGTGGCTCATCTGATTTACTGAGCTTTTTGTCATTACGCGCTGATCGGCAATTTAAAGCGAAAAATGGCGCGCTTGATTGTTATCAAAAAAATTATTCTTTAAGAGATGATCCCCTGACAATCCCTGCTGAAGATTTTGCGAATCGGCTGCGTAAAAATAGCCGTCAACGGGGCAAATGGGCACAAAAAGAAGGCATTGACTGTTATCGTTTATATGATGCGGATTTGCCGGATTATAACGTGGCTTTAGATCGCTATGGTGATAAGGTTATCCTTCAAGAATATAAAGCGCCTAAAACGATTGATGAAAAAAAAACGCGAAGACGCTTGCAAGATATGATTCAAGCCAGCTTGGCCGTGCTGAAATTAGCGCCCAATCAGCTGATCCTCAAAATTCGTCAGCCTCAATCCGGCAAACAACAATATGTGAAATTAGCTCAAAAAGAAGAGCTCGTTTTAGTCAAAGAATACCATGCACGTTTATGGGTTAACTTAACCGATTATCTGGACACTGGGCTGTTTTTAGATCATCGTCTTACTCGCCAAATGCTCGCGAAACTCAGCCAAGGAAAAGATTTTTTAAATCTATTCGCTTACACCGGCAGTGCCACTGTTCATGCGGGATTGGGCGGCGCGCGAAGTACCACCAGTGTCGATATGTCCCGTACTTATTTGGAATGGGCAAAAAAAAATCTCAACACCAATGGATTGACGGGATCACGGCATCGTTTTATCCAGGAGGATTGTTTCACTTGGCTCCAGCATCAAAAAGATGAGCAATTTGATTTCATTTTTCTTGATCCCCCGACTTTTTCAAATTCAAAGCGGATGAAAAGCACTTTTGAAGTTCAACGAGATTATTTATTACTGATAAAAACGATCAAAACGCTACTGCGTTCTCAAGGAAAACTGATTTTTTCTTGTAATAAACGAGGTTTTCATCTTGATTTATCTCAAATCGCCTTTTTAGGGTTTGAAGCAAAAGATCTCAGAAGACAAACAGAATCGATGGATTTTGCTCATCATCGGCCAATGCATCATTGCTGGCTATTAACAAAAAAAAATAAGGAACCAAAACAACCATGTCATTAATCAGCTTATCGGGGGCTTACCTTTCATTCAGCGACGCCCCCTTATTGGATCACACCCAATTACATGTTGAACCCAATGAACGGGTCTGTTTGGTGGGACGTAACGGCACAGGAAAATCCACGCTGTTAAAAATTTTAAACAAAGAAATGTCACTTGATGATGGGCAAATGGTTTATCAACAAGATCTGGTGGTGGCACGCTTACAGCAGGATCCTCCTCGAGAGGTGGCGGGCACTGTATTTGATTTTATTTCTGAAGGTGTGAAAGAACAGGCCGCTCATTTAAAAACCTACCAAGATATTTTAAATAAAATAGAAACGGATCCCAGAGAAAAAAATTTGGAACAATTGGCGACATTGCAAAATATCTTAGATCATCAAGATTTATGGCAATTAGAGGCACGCATTCATGACGTGCTCAAACAGTTAGGGTTATCTGCTGAGCAAAAGTTATCTTCTTTATCGGGCGGTTGGCTACGTAAAGCGGCTTTAGGAAGAGCCCTCGTCAGCGCTCCTGAAGTGTTATTATTGGATGAACCTACCAATCACCTGGATATTCAAAGCATTCAATGGTTAGAAGAATTTTTAAAAAATTTTGAAGGCAGCCTGGTTTTTATTTCCCATGATCGTTCGTTTATCAGCACCATCGCGACCCGTATTGTGGATCTGGATCGCGGGAAATTGACTTCTTGGCCAGGAAATTACGCCTTGTATTTGGAGAAAAAAGAAGACGCCTTACGGGTTGAAGAACTTCAAAATGCGGAATTTGATCGCAAATTGGCTCAAGAAGAGATCTGGATCCGCCAGGGGATTAAAGCCCGCCAAACGCGCAATGAAGGTCGGGTAAGAGCGTTAAAATCATTAAGACAACAACGTTCTGAACGCAGAGAAGTCATGGGTAAGGCAAAAATACAATGGGAAGAGCAAAAGCGTTCAGGAAAAATGGTTTTTGAATTAGAAAATGTTTCTTATACATTATCAGACAAAATCCTGGTCGATGATTTTTCTGTTCAGGTGTTGAGAGGAGATAAAATTGCACTTGTGGGTCCGAATGGGTGCGGTAAAACCACGTTATTAAAGTTGATGCTTGGCGAATTGAAAGCACAAAGTGGAAAAATATATCGCGGTACGCATCTTGATGTGGCCTATTTTGATCAGCATCGGGCAGAATTAGATCCACAAAAAACGGTGCTGGACAACTTGGCAGAAGGGAAACAAGAAGTGATGATTAACGGGCGCTCGCGTCACGTTTTGGGTTATTTACAAGATTTTTTATTCCATCCTAAACGAGCGATGACACCGGTCAAAGTGCTCTCAGGGGGAGAGCGTCATCGTTTATTACTTGCCAAACTGTTTTTAAAACCCAGCAATCTGCTTATTTTAGACGAGCCCACCAATGATTTAGATATTGAAACATTGGAACTGTTAGAAGAAATGATAGAAGCCTATCAAGGCACTGTATTATTGGTCAGTCATGATCGACAATTCGTGGATAATGCGGTGACAGAATGTTGGATTTTTGAAGGCGATGGGCAAATCAATCGTTTTATTGGGGGATATTCTGATGCTCATCAACAACGAGCGGCTTCCAAATCCATGCATCAAAAAATAGAGGCGCCTCCATCGCCATTGCCCATACAAAAACAGAGGGGTACACCTGGAAGCTCGAAAACACATCAAACTTCAGTACATAAACTGAGTTATCAGCAAAAAAAAGAACTGGAACAATTACCTATGGAATTAGAAGCATTAGAAGAAAAAATCGCTCTTTTGCAATCTGAGGTCAGCGCCCCTGATTTTTTTTCAAAACCTCAGAACGAAACACAACAGAAACTGAACACATTAAGGGATTCTGAACGAGCTCTGGAAGAGGCCTTTGCCCGATGGGCATATTTAGAGGCGTTTGAAAAAAAATAAAAAAATCCAATAAAAGCCAGATGAGATAAAATACCCGATATTTCGGTTCACGGGACCACAATTAATTTAACTCAACTGTTTATATATGTAAAATTATAAGGGAAAAATTTTTAAACATTCAAAAATTTAAAACCAATAAAGACAGATTTCATTTTCTTTAATCATAAAATCTATTTTTTTATGTTTTCTAAGTTAGATTTATGACGAAATTCAACACTTTTCTGCAAAATTTCTTCTGCTGTCATATTTTTTATCTTCTTATTCTTATTTTTTGCTGCTTTTAATAATTTCTTCGTAAAAATGGCTTTTTTTAAAGTTTTTTTAATTTAATTTTAGTATTTTTTATTTCTTTACTTGATAACTACTTCTTTAAAGAAGTAAATTTTTCTGTTAATTTTCCACATTTTTTATTAAGTTTAGCTGTACTATTATTTCTTATTAAAGTGAATTTCATATAATCAACGATTTTATCAATTATATTTACTATTTTTTTGTACGACTTATTAAAGTTATACTGCTTGGTAATATTTTTATACATATCCTGTTTTTTATTTATTTTAAATAAATTCATTTTAATTTTTTAAATAAAAACAATTTAATTTAAATTTAAAATAATTGTGAACAAAGAATATACACTTTATAAAAATAAAAAAATTTTAAACAACAGAAAAATAAAATTTTCAAGGCTAATAAAATATTTATCTAAATGTAAAGGAGTGAGAAAATGCATCAAACAGAGAAAATCGTCATTAATATACTGTCAGTCATCACTCGGATCGTGCTCAGCATTTAAGTGGGTGGACGCTGGAAAGTGTGGTCATTGTCAGCCAGCATGGCATAAAAGCGCCCACTAAATTGACACCTTTAATGCCCAGTGTGACTCTTGGCCTGTTTGGGAGATTCCTTTATCATATTTAATCATATGAGTTTCAATTGTTTTTATAAAATCACCCTTTTTGATAGGATAATGTCTGTTTTCATTTTTTATCATCCTTAAAAAACCCAGCTTAACATGCATATTTTAAGACTAACATATCATCATAAAAGCGTTGAAAGATTTACTGGCACTGATCGTATGATGATATAAACAGCCATTCAAAAGCATTTTAAATGCGCTTTCTGACTGACTTTTTATTCCATTAAAATGAGTCGTACCATCAGATGGCTTCATAAATTATCGTTCAAGACAGTTGGTTTTCCAATCTTCATTTAATTCAACAGCCATAATTTTCATGTATATATCTACTCTATAAAAATTCTAAAATTAAAAACTAAAAACATCTTTGTTTTTATTTTTCCTGACTTAATTTTTTATAATATGTATTATAATTGTTGATTTTTTTAAAAAAAATACATTATTATTACTTGAATACGTGCTTTAAATAGAAATTGATTGTTTGTGTTAAATTTATTTAAATGAAATTTAATTATTTTTATAGTATATTTAATATATTAAATGTAAAAATTACATTTTTAGTGGATAAATTTATATTTTTATCATTCAGAATGAATTTGATTTTAGGAATCAGAACAGAATGATAATGATTAAGGAGGAGAGATTGGAATCGACACTAGGATCTGATTTAGCTCGATTAGTGCGCTTATGGCGGGCTTTAATCGATGAAAAACTAAAACCACTGGATTTAACCCAATCACACTGGGTGACATTGTATAATGTTAACCGTTTACCGCTTGAACAATCTCAAACTCAAATACAGTTAGCGAAAGCAATTGGTATAGAACAGCCTTCATTGGTGAGGACTCTTGATCAATTGGAAGACAAAGCTTTAATTACCAGGCATTGTTGCTCGAACGATCGACGAGCCAAGCGTATAAAGCTGACAAGTGAAGCCAGTGACACTATTAAAAAAGTAGAAAATGTTATTCATGAAACAAGCAAAGATATTTTGCAAGGAATTTCTGAAGTAGAAATTAAACTATTATCAAATTTGATAGAAAAAATTGAAAAAAACATTAAAGATTTGCAAGATATAAAAAATACTACTGTTACATAATAAATAACAGTTTATTTATTCACAAAAAGAATAATATTAAATTAAAAATACTATTTTAATATCAAAATGTAGTATATGAATTAATTTCCTGTTTTCTGTTTTTTATATATACAGTTATGTGCAATATATTTTTTTACCGCGCCTTTTTTCCGGATAAATTCCCATGCCATTACCGTTCCCTTTTGACTTTAAAAAACTGGATTATGTTCAGGTGTTTGAATGGCGCGCTGAGCGGCCACAACGTCTTCGTGAGTAACCGGAAAGTATCAAACTTCTATAAGCAAAATACCGATTTCTACCGGCGCAATTTATTTATTGACTGGGGCATGACCACAGACCCGCGTAATATTGATTAGGGATTACCGGTGACTGTACCTTTTTTGCTGTTTCCTGAACAGGAAGCGTAGGTTGACTGGATAATGACATGCTGGCAAAGGCGTGAAAATGGCATTACCGAAAAGAGCCGCGAAATGGGCTTAAGCTGAACACCAATTGTGTTGGCCTGTTCTTTATGTCTCTTTGAGATGGTGATTGGCTTTGGTTCACGTAAAGAGGAGTATGTCGACAGCACGGGCGCTAGTGTCGCCGGCATAAAAACATTAGGCTATGCAGCCAGTCTCACCGGCAGTAAAGCGAAGCCGCAAGAGGGTCACTTGAAAATCTGGCGCGGTTTTTAAGGAGCAGCAGGGGTGCAGACCCGTGATGCCAATGGCAACTTACAGGACATGAGCGCGCCCTCTTCAACCCGTGTGGGTAATAAACTGGCATCCATGCCCTATTATCGCGCCAATCAATACGCCCAACGGTTAGACATTGATGAAAATAACCTGATGCCGATGCACGGGAGACATTAATCGCTTTTCTGCGGACTATCAGACTATGCCCAGGCAAACCGTATTTAATGCGGAGTTTGCCGCCAAAAAGTCAAACCAGTTTATGACCTCGATGAAAGGATTGACGAGTTTATTTGGTATTTTCGCGATAAAGTCGGGTCAAATTTAGCAGGCGGATTGAGTAGCGAGATAGAAAATCTACGCAAAAGACTGCTTGATAATTTTCCAAAAATTGAAAACGCATTTAGTAGAATCATCAAAGGCATCATTCGAGCCGCTGAAATAGTGAGTCGCGTTATCTGACCAATCAGTCAAGTGATTCGGCAGGTTTTTGACTGGTTCGCCTGTTCAGATGAAAAAAACAAAAAACTTATCACCACCTTTAGCGGATTGGCAGAGGCTATCTGGGTAAAACCGTTATCGAACAGGGGTATCTTGACATTAAGCTTGAGTGGGTAAGGCTCAACGCCTATACCAGTTCAGAAGGTGATAACGGTATTTAAGGATACTCTATATACTTATATGAAAAGAATGAAATCACAGCTATTAATAATGCAGATATTGAATAAATTAAAATAGCAGTATAACTATTAATATCTACCACACCAAATAACAAATATACAAGGTAACTAACACAAACCATTAATATAATGTGACATAAATATATACTGTATGACGTTTCACCACAGTATATAAACAATTTATTTGATAAAGAAACGGGTTTTGACAAAACTAAACTCAAAAAGAAAGTAGATATAGAAATAAAAACAGGATTTCCATAATAATCACCACTTATAAAAAATGAACTTATTAATGAAGCAATGCCTAACAAAAAAACAATTATTCTTATCCAATCATTTTTTATTTCATATTTATTAAATAAAACTGCAGACAGACATCCGGTAAAAAAATACTTTCCATAATGAGCGCCACAGACAGAAAAAAATATAAATATAAACAATAAAAGAAATAATATTGTAGAATTAAATTTAATAATCTTTGTTAACACACAGAATAAAGGTAACGCCATAATATTAGCAGCGTTGGAGGAAGTTATTAACTCTTAACTGAAGTGGCTTTGTGAGACATAGCAGTTTTGTTCTTGGTATTTTGCCAAAGATATCAAAGAGGTATCAAAAATAATTTTGTACATAACTGTGTATATAAAAATAATTTAAAATGTCTTTATGTTAATTAACTTATTCATTAATAATATGATGATATTTAAAGTTATTTTTCGATTAAAAAATAAGCTCAGGGTTCGTTTAAAACCCTGCTTAATTTTTTTATTCAATAATGCATTAATATCATTATTAATATTAATAATGAGGGCTTACAGTGACACTGTTACCAATGCTGGCTATCATCACACGCTGATTGACAAAAAACTGAGTAGAGCCCTGTTCTTGTACTACTGAAATAATATCATTATTTTCTTTACGTATTTCTAATTGAACCCCTTTAGATTTATTTAAAAAATTCTGAACACTGTGACCTGCTACACCACCAGCAACCGCGCCTGCTCCTGTTGCTAACGTTCTGCCTGTACCTCCTCCAACGGTATTACCTAATAATCCGCCCAATACAGAACCACCAATAGCGCCCAACGGGATTCGATCACCATCTTTTTGAATGGTGATCGGACGTATTGAAATGATAACGCCATAGCTGACATTTTGTACTTTTTTGGCCTCTGAAGCACTAAAAACATCTCCTGATAAAGAGCTAGGACCAACACAACCTGTTAAAGTTGTCGCCAAAATAAAAACGGTAAATAAGGGTTTTAACATAACTATTTCCTATTGAAAAAGCATTTTAACTGACCACAATAGTATACTCAAATAAGACTTAACCATTAAAAATGACTTTTTGACTATAAAAATCATTACTCAATCAGAGATATTTTATCATTATCCAAATGAAGCCGCCAAGCACGTTAAGTGATTAAAGGATCATTATGAGTGAAAACAATAAAATAAATAACGTACCTGTTCATGATCTTCGACGAGAATATAAAAACACAGTACTCAGACGTAGCGGTCTCAGTTCTTGTCCATTGGATCTATTTAAAGATTGGTTAAAAGACGCATGTGACGCTGGTCTTTCGGATCCTGCAGCGATGTGTGTTGCAACTGTAGATTCTAGCGGCCAGCCTTTTCAACGCATAGTATTGCTAAAATATTATGATAAAGAAGGACTGGTATTTTTTACTCATTTTAATAGCCGAAAAGCACAACATTTAAAAAAAAATCGTAATACTAGCTTGCTTTTTCCTTGGTACATGCTAGACAGACAGGTGATTTTTTTAGGTCAAGCAGAACCTATATCGACTCAAGAATCTCGCGAGTATTTTCAAAGTCGTCCAAAAGAAAGTCAGATTGCTGCTTGGGCGTCCCCCCAATCAGAGATCATTGCAACACGTGAAGTGTTGGAAAATCGTTTTTTGGAATTCAAACAAAAATTTCAGGAAGGTGAAGTTCCTTTACCTCATTTTTGGGGTGGATTTCGAGTTCGTTTTCATTCGGTAGAGTTTTGGCAAGGAGGTCTCCATCGCTTGCATGACCGTTTTATCTATCAAAAAAAAGAAAATGAATGGACAATTGACCGTTTGAGCCCATAACAGGCTGTGTTTCAAATCTTTTGTCCGAAGTATCAGCGCAAACGAGAAAGCCTAATTTAAAATTTATGATCAAGTAATCGGAGTTTTTAATGATCAGCAATAACCTGATTGAACAACTAGAACAACGTGGGCTGATAGCTCAAGTGACAGACAAAACAAGGCTTTCCGAACGCCTTTATCAGGGGCAGATTTCTTTATATTGTGGCTTTGATCCTACTGCAGATAGCCTTCACTTGGGGCATTTAGTGCCTTTATTATGTTTAAAACGTTTTCAACTTGTAGGTCACAAACCCATCATATTGGTTGGAGGCGCCACTGGTCTGATTGGTGATCCCAGTTTTAAAGCCGGCGAAAGAAAATTAAACGATATTGATACAGTACATCAATGGGTCAATAAAATACGCGAACAAGTCGAACCCTTTCTTGATTTTGATTGCGGTAATCACAGCGCTACAATAGAAAATAATCACAATTGGTTTAGTCATATCAATGTATTGACTTTTTTGCGGGATATTGGAAAACATTTTTCCGTCAATCAAATGATGAACAAAGAGGCGGTAAAACAACGATTATCTCGTACCGACAGCGGAATTTCTTTTACTGAATTTTCCTATAATTTACTACAAAGTTATGATTTTGCTTATTTAAATAAAAATCATAAGGTAGAACTTCAAATTGGTGGCTCAGATCAATGGGGAAATATCACCTCTGGGATTGATTTGACACATCGTTTAAACAGGCGATCTGTATACGGCTTAACAGTACCTTTAATCACTAAGGCGGATGGAAGCAAATTTGGTAAAACCGAAGGAAATACAATCTGGTTAGATGCAAAAAAAACAAGCCCCTATCAGTTCTATCAATTTTGGCTCAATACTGCCGATGCGGATGTTTACCGTTTTCTCAAATTATTTACTTTTATCGATTTAAATGCCATTGATGCTTTGGAAGAGCAAGATAAAAAAAATGATAAAGCGCCTCAAGCACAGTATGTGTTAGCAAATGAGATAACAGAAATGGTACATGGTAAAGAAGGTCTTTCTGCTGCACAACGCATTACTGCTAGTTTATTTACAGGCAACCCACATGATATGCGAGAGGAAGATTTTTCACAGCTGGCACAAGATGGCATCCCAATCGTGAGGTTAGAAACAGATGCTGAACTGCAAAAAGCACTGGTTAGTGCCCAGCTTGCACCTTCACGTTCTCAGGCTCGAACTTTAATTCAATCTTCTTCTATCAGTGTCAATGGTAAAAAACAACTCAAACCTGAATATATTTTTACCAGTGAAGATCGATTATTAGATAGATATACTTTATTGCGTCGTGGCAAAAAGTATTATTGTTTAATCATCTGGCAGTAAACTTTTTTAATGATGATAAAAAAAAACCTAAACCCTTTTCGGGATTATTCAGCTGAAACCGCGTTATTCGTTCGCCGTATATTAATAGCTTTTGTGATCGTTTTTTTACTGATATCGATTTTGATAACGAACCTGTATCATTTGCAGGTGGTGAATTATCACGATTATCGTACCCGCTCCAATGAGAACCGGATCAAACTAGTTCCTATTGCGCCAAGTAGAGGCCTGATTTATGACCGAAACGGCGTAGCCTTGGCGTTAAATCGTACGATTTATCAATTAGAATTGACACCGAATAAAGTCAAAGATATTGATGAAACCCTGAAAAACTTAAAAAAAATAGTCAATGTTACAGACGAAGATATCGCTAATTTTAAAAAAGAACGTCAACATTCAAAAGCTTTCATGCCAATTTTAGTGAAATCAGTTTTAACAGAGGCAGAAATCGCTCGTTTTTCTGTGAATCAGTTTCATTTTCCTGGTGTCGCAATTAAAGTCTATCAAAGACGCTATTACCCTTATAGCTCTGCTTTAACCCACGTTATCGGTTATGTCGCCAAAATTAATGCCAAAGACAAAGAAGAGTTAGAAAAAAAAGGACACTTGTTGAATTATGCGGCAAGCCCTGATATCGGCAAATTAGGAATAGAGCGTTATTATGAATCTTTATTACATGGTAAAACAGGTTATGAAGAAGTTGAGATCAACAATCGAGGACGTACCATAAGACAGCTGAATGAACATCCTCCTCAAGCTGGAAAAAATATTTATTTAACCATAGATCTCAAATTACAAATTTATATTCAAAAACTGATTGAAGGTAGCCGTGCTGCCGCCATAGTCACAGATCCGAATTCTGGAGCAGTTTTGGCTTTAGTCTCTAGCCCAAGTTATGACACCAATCTTTTCGTCAATGGTATTTCCAGTAAACAGTATCAAAGCTTACTCAACGATCCTGATCGTCCTTTGATCAATCGCGCTACCCAAGGTGTCTATCCCCCCGCGTCTACCGTAAAACCGTATATCGCTGTTTCTGCTCTGAGCTCTGGTGTTATAAATAAAAATAGCACTTCATTTTATACTGATGTCTGGCAGCTGCCGGGATCAGAAAAACGCTTTCGTGACTGGAAAAAAGGAGGTCATGGACATTTAAATGTAACCAAAGCGATTGAAGAGTCGGCTGATACTTTTTTTTATCAAATTGCTTACAATATGGGTATCGATAAACTTTGTGAATGGATGAAAAAATTTGGTTTTGGCGAATATACCGGTATAGATTTATCAGAAGAAAACGCGGGTGTCATGCCAAATCGAGAATGGAAAGAAAAAAAGTATAAAAAACCCTGGTATCAAGGTGACACTATTTCTGTGGGCATTGGTCAAGGATATTGGACGGCTACTCCGATACAAATGGTGAAAGTTTTAATGACATTAATTAATAATGGTACTGTTAAAATTCCTCATTTACTTCTTGGAACCAAGAGCTCTCATCTATGGCTTCCCTATCGTCAAAAAGATCATATCCAAATGACCGATATTCACTCTAATTATTGGGATCTGATAAAAGACGGAATGTATGGTGTTGCCAATAGACCTAATGGGACTGCATACAAAAGTTTTATCGGAACGTCTTATAAACCAGCAGTAAAATCAGGAACAGCCCAGGTCTACAGCTACGAAACCTATAATGTCAACAAAGTGGCCAAACATTTACGTGATCATAAGTTAATGACTGCTTTTGCCCCTTTTGATAATCCTACCGTCGCCGTCGCAGTGGTGCTTGAAAATGGAGGCGTCGGGCAGCCTATAGCCACCATAACTCGCCATATCCTGGATCATATTTTTGTACACAATCATAAGACGACACCTACTGCTGCAGTTTTAAAAGATACGAACCAGGATACTTAAATCATATGAGCCGCTTAGAGCAAAAAAAACAGGCATTTTGGAACAAAATTCATATAGATGTCCCCCTGATGATTTTTATTTTAATACTCTTGATTTATAGTATTTTTGTGATGTGGAGCGCCAGTGGTCAAAATATTGCCATGATGGAGCGTAAAATGGCACAAATTATGATCGGTTTACTTGTCATGCTCTTCATGGCGAACATTTCCCCGCGATTTTATGAAAGATTTGCCCCTTATCTCTACTTTATTTGTATCGTTTTATTAATATTGGTGGATGTTTTTGGACAAATCAGTAAAGGGGCTCAACGTTGGTTGGATTTAGGCATAATTCGTTTTCAACCCTCAGAAATTGCTAAAATTGCCGTACCTCTTATGGTGGCATGTTTTATCAATCGTGATATTTGCCCTCCTTCATTAAAAAATACCGCCATAGCTGTATGCTTGATAGCACTTCCTACACTATTAGTCGCTTCTCAGCCTGATCTTGGTACCGCCATTTTGATTGCAGTCTCTGGCTTTTTTGTATTATTTTTGGCTGGCATGAACGGGCGATTAATCGGAATTTTGCTACTATTTCTATTCGCATTTATCCCCATTTTATGGTTTTTTCTGATGCATGATTATCAGCACGATAGAGTCATGATGCTATTGCATCCAGAACGCGATCCACTGGGTGCGGGTTATCATATTATTCAATCAAAAATTGCCATTGGATCTGGCGGCATTCATGGGAAAGGATGGTTGAATGGAACACAGTCACAGCTAGAGTTTTTACCTGAACGACATACCGATTTTATTTTTTCGGTATTGGCCGAAGAATTAGGATTGACAGGGGTTTTAATTTTATTCGCTCTTTATTTATGTGTGATTATTCGCGGTTTAATGATTGCAGCTCAAGCGCAGACAACCTTTGGACGGGTCATGGTCGGTTCCCTCATGCTGATTTTTTTTGTTTATGTTTTTGTTAATATAGGTATGGTCAGCGGTCTTTTACCGGTCGTTGGTGTTCCTCTGCCTCTGATTAGTTATGGAGGTTCAGCATTAATAGTTTTGATGGCAGGTTTTGGTATTGTGATGTCAATACATACACATCGAAAAATGTTGTCAAAGAATTTGTAAGTTCCATCTCATATCATTTTTGGATGACGATCTCGTGATAATCAAGTTTGCCATTTTTTTTCATTTTATAAAAAAAATTATTTTTCATTTTCCCCTCGTGATCATGGGGATGCATTTAACCACTTTGGCTTATTCTGACAGTATTCTTCTTAGCAACTTGATTCCTGTTCCGCCAGAAATAAAGGCTGTTTCTTATATTTTAATGGATTACAACTCAGGGAAAATTCTGGCAGAAAAAAATGCCGATGAACACCGTATGCCCGCCAGCCTGACAAAAATGATGACCAGTTACGTTATTGGTCAAGCGATTAAATCAGAAAAAATTGGCGTGAATGATATAGTCACTGTTGGTAAAGACGCCGTGTCCACAGGAAACCCTGAATTTAAAGGCTCATCGTTAATGTTTTTAAAACCCGGCGATCAGGTTTCAGTCGCACAACTGACGAGGGGGATCACCTTACAGTCTGGTAATGATGCTTGTGTTGCCATGGCAAATTATGTGGCAGGGAGCCAAGATTCGTTTGTGCATTTAATGAACGCTTATGCTCAAGAGATGGGTCTAAAAAACACGCACTTTAAAAATGTTCATGGTCTAGATTCAGAAGGCCAATATACTTCAGCTCGTGATATGGCATTGATGGGCCGAGCATTGATTCATGATGTTCCGGATGAATATGCGATTTATAAAGAAAAAGAGTTTACCTTTAATCAGATTCGGCAATTGAATCGTAATGGACTATTGTGGGATAAAAGCCTTAATGTAGATGGTATCAAAACAGGCCATACCAATGCAGCAGGCTATAACCTCGTGGCTTCTGCTACTCAGGGGCCTATGCGTTTGATCTCAGTCGTATTAGGTGGGCGTACTTTTAAAGAGCGTGAAGCCGAAAGCAAAAAATTGTTGTCCTGGGGCTTTCGTTTTTTTGAAACCGTTGAGCCATTAAAAGCAGGAGACGTATTTGCCTCCAGGCCCGTTTGGTTTGGTGATGTGAATACGGCTCAATTGGGTGTCGATAAAAACATTTACTTAACCCTTCCTAAAGATCAGGGCAAACATCTTAAGCTCAGCTTTGTCCTAAATCAGTCAGAACTACGTGCCCCATTAAAAAAAAATCAGATCGTCGGGAGTATTCATTTTGAACTGAACGGAAAAATTATTGAAGAACCTCGTCCATTGGTCGTTCTCCATGAAGTGAAAGAAGGGGGCTTCTTTAGCCGCATGCTTGATTATATGAAACTGATGTTTCATCGTTGGTTTGGTTAATCGGTTTTAAAAAGGACATTAAGAATGAACAGCAAATTAAATGAGCTTCTCAAATTTCCTTGCGCCTTGACCTACAAGGTCATCGGTTTTTCAAAACCTCAATTGCTGGAACAAGTGATGACGACCATCCAGAATTATATTCCTGGTAACTATGATCCTAAAATTCAACCAAGTCACAAAGGGACCTATCATTCGATATCAGTAACCGTTTTGGTGACTGATATCAAACAGGTAGAAACCCTTTACCAAGAGCTGTCAGCGCTGAAATTTGTTCGAATGGTGTTATAAAATGATCAATAAATGACGATAATACTAAACAACAAAAGCACGGTATATCCAAAAAATCTTGTGGTACGAGATCTTGGATTACAGCCCTATTATCCTATCTATGAGGCGATGCGCGATTTTACGGATCAGCGGTCTTCAAGTACCCCTGATGAAATCTGGTTAGTAGAACATCCGCCGGTTTTTACACAAGGGCAAGCGGGCAAAGCGGAGCACCTGCTCAACCCCGGAAACATTCCAGTTATTCAAAGTGATCGGGGTGGGCAAATCACCTATCACGGGCCAGGCCAACAAATTTTGTATGTGATGATCAATTTGAAACGAAAACAGATTGGAGTCCGTGAATTGGTAACAAAACTTGAAAATACAGTGATAAAAACGTTAGAGCATTTTGGAATTATCGCTCAAACACAGCCTCGAGCACCTGGAGTGTATGTGATGAAAGAGGATGGCACGCCGCAAAAAATATGTTCTGTAGGGCTACGAATTCGTAAAGGCTGTGCTTTTCATGGATGCGCTCTGAATGTTTCTATGGATCTTTCGCCTTTTCTTTTCATCAACCCTTGTGGTTATGCAGGGATGAAAATGATACAAATGCGAGATTTAAACGAAATCTGTACTCCTAAAAGCGTACAGCCGATTTTGGTCCATCAATTTGTTCAGGCGTTTTCTTATCCAGACCTATTGCCTCACTGGAAATCAACATGACTATGACTAAAAGTACATTAATAAAACAAGGAGTAATGAAGCAAGGGATAAAATACCGTGATGCAGAAAAAACACGATTAATCCCAATAAAAACGCTGCTCGCCGAAGCCCCAGAAATTCTGCCCAAACCAGGATGGTTAAGAATCAGGCTGCCTGCTGATTCTACCCGTATCCAAAATATCAAGGCCGCGATGCGTAAAAATGGACTGCATTCTGTTTGTGAAGAGGCTTCTTGTCCGAATTTATCGGAATGTTTTAGTCATGGCACGGCCACTTTCATGATTTTGGGCGCTATTTGCACTCGTCGATGCCCTTTTTGTGATGTGGCACACGGCCGGCCTAACGCCCCCGATCAAGATGAGCCCAAAAAATTAGCCCAAACCATTCAAGACATGGGGTTAAGTTACGTTGTCATCACTTCTGTAGACAGAGATGATTTACGTGACGGCGGAGCCCAACATTTTTCTGATTGCATTTTTGAAATTCGCCAAAAAAATCCTGCGATCAAAATTGAAATATTAGTGCCTGATTTTCGTGGTCGGGTGAATCGCGCACTGGAAATTTTAACGCTCACTCCCCCTGATGTGTTTAATCATAACTTAGAAAATGTGCCGCGGGTTTATCGGCAGGTACGGCCAGGTGCGAATTACAAACGCTCATTGGAATTATTAGCCCGTTTTAAATCTCAGAATCCTGAGATACCGACCAAATCTGGTTTGATGGTCGGTTTAGGTGAAACAGATGATGAAATTATCTCCGTTATGTCTGATTTGCGTCAGCACGGCGTGACCATGTTGACGCTAGGTCAATATTTGCAACCCAGTCGGCATCATCTTCCTGTACAGCGTTATATGAGCCCTGCGAAATTCGAAGAAATGAAAAAACAAGCCATGGCAATGGGTTTTACGCATGCGGCTTGTGGCCCTTTTGTTCGTTCTTCTTATTATCACGCAGATTTGCAAGCAAAAGGGGTTGAGGTCAAATAAAACTTCCGGAGAGTGATCAACAATGCCCCGATAAAACATGAAGATCATTGATGTCTAAGTCAGTGCCCATCTTTATCGGCAGGGTCATTGCCAGCCTATTGTGTTTTGGGATCAGTATCAAATGTCATCCTCTTCTTTTATAAGTCCCATCTCAAGCACTACTGATATTAATGGTAAAATAATGGCCACTAAAAAATCACAGACAACAATGCTAAAAGATCAGCAGATAGAAATGCTAAAATTGCCCCCCCATTCTATAGAAGCCGAGCAGTCTGTGCTCGGGGGTCTGATGTTAGATAACGAACGTTGGGATAACGTTTCTGAACGTGTAGGCAACATCGATTTTTTTAGTTTGCCTCATCGCAGGATCTTTATGGCCATGCAACGTCTCGTTCAAAAAAATGCGCCGATTGATTTGGTGACTTTGTCTGATGCTTTAGAGCAAAAGGGAGATTTAGAAAAAGTAGGAGGATTCGCCTATTTAGCCGAATTGGCTAAAAATATCCCTAGTACCGCTAATATTTCTGCTTATGCCGATATTGTGAGAGAGAGAGCCATCGTCCGTGAAATGCTTTCAGTGACACATGAAATTGCGGATGCCTGCTATGAACCTCAAGGCCTCAGCAGTACAGATTTGCTCGATTTTGCGGAATCCAGGGTATTTAAAATTGCTGAGAACCGACAAAGGCAAAATGACGGGCCCAAGACGATTGATGATGTGTTAACAGAGACAGTCAATCGTATTGAACACCTTGTTCGTCATCCACATGATGGTGTGACCGGTGTGTCAACAGGATATCGGGATCTTGATGAAAAAACGTTAGGCTTGCAAAAATCCGATCTTATTATTGTGGCGGCTCGCCCTTCTATGGGAAAAACCACATTTGCCATGAATATCTGTGAAAATGCACTCATGACACAAGAAAAACCTGTTTTGATTTTTAGTTTAGAAATGCCTGCTCATCAGTTGATGATACGTATGCTCTCATCCTTTTCTCGTATTGATCAGACCCGTATGCGTACCGGTAAACTAGCAGACGGTGATTGGGCTCGTATCAGCAGTGCGATGGGAATGCTATTAGAAAAAGGGAATATGTATATTGATGATTCTTCTGCTTTGAGCCCTACAGAGATTCGTTCTCGTGCTCGGCGAATTTTTCGTGAAAACGATGGCTTAAGCCTCATTATGATTGATTATCTTCAATTAATGCGTGTCCCGGCTTTAGCGGAGAATCGAACATTAGAAATTTCAGAAATATCCCGCTCACTAAAAGCATTGGCAAAAGAATTACAGGTTCCGGTCATGGCGTTATCTCAGCTCAATAGAGGGTTAGAACAACGAGCGGAAAAACGGCCTGTCAATTCTGATTTGAGAGAATCAGGCTCGATCGAGCAAGATGCGGATTTAATTATGTTTATTTATCGTGATGAGGTTTATAACGAAAATAGCGAAATGAAAGGGATTGCTGAGATTATTTTAGGTAAACACAGAAATGGCCCGACAGGCTCTATACGTTTGACATTTAGTGGTCAGTTCTCTCGATTTGATAATTATGCGGGCACTCAATATGATGATTATCATTGACAAAACGCAAGGTGCTCAATGAAAGGCGCCACCGCGATCATTAACCTTAAGTCACTTCGGCATAATCTTGAAAAAATTCAACAATACGCCCCTAAAAGCCGTTTAATGGCTGTCGTTAAAGCGAATGCTTATGGTCACGGATTACTGACAGTGGCGCAGGCGCTTAAAAACGCAGATTACTTTTCTGTCGCTCGCATAGAAGAGGCATTAACATTGCGTTCGGGTGGGATCATCAAGCCTATCTTGTTGTTAGAAGGTTTTTTTTCTCTAGAAGATTTAGCTGTATTGCAAGTGAATCATATTGAAACGGTGATACACAATTTTGAACAGCTGGTGGCGTTAGAAAAAGTGCGTCTACCTGAACCTGTCCGAGTTTGGATGAAAATAGATACTGGCATGCACCGTTTAGGTGTACGTCTTGAGCAAGCAGACGCCTTTTATCAACGTTTACAAAATTGTCCTAATGTGGCCAAGCCCATTCATATCATCACCCATCTTTCTGACGTGAATCCTCATCATCCTGTTGTAACAGACCAGCAAATCCGTTCTTTTGATGCGTTTGTTCAAGGCAAACCAGGGCAAAAATCGATTGCGGCCTCCGGTGCTATTTTGCTTTGCCCTCAATCACATCGAGACGTTGTACGCCCTGGTATCGCCCTTTATGGGATCTCTCCTTTTGAACATTTTATTGGTCGTGATTATGGCTTATTGCCGGTGATGACTTTGCAATCCCCTTTAATTGCAGTGCGTGAGCATAAGGCAGGGGAAACCGTAGGCTACGCAGGGGAATGGATCAGTCAAACTGCCACTTTCCTGGGTGTGTTGGCGATTGGCTATGGCGATGGTTACCCACAAAGTGCTCCTACAGGCACGCCCGTATGGATCAATGATCGTCAAGTGCCTATTGTGGGTCGAGTGTCGATGGATATGATTTCAGTGGATTTAGGCAGGGATGCGACTGATAAGGTGGGGGATAGAGCTGTACTGTGGGGCGATCAATTGTCGTTAGAAAAAGTGGCGTCTTATATCGGATACACTGCTTATGAGTTGGTGAGCAAACTGACAGGCCGTGTCGCAATCAGCTACGTAAATTAATTTAAGAATGGCCATTTCTTTGAAATGTTAACCCAAATTCATCTGGCCAGCAGGCCATGAATTGTTACAATCCCTCCCCAATTTGACTTTATACCTCTATATTTTTAGAGCCAAGAAGTTTTTTACACATTATTTTTTGGGATTAAAAATGCTTGAAAAAAATATCAACAAGACGGTAACCCATCGACCAAAAAAGTTGCAAAGGGCACTCAAATCGCGTCACCTGGCGATGATTGCGGTGGGCGGATCTATTGGTACAGGGCTTTTTGTTGCTTCTGGCGCAACGATTTCTCAAGCGGGACCAGGCGGAGCCTTACTCTCTTATTTCTTAATTGGTTTGATGGTCTATTTTTTAATGACCAGTTTAGGAGAACTGGCGGCCTTTATGCCTGTTTCTGGTTCCTTTGCAACCTATGGCGCAAAATATGTTGAAGAAGGTTTTGGTTTTGCTCTCGGCTGGAATTATTGGTACAACTGGGCGGTGACCATTGCCGTTGATTTAGTGGCCTCTCAATTGGTGATGCATTATTGGTTTCCTGATACCCCAAGCTGGATTTGGAGCGCTTTATTTCTCGCTCTTATTTTTATGTTGAATTATCTCTCTGTGAAAGGGTTTGCTGAATCTGAATATTGGTTTTCCTTGATTAAAGTCACCACCGTGATTGTGTTTATTATTCTTGGTTTGTTGATGATATTAGGCGTTCTTAAAGGCAACAAAGTCACAGGCTGGGATAATTGGACTCTAGGAGAAGCGCCTTTTGTGGGAGGATTCTCAGCTATGATTGGGGTGGCCATGATCGTGGGGTTTTCTTTTCAGGGCACTGAATTAGTGGGTGTCGCCGCAGGTGAATCTCAGGAGCCGGCTAAAAATATTCCCTGTGCCATCCGTAAAGTGTTTTGGCGAATTTTACTTTTTTACATCCTCGCGATTCTTATCATCAGTCTGATCATTCCTTATACTGATCCCCATTTATTACACAATGACATCAAAGACATTAGTGTCAGCCCCTTTACTTTAGTTTTTCAAAATGCAGGATTATTATCTGCTGCGGCCCTCATGAATGCCGTGATCCTCACGGCCGTTTTATCTGCGGGTAACTCGGGGATGTATGCCGCGACACGCATGCTGTTTACCTTGGCAAGTGAAGGAAAAGCCCCCAAAATTTTTGCGCGATTATCTGATAATGGCGTTCCTCGTCATGCGCTTTGTGCCACCACTTTGGTCTCTGCTCTGTGTTTTTTCAGTTCAATGTTTGGAAATCAAACTGTCTATTTGTGGTTATTAAATACATCAGGAATGACGGGATTTATCGCCTGGCTTGGCATTGCCATCAGTCATTATCGTTTTAGAAAAGGATACATTTTTCAAAATCGCTCTTTGAATGCATTACCCTATCAGTCGAGCTTTTTCCCATGGGGGCCCATCTTTGCTTTTTTTGTTTGTTTGATGATCACACTCGGCCAGAACTATCAGGCTTTTTTGGCAGATAGCATTGATTGGTATTCAGTGACCGCGACTTATATTGGCTTGCCTTTATTTTTTTCTATCTGGTTTGGATATAAACTTTTACATGGCACAAAGTTCGTTCAATACTCAGAGATGAAGTTTCCACAATGGCAAGACGATCAAAAGATCTGACACAGTTTTTAAAAAAATCTCATTATCCTCAACGCATTTTTGAGATGAAATATCAGATAAGGTTTTTAGGAGAAAAATATGTCACTCACTCTGTCAGGCATCAACCAAACAGCCAGTAATAACCGTATACAACTCAGAAAAACCTTGACCTTAATGCAAGTCGTGATGATGGGGTTGGCCTATCTTCAACCCATGACCATTTTTGA
Organism: Candidatus Hamiltonella defensa 5AT (Acyrthosiphon pisum); assembly: GCF_000021705.1. Lineage (NCBI taxonomy): Bacteria > Pseudomonadati > Pseudomonadota > Gammaproteobacteria > Enterobacterales > Enterobacteriaceae > Candidatus Williamhamiltonella > Candidatus Williamhamiltonella defendens. The sequence continues at coordinate 677,039 of NC_012751.1, forward strand.
TACCTTTGGTATCGTCTCATCTTTGACACAGGGGCATGTTCCTGCATCCTATATTATTGCGTTAATTGCCATCCTTTTTACTGCCCTCAGCTATGGCAAGATGGTTAAACGTTTTCCTTCTGCGGGCTCGGCTTATACTTATGTCCAGAAATCCATCCATCCCCACCTTGGGTTTATGGTTGGCTGGTCTTCGTTATTAGATTATTTATTTATGCCAATGATCAATATTCTGTTGGCGAAAATTTATCTTTCCGCGATTTTCCCTCATGTACCCCCTTGGATGTTCGTTGCAGGATTAACTTGTTTAACGACTCTGCTCAATCTTCGCGGCATTAACGTCATCGCCAACATTAACAGTCTTATTGTATTCATTCAGATCGCTATTATGCTGATCTTCGTTGGATTATTGATGAATGGAATTTATCAGGGGGAAGGAGAAGGCACCTTAATCAGCATTCGTCCTTTTTATTCAGATGAAGTTTATTTGATACCCATGATCACAGGTGCCACCATATTATGCTTTTCTTTTCTTGGTTTTGACGGCATCAGCTCTTTATCTGAAGAAACGAAAGATGCTGTTTCAGTGATCCCCAAAGCCATTTTTCTAACGACCATGATAGGTGGCCTTATTTTTATTTTTGTGGCTTATTTTTTACAATTGTATTTCCCTGATGTTTCACGTTTTATCAATCCTGATGCCTCTCAACCCGATATTATGCTGTTTGTGGCTGGGAAATTATTCCAATCCATCATTTTATGTTTTTCTTGTGTGACTGTTTTGGCATCAGGAATGGCGGCTCAAGCAGGGGTTTCACGTTTACTTTATGTGATGGGACGCGATGGGGTGTTTTCCAACAAAATTTTCGGCTACGTGCATCCAAAATGGCGAACTCCGAGTCTTAACATAGTATTCGTTGGTATTGTTGCCTTATCTGCCGTTACTTTTGATTTGGTCACGGCCACCGCATTAATTAATTTCGGGGCCTTGATTGCTTTTACCTTTGTCAATTTATCGGTCATTTTTCAGTTTTATTATCATGAAAAGCGCCATAGAGGTCTATTTAATCTTTGGCATTATCTTATTTTACCTGGATTAGGGGTCGCGACTGTCACTATGTTATGGATTAACCTTGAAAGCAGCTCTATGAAGTTAGGTTTTATATGGGCGGCTCTCGGCTTGTTCTATTTGGCATGGAAAACGCGTTTATTTCAAAAACAATATTAGAAAATTTATTGTTGTTTTTTTATGTTTGAGATTGATCAAACAGAGCGAGAAGCGAAAAAAGAAACGGCTTAACGATCACTTTCTCTTTTTTCTAACATGATCCCTGATAACCCCTATCTTCTTGAGTAGGCGAACTCGCGGCTAAACGAGCCAGCTTATCACAGCGCTCGTTCTCTGGATGACCCGCATGACCTTTGACCCATTGCCAATTTATTTGATGCTTTTGAATCTCGGCATCCAATGCTTTCCATAGATCAATATTTTTGACCTCTTTACGCTCACTCGTTTTCCAGCCGCGTTTTTTCCAATGAACGACCCATTGGGTGATCCCCTGACGAACATACTGACTGTCCGTAAAAAGTGTCACTGTGCAGGGCGATTTTAAAGCCTGAAGGGCGACAATGCTGGCCATCAATTCCATTCGATTATTGGTGGTCAGCCGATAACCCTGGCTGAATATTTTTTCATGCTGTTGATAACGTAAAATACTGGCGTATCCCCCTGCGCCCGGATTACCAAGACAGGAACCATCTGTGAAAATCTCTACCTGTTTCATTGTGTGTGATAAAATTGTATAAAAATTTTATTTTCGCACAAATTCTTCCTGAGAACACGCCCATGACCCGACAAATTGTTTTGGATACTGAAACCACCGGACTAAATAAAACAGGCCCTCATTATGAGGGCCACAATATTATCGAGATTGGGGCGGTTGAAGTCATTAACCGTCGCCTCACAGGCAAGACTTTTCATACGTATGTGAGGCCCAACCGTCAGGTGGATCCCGAAGCCTATCAAATTCATGGTATTAGTGATGAATTTTTATCCGATAAACCGCGCTTTTCTGAAATTTTCTCTCAATTTTTTGAATTTATACGCGGTTCTGAATTAATCATCCATAATGCCGCTTTTGATATTGGTTTTATGGATTATGAATTTTCGGCGCTCCAGCAAAATATCCCAAAAACAAACACTTTTTGTACGGTCACCGATACTTTAGCACTCGCCCGCCGTTTATTTCCTGGTAAACGCAATAGTTTAGATGCTTTATGCGATCGTTATCAGATAGATAACAGCAAACGTACTTTACACGGGGCATTGCTTGATGCGCAGATTTTAGCAGAAGTGTATTTAGCCATGACCGGCGGGCAAACGTTATTTTCTTTTTCAGACGAAACGGACGAGACAGACATTCGTAACATGACAGTGCGTCCAAAGCGGGTCAAAACTTCATCTCAATTAAAGATCATTTACGCCAGCTGTGATGAGCTTGATGAGCATCAAGCAAGTCTGGATCTCTTAGAAAAGAAAGAAGGCTCTTGCATATGGCGATCTGCCACCTAACAGAAGAATCGGCAGTCTGTCTCTCTATTTAAAAAAGAAAGCCAATAAATTCAAAAAACAGTTGACCTTATTAAGGTGCAACCGTATCATCGCGCCCGTTCTAAACCAAAATACATTTTGGTGCGGTAGTTCAGTTGGTTAGAATACCGGCCTGTCACGCCGGGGGTCGCGGGTTCGAATCCCGTCCGCACCGCCATTTCCAAGATCAATCACCATGAAGAGGGGTTTCCTCTGCCCGCTTCATTCTCCTGTTTTTTTCCTTTAGGCAAATCCCCCAGATCGTCTTTATGAGAATGATTATAATAATGCATCATCATGATGCTTTATAAATATTTAAAAAAAGTCTATGAAGCAAGACATCAAGCTCTCGCTCTAAACGAAAGGTCTGGGTTAATGATGCTTATAGGTTAACGTCTTACACCAAGTCAAAATCAAACAGAAGAAAGGATCAGAGAGAGGGGAAATGGTGCTGATAGGCAGATTCGAACTGCCGACCTCACCCTTACCAAGGGTGTGCTCTACCTACTGAGCTATATCAACACAATATCAACACAATTTGTTGGAGCGGGCAGTGGGAATCGAACCCACATCATCAGCTTGGAAGGCTGAGGTAATAACCATTATACGATGCCCGCATGCCGGAACTCGGTATAGAAAGTTTTATTTAAAATAAGACTCAATATGGTGGTGGGAGAAGGATTCGAACCTTCGAAGTCGATGACGGCAGATTTACAGTCTGCTCCCTTTAACCACTCGGGAATCCCACCAAAGTATTAAAAATAATAAGAACGCCTAACGATGAAATGGTATGGTGCATCATGTTATTTATGGTGCCGGCACCAAGAATCGAACTCGGGACCCCCTGATTACAAGTCAGGTGCTCTACCAGCTGAGCTATACCGGCTCAAGTGGGCGCATTTTAGGGAGTGAAAGCCTTCTATGCAACAAAAAAATTAAGTTTATCCGATTTAAATTCAAAATATTTTTCTATGGCATCCTGTTTTTGTGTTCATTTATGTTCCAAAAATCCCTATTTTCAGTAGGAAAAGGAGATAAAATATAAATAAATATGGCTTTCTTACATTTAAAACCTCTTTATTAATGATGAAAAATACTATTTTACCTTGCACCTTTTATGAACGTGATACTCTCAGAGCATCAACCCAAATACATCGCGACACCAAGAATTGGCATCAAAAAAGGCTTGGACAAATTATGGCGATTTAAAACCATCTAAAATCATATGTTCATAAATAATAAACGCTCTATTTCTATTTGAAAGTTCTTTCATAGCTCTTTTAAAATTTTGTTTTATACATCAAACTCTCGTCATTTACTCAGAGGATCTCTCCGTGACCGATCATGTTTCTCTTAATTATAAAGATGCGGGCGTCGACATTCATGCCGGCTATCTCCTGGTTGAGCGTATTAAAAAAGCAGTCAAACAAACCCACCGGCCCGAAGTCATAGGAGGATTAGGAGGATTCGGCGCACTTTGCGCGTTGCCACAAAAATACCGTGAGCCCATTTTGGTGTCAGGGACTGACGGCGTGGGCACTAAGTTACGTTTGGCCATTGATTTGAAACGCCACGAAACCATCGGTATCGATTTGGTCGCCATGTGTGTCAATGATTTGATCGTTCAAGGAGCTGAACCGCTGTTTTTTCTAGATTATTTTGCAACAGGTCAGCTGGATGTTGAAACTGCAGCCTGTGTTATTGCAGGTATTGCTGAAGGCTGTCAACAGGCAGGCTGTGCGTTAGTAGGAGGCGAAACCGCTGAGATGCCGGGTATGTATCAAGCTAAAGATTATGATCTGGCGGGTTTTTGTTTGGGTGTTGTCGAAAAATCCAAACTGATCAATGGCCATCAAAACGTAAAATCCGGAGACACTTTGTTGGCATTGGCTTCTAGTGGTTTACATTCTAATGGGTACTCTTTAGTACGTCAGGTTTTGAATTTGAGCAAAAAAGATCCTGAAACATGGATGTTAAATGGAAAAAGTCTGGCCGATCATTTATTAGAGCCGACAAGAATTTACGTTAAATCTATTCTTACGTTAATAGAAACGCAAAACGTGGACATTCATGCTATTGCTCACCTGACTGGAGGGGGATTTTTTGAAAATATCCCCCGAGTCTTGCCTAAAAATACCTGCGTGCTGATTGAAGAATCCAGCTGGCAATGGCCCTGTATTTTTGATTGGTTACAAAAAACAGGAAATATCAATAAGCAAGAAATGTATCGTACCTTTAATTGTGGCGTAGGCATGATCATAGCTTTGCCTGAAAATCAGGCAGATAAAACCCTTGATTTTTTAACCAGTGTCGGTGAAAAAGCCTGGAGAATAGGCAGGGTAGATTCATCAAAAACCAGTTCTGAGCGAATAATTTTTAAAAAAAGCATACTCAATAATTGAAATATAAATGATGAAAAACATTCCGTTGAAAAAAAATATAGTGATATTGATCTCAGGCGAAGGGAGCAACCTTCAGGCATTGATAAACGCTCAAAAAGCCGGAAAAATACGGGGTAAAATTTGCGGTGTTTTTAGTAATCAACTTAATGCTTATGGATTAGAACGAGCAAAACAAGCAAAAATTCCGATTCAAATTTTAGAAGCAAAAACTCAGCCCGATCACATTGAGTTTGATTTAAACCTCATTCAAAAAATCGATTCTTATCAACCTGATTTGATTGCGTTAGCCGGCTATATGCGTATTCTTACTCCCACATTTGTTCAACACTATAAGGGAAAAATACTGAACATCCATCCTTCGCTTCTTCCTAAATATCCAGGGTTACACACCCATCAGCGGGTTCTTGCCAACGGTGATAAGGAGCATGGATCTTCAGTACACTTTGTGACTGAAAAGCTGGATGGAGGCCCTGTGATTTTGCAGTCCAGAATATCGGTGTTCCCCGATGATTCTGAAAAGACCCTTATGGAGCGTATCAAAGTTCAGGAACACCATATTTATCCAAAAGTGGTCGACTGGTTTATGCAAGGACGTTTAGAAATGAGGTCAGGGATCGCTTGGTTAGACGGCCAACCTCTTACTGAAAAAAAGGATTCAACATGTGTTCCATAACTGACATTAGATTACGTCCTTTAGAAAGAGATGATCTTTATTTTGTTCATCAATTAGACAATAACGCCAGCGTCATGCGTTACTGGTTTGAGGAGCCTTATGAAGCCTTTATGGAATTGTCGGATCTGTATGATAAACATATTCACGATCAAACGGAGCGCCGCTTTATTATTGAAAATAACAAGGCCGAAAATAATCGAATCAAAGTCGGGTTAGTGGGATTACTAGAGATAAATCATCTCCACAGACGGGCGGAATTTTTCATTGTTATCGATCCTGCTTATGAGGGAAAAAGCTTTGCAACTATTGCGACGAAATTAGTGATGAAACATGCTTTTTCAGTGCTCAATTTATATAAGCTATATCTTATTGTGGATAAAGATAATCAAAAAGCCATTCATATTTATGAAAAATTAGGATTTAAAAAAGAAGGAGAATTGAAAGAAGAGTTTTTTGTTGATGGCGAATATCGTACTGCGATCCGTATGTGTATTTTTCAACGGCAGTATTTGGAGCAATACAAAAAACAGGCCTAATTTTTTTAACACTTTTATATCATTTAAAATAATCATTCTTTATATGTCAAAATCTCTCAATTTAGAACCTATCGGAAAGATCAATGGAACAGTTTATTTACCAGGTTCAAAAAGTATTTCTAATCGTGTTCTTTTATTATCCGCTTTGGCTGCTGGAAAAACTCGGCTGACCAACTTTTTAGACAGTGACGATACTCGATATATGCTAGAAGCCCTCAAAGCGCTTGGAGTCCGTTATACTGTTTCAAAAAATGGCACCTGCTGTGAAGTAGAAGGAGTCAACGGGCCGTTAAACACCCCTCATCCGATTGAATTAATGACCGGCAATGCAGGTACTGTGATGCGTTTTCTGACGGCCGTTCTTTCATTAGGTCAATCTGATGTAGTATTGACAGGGGGAGCACGAATGAAAGAAAGGCCCATGGATCCTCTGGTCGACGCGTTACGTCAAGGTAATGCTCAAATCACCTATTTAGAAAAAAAAAATTCTCCTCCTCTTCGCCTTCGTGGCGGTTTTCGTGGCGGAAATTTAACCCTCCGAGGGAATATCTCAAGTCAATTTTTGACCGCTTTATTGATTATGGCGCCTTTGGCCGAACAAGATACCGCTATTGAAGTGCAAGGCTTTCTGGTGTCTAAACCTTATGTAGAGATGACATTGCATTTAATGCGTGTTTTTGGGATCAGTGTGACGCATAAACATTACCGCACCTTCAACATTAAGGCCCATCAAAAATTTAAATCACCTGGACACTATCGAATCGAAGGGGATGCAACAGCGGCGTCGTATTTTTTAGCCGCAGCAGCCATCAAAGGAGGTTGTGTCCGTGTGATAGGTGTCGGTCAAAAAAGCATACAAGGGGATGTTCAATTTGCAGATGTGTTACAAAAAATGGGGGCCTTCATTCATTGGGGAGAGGATTATATTGAATGTCGTCCTGGACGATTAAAAGGCATAGATATGGATATGAACAGTATGCCGGATGCCGCCATGACACTCGCAACGACGGCGTTATTTTCCGAAGGCCCTACAAGGATTCAAAATATTTATAATTGGCGTCTTAAAGAGACAGACCGCCTTTCTGCGATGTCGGCTGAATTAAGAAAATTGGGGGCACAAATCAAAGAAGGGCAAGATTATATCGAAATTATTTCTCCAAAAAATTTAAAAGCAGCTGAAATTCAGACCTACAACGACCATCGTATAGCAATGTCTTTTTCATTAATGGCTCTGTCAGATATGCCAATACGCATTTTAAATCCAAGGTGCACTTCAAAAACCTTTCCTGATTTTTTTCAAAAACTGGCTTATCTTAGCGGTACTGTATAAAAATTCTTAATATATTTGGTCATGAAGAGAAAAAATGAAAAAAGTAAACCAAGTATTAACGGTTGATGGGCCTAGTGGAGCAGGGAAAGGGACACTGTGTCAAGCATTAGCAGACTATCTGGGATGGCATCTTCTAGACTCAGGGGCTATTTATCGAGTACTTGCATTAGCTGCTCTGCGGCATCAAATCGATTTCAGTATGGAAGCGGATTTAATTCCTCTGGCTATTCATCTTGATGTTTCTTTTCAGTCACAAAATCGATGCTTACGGGTTATTTTAGATAAAGAAGATGTCAGCGATAAAATTCGCACTGAATTAGTGGCTCATTCTGCGTCTCAATTGGCCTCTTTTCCGAAAGTACGAGAAGCATTGCTCAAGCGACAGCGGGCGTTTCAAAAAGCACCTGGTTTAATTGCTGATGGTAGAGATATGGGCACTTTGGTTTTCCCAGATGCTTTTATCAAAATATTCCTTCATGCATCCCCCCAAGAACGTGCTCGGCGGCGGATGATCGAGTTGCAAAAAAAAGGGTTTAATGTTAATTTCAGCAGCATTTTATCTAAAATGAACGATCGAGATGATCGTGACGCTACTAGACAAATTGCTCCTTTATTACCAGCCTCGGACGCATTAATAATAGATTCTACTCATATGCCAGCTCAGGAAGTGGTTGAACAAGTGTTAGAGCACGCAAAAAAATGGCTCACTTTTTAGAACAAATGAAATCAATATCTCGGATCTGCTCAAAGGAACTGAAGCAGACCTTTTATCACAACCCCATCAAGCAGGATGCCAGGTGGGTGTTAAATTAAACACTCCTCAAGATCATTAATATGACAGAATCTTTTGCTCAACTTTTTGAAGAATCACTAAAAACAATTGAAATACGTCCAGGATCCATGATTCGTGGTACCGTCATTTCTATTGAAAAAGACATTGTACGGATTGATGCTGGTTTAAAATCCGAATCCTCTATTCCTTTAGAGCAATTTAAAAGTGCACAAGGAGTAGTAGAAATTCAAATAGGAGATGAAGTTGACCTTGCCCTGGATTCTATGGAAGACGGTTTTGGTGAAACTTTATTATCTCGTGAAAAAGCCAAGCGCCAGGAAGTATGGAAAAAATTAGAAGAAGCTTATACCAATGGCACATTTGTGACTGGAATGATTACCGGTAAAGTCAAAGGAGGTTTTACTGTTGATATGGATGGTATTAGAGCCTTTCTACCTGGCTCTTTGGTTGACGTACATCCTGTACGCGATACTTCGCATCTTGAGAATAAAGAGCATCAATGTAAAATTATTAAACTGGATAAAAAACGCAATAATGTGGTTGTTTCACGTCGAGACGTCATCAAATCAGAAAACAGCGCAGAACGTGAACAATTATTGGAAAGGCTAAAAGTAGGTCAAGAAGTTTCAGGTACCGTTAAAAATCTGACTGACTATGGTGCATTTGTTGAATTAGGTGGGATTGATGGTTTATTACACATCACTGATATGTCATTGAAACGTGTTAAACATCCAAGTGAAGTCGTGAGTATCTCGGATCAAATCACTGTCAAAATTCTGAAAATCGAACGCCGCGGAGATGAAATTCGTATTTCACTCGGCTTAAAACAACTTTCTCCAGATCCATGGGTGGGTATCTCAGAGCGTTACAAAGTCAATGATGAAATCACCGGCCGCGTCACTAATCTGCCTGATTACGGCTGTTTTGTTGAAATAGAACCAGGTGTTGAAGGATTAGTTCATGTTTCAGAAATGGATTGGACCAATAAAAATATTCATCCTTCTAAGGTTGTGTCTGTTCAAGATAGTGTCAAAGTGAAAGTATTAGATATCGATGAACAGCGTCGTCGTATCTCTCTCGGATTAAAACAATGCACAGAAAATCCCTGGAAAAAATTTGATGCAAATCATAATAAAGGCGATATTGTTAAAGGTAAGATTAAATCCATTACTGATTTTGGCATCTTTATTGGTTTAGAAGACAACATTGATGGTTTGGTTCACTTATCCGATATTTCATGGAATGTTTCAGGTCAAGAAGCGGTTCGTGAATACAAAAAAGGCCAAGAAATTGAGGCTGTACTATCAGAAGTGATCGCAGATCGCGAGAGGATCTCTTTGAGTATAAAACAGTTATCAGAAGATCCGCTTGACCAGTATATTTCTTTAAATAAAAAAGGCACGCTAGTTAGTGGTCAAATTACTGAAATTCATGATAAAAAAATTTTTGTTACACTAACAGAAAATGGTGTCAAGGGCTGTATTAATCTGTCAGATTTACCTGAGACCTCTGTTGACTTCCCTATGGGATCCATAGAAGTGGGTCATACCATTGAAGCTAAATACACAGGTTGTGATCGTAAAACCCGTCTTGTTACCTTGGCTCCATTGAAAGATGAAACTGAAAAAAAAGAGTCTGTATCAGCAGCTAAAAATAATAAAAAAGAGGAAGCAAATTTTTCTAACACCCCTAACGCTATGACTGAAGCCTTTAAAATAGCGACAAAAGGTGATTAATAACAAAAGGGGGTATTATACCCCCTCACTAAAAAACCTGAGGTAATATGACGAAATCTGATTTTGTTGAAAGGCTTGTTAAACGCCTGGATTCTACGGATCCTGAAATGATTCACGAAATAGTAAAGCGAATTTTACAATATATGTCAGAAAAATTATCTGAGGGGGAGCGAATTGAAATTCGGGGATTAGGGAGTTTCTCTCTTCGATACCGTCGTCCACGCACTGCACGTAACCCTAAAACGGGTGATTCTGGGGTGAAAGTAAAGAGTAAATATGTTTTACATTTTAAACCAGGAAAAAAATTGCGTGATCGTGTTAACGTATATAAGTAAAACTCAAGTATCACTTTAAAATTTTTTTCAATTATTCCCTTCTTTCGACATTCTCTTCCAGATAAGGACGAATATTTTCTGAAGCATTTAGACCAGAGCCTGGTTTACCTCGAAAAAGTCTCCTGCTAGCTAATAGAGAGGAACTGTGATTCTGTTCTTTAAAATTAAAGCACATTAAAAGAGCGATGAAACAGGTAATTAAGATACAAATTGCTTCGATACCACAGAGATGTCTTTCTCAAGACAGCGTTAAAAAAAATAGAAAATATCCAGGATATTCTTTTCACATTTTGATCGATTAAAATAATTTCATATCAAGGATAGAGCTTAAAATAATGAAAAAAAAATTATTCATTTTATCAATCACACTGATAATCACCTCTTGTGGTTTAAAAGGGCCATTGTATTTTCCACCCATAGAACACCTGCCAAAAGAAACAGCTCAAACATCCGCTCATCAGGTTAAAAAAAATTTCATCATCAAGGTTTAGCAGAGTTAACGTATGCGGTTTTCAAAAATGTGCAGCCTGGGTAATGATTTTGTCATCATTGATGCTGTAACCCAAAATGTTCATCTACGATCAGAGTTTATCTGTCGATTAGCGAATCGGCATACTGGTATTGGTTTTGATCAGCTATTGTTGCTGGAACCTCCTAATAGTCCAGAATTGGATTTTCATTATCGTATTTTTAATGCAGATGGTAGTGAAGTATTTCAATGTGGTAACGGTGCTCGTTGCTTGGGGCGTTTTGTTCACTTAAAAGGCTTAACGAATAAAAAAAATATTCAGGTGAGTACCAAGACCGTAAAAATGCAAATTCATCTAGAAGAGAAAAATCAAATTTGCGTTAATATGGGTGAGCCTGATTTTTTCCCTCAAACTATCCCTTTTCGTTCAAAAACAATAAAAAAAATTTATGAATTAGATGTCGCTGAACAAAAACTACTTTGTGGGATTGTGTCTATGGGTAATCCACATTGTATTATACAGGTGGAAAAGCTTGACTCCGATCAGATTAAATTGATTGGCCCTTTATTGGGGTGCCATCCGTCTTTTCCCGAAGGGACAAATGTCGGATTTATGCAAATCATTGATCGAAAGCATATTCATCTGCGCGTTTATGAACGTGGCGCTGGAGAAACTCAGGCCTGCGGCAGTGGGGCTTGTGCTGCAGTCTCGATAGGGGTTCAGCAGGATCTGCTGGATGAAAAAGTTCATGTTGAACAAAAAGGAGGCAATCTCGACATCTGCTGGAAAGGAACAGGCCATTGCCTTTATATGACAGGGCCTGCAGACCATGTTTATGACGGAGTAATTCATATGAGCTTTAAGCCATGAACTTCAAGAGATGTCAATTTTTGTACGAAAGAATGAATAAAGGCTATTTATGGATTATTCTAAATTAATCAATACTTTAAATGAAAAACAACGTACTGCGGTGACCTCATCTGCTGATCATATATTAGTACTGGCCGGCGCAGGAAGTGGAAAAACCAGAGTGTTGGTGCACCGAATTGCCTGGTTACTTTCAGTTGAACATGTTTCTCCTTATTCCATTCTTTCCGTCACCTTTACTAATAAAGCCGCTGCCGAAATGCGTCATCGTGTGTCGGCTTTGATGGGATCAATGCAAGATGGCATGTGGACTGGCACTTTTCATGGATTAGCCCATCGTCTTTTAAGAATGCATTATCTGGAAGCGAATTTGCCAAAAGATTTTCAAATTATCGATAACGATGATCAATTACGCTTGCTCAAAAAAATTATTAAATCATTGAATTTAGATGAAAAGCGTTGGGCTCCACGGCAAGCCATGTGGTACATCAATCATAAAAAAGATCAGGGACATCGCCCTCAACATACTAAAAATCACTCTAATTTCATTGAAAATACCTGGCGAGATATTTACCAATCCTATCAAGAAGCCACTGATAGAGCTGGATTAGTCGATTTTTCAGAGCTGTTATTACGTGCCTATGAGTTATGGCTCAATCACACCAATATCCTGGATCACTATCAGCAGAGATGGAGTCATATTTTGGTTGATGAATTTCAGGACACCAATACTGTCCAATATGCCTGGATCCGTGCATTGGCTGAAAAAAGGGCAAAAGTGATGATCGTGGGAGATGATGATCAATCTATTTATGGCTGGCGCGGGGCGCAGGTGGGGAATATTCAGAGCTTTTTAAAAGATTTTGAAGGTGCTGAAACAGTAAGACTCGAACAAAATTATCGTTCAACTCCTCATATTTTAACGGCAGCCAATACCTTGATTGCCAATAATGAAGGGCGAATGGGCAAAAATTTATGGACTGCTCAAAAAGAAGGGGAGCCCATTTCTCTTTATCATGCTTTTAATGAATTAGATGAAGCCCGTTTTGTGGCTCATCAAATTAAAAAGTGGCACGAGAAAGGAGGCCAATTAAAAGATTGTGCCATTTTATATCGTAGTAATGCACAGTCTCGAGTATTAGAAGAAGCGTTTTTACAAGGAAATATTCCTCACCGTATTTACGGGGGTCATCGTTTTTTTGAAAGGCAAGAAATTAAAGACGCGCTTGCATATCTGCGTTTGATTTCTAATCGCCATGATGATGCCTCATTTGAAAGAGTGATTAATACACCCGCTCGTGGTATTGGTGAGCGCACCTTATCTGTATTGCGTCAGGCTGCAAGAGATCGTGAAAAAACGCTTTGGGAAACCATTCAAATTTTGTTGCATGAAAAAATATTGGCGGGCCGAGCTGCTTCAGGTTTGAGGCGTTTTATTGAGTTAATTGATTCATTGGCTTATGAAACATCAGAAATGCCGTTACATTTACAAACAGACAGAGTCATCAAAGATTCTGGGCTTTGGTTAATGTATCAAGAAGAAAAAGGCGAAAGAGCGCAAGGACGTATTGAAAATTTAGAAGAGCTGGTCAATGCGACACAACAGTATGATTATCGTCAGTATGAAGATGACACTTTGTCACCATTACAGGCTTTTCTTTCCGATGCGGTTCTGGAAGCAGGTGAAGGTCAGGCTGACGCTTCCCAAGACTCAGTACAAATGATGACGCTGCATTCTGCTAAAGGTTTGGAATTTTTTAAAATCTTTATTGTTGGAATGGAAGAAGGCATGTTTCCTAGTAAAATGGCCTTGAATGAAAGTGGAAGGTTGGAAGAAGAGCGTCGTCTGGCTTATGTTGGCTTAACGCGTGCAATGAAAGAATTGACCTTATCTTATGCGGAAAGACGTCGACTTTATGGAGAAGAAGTGAGAAATATTCCCTCTCGTTTCATTGACGAATTACCAAAAGACTGCATACAACAGGTAAGATTAGGGTCAATCATTTCTCAGCCATTTCATTCCCGTTTTACAGACAAATCAAAATATAAAATCCACAGCCATCAAAATGAGAGTAATGAAAACGAGGGGCATTTTTCTTTAGATCAACGTGTGAGACATCCTAAGTTTGGGGAAGGCACCGTCAAAGATTTAGAAGGCAGTGGTCAACATGCTCGTGTCCAGGTTGCCTTTTCTGGTAACCAATTAAAATGGTTAGTCGTCGCTTACGCAAGATTAGAAATCATATGAAAATCTTCCTGAAAAAGGGGAAATCCAAGAAAGCCTGGCCAAACCGAAAGAAACAGGCAATAAAAGACCCACACAATAAATGCGTGGGTCTTTTTCGGTTTGTCAGTATTTTTTTGCGACGACCAATCGTTTATTTGGTGGAGCTGGGGGGATTTGAACCCCCGTCCGAAATAACTACACCGTCGGCACTACATGCTTAGTCCATCCTTAATTTTATCTGAAAGCAGAGGAGGGACACTCTATTAACAGATGAGCTTAATTGAATTTAACGATTTAACCCTAAGCAAGGTCTTAACGCGATCTCTTTTTATTTGACCTTTCTGGATCCCCGTCCTAAGAGCGGAGGCTAGGGAGAAAGGAGACCCTCAGTTTTTTAAGCTGATTAAGCGGCTAAAGCAGCTACAGGCATGTAGCCGTTAGCAGCGGGTCTGTTTTTATTAATTTTTGCAACTATTTTTTCACGGTTTTTTACGAGGCAACCGCCCCTCGGCATGCACCTTGGGCTTTGCTTATCCCGTCGAATCCAGAATCAGCCCCAAAAGTGGACAGAGTGTATCAAATAGACAGAGCATGAATCAATCAAGTTTTTTCAAAATCGATTATTACTGTTGAATCCTACGATTTTTACAAAATCGCTATCGGTTCGCATTTTTCATAATGCGATCTTTATTGATTTTCCAGTCGCGATCTTTAATGCTGTCTCGTTTATCATGTGTTTTCTTCCCTTTCGCCACGGCGATTTTAATTTTGCTCCAAGCATTTTTCCAATACATCGAAAGAGCAACGACCGTATAGCCTTCTCGATTGATACGACCAAATAAAGAATCTATTTCACGTTGTTTCAGGAGTAATTTTCGGGTACGCATGGATTCACAGACAGTGTGAGTAGATGCCACGTTAAGAGGTGTGATGGTGGCGCCTAATAAAAAAGCCTCGCCTTTTTTTAAGAGAACGTAGCTGTCACTGATATTGACTTTACCGGCTCGAAGCGCTTTGACTTCCCAACCTTGTAAAACTACACCTGCTTCAAATTCTTCTTCAATAAAGTATTCGTGGCGAGCACGTTTATTTTGTGCGATCGTGGCTGAGCCGGGTTTGTATGTTTTTTTCTTTATCATAGTCTGGTGATTATACTGCATGAATTATTGAATAAAATCTCATTTACATAAAATGTATTCTTGTTTATTACATTTTTCGAAAAAAAGTCGCTTTTTATGTCAAACAACATGATTCGTCTTGCTACAAGACAAAGCCCCCTGGCACTTTGGCAGGCGCACTATGTGAAAACAGGTTTAGAATTTTTTCACCCTGATTTGAAGGTGATATTACTACCTATGGTCACTCAAGGCGATAATATACTCGGCACAGCTTTATCAAAAACAGGAGGAAAAGGGCTTTTTGTAAAAGAATTAGAACGGGCTGTTTTAGACAATCGTGCGGATATTGCCGTGCATTCTATAAAAGATATGCCTCTTTATTTCCCAGAGGGATTGGGATTAGTCGCAGTTTGTGAGCGAGAGGATCCCAGAGATGCGTTTCTTTCTTTGCGATATCATGATGTGGCTCAATTGCCTGAAGGCAGCGTAGTGGGAACGTCCAGCTTAAGGAGGCAATGCCAATTATACAAAAATTATCCCGGTATCGTTGTTCGAGATTTACGAGGTAATGTAGGGGCTCGTTTGAAAAAACTGGATCAAGGAGATTACGATGCCATTGTGTTAGCAGTCGCGGGTTTAAAACGTCTCGGGTTGGAAAATCGCATGACTCAGATTCTCAGGCCAGAAACATCATTGCCGGCAGCAGGTCAAGGTGCAATAGGGATTGAATGCCGATTAGACGATACTGTCACACTTCAACGAGTGGCGACTTTAAATCATCGACCGTCTCAATTGAAGATCTCTTGTGAACGAGCCCTACTAAAGCGTCTTGAAGGGGGCTGCCAGACCCCTATTGGTAGCTATGCTGAAATAGAAAATGACGAGTTATGGCTCAGGGCTTTTGTTGGTGCTCCTGATGGCCAGCTGATCATTGATGGTGAAAGACGAGGGAATTTTGATTCAGCGGAAAAGATCGGGTTTGAATTAGCGAATGAGTTGTTATCTCGAGGAGCAGAAGCAATTTTGGCACAACTGAATCGACAATAGAGGGTTTTATGGTTGTTTTAGTCACCCGACCTTCACCAATGGGGGAAGAATTGGTTCAATTTATTCAGGCGCACGGACATACGGCCTATCATTATCCCTTAATTGAATTTTCTCAAGGGCGAGATCTGATGGAGTTGTCTCAACGGATAACACAGATGCGAGAAGAAGATATGATATTTGTTGTGTCAAAAACTGCGATTGATTACTTAGCCTCTTTTTTTAAAAACAATCCTCTTTCTTGGCCTCCATCTATTTTTTATTATGCGATTGGTCGAAATACGGCACAAGCATGGCAGAAGATCAACCCCTTTAAAATTCGATATCCGTTGAATCAAGAAACCAGCGAAGGCCTATTGGCTTTAGCGAATTTACAATTCATCAACAAAAAAACAGCACTGATACTCAGAGGAAATGGAGGCAGAGAATTATTAGGTGACCGCTTGAAAAAACGGGGGGCTCAGATCATTTATTGCGAGTGTTATCAACGTCATCCTGTTCACTATGATGGCGCGCAAAAAAGTATTCAATGGCAGCGGTTAAAAGTAGATACTGTTGTGGTGACCAGCGAAGAAATGTTACATCGTATCTATGCTCTGGTTCCTGAAGAAGCGCGTTTTGCCTGGCTCATAAAATCCCGTTTAATAGTGGTCAGTGCACGTTTGGCGAATATAGCCACTCATCTGGGTTGGCATCATATTCAGATAGCTGAAAATGCAAGTAATGAATCCCTACTTCATACGGTGCTCTCGATTTAATGCACACCAGCCTAATGATTAGGACACTTATATATGAAACAAGAAAAAATTCAGATAACAAAAAAAGATAATACCTATATTGAAGGATCAAGTGCCTCTAAAATATCTCAAAAAAAAACGGGGCGGTTACGGATACTGTTGTTTTATAGCCTGATTCTCTGCCTGAGTGCTGCGCTTTACTATTATGCTCAAAAGCAGCAGAAAGAAAGCCAATCATTACAGGAAGAATTCATCAGATTACAAAAAAATCAAGAAAACGAAAAAAAAGATCTCAAATCACAGCTAAAAAAACAGGATGATGCTTTAAAACATTTGGCGCTTCAAACAAAGCAATCGACAGATAAACTTTCTGAATTAGAAAAAAAAATGGCCAATATTTCTGGGGATCCAGATCAAATTTGGCGTTTTTTTGAGGCAGATTTTTGGGTAAAAATGGCAGAGCGTAAATTATGGAGGGACAAAGACATTAACAGCGCGATTTTTTTGCTTAAAAGTGCCGATGAAAATCTGGCCAAGCTTAATCAGCCGGGTCTCATTCAAGTACGCCAGGCACTGATGTCAGATATCAGCGCTTTATCTGCTCTCCATCAGGTTGATATTGATGGCATCATTTTTAAGCTGAATCAAATGTCCGATCAAATCGATCATCTGCCTTTATCTGTGCTCCCCGAAAGAGGGGACCCTATGAAAGAGCAACCTTCCCCTGTTTCAAATTCACTTTCTGAGTGGCGAAAAAATATCCAAAAAAATTGGGATCATTTTTTATCTTCATGGATCACTGTTCGTCGCCGAGACACTAAGGCAGAGCCATTTTTATCGCCAGATGAAACGATTTATTTAAGAGAAAATATTCGCTCTCATCTGCTGATTGCCGCGCAAGCTGCCGCCCGAAATCAAAATAAAATCTATCATCAGTCGCTTGGTATTCTCTCTACCTGGATAAACACCTATTTTGACGCTAAAGATATTCACAACCAATTATTTTTGGAAGATTTAAAAAATTTGCAGCAACAAGACATTTCAATACAAATGCCCGAGTACCTAAAAAGCCCTGCCTTACTAAAAAAAAGGTCTCATGCATTTATTCAAAGCCCTCCTTTTTCTTCTATTGAAGAGCAATAAAAATGTGGCGTATTTTACTGTCAGTATTTTTTCCTTTGGTCGCCATCGTCAGCTTTCTTGTTTTTTCCTCAGATCAAGGATACGTGCTCATCCGGGTCGATCATTATGATATTGAAACCACAGTGACAGCGATGATCATTTTATTAGTCACTTTTTTTCTTTTTTTCTTTTTTATTACGCAATTTTTAAAGAGTATTTTTAATCTTCGGCGTAGGTTTATCCATCGAAAATCGCTAAAACAAGAAAAAGAAGCCTTGATAAAATTTCTGGAGGGAGATTTTCAAAAGGTAGAAACGAAACTGATGTCTCAGATAAAACAGGCAGAAAACCCCATATTCAACTATTTACTCGCCGCAATGGCCACTGAAAAAGAAAGCCGTCATGCCGATAGTGACCAATATCTTGCTCAAGCAGAGCAATATATAAAACAAAAATTTACAGGGAGAAAACAGGCAGAAAAAAATCGATTGACACTTAATATCACTCGCGTTCGTATTCAGCTCAGCCGAGGCGACATTGATTTGGCGCAAACAGGTATTTATCCTCTCTTAAAAAAAGCCCCAGAACATCCTGAAGTATTACGTTTGGCCGAGAAAATTTTTTTACAAACAAAATCTTATCCTTCTTTGCTAAAAATTTTACCGGTGATGCGAAAAATGCGCTTGCACCCCGAAAACGAAATACAGGCACTGGAACAAAAGCTTCATCGGAGCCTGCCTACAACCACCACTTCAGGTTCAAAACGGCGTTTAAAATCTGATTAAACCTGTTGATCACCTACTCAAGCTCAATCCGGGTATCAGTCAGAAAGATCACTGGGCTCACGTGGTGACAAAAATCTTTTGAAAGAACCGCAGAGCACAGATGACGCGCTCCCATTTAAGATATTTTTCACCCTATTGATCACAAAACAGGAAATATTCTTTTTTTTGTAAAAAAAATATATATTTAAATGAAATATGTATTTTTATATATTATTGTAAAATAATTATAAAAAAATAAAAAAATAAAAAAATGAATGATGAATTCAGAATCACTTTATCAATTTTAACTTTCTCACCTCCTTCCTCATCACCTATAAACAAACGGAAAGACCCATTAAATAGAGTTAAAATTATGCGATATCAAAAAATAGTAAAACACACCATCACGCTTTATGTGCTTACCCTTATGATACAAAGTGGCCCCGGTTTTGCAGAACCAAAGATTTTTGAAGAAGATACAATACTGAAAGATAAGGCGTATTACACTCAGGGGATAGAAATAACGAACCAAGCTAAAGTGATAAATGAAGGGGCTCTAAAAGTATCAGTATTCACTGTTGAATACGATGCAATTAACGTGTCTGATGCCTCCACTTTAACTTTGAAAGGGGGCGAGGATAAACCGATTCAAATCACAGTTAAAGATGGGATTGCTGGGTTGTATGCCTCTGATAAAAATACAAAAATTCATGCAGATAAAATTCATATCACAGGAGTAGATTTTGATTACGGTATCATGGCGACAGAAAAAGCACAGATAACCATTAACAATAGCATCATTATCGGCGAAGATTCTGATTTTTCTGGTTTTTACGCCTCAAAACCAGGCACCAATATTGTTTCAAATAAAATCGATATTACAACAACAAAAGAAAATTCTTACGGTGTCAAAGTGATCGACGGTGCAAATGTAGATATCAATAATGGCACCATTACCGGCAAAGAGAAAAAATTTATCGGCCTTTTGGCTCAGGGAAAAAATACAACGCTGGCCATCAATAATATAAATATCAACGTGAATGATGAAAAAAGTATTGCTGTCAAAGCAGAAAATGGGGCAAAAGTAATTTTCAAGGGTAGCAACACTATTAACGGTAAGGGAGACAATATTTACGGTGTTTGGGCCAGCGGACATGGAACAAATTTTGAGATGGATGAGATGACAATAACGATGAATGCTGAAAAAGGCAGTGGTGTCAGATCTCCCGCCGGTGTCAGGGTCTCTAGAGGCGCAACGGGCATTATACACGAAGGTAGCGCGATTACCGGCACAGGGAATAATTTTGACGGCCTTTGGGCAAAGGGAGCTCATTCAAATTTAACGGCCAATCAACTGACAATAAACATCCATGGTGACGACAGCGGAGGTGTCACAGTTCAAAGCGGGGCTTTAATAAGTATTGATAAAAACAGCAGCGTGACTACCACAGGAGCATTATCTCATGCGCTAAGGCTGCTCCCTAACAGTACATTAAAAATCAATGATTCTCATATCGAAACAATCAAAACAGATTCAGCAATTGTTTATGGAAAACCCCCAGACACTGAAGAAAAAAGAGAGAGTGTGCTTCAAATTAAAGGGGGTTCCTTAAAGGCCGGCGGTGATCTCATTCTGTCAAAAGGCGGAACAATCGCAGTTGTTCTAAACAATGTGATTACCTCCCCTCCCGGAAGTGGATACGCCCTTAATGTCGTTGATAATGGAGAGGTCAATTTGGAGGTGAAACAAACAAAACTGTACGGCAATATTTTAGCGGACAATGTCAGTAAAGCCAGTGTGAGTTTATCAAACGAGAGTGAGTTAAATGGGTGGTTCAAGGCGATCAATTTGTCCGTCGACCCTACCAGCACATGGTCGGTCACAGGTCATTCCATTTTGGAACAGTTAAAAAATGAAGGAAATATTGTATTTACATCTCAGAACAACATTTTTAATACAATAACAACAAACGATTATCGCGGTAATAATGGAACAATAACCTTTAATACGCGCTTAGGAGGTGATGATTCCCCCACAGATAGATTGATTATAAACAACAACTCAAAAGAAACCACCCGTGTCAAAGTGCACAATGTGGGGGGGAAAGGGGCTAAAACAAAAGAAGGGATTAAAATTATTGAGATAAAAGGAAAAGAATCTGAGGGAAGATTTGTTCAGGAGGGGCGTATTGTTGCAGGGGCTTATGATTACCAACTGCAAAAAGGGAGTCAATCGGGAAGAGATGAAACCAGCTGGTATCTTGTCTCCAGACCTGAGGTCCCCAATAATTCTCTCTCCACTCCTGCTCCTCCTGCTCCTCCTGTTATCTCAGGTACACTCCGACCTGAGCGTTTGAGCTATGCCCACAATCTTCACGCGGCCAATACGATGTTTCAAATGACATTACATGAACGTCTGGGAGAAATTCAGTATACACAGCCTCAGGCAAGCGAAAGGCCGGCCCCCGCCATGTGGATAAGGGCCGTGGGAGGTCATCATACCGCCTCCATGTCAGACACCCACGCTCAATCTCACCGCTATATCATGATGCTCGGCGGAGACATCGCCCAGTGGTCTTCAGACGGCCTGAACCGTTACCATGTGGGGTTTATGGGCGGATATGGACGAGACCAGAACACCCGCCCATCACGATGACAGCGAGTTGTCCTCCCAAGGCAAGGTCAGAGGCTACAGCGCAGGGGCCTATGCTACCTGGTATCAGAGCGACGACGACGCTTCTCGTTTTTACGTCGATACCTGGGCGCTTTATCACTGGTTTTACAATGCCGTCACGGGGCAAGAGCTGCCCACCGAGTCGTACAAAAGCAGGGGGTTAAGCGCGTCTGTGGAGAGCGGATATGCCTTTAAGGTCGCGGAGGTTCTCTCACGCTCTGGCATACTTCACTCTTTTTGGGTTCAGCCCACCGCCCAGCTGACCTGGATGGACGTCAAGCCGCAGGACCACACTGAAACCAACGGCACCCTGGTGACCGGTCGAAGCGGACATCTCCAGATCCGGCTCGGTTTACGTGCGCATTTGCTCGGGCACAGCCCACAGGATGAAGGAAAACATCGCGAGTTTGAACCCTTTATTGAAGCGAATTGGATACATAATCTCAAACACGTGGCCATCCGCATGAACGACTCAACACATGAGATTCAGGGCAACCGTCACATCGCTGAATTCAAAACCGGAGTGGAAGCGAAAATGAATGAGTATTTATATTTGTGGGGCCATGTGGCGCATCAAATAGGCAAAAAAAGCTACAGAGATACTCGAGGGGTGCTGGGCGTTAAATATCATTTTTAAATGAGGTTGGGTCGCATTAATAAAAAATCCCTCGATTGAATCGAGGGATTTGTCTATAAAAGCCAAAGGCTATCAATGGGAGGTTTCACGAAAAAATACATAAAAAATCGCTAAAACACTCGTTTCTTTATAATGAGCCGAGTATCTCTAGTTAGCCTGATTAAACCCTGCATTCAGTAATTCAGCCAAGTGAGCACTCGCTTCATCGGCACTGATTTGCAGATCATCTGATGCCCCTTTTTCTTCTTTTTGTTTTTGGTGCTTACGATTCTGATGGTAAGCATAACCAGTACCAGCGGGAATTAAACGGCCCACAATGACATTCTCTTTTAAACCACGAAGTCCGTCTCTTTTACCTGATACCGCCGCATCTGTGAGTACTCTAGTGGTTTCTTGAAAGGAGGCAGCCGAAATGAAGGACTCTGTTGCCAAAGAGGCTTTTGTGATCCCCAATAAATCATGAATGTAAATAGCAGGGATCTTACCCTCAGATTCAAGCTTACGATTTGCAAGCTTAACGCTTGATACTTCTACTTGTTCACCCTCTAGAAGATCTGTACTTCCTGAGCTCACTATGGTCGCTTTTCGTAGCATCTGGCGCACGATCACTTCAATATGCTTATCGTTTATTTTAACCCCCTGAAGACGATAGACCTCTTGTACTTCATTAGTAATATAACGAGTGACAGCATGTACCCCTCTCAGACGAAGAATATCGTGGGCGGATTCTGGGCCATCAGATACGACATCACCACGTTCAACAACCTCTCCCTCAAAGACGTTGAGTTGACGCCATTTTGGGATCATCTCCTCATAGGCATCACTGCCATCCAAAGGTGAAATCACTAAACGAAGTTTGCCTTTCGTTTCTTTACCGAAGGAAATAATACCGCTGATTTCAGCTAAAATAGCAGGCTCTTTGGGTCGGCGCGCTTCAAATAAATCTGCCACCCTTGGAAGCCCCCCTGTGATGTCTTTAGTACCACCAGATTCTTGAGGAATACGGGCCAAGGTGTCGCCAGCAGTAATTTGAATCCCATCTTCTAATTGAACAATCGCTTTACCCGGTAAAAAATATTGAGCCGGTATATCCGCACCTGGGATCAAGACGCCCTCACCTTCGGCATCCACTATTTTTAATGCCGGTCGTAAATCTTTCCCACTTCCGATACGCTCTGAACTATCAAGCACAACCAGGGATGATAGCCCCGTGAGCTCATCTGTTTGTCTGATAATGGTTTGACTATCGACCATGTCAGCAAAGCGAATGAAACCACTGACTTCAGTGATGACAGGCATGGTGTGAGGATCCCAGTTGGCCACCGTTTCTCCAGAAGTCACTTCCGCTCCATCACCTTTAGCCATGACTGCACCATAAGGCACTCTGTAGCTTTCTTTGGTACGCCCAAAATCATCGAGTAATTTCAATTCTGTATTACGAGAAGTGATGACCAGTTTACCTGAGGCATTCATCACGAATTTGGCATTGTCTAACTTCAGATTCCCTTTGCTTTTGACTTGAATACTAGATTCTGCCGCTGCTCTGGATGCTGCCCCTCCTATGTGGAAAGTACGCATCGTGAGCTGCGTGCCTGGTTCACCGATAGATTGCGCGGCAATAACACCTACTGCTTCCCCTTTATTGATGATATGACCCCGAGCGAGATCTCGGCCATAACAATGGGCGCAAACGCCAAAATCAGTTTCACAACTGACGACTGAACGAACTTTGACGCTATCTACTGAGTGCTCTTCTAGTAGATCACAGCATTTTTCACTCAGTAAAGTATTACGGGGAATTAAGATATCTGCCGTTCCTGGTTTCAGGACTTCTTCGGCGGTCACTCGGCCTAATACACGCTCTCTTAGGGGCTCTTTAACGTCTCCTCCTTCAATAACAGGTGTCATTAGAATACCGTCATGTGTTCCACAATCATCTTCAGTGACCACCAAATCTTGTGCAACATCGACCAAACGCCTCGTCAGATAACCAGAATTCGCCGTTTTCAATGCCGTATCAGCCAATCCCTTACGCGCACCATGCGTCGAAATAAAGTATTGCAGTACATTTAAGCCTTCACGGAAATTGGCTGTAATCGGCGTTTCAATAATGGAACCATCTGGTTTTGCCATTAAGCCACGCATGCCTGCTAATTGCCGAATTTGAGCTGCAGACCCTCTTGCGCCTGAATCGGCCATCATGAATATGCTGTTAAAAGACACCTGTTGCTCTTCAACACCCTCACGGTTTAGTACGTTTTCAACAGACAGATTTTCCATCATCGCTTTGGCAACGCGTTCATTAGCCGCTGCCCAGATATCGATGACTTTATTATAACGTTCACCTGCTGTGACTAAACCTGACTGAAATTGCTCCTGTATTTCCGCCACTTCTGATTCGGCTTCCGAAATAATTTCTGCTTTTTTAATCGGGATCACCATGTCGTCGATTCCAACAGAAACCCCTGATCGCGCAGCGTAAGCAAAACCGGTATACATAATTTTATCAGCGAAAACCACCGTAGATTTTAATCCCAAAATACGATAACAGCTGTTTAACATTTTTGAGATGCTTTTTTTATTCAAAGGTTGATTGACCATGGAATAAGGTAAACCTTTAGGTACAATCATCCATAAAATAGCCCGCCCAATAGTTGTATCCACCAGGGTTGTTTGCGAAAAAACATCTCCTTCAGTGTTCCTGATTTCTTCAGAAATGCGAACTTTAACCTTAGCATGTAAAGAAGCAACGCCTGAACGATATACCAGCTCTGCCTCTCTAGGGCTTCTTAAAAGCATGCCTTCCCCTTTGGCGTTCACACAGTCGCGGGTCATGTAGTAAAGGCCCAAAACAACGTCTTGAGAAGGCACTATAATAGGCTCGCCGTTAGCAGGCGATAAAATGTTGTTGGTCGACATCATCAGTGCACGTGCTTCAAGCTGTGCTTCTAGAGTCAGGGGGACATGTACGGCCATTTGATCGCCATCAAAATCTGCGTTATAAGCCGCGCAAACCAGAGGATGCAGCTGAATGGCTTTGCCTTCAATTAAAACAGGCTCAAATGCCTGAATGCCCAGACGGTGTAATGTGGGCGCACGATTGAGCAATACAGGATGTTCACGAATGACGTCGTCTAAAATATCCCATACTACTGCTTCTTCACGCTCTACCATTTTTTTTGCGGCTTTAATGGTGGTCGCATAACCATGTAACTCAAGTTTTCCATAAATAAAAGGTTTGAACAGCTCAAGTGCCATTTTTTTTGGCAAACCACATTGATGCAAGCGTAAATAAGGTCCAACCGTAATAACAGAACGGCCTGAGTAATCCACACGTTTACCTAATAAATTTTGACGAAAACGTCCTTGCTTTCCTTTTATCATGTCTGCCAAAGATTTCAATGGGCGTTTGTTGGAGCCCATAATAGCCCGCCCACGACGGCCGTTATCCAGAAGAGCGTCAACCGCTTCTTGTAACATCCGTTTTTCATTACGCACGATAATGTCAGGAGCTGCTAAATCAAGAAGACGTTTTAATCGGTTATTACGATTGATGACCCTGCGATAAAGATCATTGAGATCAGAAGTTGCAAAGCGGCCTCCGTCTAAAGGTACCAATGGACGCAAGTCAGGGGGTAGTACAGGTAAGACGGTGAGCACCATCCATTCAGGTTTGTTACCAGATTGAATAAAGGCTTCCAACAATTTGATACGTTTCGTTAATTTTTTGCGCTTGGTTTCAGAATTTGTTTCATTTAATTCTTCTCGTAAAAGCTGACATTCTGCTTTTAAATCTAAATTTTTGAGAAGAAACTGGATGGCTTCTGCCCCCATTTTTGCATCAAATTCATCACCAAATTCTTCAAGTGCATCTAGATATTGTTCTTCGGTGAGGATTTGCCGGCGTTCAAGGTTGGTCATGCCACCTTCAACCACAATATAGGATTCAAAATACAATACACGCTCGATGTCACGTAAAGGCATATCTAATAAAAGGCCAATACGAGACGGTAAAGATTTTAAAAACCAGATGTGTGCAGTGGGTGAAGCCAATTCGATATGGCCCATACGATCGCGACGTACTTTAGTTTGTGTCACTTCGACACCACATTTTTCACAAATGACCCCACGATGTTTTAAACGCTTATACTTACCACATAAACACTCATAATCCTTCACCGGGCCAAAGATACGGGCACAAAAAAGCCCATCCCGTTCCGGCTTAAAGGTACGGTAATTAATGGTCTCTGGTTTTTTAACTTCACCAAATGACCACGAACGAATCATATCTGGAGATGCCAAGGCAATTTTAATCGCATCAAACTCTTCAGTTTTATTTTGTGCCTTAATAAATTTTATTAAATCTTTCACGTATTGGCCCCTGTCGGAGTTAAGACTGAGAAATACCCAAACCTAAGCTTGAATGCAACTGTGACTAACGCACTGATCGTAGCTTCAAAATTTAAAAGCCTACGGTCCAAAAAAAAGACCTCTTTCAAAATCGACCTCGGAATGTGGCCTCAGGATTGGGTGGTGCTCGGTATTTCCATCTACTCTATGTAAACGAAAGTACCTGAGCTGCCGGTACCTTGAATCAAAAGCCCTCTCCAGGTTTTGCAAAAGGTCTAGTAAATTCATTCTTCTAATTCAATGTTAATGCCAAGCGAACGAATTTCCTTTAATAGTACGTTAAAGGATTCAGGTATACCCGCCTCCATACGGTGATCACCATCAACAATGTTTTTATACATCTTGGTGCGCCCGTTGACATCATCGGATTTCACTGTAAGCATCTCTTGTAATGTGTAAGCGGCACCATAGGCTTCTAGTGCCCAGACTTCCATTTCACCAAACCGTTGCCCACCAAATTGCGCTTTACCCCCCAGAGGCTGTTGAGTCACTAGACTGTAAGAGCCGGTAGAGCGAGAGTGCATTTTATCATCCACGAGATGATTTAATTTGAGCATGTACATATAACCGACTGTCACAGGGCGCTCAAATTGTTCACCGGTTCGCCCATCAAACAAATTAATTTGACCAGAAGTAGGGAGATCTGCCAATTTTAACAATTGTTTGATTTCTTTTTCTTTGGCACCATCAAAAACAGGGGTTGCAATAGTCATGCCTTTTTTCAGGTTCTCAGCTAAAGACAATATTTCTTTGTCAGAAAAAGTACTTAAATCTACTGTTTGACAAACACCATCCCCGAGATCATAGGCTTTTTGAATAAATTTACGCAGCTTGGAGACACGTTCATTCTTTTTTAGCATTTCATTGATTTTGTTTCCAATCCCCTTGGCGGCCATCCCTAAATGGGTCTCTAAAATTTGACCAATATTCATTCGTGAAGGTACACCTAATGGACTTAATACGATATCGACTGGATTGCCTTCTTCATCATAAGGCATATCTTCTACAGGATTGATTTTAGAAATAACGCCTTTATTGCCATGACGCCCCGCCATTTTATCGCCTGGCTGAATCTGACGTTTGACTGCCAAATAAACTTTAACAATTTTAAGGACCCCTGGAGCCAAATCATCACCTTGGGTAATTTTTCGGCGTTTAACCTCCATTTTTTTATCAAACTCAGCTTTCATTTCATCGTATTGTTCGGCCAATTGCTCAAGCTGCTCTTGTTTTTGTTCTTCAGAAAGAGGCAGCTCCAACCACCGCTCACAAGGTAATCGACTTAGTTTTTCAGATGTGATACCGCCAGAAATAAGAACCGCTTTGATGCGCCCAAATAAAGCCGCTTCTAGAATTTTTAATTCTTCGGAGAGATCTTTTTTGACTTGTTTGAGCTCCATTTCTTCAATTTCTAATGCACGTTTGTCTTTTTCTACACCATCTCGTGTGAAAATTTGTACATCAATCACAGTAGCAGAAACACCATTAGGCACACGCAAAGAAGAATCTTTTACATCAGAGGCTTTCTCTCCAAAAATGGCGCGTAGCAATTTTTCTTCTGGACTTAATTGAGTTTCACCTTTAGGCGTGACTTTACCTACTAAAATATCACCACCATTGACTTCTGCACCTATGTATACAATTCCGGATTCGTCTAGTTTAGACAGCGCGGCTTCTCCAACGTTAGGAATGTCTGCGGTGACCTCTTCAGAGCCTAATTTGGTATCACGAGAAATACAAGCCAATTCTTGAATTTGAATAGTGGTAAAACGATCTTCTTGCATAACGCGTTCAGAAACCAAGATGGAGTCTTCAAAGTTGTATCCATTCCAAGGCATGAAAGCCACTCGCATATTTTGGCCTAATGCAAGTTCACCTAAATCTGTTGAAGGGCCGTCGGCAAGTACATTACCTCGTTCAACCAGTTCCCCGAGATTGATACAGGGTATTTGGTTGATGCAGGTATTTTGGTTGGAACGCGTATATTTGTTGAGATTGTAAATATCAATCCCGGCTTCGCCGGGATGCATTTCGTTTTCATTGACCTTTATGACAATACGGGATGCATCAACATACTGAACACTGCCTCCTCGCTTAGCAACGCAAGTGACACCTGAATCAACAGCCACAGCGCGTTCCATACCTGTACCGACCAAAGGTTTATCCGCACGTAAAGTAGGAACAGCTTGGCGTTGCATGTTCGCACCCATGAGAGCACGGTTAGCATCATCGTGTTCTAGGAATGGAATTAAAGACGCCCCTACAGAGACAATCTGTTGCGTTGAAACATCCATATAGTCGACTTGTTCTTTTCTAAACAAGCTGGATTCACCTTTATTACGGCACGTCACTAAATCTTCAATAAAATAACCGTTATCGTCCAGATTTGAGTTCGCCTGAGCGATAACAAAGTTGCCTTCTTCGATGGCGGATAAATAATGAATTTCATTGGTGACTGCACCTTCATGTACACTTCGATAGGGCGTTTCTAAAAAACCGTATTCGTTCGTGCACGCATACACAGATAAAGAGTTAATTAAACCGATGTTTGGACCTTCAGGCGTTTCAATAGGACAGACTTTACCGTAATGGGTAGGATGAACATCTCGAACTTCAAAACCTGCTCGTTCTCGCGTCAATCCGCCTGGACCTAAAGCAGAAATACGGCGCTTATGTGTAATTTCAGATAATGGATTATTTTGATCCATAAATTGAGAGAGCTGGCTAGAGCCAAAAAATTCTTTGACTGCCGCAGAAATGGGCTTAGCGTTGATCATATCTTGTGGCATTAGGGTATCAAGATCGCCTAAAGAAAGACGTTCTTTAACCGCTCTTTCAACACGCACTAAACCAATACGAAACTGATTCTCTGCCATTTCGCCAACAGAACGGATGCGACGGTTACCTAGATGATCAATATCGTCAATTTCACCTTTACCATTACGAATACCAATCAATTTTTTCATTACTTCAATAATGTCTTCTTTACTTAAAATGCCTGATCCTTCGATTTCATCACGTAATAATGATCGATTAAATTTCATTCGACCCACTGCGGATAAGTCATAACGCTCTTCAGAGAAGAATAAATTTTCGAATAAATTTTCAGCTGCTTCACGTGTTGGAGGTTCGCCTGGACGCATCATACGATAAATTTCAACCAAAGCACTTAAGCGATCGGTGGTGGGATCAACCTTCAAAGTTTGAGAGATATAATCACCATGATCTAAATCATTAGTGAATATGGTTTCAATTTGCTGATGACCGGCTTGGCTGAGTTTAGCCAACAAATCAAATGAAAGTTCTGTATTAGCAGAACATATCAATTCACCTGTATTTTCATCGATATAATCTTGTGCGACAACTTTACCAATAATGTATTCGACAGGGACTTCAATACGCTGAATTTGGTCTTTATCAAGTTGACGAATATGGCGAGCAGTAACACGGCGACCCTTTTCAACATAAATTTTTCCATTGATTTGAATATCAAAAGAAGCTGTTTCACCACGAAGACGTTCTGGAACTAAATTCATTTCTAATTTGTCGTTACAAATTTCAAAGCGTACTTTTTCAAAAAATAAATTCAAAATGTCAGTGGTGCTATAATCCAATGCGCGCAAAATGATCGTTGCAGGGAGTTTACGGCGACGGTCAATACGTACAAATAGATTATCTTTTGGATCAAACTCTAAATCTAACCAAGATCCGCGATAAGGAATCACTCTTGCATTGTAAAGAACTTTGCCCGATGAATGCGTTTTACCTTTATCACTGTCAAAAAAAACACCGGGGCTACGATGCAACTGAGAGACCACCACCCTTTCAGTACCGTTAACAACAAAAGTACCATTTTCAGTCATCAGTGGGATTTCTCCCATATAGACCTCTTGTTCTTTGATGTCTTTAACTGTACCTTCGGGCGCCTCTTTTTCATAAACAACAAGGCGTAATTTAACTCGCAAAGGTGCAGAGTAGGTTGCCCCGCGAATTTGGCATTCTTTAACATCAAATACAGGTTCACCAAGACGATAATTGACATACTGTAATTCAGAGTGGGCACTGTAACTCTGAATAGGAAAAACAGAACGAAATGCAGCTTCTAGACCTTGTTGCCCTTTGGGATCTTGCTCAATAAATTTTTGAAATGAATCGAGCTGGATAGAAAGCAGATAAGGTATATCTAATACTTGTGGACGCTTTCCAAAATTTTTACGAATCCGTTTTTTCTCGGTATAGGAGTAGACCATAGGTTCCTCAGCTCGCTTTTCAATGACCTAGTCTGCCCTTTTAAGGCAATGAATAAAATTTTTCATTACAACACAGACAAAATGGTTTTTTATTCGTGCTATCCCAAAAAATGTTTAACGAATGCTTAAAAAAGGGCGATTTATACAACACGATTTTTTTGGATAACTGTCGATGAAATATCGAAAATGTGTCTTTTAATGTTTACTATCACTCTTCGAATACTTGATGCCCGTCATATTCTTCAATTCAGGATGGCTTTTGATCTTAAAATACGTCAATTTATAGGTAATAGACGCCTTCAAGGACGAAGATTGCTTCACATTTTTAACAACGACGAACACCCTGTATTCATTGAATGAACTATCGAGGCTTTCTGAAGAACATTGCTCTTAACATTCCTTGAACATATGAGGTTTTAGCGTATTGGATATCGATTTTTATTTAATATCAACATCAGCACCGGCTTCTTCAAGCGTTTTTTTCAAGCTTTCTGCTTCTTCTTTATTAATGCCTTCTTTCACATTTTTTGGAGCAGCTTCGACCAATTCTTTTGCCTCTTTTAGGCCTAATCCTGTCGCACCACGTACCGCTTTAATCACAGCCACTTTGTTCTCACCGAAGGATTTCAATATAACGTCAAATTCTGTTTTTTCTTCAACTGCTTCTGCAGGGGCAGCTGCAACAGCAACAGCTGCTGCTGCAGAAACGCCAAATTCTTTTTCCATGATGGAGATCAGATCTAGTACGTTTGTGATGGTCATTTCTCTAATAGAATTAGTAATATCTACAAGTTTTTTTTGATCGATAGACATAAAAAGTATTCCTAAAATTGAATCTATGTTTAATAGATGAAAGTAAAATTGGTTAAATAGCTTCTCTTTTTGCTTTTAAAGCCGCGAGTGTTCGAACAAGCTTACCTACAGAAGCCTCTTTTAATGTTGCCATGAGTCGTGCAATTGCCTCCTCATAAGTAGGTAAGGTGGCTAAACGATCAATATCTGATACGGGAATCAGAGTGCCTTCAAAAGCCGCAGCTTTGATTTCAAATTCTTTATTGAGTTTGGCGAATTCTTTAAACAAACGGGCCGCGGCGCCAGGGTGTTCAGTAGAGAATGCAATCAAAGTTGGGCCCACAAAGGTGTCTTGCAAGCATTCAAAATCAGTACTGAAAACAACGCGACGCATTAAAGTATTGCGAACAACACGCATGTATACACCTGCCTCCCGAGCTGCTTTACGTAGGCCTGTCATTTTAGCAACAGTCACCCCTCGAGTATCAGCAACTACAGCAGAAAGTGCACCTTTGGCAATCTCTTTGACCTCATCAACAATGGCTTTTTTGTCTTGAAGATTTAATGGCATTAATTTTTGCTCCTAATTTAGGCGGGGAACCCGACATTGACATCACCCGAGATTCATTAAAAAAACGAACCTCACACGGGTTCTGAAACATGGTGAACAGAATCGAGCAAAAAAATAAAATTTATCTTTTATGGCTGCTCTGTCACCGTCTACGCAGGCAATTAAGCACTTTTTTTGCACCTAGCGATCTTGAACGGCGGCTTTAATAGATAAAGCTTCAGCCGAAAATCCAATTACTTAATGTTAGTGGCTAAGGTTACATTAGCATCGAACTTTACCCACATCTTGAATCGATAACGATAGCTCTAAAATTTATTTGTCTTGACATTGAGCACAAATAATAAAAATCACTAAAGGTTAAACAAGAGAAGACAAAGCACTTTGATCAATCATAAGACCTGCCCCCATAGTGGTTGATAAGCTGATTTTTTTGATATAAAGCCCTTTTGCTGTAGCTGGCTTGGCTTTTTTTAATGCGGAAATGAGAGCTTCCAAATTCTCTTTCAATTTATGAGCATCAAAATCAATTTTGCCAATTGTAGTGTGGATAATACCGTTTTTGTCGTTACGATAACGAATTTGTCCTGCCTTAGCATTTGTAACTGCTTCTGCGATATTAGGAGTCACTGTCCCTACTTTTGGATTTGGCATTAAGCCGCGTGGGCCAAGAATTTGGCCTAATTGACCAACAACACGCATTGCATCAGGAGAAGCAATCACAACATCAAAATTCATTTCACCATTTCTAATTTGAGCGGCTAAATCATCCATTCCAACCAGTTCTGCACCTGCATTGTTCGCCGCTTCGGCATTTGCTCCTTGAGTAAATACTGCAACACGGACAGAACGGCCTGTACCATGCGGCAAAACAGTGGCACCTCTTACATTTTGATCAGATTTACGTGCATCAATCCCTAAATTTACAGCCACATCAACACTTTCTGTAAATTTGGCGGTGGCGAGCTTTTTCAACAAAAGGAAGGCATCATCAAGATCATATTGCTTAGCAGTATCTACCTTTTCACGGATAACACGCATACGTTTGCTTAATTTTGACATTTTACTATTCCTCCACCTCTAATCCCATGGATCGAGCCGTGCCTAATATAGACTGAATGTTTGCATCAATACTGGTCCCCGTCATATCTGCCTGCTTGGTTTCCGCAATTTCACGAACTTGAGTTTTAGTGACTTTACCTATTTTATTTGTATTTGGTTTTGGAGAACCCGATTTAACACCCGCTGCTTTTAGCAATAAAACTGCAGCAGGAACGGTTTTAGTTTCAAAAGTAAAAGAACGATCAGCATAGACAGTAATGACAACAGGGATTGGTAAACCCTTTTCTAAAGGTTCAGTCTTCGCATTAAAGGCTTTGCAAAATTCCATAATATTCACCCCCTGCTGACCTAAAGCAGGCCCGACCGGAGGACTTGGGTTAGCCATTCCAGCTGAAACTTGAAGCTTAACAATAGCCTGTATTTTTTTAGCCATTTATAATTTCCTTAATTTGGGTTATAGCGCCTTTTTGGGGCTCCCCATGTTTTACAAATTTAATAAATTAAATCGTTGATTTAATTATGTTAGTTGACTTGGTACGTTTTTAAAAAACGAGCATAACCCTGTATTTATATGAAGCTTCGATCATCTCAATAAATTTTGTGCTTTTTTTATAACGAGTATCCAATTATTTTTTTGATTTTTACGGGAATTTTATTAAAAAATTTTTACTTTTAATGCCAAAAAAAATGGCATGAACTCATGATAAAAAATAAAAAGCGCTCAATTGTATTGTGATTTGATATCTTCGGCAAGATTCAAATGATGATTTATATTTTAAAACTGGCCAAAATTTTAATAAAAAATAGTTACCCTTTTTCTATTTGACTAAAATCGAGCTCAACCGGAGTTGCTCGACCAAAAATAGAAACAGAAACTTTTAGGCGGCTTTTCTCATAATCGACTTCTTCGACAGTACCGTTAAATTCAGCGAAAGGGCCCTCATTAACACGAACTAATTCACCGGGTTCAAATAATGTTTTTGGTCTTGGTTTATCTGTGGTCTGCTGTAAACGATTGATGATGGCATCCGCTTCTTTATCGGTAATAGGAGTAGGCACAATTCCACCAATAAAACCCATGACTCTGGGTACACTCCGTACGAGATGCCAGCTTGCATCATTCATGATCATTTGTACTAATACATAGCCTGGAAAAAATTTGCGTTCACTTTTTCGGCGTTGCCCAGAGCGGACTTCAACGACCTCTTCTGTCGGAACCATCACATCGCCAAAATAATCCTCCATGCTATGCAACTTAATATGTTCATGTAAAGATTGCTTTACTCTGCTTTCAAATCCGGAAAAAGCCTGAACAACATACCAACGTTTTTTCGTTACTTCAGACATCTTAGAACCTCAGGCCAGTAATAAAGGAAATGAGGCGGACTAAAATACTATCAATTCCCCATAAAATAAGTGACATCACTAGTGTTATTAATGCAACAATTAAAGTAGTTTGAAGCGTCTCCTGACGAGTCGGCCAAATGACCTTTCGCATTTCTATACGTGCTTCACGAGCAAATTCTAAACTCGCTTTGCCTTTTTTGGTGAGCAGTGCCATTCCGCCTGCAATAGAAATAATAATAACAATGATAAATGCACGCAGCGGTAAGTTAACATTTTGGTAATAGTAATTACCTAAAATCGCCGTTATCAATAGTAAAAAAACAATGAGCCATTTCACCATATCTAGACGAGGCTTATTTTTTTGAGTTTCGCTATTTGCACCCATAAAACCAAATCCTTAAAGGTGTATCCAAGGAAAAAAGGGCATCGATTGATGCCCCTTTATAGAGAACTACATCAAATTTATTTAATAACTTTAGCAACCACCCCCGCACCTACGGTACGTCCCCCTTCCCTGATAGCAAAGCGGAGACCGTCGTCCATTGCAATCGGATGAATCAGAGTCACTAGCATTTTAATGTTATCACCAGGCATCACCATTTCTACCCCTTCTGGAAGCTCAATTGTCCCCGTCACATCTGTTGTACGGAAATAAAATTGGGGACGGTAACCTTTAAAAAAGGGAGTATGACGTCCTCCTTCTTCTTTTGTTAAAATATACACTTCAGCTTCAAACTTAGTATGGGGGTTTATAGATCCTGGCTTCGCCAGTACTTGGCCTCGTTCAATCTCTTCTCGCTTAATGCCTCTCAAAAGAACACCAACGTTTTCTCCCGCTCGCCCTTCATCTAACAGTTTGCGAAACATTTCTATTCCTGTGCAGGTCGTTGTTACCGTATCTTTAATCCCCACAATTTCTACTGAATCTGAGGTTTTGATCATTCCTCTTTCTACACGACCTGTGACCACCGTGCCTCGCCCTGAAATAGAAAATACATCTTCTATGGGCAGTAAAAATGGTTTATCAATATCACGTTGTGGCTCAGGAATGTATTTATCTAGAGCATTTGCCAGCTCTACAATCTTTTCTTGATATGCCTCATCTCCCTCTAACGCCTTCAGGGCTGAGCCTTGTATTATCGGTGTATCATCACCCGGGAAGTCATATTGAGACAACAGTTCCCTCACCTCCATTTCTACGAGTTCTAATAACTCTGCATCATCCACCATGTCGCATTTGTTTAAGAAAACAAGAATGTAAGGAACCCCTACCTGACGTGCTAACAAAATGTGCTCACGAGTTTGAGGCATCGGGCCGTCTGTAGCGGCCACGACTAAAATAGCCCCATCCATCTGCGCCGCACCTGTTATCATGTTTTTAACGTAATCGGCATGTCCCGGGCAGTCGACATGCGCATAGTGACGAGTTGGAGTTTCGTATTCAACATGAGAGGTATTGATGGTAATGCCCCGGGCTTTTTCTTCTGGTGCATTATCAATTTGGTCAAACGCACGAGCCTGACCCCCATATTTTTTAGACAGAACAGTGGTAATAGCCGCTGTTAAGGTTGTTTTACCATGGTCAACGTGACCTATTGTTCCCACGTTTATATGTGGTTTTTTACGTTCAAATTTTTCTTTAGACACAGTGATATTCCTTAACTCTTGCGCTCTTTAATAACGCTTTTTATAAATGGAAGAAAAAATACGAAATTTAATATTATCTTAAAACTTACTTAGTATTACGTGATTCAATAATGGTTTTAGAAACATTAGCAGGCGCTTCACTGTATTGTAGAAACTCCATAGAATAAGAGGCACGCCCTTGGGTCTGGGAACGAAGATCCGTAGCATACCCAAACATTTCTGATAAAGGAACCTGTGCACGAATTGTTTTGCCTGTGGATGTATCATCCATACCGTCAATCACTCCACGGCGACGGTTTAAATCGCCAATCACATCGCCCATGTACTCTTCTGGTGTTTCCACTTCAATTTTCATAATAGGTTCAAGAAGTACAGGTTTTGCCTTCATAAAACCTTCTTTAAAAGCCATAGCCCCTGCAACTTTAAAAGCGATCTCAGAAGAGTCGACATCGTGGTAAGAACCATCAAAAACGGCAACCCGCACATCTACAACAGGATAAGCAGCCAGCACGCCATTTTTTAGTTGTTCCTGTACC
The DNA here is from genome assembly GCF_000021705.1 of Candidatus Hamiltonella defensa 5AT (Acyrthosiphon pisum). Classification (NCBI taxonomy): domain Bacteria; kingdom Pseudomonadati; phylum Pseudomonadota; class Gammaproteobacteria; order Enterobacterales; family Enterobacteriaceae; genus Candidatus Williamhamiltonella; species Candidatus Williamhamiltonella defendens. The sequence continues at coordinate 713,703 of NC_012751.1, forward strand.
CCTTTATCCACAGCAGGTATGTACTCTTTCGGTATCACACCCCCGACAATTTCATTTAAAAATTCATATCCTTTGCCACCTGGTTCTAGAGGTTCAATGCGTAACCAGACATGACCATATTGACCCCGACCACCTGATTGACGAATAAATTTACCTTCTTGTTCGACTGTCTTACGGATGGTTTCACGATAAGCCACCTGAGGTTTCCCTACATTAGCCTCTACGTTAAATTCACGTTTCATACGGTCAACCAAAATATCCAAATGAAGTTCGCCCATTCCTGCGATAATGGTTTGACTAGATTCTTCATCTGTCCACACACGAAAAGAAGGATCTTCTTTCGCCAAACGACCTAATGCAATTCCCATTTTTTCTTGATCTGCTTTGGTTTTTGGCTCCAATGCAACAGAAATAACAGGCTCTGGAAATTCCATGCGTTCTAAAATAACAGGGTGAGCTAAATCACATAAGGTATCGCCAGTAGTAGCATCTTTCAAACCAATCGCCGCTGCGATGTCACCTGCACGAACTTCTTTGATCTCTTCACGTTTATTGGCATGCATTTGTACGATACGACCAATACGTTCTTTTTGTCCTTTAACAGAGTTCAATACAGTGTCGCCAGAATTCACAACACCAGAATAAACACGGAAAAATGTCAGATTACCGACAAAAGGGTCAGTTGCAATTTTGAAAGCCAATGCGGAAAAAGGTTCTTCGTCTTTTGAATGACGTATAACGGGAGTCCCTTTATCATCTAGAACTCCTTTTATAGCTTCAACATCGATAGGCGCTGGAAGATATTCTATAACGGCATCTAGCATTGCCTGAACACCTTTGTTTTTAAATGCAGAACCGCATGTCACCAAAATAATTTCATTTTTTAATGCTCTCTGACGTAAGCCTTGCTTTATTTCTTCTTCCGTTAACTCTTCGCCACCCAAATATTTATCCATTAATTCTTCCGAAGCTTCTGCCGCAGATTCAATCATATTTTGGCGCCACTTTTCAGCCAGTTGCTGCATATCATCAGGCACATCCTGATATTCAAAGGTTAAACCTTGATCTTTTTCATTCCAGTGAATAGCCTTCATTTTTACGAGATCAATCACACCGGTAAATTTTTCTTCTGAACCTATGGCCAATTGAATAGGAACGGGATTTGCTGCCAACCGGGTTTTTATTTGTTCCACCACGCGTAAAAAATTAGCGCCCATACGATCCATTTTATTGACAAATGCAATACGTGGAACATGATATTTATTGGCTTGTCGCCATACAGTTTCAGACTGAGGTTGGACTCCACCTACTGCACAGTAGACCATCACGGCGCCGTCCAAAACGCGCATCGAACGTTCTACTTCAATAGTAAAATCAACGTGCCCAGGAGTATCAATGATATTGATTCGATGCGGCTCAAACTGTTTCGCCATACCAGACCAAAAAGCAGTCGTGGCAGCAGAAGTAATGGTAATACCCCGTTCTTTTTCTTGCTCCATCCAGTCCATGGTGGCTGCACCATCATGCACTTCACCAATTTTGTGATTCACACCAGTATAAAGCAAGATACGTTCAGTCGTCGTTGTTTTACCAGCGTCGATATGAGCGCTAATACCGATGTTGCGGTAGTGCTTAATCGGGGTTTTACGGGCCATTTTATCCTCTATTTTTCCTAAAAGCCTCTTCGAGCTTCACCTACGCTTACTGATTTTTTAAGGGAAACTCACTGCTCATTTATATTGTATTAAATACGCTTATTTCAGCAAAATTTTCGAGCGGTGAAACACTACCAACGATAATGTGCAAAAGCTTTATTGGCTTCTGCCGTACGGTGAACATCCTCACATTTTTTTACAGCAGACCCTTTTTTCTCCATCGCATCAGCCAATTCGTTTGCCAGACGTAGTGCCATAGATTTATCGCCACGTTTACGGGCTGCTTCTACAATCCAGCGCATGGCCAAAGCATTACGTCGAACTGGACGAACCTCGATAGGCACCTGATAGGTAGAACCCCCAACACGCCTGGACTTCACCTCAACTGTGGGACGCACATTGTTTAAAGCCGCTTCAAAAGCGTCTAGATGACTTTTAGAAGAACGTTGAACTAGTATTTCCAACGCAGTGTATACTATAGATTCTGAGAGGGATTTTTTACCACTAACCATCAGGATATTAATAAATTTTGCTAACAATTCAGATGAAAATTTAGGATCTGGTAAAATTTTACGTTGACCAACAATACGACGACGTGGCATTAAAATAACTCCGTTGTTAATTCAGGGTTACCCAAAACTCTGAACATTTATTTTGATATGAAAGTGAAATGTCTGGCCTTACTTAACGAAGTGATTATCAAGCCTTTGGCCTTGCTGCACCATATTTTGAACGAGCCTGTTTACGATCTTTGACACCAGAACAGTCAAGGGCGCCGCGAACGATATGATATTTAACCCCGGGCAAATCTTTAACCCCCCCCCCTTTAACCAAAAGAACACCGTGTTCCTGCACATTATGACCCTCACCACCGATGTAACAAATACATTCATAACCGTTAGTAAAGACCACAGTACAAACTTTACGCATTGCAGAGTTAGGCTTTCTAGGGGTGGTGGTGTACACACGTTTACATACCCCACGTTTCTGAGGAGAAGCTGCTAGTGCAGGAGCCTTGCTCTTCACAGACTTCTTAACGCGTTGTTTGCGAATCAGTTGAGTAATTGTTGGCATTCTTTAGAGAACTCCTAATTTTTTGTATGCAGTCATCGCAAAATACGAGGACGCAGAATTCTATGGCTGACTTTTTAATGTGTCAAGAAATATACAGATTATCTGAGAGATAATCGTATCTGGAAAAACTTTAAATATAAATAAAAAATTGATTTATAATGTTTTTATTGAATCTCGTTTTATTTTTGCAATCCCCTTATTTTTGATTGATTTATTTCACTGATGCCTAAAAATGTTAATATCAAATACATTTTTTTCTTGAAACTCAAACCAGAATAGTTCGTAAATGTTGCTCGTAAAAGAATGAGAGTGTGAATATGATGAATAAATTACAAGCTTTACGCCAATTCAGCACTATTGTGGCGGATACGGGTGATATCTCAGCGATACAATCTTATCAACCCGAAGACACGACCACGAATCCTTCATTAATTTTAAATGCCACAAAAATTCCAGCATATCGCCACTTGATCGATCGATCCGTGGCTTGGGCTAAAAGGCAAAGCTCAGATCCAAAACAACATCAGATTGACGCTACCGATAAACTCGCTGTCGACATTGGGGTAGAAATTTTAAAATTGATTCCTGGTCGTATTTCGACCGAAGTGGATGCTTGTCTGTCTTATGATATCCACGCCAGTATTGAAAAAGCTCAAAAGTTAATCTCACTTTATCATGAAGCCGATATTCATAAAGATCGTATCTTGATTAAACTGGCTGCGACTTGGCAAGGCATCCGTGCTGCTGAAGCCCTGGAAAAATTAGGGATTCGTTGTAATCTGACCCTGTTATTTTCTTTTGCTCAGGCACGTGCTTGTGCAGAGGCAGGCGTTTTTCTGATTTCACCTTTTGTTGGTCGTATTCTTGACTGGTATAAAAAGAATAGTGATACGAAAGAGTTTTTACCTACTCAAGATCCTGATTAGGTAAGCAGGCCGCAAGTGCCCACTCCCTCAAGAACCGTACGTGCGAGTTACCCCGCATACGGCTCACGCAACTTACTCACTTCAACATTTTTCCTTTTTTGCTATGTAATTGTCTGTGGCAATTAGCATGTAACAATCTTAGATTAGCCAGCTTGTTGTCACCCCCTTCAGCTTTAGGCTGAATATGATGAACATGCAATTGTTCACCATTGTCCAACTCTTGATCACAGAGAGGACAATAACCTTTCTGTCGCTTATAGAGGTTAACTTTGACACCGTAAATAAAAGGCTGTTTACGTGCCTGCCTATTACGCCAATAGTCACGCAATTCCGGATTGTCGGGGGAAGCATTTTTTGGAACTAGCCAATGACGCTGTATTTTTGTCCATGCATGCTTCCAAAGAAATCCACCGGTTGATTTATCCATAAATACTGAATAGTCTTCTCTACCTGGTATCTTGCCTAAGTAGTGTTTTCTTCGCCACCACCAGTGTTTATTGGGATGACGTCGATACAAATATCTACGTTGGCGGATCCACATCCATTGGTCTAATGCACTGAATGTTCTTTTTGAAGCACCAATACGATAGTAATTACACCATCCTATTATCTTGGCATTCAGTTGTCTTATTCCTTCTTGTGTCGGCATACCGATAATACCTTTCCAGGTCATTCTCATTTGCTGTTTGTACCTTTTCATCGACTCCTTTGAGGGCTTCGTTAACAATATATATCCCCGTTTTCTGTGGCGATTGTCATAATGTCGTATATTAAATCCCAGGAAGTCGAATCCTTCCTTCAAGTGTTTGATACTGGTTTTTTCTTCAGAAAGAGCTAACCCTCTCTGAGCTAACCAAATTTGCAACTTTATTTTGGCAGTTTCGCACTCTTCACGGGATTTACCGAATACGACAAAATCATCCGCATAACGAACTACTGCATAAGGTTGCCCTTGTTTTGGCGTGCCGTTTTTCCAGTATTGAATACCCAGTAAGGTCTCCATTCCGTGGAGTGCAATATTGGCCAGTAGTGGACTGATAATCCCGCCTTGCGGAGTACCTGCAACATTGGGTATATAGTTGCCATGTTCCAGCACACCGGCTTGTAACCATTGTTTAATCATGTTTCTTTCGGGGAATCCCCCGATTTTTTTTATGAGAAAATTATGGTCAATGTTGTCAAATGCGCCTTTAATATCTGCATCTAGTACCCAGTGCCGTGTCCCTCGTGCTCTGGCAATACAGAAAATTTTTTGTATTGCGTCATGGGCACTTCGCCCCGGTCTAAATCCGTAGCTGACTGGTTCAAATTTTGCTTCCCAATAAGGTTCCAGCGCCGATTTAACTATCGCTTGTCTACAGCGGTCGAGAATGGTTGGGATCCCAAGAGGGCGTTTTTTTCCATTCTTTTTTGCTATGTAAACTCGTTTTACTGGATAAACCTTTTCTGAAGTTGTTTGGCTTAATAACTTATAAAGATGTTCTCGTCCTTTATGGTCATTAATTACCTGATTATCTACTCCAGCCGTGTGTTTTCCCCGATTGACCTGAGTGACTTTCCTGATAGCCAGAAGATGGTTAGCTCTTGATTTCATCATGAGTTTTTGCAGATTTCTGACTTTCTTTAAGTCACCTGTTGCTGAAGCCCTATATATTCTTTGCCTTAGATTATTAATCATGGCTGTCACAACACGCCAGTTAATAGCATGCCATTCCAGTTGTTGTTCATAGTTTTGATTTATTACGTTTGCCATAGGCATCTAACTCTTCTAAATCAATTCATAACCTTGGTAAAGGATTATATGGGTAAGTCACCCGTTCCACGTCAGCCTCTTTTCAGAGTAAAGTAATTACCTCTATCAATCCTGTTATGATTTCCAGTTGCCTTTCGGCTGATTGCCTTCGCTTTTTGGAACGTCTTATGCCCACTGTCTCTTAGTATTTACATCAACACTAAAAGATTAATGGGGTTACCGTGTTTCACACCATGAAGATACATTGAGTGGGCTGCCTCCTCTATGCCGGGGAACGGGATCCGTCGTAAAGAACGAACACTCTTCTTTACCCGTTTCTAACTGTCGTTAAACTTCCCCATAACACGTCACATCTGATTTCGTGTTTTACTTGCTTACGACATTTTAATAACGGAGATTCACTTTATTCAACCCATTTCAGTTTTGCCTTGCCCCTATTTCTTATTCAGCTTAATACTTTAGTTAGGCTTTCATTCTCGCTTAGCACAAGAGAATTACTCCTCTTGCACCGAGTAAGTGGCAATAAGGTTTCGGATCAACCTTACCCTTTTTCAAGGGACTTCTGTGGTGCAACTTTCACGTCGCACGTGTTCTTTCTGTACAAAAAATTTATCATTATTATAAAAAACACGGTTATGAGACCGTGGTAATGGGTGCTAGTTTTCGTAATACAGCTGAAATTTTAGAATTGGCCGGTTGTGACCGCTTAACGATCTCACCCGCCTTATTGCAGGAATTATCAGAGCAACAAGGTACTGTGGAGCAGAAGTTAGTGTTTCGGGGTGCCCTGAAAGAAAAGCCAACGCCCCTTACAGAATCTGAATTTTACTGGCAACACAATCAGGATCCCATGGCTGTCGAGAAACTCTCTGAGGGCATCCGTAAATTTGCAGAAGATCAAGAAAAATTAAAAAATGTGATTTCTAACCTGCTTGCTTAAAATGCTTCTTTGATTGAACTGTCTTTTTATTTTCCAATAATTTTTTGACCAATGGCGTCATAATCAACTCGATTGCCAATCTTATAAGGCGTAGCGTCGTCATACGTATGTAAATATTTTCGTTTTAAACCTGTTCCAGATTCAGCATATTTAGCAGCACGCCAGTTCAAATGAAAAATTATCTACAGAACGACTCTGTTCAGGCTCTAAGGGGATAAAATGAATCACATAACGGTTTTTATGACCCGAAATTTTTGGATAAACACGATGTTTTAATGGAATACGTAACCTCAATAACTCCCCTTTTTCTGTATTTCCTTTAAAAAATCCATTCGAACTATTTACCATCTCAAGCGAACCAGACTGACGAACGAAATCTAAAATCATCATCAGTGCATGATGTAAAGGTTTTAAAGTGTGAATGATATGATCGATATACTGAGTTTGATCTTCATCAGGTAAATGCAGCCATAGATGTAATGCCGGCAAATCAAAGCTACAACATCCCCCGGCAATACTTAAACGTTGTCGAACCGATATGATTAAGCGATCTGCTTTTAGATGATCTCGAATACGAGGTGCCGATATGAGTGCGTTCGTAGAGTCTTCTAATTTTGTGATTAAAGAGTCAATCAGATCTTTATCTGTGTTAGGTGCGCAGAGCCAATTTGATAATTTTTGTTGTTGATGTTCTAGTTTTTTCAATAAATCGCCTCGAATTTCGAAGCGCTCCAGTATATCTATTAAATCTGAAGCTGCGCGGAAAAAGGTTAAAGCAGATGCAATATTTTTGAAATTTTTTTGATACAGCAATTGTTTTAATAAATATTCAATACGAAGCCAAGTACGCATTTTTTCATTGAGTGGATTAGGTAAGCAGGCCGCAAGTGCCCACTCCCTCAAGAACCGTACGTGCGAGTTACCCCGCATACGGCTCACGCAACTTACTCACTTCAACATTTTTCCTTTTTTGCTATGTAATTGTCTGTGGCAATTAGCATGTAACAATCTTAGATTAGCCAGCTTGTTGTCACCCCCTTCAGCTTTAGGCTGAATATGATGAACATGCAATTGTTCACCATTGTCCAACTCTTGATCACAGAGAGGACAATAACCTTTCTGTCGCTTATAGAGGTTAACTTTGACACCGTAAATAAAAGGCTGTTTACGTGCCTGCCTATTACGCCAATAGTCACGCAATTCCGGATTGTCGGGGGAAGCATTTTTTGGAACTAGCCAATGACGCTGTATTTTTGTCCATGCATGCTTCCAAAGAAATCCACCGGTTGATTTATCCATAAATACTGAATAGTCTTCTCTACCTGGTATCTTGCCTAAGTAGTGTTTTCTTCGCCACCACCAGTGTTTATTGGGATGACGTCGATACAAATATCTACGTTGGCGGATCCACATCCATTGGTCTAATGCACTGAATGTTCTTTTTGAAGCACCAATACGATAGTAATTACACCATCCTATTATCTTGGCATTCAGTTGTCTTATTCCTTCTTGTGTCGGCATACCGATAATACCTTTCCAGGTCATTCTCATTTGCTGTTTGTACCTTTTCATCGACTCCTTTGAGGGCTTCGTTAACAATATATATCCCCGTTTTCTGTGGCGATTGTCATAATGTCGTATATTAAATCCCAGGAAGTCGAATCCTTCCTTCAAGTGTTTGATACTGGTTTTTTCTTCAGAAAGAGCTAACTCTCTCTGAGCTAACCAAATTTGCAACTTTATTTTGGCAGTTTCGCACTCTTCACGGGATTTACCGAATACGACAAAATCATCCGCATAACGAACTACTGCATAAGGTTGCCCTTGTTTTGGCGTGCCGTTTTTCCAGTATTGAATACCCAGTAAGGTCTCCATTCCGTGGAGTGCAATATTGGCCAGTAGTGGACTGATAATCCCGCCTTGCGGAGTACCTGCAACATTGGGTATATAGTTGCCATGTTCCAGCACACCGGCTTGTAACCATTGTTTAATCATGTTTCTTTCGGGGAATCCCCCGATTTTTTTTATGAGAAAATTATGGTCAATGTTGTCAAATGCGCCTTTAATATCTGCATCTAGTACCCAGTGCCGTGTCCCTCGTGCTCTGGCAATACAGAAAATTTTTTGTATTGCGTCATGGGCACTTCGCCCCGGTCTAAATCCGTAGCTGACTGGTTCAAATTTTGCTTCCCAATAAGGTTCCAGCGCCGATTTAACTATCGCTTGTCTACAGCGGTCGAGAATGGTTGGGATCCCAAGAGGGCGTTTTTTTCCATTCTTTTTTGCTATGTAAACTCGTTTTACTGGATAAACCTTTTCTGAAGTTGTTTGGCTTAATAACTTATAAAGATGTTCTCGTCCTTTATGGTCATTAATTACCTGATTATCTACTCCAGCCGTGTGTTTTCCCCGATTGACCTGAGTGACTTTCCTGATAGCCAGAAGATGGTTAGCTCTTGATTTCATCATGAGTTTTTGCAGATTTCTGACTTTCTTTAAGTCACCTGTTGCTGAAGCCCTATATATTCTTTGCCTTAGATTATTAATCATGGCTGTCACAACACGCCAGTTAATAGCATGCCATTCCAGTTGTTGTTCATAGTTTTGATTTATTACGTTTGCCATAGGCATCTAACTCTTCTAAATCAATTCATAACCTTGGTAAAGGATTATATGGGTAAGTCACCCGTTCCACGTCAGCCTCTTTTCAGAGTAAAGTAATTACCTCTATCAATCCTGTTATGATTTCCAGTTGCCTTTCGGCTGATTGCCTTCGCTTTTTGGAACGTCTTATGCCCACTGTCTCTTAGTATTTACATCAACACTAAAAGATTAATGGGGTTACCGTGTTTCACACCATGAAGATACATTGAGTGGGCTGCCTCCTCTATGCCGGGGAACGGGATCCGTCGTAAAGAACGAACACTCTTCTTTACCCGTTTCTAACTGTCGTTAAACTTCCCCATAACACGTCACATCTGATTTCGTGTTTTACTTGCTTACGACATTTTAATAACGGAGATTCACTTTATTCAACCCATTTCAGTTTTGCCTTGCCCCTATTTCTTATTCAGCTTAATACTTTAGTTAGGCTTTCATTCTCGCTTAGCACAAGAGAATTACTCCTCTTGCACCGAGTAAGTGGCAATAAGGTTTCGGATCAACCTTACCCTTTTTCAAGGGACTTCTGTGGTGCAACTTTCACGTCGCACACGCTCAGTCAAGATTTAGGCGGACAGTTAGAAGGAAAAAGAGAGGACGTGCTACTCAGCCAAAAATTTGCTCAAAAATTTCCTTACCCGATTATTTTTGACGAATTGGGCGCTTATTTTGCCTCAGGTCTTGACAAAACAGCCGCTCAAATGCGCTCTTTGCAATACATGCTCATGATAGCCGCACAGGATGTGCAATCCATGATGGACAAATCGATGCGCGAATTTTTGACGGTGAGCGCCAATCAGCGGACCAAATGGTTTATGGCCTTAGAGGATGCCCAGGACACCTTTAATCTGATTCGTTCTGCCGCAGGAAAAGGGTATTACAGCGAGCTGTCTTCCGTTAAGCGTAAAGGCAGTCTCAGTGGCAGTCGGTATGAAGACGCCGATACCCATCACATTCGTGAACGCGATAACATTGAACTCACGGAACTCAAAGCCCTCAACAAGGGGGAGGGCGTCATCGTATTTCAGGATGCCGTGGTACGAAGTGCCGCGATTTTTATTCCAGATGAGGAAAAATTGTCCTCAAAGCTTCCTATGCGGATTAACCGGTTTATAGAGCTCAAACGCCCTGATTTCGACGCATTATGTGAGGTTGTTCCAGAGCTCAGGCACAAAGGAGCCGCTTTTAAACAAGAGGTACAGGGAATTTTACAACGCTTAAAAACAGCTGACACTCAAGAGAATAAAGGCACTTTGAACGTCAAGCTGTTCGATAAAACACTCCATCATCTCTGTGAAATAACACAGAATTTGGACCACCGTAACGACCTGTCTTACACCCACGAGGAGCGAGGAATAATCCTGTTCGAAGCGGCGCGTCATTCCTTAAAAATAACCGAAGGGCAATACAGAGCAGACAAAGAGCCTAAAGAGATTACACTCGAACACTCAACACCCTGACGAATCTCACGGGTCAGGCCCCCTCAAATCTTCAGAAAAACAGCTTTTCTTGAGGCATTTTTGGGCAAACTGAGATTGCTCCTCGGTCACCTGCCCACAGGGCTGACCGTGCTTATCATACCGTTGAGCCCCCAGAACCCCTTGTTCAAGATAATCACGAGAGCGCGCTATCGCTCTAATGCAGCGGCGGAGCCCTTTTTTTGAAAGCGGTAACTCCTGTGTGTTGATGTCCTCATACAAATCCTCAAGGAGGTCTATTTTCATTAATTTGAGCCCATGACCAAACAAGGCGGGCCAATAAGCAGAAAGGGTCTCTACTGCATGCTCAAAAGAGACATTAGGCTGCTTGTGCGGTTTTTTTTTGACTTTAGGGGAAACTAACGGAAGACGTTTGGTCTCAGCCACTTTCTCTGGCTCTTTTTGCTTCGGTTTCTTTTTTAAGGCAATAAGGGGTGCACAGGGAGAAGCGCCCCTACGTGGATTCATCAAACAGGGGGTTTTGCTTTCTGACCTTCTGGGGCCTAAGGTCAGCGTTTTTTCAAAGGGGATGGAGTTCATGCGCTTTTTTATGAAGCCTCATCAATGAAATAACCGAGCGATGTCTTCCACAGGTAGCCCCGTATATTTTTGGATTTTTTCTGGACTTTCTCCATCGGCCATCAGCTTTTTGGCGATGGTCAGGGTAGCCTGTTTCAGGCCCTCTTCTTTACCCTGCTGTATCCCCTGTTTTAAACCTTCTTCTAAGCCTTCCTTTCTCAGCTCTTCTGCTATCGTCATCACATTCTCCCGTTGAGTGGTCGAAGAAAGGGCCTCAAAAAATAACGGGCGAGAGGCCGTTTCTCCCTCTTGAAAGAGATAATACAACAAACTTTTAAACAGGTCATCGTTTAACGGGAAACGCTTATCCAGACGAATAAGATAAGGCGCGATGTCCATCATGTCACGAACTCGGACCAGTTTCTGGACCAGTTCAAGCCAGGCAATCATCCCATGCTTCAGAATGTCTTCTTCGGGAATAACCGTCACATCTACCAAAGTAAAAGGCTCAGAATCTAATCTCCGCGCGGCTTCTTTGTCATCAAAATAATCGAACCAATCCAGACTGTACGGGTAAGGACTCGTTTCTCCATGGTAGAATAACTGGCACGACCACCGGCAAGGTGTCGTTGCCCTGCTCCAGGTGCCGTTGCATGGCTGCCACCGCATACCTCAAAAGCCTAAACGCCATCAGTTTTTCAGGTTTGCTCTGATTAGGTAAGCAGGCCGAAAGTGCCCACTCCCTCAAGAACCGTACGTGCGAGTTACCCCGCATACGGCTCACGCAACTTACTGACTTCAACATTTTTCCTTTTTTGCTATGTAATTGTCTGTGGCAATTAGCATGTAACAATCTTAAATTAGCTAGCTTGTTATCACCCCCTTCAGCTTTGGGCTGAATATTATGAACATGTAATTGTTCACCATTGTCCAGCTCTTGATCACAGAGAGGACAATAACCTTTCTGTCGCTTATAGAGGTTAACTTTGACACCGTAAATAAAAGGCTGCTTACGTGCCTGCCTATGACGCCAATAATCACGCAATTCAGGATTATCGGGGGAAGCATTCTTGGTAACTAGCCAATGACGCTGTATTTTTGTCCATGCATGCTTCCAGAGAAATCCACCGTTTGATTTATCCATAAATACTGAATAGTCTTCTCTACCTGGTATCTTGCCTAAATAGTGTTTTCTTCGCCACCACCAATGTTTATTGGGATGACGTCGATACAGATATCTACATTGGCGAATCCACATCCATTGGTCTATTGCACTGAATGTCTGTTTTGACGCACCAATACGATAGTAATTACACCATCCTATTATTTTTTCATTCAGCTGCATTATGCCTTCTTTTGTCGGCATGCCAATGATCCTTTTCCAGGTCATTCTCATTTGCTGTCTGTACCTTTTAATCGACTCCTTTGACGGTTTCATTAACAACACATATCCCCGCTTTCTGTGGCGATTTTCATAATGTCGTATATTAAATCCCAAGAAGTCGAATCCTTCCTTCAGGTGTTTGATACTGGTTTTTTCTTCCGAAAGGGCTAACCCTCTCTGTGCTAACCAACTTCGCAACTTTATTTTAGCTGTTTCGCATTCTTCACGGGATTTACCTAATACAACAAAATCATCCGCATAGCGCACTACTGCATAAGGTTGGCCTTGTTTTGGCTTGCCATTTTTCCAGTATTGAATACCCAGCAAGGTTTCCATTCCGTGGAGTGCAATATTGGCCAGTAGTGGACTGATAATCCCTCCTTATGGAGTACCTGCAACACTGGGTATATAGTTGCCATGTTCCAGCACACCGGCTTGTAGCCATTTTTTAATCATGTTTCTTTCGGGAAATCCCCCGATTGTTTTTATGAGAAAATTATGGTCAATGTTGTCAAATGCGCTTTTAATATCTGCATCCAGTACCCAATGCCTTGTCCCCCGTGCCCTGGCAATACAGAAAATTTTTTGTATTGCGTCATGAGCACTTCGTCCTGGTCTAAATCCGTAACTGACTGGTTCAAATTTTGCTTCCCAATAAGGTTCCAGCGCTGATTTAACTATCGCTTGTTTACATCGTTCGAGAATAGTTGGGATCCCAAGAGGGCGCTTTTTCCTATTCTTTTTGCTATGTAGACCCGTTTTACTGGATAAATCTTTTCTGAAGTTGTTTGGCTTAATAACTTATAAAGGTGTTCTCGTCCTTTATGGTCATCAATGACCTGATTATCTACTCCAGCTGTGTGTTTTCCCCGATTGATCTGTGTGACTTTCCTGATAGCCAGAAGATGATTAGCTCTTGATTTCATCATGAGTTTTTGCAAATTTCTGACTTTCTTTAAGTCACCTGTTGCTGAAGCCCTATATATCCTTTGTCTTAGATTATTAATCATGGTTGTCACAACACGCCAGTTGATGGCGTGCCATTCCAGTTGTTCATGGTTTTGATTTATTACGTTTGTCATTGACATCTAACTCTTCTAAATCAATTCATAATCTTAATAAAGGATCCTATGGGTAAGTCACCCGTTCCACGTCAGCCTCTTTTCAGAGTGAGGTAGTTACCTCTATCAATCCTGTTATGATTTCCCGTTCCCTTTCGGATGATAGCCTTCGCTTCTTGGAACGTCTTATGCCCACTGTCTCTTTCATATTTACATGAACATGAAGAGATTAATGGGGTTACCGTGTTTCACACCATGAAGATACATTGAATGGGTTGCCTCCTCTATGCCGGGGAACGGGATCCGTTGTAAAGAACGAACACTCTTCTTTACCCGTTTCTAACTGTCGTTAAATTTCCCCTTAACACGTCACATCTGATTTCGTGTTTTCGTTGCTGACGACATTTTAATCACGGAGATTCACTTTATTCAGCCCATTTCAATTTTGCCTAGCCCCTATTTCTTATTCAGCTTAATACTTTAGTTAGGCTTTCATTCTCGCTTAGAACAAGAGAATTACTCCTCTTGCACCGAGAAAGTGACAATAAGGTTTCGGATCAACCTTACCCTGATTCAAGGGACTTCTGTGGTGCAACTTTCACGTCGCACGTGCTCCAGCAAACAATATAAATACCCGTCCTTTCCCGTCGGGGTTTCAAACGAATACACCATATCGGAATGAGATTGCTTCAAAGTCGGCTCAACAAAAGAACCCGACACCCTTTTCAACGAAGACAGGCAGACTTGACTCAAAACATCCGCCGGAAGATGCACTTCAAAAAAATTGCGGGCGAGGGCAATATCTCCCAAAAACTGCTTAAACAAAGCGTCGTGCGGCAGAAACATTTTCATGGAAGTCACTTTTTCCTAGATGACAAGGACGATGACTTTTTCTTCGCTCCGCTTTTTGATTTTTTAGCCACTTTAGTTTGTTTGGGCGCTTGTAAATGAACGGAGTCTTTCAGACTTTTCCCCGCAGAAAACACAGCGACTTCACGAGCAGGGGTTTTGATTTTTTCACCCGTTTTGGGATTACGAGATATCCGCTCTTTGCGATGGCGGACTTTAAAAGTCCCAAATCTGATGATTTGCACCGGCTCTTTTTTCCCCAATGCTTCGATAATACTCGAAAAAACAGCGGTGACCGCCTCGGTTGATTGCGCCTTCGTCAGGCCAGACTTGTCTCGGACTTGCTCAATTAACTCAGTTTTATTCATCCTTTATCCTTTCAAATTGTTATCAAATATACCGCCCGATAAATACGCTATCTCTGCCCATTTTTAACGAAATATCAACAAACAACAACCCATTTCCAACAAATGATAAAAATAAAAAGGGGCGATGCGCTCAGGGAGTCAAATTCGGAGAATCAAATACAATGGGAGCGGGTTTATCTTGAGACCGCATTTCACAGACCCGTTTCTGCTGAATAGGGTCTGTTAACCTCAAGGCAGTCTGACCCATTTCATTGAAATCTCGAACCAACGAACACGCTTTCTCAACGTACTCCCGCGGACCCGAGAAAACCCGTTTCTCTCCACTTTTTTGCTCTGCCAAATGTAACCCCGCCACCATATTGTCCCCCTCGTTTTCAAACGGTCTGGCCATCTCAATGGTTTCCCCTCGGTCAATCATTTGGGTGATTCCTTCCTTTTTGTATACAATCGCCCCGTCACGGTGGATATGATGGGTATAGCCTTTGAGCTCAACCGGCGCAATATCATCTGAAACGGCACATTCAATGACCGTATCACTGAGGTAAGCCGTGCGCTCATCCCGCTTCGCTTGGTAAGCCCACCCTCTTAACTGGCTAATGGCCGCTTTATCCCCTTTTAACGCCTGCTGTTCCACCCAAACACGATAAGACAGTCGCCTATTTTCTGGAGAACGATACCAGTTCTCCCGCTCTTCCTTTAATTTTAAACGCAACTCGGCCATCGCTTTTTCTCGCTCAAAAGCCAACACATGATAGGCCAGTTTTCTCATTAAAGGATCGCGCACCGCAACACACACATGGGCTCTTCGGAAACGAAAGGTCATGGAAAGAGTTCTGAAACGATTTTTTGCGTCAAAAGAAGGGCATTTCGCTTCTTTTTTGTCATGTTGATAACGCAATTTTAACTCTTCTCGGGCCTCAGCACGTTCTAATCGGCGAGTCATTCGAGCTTGATGATCACGCAAATGAAGTCGATCATCATAATGTGAACTCACCATATAGTTTGTTAAGGTCACCTCCCCTTGTTCATTTTTAAATTCCATCACTCGGGGCGCACTTTCAAATTCGCCAAGGCGAGGCACTAATTTCGAAAGAGTGAGTTGAGGATGTAAACTGCTGGCCTTCAAAGGAGTCTGTTCAGGATGTACGCGATCATAAATAGCCAAACCTCGGTCCTTCTTTTTCAGTTCCAGTCCCGCCCTAATCAAAACAGCATGGAATCGCTCCCAATAGAGGTTTTTTTCTCCCAGAATCTTTGAAATCTCTTCACGACATTCACGCACCGCATAACCATAAAAGCTTTCCTTATCTGAATAATATTCCAGTTTCTTAGCCTCAATAGGCATGGGTTTTTGATGAGAGTACGAACGAACAACCTGATGATGGTCGTTAATCACATAGCACCCATGAGTTCTCGTCCAGCCATACTTTAATTCCATTTCTCTACTGGCTTTATGTAATTTAGAAATATCATAGGCATCATCGGCAACTTTATAAGTCACAGGATGGATCCGATTCACGGCAACATGACAATGAAGGTGATCTGTGTCTCTATGAATGGCCGTGACATACTGATGTTCAGACATCCCTAATGCATCAAGACTATGACGCGCACTTTCAAAAATTTGCTCTACCGTCGGAGAGTCCGTCTCCGGCCAGGATAAAAAAAAGTGATAAACGGGATCTTTACAACGCGTATTTTTTAAAGCCACCGCTTACATTTCTACCGCCGCTGTGGCCACGCTCAGTGTATTCGTTTCGCATAAAACCTGATCAAAAAGAACCTGATGCCGACCATCAGGAAATCTCTCAGTGATAAGGCTTTTATCCGCATCTCCGTTGCGATGAATGTAACCCATTAAGCGTTCAAAAATGGCTTCTTTTGATTGAGATAAACGGGCTTTTTGGCTCTCTGGATCAATCACGTCATCATGATGATGGTCATCACGAGTCGTCGTATAGGCCAATAAAGTGAGAAAACTTGATTTTCCATCCCTCCGTTTTTTTGCCTTACCCACAATCATTTATTCTGCCCGCCCTAAGGTTAAAATAGCTTCCTGGATAGCCACGAAAACTTGTGCATATTCTTCGCTTATAACCCCTTTCCCTTCATCAAAAAGACGTTGCTGTAGAGACCCTAATCGACTCAATTCCATCACTAATTCCGGATCAAAGTGAGTTTTTATTCTGCGATTTAACCCACAGCGAATGAGGTAAGTACTTAAATTCAAACCTGCCGATTGGGCTTTCTCTTTGAGATGCTCTTTTTCTTCTGGAAAGCAACGAATACTGGGAATAAGGGCCGTTCTTTTTCGTTTTTCACTTTGGCTCATGGCGTTATTTTCTATGGAGTAAATAAGAATTCTTTCTTAATTGGGGTGTCGGGGTGAAGCCCTGACCAAGAGTTTTGAAGGGCCGGTTGCTTGCAAGCGGTGCTTCAAAACATATCTTATCCTTTTGTTAAATAGCAATTTTGATATTATGGCTTAATTTTTTTATAATGTCATGAAGGTAAAATACATCTTCTGTACAGGTGAAATTTTTGTCGTTATGATTGAGTTTAAATCAGTTTTATGTAAACATTTTAAATGTTAAATATTTATTTAATAGATAAAAATTTATTAAAAATAAAAAGATTTATAGCGAAGAAATTGAAATAATCAGGCGGGAAGTGAGTATGATTTGAGTGGTAAAAAATAAGCAATGAGTATGAAATAAAAAACCAGGTAAAATGTGTTTCTTTTTAACGGAAAAAACGAAATGACTTCTAAGAAATATTATACGGTCGAACAAGTTGAAAAAGCAAAAGAGATGCTAGAGGAATTACCTGACCTCAAAAAGATAAGACTAAATAAAGACGATGTCTTGGAAAATTTAAAGGCGCAAATAATCAAATTAGCTTTAAATAAAGGGTACGTTTCAGAAGATATTAAATCTGCACTTGAAAGCGCAGGTATAAAAGTGACATTAAAAGATATTCAAAAAATGATTTTTGATAAAAAAAAGAAAAATAATTAAATAAAATTTGAGTATTATTTTTAATAATAAAATTGAGATTCATTTTTTAGTGATGGTTATTAATATTTCAGTCACATTTTTCTCTTTTTTTAAATTCAATTAACGAAATTTTTTATAAATTGTTTTGTTTCTTATATGCAGATAACATTTCTTCAAGTAACTCCACCAATTTTAAATTTTTTTCTTCCGCTATATCACGGAGTTCAGCATCAAATTCAGGACTCACACGCGTCGCAAAAGGAAGCGTTCGGTTTGTTCTTCTAGTCCTTCTTGCATCTCTTCTTACATAAGAAAATTTTTTAATTAAGGTAGGATCAGGCGCTATTTCAGATGAATTCAAACTAGTCGCCGCTTCGTCAAAAGAAGGCGGAGTTCCCAATCCTTTTCGTTTCATTTTTGAAAAATCAGCCATACTCACCTACCTTATTAATTAAGGATTGAATTAATTGATCTGCTTTCTCATTAAGTCCTTTATAACGGGTTTCTGTTACTGAATAACCCTTATTTTGAGCTTGTCTATAAGCAGGCCTTTCAAACAAACAACCTTCTAACACTTCATAACTCGCTTCTGCGATATAAGCTCTTGCATCAGTCTCTTCAGAATCAGTACCTATTCGACCTAAAGCAAAAACGAGTTTGTCTTTTCGAATGCCTGCTTTTACCAATCCATGAAACACTTTAATAGCAGGAACAAGATCGTCTAAAGAAGCCCCTGTAGGTTGTACAACGAGATTAGCTACCTGAGATATTTCGAGCGTTCCTTTACTGGCTCGAGCGGGGCCGTCAAGGATAAGTAAATCATAGTCTTCTGAGACTGAAAGGGCGTGAGCGGCGGTTGAAAATGCCTCTACAGAAACCCGAGGGTGAATATTCGCTTTTAAACGTCTCCTGTGCCATTGAACAGAAGTATCTTGCTCAATATCTAGATCGGCAATCTTTGTGCGCAATCCTCCCTCTGTGGCTTCTCTTGCTAATGCTCTGCTCAGAGTACTTTTACTCACACCGCCTTTTTGTGAGATAAAAGCAATAATCCACGCCATAGGTTTTTCCTTTTTATCATGCTGCATGATTGCTGCAATTCATCTGAAAAATCATTAAGACATATAAAAATACTAATAACAAGATTGTTACTATATTGCTGATATATATCTGCAAGATTGCTTCAATCTATCTATAAAATAATTAAAACAGATAAAAACTTTAATAACAAAATTACTGATAATTTAAAATATATATAGAAAAATGACACAAAAAATGCTTTGAATGATATCAAATTGTGATACTATAAACACATGAACAAACGACACCAAAAAATACTATCAGATGTGTTCGCCCGTCCGGTGAACGGATCGATAAAATGGAAAGATATTGAATCTCTTTTCATCGCTCTTGGTGCAGAAGTTCACGAAAGAGAAGGCTCGAGGATTGCCGTATTGCTAAAAAAACAAAAAAAAATCTTTCATAGACCCCACCCAAAACCAACTACTGACAAAGGGGCAGTTAATTCCATTCGGGTGTGGCTAGATAGCTTAGGAATCAGACCATGAACAATACACTTAAAATTGAGGGCCATGTTGCCGTCATCAACTTTGACCCTGAGATCGAAATGTTTCGCGGTGAGTTTATCGGCCTCAATGGAGGGGCTGATTTTTACGCTTACAGCGTGGAAGAATTAAAAAAAGAGGGCACAAAATCACTGGCGATTTTTTTTGATGAATGCTCTAAAGATGGGGTAAATCCTTACAAAACCTTTAAAGGTAAGGTAACCACCCGATTGACCCCTGAGCGACATAAAGCACTTACTGTGACAGCGCAGGCGCAAGGGGTTTCAATCAATGAACTACTGAATGAAGGGGTTGATTTGGTTATTCAAAAACACGCTTAACATCATCTTGGCCATAAGAACCCGAGGATCTGTTTTTAAATCTGCATACCTCATTGATTGCCTTTAGCAGCCTCGATATATTTATACAGCGTCGGCTTTGAAATCCCCATCATTTCGCAAATCTGATAAACCGTATGCTTTTTATCATCGTACAGCTTCACCGACAGAGCTTGTTTATCTTGACTCAAGGCTTTGGGTCTCCCTCCGTGCCGACCTCGAGCACGAGCCGCTTTGAGGCCCGCCTGAGTTCTTTCTCTGATAAGGTTTCGCTCAAATTCTGCCAAAGCCCCGAAGAGATGAAAAATGAGCTTACCAGAGCTCGATGAAGTATCGATGGCTTCCTGAAGACTTTTTAGACCAATCTCTTTTGATCCCAAAAGAGTCACGATGTCAATCAAATCTTTGAGCGAACGGCTGAAGCGATCTAAACGCCAGACGACGATAGTATCGCCAGAGCGGGCATAATCTAAAATATTTTGCAAACCAGGGCGTTCTGATTTCGCTCCGCTGAAACGGTCTTCGAAGATTTTTTCGCATCCAGCCAGATTGAGTGCATCGAGTTGTAAATGTAAATTTTGATCGTCTGTAGACACTCTCGCATAGCCGAGTAGCACACCGCCTCCCTAAAAATAGTCAATTTACTCGTTTAAATGGAATCTATCTTAACATAGATATATTTACTGAGTAAATGAACCGTTTAATACAGTAAGGAAAATTCTATGAGCGTTTTAGGGGGGTAGTAGAGGAATTTTAGAGAATTTATACGGCAAAAATTTTCTTTTTTTCGAGTGAAGATTTCGGGTTCACGGAGAGCGTTATGAATGAGTTGATTTTATGTGATGCTGTAACAACAATCGGCCATGTAAAAAACGAAACGAAATCACCGAACAATCCTGCACTGAGTTATTTGTTACGGTTGAGATCGAAGAAGAGCCAAAAAACGATGCGTTCCTGTCTGACTAGCGTTTCTTCGATGTTCGGGTGCAACGAACCGTTGCATTTTGACTGGTCCTCGCTGACGAGGGATATGATACAGGTGGTTCTCCAACGGCTACTGAACGAACACAAAGCCCCAAATACCATTAACCTCATTCTCTGTGCTATTAAAGGGGTTGCCGAAGAAGCCAGAGCGTCACGACTGATGGATGCAGACAATTACCATGATGTAAAAAACATAAAGAGAATTAGGGGCGCACGGATAAGTCGGGGTAGAATGCTGGAATGTGCTGAAATTAAACAGCTTTTTACTTTTTTGGATATTCAGACTACGGGAGCTGCGATACGGGATGCTGCGCTCATATCGCTCATGTTCGGCTGTGGGTTGAGGCGTTCAGAAGTGGCTGACCTCGATATAGACCATATTGATTTTGAAAATAACAAAATCGACATACACGGGAAAGGCAACAAGGAGCGGATCAACTATATGCCGCCTGAAACGGCTAAGCGAATGTGTCTGTGGGTAGACTCGGTGAGGGGCGATCATAGTGGACCACTATTTACTCGGATCAGAAAAAACGATGATGTAACCAGTGACAGGCTTACCACAAACGGAATTGGCTTTATTATTAAACAACTCGTTACAAAACTGTCACTTAAATCATTCACACCGCATGATTTACGGCGCTCCTACGCTTCATTACTACTGGAAAATGGCGAAGATATACTGACAGTGAAAGAAGCTCTGGGTCATGCCAGCGTGGTAACGACTCAACAATACGACAAACGGAGTATCAAGCGTTTAGAGGCTGCTGCGCTAAACTTTTCATTTGGAAAAAAACATGAGAGAGATAAGGTTGTGGACGGCATCAGAACATACGAAACGGTTTAACACCCTGAAAGCACCGTTTTTTGTCGAAAAAATAGCAAGTTACACGGAAGCGCCTAGTGTGGGACGTTTATCAGATCATCGTCAATCCAGCGCTGATAGTGTCCCCATTAAAATTTAAGTGGACACTATCAGCGGTGACAGACACCCTACGCCCTACAACATGGCGCTTAAGTATATCTGGCTGGTAAGTTTAACTGAAAATAAATCTGAAAAACAAAGAGTTATTGAAATGTCGCTGTTTTTTGATAAACCAACCCACACCAAAAGAAACCTGATTAAGCACGGATGGCAAGTGGACGGTCACAATTTGATTTCCCCTGAGTGGTGGAGTGAATAACATGAAAGTTTTGAAAATGTATTTTTTATTATTTGTTTTTTCGTATGGGGCGTTTTGGTCTATCCCAACCGCGAGAGTCATTTCCCGTCAGATATTCTATATTGCGCTGATATTATACTGTGTGGGTACGATTTTTCATGTGCCTATTTTTGAGTTTATGGCGAAAAGCACCACACTGGTTCTGGCTTTTGTGCCTCCAATTTGTTGCTATTCCTACTTCATGCTGCCAATTAAGCGCGAGATCCCGAATATCATTCGAGCCTCTACACATGAGGATGCGAGGAATTTTTCACTGACGCTGGAGAATAATGGAAAAATCAGAACGCTTAATCTAATCCACCTAAAGCCTGTGATATTAACTTTTTTCATCAAATATATTGAATATATTGTTGACTACGCAAAACATAGAAATCTAATCATTAAGGGCGAAGATTAAGCGGTAAACCGCCAGAAAACAAAAAACTATTCGGTACTATCGTATGATTGAATCATCAACTGAAAAATATTCTCATGTATGTGCTTGCCGTTGCGGTGATCCTATTTGAAATGAGGCGTTACCTGAAAAAAAAGAAAATACATTTTTTTTCTATCGCACTATTAGTTTGCATGGCAGTTGTAAGCATCGTTAAATCATTCTTTCTTGATTTTTACATTGTGCCGACAGCCTCAATGTCTCCAACCATCCATTCGGGCGATTTAACGCTCTCCTTACCCTACAAAGACCGCCGTGACAAGCTATACAGGGGAGATGTGGTGATATTTCATCCTTCTGCGTTTCCTAGCTTTATTTATGTTAAACGCATCGTTGGAGTTGCGGGGGATACCGTTTCTTTTAATACGAACAAAGAAATACTGGTTAACAGAAAACCCGTTAGAATTGAAAAAGAAAAAAACAATTTCAATATAATATACGAAGGAATACAAGATCGTGACGGTAAAACATATCAATATATGACCGACAGGAATAAACCGTTTATTGAGCCTATATACACCACTTGGCACGTTCCAGACGGGTATGTTTTTGTCATGGGAGACAACAGAGATAATTCTTGGGATTCTCGCTATTGGGAAAATCCAGTGGGTACACCGAAAGAATTGAGGGGCTTATTGCCGACAAAAAACATTATCAGTCGCTACATGGAAACCGCGATTAACATCCCATTTTTTAAAGAGGATTTTGATTTTGGACGCTTGGGATTAAATATAATGGGTGATGCTCAAAAAAAAGGAGAGAAGTAACAATGATTTCATTAACCTTTAAAACCAGTAATAAAAATCTGGTGGAAAGGTATAAAGACGCTCTGAACGTCTATGACGACTGGAAAACCAATACAAAAATATCATGTGTTGGGGCTGGGTTTGGTAAATTTATGGGGATTGATTTAATGATCCCAATATTCTTTTTTCGCTCACAATCACTGGGTATTGTGAATGTAAATGATTTTGTGGAAATTTCCAAAGTCGGTTCAATCATGTCTTTTACAGAACAGGGTAAACATTCAGACTTCTACCAAAAACTCTCAGAATATAGTCAGTCCGCCTTACATTCGATGAAAGTAAAAGACACTTACGGGAACAAGGAAAATCACTCGTTCAGCCATGCCGTGACATACACCTTAGATGCGTTTTCGATAGCGAAGCACATTGGCATCGAAACGCATAGTCAGGCGTGGTTGGTGGAAGACGAACTTATTCTTATTTATCCAACTCTGATTTTTGATAATGACATAAATTACAAAAAGTTAGATGAAAATGACTGGTGGGAGATAAAAGCGAGCGAGTTTAAAAAGCTCTACATGAAGGGATTATTGAGTGAAGTTAGGCATCCGATCTAATTTAACGGTTATATGCGGTGTTGTTTGTCTGTTGTTAACGGGCTGCGGGGCAAACACAAATACCCGCAATACCGAATTGGCTTACGCGAACAGCAAATATCAGGATTTTACTGGATTCAGTAAAAAAAGTGATGAATTGTTGATAGTGAGAAACGAACTGAACCTAGATAACCAAAAAATAAAAGACTTTTATTTTTTGGATGGGAGTCAGGAAACTATAATGAAAGTAAGCCTTTCAACTATGCCGTGTTCCATGCTGCTGAAAAAGCATAATACATCATCGGGTCTTATGTGGTCCGTATTTGACATGAGTTGCGATGAAAACGAAGGTGATTATGCCAATTGAACACTTAATCACCAGCACGGTATTGTTCACCGCATTATCCGCAACAGCAATGTGAAAACTGCTTTTCATAGGATATTCACTCACCTATTTGCTAGCAAAAACATACAGTAAAGTCGCTTCTGCGGATATGAGGACTGTGCTAGGAACGGAATATATTCAATACATGAACGGGCAACAAATAATCACCAATGAAGGCATACATGTGATCGATGCGAGTGCTAGGTTGACTTTTCAAACACTGACGTTCATGCAATAAAATCAAGGTAAAAAATGAAAAGAAGACGTTACAGGAAGAAAACACCGCCACTGAATATACATCTGTTTCTGTGTGCTCTTTATATCGCGGGTGCTGTTTTCATGGATTTTCACTTTATCGTTTTATTGATTGGATTGGTGATCCCTTACTTGGGGGTGATAACCCTATCCCCGTATGCGAAAGTCGTTCGGCTTTACAAAAAAGGGAACCCTGAGTGGGCGACAATCAACGTTAAAATAAAATCTCCTTTTTTAAATCCGTATATGACGATACCTATTATTATCATTACGATATTAGCAATATTTTTTATGGGCTATGACTATGTTTTTGCACGGCTTATAGTTCATTACGGTGTTTTTGAGGTTAGAGATGCACTGGCGATATTTCGTAGTGAAAACATCATTAATACCTACTTCAACCGCGATCACATAAATGCCTATGGCTATTTTATAGTAGGCTTGATTCACGCCATCACGCTATATCTGATCGCCCTCTATGCAACAACCTCCCTGTACCGATATAAGCAACAAACCATGTTCACTGGCGTTATTAGGCAAGCCACGCAAAGCAAAGAAACTTTGGAGTTTATCCGAACGCTCTCTTGGCGTGAGTTTGAGGAATTTGTCAGGGAGTTGTTCAAAAGCAAAGGGTTTGAAGCCCAAACGACAAAGTACGGTCTAGACAACGTGAAAGATATTATCCTGCAAAAGGACGGCATGAAAGCCATTGCACAATGTAAACACTGGAAAACAGAACAGGTTGGAATCGCAGTGGCAAGGGAAATGATTGGCGTATTGGAAGCAGATAAAGAAGCCACTCACGTTTTTTTAGTGACTTCGGGATCGTTCTCGAATGACGCTATTCTATTCAGGAAACAAGTCGCTGACAGGCTCACGTTGATTAGGTAAGCAGGCCGCAAGTGCCCACTCCCTCAAGAACCGTACGTGCGAGTTACCCCGCATACGGCTCACGCAACTTACTCACTTCAACATTTTTCCTTTTTTGCTATGTAATTGTCTGTGGCAATTAGCATGTAACAATCTTAGATTAGCCAGCTTGTTGTCACCCCCTTCAGCTTTAGGCTGAATATGATGAACATGCAATTGTTCACCATTGTCCAACTCTTGATCACAGAGAGGACAATAACCTTTCTGTCGCTTATAGAGGTTAACTTTGACACCGTAAATAAAAGGCTGTTTACGTGCCTGCCTATTACGCCAATAGTCACGCAATTCCGGATTGTCGGGGGAAGCATTTTTTGGAACTAGCCAATGACGCTGTATTTTTGTCCATGCATGCTTCCAAAGAAATCCACCGGTTGATTTATCCATAAATACTGAATAGTCTTCTCTACCTGGTATCTTGCCTAAGTAGTGTTTTCTTCGCCACCACCAGTGTTTATTGGGATGACGTCGATACAAATATCTACGTTGGCGGATCCACATCCATTGGTCTAATGCACTGAATGTTCTTTTTGAAGCACCAATACGATAGTAATTACACCATCCTATTATCTTGGCATTCAGTTGTCTTATTCCTTCTTGTGTCGGCATACCGATAATACCTTTCCAGGTCATTCTCATTTGCTGTTTGTACCTTTTCATCGACTCCTTTGAGGGCTTCGTTAACAATATATATCCCCGTTTTCTGTGGCGATTGTCATAATGTCGTATATTAAATCCCAGGAAGTCGAATCCTTCCTTCAAGTGTTTGATACTGGTTTTTTCTTCAGAAAGAGCTAACCCTCTCTAAGCTAACCAAATTTGCAACTTTATTTTGGCAGTTTCGCACTCTTCACGGGATTTACCGAATACGACAAAATCATCCGCATAACGAACTACTGCATAAGGTTGCCCTTGTTTTGGCGTGCCGTTTTTCCAGTATTGAATACCCAGTAAGGTCTCCATTCCGTGGAGTGCAATATTGGCCAGTAGTGGACTGATAATCCCGCCTTGCGGAGTACCTGCAACATTGGGTATATAGTTGCCATGTTCCAGCACACCGGCTTGTAACCATTGTTTAATCATGTTTCTTTCGGGGAATCCCCCGATTTTTTTTATGAGAAAATTATGGTCAATGTTGTCAAATGCGCCTTTAATATCTGCATCTAGTACCCAGTGCCGTGTCCCTCGTGCTCTGGCAATACAGAAAATTTTTTGTATTGCGTCATGGGCACTTCGCCCCGGTCTAAATCCGTAGCTGACTGGTTCAAATTTTGCTTCCCAATAAGGTTCCAGCGCCGATTTAACTATCGCTTGTCTACAGCGGTCGAGAATGGTTGGGATCCCAAGAGGGCGTTTTTTTCCATTCTTTTTTGCTATGTAAACTCGTTTTACTGGATAAACCTTTTCTGAAGTTGTTTGGCTTAATAACTTATAAAGATGTTCTCGTCCTTTATGGTCATTAATTACCTGATTATCTACTCCAGCCGTGTGTTTTCCCCGATTGACCTGAGTGACTTTCCTGATAGCCAGAAGATGGTTAGCTCTTGATTTCATCATGAGTTTTTGCAGATTTCTGACTTTCTTTAAGTCACCTGTTGCTGAAGCCCTATATATTCTTTGCCTTAGATTATTAATCATGGCTGTCACAACACGCCAGTTAATAGCATGCCATTCCAGTTGTTGTTCATAGTTTTGATTTATTACGTTTGCCATAGGCATCTAACTCTTCTAAATCAATTCATAACCTTGGTAAAGGATTATATGGGTAAGTCACCCGTTCCACGTCAGCCTCTTTTCAGAGTAAAGTAATTACCTCTATCAATCCTGTTATGATTTCCAGTTGCCTTTCGGCTGATTGCCTTCGCTTTTTGGAACGTCTTATGCCCACTGTCTCTTAGTATTTACATCAACACTAAAAGATTAATGGGGTTACCGTGTTTCACACCATGAAGATACATTGAGTGGGCTGCCTCCTCTATGCCGGGGAACGGGATCCGTCGTAAAGAACGAACACTCTTCTTTACCCGTTTCTAACTGTCGTTAAACTTCCCCATAACACGTCACATCTGATTTCGTGTTTTACTTGCTTACGACATTTTAATAACGGAGATTCACTTTATTCAACCCATTTCAGTTTTGCCTTGCCCCTATTTCTTATTCAGCTTAATACTTTAGTTAGGCTTTCATTCTCGCTTAGCACAAGAGAATTACTCCTCTTGCACCGAGTAAGTGGCAATAAGGTTTCGGATCAACCTTACCCTTTTTCAAGGGACTTCTGTGGTGCAACTTTCACGTCGCACGCATTCGCATTAGTACATGATAAAAAAATCATTACAGTCAATATAAGTGTTCCAGTACTGAAGTACATTTTTAAACTCCAATTTTTCTATAAATTGATATGAAATAAACGATAATGTATTCAATATGTTTATTTATGATAAAAATAATTCAATTTTATCATATTGCCCTACAAGCAGTTAATCCAACGCAACCAAAAAATCGCAATAATTAAACGCTGAACACTCCGATGCTGGGATTTAACTCCTGTGATGACTTTAATCGGTATTATTTTGACTCAAAATTGAGGCTTTAAATTAAAAAAAAGAGAGCTAGATCTCAAAATTAAAAACTTAAGTTCGATTCACTTTGATAAAAGAAGGTTTTCATTTTAACCTATGCTAATCTTTTTGAATTATCTTTATATGATATAAAAAATCAGCTCAATCATCAGGAATTTTCTATGGCAGTAGAACGTACTTTTTCTATCATCAAGCCGAAAGCGGTTACTAAAAATGTAATCGGCGCAATTTATACCCGTTTTGAAACAGCGAAATTGAAAATAATTTCAGCAAAAATGCTACTTCTAACGATAGAGCAAGCAGAAGGTTTTTACGTAGAGCACAAGAATCGCGATTTTTTTACGAATTTAATTCAATCAATAACATCAGGCCCAGTTATGATCCAAGTTCTTGAAGGCGAAAATGCAGTCAAACGAAATCGTGAAATCATGGGTGAAACCGATCCTAAAAAAGCCTTAGCAGGAACCCTTCGTGCAGATTTTGGAGACAGCCTGACAGACAATGCACTTCATGGCTCAGATTCCCTTGCATCTGCTGAACGTGAGATTGCTTATTTTTTTAAATTTGACGAAATTTTTTCCAGATAAAATCATTTATTTAAAAGATAAACATTCTGTGATCTATTTTTTAAAAAAGGCGCTCATTTTTTATGTCTCAATTAAGACCGTATTCTGTTTCGTTATCAGATATTCCTGTCAGCATAATCCCATCTGAAAGCACACTGCAGACTATCAAACCGACTAACAAAAAAATCAACTTGCTGGATTTTAATCGACAAAAACTACGGGATTTTTTTGTCAAAATAGGTGAAAAACCTTTTCGGGCTGATCAAATCATGAAGTGGATATATCATTATTGTTATGATGATTTTTCTTTGATGACAGATATCAACAAACAGTTACGTGATAAATTACAAAAAATAGCAGAAATTCGTGCGCCAGAGGTCGCGAAAGAACAAAGTTCTTCTGATGGCACCATTAAATGGGCAATAAAAGTGGGAGATCAACAGGTCGAAACCGTTTACATACCCGAATCAGACCGTGCAACCCTCTGTGTTTCTTCACAGGTCGGCTGTGCACTTGAATGTCGATTTTGTTCTACCGCTCAACAAGGCTTTAACCGAAACCTGAGCGTCTCCGAAATTATTGGCCAAGTTTGGCGTGCTGCTAAAATCATCGGTTCTTTAAAATCAAAAGGTCAACGCCCTATCACTAATGTTGTGATGATGGGTATGGGAGAGCCCTTACTGAACATCAATAATGTTGTGCCAGCCATGGCTATTATGATGGACGACTTTGGTTTTGGCTTATCTAAACGACGAGTCACATTGTCCACCTCTGGTGTTGTGCCTGCTTTAGATAAATTAGGTGATATGATAGACGTTGCACTAGCGATTTCTCTTCATGCCCCGACGGATGATATCCGCAACGAACTGGTTCCCATTAATCGTAAATATAATATTGAAACCTTGTTAGCAGCGGTTCGCCGTTACTTGACAAAATCTAATGCCAATCAAGGCAGAGTGACGATTGAATACGTCATGCTTAATCATGTGAATGACAGTTTAAAACAAGCTCATCAGTTAGCTGATTGTTTGAAAAATACTCCCTGCAAAATTAATTTAATTCCTTGGAATCCTTTTCCTGGTGCTGACTATGGACGTAGCTCCAATAGTCGGATAGATCGTTTTGCAAAGGTATTAATGCAATATGATTTCACGACGATTATACGTAAAACCCGAGGGAATGATATTGATGCTGCTTGTGGTCAATTAGCAGGAGATGTGATTGATCGCACCAAACGTACATTAAAAAAAAATAATAGATGGTGAATCCATATATTATTGAGTATTAAAATGTTTTAAGTATTCCCCTCACACCGTAAAATTTTTTTAAAAAATCAATACGAAAAAAGGTCAAGACTAAAATATGACCCTTCATATATTTTGGAAAATTTTTTTGATCAGCTCTTTTTTAATGGGTTGTACACATATATCAGATAAATCACGCGAACAAGCAGCACGGCAAACACGTTTACAGTTGGGCTTAGAATATTTAAAACAAGGTGATTACAAAGCGGCGCGTCAAAATTTTGAAAAAGCACTGCTTGAGAATGAAGAGGATTATCGAGCTCAGTTAGGTATGGCTCTCTACGAACAAAACGTGGGAGAAAATAAAGCCGCCCATCAACGTTATCAAAAAATTCTGAAATTAGCACCGTTAAATGCTACGGTGATGAATCATTACGGTACTTTTTTATGTAAACAAGGAGATTATGCTTCTGCACAGGAACAGTTTAGTGCCGCAGTACTTTCAACAGATTATATTGAAATTGCAGACAACTTAGAAAATGCAGGGTACTGTTTTTTTGAAGCTAAGCAATATAAATTTGCTCAAATGCTGATAAGCAGAGCCTTAAAATATGATGCAGAAAAAGGCAGATTTCTCATAGAAAAAGCAAAAAAACAATTTGAATTTAAAAAATACGACCACGCTCAATTTTTGTTAAATGTGCATCAAAGTGTTTTACCTGTTTGTGCTGAAGTTCTATTGTTACAAATTTATTTATCCTATAAATTTGGAGATGAGGACAGCGTACAAAATATCGGCAAACAATTAGCGAGAGATTTCTCACACTCAAAAGAGTATAAAGATTATTTAGCCCATGAAGACTAGATGTATTGAACATAAAATTGCAATAGAAACAATTGGAGCTCGCCTAAAAAAAGCTCGCGAAGCATCAAAATTAACACAACAAACGGTAGCGGATCGTTTATGCCTAAGATTGTCTACCATTCAAAAAATTGAAGAAAACAATCTTACGCCCAGTTTTTTTCTGCTTTTGAGCTCGGTTATATTCGTTCTTATGCAAAATTATTGAATCTACCAAGAGAAGCATTATTATCAAAACTCAATGAAGAAATTTAGGTAATAAAAACATCTAATAAACTTTATTTTTATCTAATAAAAAGAGCAAAGAATGGCATAGATGTCTAATTCTATCTACTTAGTTTATTTTATTCACAATTTTTTGATTAACTGGTGCTTGGTGGTGTCAAAATAATAAAATTCAAAAAACAGAAATTAACAGCATGAATATCGAATCATCAGTAAAATTGTTGACACAAGACTCATTAATAAAAAAAACGACTCAACATCACCGATGACTGAAGTTCAACTACCTCATGCCTCTATTTTGGTTTGGTTCAAAAAAACAACCTGTCTGTCGCCGACAGTAATAATAAAAAGTCAATTGATCCTAAATTACTACTTAGTACACTCTAATATTCAAGTAAATGGCAACATTGGGCGCAATTTTTGACTTACAGGCGTTTAAGGGAATATCATGTATAACTTATCCTCCATCATTAGACGCAAATCGACCCGCATTTATGTAGGGAAAGTTCCTATTGGAGAGAATGCACCGATCAGCGTTCAATCCATGACCAATACAAAAACCACAGATGTGGCTGCGACGGTAGCTCAAATTAAAGCATTGCAATCTGTTGGTGCAGATATTGTAAGGGTTTCTGTACCCACTATGGAGGCTGCGGAAGCGTTTAACCAGATCAAACAACAAGCTTCTGTTCCATTAGTTGCTGATATTCATTTTGACTATCGTATTGCTCTAAAAGTAGCAGAGTATGGTGTAGATTGCTTACGCATTAATCCTGGTAATATTGGTAGTGAACTTCGTATTCGCGATGTTGTTGCCAGTGCACGTCATCACGGGATTCCAATCCGAATCGGTATTAACGGCGGTTCATTAGAAAAAGACATTCAAGAGAAATACAAAGAACCGACACCAGAGGCACTATTAGAATCGGCAATGCGCCAAGTCTCGTTTTTAGAACGCCTCAATTTTGATCAATTTAAAATCAGTGTAAAAGCATCAGATGTTTTTTTAGCTATCCATTCATACCGCCTTTTAGCAACTCGTATCGATCAACCCTTACATTTAGGCATAACAGAAGCGGGGGGGGCTCGTAGTGGCTCTATAAAATCCGCGATAGGTTTAGGAATCCTTCTCTCTGAAGGAATAGGAGATACTTTGCGCATTTCTTTGGCCGCCGATCCAACAGAAGAAATCAAAGCCGGCTTTGATATCTTGAAATCTTTGCGTATCAGGTCTCGAGGTATTAACTTTATTGCGTGCCCAACCTGTTCGCGTCAGGAATTTGATGTTATTGGTACCGTTAATGCGCTTGAAAAACGTCTAGAAGATATCGTCACTCCTATGGATGTTTCTATTATTGGTTGTGTTGTTAATGGCCCAGGTGAGGCGTTAGTGTCTACTTTAGGCGTCACTGGAGCACGTAACAAAAGTGGCTTTTTCGAAGAGGGTGAACGTAAAGGTCGACTTGATAATCAACAAATCATTGATCAACTCGAAGCCAAAATTCGTGCCAAAGCAGCCTTATTAGATAAAAAAAATCGGATTCAAATAAATCAACTTTGATCTTTTCGGAAGTAATGAAAATATGACA
Organism: Candidatus Hamiltonella defensa 5AT (Acyrthosiphon pisum); assembly: GCF_000021705.1. Taxonomy (NCBI): domain Bacteria; kingdom Pseudomonadati; phylum Pseudomonadota; class Gammaproteobacteria; order Enterobacterales; family Enterobacteriaceae; genus Candidatus Williamhamiltonella; species Candidatus Williamhamiltonella defendens. The sequence continues at coordinate 745,884 of NC_012751.1, forward strand.
GATGTGATGAAAAAGTTACAGGCCATTCGCGGAATGAATGATTGTCTGCCTCCAGATTCCGAATTATGGGAGCAAATTGAAAATACTTTGAAAAATATACTTGCAACCCACTGTTATAACGAAATTCGCATCCCAATCATAGAAACTACAACATTGTTTAAACGAGCGATTGGTGAAGTCACTGATGTAGTAGAAAAAGAGATGTATACCTTTGATGACCGCAATAGTGAAAGTGTAACCTTGCGTCCCGAAGGGACAGCAGGCTGCGTTCGTGCCGGTGTTGAGCATGGTCTTTTTCACAATAAGGAACAACGTTTTTGGTATATTGGCTCCATGTTTCGTTACGAAAGACCACAAAAAGGCCGTTACCGTCAGTTCCATCAATTAGGTGTAGAAGTATTTGGTTTGTATGGGCCAGATATTGATGCAGAACTTATTTTAATGACCGCCCGATTCTGGAAGAAGCTAGGGATTTTAAATTATGTTCAATTGGAATTAAATTCAATTGGTTCGATAGAAGAGCGTTCAAGGTATCGTGAATCTTTGTTGAAATTTTTAGAAAAAAATAAAGCTCAATTGACTGAAGAAGCAATTCATCGAATGCACAAAAATTCATTACGGCTATTAGATTCGAAAGATCAGGTTGTTCAAAAAATACTCGCAGATGCCCCCCTATTGTCCGAATATCTCAATGATGAATCGAAACAGCATTTTTTAACACTCTGTCAATTTTTGAATGAATCGGGCATCTCTTATCGTGTCAATCCATACTTGGTAAGAGGGTTAGATTACTACAACAAAACGGTATTTGAATGGGTGACCAATCATTTAGGATCTCAAGGAGCTATTTGTGCAGGGGGGCGCTATGATGGTCTGGTCGAACAATTAGGAGGAAAAGATTCAACCCCAGCAGTAGGTTTTGCTATTGGGCTTGAGCGGTTAGTTTTGTTGGTTAAAAAGGTGAACCCTGATTTTTACCTTTCTCCAAAATTGGATGTTTATTTCGTTTCTGAAAACAATACTTCTCGAGCTAAGGCAATAAAATTAGCAGAAAAAATTCGTGACAGTTTGCCTCAACTAAAATTAAAGCTGCACTACGGTAAGCAAAAAATATCTAAACAATTATCTTCGGCTAACAAATGCAGCGCGACTTTTGCCTTAATATTAGGTGAGAACGAAATAGCAAAACAAAAAATTGTGATCAAAAACCTTCTTACAGGAGAACAGAATTTATTAATGCAAGAAGATCTTATCTTATTTCTTAATAAAATTTTCATTGAATAAATTTTAACTACAAGGGATGCATTTTGAACAGATCTTCAACTCAAAGTATTGAAACTGAAGCTTTTCGAATTTTTTTACGTAAAAACCGGAAAGCACTTGCACTGGGCCTATTAATAGGCGTACTAGCGCTTTTCGCTTGGCGTTATTGGCAAAACTATCAAAGCAGCTTCGTGTCAATTTCTTCTTCCTCTTATCAAGATATCAGTCAGCTTTTTCTCAATGATAAAGACATAAGTGAGCCAAACATCTCAAAGGCTGAAAAATTTATTCAAAAAAATTACAATAATTATTCGGGATTTATCGCGTTGCAATTAGCGAAAAAATTCGTTGAAAATCAGGCTTTTGATAAAGCGGAGCAACAACTGATATCGGCATTGCTCAATACAAAAGATAACAATCTGCTTTCGTTAATTTATCTACGTTTAGCTCGAGTACAATTACAGTTAAAGCAATTCGATAAAGCTTTAAAAAGCTTAGATAATATATACTCTGATTTTTGGCTAGGCATGGCTGAGAATATACGAGGAGATATTTTATTAGAAAAAAATGATATAGCAGGCGCACGAGCGGCGTACAAAAAAAGTATAGAGTCATCTATTGCTTCATCACAATTATTACGTCTTAAATTGAATAATTTATCCGATTAAAGGAAGTTTTCATGCAATTTTATAAAATATTTTGGTTAGGAATGTTCTGTCTTTTTTTACTTAATGGCTGTGCATTTTTTAATAGCGAAAAAGATGTGGTCACTCTATCACCTTTACCAGAAGTCAAAAATCAATTTACCTTAAATCCACTGTGGAGTACATCCGTTGGTCGAGGGATAGGAAAATACTATTCTCATCTACGTCCTGTCGGAAACGATACATCCTTATTTGTTGCGGACCGTAATGGATGGGTTAAATCGCTAAAACTTGATACAGGCAAGGTGATTTGGCAAACAAATTTATCTCAAAAAACAGGTTTTATCTCTACTAAAAATGATTCTGCCATGTTATCCGGAGGATTAGCGGTCGATAGCGATCTTGTCTATGTTGGAAGTGAACACGCTATCCTTTTTGCGCTCAATGTTTCTGATGGCAGAGTTGTTTGGAAAACCCAGGTTGCAGGTGAAGTATTGTCTCGTCCTATTATCAGTAGTGATTTAATATTAATTCATACTGGTAACGGAATAATTCAAGCAATAAATAAAATAAATGGAAGCATTGATTGGACCTTGAATTTAGACATACCAACACTCTCATTACGAGGTGAATCAGCTCCTGCTATCTCATCGGGCACCGCTGTTTTTGGTGGTGACAACGGTCGTGTCAGTGCTGTTACGATGGATCAAGGGCAGCTTATTTGGCAACAGGTGATTTCTGAAGTGAGAGGCTCAACAGAAATTGAGCGTCTTAATGACGTTGATATGAGACCTCTCATAGTAAATGGTATTGTTTATGCGGCCGCCTATAATGGTAATTTCGTTGCACTGCAACTAAATTCAGGAGAAATTTTGTGGAAACGTAACTTAGGATCAGTGAATGATTTTGCAATACATGCAGGTTATATCTATCTTGTAGATCAAAATGATCGACTCCTCGCGTTAAAATCTGATACTGGTATTCCAGTTTGGAAACAAAGCGATTTATTGCATCGTAGTTTAACGGCCCCACTGATTTATAATGGCTACTTAGTCGTAGGAGATTCCGAAGGATATTTACACTGGTTGAATACCGAAGACGGACGTTTTGTCACACAACAAAAAGTCAATCGTTCTGGATTTTTAAGTGCTCCTATAGAAATATCGGGTAGACTGATTATCCAAGCCAGAGATGGTACTGTTTATTCATTTGTACAAAAATAAATTCTAGTATCTAATAAAATAAACGACCGATTAGAGATCAGCAAACAGGAAAAATAGCGGGTACATTATTTTAAAATAACTGATCCCTCAAATTTTTACGCCACTTGGCAAGATTTGACAAAGAATTTAAATGAAAATAAGTCGTGAGAATGACAATGATACCTATTATTGCGTTAATTGGACGCCCAAATGTAGGTAAATCTACCTTTTTTAACAGATTAACCCAGACAGCTAATGCATTAGTGGCCGATTTCCCAGGATTAACCAGAGATCGCCAATACGGCCACGCTGAAATTGAAAACCATAAATTTATTATTATTGATACAGGGGGTATAAATGGAATTGAAGGAATAGAAAATATTCAAAAACACATGACACATCAGTCTTTTTTAGCGATTGAAGAAGCAGACGTTGTGCTCTTTATACTGGATGCCCGTGCTGGTCTGCTGCCAGCAGATTTAGAAATAGCTAAACATTTACGTAAACGCAAAAAAGCCACTTTTTTGGTGGCTAATAAAATCGATGGCATGAACTCTGACACTGCATTGACTGATTTTTATTCATTAGCTTTAGGTAAAGTTTATGGTATTGCAGCTTCTCATGGTCGTGGTGTCGCACAACTGATGAGTTCAGTTATCACGCCTTTTGTACCCGAAAAGCCCATTATTGAGCTCAGTGAAGAGGAACTCAATTCCTCTTATTGGGAAAAGCAAAAAACTGAGGTTGATAAAACAGATTTTTTAGAGAGCAAAAAATTTCTTTGTAATCCTGAGAGTTTACCTATTAAACTGGCGATTGTGGGCCGTCCCAATGTGGGTAAATCTACACTCGTTAACCATATTTTGGCTCAAGATCGTATGTTGGTTTATGACATACCAGGCACCACTCGAGACAGTATTTATATTCCCTTAATCCGTAATAACAGAGAATATATTTTTATTGATACTGCCGGTGTCCGTAAATCCGCAAAAATAAAGGAAAAAGTTGAAAGATTTTCTGTCATAAAAACCCTTAAAGCAATTGAAAATGCCAATGTTGTGTTGTTAGTCATTGATGCAAATGAAGGGGTTTCTGATCAGGATTTGTCTTTGCTGAGTTTTATTTTAAACAGCGGGCGTTCATTAGTGATTACCGTCAATAAATGGGATGCTATTTCTTCAGAAAAGCGAAAGCAAATAAAAAACAGTTTAGATTTACGTTTAGGGTTTATGGATTTTGCACGAACGCATTTTATTTCTGCTTTGCATGGTAGCGGTGTTGAAAATTTATTTAAATCCATTAAAGAAGCTTATGACTGTTCTACAAAACGGATCAACACTTCTTTACTCACACGTATTATGCAATTGGCAAAAGAAGAACATGAACCTCCTCTTGTCCGTGGTCGACGTGTCAAGCTTAAATATGCTCATTCTGGCGGCTATAATCCACTGATTGTCGTGATCCATGGAAATCAAGTAACCGCAATTAATGATTCTTATAAACGTTATCTTATGAACTATTTTCGTCGTTCATTAAAAATAATAGGAGCTCCGATCCGGATCCAATTCAAAGAATCGGAGAACCCTTTTGCAAGTAAACGCAATACTTTAACGCCCAATCAAGTCCGTAAACGCAAACGACTGATAACGCATTTAAAAAAAAGATAAATTAATTAACCTGAGTTTTGGATAAGAGAGTCAATTTTCACTTTAAATGATATGGCTAAACGATTTAATTTTTGATTAAGATATAAAGAATTAATCCGAATCAGTTTACTATGAGTTATTCACTGGATTTTCGTAAAAAAATTCTCCGTATTCGAGAGCAAGAAGGACTGAGCATCAGAGAAACCGCCAACCGTTTTCACAGTGTGCCCTAAAACCATTTGGCGAGCGTTGAAAATATAGAGTCTGACCTATAAAAAAACTCTGCCTCACCCCAAGGCAGACTAAGAGGCGGTGCCTGTTCCAGGAGAAAATAGGCGGCTATCAAAAGCAGGGAAAATCTCTGGTTTATCTCAATGAAAGCGGCTTTGCCGACGAGATGCCCTGCCTCTACGGGTATGCCCAAAAGGTCAGCGCTGCTGCTTTGACACAGATTGGCAGGCTAAAGGGCCTCACTGTCTAACTTGATTGACGCTTTTTATTGGGGTTTACCCTTGTAATGGTCAAGTAAAACCGGACACATTTTTAAGACACATTGATTAATGGTATTCGCTCAAACTGCATGGGTGAAAGATATCCCAGTACACTGTGGGGACGTTTACTATTGTAATAAGCCAAATAATCCAACACACTCAACTTGGCATCAAGATGATCTTTCAGCTTCGTAGTGCAAATATTCATATTTCAGACTGCGGAAGAAGCGCTCTGTAAGGGGCATTATCCCAGCACTGGCCTTTTCCACTGTGGCTTGCCCGCATACCCCCATGACCGACAGATGTTGCCTGTATTCGCTACTGGTGTACTGAACTGCCTCTATCTGAGTGGTGAATGAGCCCCCTATCGGGCTTTCTACGCCAATACGCCATTTCGCTACACAGAGCTCAGTCCGCATATGCCTTGCCAGGGCCCAGCCTGCTATCTGGCGTGAATATCAATCCATGACGATAGCGAGATACTGCCAACCCTGACAGGTACGGATGCAGGTGATATCGGTTGGCCACACTTGATTGCGTGGATTCACGGTCAATTGCCGGTCCAGCAGATTCGGGGCAATCTGCTGGTGATGCTGACTGTCTGTTTTCACCCGGTAACGCTTCGGATAACGGGCGATTAATGATAACGAAGCCATTCAACGACGCGTTTTAAAGCGACCGACCTGAAAGCCGGCCTGATTGAATTTCAGTTTCAATCTGCGTGAACCCAGTGTTGGTTTATGTTCACTCAATATCCTGACCGCCGTCCGCTCCAGCGCCCTCATGGCCGGAGACGTTACCTAAAGCACTGCGACTGACTTTCATCACACAACATAACAAGCGCACCGGACAGGTCTTCTTTTGCTCACGAATAAACAGAAATCTTATCCGTTTTCTTTCGCAAGGAAGACCGCCGCTTTTTTTAAAATTTCACGCTCTGCCAAGCCAGGATTTGCCTGTTCAGCGCCTGTCGCCCCTTTTTCAGCACTGACCCAGCGTCTGATAGCACTTAATGAAACCCCCAAACTGTCTGCCGCTTGTCGACAGGGATATTTTTTTCTATGACTCACTTTGCCGCGTCTCGTTTAAACTCCAGACTGTATTTCGACCGCTTCACTTTATTGTCCATTTTTTCCTCCTGGAGACATTTTACTAGCAGTCTTTTGAAGTGTCCGGAAATATGGATAAGCGATTTAATTTTGATTAATTTATATATTCTGAAAACAAGGTATCCTCAACCCAGAGGATCAGCTGGTATATATAACCCTCACTGACCCCATAAATTTTACTAATATGGAAATAGGTCCGATATTCGCGTAAATATTTCTAATATCATTAGCATTGCTATAGTGTTGTTAATAAAGTTATTTAAAGATTTTAAGACAAGAGATAGCGAAGAAAGAAAAGAAGGCGACATTGAGTTTATCTAAGTGTAAAGCGAGCCTTTTTTTTCTTTTATCTTGCCAAAGAAACATTCAATCGCACTGCAGGTTTGATATCTTTCTTTATTCAACGCAGTGGCGGCCTTCAATAAAAAAGCTTAAAATATTTGTTTTTTTGGGGAATAACAGGAATACAGTCATGAACGAGGCCAGCGAACGTCCGAATCACTTTATTCGTCATATCATTGAAGAGGATCTCGCTCAAGGTAAGCATTCATTCATCAGAACCCGCTTTCCACCTGAACCGAATGGTTATCTCCATATTGGTCATGCCAAATCCATTTGTTTGAATTTTGGTCTGGCACAAGATTATCAAGGTGAATGTCATTTACGTTTTGACGATACCAATCCAGAAAAAGAAGAGCAGGAATATATTGAATCTATCAAACGTGATGTGCAGTGGTTAGGGTTTGCATGGAGCGGCGCGGTGCGATATTCCTCAGATTATTTTGAGTCCTTATACGGATATGCGATTGAGTTGATTCAAAAAGAATTGGCTTATGTCGATGAGTTAAATGCCGAACAAATGCGTGAATACCGTGGCACTTTAACAGCGCCTGGCAAAAACAGCCCTTTTCGTGACCGCACCGTTGAAGACAATATAGAGTTATTTAAAAAAATGCGAGCAGGCGGTTTTGCAGAAGGCGCTGCTTGTCTGCGTGCAAAAATTGATATGGCTTCTCCCTTTATGATCATGCGTGATCCTGTTTTGTATCGTATTAAATTTGCTGAGCACCACCAACTAGGTGATCAATGGTGTATCTATCCGATGTATGATTTTACGCACTGTATTTCTGATGCATTAGAGGGGATTACCCATTCGCTCTGTACGTTAGAATTTCAGGATAACAGGCGTTTATACGATTGGGTTCTGGAGAATATCAGTATCGATTGTCATCCGAGGCAATATGAATTTTCTCGTTTGAATCTTGAACATACCCTGATGTCCAAACGAAAACTTCATCTCTTGGTCAAAGAAAAAAAAGTGACCGGTTGGGATGATCCCCGCATGCCGACCCTCTCAGGGTTAAAACGAAGAGGCTATACACCCGCTTCTATCCGTGAGTTTTGTCACCGTATTGGTGTCACTAAACAGGACAATCAGGTCGAAATGAGTGCTTTAGAAGCTTGTATTCGTGAAGATCTGAATCAAAATGCGCCGCGCGCTTTGGCGGTATTAGATCCTGTTCAATTAATCATTGATAATCGTTCTGATGAAAAAGAGTGGCTAACGGTGCCTAATCACCCGAATAACCCTGGTATGGGGCATCGCCAGATGCCTTTTAATCGTGTGCTTTATATTGACCGAGCCGATTTCCGCGAAGAAGCCAATAAAAAATATAAGCGTTTGGTGTTGGGCAAAGAAGTTCGGCTGCGTCATGCCTATGTCGTTAAAGCAAAGTATGTTGAAAAAAATGCTCAAGGCATGATTACGGCAATTCACTGTGAGTATGATCCTGAGACGCTCAATAAAGATCCCTCAGATGGCCGTAAAATAAGAGGGGTGATTCATTGGGTTTCTGCCGATGACGCTGTTCCTGCTGAAATTCGCTTATACCATCATTTATTGACGGCGTCGCATGCAGACACCTGTCTCTTTTTAGAGGCCTTCAACCCTGAATCATTATTCATACGTCAAGGCTTTGTGGAACCAAGTCTAGCCAACACGCAAGAAGGCAAAACGTATCAATTTGAGCGCGAGGGCTATTTTTGTACCGATAAAGATTCTTCTGAAAAGCATTTGGTATTTAATCGTACCGTGAGTTTGCGGGGCGAAAGCGCTTTGTATGATCTTTAAATGCATTGAAACGGGATGAACAGATTTTTGAATCTCATCTATTAAAATTTTACCCTTTAGGTTCATATGATAACGAATTATATTTTTGTCACCGGAGGGGTGGTTTCTTCTCTGGGTAAGGGGATAGCTGCTGCTTCTTTGGCCGCCATACTAGAAGCCCGATCTCTCAAAGTCACCATCATGAAACTTGATCCCTATATCAATTTAGATCCCGGCACCATCAGCCCAAAACAACATGGCGAAGTTTTTGTCACTGAAGATGGCGCAGAGACCGATTTAGATCTGGGTCACTATGAGCGTTTTATTCGCACTAAAATGACACGGCATAATAATTTTACAACAGGTGCAATTTACTCTGAAGTGCTTCAAAAAGAGCGCAGGGGGGATTATTTAGGCTCGACCGTTCAGGTGATCCCTCACATCACGAATGCCATCAAAGAACGTATTGTGATCGCAGCGCAAGGCTATGACGTCGCTTTGGTAGAAATTGGAGGCACAGTAGGTGATATTGAGTCTTTACCCTTTTTGGAAGCCATTCGTCAAATGGTGACAGATGTGGGTCGCAGTCATGCTCTTTATATTCACTTGACTTTATTGCCTTATCTCACCACTGCCGGTGAAGTCAAAACTAAGCCAACACAGCATTCAGTCAAGGAATTGCTTTCTATTGGCATCCAGCCGGATGTATTAATTTGTCGCTCAGATCATGAAGTACCCGATCATGAACGCTCAAAAATTGCGTTATTTTGTAATGTAGAAAAAAAAGCGGTGATTTCTCTCAAAGATGTGGATTCTATCTATAAAATTCCAAAAATATTACAGTCGCAAGGGCTTGATCAATATATTTGCGATAAATTTAACTTAAAGTGCCCCAAAGCCAATTTGGGGCAATGGGAGCAAGTGTTATACGAAGAATGTCATTGTGAAGGAACTGTGAGCATAGGTATGGTAGGAAAATATATAGAATTGCCTGATGCCTATAAATCAGTGATTGAAGCCTTAAAACATGCAGGTTTAAAAAATCGGGTCAAAGTTAATATTCAGTTGATAGATGCACAAGAGCTCCTAACAGTTGGGATTGAAAAATTGGCAGGCTTGAATGCTATTCTCATTCCTGGAGGATTTGGACATCGGGGAATTGAAGGCATGATTGTCGCTGCTCAATATGCACGGGAAAATCGCATTCCTTATTTGGGGATCTGCCTGGGTATGCAAGTTGCTTTGATAGAATTTGCTCGTCATGTTGCGGGAATGGAAAAAGCCAATTCGACTGAATTTGACCCTGATGCCCGTTATCCTGTGATTGGATTGATTACGGAATGGCAAAACGAAGATGGTGAAATCGCTGTTCGTTCAGAAAAAAGTAATCTGGGGGGCACCATGAGGGTGGGGGCGCAAAAATGTCACCTGGTCAAAGGGAGCTTGACACATCAACTCTATGAAAAGCCCATTATTATAGAGCGGCACCGTCATCGTTATGAAGTCAATAACATGATATTACCCATCATAGAAGCGGCGGGGCTGAGTGTATCAGGTCGATCCATGGATAAAAAACTCGTTGAAATTATTGAATTACCGCATCATCCCTGGTTTGTTGCGTGTCAATTTCACCCTGAATTTACTTCAACGCCTCGTGATGGTCATCCATTATTTATTGGTTTTGTGAAATCCGCTTTAGCACATCATCAAGATTCACTAAAATAAACATACTGTCGAAAAAATTTGCCTAAAAGACGATTTTTTTCCAAATTATATTGAATACCTACTTAAGGAAAATACGATGTCTAAAATTGCAAAAATACTCGCCCGAGAAATCATTGATTCTCGTGGTAATCCCACAGTAGAAGTAGAAGCCCATTTAGAGGGGGGATTTATCGGTTTGGCCGCTGCGCCATCAGGGGCCTCCACCGGTTCACGTGAAGCGTTAGAATTGCGCGATGGTAACCCTGCCCGATTTTTAGGGAAGGGCGTTCTGAAGGCAGTTGAGGCCGTGAATGGTTCTATCGCACAGGCGCTTTTAGGTAAAGATGCGAAAGATCAGCAACATATTGATCAATTGATGATTGATTTAGACGGGACTGAAAATAAATCTCATTTTGGGGCTAATGCCATTTTGGCCGTTTCTTTAGCGGTTGCAAAAGCAGGTGCTGCTTCTAAGGGAATGCCTTTGTATGAGCATATTGCTGAGCTTCATGGCACGCCTGGTCAATTTTCCATGCCATTACCGATGATGAATATCATTAACGGTGGTGAACACGCTGACAACAACATTGATATTCAAGAATTTATGATCCAGCCTGTCGGGGCGAAGAGCTTTAAAGAAGCGGTTCGAATGGGATCTGAAGTTTTTCATCATCTGGCCAAAGTACTTAAGTCTAAAAATCTGAGTACTGCAGTGGGTGACGAAGGCGGATATGCGCCAAATCTCGAATCCAATGCAGCGGCTCTAGAAACGATGAAAGAAGCCGTAGAAAAAGCGGGGTATGTTTTAGGTAAAGACATCACTTTTGCGATGGATTGTGCGGCCTCTGAATTTTACAATAAAGAAACAAATCGTTATGAATTGAAAGGAGAAGGAAAGACCTTTACATCAGAAGAATTTACGCATTTTTTGGAAAATCTGACCCAAAAATATCCTATTATTTCGATTGAAGATGGGTTAGACGAATCAGATTGGGAAGGATTTAAATATCAAACTCAAGTATTAGGCGATAAAATTCAATTGGTTGGAGATGATTTATTTGTCACCAATACTCAAATTCTCAAAGAAGGCATTCAAAAAAAGATCGCCAATTCAATTTTAATTAAATTTAATCAAATAGGCTCTCTGACTGAAACATTAGCCGCGATTAAAATGGCGCAAGAAGCAGGTTACACTGCGATTATTTCTCACCGTTCTGGTGAAACAGAAGACGCCACCATTGCTGATTTAGCGGTGGGCACCTCTGCAGGCCAGATTAAAACAGGTTCTATGAGTCGTTCTGATCGTGTTGCTAAATACAATCAATTGATACGGATTGAAGAAGCATTGGGTGAACGTGCCCTTTTTAACGGTTTAAAAGAAGTGAAAGGCCAAAGCTAAGAGATAATCTCCTTGACAGAACGCTTTGCTGCCAAGGAGGTCTTAAATTGCCAGATCCTGGTCTGTTTTGCAAAAGCTTTAACTGAGCTAAAAAATCCAAAATATGAGAAAAAATAATCCTATCAAACGCGCAGTTCTGGTTTTCAGTGGGGGGCAGGATTCTACGACCTGCCTGATCCAGGCTTTACATCAATATGATGAAGTCCATTGTATTACTTTCGATTATGCGCAGCGCCATCGATCTGAAATCGCGATAGCACAAGCGCTGGCAAAAAAACTTCAAGCCACCTCATACAAAATATTAGATCTTCAACTTCTTAACGAGCTCACGGTGAGCAGTTTGACGAGGGAAAATATTCCTCTTCCAAAAAAGCAAAACAGCGAAGGCTCGCTGCCTAATACTTTTGTACCTGGTAGAAATATTGTATTCCTGACTTTTTCGGCGATTTATGCTTATCAATTAGACGCAGATGTGGTCATTACAGGTGTCTGCGAAACTGATTTTTCCGGGTATCCTGATTGCAGGGATGAGTTTGTCAAATCGCTCAATCATGCAGTGACATTGGGGATGCAAAAAAATATCACTTTTGTCACCCCTTTAATGTGGCTGAATAAAGCGGAAACTTGGGCTTTGGCCGATTATTATCAACAAATGCCACTGATTCGAAATAAAACACTGACTTGTTACAATGGTATTCAAGGCGATGGATGTGGCGAATGTCTCTCGTGCGAATTGCGTTTAAAAGGTCTAAAATATTATTTGGCTCATAAAGAAGAAGTTACCGAAAATTTGAAGCTCAAAAGCCAACTTTGATAGTTGTTTTTCTGATCCAACAAAATCAGGAATTTAACGTTTCACCGATCAATTCGACAAAAAAATATAGAATTGAATATCGATTCTTTTTTTATTAAAACGATAGAGATTTTAATCATGCAAGACTTACGTTTGATGTTATTGCTTTTTGGTGTGATTACCATCATCGTATTATTTTTACATGGTGTATGGGCGAGGCGTAAAGAACGCTCTGCCCTTTTTTATGATCAGAAAACAAAAGATCAAAATCAAAAAGAAGACGATGTTCTGTTACAGATTTTGGATGAAGAAGGTGTGGGCGAAGTCAAAATTCTTAAAAAGGCACCACCAAATGTTGAAAAAAATGCTTTTGATAAGGCACATCATAAAAAAATACCATCGCAAACTAAATATCAGGCGCTTAAATTTGATAGCTCAGTTGCCTGTGTGACTGCCTCGTCTTTTGCACAGATCTCAGAGACTGAGACTCAATTGCAAAAAAAAAGTGATGATTTATCTCATCAATCTAAAGAAACCCATCATCCATCTATTCAAAAAGAACAAAAGGTATTGGTTTTACATGTTGCTGCTCATTCATCGCGCAACTTTTCTGGAGAAACGCTTTTAAAAAGCATTTTAAATAGTCATTTTCAATTTGGCGATATGAATATTTTTCATCGCTATCTTACTCTTACAGGCGAGCGCATCACTTTATTTAGCTTGGCCAATATGGTGAAACCCGGTTTTTTTGATTTAAAAAAAATGGCTCATTTTTCAACACCAGGCATTTCAATATTTATGACATTGCCCTGCTATGGCCATGCCTCTGAAAACTTTAAATTAATGTTGCAGTCAGCACAAAAAATAGCAGATGAGCTTGGAGGCTTGGTTTTAGATGATCAACGCCAAATGATTACCCCTCAAAAATTAGAAGATTATAACGCCCTCATCCGAAGTACCCCTCATTTATGAAATCCATGCTTGAAAAAATTAACCAATTGCGTGATGTGCTAAAACATCATGAATATTTATACCATGTGAACGATGCCCCCGAGATAACAGATGCGGAATACGACGCTTTGTTGGAAAAACTACGGGAATGGGAATCGCAATATCCTGAATTAATGAACCCTGATTCTCCTACCCAAAAAGTCGGCGCATCGCCTTCAACCGCTTTTAAGCCTGTGACTCATCAAGTGCCTATGCTTTCGCTCGACAATGTATTTGATGAAAAGGGGTTTTTAGCGTTTAACAAACGTGTCTCTGAACGACTTGAAGCGGAATCCTCTGCACAAAAAGCGTCTTTGAACCCACTGGTTCGAGATTCAGATCAGAAAAACAGGAGCGAAAAAAATGTTCAAGAGGCGCTGACTTTCTGCTGTGAGCTCAAACTAGATGGCTTGGCAGTGAGTCTCATCTATGAAAAAGGGGAATTAACCCAAGCGGCCACGAGAGGCAATGGTTTTCAAGGTGAAAACATCACGCATAATATTCGCACCATTCAATCAATTCCTCTTCGTTTAAAGGGGAAGGCATTACCCCAACGGATAGAAATCAGGGGCGAGGTTTATATGCCTCAAGCCGGCTTTGAAAAGCTCAACAAACAAGCTCGTGCTAATCATGAAAAAATATTTTCCAATCCTCGTAATGCGGCGGCAGGATCTTTGCGCCAGCTCGATCCTCATATCACGGCGCAACGGCCTTTAAATTTTTTCTGTTATGGCGTTGGTTTGCTTGAAGGCGGGGTCTTACCTCAGAGTCATATACAGCGTTTGATGCAATTGAAAGCTTGGGGGCTACCTGTCCATGATCGAATCACATTATGCACTGGTGCTGAGCAAGTCATGGCCTTTTATCAAGAAATAGCACAAGCACGGGCGACCTTGGGTTTTGATATCGACGGCATCGTGATCAAAGTAGATGATGTTCTATTACAAGAAAAATTAGGTTTTTTGGCGAAGGCCCCTCGTTGGGCAACGGCCTTTAAATTTCCCGCCCAAGAAAAAACCACTCAAGTTCTTGGAGTGGAATTTCAAGTCGGCCGAACTGGGGCTCTGACTCCAGTGGCTCGCCTTGAGCCAGTTGAATTGGGAGGGGCACTGGTCAGCAACGCCAACTTGCACAATGCAGATGAAATAGCCCGTTTAGGGTTACGTATTGGGGATACCGTAGTCGTGCGTCGTGCAGGTGATGTGATCCCACAAATTGTCAACGTGATCATCGAATCCAGACCTCAAAATACGGTGGAAATCATTTTTCCTCACCATTGCCCTATTTGCAAATCAGTTGCAAAACGTATTGAAGGTGAAGCCGTGATCCGTTGCACAGGGGGATTATTTTGTCCTGCTCAGCGTAAAGAGGCATTGAAACATTTTGTTGCGCGACGCGCGCTCGATATAGAAGGTCTGGGCGATAAAATCATCCATCAGCTAGTAGACAAAAAATACGTTCAAAACCCTGCGGATTTATTTCATTTAACATCAGAGAAATTACTGTCTCTGAAGAGGATGCGAGAAAAATCAGCGCAAAATTTATTAAATTCTTTAAAAAAATCTCAAAAAACTACCTTTGCGCGTTTTTTATATGCGCTAGGAATCAGAGAAGTCGGTGAAACGACAGCCGCCAATTTGGCGTTATATTTTGGTCAACTTGATCTTTTGCGGAAGGCGGACATAGAAACATTAAAAAAAGTGCCTGATGTTGGTGAAGTTGTCGCAAAAAATCTGGTAGATTTTTTTGGAAACGAACATCATCAACAGGTTATTTCTGCACTGGAATCTGTTTTAGATTGGCCAGATCCAGAGCCGATAGAAAAACCGAACCATCCCTTTCGGGATAAAACGGTGGTTTTGACCGGTTCATTAAATGCATTTACCCGAGATGATCTTAAAGCGCATTTGATTTCTTTAGGGGCAAAAGTCAGCGGCAGTGTATCCAAAAAGACAGACTTTCTTATTGCTGGGGAAAATCCGGGCTCTAAAGCTCAAAAAGCCGAGAAATCAGGTATAAAAATAATGAATGAACCTGAGTTAATAGAGTTTTTAAAAGCGTTAAAACCCGAAGGAACTAAGGTGTAAGATCACTGAGGATGAATAATGTTATAAATGGCATAAAAAGGAAATGCCTCTGGTTTTTCAGCAGCATTTCATAGAGTTATAGGGCACTCCTCGCCCTGAATTTATCGATAATAACTCTACCTAATTTAGAAGCATTAACTTCTATTAGCACATGAGTCAGGTAAGAAAGCAGAATTGCGAAAAATGTTACAAAGATTAACCGACCGAAGCCAACCAATTGTATGTAGGGGGTAAAATAAGCACTGTTTGATGATATTAACGCCAAAACTATTGTGTGTGTCAAATATAATGGATAGGATATATTTCCGAGAAGATTCAGATATTTGTTTTCTTTTACCTCATTAACTTTTTCTAAAATCACGGATGAAAAAAGAATTAAAAAGCAGGGGAAACCGATACGTAGAATTCCGTGCCCGCGTATATCGACAAAAACATAGTAAAAAAATATGCACAGCGATGAATAAAACATAATGCTACAAATCGAAATCAATATTTTGTTGTTTGCTCTTGTTCTCATGAATATCTCACATGTAATCATGCCAAGGATAAACTCAATCATAAGCGGCGACGCCATGTTTTTTATAAGCCCCTGCAATCTGTTAGTCACAGTAAAGTTTAATCCGTGATTTGGGTTTAAGGTCAAGAAGCCGTTGTATTTTATGTTTAAATAGGCGTATACAAAAAGCATGATTACTGAAGTTACTAACGTTCTGTAGCGATGTGAAATTTTAAGCCCAATCAAGAAGAACATATAGAAAATGAATTCATATGTTAAAGTCCAAGCAGGGTATATAGTACTATACCCGTAAAAAGGTGCGTTATTATTATAATTAATCTGTAAGAAGAACAGAGACTTGATAATTTCTATACTGACGTATGGAAACACAACTGCAATATGTAAAGCTAAACAAAATAAATAGACTGGATATATTTTAAATAGTCTTTTAACCGAGAAAGAAAAAATACTGTTGTTATTTTTGGTTGAGTAAACAATGATAAAACCACTTATCATGAAGAACAGGTCAACACCAAAATAGCCGCTAGAGAATAGAATATCGCCCAGGTTTTTTGTTGAATATACGTTATTGAGCATAAACCTGTAGTGAAAAAACAAAACAAATAGCGCTGAGATACCCCTCAAATAGTGTATAGATTTAACCATATTAATTAATTCTCACTTCCAGTAAGTTGTATTATCTTTCATTTAATCCATCATCACTTTAACCCCAGAAATTTTTGTACCATAGAAGCAGGTTCTCAAAACTTATCCTATACCGGCATAGTCCATTTATGTGATGCTGGTTCTAAAGTTATCATCTCTGAATTTCAATTTCTTATCCCTAACTCAGGTTTTTTTAAATAACCAGTGCTTTCTCTCACCAATAACGAACTCTCTAACAGATAAGATCCCTTTGCTATTTTATGTTCATCTAAATGAGCCAGTAAGAGTTCAGCTGCTTTTTCACCCATTTTATGACGAGGGGTTGATACCGTTGTTAACGCAGGATCAATATATTCTGACAGTTTTAGATCATCGAATCCCATAATTGAGACATCATTTGGAACTGCTATTCCTTGTTTTTTTTGCCTGATAGATAGCCCCTACTGCCAAAAGATCGTTGTGGCAAAATATGGCCGTCGGAGGTTTAGGTAAAGCCATTAATTTTTTAAACGACTGAGCCCCTGCTCCATAACCGAAATCAGATTTTATAATATAATTCTTTTGCAAGGGAATGTTGCTACGATGAAGCGCCTGAATATACCCCTGTAACCGATTTTGGCAGAACAGATGACTCTCGATTCCTGAAATACAGGCAATACGTCGATGACCTAATTTATAATGCAGATAATTCGTGGCATTAAAAGAAGCAGCCAGGTTGTCAATATGCACTGTTGGCAGATTAAATTGAGAAATAAATTCATTGACCATCACTATAGGGGGTAAATATTGCCGAGATGCTTCAATGAGGTTCAAAGGAAAATTAGAACCCAAGAACACAATACCTGCTATTTGTCTTGCAATCGTAAATGGGTTTAATCTGCCTTTATTTTGCGCGGAGTCGTTAATGAGAACTTGATAGTCTTTTTTTAGGGCTATTTCTGTAATGCCTTTAATGATGTCATCAAAGAAAGTCTCACCGAAGTTGGGCACACACACCAAGATAGTACGGGATTCGGTTCGTTTAATATTTCTAAAAAGAGCATTCGAATAGTAACCTGCGTTGGTAACGGCCTTTTCCACTTTATCCCTGGTCGACACAGAAACTTTTTCTGGGCTCTTAAAAGCTCTGGAGACGGTTGCTGTTGATACGCCTACTATTGCCGCTATTTTTTTCATCGTACTCATAGTCAAATTTTTCTCTAACTTTTATTCAATGAATAACTGGCAAATCGACTATGGAATATGGAATGAAGGCCTTAAGCTCATATTCTCTTTGCTCGATTTTCAGCAAATTTAATGTTATGTGATTTAAAAATCAGCGATGATTAATAGAACAATTAACGCAATATTAAATATATTTCATTATTTTATATCCCATATTTATCAAAATATGTGATTTAAATTTTCAAAAATAGCTTGTTAAACATCATTTTTATGATCTACGTCGCAAAAAAAAGAAAAAAATAATACAGTTTATAAACATGAGCTCACTAAGCCCTGTTTAAGATCATACTCATGATTCTTTTCGGATACTGATGAAAACGATTAAAATCCAAATTGATATAAAAGATCTAATGCCTGGCCAATCCCAGAAATGGCTTCTAGATATAATCGGGGCATTAACTGATAACGTAATGTCAGTGTGGCTAACGAATCAAAAATGTCGACACCATATTTAAGCTGTAAATTTTTGTTAAGATAACCACTCACAACGACCTGAGAATCGTTTCCCACGCCCTGTGTGTCTAAAGTAAGACGACTGATGCCAAAGGCACCTCCTATTTCTCCAATCAAGTTTCCAGTTTGTAAAATGCCTATGTTGATTAGCATGGAAGTCATTAAACTACTGTCAGTGCCAGAAGACTGATCTATAGCCTCACCTCGAAGAAGGTAAGATAACGCTTCTTGCTGGGATAATACGGGGTCAGAAAATATTTCAATTTTAGGGGCATTCGCATTCCCTGTGACTCGAATTCCTGCGGTATATCCAGGGGTGATATTTTCAGGATTCCGAATCGCTTCAATATTGAGAAAAGGTTTAGTAGGCCCAGAAAATATCAAGTGGCCTTTTTTGACCAGTAAGTCTTGGCCGTAAGCGTGAAAGCTGCCTGAAGAGGTGTTGATTTGACCCTGTAGCCCCATCCCATATTGATCTTGTTGAACCTTAAGGGTCCCTTGTAATTGCGCTTTTAAACCAAATGCATCTAGTTCGACATCCTTGCCAATTTGAATATTTAAATGAGTATTAATCGGAATTGCTGTTTTTTGAGGGATGATGGGTTGTAGTTGATCGTTTAGCATGACTTTATATGAAGAAACATCGACGACGTTAGGTGGAATTTTTTCCGCCTTAATTCGAGCCCATGGGACCTCAATCAAACCTTTGAGTGTCAGTAATTTTGGCCTGGCTTCAAATAGTATATCGGGTGAAATGTCCAGCTTTACTATAGGGGGGAAAGTGACTCGAATCTGATCACCTTTGGCCGAAATGTTGGCACGCCAATCATCGATATGATCCCAGTTCGCATTACCTAAGAGGTTGATTTGGCTTTTTTCTGTTGCAATCACCCCTTTTAATGTCGATTTCGTCCCTTTAAAATTGATCAATAAATGACTGGGAGAGGCCATATTCACTGGCATCCAACTGCCATTAATAGCAAAATGATTTAGCGAAATATCACCGTATAGCAAAGGGTTTTTTGAGTTTCCACTCATATCTAAGTGACTGTTTAAGACACCCGTTATTGTTTCATTTTTGTCTAATACTGTGTTGATAGGTTCCAATGAAATTTGATCGATGTCGATTTTTCCAGATAGTGTGCGTTTCCCCTGCAAATCAGATATTTTCAAATCCCCTTGCATCTGACCATTATTTTTCAATGAGATCAAAGTATTGATTTGAGCTTGATGATGAGAGAGTTGAACGCCTAGCTTTAAATTATTGAACACAATATTGAGAGGATTATCTTCAATATTTTGACGTATTTTAACGTCATGCCCTACGAGCGAGAGTTGAGCTGTTGGCAAATGATCTTCTGCAGTCCATTTCATCTGTGCATCTCCGGTTATGTTTCCAAAGATGGCTGTACCTGAGCTCAAAAATGGTTTGAGCATCGCCAGATCAAATCGATTGAGTTGCATACGCAGTTGCCCGGCTGATTTCGTGGCCTCTATCATATCGGGTAAACACAATTTTGCCTGTATATTCTCCCAACAGTGAGGTTGAATGGTGACTTTTTGGGCATGATGAAAATATTTGATGCCTGTTGGGTGATTTAAATGCCAATTCCAAGATAGGGTTCGAATATCTGTTTTGTTGAGTTTGAGATCCCATATTTGTTTTTGACGATTGAAATCCCCTTTTAAGGCAAAATTTCCTGAGAGAGGCTCGCTTTTTAATTGAAGAGCCAGTTGATGTTGCTTTTCTGTGCCTTTTGCATTGAACATCAGATGATGAAGCATGAAATCAGATTGTTTCAGTTTTTCTACCTGTAGAACTAATTGACCTTTGATGTGATCTAAAGAGTGGAGATTGGCATCGAGCTTGATTTGATGAATGCTGAAATTTTTCCATTTTAACTGATTGGCAATAAAATGCGCCTCTAGCTGAGGTTTTGTTAAGTCCCCTCTTAATTTTAATGCCCCCTTAAGTTGACCAGCGACACTCGGTAATCCATCCTGTAATTTCGGCGCATCGATGTTCACATCTAATGACCATTGGTGAGTCAGATCTCCTTTGATATTGAGTTTATTGTTCCCAAAAGCCATATTAAACGAGGAGATTTTCCACTGCCCAGACCTATCGCCTTTTAAAGAACCAGAAACTTTGAAGGGTTTGTTTTGTACTTCCCCTTCCAAGAGCACATCAGGGATCTGCAATTGCCAACGTTCACCATCGATACTGCCACGAGTAGATATCTTTCCGTTGAATTGAGCTGGCCATTCTGGCCATTGTTTTTTTGTATCGATTCCTTTTAGCGTTAATACGGAGTTCCAACTGATGGCTTTTGACCAATCTATCATTCCCAATAAATCCGCCTGACCTTGAAGAAGCTTTAAGCGTAAAAGAATTATATGAAACTGTTGTAAATTACCTTTTCCATCAAGGCTAAATTCCGCGGGGGGCAGATCTGCACTTTTCATTTTTCCTGTCAATGACAAAGCATAATCTGTGGCTCTGCCATTCAATTGCAGTTGAAGATTGTTGATTTTATATTCGGGATCTCCTTTGAGCGGCCACTGAAGTTGGCTCGATATTAAGGTCATCGTAAGGGGCAGCCCCGATTTGGAGAGCGTGGTAGTCGCATTCAACTGAGCGCTGATAGAACCAGAAAAATCGGCGGTGAATTTAAGTTGTTTTTGGAGTTCGCCGGTTAAATTGAACTGTATTTTTTCTTCTTTTAATAGGGGAGGAATTTTTATCAGGCTGTCAATTTTGAGGGCGATTGGCCATTGATCGGCAAAAGTCGCTTCTCCATGCGCAGAAAAAGAGCCAAAAGGAAGGCTGACTTTTAATTTATCCAGCTGAAGATGCTGGTTATCGGATTTTGCCTCTAATTGCAAAGAATGGATAACAATATCTGTATCTCCCACGATCCGGAGTTGCTCTGCTGTTAATTTTTTGATTTGAATATTTAAAGGGAAATGAAAATCAGGCAAGGCAGTCAAAAGAGGTTGAGCAAAAAAATCCAAAAGATCTTGATGTATGTTTTTCTTAAAAGAAGAGTTCGTTAAAGGTCTTTTTGCTTCTGTAGAAGAGGTTTGGTCATTGGATTTGGCAGGATGGATGAGTGCTGGAGCTTGTAATTTTTCCAAAGCTTTTGGCAAGCTGACCAGCAGGCCTGAGAGTTGAGGGGATATCAAAGACAGTGTTCGTCCCTGCCAATCTGCTTGTGTACGAAAATGGGCTAAAGATATATGTGTGTCATCGATGGTCACATTCAGGTTTGTTAATCTGAGATTTTTTAAAAACAGGGGATAAGGGATGCGAAGGTCAGTAAATGGTTGATCCGATACTTTTTCAGTAGAAGGCAATTTTTGCGTCTCTATCACCATATCCAGGTCATTGAGTGTGAAATCATCAATGCAAAATTTCAGCGATGTTTGACAAAAGAAATGTAAAGCAAGATGTATTTCTTTGACCTTTACTTCAAAACCCGGCATCTGATATTGAATGCCTTTTAATGTCAGGTCGTTCGATTTTCCTTCAATGTTTTGAATACTGAGCCCAGGCACCCAATAAACGATATTTTTGATTAAAAAATGGAGGCCTCCCGTGGTACGAATCAAACCCCATAAAGTGCCACACAATAATAAAACAACCAAAAAAAAAGCCAGAGTGAATTTTTTTATTCTTCTCATAGCTCAGGCCCTAAACCAATATAAAACTGAAATTTTTTATTTTCTTTATCGCCAATCGGAGTTGCAATATCGAATTTGATAGGGCCAACAGGAGAAGCCCAACGGATCCCTATGCCTACCCCTGTTTTAAAATCACTCTGCCGGATATCGTTGACAGCCTCACCGCTATCAACAAAGGCGGCTCCCCACCAGCGACCCATCACATTATATTGATATTCAACAGAGGCAGTGAGCAGTTTTGTAGCACCAGTGAGTTTATGGTCACTGTCACGGGGTGAGATACTTTTGAGCTTATAACCCCTGATGCTACCATCACCTCCCGCAAAAAAACGTAATGAAGGCGGCATACGTTGAAAATCTTTGGTTGCTATCCACCCCAGATGCGTTTTCACTATAAAACGGTTTTTTTTTCCTAAGGTCCTTATCCAAACATTTTGAGCTTGAATAATTTCAAAATTAATATCAGAAGCCCATTTTTTATTTGAAATATCTAAAGAATAACGTTGACTGTCACCCCAATAAGGCATGGCCTCACCACTTTGACGAGTTTTACTCATACTGATCCCGGGATAGAGCAAACCAGTGATAGAATCTACTTTACCTTGGGTGAATTTTTCCAAGCTCCAACGAAAATGAATGGCCGGTTGCCAGCCATTTGAAAAATTCCAAAAACGAGCCACATTCATGGTACTGGTGTTAGATTTAGTATCGTTTAACCTAGAGGTTTTAAGACCTGCCTGTAATAAATAATATTCCTCTAATGCGTTTTTGATTAATGGAATACGATAACTAAAAGCCAAGTTTTGTTCAGCAGCAGAAAGATTGCTTTTTGTTGTTAAGCTGTGCCCTTGCGAATTCACCCAAGGTTTGTTCCAACTTGCCTTGAGACGCGGGCCAATACTGGTTGAGTACCCCCCCCCTAATTCCACATTGTTTTTTGTACGAGGTGTTAAAACAGCGTCTAGTGGTAAAATTTGACTCGTTTTTAAAGAGCCAAAATCTGGAGAAACCAAAGCAGCGCTGAACCAGTTAGTAGCAGAAAGGCGACGATTGAGTTCAGCGGTATTATCCGCACTATAATTATCCCCTATATGAAAAGGCACTAAATTTTGCAAATAGGGTTCTTTAATTTGAGAACCATGAAAGGTCACTTTACCAAAGCGATAGCGTTCACCACTGTCAAAATGAATCTTCCAAAAAGCTTTATTCAGATCTAAGGCGATACGAAGCTGAGTTTCGTTCATTTTAGCATCAAAATACCCTTTGCTCACGGCGAGCCCGTTGAGAGCATCTACAAATTCATCAAATTTCCCTTGATTTAATATTGAGCCTATTGTGGGTGTTTCTTTCAATAACGCCTGATAATCAGGGTCGTTTTTAGCATGACCCGTTAACATCACATCGATTCCAGCAATCAGCACGGGTTCGCCCAGAGTGATTTTGGCCAGCAATACAGATTTTGGGGTGAATTCAAAATTGATGGCAGAATGATAATAACCTAAGGCTTCCAGTGCGAGGGTGATTTCTGCTTTAACCCGTGATCTCAAACGATGGTTGTCGGTGGTGTCTTCTGTGTTAATCATAAACAGGCGAGCTTTAACATTACGAGCCACCTCTCCTCCAACACCTTCGATGTCCAAAGACAAAGAGGGTTTTTTTGAAGAGCCAGAAAAACTACAAAACGAAAGTAGCATCAGACATGATGAAAAGAAAATAATCAGACATCGTGACATCAAGATCCCTATTCAGAACTCATTTTCACATTTATAAGCGGGTTGAATAAAATAACGTTTTTCTTCCCAATGTAATAAAGTTAATTCATTTCCCCAGCAACAGCCTGTATCTAGAGCATAAATATTTTTTGGTGTGCCTTTTCCTTTTAATGCTGACCAATGACCAAACGTAATCGCATATTCAGGCTCCAGCAAACGGGGTAATAAAAACCAGGGATATAGATCATCCTGCACTTTTTCAGGGATTTCTTTGTGAGTCATGTCCAAGCTTCCATCGGAAAAACAGTAACGCATTCTTGTTAATGCATTCGTTATGAACTGCAAACGAGCATCACCCTTTAACTTAGGACTCCATGAGTGAGGCGTCTGGGTATGAGATCTATCTAAAAATAACGGAAGTCGATTACCACGAAGCGCCACCTCTATTTCTTGAGCACAAGTCTGTGCTGTTTTTTTATCCCATTTAGGGTAAATGCCGGCGTGTGTCATGATGAGTTTTAAGTCATCATCTATTTGCAAAAGAGGCTGTTGGCGCAACCAATCCATGAGCTGATCTACATCAGGGGCGGCCAATAAAGAAGTAAGATGATCTTTCGGATTGTTTTTTCTCATCCCCGCATGTATCGCCAATAAATGCAGATCATGGTTCCCTAATACCATACGTAAAGCCTTTCCTAAAGAACGGGCATAGCGCAATACTTTTAAAGATTGAGGGCCGCGAGAAATGAGATCTCCTGTTAACCACAGGGTGTCTTTTTCTTTATCAAAATTCACTTTAGCCAACAAAGCTTTAAGCTCATCAAAGCAACCGTGGACATCTCCGATCAGGTAGTTAGACATATTAAGCCGATATCAGTTTTAGGTTGAAAAAGTGGTTAGAAAAAGTTTTAAACAGACTCTAGTGAAGCCGATTTGCTAAAAGGCAATATTGTTCAACGGACACATTTTCTGCTCTAAGTTTTGGGCAAATTCCTGTTTCAGCCAATTCTTGGTCAGTAAATAGAGCGCCTAGACTATTATGCAGTGTTTTTCTCCTTTGATTAAAGGCTTGTCTTGTCACAAGGTTAAGCCGCTCTATATCTGTGACAGGATAAGGATGCGACAAAGATCGGTATGGAAGCAATCGAATCATCGCTGAATATACTTTAGGTATGGGGGTAAAAGCATCAGGAGGCACCTCCAATATGGGGATCACCTTGCAATGATATTGCACCATGACACTTAAACGCCCGTAGGCTTTCGTGTTTGGGGCTGCCAACAAACGGTTAACGACCTCTCTTTGCAACATAAAGTGCATGTCATCAATGCGGTGAATATCTTTAAATAGATGAAACAGTAATGGTGTAGAAATGTTATAAGGCAAATTACCCAATATCCGGAGGGGTTGCTTAAAAGTCGCTGATAATTCTGAAAAATTCACGGTCATGACGTCTTGTTGATACAAAATTAGCTTATCTTTTAATTGAGGATGCTGATTTAAGCGATCAGCCAAATGACGATCTAATTCAATGACCAGAATTTTATCCATCTGATCGGCTAGAGGGAGTGTTAACGCCCCTAATCCTGGGCCAATTTCAATTAATGTTTGTTCAGGTGAAGGATGGATCGATGAAATAATTTGATCAATAACAAATTCATCTGTTAAAAAATTTTGGCCAAAGCGTTTTTTTGCAAAATGCCCCTGATAAAGTTTACGGTTCATCGCTTTTAACAATCATATCGATGGCCAGGTTGACTGCGCTGGCGAAACTCCCTACTTTAGCCTTACCTGTGCCTGCTATATCCAACGCAGTACCATGATCTACAGATGTCCTAATAAAAGGCAACCCTAGCGTAACATTGACCGATTGGCCGAATCCTTGATATTTCAATACAGGTAATCCTTGATCGTGGTACATGGCTAAGATCACATCAGCGTGTTTTAAGTATTTTTCATGAAATATCGTATCTGCAGATAAAGGCCCAATGAGTGTCATCCCTTCTTGACGTAACAAATTGAGTGCAGGAATGATAACGTCAATTTCTTCTTTTCCTAGATGGCCGTTTTCACCAGCATGAGGGTTTAGTCCACAAACATAGATGTGGGGATGAGATATCCCAAATTTGGTTTTAAGGTCGTGATTGAGAATACGAATAACTTGTTTTAGGTGATCTTGAGTCACCGCACTCGATACCGCTGATAAAGGCAAATGAGTGGTCGCTAATGCCACTTTAAGTTTTTTGCTGGCTAACATCATCACGACCATTGAGCATTTGCATCGTTGCGCAAAAAATTCAGTATGACCTATAAAAGGAATGCCCGCTTCATTGATGACACTCTTTTGAATCGGCCCCGTGACCAGGGCGCTAAATTCACTGGCTAAACAACGATCACAAGCTTGCATCAGTGTGTCTATCACATAAGGCGCATTGTTGACATTCAGCATCCCCGCGATCACGGTGGTTTTTACTTTAACGGGTAAAACGCTCAATGTGGAGGGCAGACAGGGCTGACTGTCTTTTTTGGGGTGATACTGTTTCAATGTCAGGGGTAAATTCATCTGTTTGGCTCGTGCCGATAATAAATCAGGATCAGCACAAACAACCAACTCAACAGGCCAATGCTGTTGTGCCAAAGCGATCACTAAGTCGGGACCAATGCCAGCAGGTTCACCAGGCGTGATGAGAATAGGTTTATTGTCATTCATCATCGTGTTCAAGAATTTTAACGTAAGCTGAAGCCCTCTGCTCTTGTATCCAAGTCTCGGCTTGTTCAGAAAACTTACGATTAAACAGGATTTTGTAAGCTTGGTTTTTGATATCTTCACTGTTTTCAAAAATAGTATGCAGATCGTTAATGCGTAAAATATGAAAACCAACCCCCGAGCGAATAGGGCCAATAATATCGAACTTATGAATGACTTTTAATTTTTCAGAAAAAAGGGTGGGTAATTCTTGCACTTTTTTCCAACCCATCGTTCCCCCTTTAAAAGCTTGCGAGTCAGCCGAATAGGCGATCGCTAATTTCGCAAAATTTGCCCCTTTTTTGAGTTGAGAGACTAATTTATTGGCTTTTTTTTCGGCTTTATCTATCTCTTTCTGGGAAGGATTCTCTGTTAAAGGAATCAAAATTTGGCTGAGATTTAGCTCCATGTTTTGATTTTTTTCGTTTAAAATTAACTTTGACAAAGAATCCACTTCTTGTGGCAAGATATTGATTCGAGGTTGCACCGCGTTTTTAAGTACTTCTGAAATTAATATTTGATTACGAATTTCATTACGATAAGTACCGTAATTAATATTTTCTGAGGCCAACTTGCTACGAATCTGATCAACAGTCAGACGATTTTTTCTTGCGATATCAGCAATAATTTTATCCAAATCCTCATCAGGAATTTTTAAACCTATTTTGTTAGCTATTTGTAATTGAATGCTTTCTACTATGAGCCGTTCAAGTATTTGATGTCTTAAAATCGCATCATCGGGCAAGGATTGATTTATATTATTCGCATTTATTTTGATGGCTTTTAGCCTATGATTGAGATCGCTCAGAAGTATGACGGAATCGTTCACTATAGCAACGATTTTATTGATTTCTTTTGGTGCTGAAAAAACAGTGAAGTGGCTGCATAGAAGCCATACTAAAACATATATTCTCCAATTTTTCATATTTTTACCTTATCTCATCAAGTAGATTATTGACTAAAGCTGCCGCGAACAGGTATGAGATCCAGTTTGTTAAGCTCTGTGTTTTTATCATTTTTTAAAATTAAAAAGGTTTTTGGTAAGGTAAAGGAACCCATTGCAGTGCTTCTTGTGTACTGAAGCCGTCATTCTTATTTAAGCCACGTAATTGAATATTAATTGAAAATCTATTTTCATACTGACTGCCATTATTGTCGGCATTCCAACCGTTAATGCTATTTTCATAGCCAAGGTTAACACTCCAACAGCAAGTGGTATATTGGATTGAAACCAATTCGCTGGCAGGTTGATGTGCTTTCATATCATAGTAGTAAGCGCCGACCAGAAACCAACGATTTTTTATGGGCAAGCTCACCGTAGTACCTACTTGTGAAATCCCTTTCTGGTAATTGGGCCTACTCACATTCGGCAATGAAGCCTGAATATATTCGGGGCTTGCATAACGGTAATTTAATTGATAAATGCGATTATTGTCCTGATGATGATATTCCATAACGGCATCGCTTTGAACAATGCTGCCTAAACGGGTGTCATATTGCATTCCCCCTCTTAAGCTAGTCTGATCCGTTATACGCCAAAAACTGTCACCAGCCCAAACTAAACTACCGATACGACTGCGATCAATTTGAGTATTGCCGCCAGAACGAGAAGGAGAAAAGTAATAAATTTGACCGATAGAAACGTTAAAGCGCTCTAACATATTATTATCATAAATGCGGGAAGTTAAACCGGTGGTCACTTGATTGGCCGAAGCAATACGATCCAGGCCACTATAGGTACGATCACGAAATAAACCCTGATAATCATTTTGCATCAGAGTTGAATCATAAATATAAATATTGTTTTGATTTTTATAAGGTTTATAAATATATTGTACTCGTGGTTCTAAAGTTTGTGTAAAACCAGCGAGTTCCTCCATTGAGCGATCGAATACCAATGTGCCGTCAGTCGTAAATTGTGGGATCACACGATTAACAGAATTTTCTAAATTGTACGAAGACTGCAAGTTTTTATCAGAAAACTGTTTAGGGATCGATTGCTTGTAATGAGTCGCCATTAACTTGGTTTCAATATTAAGATTCCCCCATCTGTTTGAGAGAGGCAAGTTCAACTGAGGTTCTACATGAAAGCGCTGAGTCTTTGGGTTATCAGCACTCACACTCGTAAATCTCGCTGCTTGCCCATAAATATGCATATCAAAAGGGCCGATATCGTTTTTATGATAATTTATTTCTAATTCCGGCTCAGCTCGGTATGCATTTCTATTTCCACCTTCGTTAAATACTTGAAATTTCTTTAATGACAACATTAAATTCCAATGATTTTGGAAATAACCTACATTAAAAATTTGAGCGGCATAACCATCTGTAGAAAAACCATAAGGAGATCTAAGATCAGAAAAATAATCATGATCGCTGATTCTGGTATAATTCACGCCAAATCGCCATACTTTATCCATGACTCCTGAATGATTCCAATAATACAACCAGCGGTGACTATTTTTATTTTTTTCTTTAGAAAGCTTATCATTAGGTAACCATTCAAAAGCCATAGTACCTTGGCCCTGTGGAAACAAATATCTAAATTCATTTTGCCATTGAACCCCTCTTTTACTCAGATATTTTGTCGTGATCGTCGCATCAAAATTAGGCGCAATATTCCAGTAATAAGGTAATGTAAATTCAAAATTATTTTTTTTGGAATATTCATTAGTAGGCACTAAAAAACCAGAATGTCGCTCTTTTCCCAAGTAAAATTGCATATAAGGAGCATAAAAAACAGGTATTTTCGAGATTTTAAAGCGGGCATTCCATATTTTTGTCACTTCTTTTTTTCTATCAAAAACGATTTTTGAACCGATAATATTCCAGCTATTATCCTCAAGAGGACAAGAAGTAAAGGTCCCATTTTTCAAAATGGTATAACGGTTTTGATCACGTATTTGAATCAGGTCCGACTCACCACGACCTTGACGCCCAACCAACTGATAATTTCCTTCATCGATGTCTGCATCTTTGGTATCAATATTCGACCTGGCCTGAGTCCCTTCGAGTTTTATTTCAGGATCAAAGTACTGGACATCCCCAGTAGCCACCGTAGTACGAACAGGGTTATGGAGTGAATTTGGGCTCTGAGTTTTATTTAAGGTCATTTTATTGGCATTTAAAGTGCTATTACCTTGCTTAACAGTGACATTGCCTGAAAAAATAATAGTGCCAGGGTAATCAGCTGATGTCTGATTTGATTGAATATAAATAGGGAGATCATGGTGATTATTTGCAACCAGGGGCTGGTTGTAACGAGGAATACTTAATGAACATTGTTTTGTGATATCAGAGACGGCTTTTTCACTGTAAAAGAGGAATAAAATGATGGTGATTAAAAATGTTAATAAGCGATTATTCATGCCGTTTTGGTATTTGACTTAATTATTAAAAATAAAAGGATATACAATAAAACGGCTCGAGGTTATATGATTCAATCCATTTCCGCCAGTGCTAACTCAAAAAATACAGCAAAGACTCCATTATTTTTTCTCTGTTTCATTAATCTGATCAACCCCAAAATATGATTTTCTAATAGTGACTAAAACACAATATAATGCGTTTAAAGAAATCTAAAAATTCTTGATGTGACAGAATTTTTGTTATTAAGGCCATTTTGTTTTAAAAGAATTTTTGTCTTTTATATGCCTATTCTCAAATGAGATATTCAACCCTTTTAAAGAACAGTTTTTTTATTTAACCTTGACTTCTTAAATGCCGACAGATAACAAATTCAAAATTATAGTAGATGAAAATATGCCATACGCTGAAACGTTATTTCAACGTATGGGCGAGGTGCAATTAATACGTGGGCGGGAGATTACAAGAGAAAGCTTACAGCAAACAGATGCATTAATGGTTCGTTCTGTCACCCCTGTTGGTTCTGAACTTTTACAGGGAACCCCTATACAGTTTGTGGGGAGCGCGACAGCGGGTACTGATCATATCGATATTTCCTGGTTAAATCAGCAAAAAATACATTTTTCCTCTGCAGCGGGATGCAATGCGATTGCAGTTGTGGAATACGTTTTCTCTGCTCTATTCGTCATGTCAGAACGACAAGGTTTTTGCTTGCAGGATAAAACGGTCGGGATCATCGGTGTAGGACATATTGGATCTCTACTTTATCAACGTTTAAACGCATTGGGTGTGCGTACGTTACTTTGTGATCCTCCAAGAGCAAGTCAAACCCCAGTGGATGATCCCGTGCTAAAATTTTGGCCGTTCGAAAAATTAGTGAATCAGGCAGATATTTTAACTTTTCATACTCCCCTCAATGAAACGGGTTTATATAAAACTCTGCATTTAGTAGATGATGATGTGTTAGCCGCTCTTCCTGAGAATAAAATTTTGATCAACACTTGTCGCGGTAAAGTGATTGATAATCGTGCTTTACTGAAAGCTTTAGAAAGAAAGAAAAAGCTGAGGGCGGTATTGGATGTATGGGATCCGGAACCTGAAATTTGTCTGAAATTATTGGCTCTGGTAGACATCGGAACTCCTCATATAGCAGGTTACACCTTAGAAGGTAAAGCCAGAGGCACTTTTCAAATATTTTCTGCTTTTAGCCAATTTTTAAATCAACCTCAGACCATTGATCTGAATGCTTTATTAGCATCAGCAGATTTTAATCTGATTCAATTGAATGCTGAGATGAATCCAGGCAGATTAAAGCAATTAATACACCTGGTGTATGATGTGCGCCGTGATGATGCTTTGTTACGAAAAAAGGCAGGCATCAAAGGAGGATTCGATGATCTTCGTAAACATTATCAAGAACGTAGAGAATGGTCTTCTTTTTGTGTTGAATCTCATCATTTAGAAAGTCGATCACTTTTACAAAAATTGGGATTTAGTGTTTCATCTTTGTGATTTTTTAATGGCTTTTATTTTTAATGGCTTTTCGATTAAGGAAAATCATTCATTTCTAATGATAGTTGGAGAGAACCAAATATGTCTGACGGTTGGAATGTTGCCCTCTTAGGTGCAACAGGTGCGGTAGGTCGAGCATTAATAGAAATGTTGCAAGAATGCGCGTTTCCAATTGGCCATTTATATCTTTTAGCTACGAAACAAAGTGCAGGTGAGGTGATTCGTTTTGCGGGAAAAAGTGTACCTGTACAAAATGCCGCTGAATTTGACTGGTCTAAAGCACAAATTGCCTTTTTTGTTGCAGGAAGAAAAGCCACCGCATTTTATGCAGAAACAGCGAGTGATGCAGGGTGCAGGGTAATCGACAATAGCGGATTATTTTCGATGGATTCTCATGTTCCATTAATAGTACCCATGGTCAATCCACAAGTGTTGTCACAGATCCCATACCATAATATCGTTGCGGTAGCAGACAGTTTAACCAGTCAATTACTGGTTGCGATTAAACCCTTGATAGAGCAAATGGGGTTATCACGTCTTAATGTGACTAATATGATCTCGGTTTCTGCTTACGGTAAAGCGGCCGTAGACGATTTAGCAGGCCAAACAGCCAAGTTACTCAATGGGGTGTCTCCAGAAAAAAGCGTTTTTAAAAAACAGTTAGCTTTTAATTTATTGCCGCTCGTCAATGATGAAGAAGAAAGTGTTTATGAAGAACGTCATCTCGTCAATCAGATCCGAAAAATACTTCAAGATCCCCATCTACCTATTTCAGTCAGCTGTATACAGGCACCCGTGTTTTATGGGCATGCTCAGATAGTTCATTTTGAAGCATTACAACCTATTTCTTTTAATCAAGTACGTAGTGAACTGGAAAATATTCAAAATATTCAATTATTTTCAGAATATGATTATCCTACCCAGGTAAGTGATCTAGAAAACAATGCTGTCAACATAGGATGTATCCGAAATGATTACGGTATGCCAGAAATAGTACAATTTTGGTCGGTTGCGGATAATATCCGCTTCACAGGAGCCCATATGCTCATCAAAACGGCCGAACTCTTAATTAGGGAACGATTGCATTAGTGACAGAATTCTACTTACCCCCTTTATCGTCTGACCTAAAGCACAAAATTGCACTGGGGATTGAATACAACGGTTACCGTTATTACGGATGGCAACGTCAAGAACATGTGCCAAGCATACAAAGCTGTTTGGAGCACGCATTGTCTAAAATAGCGAATGAATCCATCACGGTGTGTTGTGCTGGGCGTACTGATGCAGGCGTTCATGCGACTGCTCAAGTTGTTCATTTCTTAACCAAAGCGGTCCGAAAAGAAGTCAGTTGGATCATGGGTGTCAACACTTATTTACCCCCCGATATTACAGTTCGTTGGGCAAAAAAAGTGGAAAAAGATTTTCATGCCCGCTTTAGCGCAACAGCCCGCCGTTATCGTTATCTTATTTTTAATGATCGTCATCGGCCTGCTCTTTTTTCAGAGGGACTCGCACATTACAGTATGCCACTCGATGAAAAAAAGATGGAACGTGCAGCACAATGCGTACTCGGAGAAAATGATTTTAGTTCATTTCGAGCCGCTCAATGTCAATCAAAAACGCCTTGGCGTTATGTGCATCATCTCAAGGTGAGCCGTTTTGGGATGCACTACATTATGGTGGATATCAAAGCGAATGCTTTTTTACATCATATGGTCCGAAATATTGTAGGAAGCTTGATAGAAGTAGGGATTGGTCGTCAAAATGAACATTGGATTGCTCAATTATTAGCTTTAAAAGATCGGACTCAAGCGGCGGTGACCGCAAAAGCCTCCGGTCTATATCTGGTTTCAGTTGATTACCCTGCGCATTTTTCTTTGCCTTATCTCCCTTTGGGGCCCTTCTTTTTACATAGAGAATAAAAGGTATCCACAGTGACTTGAGGTCTTTTAATTAACCCATTTTTATTCATCTGAGTTTTTATGGAATTTATCCATTTTTTCATTGATTTTATACTGAATATTGACATTCATTTAACGGAACTCGTGGCACAATACGGTCTATGGGTTTACGGAATACTGTTTTTTATTTTATTTTGTGAAACAGGTTTGGTGATAACCCCTTTCTTGCCAGGCGATTCACTGCTTTTTATCTCGGGATCATTAGCATCACTGTCTTCAAATGAGTTAAATGTTCACTTGATGGTGTGTCTGATGATCATCGCGGCTGTTATCGGTGACACATTGAATTACTACATAGGCTATCTCTTTGGAGAAAGGCTTTTTCGTGATCCAAATTCAAAAATTTTTAAACGAGCGTATCTCGACCTCGCTGATCAATTTTATAAGAAGCATGGAGGTAAGGCGGTTATTTTGGCCCGTTTTATTCCGATCGTCCGGACTTTTATTCCGTTTATTGCAGGTATAGGGAAGATGTCTTATCCCAATTTTACTTTCTATAACATCTTAGGCGCTTTTTTGTGGGTTTTGTCTTTCACTTACGCAGGATATTTTTTTGGCTCTTTGCCTATGGTACAAAATCATTTGAAATTATTGATCGTGCTCATTATCGTACTGTCGATTCTTCCGAGCCTTTTTGGAATATGGCGTCATTGGCGTACTTCAACATTAAAAAATGAAGGTAAGCGCTGAACATTTTTCTATTTTTGTAAAAAAATCAATTACCTAAGGTGAATAATGAGCTGGATTGAGCGAATTTATAATAAAAGTCATATTATCCGCACTCGGAAAGCCAATATCCCAGAGGGCGTTTGGACGAAATGTGAAAAATGCGAGCAAATATTATATAGCGCAGAATTAGAGCAGAATTTAAGGGTTTGTCCCAAATGTCACCACCATATGAGGATATCGGCTCGAGCGCGGTTACATGCCTTCTTGGATGAAGGTTTTAGAATCGACTTGGCGGAAGAATTAGCACCCAAAGATCTGTTGAAATTTAAAGATACAAAAAAATATAAAGACCGCCTTTCTGGAGCACAAAAAGACACTGGTGAAAAAGATGCGCTGATAGTCATCAAAGGGACGTTGTTTGGTATGCCTCTTGTGAGCGCTGCATTTGAATTTTCTTTTATGGCGGGTTCTATGGGATCGGTCGTGGGTGCCCGTTTTGTTCGTGCCGTCGAACAAGCTTTGCAAGACAGCTGCCCCTTCGTTTGCTTTTCTTCAAGTGGGGGAGCCAGGATGCAAGAAGCGCTGACTTCCTTGATGCAAATGGCAAAAACAAGCGCGGCCCTTGCTAAAATGCAGGAATCGGGATTGCCTTATATTTCGGTTCTGACCAATCCCACTTTTGGCGGTGTTTCTGCTAGTTTGGGGATGCTCGGCGATATTAATATTGCCGAACCTAAAGCGTTAATTGGTTTTGCAGGCCCTAGAATCATTGAACAAACTGTCAGAGAAAAATTACCCTCAAGCTTTCAAAGCAGCGAATTTTTAATCCAAAAAGGCGCCATAGACATGATTGTTAGCCGTCTCGATATGCGACACAAGTTAGCCAGTCTTTTATCTAAACTGACTCATCAACCTGAACCTTCGATGATGCCATACAAATTGCAAAACATGAGAGAAGACAGTCACTGAAAATACATGGAGGAGGATACCTAAAAATCGCTCGTGATGCTCATCACTTAGCTATCGCTAGAAAAACAAAAAAGGTGATCAAAACGGATAATGTAGGCGCCACCACTCTCAGTAGATTTTGCAAAGGTCTATTTTTTAAAACAGGTCTGTTATGAATGACTCTTTTATCCCTCACGCGGATGCTTCTTTAGCTCAATGGCTTGATTACGTCGCAAATTTGCATTTTAAAGACATTGATCTCGGTCTGGAAAGAGTCAAAAAAGTCGCTGAAAAGCTAGATGTACTCTCTCCGGCTAAGTGGGTTATCACTGTGGGAGGGACGAACGGAAAGGGGACCACTTGTCGTGTTTTGGAGAGGATTTTAATCGAAGACGGTTACAAAGTGGGGGTGTATAGTTCTCCGCATCTTATTTGCTATAGAGAACGAGTCCGTATTCAAGAAAAAATGCTTCCTGAAAAGTGCTTTACTGATGCCTTTGATCAGGTTGAAAAAGCGCGTGGTCAGATCTCGTTGACTTATTTTGAATTTGGAACCTTGGTGGCCTTACTTCTTTTTAAATCACATCAACTGGGCGTGGTTGTTCTGGAAGTAGGTTTAGGTGGGCGGCTTGATGCCACTAATATTGTGGATTCAGATGTGGCGGCTATTACTAATATCGATTTTGATCATATCAAATTTTTAGGTAAAGATCGTCACAGTATTGGTCGAGAAAAAGCAGGCATTTTTCGGACGAATAAACCAGCCGTGGTCGCGGACCCTGACATCCCAGATTCTGTCATTCGTGTAGCGAAAGAAAAAGCGGCTCATCTTCGCCCCATTGATCAGTCTTGGACATTTCGCCCTCAGGGAAATCAATGGATTTGGGAAAGTAAAGAACGCATGTTAATTGATCTGCCCCTGCCTAATGTCCCGTTAATCAATGCGGCCTGCGCATTAGCGGTATTACATTATTTCCCTAAGATAATCAGTAAAGAAGCGATTAAACGGGGCTTGAAAGGGGCTTCTCTTTCGGGACGTTTCCAAATGATCGATCAAAAGCCTTTAGTGATCCTCGATGTGGCGCATAATCCTCATGCGGCTCGTTATCTGCTCAATCATCTGACTCAATTTTTGAAAAACGCAGCCAAACCCGGTGCTAAACTGCATGCCGTGGTCGGAATGCGCAAGGACAAAGATATTAAAGGGACATTAGACATTTTATCTGAACGGGTTGACCATTGGTATTGCGCCAAATTAAGCGAACCTCGTGGGGCACCTGCTCAAATTTTGGCGAGTTTTTTGCAGAAATCGGCATTTTTATCTCCTGATGTAAAAAGTGCTTGGAATCAGGCGATGCAAGCGGCTAATCCAGAAGATATTTTGTTGGTTTTTGGTTCTTTTCATACCATTGCTCCTGTGATGTCAGCATTAAATCTCCGGAGTACCGGTGATCAGTAAATTTCAATATCGTTTGCTGGGTGTGGCCATTATGGTTATTCTGGCCATTATTTTTTTGCCATGGTTACTTGATGGCAAAAAAGAATATGACATCACTTCGGTTTCCAACTCTGTATTAAATAGCACGCCCGGGATGAATCCTTCTGTGTCTTCAGATTCGTCTGCCTTAGTTCAAAGCACTAACGTGCTTTCTTTTGAAGTTGAAGAAAAAAAGATATCAAAAGAAGAGGCCATTGATTCTACAGATCAAAATAAATCGCCGCCTTCCGAAAAAAAATTGAGGTCAAAACAAGCAATGTCAGAAATCCAGCAAGAGTATGTCATACAGCTGGGGGCCTTCAATGATATGGCTAGAGTCAATCAAATTATCGCAAAATTACGATTATCAGATTATCAGGTTTTTACTTTGCCTCCTGTGCCTATAAAAGGAAAAATCACTCGGATTTTGATTGGTCCTGATCCTTCGAAAGATAAGCTTGAATCTATGCGACCTGAGCTTTATCGACTCGTTGGTTTAAACGGACAAATTAAAACCTATCAGTAAAAATTCCCGCGTTTTTTTATATTTATCATTTGCCAATGGAATAATTTATGATTTGGATTGACTACATCATCATCGGTATATTGGTTTTTTCAACGGCGGTCAGTGTCATACGTGGATTTATTCGTGAAGCATGGTCACTGGTGATATGGGGTTGTGCGTTTTTTGTGGCAGGTTATTTTTATCCCTATGTGTCAGAGTATTTTACTGATTTTGCTGATCAAAAAATTCGGCATCTGATTGCAATGAGTCTCTTATTTATAGCGATGCTTCTTATAGGAACTATTATTAACTATGTCCTGGATTCTCTCATCAAACGGACAGGATTATCCGGCCCTGACAGAATACTTGGAATGTTCTTTGGGGCGATAAGAGGGGCTTTAATTGTGGCTACTTTATTATTGTTTTTAGAAAACTTTACACATTTTTCACAAAATAACGCTTGGACTCAATCCCGCCTAATTCCAGAATTTCATTCAATGATGAAATGGCTATTAACACTTTTAAAAGAAAAGTTTTCTTTTGTTTCGCCAGCACAATTGGCAGTCTCGAAAGAATAATAAGGAAAAATATTATGTGTGGTATTGTTGGTATTTCCGGTTTCACCCCTGTCAATCAATTGATTTATGATGCGTTAACAGTGCTTCAGCATCGTGGTCAGGATGCCGCAGGTATCGCAACCATTGATGCCGAGGGCCAATTTCGTTTACGTAAAGCCAATGGATTAGTCAAAGAGGTTTTTGATACAAGGCATATGCTTAGACTGCAGGGAAACATAGGCATTGGGCACGTTCGCTACCCAACAGCAGGCAGTTCGAATGTCTCGGAAGCACAACCTTTATACGTGAACTCTCCTTTTGGGATCACCTTAGCCCACAACGGTAATTTAACGAATTCAGCTCAACTCAAAAAAGAGTTAATACAAATTCGTCGTCATATCAATACTCACTCTGATTCCGAGCTTTTATTAAATGTGTTTGCCAGTGAATTAGATCGCTTTAAAGATTTTCGATTGACAAAAAACGATATTTTTTCGGCCATCGCACAAATGCATAAACGCATCAGGGGGGCTTATGCTTGTGTGGCCATGATCATCAATCACGGTATGGTGGCATTTCGTGATCCTAACGGCATACGTCCTTTAGTGATAGGTAAACGCGTTTTGGCTTGTGATAAAAATGAATACATGGTCGCTTCAGAAAGTATTGCACTAGATACATTAGGATTTGAATTTTTACGAGACGTTACTCCAGGTGAAGCTGTATATGTGACTGAGGAAGGGGAATTATTCACTCAACAATGTGCTGAAAATCCTGAATATCATCCCTGTATTTTTGAGTATGTCTATTTCGCAAGGCCAGATTCTTTTATTGATAAGATTTCTGTTTACAATGCGAGGGTGAGAATGGGGCAAAAATTAGGTGAAAAAATTGCTCGACAATGGCAGCATTTAAAAATTGATGTGGTGATTCCCATTCCTGAGACTTCTTGTGATATTGCTTTAGAGATTGCGCGTATTTTACATCTTCCTTATCGACAGGGCTTTGTTAAAAACCGTTATGTCGGCCGCACTTTTATTATGCCAGGTCAACAGGAGCGTCGTAAGTCCGTGCGCCGAAAACTCAATGCTAACAAGGCAGAGTTTCGAGATAAAAATGTCTTACTGGTCGATGACTCGATTGTACGAGGCACCACCTCTGAGCAAATTGTAGCAATCGCTCGCGGTGCGGGTGCAAAGCAGGTTTATTTTGCGTCCGCTGCACCAGAAATTTCATTTCAAAATGTTTATGGTATTGATATGCCGAGTGTGAATGAGCTGGTGGCCCATGGTCGAAGTGTGAATGAAATTCAAGAATATATTGGTGCTGATGCACTTATTTTTCAGAATTTAGAAGATTTGATCGCCGCTGTCAGGGTTGATAATCCAGAAATCACCGAGTTTGATTGTGCTGTTTTTAATGGTCATTACGTGACCAAAGATGTTGATCAAAATTATTTGACTCATCTCAATGCAATCAGAAGTGGGCAGAATCCATCAACAAGCTCCTCTTCTGAATCAGAACATCTTGAAATTTATAATGAAAAATAAAAAGGGAAATGATTCGTGCAGAAACTGATTATTGGCATTTCTGGAGCCAGTGGTGCCATTTATGGAATTCGGCTTTTAGAAGTGCTACAGAGTGTGCCTGAGGTAGAGACTCATCTGATTATCAGTTATGCAGGTCGTCGTACTATCAGATTAGAAACAAAATTGAGTTTACAGCAGGTTAAGAAAATGGCAGATGTCGTATATTCTGTTTGTGATATTGCTGCTGCTCTTTCTTCAGGTTCATTTAAAACCATAGGTATGGTCGTACTGCCCTGTTCGATAAAAACTTTGGCTTCTATTGCTCACAGTTATTCCGATAATTTAATGACACGAGCGGCAGATGTCATGCTCAAAGAGCGAAGGCCTTTAATTCTGTGTGTTCGAGAAACTCCTCTACATTTGGGACATTTACAATTAATGAAAAAAGCCGCCGAGCTTGGCGCTGTGATCATGCCCCCTTTGCCCGCCTTTTACCATCATCCTCAAAACATCCAAGACATCATCGATCAAACGGTGAATAGGGTGATAGATCAATTTTCTATTTCATTGCCTCAAGACTTATTTAAACGTTGGCAAGGAGATCATAAGATTTAAAATAAGTGCTTTATATTTTTTTAGTTTATTGACAGGAGTTTTTATTTTATGTTGCAAGAGCTTATACCCTTTATTGATCGGCATCCCATTTTAAGTGTGACCTGGGTGACTTTACTCATTGGCGTTATTCTGACTTTTATAAAAAATTATTTTTCTAAAGTAAAAGAAATTATCCCGACTGAAGCCATCCTGATGATGAATAAGCAACAAGCTTTAGTCGTTGATATTCGAGCAAAAGAAGAATACAAAAAGAGCCATATCATTGGCTCTATCAACGTAGAAAAAAATAATCTTAAAAACAATAAATTATATGAATTGGAAAAGCATAAAGCCCGCCCTATTATCATCGTATGTGCCCATGGTGTTTCTTCGCTGACTTTTGCGAAACAGCTGTATAAGATGGATTTTCAAAAAATCTATTCCCTAAAAGAAGGCATATCCGGTTGGAATAAAGCAAATTTGCCTTTGGCAAAGGGTAAAAAAAAGTAAAGAAGCATGTTGTTTATCATCATTTTTATATCAAGGATTAAAAATCAAAATGTTAGAAGAAGAAAATTCACAAATGATCTGTCAAATTTACCGTATTTATACCAAGGATATTTCATTTGAAGCCCCTGGCGCTCCTCAAATTTTTCAAAAGGAGGGGAGCCCTGATATCAAACTTGATTTGGACACCAGTTCAAATCTATTAGCTGAAAATACACATGAAGTGGTATTACGTATCACACTCACAGCCACCATAGAGGGTCAAACCTCATTTCTTTGTGAAGTTCAACAAGCAGGGATTTTTTTCATTAAAAATATTGAAAATATGCAATTAAAGCATTGTTTAGGTGCCTACTGCCCGAATATTTTATTTCCTTATGCGCGTGAGTGCATCAGCAACCTGGTTTCGAAAGGATCCTTTCCTCACCTTCACCTCGAGCCCATTAATTTTGATAGCCTTTTTATGAATTATGTACAGCAGGAAGCTGAAAAACAAAACGAATCAGATCCCATCATTATTAAAAATAGCGAACAAGATTAAAATGAGTCTTCCAGATTATCCCTCAATAATGACAGTGATAGGTGCTGGTGCATATGGCACCGCTTTAGCGATTACTCTTGCTCGGCAAGGTTACTCTGTTGTGTTGTGGGGTCATCACCCTCAGCATATTGAGAAATTAGCAAAAGATCGTTGTAACCTGGAGTTTTTGCCTGATGTCTCTTTTCCGGAAACATTAAGGTTGGAATCTAACTTAGAGCATGCTGTGTCTTTGAGCCGTAACCTACTGGTGGTTGTGGCCAGTCACGTTTTTGGAAATGTCTTACGACAACTAAGACCCTATTTACGTAAAGATACCCGTCTCGTTTGGGCCACTAAAGGGCTTGAGGCGGGAACAGGTCGTCTATTGCAGAAAGTTGCCCGCGAAATTTTACCCGATAGCCTTCCTTTGGCAGTGATTTCAGGCCCTACTTTTGCTAAAGAGCTGGCGTTCGGTTTGCCTACTGCCATCACACTGGCTTGTTCTGATGCTGAGTTTTCAGCCGATCTTCATCAATTATTGCATTGTGAAAAAAGCTTTCGTGTCTATAAAACCAGTGATCTGATCGGCGTACAGATAGGAGGAGCGGTAAAAAATGTAATAGCTATTGCTGCAGGTATATCAGACGGCATGAAATTTGGTGCCAACGCACGATCTGCTTTAATTACAAGAGGGCTTGCGGAAATGACTCGTTTAGGTGTCGCTTTGGGGGCAGATCATTCTACCTTTATCGGGATGTCTGGACTCGGTGATCTCGTTTTGACCTGTACAGATGATCAATCACGTAATCGCAGATTTGGCATAATGATAGGCCAAGGGATCCCTGTAGAGGAAGCCAAAAATAAAATAGGTCAAGTGATTGAAGGATATGGCAATACTAAAGAGGTATTTGCCCTTGCTCAGCGTCATCAAATTGAAATGCCTATTACGGAACAAATTTATCAGGTTCTTTATTGCCAGAAAAATTCTCAGACAGCCGCATTGAGCCTATTAAATCGAAGCAAAAAGAATGAAAACTCCCTTTATTATGGACAGTCTGAAAAAGAATTAGAAAAGATATGGTCTCACATTAAATTAGAAGCAAAAAAGATGGCCGATGCTGAACCTGCGCTAGCTAGTTTTTTTCATGCTACTATCTTAAAACATGAAAATTTGGGCAGTGCCCTCGTTTATATATTGACCAGTAAACTTTCTTCTGATTCTAGTATGCCTGCAATAGTACTCAGTGACATATTCGAAAAAGCATACTGCTCAGATAAAACGATGATATTGGCTGCGGCGAGAGACATATTAGCCGTCTGTTCTCGTGATCCTGCGGTTGATAAATATTCAACGCCTTTACTGTACCTTAAAGGTTTTCAGGCTTTACAAGCGTATCGTATTAGTCATTGGTTATGGTGCCAAGGGCGATCGGAATTGGCTATTTATTTACAGAATCAAATTTCTATCGTGTTGGGGGTAGATATCCACCCCGCTGCGACTATTGGTTTTGGTATCATGCTAGATCACGCTACAGGTATTGTCATTGGTGAAACCACAGTGATAGAAAATGATGTTTCTATATTACAATCTGTCACTTTAGGTGGCACTGGTAAAACTTGTGGTGATCGCCATCCTAAAATTCGCGAAGGCGTTATGATAGGCGCTGGAGCAAAAGTGTTAGGAAATATTGAAGTAGGCGTTGGGGCAAAAATTGGCGCGGGTTCTGTTGTGTTAGAAGCAGTTCCTGCTCATACCACTGTTGCAGGCGTTCCAGCACGCATTGTTGGTAAGCCCCAGACTGAAAAACCTTCTTTTGATATGGATCAAAATTTTAATTTTTTTATTAAATCTTTATCAAGATGAATACATTGAGTTACACACGCTTGATGCCTCTGAGATATAGGGGTTCAATTTAAATCCAGTAATATGTTCAAATGCTTGTCATTAACTCTTAAAAAAGGGTGAATGC
This sequence comes from Candidatus Hamiltonella defensa 5AT (Acyrthosiphon pisum), assembly GCF_000021705.1. NCBI lineage: Bacteria > Pseudomonadati > Pseudomonadota > Gammaproteobacteria > Enterobacterales > Enterobacteriaceae > Candidatus Williamhamiltonella > Candidatus Williamhamiltonella defendens. Next base: position 788,416 of record NC_012751.1, read on the forward strand.
AGAAAGCTTGCTCTGGCCATAGTGAATGACGACGACAGCCAAGACCGTGATTCCAAAACCTGGATTGTTTTTGGCTTTAAAGTTTGCTGAGCAATGAGAAAGATGTCAGTGGCTGTGATGGTTCGAAGCTGTCAGGCTCCAATAAACGCTCAACCTGCTCGTCAAATTATGAACAATCCATGCTATTGCAAACGGGATGCATTCATACAAATACGATGCTTAATCCAGAAATGATTGCAAAAATGGCTGAAAAATTGCAAAAGTCTATTCCTAAAAGTGTGCTGACTTTCGGAGAAGATGTAGAAAAAAAAATTCGCCAGGGATTACAATTTCAGTTGAGCCGCCTTGATTTAATCAGCCGTGAAGAGTTTGATGTTCAAACTCAGGTCCTGTTGAGAACCAGGGAGAATCTGACCTTGTTAGAGCAACGGGTTCAAAAGCTGGAAGCAAAATTATCAGAAAAAAAGGACATTTAGCGCCATTCTCACAAAGAGTCATTTTTGATTTTTTTAATGATTTTGCTGCTTGAAAGTCCATTTTGATAGGGGGATATTTTGATCTGTCCACCTGCCGCTAACACTGCTTTGCTTCCGGCAATTTGATGTGGCTGATAGTCCCCCCCTTTTATCAATACATCCGGTAAAATTTCTGAGATAAGACGCTCTGGGGTTTTTTCTGAAAATGGAACTACCCAATCAACATATTTTAATGCGCTGAGTACCGCCATTCTTTGATCCAATGAATTAATGGGACGCATTTGACCTTTGAGTTCTCGAACAGAATCATCTGTATTGACAGCGACAATGAGACGATCTCCATATTTTTTTGCTTCTGACAGATAAGTAATATGCCCAGCGTGTAGAATGTCGAAGCATCCGTTTGTCATGACCAATTTTTCACCACGAGAACGAGATTGTTGCACCGCATTTTTTAATTGTTGTTCGTTCATGATACCGAGATCTGCTCTTTTACTGCCATCCGATGCATTTTGTAACTCGCTAAAAGAAACAGTCGAAGTTCCTAATTTACCTACCACTACTCCTGCTGCTGCATTTGCAAAAAAAGAGGATTCTTCAAGAGAATGACCAGAGGCCAATGCGGTTGCTAGCACAGCTATCACCGTATCTCCTGCTCCTGTGACATCAAACACTTCCTGAGCCTGAGCAGAAAGATGCAAAGGGGGCTTGGCTTTTTGTAATAAGGTCATACCTTTCTCAGAACGTGTTATCAGCAAAGCAGAAAGATCTAAGTCTTTTATCAGCTGAGATCCTTTATCCACGAGCTCTTGCTCGTTTTTACAATGCCCGACAACAGCTTCAAATTCTGATAAATTGGGTGTTAAAACGGTGGCACCGCTGTAACGTTTGAAGTTGTTTCCTTTAGGATCAATTAGGAGCGGGATTTCAGCTTTTTTTGCCAGTTGAATCATTTCTTGAATCTTGTTTAAAGTGCCTTTCGCATAATCAGAAAACACTACAACAGTCATATGAGGCAATAAAGAATCAATCCGAACTTGGATTTTTTGGGCATCTGATGTATGAGCATTTTTTTCAAAATCGAGTCGAATGAGCTGTTGATGACGAGACAGGACTCTCAATTTAATCAGAGTAGAATAGGTATTTGATGACACAAAATCACAATCAACCTGAGCTTCAGATAATTTTTGAGTCAGGATTTTTCCACCTTCGTCTTTACCAATCAAGCCGATTAAATGCACCTTTGCACCCAGCGCTGCGATGTTCATAGCCACGTTCGCTGCGCCCCCTGGGGTTTCTCGAATTTGATCCACTTTTACAATCGAAACAGGGGCTTCAGGTGAAATTCTCTCAACAGGCCCGTACCAATAGCGATCGAGCATCACATCTCCTACTACTAATATTTTAGCCTGCTGAATATCAGATAAGGTTAATTTCATATTTTTTGACGATCATGATTCAAAGCGAACGAGGCTTTTTTAGTAAGAAAAACATGTTAAAAAAAACGCCCTTAAAGGGGCGTTTCTTGATTCAAAGTGATTGTCTAATCTTCTGAAATAATAATAACTTTCAGCTGTGCAAACACACCATTGTATATTTTGAAATGAACTTCATGTTCGCCCAAAGTTCTCAAAAAGCCATTTAATAATCGAACTTCATTTTTCATAACAGGAATACCTGCATCGCTCAGTGACTTCGCGATATCACGAGTTCCTATGGAACCAAAGAGCCTACCTTCACTCCCTGCTTTAGAAGCAATAGTTAGGCTAGCTAATTCGTTAATAGCGCGCGCACGTGCCTTGGCTTCTTCAATAGCCTTAGCTGCTTTGGATTCTAATTCAGAGCGCCGCTCATCAAAATAAGCCATATTTTTTTTAGTGGCAAGAACTGCCTTCCCTTTTGGCAAAAGGAAATTTCGAGCAAAACCTCGTTTTACCTTTACCTTGTCACCTAATTGACCAAAATTTTCTATTTCATCTAACAATATGACTTCCATTACCTTATCCTCTCAAGTGAATTAATGGAGACTGCTACTACTGATTAGGTAAGCAGGCCGCAAGTGCCCACTCCCTCAAGAACCGTACGTGCGAGTTACCCCGCATACGGCTCACGCAACTTACTCACTTCAACATTTTTCCTTTTTTGCTATGTAATTGTCTGTGGCAATTAGCATGTAACAATCTTAGATTAGCCAGCTTGTTGTCACCCCCTTCAGCTTTAGGCTGAATATGATGAACATGCAATTGTTCACCATTGTCCAACTCTTGATCACAGAGAGGACAATAACCTTTCTGTCGCTTATAGAGGTTAACTTTGACACCGTAAATAAAAGGCTGTTTACGTGCCTGCCTATTACGCCAATAGTCACGCAATTCCGGATTGTCGGGGGAAGCATTTTTTGGAACTAGCCAATGACGCTGTATTTTTGTCCATGCATGCTTCCAAAGAAATCCACCGGTTGATTTATCCATAAATACTGAATAGTCTTCTCTACCTGGTATCTTGCCTAAGTAGTGTTTTCTTCGCCACCACCAGTGTTTATTGGGATGACGTCGATACAAATATCTACGTTGGCGGATCCACATCCATTGGTCTAATGCACTGAATGTTCTTTTTGAAGCACCAATACGATAGTAATTACACCATCCTATTATCTTGGCATTCAGTTGTCTTATTCCTTCTTGTGTCGGCATACCGATAATACCTTTCCAGGTCATTCTCATTTGCTGTTTGTACCTTTTCATCGACTCCTTTGAGGGCTTCGTTAACAATATATATCCCCGTTTTCTGTGGCGATTGTCATAATGTCGTATATTAAATCCCAGGAAGTCGAATCCTTCCTTCAAGTGTTTGATACTGGTTTTTTCTTCAGAAAGAGCTAACCCTCTCTGAGCTAACCAAATTTGCAACTTTATTTTGGCAGTTTCGCACTCTTCACGGGATTTACCGAATACGACAAAATCATCCGCATAACGAACTACTGCATAAGGTTGCCCTTGTTTTGGCGTGCCGTTTTTCCAGTATTGAATACCCAGTAAGGTCTCCATTCCGTGGAGTGCAATATTGGCCAGTAGTGGACTGATAATCCCGCCTTGCGGAGTACCTGCAACATTGGGTATATAGTTGCCATGTTCCAGCACACCGGCTTGTAACCATTGTTTAATCATGTTTCTTTCGGGGAATCCCCCGATTTTTTTTATGAGAAAATTATGGTCAATGTTGTCAAATGCGCCTTTAATATCTGCATCTAGTACCCAGTGCCGTGTCCCTCGTGCTCTGGCAATACAGAAAATTTTTTGTATTGCGTCATGGGCACTTCGCCCCGGTCTAAATCCGTAGCTGACTGGTTCAAATTTTGCTTCCCAATAAGGTTCCAGCGCCGATTTAACTATCGCTTGTCTACAGCGGTCGAGAATGGTTGGGATCCCAAGAGGGCGTTTTTTTCCATTCTTTTTTGCTATGTAAACTCGTTTTACTGGATAAACCTTTTCTGAAGTTGTTTGGCTTAATAACTTATAAAGATGTTCTCGTCCTTTATGGTCATTAATTACCTGATTATCTACTCCAGCCGTGTGTTTTCCCCGATTGACCTGAGTGACTTTCCTGATAGCCAGAAGATGGTTAGCTCTTGATTTCATCATGAGTTTTTGCAGATTTCTGACTTTCTTTAAGTCACCTGTTGCTGAAGCCCTATATATTCTTTGCCTTAGATTATTAATCATGGCTGTCACAACACGCCAGTTAATAGCATGCCATTCCAGTTGTTGTTCATAGTTTTGATTTATTACGTTTGCCATAGGCATCTAACTCTTCTAAATCAATTCATAACCTTGGTAAAGGATTATATGGGTAAGTCACCCGTTCCACGTCAGCCTCTTTTCAGAGTAAAGTAATTACCTCTATCAATCCTGTTATGATTTCCAGTTGCCTTTCGGCTGATTGCCTTCGCTTTTTGGAACGTCTTATGCCCACTGTCTCTTAGTATTTACATCAACACTAAAAGATTAATGGGGTTACCGTGTTTCACACCATGAAGATACATTGAGTGGGCTGCCTCCTCTATGCCGGGGAACGGGATCCGTCGTAAAGAACGAACACTCTTCTTTACCCGTTTCTAACTGTCGTTAAACTTCCCCATAACACGTCACATCTGATTTCGTGTTTTACTTGCTTACGACATTTTAATAACGGAGATTCACTTTATTCAACCCATTTCAGTTTTGCCTTGCCCCTATTTCTTATTCAGCTTACGTGTAGATGTAGCCTTTCCCCGCATTCGTCTGAACGGAGTACAGCATATCTGAACACTGGGTGCGCAAGTCGTCTTCGATAAAGCTACCTGATTCCATCGTCAGAGTGCTGAAATCGCATCGCTCATCGAAGATGAGGTGGAAGATGCACTTCTAAAAAATCCCTTGCTACAGCAATATCGCCAAGGAACTTTTTGAATAGCGAGTCATGTTGGGATAGTGAGGATTTAGTCATTGGGGCAGTATATCGTGACCATCAAAATTTAACCATTGAACTAAATAAATTAGTTGCTTAATAGAGCATGGCATTTTTGTCACGTGTTATAGAAAATAAAAAGCGGACATAGTTCGCCATCTTAGACTAGCTTTAAATTCACTTTAATTACCAAAAAGTTCTTATTCTGCTATTAAGCAACAAGCTTAATGTATATAATCACTAAATAAGTTTACGATAAACAATCGTAATTTTTAAATTATTGCAATAGTAACTTGTATTCTTTCTGATTTCTCATAGTGCCAGATTATTGACGTCACTGGAGTGACAGAATAGTGTCATTAGAGTGTTGCTATTTTCTTTATTTGTGAATGCAGATTAGGCCAGTAATTTCAATAGGTTAAAAAAATACCAACTATCTTTTAATCAATTGGTCGCTGGTTCGAATCCAGCACGACCCACCATTTTTTGATATAGCGCATTGTTATTCAATAACGTGCTTTAATAGAATTTCTATTCTTTCATCATCAACATCGTTGGTGTATTTGCACTGCACTCCTGAGCTTTTTATCATGAAATAAAAATTTTTTAACAGGAATACGCAATGATCAAAAAAAAATGGCTATTCGTTTTATCTTTATTCATCACTATAACTGCCCCTTTTCTTTTAGCTGATCCCCAGAAAGATTTACAGCAGCGTCTTAATGAATCCAAAAATTTTTATGCGCACTTTTTACAAAAAGTATCACGCCTGGATGGCACTGTAATACAGGAAGCACGAGGAGAATTATGGCTAAAACACCCCAATCTTTTTGATTTGCACATGATGCCCGATGAAAGCCGCCTGATTTCTGATGGTGAAACCCTCTGGTTTTACAATCCAATGCTGGAACAGGTGACAGCAAACTGGTTAAAAAATGCAGTGGGCAATACCCCCTTTATGTTAATCGCTTATCATGATCCTAAAAATTGGGAAAAATATCAGGTTGAGCAGAAAGGGGATACTTTTCAACTCATTCCAAAAATTCAAACAGGCGATTTCAAACAGTTTTCGATAAACATTACACCCGAGGGGATAATTAATAGTTTCCGTGTTCTGGAAGAAAATCAAATCAGCGAATATGTATTTCAAAACCAAAGCAAAAAACCGATCGCCTCCTCAAAATTTACCTTTACAGTGCCTCTTAAGGTGACTCTAGACGATCAGCGTCAATAAAGGCGAGTAGGTAGATGCTTGAAAATAAAATCATAGGGATCAGGCCTGCAAAATTTTTTGGTATGTTCAACATATCGATATGTTAAGAGCATGCTATTTAAATGTATCGAGCAAAAAATGTGATTTTTATTATAAATAACAATCACTTTAAGTAAGTACCCATAAACCATGACTATGAATCATTATAACGCCAGTTCCATCGAAGTGCTGACGGGCTTAGAGCCTGTCCGACGTCGCCCGGGTATGTATACCGAGACCACTCGCCCGAATCATTTGGCACAAGAAGTGATCGATAATAGTGTTGATGAAGCTCTAGAAGGGAAGGCGCGACGCATTGATGTCACCGTTTATCCTGATCATTCTCTTAAAGTCAGTGACAATGGCCGTGGTATGCCGGTCGATCTCCATCCCGAAGAGCAGGTTCCTGCCATTGAGTTAATCTTGTCTCGCCTGCATGCAGGGGGAAAATTTTCAAATAAAAATTATCACTTCTCAGGCGGCTTACATGGTGTCGGGCTGTCTGTTGTAAACGCTTTGTCTCTTCGACTTGAAGTGACCGTAAAACGCGGGGGACAAATTTATCGCATCGCCTTTGAGAAAGGGAACAAAACCGAGGATTTGGAAATCATAGGCACCTGTGCTCAACGGGATACCGGCACCTGTGTACACTTTTGGCCGGATGCCTCCTTTTTTGATACCCCGCATTTTTCAATATCTCGGTTATCTCATTTATTAAAGGCTAAAGCGGTTTTGTGCCCCTCTCTGCAGATCGTTTTTAAAAATGAACTGAATAATACGGAGCAACGTTGGTGCTATGAGGACGGACTAAAGCATTACTTAATAGAAACACTGGGAGCCAGCGTGACTCTCCCTAAATTCCCTTTTTTAGGCAGTTTTTCAGAGGAAACCAAAGCGGTTGACTGGGCGTTATGCTGGCTCCCTGAAGGCGGCGGGGAATTACTCACAGAAAGCTACGTGAATTTGATCCCCACGACGCAAGGCGGCACCCATGTGAATGGGTTGCGTCAGGGTCTGCTGGATGCCTTACGTGAATTCTGTGAATTCCGCCAACATTTGCCGAGGGGGGTGAAGCTCTCTGGTGAGGATGTTTGGGTAGGGTGTGCTTATCTTTTATCCGTTAAAATGCAGGATCCTCAGTTTTCGGGTCAAACAAAAGAACGCTTTTCTTCGAGGCAATGTGCCACTTTTGTGTCAACGGTGGTGAAAGATGCCTTTAGTTTATGGTTGAACCAAAATCTATCAGAAGCAGAGCAGTTAGCCGAGATGGTCATCAACAATGCTCAGCAACGGTTGCGGGCTGCCAAAAAGGTCGTTCGTAAAAAATTAACCAGTGGCCCTGCTTTACCAGGAAAACTGGCCGATTGTAGTTCACAGGATGTACAGCAAACCGAGCTCTTTTTGGTTGAAGGAGATTCCGCAGGGGGATCGGCTAAGCAAGCCCGTGATCGACAATATCAAGCAGTGATGCCGCTCAAGGGCAAAATTCTCAACACTTGGGAAGTCTCTTCCGATGAAGTTTTAGCCTCGAAAGAGGTTCATGATATTTCTGTCGCCATAGGAATGGATCCAGAAAGCGAAGATTTGAGTGCACTTCGTTACGGTAAAATTTGTATTTTGGCGGATGCAGATTCCGATGGCTTACACATTGCAACCTTGTTGTGTGCGCTATTTTTTCGGCATTTTCGATCTTTAGTACAAGCCGGACATATTTATGTCGCTATGCCGCCTCTATATCGTATTGATCTCGGCAAAGAGGTGTTTTATGCCTTGGATGAAGAGGAAAAAAAACGTATTTTAGGTGATTTGAAGCAAAAACGCGGAACGCCGAATGTTCAGCGTTTTAAAGGCTTGGGTGAAATGAACCCGGTGCAATTACGCGAAACAACCTTAGATCCGAATACGCGCCGCTTGGTGCAGTTAAGAGTACAAGACAATGAGATGGATCACACTGTGGCCATCATAGATATGCTGTTAGCAAAAAAACGTTCGGAAGATCGCCGACATTGGCTCCAAGAGAAAGGCGACATCGCTGAAGTCAATTTGTGATAAATCTCCCCCTATTTTTTTGAAAACCTCATATTTAATGATTTGTTTTGAATGGTTTCCTTAAACTATTTTAGAGGTGTTATATGAAAAGATTTTGCATTTTTATTTTTTTGTTAAGCTTTATTTTTTCATTTCAGCTCGCTGCACAAGAAAAATCGGTGATCCATCTGATATCAAGTTCAACTGAATATAACGAAGAAATGATTCCTGGCATCATTAAAATGTTCGAGGAAGAGGGATATGTCGTGGATACGCGATATCTCAACCAACAGACCTCTGATTTTGGCTATGTTAATACGGATAAAAGCAGAGCCAAGACGCTGATTAGTGCTTTGGTCGATGATAATGTTAAATATTTATGGTTCATACGCGGTGGGGCAGGGGCAATAAATTTACTACCGTATCTTGAAGATGCTAAAGATAAGATAAAAAAATCATCGCCAAAAATTATTGTGGGTTTTAGTGATGTTACCGCCATCCATCATTTTATCAATAAATATATCATGTGGCCTTCAATTCATGGAGTTTTCGCGTCCTCCAACAAAAATTTGTACGTTACTCATGATCAGGAAAAATCAAAAATGAATATGATGGGTATGAATACTGATGTAAAGACGATTTTTTCTGCAACCAAAAACGGCGTTGAGTACAACGGCATTATCCCCCTTAATGATTTGGCGATGAAAAATATTTCAGGGAAGCTGTTTGGAGGCAATCTGACTTTGATAAAATCACTCTTCTCAACAAAATATGAAAAATCAAATTCTCACGATATCATCATCATGGAAGATACGAATGGGGACTATCGTCAACTTGATCGGTCTTTACATCAGTTGATTTACAGAAATGAATTTAAACCTAAAGGCATCATTTTTGGGCAATTTTATTCTATTTCTGCCAACGATGAAGAGAGATTAATATTTAAAACAGTGATTAAAAATTTTGCAGCTCAAGCACCCTACCCTGTTTACTATTATCCATTCTTTGGCCATGGAAAAACCAACCACCCATTTATTTTTTTAAATGATGTCAAGATAAATTGCGAGATCAAAAATGAGTATTGTTCTTTAAAACAGGAAAAAATGGTGTGGGGGAATACATCAAAATAGATACCGTTTTGCTTAAGAAAACACTGAAAAACTCATAAAAAGTAGTCTAGGGTTGAATTTTTTATTTTAATTACTTTAAATAATTTAACTATATAAAATTGATTGTTGTAGATTTTTTAGTGTTTCCTTAACTCAAATCCCCCGTGATTTCAAATTTTTTGAAACTGCAAGGATCATCATGTCATGAATCAATTCACCCAGCCAACAGAAGATTATTTGGCACTCCATACCTTTACTGAAAAGGCCTATTTAAATTATTCGATGTACGTCATTATGGATCGGGCTCTGCCCTTTATCGGGGATGGTTTAAAGCCCGTGCAGCGCCGTATCGTCTATGCGATGTCCGAACTGGGCTTAAATAACACCGCCAAATTTAAAAAATCAGCTCGTGCTGTGGGTGATGTGCTGGGTAAGTACCATCCACATGGCGACAGCGCCTGTTATGAAGCGATGGTGCTAATGGCACAACCCTTCTCTTACCGTTATCCCTTGGTCGATGGTCAAGGGAATTGGGGCGCACCCGATGATCCTAAATCCTTTGCTGCAATGCGTTATACCGAATCTCGTTTATCAAAATATGCAGAAGTCCTGCTCAGAGAATTAGGGGAAGGCACGGTCGATTGGCAGGCGAATTTTGACGGAACTTTGCAAGAACCTAAGATGCTTCCTGCACGTCTGCCCAATATTTTGCTTAATGGCACCACAGGGATAGCGGTCGGCATGGCAACGGATATTCCACCTCATAATATTAAAGAAATAGCGTATGCATTGATCCAACTGATTGATCAGCCTCAGATCTCACTCAAAGAACTGATGCGCTGGGTACAAGGCCCTGATTTTCCCACTGAGGCTGAAATCATCTCGCCCAGAGAAGAAATAGAGCAGATATATCGCACGGGTCGAGGGTCTATACGAATGCGGGCTGTTTGGAAAAAAGAAGAGGGAAATGCTGTCATCACCGCCTTACCCCATCAAGTCTCAGGCGCAAAAATACTGGAACAAATTGCACAACAAATGCGGGCAAAAAAATTGCCTATGCTGGAAGATTTACGAGATGAATCGGATCATGAACATCCCACTCGGTTAATTATTATGCCGCGCCATCACGGTGTTCATTTAGAGGCCGTGATGAATCACCTCTTTGCTACCACAGATCTAGAAAAAAGTGTTCGTATTAATATGAATATGATTGGCCTGGATCAACGACCGTTGGTCAAAGGCTTGGTTTCGATTCTCACTGAATGGTTGACTTTTCGACGAGCCACTTTGCGTCGGCGGCTTCTCTTTAATCTCGATAAAATTTTAAAGCGTCTGCATGTCTTAAAAGGTTTATTGGTTGCTTTTTTAAATATCGACGAAGTGATTCATATTATTCGTACAGAAGATGAACAAAAATCTTTTTTAATAAGTCGTTTTGGGCTCTCGCTAATACAGGCCGACGCTATTTTAGAGCTTAAATTGCGCCACTTAGCGAAATTAGAGGAAATCAACATTCGAGCGGAACAAGACGCGTTAGAAAAAGAAAGCGGTACACTTCAAAGTCTATTGGCTTCAGAAAAAAAACTCAATAATTTGATCAAAAAAGATATTCAGGATGATGCGTGTCTTTATGGTCAAAACCGGCGTTCTCCTTTGGTTCAACGCACTGCCAGTAAAGAGAGCAATGAAAATGAGGTCCTGCCTTCTGAACCTGTGACTGTGATCTTATCCAAAATGGGTTGGGCACGTTGTGCTAAAGGACATGAGATTGATCCCGTTGGATTAAATTATAAAAAGAGCGATGCTTTTTATGCTATGGCGAGAGGGAAAAGCCATCAATCCTTTGTATTGCTCGATTCCACGGGTCGAACCTATGCGTTGGATCCCATGAAACTACCCCATGCTCGTCATCAGGGTGAGCCGGTGATGGGAAAATTAACTCCGCCCCAGGGCGCTGTAGTTAAAGCACTCATGATGGCGGAACCGGAACAGAGTTATTTGATGGCTTCAGATGCGGGGTATGGTTTTATCTGTACCTTTGCAGACATGGTTGCAAAAAATCGGGGGGGTAAGATACTCATGACCTTGCCAGAAGGTGCCCAGATATTGCCTCCATTACTTATCACTCATGCGAATCACTACCTGCTGAGTATTACGGCGTTAGGACGGATGCTAATATTTTCTATGGCAGATTTACCGACTTTATCGAAAGGAAAAGGCAATAAAATCATATCTATTCTTTCGGCAGATTGGCAAGCAGGTCTCGATCGAGTGATTCATTTGTTTATGTTACCGCCAAACCAGTCAGTGACTCTATATTCAGGGAAACGCAAGTTACACTTGACACACCAACATTTACAAAAATTTTGCTCTCAAAGAGGCAAAAGAGGCACATTGCTGCCACGTGGCTTTCAGCGAATCGATAAAATAGATATGATTTAAGCCTTATATCTTGAGTTTTTGTATAAAAATACTCCCCTCAACTAAATTTAAAAGGTCATTATGTTATTTATCGTGCGAGCCATATTAGCCATTTTATATGGTCTTCTCGTCTGTATTTTAGGATCCCTTTATTGTTTGTTGAGCCCCAGAAATCCTCGTCATGTGGCGCGATTCGCTCATTTAATCGCCCGAATGTCCACTTTGTTTGGCATTAAGGTCGAACAACGCCTTCCCCCTGAATATTCAAAATATGGTCACTGTATTTATATCGCCAATCATCAAAATAATTACGACATGGTGACGACAGCAAAGGTAGTGTCGCCTGGCACCATCACCGTAGGCAAAAAAAGCTTGATCTGGATCCCTTTATTCGGGCCACTGTATTGGCTGACAGGTAATTTGCTGATTGATCGTGATAATCGCAAAAAAGCGCGAAGCATCATTCATCAAATTGTCGAATATATCAAAAAAAACTCTATTTCGATTTTGATGTTTCCAGAAGGGACGCGTAGTAGAGGGCGAGGTTTACTCCCGTTTAAGCCAGGGGCTTTTCATGCTGCGATTGAGGCAGGGGTGCCTATTGTTCCTGTTTGTGTCTCCAGTACTCATCATATCGATTTGAATCGTTGGTTCAATGGGTGGGTGATTGTTGAGTCATTGCCCCCCATTGACACTCGCTTATATAAAAAAGAAAACGTTCGCGCGCTTTCAGATTATTGCTTCAATCAAATGAAAGAGAAAATCGAGGCATTAGATAAACAAGTGGCAGAACGTATGACAGAATTATTGAAGAGATGAACTCAATAACGGCCATATAAAATTTAAATTCAATGATTAAATTTCACACGAATCGCATTATTTTTATTATCTTTAAATTCGCGTCTATTTTGTATTAGAAAAAATTTTATAATACTTGAACAGAAACCGTGTTGGTTGTACCACTGGGTACGAGTGCTCCTGACACCATAATCACGACATCTCCTTTACAGGCCAATTTTTGTTCTAGCGCCTTTTTTTTACCGATATGATAAAAATCATCCGTAGAATCAATTTTTTTAACCAGAAAAGGAAATACCCCTTTTGTTAAAATCAGCTGCCTTTCTGTCACTTCATTTGTTGTTAATGCCATTATCATCGCATGTGGAAAATATTTCCGCACTGATTTTGCGGATTTTCCACCACTGGTCGCCACAATAATCAAGTGAGCATTTAATTTTTCAGCGGTTTCCACAGCACTCCGACAAATCGCCTCTGTGATCCTGATTTCTTGATTTTCATTCAAAAAATCAATCCGGCTTTGCATAACCAGATCGGTTCGTTTACAAATACTGGCCATAATTTTTACGGATTCTATCGGATATTTCCCTTTGGCACTTTCACCCGATAGCATTACCGCATCCGTTCCGTCTACGATCGCATTCGCGACATCGCCTGCTTCAGCACGAGTGGGACGAGGATTTTTAATCATGGAATCAAGCATTTGAGTCGCCGTAATGACCACTTTTCGAGCCCGATTGCATTTTTCAATCATCATCTTTTGTGCAAAAATTACTTCTTCGACAGGTATCTCAACACCCAAATCGCCACGAGCGACCATAATGCCATCAGAAACAGCCAAAATTTCATCGAAGTTATTGAGACCTTCTTCATTTTCAATTTTAGAAATGATTTGAATACCTTCTCCCTTATTTTTATTTAAGAATTCGCGTATTTCTAATACATCAGACGCTTTTCGAACAAAAGAAGCGGCGACGAAATCAACAGAATGTTGACAACCAAATATCAAATCTTCTTTATCTTTTTCAGTTAGGGCATTCAATTTAATAGAAATTCCGGGTAAATTCACTCCTTTGTTTTCGCCTAAATCCCCATTATTTTGTACCTTACAGATCACGGCATTTTTTTGGGTCTCTATTACCTCCATGGCGAGCAAACCATCATCGACTAACACGGTATCGCCGGCTTTTAAATCATTTGCAAATCCAGGGTAAGTGACCGCCACAGTATGAGCATCACCGATGATATTTTGATCGGTCGTGAACGTGAAGGTTTGACCTATAGATAAAGAAACCTCTTTTCCTCCCTTCAGTTCCTTTGTGCGAATTTCAGGGCCTTTAGTATCCAGTAAAATCGCCGCTTTTTGATTTGTCTTTTTAATAACGGCTCGCAAATTTTTGATACGTTGTAGGTGCTCATTGTGGTCACCATGCGAAAAATTCAGGCGCATGACATTCATACCTGCATTAAGTAACTGCACTAACATCTCTTCTGATTCGCTGCTAGGACCGATAGTGCAAACAATTTTAGTTTTTTTCATAAAATTTTCTTATGTAATGAAGAAGGCCTATTAGTTAAATCATCGTAAAATACCCGGATGATATTTTTTTAATAAAGCGCTTTGCTCAGGAAAACAGTAATCACATTATACGAAGCATACTATGAAAAGGAAGACAAAAATTGAAAGCACAGTGAGAAGAAAATCGAAAAAATGGACTGTGTTCAATTATTCCAAAAATTTTTTAAATCTGATTCATTCTACATCACCACTTGATCGTAATAATAAGTCAGATTAGGTAAGACCCTCTGGGTACTTTTCCATTTTGATTCTAGGTGGAGGGCTAATGAGCGGTTTAACCAAAGATAAAAAGATAACCCCCGGAATATTGTCCTTTCCAGTCATCAAAAACACTCCAATTCACTGGTATCATAGCCGCACGGGATAGGTCTTCTTTTGCCAAGAGACAACGACGGCGGGGCCTTACCCGTTTTCTTTCGCAAAGAGTCCCACCGTCTTCTTATTTCACGCGCAAAATTTTAAAGCCTGGTTACAACTTTAGTTTTGAACTGTTTTTTCGCATAAAAGCAGGCCCTATACCAGACACTTCTTCTAATTCCTCAATTTCACTGAATTCACCATACTTTTCACGATATTGCACTATCGCTTCCGCTTTTTTCTTTCCAATACCATTAAGAAATTTCGCTAATTCTTCAGCACTGGCAGTATTAATGCTGATGCGTTCATCCAATTCATTGGAATCCTTAGTATTTTCTTTTATTTTTTTTCCCTCAACGCCGCCTCTAAAAGATGGGTTTATAGTCGATGAATTATATTTATTATTATTTTGTTCCGAGGGGGCTGCAAAAACCGTCCACGCTGAACTGATTGTTCCAAGTAATAAAAATACAGGCAGTAGTTTTTTTGTCTTTTTCATATTGTATATTCCATGTGGTTAAAAGGAACCCAACTTTGCCTGATGCTTTTTTTTACAACAATCAGTTAATTCAAAATATGAGAGACATTGAGAAAACTATTTTTCTTGGTTACAAATATTTGCAATATAATTCGATATTAATCGCAATTATTGATCTAAAGACCGTATTTCAATATCTGCCTCTTTACGTAAATTTTTTAGTAAGGCCTCTATGTTAGCTATGTTATAGCCAGATTGTATGTTGCTTATAAAAGCTTGTTTTTCACTTGAAGTTAATTTCCCTTCCGTCACAGATAAAAACTCAATTAATACGCCATTATTATTCTGATCGAAGCTAAAACCATATACGGGTTTGTTTTTTGTTGGCAAGTTTAATGCAAAAATAGATTCAACAAGTGCATTATGATCTGAATTATAAGAAAGTGCTTTTTCTTCACCAAAACTTAAGCCTGCTGATTTCATCTCTGACGTTCCTTTACCTTCTTTTAAAGCCGCTAAAAATTTTTCACCTTCAACTAGAATTTGTTTTTGTGCTTTTTGAGCCCGGATCTGTTTTTGCACTTTGTCTCGGACTTTTTTTAAAGGCTCAATACGTTTAGGTTTATGTTCATCAACACGAATGACTACGGCTCGATCACCATCAAGATTAATCATGTCAGCATCACTACCAGTCTGAGTTTTTTTAGCAACCCAATCACCATCAAAAATTGCTTTTATGACTGGTTTAATATTAAGTTCAGATGGAACATCATTACGGCCAAAAAAAGCGGTATGCTGCGCTTTTAACCCAGAGACCGTCTCTGCAGAAGCTAATGATTTATGATTGTTGATCATCGCTTCACTGACTTTTTTTTGCAAAACATAATATGCTTGTATGGCTTTTTCTTGTTTAATCTTTTCAATCAATTGATTACGAACAATAGATAAAGGTTTAACATAAGAGGGTTTTATATCGTTTAAACGAAAGATAAAATAACCAGTAGAGGATTCGATGACACCAGAAAGTTGCCCTTTTTCTGTTAAATTAGCCTGTTTGATTTCGTCAACAGTAGTATCTGGTTCCAGCCAGCCTAATTGCCCCCCTTTTTTGCGTGAAATACTGTCTATTGATTTATTTTTAGCCAGGTCAGAAAAAAGCGCTCCCTTTTTTAATTTATCTAAAGTGGTGTCAGCCTCTTTTTTTGTTTTAAGTTGAATGACACTGTAATTTTTAAGCTCGGGTTGAATGAATTCTGCTGAATGTTGCTCATAAAAGTCTTTTATTTCTGATTTATTGACGGTTATTTTATTTTCCATACTTTCAGCATCCATAATAATAAAGCTGACTTTGACTTGCTCCGGATTAGTAAAAGTATTTTTGTTTTTATCGTAATAATCTTTTATCTCTTCATCTGTCACTTTTTGGCGATTTTGAAATGTATTGAGATTTAAGGTAGCCAGTCTCACGTGACGTTTTTGTAAAAGTAAGGCTGAGATTCTTTTAATTTCATTGGGCAAAACAAACTCGCTGTTTCCAAATATCTGTAGTAACTGGTCGTTAATAAGCTGTTGGCGCTGTAATTCAGCGAATTCATCAGGGGTATAGCCCATATTACTAATTAAATTGAGATATTTTTTATTATCAAATTGATTATCTGTTTGAAAATACGACATTTTTCTAATCGTGTCTTTGACATGCTCGTCATCTATCTTTAAGCCAAGATGATGAGTGTATTGAACAATCAAAATCTGATTGATTAATTGATCAATCACCTTTTTACGTAGCTGTTGCATATAATCTTTATTGTCAGCCAAGGCTAAAAAATGTTCTCCTAACTGTTGTTTTAAGCGATGACGTTCGTTTTGTAGAGCCTGTTCTAATTGTGCCCGACTTATTTTTTCACCATTCACTTTAGCAACATAATCGGTCGCTCTCCCTATGAAGTAGCTACCCAAACCACCTGCAATGAAAGACAACACGATAAAAAACAATATAATTTTTAAGGTAAGGTTTTTAGTAGACGTTCGAAAATATTCCATCATATGGATGCCACCCACTGTAAAATAAAAAAATAGCCGGAACAGTCAAAAATATGACTTCCCAGCGTGGATCGAATTTGACTTACGTATTTACTCTTGTTGTGATTTTAAATTTCGTGCTTTAGGTGCAGATTTAGTTTTTAAAACTTTAGTTCTCTTAACTGTCACTTCACTCGAAGTAGAAGAAGTAGAAAAAGGTGCCTTTTGCAAAGATAATGTTAAAACATCATCAATAGATTTTACGGGATGAATTTCAAGATCAGAAATGATGTTTTCAGGTATTTCTTCTAAATCACGTTTATTTTCATCGGGGATTAAAACGATTTTAATATTGCCTCTGTGAGCCGCCAGTAATTTTTCTTTTAAACCACCAATAGGTAATATTAAACCACGTAAAGTAATTTCACCTGTCATGGCAACATTCGCTTTTACAGGGTTACCAGTTAAACAAGAGACTAAAGCAGTACAGGTTGCAATACCCGCGCTGGGACCATCTTTTGGAGTAGCTCCTTCTGGTACATGTACGTGAATATCGCGATTTTCATGAAAATCACTCGAAATACCGAGTTTTCCGGCAAGAGAGCGTACGACAGTTAAAGCAGCTTGAATAGATTCTTGCATCACTTTACCGAGGGAGCCGGTATAAAGCAGTTTACCTTTTCCTGGAAGAGAAGCGGCCTCTATTGTCAGTAAGTCGCCACCTACCTCTGTCCAAGCCAATCCTGTCACTTGACCAATTCTGTTTTCTGAATCAGCACGACCATAATCAAACCGTTGAACACCAAGAAAATCTTTTAAATTATTTTCATTAATATCAATGTGCTTTATTTTTTTTTGCATCAATAAAATTTTTACGGCTTTTCGACAAATTTTAGATATTTCACGCTCTAAATTTCGTACACCCGCTTCCCTCGTGTAATAACGAATGATGCCGAGAATTGCGCCATCTTCAATGTTAAGCTCATTTTTTTTAATCGCATTACGCTCAAATTGTTTTGATAATAAATGTTGTTTCGCAATATTGAGTTTTTCGTCTTCTGTATAACCTGAAAGGCGGATGACTTCCATACGATCTAGTAGTGGAGAAGGGATATTTAATGAATTAGATGTGGCGACAAACATAACATCAGAAAGGTCATAATCTACTTCTAGATAATGATCATTAAAAGCAACGTTTTGCTCTGAATCTAGTACTTCCAATAGCGCAGAGGCAGGATCTCCACGCATATCTGTCTCCATTTTATCAATTTCATCTAATAAAAAGAGGGGATTTTTTACTTTGACTTTCGCCATTTTTTGAATCAGTTTACCGGGCATGGAACCAATATAAGTGCGCCTATGTCCCCGTATTTCGGCTTCATCGCGTACTCCTCCCAGTGCCATTCGGACATATTCACGGCCCGTTGCATGAGCAATAGATCGGCCCAATGAAGTTTTGCCTACTCCAGGAGGACCCACTAAACATAGAATGGGGCCTTTAATTTTGCTGATTCTACTTTGTACCGCAAGATACTCAAGAATGCGGTCTTTAACTCTTTTTAAACCATAATGTTCGGTATCTAGCACTGCCTGTGCCTTGATTAAATCTTTTTTAACTTTGCTGCGGTTGTGCCAGGGAACCTGTAGCATCCAGTCAATGTAACCCCGCACAACGGTGGCTTCCGCAGACATAGGAGGCATCATTTTTAATTTTTTCAGTTCAGATTCTGTTTTTTCACGTGCTTCCTTGGGAATTTTTGCCGCTTCAATTTTACGTTTTAGCATCTCGTATTCGTCAGGAATATTGTCCATTTCGCCTATTTCTTTCTGAATGGCTTTCATCTGTTCATTCAGATAATATTCGCGCTGGCTTTTTTCCATCTGTTTTTTAACACGCCCACGAATGCGTTTTTCTATCTGTAATAAATCTATTTCTGATGCCATGATATTCATCAGCTGTGTAAAACGCTCAGTGAGATCGGGCATTTCTAAAATATTTTGTTTCTCATTTAATTTCAATGAAATATGAGCGGCAATCATGTCTGAGAGACGTTCCGCATCATTAATGAGGTTTAAAGAAGTCAATACTTCGGATGGAATTTTTTTATTTAATTTAACGTAAACCTCAAATTGACTCATCAGAGCTCGTACGGATATTTCCTGCTCAGGCTTTTCTATGACTTTTGGATTAATGTATTCAAATTCAGCTGAGAAGTAGCCTGAATCCTCACGTAAAGCTGTTATACGTGCGCGCTTTAGTCCTTCTACTAAAATTTTTACTGTGCCATCAGGCAACTTCAGTATTTGCAAAATGGAAGCCACAGTGCCTACAGAAAATAAATCATCCATGCAAGGTTCATCAGCCGCCGCTTCTTTTTGAGCGACAAGCAACAATTTTTTACCATAATCCATTCCTGCTTTTAGGCATCGAATGGATTTTTCTCGACCAATAAATAATGGGATCACCATGTGAGGAAAAACCACAACATCACGCAGTGGTAAGACGGGAATTTGTACGCGTTCGGAACGCTTAAGGTTCATGAAGGTCTCTCTATAGTTTTGTCTTTGTATAATTAGACCTTTTTAAAAACCTATCAGATTGTGATTTCTGAGGTGCTCGTTTTTTATAAACTAAAGTCCTCTGAGCATTTCCTTCATTGACTTCTATGAGCACAAGCCGGTCGGATGCTCCTGCGCTTTGAATTCACAGCCATCACTACGGTTTTAAAAAAAGTCTATGATTTAAAGCAGGACTTTTATTTTATTTTTAGGAGTGATAATCCATTTTTCATTTTTTTATGAAACTTCAAAAAAATAATTTCGATATATTTTCGCTAATTATTTTTTTTTGAAATTTGTGTCTCATTTTGCTCGAAAATCATTAAGGGAACGGACTGGCCAATAATCACAGATTCATTGACCACTACTTTAGAAACATTTTCTGTGGATGGTAAATCATACATGGTGTCCAACAAAGTGTTTTCAACAATAGATCTTAAACCACGAGCCCCTGTTTTACGAACCAGGGCTTTTTTGGCAATTGCCTTTAAAGCATTATAATGAAATTCAAGCTCAACCCCTTCAAGGTGAAACAAAGCCTGATATTGTTTTGTCAGTGCATTTTTAGGCGCTTTCAAAATTTGGATTAAAGCCTCTTCATTTAGTTGATCTAATACAGCAATAACAGGTAAGCGCCCTATAAACTCAGGGATTAAGCCAAATTTGACTAAGTCTTCGGTCTCAACCTGAGACAATATTTTATCTTCATTTGTTTTTTCACGGGCCCCTTTGACTGTAGCGTTAAAACCAATTCCGGTACCTGTATTGAGCCTCTGTTCAATCACCTTGTTAAGATCGGCAAAGGCGCCTCCGCATATAAATAAAATTTTTGAAGTGTCAACCTGTAAGAATTCTTGCTGGGGATGCTTACGGCCACCTTGAGGAGGTACAGATGCGATTGTTCCTTCAATGAGTTTCAGTAATGCCTGTTGTACTCCTTCACCTGATACGTCTCGAGTAATCGAAGGATTATCTGATTTACGTGAAATTTTATCGATTTCATCAATATATATGATACCCAGCTGTGCTTTTTGAACATCGTAGTTACATTTTTGTAGCAATTTTTGAATGATATTTTCGACATCTTCTCCTACATAACCTGCCTCTGTTAAAACTGTGGCATCTGCAATCGTAAAGGGAACGTTAAGGAAACGCGCTAAGGTTTCTGCTAATAAGGTTTTACCGCTTCCCGTTGGACCAATCAGTAAAATGTTACTTTTACCTAGTTCAACACCATCAGGGATAGAGTGACTTAATCTTTTATAATGATTGTAGACAGCCACCGATAACACTTTTTTTGCAGCTTCTTGACCAATAACGTAGTCATCTAAATGGGCACGTATTTGATGAGGTGTGGGTAAAGCCTCTGATTCTTTAGTAGAAATTTCTTTCATTTCTTGACGAATAATGTTGTTACATAAATCAATACATTCGTCACAAACATAAACTGCCGGGCCTGCAATCAATTTATGCACTTCATGCTGGTTTTTCCCGCAAAAAGAGCAATAAATCAGCTTTCCAGAACTTTTGCGCTTACTCATTATCAGTAAACCTCTTTTGTCGTATTCTTCACTCAAAAATTTCATCGATAGAATGATTGTTCTCTATGTTTGTATTCATAGAGACTATTATTTTTTACTAAAATTTTTAACATCCTTGCGTTCAGTTAATACACAGTCCACTAGTCCATATTTTTTCGCTTCTTCAGCAGATAAAAAGTGATCACGTTCTGTATCTTTTTCTATTATCTTTAATGTTTTTTTGGTATGTATTGCCATTAAGTCATTCATACGTTTTTTTACTTTTAATATTTCTTTTGCATGAATTTCAATATCACTCGCTTGGCCTTGAAATCCGCCTAGTGGCTGATGAATCATTACTCTGGCATTAGGTAAGCAATAACGTTTACTTTTTGCGCCCGCGGCTAATAAAAAGGCCCCCATTGAGCATGCCTGCCCTATACAGATCGTGCTGACATCAGGTGTTATAAATTGCATGGTGTCATAAATAGACATCCCTGCTGTAATCACGCCCCCTGGAGAATTAATGTATAAATAAATATCTTTTTCAGGATTTTCTGCTTCTAAGAATAACATCTGCGCCACAATCAGATTCGCCATATGCTCTTCTACTTGCCCTGTTAAAAAAATAACACGCTCTTTTAGCATACGGGAATAGATATCGTAAGCACGTTCTCCACGTGAAGTTTGTTCTACCACCATAGGCACCAAAGTCATGCTGGGTAAGCGTGTATTTTGTTCGTCAAAAGATGACATATCCTCTCCTAAAAATTAGTTTTTTGCGGCGTAGTTTTAGTTCAGAATTAACTTCTTGGCAGAATCTGGCTTGATTTCATATACTCAAAAAGAATAATTTTCTCTCTAAAATAGCGAAGACGCTAAGGCGAGTCAGTCGCGACTGAATCAATCGTTAGCCGTATCAGTCTCATGGATTTGCTTCATAAACTCACTAAATGAGATTGGTTTTTCCGTGATTTTAGCGTTTTTTAAAAGCACTTGAATGGCTTCTTCTTCCAAGGCAAGATTGTATATATTATTCATTAACTTTTTATTATTTTTATAAAATTCAATTGTTTCTTTAGGGTTTTCATAAGCCTCAGCGATTTCTTCAAGAAAAACCTGGACCTTATTTTCATCAACAGTTAACTTGTTTCGATCGATGACTTCAGTTAATAACAGCCCTACAAGCACCCGACTTTCTGCCTTTTCAGCAAATACAGAACGAGGCAGCTCTTTTATGATGTCTTTTTTATCGCTATAAGATGCAGCTTTTGTTCGTAAGGCATCAATTTCTTCCTCGATTAAAGAAAGAGGTACTTTTGTTTTATTTAAATCGCATAAACTTGTAATGGTTTGTTCTTTAATTCTTTTGCGAATGGCTTTTGTGAGTTCCCTTTGCATGTTTTTACGTATTTCAGCACGTAAAGCCTCTATGGAGGATTCCTCAGGTAAATCAAAATTTTTAATAAATTCTTCATTAATTTCAGGTAATTGAAATTTTTCTATTTTTTTAAGATGAATCAAAAATTGGCTTTCTTTGCCTTTTAAAGACTCACTGTGATACTCATCAGGGAAAGTTAATGTGATGTTAAATTCTTCGCTCATTTTATGGCCCACAATACCCTCTTCAAAACCTGGGATCATGTTGCCTTCACCGAGGTTCATGACAAAATCAGAAGCAGTACCGCCTTCAAATTTTTCTCCGTCAACAGAGCCAGTAAAGTCAAAGGTCACGCGATCTCCCATTTCAGCAGGGAGATCCGGGATTTCTTGCCAGGTTTTTTTTTGGTGGCGTAATTTTTCTAACATTTTATCGATATCATCATCGTTGAGTGACACTATAGGTTTTTCTACTTCAATTAATTCTAAATCTTTAAGTTTGATCTCTGGATACACTTCAAATTCCACTGAATAAGTGTAATTTTCATTTTTTATATATTTTCCTGGTAAATATTGAGGTCTGCCAGCGAGGTTAAGCTTCTCTTGAAGAATGGTTTTTGAAAAATGATCTTGCATAAAATCGATCAAAATATCTTGTTGAATAGATTCACCATAACGTTGTTCAATCAAGTTGATAGGGACCTTTCCTTTACGAAAGCCGTCCATTTTTGCTGTTTTAGCCGTTTTAACTACCTTATCTTTAATGGCTTTTTCAATGTCATCAGAAAATAATGTGATTGTTGCTCGTTTTTTAAGATCTTCTGTTGTTTCAACCAAAACTTGCATTTTTTACCTCAATACGGATTTTTTAAAATTTTGTCTCAGGTCAACGTATAAACAAGGCAGTATGTTCATCAAGCAGTTGAGACTGAAAACACTAATACAACATTTCATTCATTTTATTAATGAAACTCATTTATTTTTCTGTGTACATACATAAATCATAAAGATTGCGAATGAAACCGGTCTAGGCTCTATGATGTATAGAAAAAGATAACGCAAGGGGGTTTTTAGACCCGCTAATTTTGTCACGATTCATTATAACGATGTACAGGTCCTCAGTCGAGGGAAGTGCCTATTCACTCAGAGCGATCTGATCTAAAAAAACTTCACATACAAATAACGCATTGATTTATTGAATTTTTTATTTATCAAGTTTTTTAGAATGTCTTCAGTGATGCCTCTTTTACAACATTTCATCCATGTTAGCGAGTAGGCACGAGTCAACAGAACTTGATTTAACAGCCTTGAGGCACTTTAACGATAGCCATTCGTGGCGCTAAAGATTCAGTTGGCTAGAGCATTGGAAAAGTTAAATATTCGTTTTTAAAAAAATACTGAATTGACCGAATGGCATTTTTTCATAATGCTTGTGAGTAAAGCATTTTACGCTCTAAAGCTTGAAGGGTTCGGCCAGGAATTTATTTTAAAGTGTCCACGGTCTCCGTAAAGGGAAAGCATGGGAATCAGATAAGCGATTGATCACGATGGCTGGGGTACCAGGATTTGAACCTGGGAATGTCGGAATCAGAATCCGATGCCTTACCGCTTGGCTATACCCCAAACGTATACCCTAATAAAGTAACTAGCGTGGCGTCATGAAGGATTTTTTTGAAATAAGGATGGTGCAAAAATATGGCTGGGGTACCAGGATTCGAACCTGGGAATGCCGGGATCAAAACCCGGTGCCTTACCACTTGGCTATACCCCATTTGCTTTTATTATCAGCGGTTTAAAAGTGGTGCGGGAGGCGAGACTTGAACTCGCACACCTTACGGCGCTAGAACCTAAATCTAGTGCGTCTACCAATTTCGCCACTCCCGCAATGGTGGCTACGACGGGATTCGAACCTGTGACCCCAGCATTATGAGTGCTGTGCTCTAACCAGCTGAGCTACGTAGCCATCTTTTATGTATGCTCTTTATGGTCTTAGACCTTCATTAAGCGTTTCGGGGCGCATTATGCGTATATGCAAAATGAGCGTCAACTCATTTTAAAAAAAAATCAGTATTCATCGCAGGGATTCCTTCAATATCAAACAATCAGATATTCCTCATTCTTTCAGAAATTCATATTCCATCATTTTTATTTTTTACGGCCGTGATACGGCACCACTCTTCTTTTTCAGCGATAGGATAAAGGCAAAAGGCGTGTTGATATGCCTGAGAAACTTTATCAGATTGAGTGTTCAAAATACCGGAAAGGCCTAAATACCCATCAGGCTTAACTAAATCGGCGATCACGCCTGCCAATTCACACAAAGGGGCGGCTAAAATATTAGCAACCACCACATCTGCTTGAAGATTTTTCGGTTCTTGTCCAGATAAATAGAGCACCAGATGCTCAGAAACTCCGTTACGTTGTGCGTTATCCCGACTTGCTTCAATCGCTTGAGGATCTATGTCAATCCCAATCGCTTGTTTCGCCCCTAATTTGAGCGCCGCTATGGCCAAAATGCCTGATCCACACCCAAAATCAATTAAGATTTTATTTTGTAAATCAAGGCTATCAAGCCATTCTAAACAAAGCGCCGTGGTCGGGTGTGTTCCTGTGCCAAATGCCAATCCGGGATCTAGTATTACATTCACCGCACTCGGATCTGGCACCGCTTGCATACTCGGACAAACCCAAAGACGCTGCCCAAAACGCATAGGATGAAAATGAATCATCCATTCTCGCTCCCACTGTTTATCTTCCAAATGCTCAATTTTATAAATAAAATGTTGCCCTGGTTCACACATGGCCTTTATTTTATTGATGGCCGCGGCGATTTTCGTTTGATGTTCATGTAAATTGTTATCCGCTTCATATAAACCTGCTATTTCAATGTCATCCCAAAATTTCAATTCGCCTGGCAAAGGTTCAAAAATAGGCTGATCCCCTGCGTCCTGAAAAGTGACAGAGACAGCGCCGGTTTCTAACAATAGCGTTTCTAACAGGTTGTCATGCTGTTTTGATGTGATTATTTTGATTTGTATCCAAGGCATGTTTTATCTCTATGAAGTGTGAGCGTTTTTTTATCGCCCCAGATATTGCCCATCAAAAAAGCCAAAAGGTTTAAAATGAGTGTTGGCATAATAGGATGGAATCCTAAAAATTGAATATTAAATATCGTCAATAAAATATAACAAAGGGCACCCACTATCATTGAGCTGATGGCTCCATAGGCATTAGCTCTACGCCAGTACAATCCCAGTACCAAAGGCCACAAAAAAACGGCTTCCATTCCCCCGAAAGCCAATAAATTAAGCCATATGATCATATCTGGTGGGCGCCACGCTGTCAGTATGAGTAAAAGACCGAAACACAGAGTGGTTCCTTTTGAAATCCATTTCAATTTTTTTTCATTGTTGAGCTGTTTGGGCTTGAGGTTCAGATAAATGTCCTTGACCAGGGTAGCGGAGGATTGCAATAGCTGTGCATTCACAGTCGACATAATAGCCGCCATTGGGGCGGCAAGAAAAAGACCGGCTGCAAAAGGTGGGAACACCCGCATTATCAGTTTTGGGATCACCTCATCAGGAACACTTAAATCGGGTAAAATAGCGCGCCCTAAAGCCCCCGATAAATGCATGGTAAACATCATGATGCCCACCACAACGGTACCTAAAATAATCCCCCTATGAACGGCTTGGCTATTACGATAAGCAATCGATCTAACCGCCGTATGAGGTAAACCAATGACTCCAAAGCACACCAACACCCAAAAAGAAGCCATAAAGGGGATATTCAGTATTTGATCCTGGCCTTGAGGTGTGATCAACGCAGGATCAATATGAAATAAGGTATCTACGGCTTTTGCTAATCCTCCGGCGTTATGCACTACCGCCACTAAAAGCAAAATGGTGCCCGACAGCATAATCACACCCTGTAAGCTGTCATTGAGTACGCTGCTGCGAAAACCGCCAAAAGCGGTGTATAGAGTGACACTGATACCAAATATCAATAACCCGATATGATAGGGAATGCCTGCTGTCGCTTCTAGCAGCCGGGCGCCTCCCACAAATTGGACCGTCATGGCCCCCATAAATGCCAATAACAAACTCACACTGGTCAGCCA
Organism: Candidatus Hamiltonella defensa 5AT (Acyrthosiphon pisum); assembly: GCF_000021705.1. Lineage (NCBI taxonomy): Bacteria > Pseudomonadati > Pseudomonadota > Gammaproteobacteria > Enterobacterales > Enterobacteriaceae > Candidatus Williamhamiltonella > Candidatus Williamhamiltonella defendens. Next base: position 814,958 of record NC_012751.1, read on the forward strand.
GACTAAAAGCCGGCTTTTATAACGGGCATACAGCATGTCATTTAAAGTGACAGCGTTGTAACTCCGCGCCAAAATAGCAAATTTTTTGCCTAATATGCCCAAAGAAAGCCATATTGCAGGGAGCTGGATCATGGCGAGTAAAACCCAACCCAACCCATATTGATAAGCCGCCCCAGGACCCCCGATAAAAGAACTTGCACTAATATAAGTGCCGCTCAAAGTCATGGCTAATACAAAGCCCCCCATGGAACGATTGCCAATAAAATATTGCTTCAGGAAATGTTCAGATTTTTGATTTCTGACACTATAAAAAGATAAACAAAAAAGGATAAATAAATAAGCCATCAGAGGCAAAATCATATCAATATCAATCAATCTTGATCCTTAAGTTTTTCAAGCGGCATATCGGAGAAAATCAGTTTGACCATTAAGATGCAAAGCCCGATAAAGACTAAAGGGAGAGAAATACAGCCTACCTCAAACCATAGGGGTAACCCCGTGATGCTATCAATATGACCCATTAAATACACCCTATATTCAGCGTGACCAGAAAAATAAAAAAGGATCCACCAACAAAAAAAATAACCAAGGGTTAACCCAAATGACCATCGTGCTTCTTTATTTGCCTGTATAAATCGTTTTTCCATAAATTGTCTGTGATCTATTTTTTAATTTAGCTAAAACACACTTAAGTCAATGGTTTAAAAACATTAAATTATTTAAGGTTTTTTACGTATTTATTATAAAATCATTAAATGTACTATACGATTAAAGTTATAAATATTAAGCCTGATGTTATGGCATTGATACCTAATCAAGCAATCATAATAATTGCCTGAAGAAAGTAAATTCATGTCCAATCTCATGGGATAAATTGTATAAAAATGAACGCATTTTTCTGTTTTTTGATAAAAACTACTGTCTTATTTTTTAATTTCTATAAAATGTAATCAATTAAAAAAGACGTTTTTAAAATAGTACTTTATGATAATCACTTTATTAAAAAATAATTTAAGGATAAAAAATGTTTAAATCAATATCTAATACTATAATTAATAAATCAACAACGGGTGGATTCTTGGCTTGTTCTTTATCAAGGATTCAAAATATAAAAAAAAGTCGTACTATGAATACGAGTGCAGATGAAGTTGATAAAGATCAAATAACTTTTAAAGATTTTTTAAATAAATTTGAAGGGGAGACTCATTTAAATAAAAAAGAACTCAATCGAATTTATAATAAAATTTATACATCATCAAATGATTTAAACGCATTAAAAGCATTAATTGAACTAAAAAATAATTCGTTTGAGTCAATTAAAAATTTAACAAAAACAGAAAAATTTTCTGCAGTAATAACTTGTAATCATTATGAAGCTTTTTTCAATATATTTTATGATAATTGTTCTCTAAAAATAATTCCGATAAAAATAAAAGGAGAACATGAAGATCATATCAGATTAATTAAAGAAAATTTCTACACAGAGTCTGATTTTCAAAAAGAAAAAATTCGAATTACAGTACAAATCATTGATTTTTTATTCAATAAATTGGAAAAATAAACAATAGCTTATCGAAAAAAGAGGATATATCTGAAGAAATAAAAGAATTAAAAAATGAATTGCCACATATTGAAGATTTAATAAATAGTATTATTTTTTATAATAATGATACTACAGATTTATTTAGCAATACAGAAAAAAACATCAAAAAAAATTTTGAAACTATTTTTATAGATTTAAAAAATGTTCTTAATAAAAATATTGTTACTCATTTAAATATATTTTCTGATAAATTAACAGATGTGATGATTCAATATTTTAAAAATAATTTAAATAAACTAACATTTAAATTACAGTTTGCTGATAGTCCTATTTTTATTAACGCTACTATTTTAGAAAAAGAGATCAATGATATTCAAAATTACATGAATGAGTGTAATGCTTTAAAAACAGCTGATAAAGAGCCTATTGAAAAATTAATAAATCGTACCATTTCTATTTTGAAGAAATTTAAAAAAAGTGACTGATTTTAACTATTTTCCAGGATTTTTTAAAATACTTTATTCGAATATTAACCGCTTTCTGTTGTATTAGAACCCAATTTAATGAATGCATATATAAATAGGTTTCCATGTTGCTATTAATAGATAATTACGATTCTTTTACTTACAATTTATATCAATATTTTTGTGAATTAGGCGTTGATGTACTGGTCAAACGTAACGATGAAGTAAAGCTTCAAGATATTGAGCGATTAGCACCGAAATATCTGGTCATTTCTCCTGGCCCCTGCACACCTAATGAAGCAGGGATTTCATTAGCTGCGATACAGCATTTTTCGGGCAAATTACCTATTCTGGGTGTCTGCTTGGGGCATCAGGCATTGGCTCAATCTTTCGGAGCTCGCATCGTCAAAGCCAGAAAAATAATGCACGGCAAGACAAGCTTGATTCAGCACAATCATCAAGGCATTTTTCAGGGGTTAAATCACCCCTTAACGGTGACTCGATATCATTCGCTGGTCGTTGAAACCGATTCTTTACCTGAAGATTTTGAATTAACAGCCTGGACTGAAAAAGAAGGCCGTATGGATGAAATCATGGGTATCCGACATCGCACTTTACCCTTAGAGGGGGTACAATTTCATCCTGAAAGCATTTTTAGTGAAAACGGTCATCAATTATTAAATAATTTTTTAAATGGACCACGGGTTCGATGATAAAAAAATCTCCTCATTTTCATCTTTCATTCTTACATCCTCGTTATTGGCTCACTTGGTTTGGCGCGGGGTTTCTTTATCTTTTAGTATGCCTTCCTTACCCCATAATTTATCGTTTGGGGAGGTGTATTGGACGTTTATCCATGTATTTTCTTAGACGTCGAGTCAATATTACCTCTCGTAATCTAGAACTTTGTTTTCCAGAAATTTCTCTTTTTGAGCGCCAAAAAATGGTCAAAAAAAATTTTGAAGCCTTAGGAATAGGTCTTCTTGAATCGGGCATGGCTTGGTTTTGGCCAGATTGGCGTGTCAAGCATTGGAGTCGATTGATTGGTTTGGAATGTGTTGAGAAAGTACAAAAAAGTAGACAGGGGATATTATTAATAGGTGTACATTTTCTGACGCTAGAATTTGCCGCTCGTATTCTTGGCCTGCACAAGCAGGCTATTGGTGTTTACCGGCCGCACAATAATAAAGTGATTAATTGGATCCAGATTTATGGCAGGACAAGATCCAATAAAGGGTTGATAGACAGAAATCATATAAAAACAATGATTCTTTGTTTAAAAAAAGGTGAAATACTTTGGTATCTTCCAGACCATGATTATGGCCCTCGCAGCAGTGTTTTTGTCCCATTTTTTGCAGTTGAACAAGCGGCTACCACCAGGGGTACTCATCTGTTGATCAGCAAAGGGAGTGCAAATTGTGTGCCTTATCACCTGGTCAGATTGCCTGACGCCAAAGGCTATCGAATGACCATATCGCCTGCATTGAACAATTTTCCACTTCAAGATGAAACTGAAACCGCCGCTTCTATGAATAAGGTCATTGAAAACATCATTCAAAAGGCGCCCGAACAATATATGTGGCAACATAGGCGCTTTAAAACGAGGCCTAAAGGCGAGGAATCATTATATTAGCCTTTCCAGTGACCTAATATAGGTCACAGGTCTATTAAAAAAACTATCACTTATCGTAATGTCTTTAAGTGACTTTTTTAACAGTGCCATATAAAAGCCGTTATCAACAGCCATCTTTTCAATATCGGCCTGGCGAGTCAAATCTTGTTCTGAAGTACTGACACTTTCATCAATCATTCAGCTCCCTCAGCAGACGAGTGTTAATGTAAAGTTTTCCACGACCGGCATTCACTTCTTCTAGTATCCCGATTTTTACCAGTTGCTTAAGATAAAGCGATGCTGTTTGCCGCTGTGCAATCCCCGCTCACCAGATTTTCTATTCTGCAGCAGGGTTGCATGAACAGCATATTAACCAGTTCGTAGGTGTAAATTTTGGGGAGCTTTCCTGTACATCCGTTACCAGCAGGGAACGGATGAATGCTTTCAAACTGGTAATGTGCCATGGCCATCTTAATCAGTGGATCAATATCGTTCTGTTCATTGATAAACTGCTCCTAGTTTGACAGTAACGTGCGAATCTTCTCTTCTCCTTCCGGAGGGGTATATACGACGTTCATATACTGATCGCGCAAAACAGTACCAGAAGTCTTCCTTACATCGGTTTCGACTGCCCGCAGTTTGGTACAAATCTGCATTGCGACCCTGACACATAACGGATGCGTCTTCAGTAACTCAACTCCATCATACATCGCCGTACGATAGAGAAGAGCCTCTTTAGTAGCCGGATCAGCCTGTTCAACATATTGAAAAAGCTGATCGCTTGTAGTGACGATATTTTCAATGCGGGACGAATCTTTTGCTTCCAGCATCGGGAGAATATTCACCAGTAATCCCTGATCAGGAAGTAACCGCCCCGCAGATTTCAGCGCAGCACGGGCGGGGATACAGGCTTTTAGTACTGCTTTCGTTAGCAATACGCAAACAGGTATCCAAAAAATATTCGCACTTAAATCCGCGCTAAAGTTGAACATCCATTTCGAGGGTTGAAATGGATGTTCAACTTTAGAAAAATCCGCTACAAGAGCTTAGTAAAAAATTCCTCAGGAAAAGGTCGCTCTCTTTAAATAGGGAGGATGATTAAAATAATCAGAGTTTTGTTTACAGTTTTATTCATATGCAAAGTAAGTTGATTAATGATAAAAAATGGCTTGCCAATGAATGAATTGTATGAAATAAGGGCTCTGAGTAAAACGAGATAGCGTTCTCGATTAATTATGGTTTTTGAGCAAGAACTTTTAGGCAAGAACGTAAGTGTTGTAGATTACTTCCCTTCCGGCTTTTTCTCTTAGTGCCTTCAGCAGACCAACAAGGCTCATTTTTTGATTTAAAATACCCGTAGTTGAGTTAAATAATTTAAAGGAAATTTTCAAGATGGCAAAAATTAAAGGTAAAGTTAAGTGGTTCAACGAATCTAAAGGTTTCGGCTTTATTACTCCAGACGATAATAGTAAGGACGTATTTGTTCACTTTTCTGCAATTCAAGATAGCGGTTTTAAAACTTTAGCCGAAGGTCAAGGTGTCGAATTTGAAATTGCGGATGGTCAAAAAGGGCCATCCGCAGTGGATGTTAATAAAATTTAGGATGGTCAAAAAGGGCCATCCGCAATGAATTTGACTGTGCCATATTAATAATCTTCATTGGCATAGGAGATGGTGCTTCGAGGCCGCTCCTGTGCCACCCTCAACGGCGGGTCTGCGAGCTCCTTGTCACATCTTCCCTTCGACGGGTAAAACCGTCACTTCCTAAGCCTAAATGGTGTCTTGGCCTGAGAGATATTTTAACCAGGGATTCAAAACAACAATCGTTTTGCCATGAGCTGAAATTAAATTTTGTCTTTCTAATGTTTTTAAAGCCCGCCCAACTGTTTCACGAGAACAACCTGCCATTTGACCAATTTCTAGACGAGTGCTTTTAATTTGAATCCCATCGGGATGAGTCATGGCATCGGGTTGATGCGCGAGTTTTATCAATGTTTGCCCAACACGTGTCGCCACATCTAAAAATGCCAGTTCTCCTATTTTTTCTGATGTCGTTTTCAATCGACTTGCCATCTGTGCGGATAAACGAATTAATATGTCGGGATTAATTTGGACGAGGGTTCGAAATTTTTTATAAGAAATTTCAGCTAATTCAGAGGGGGTTTTCACTCGTATCCAAGTACCCTGGGGTTGAGCGGCTAAAAATAATCCGATCTCCCCAATAAAATTTCCTCGATTTAAATGAGACAATATGATTTCTTCACCGTTTTGAGACTTCATCAGGGAGATGAGAGAACCTTTTACAATATAATAAAGTGTTTGAGATTCACAATCTTCACTTACAAGATTGATTTTGGGCGGATATGTACGAATATTGCAATGAGAAAGAAACCATTCAAAAGTTGAATCCATTTTTTGCGCTGAGAGCAACATAACTTATATCCTTATTGTAAATGAGGCATTTTTAAATTACTTATTATAAAAACTAATAATACTTTTAATTAGTTTAACATCAAATTCGACAGCTACTTTACCTTGATTTTTATGATTTTCATTAAAATATTTTTAATATCAAATCATTTTTTATTGAAGCAAATTTTGGGATCTTGGCTTTGACTCACCATTTGTGACGCGAACACCATCTTTATTTTGAAAGGAATTGGACATGTTGATTCAATTAACGATCAGTAACTTTACTCTTGTGAGTCAATTGGAAATTGATTTTCAATCGGGGATGACCAGTATCACCGGTGAAACAGGTGCAGGAAAATCTATCGTAATTGATGCCTTAAATATGTGCTTAGGCGGCCGTTCAGAATCTGGAATGGTAAGTTCGAGGGCTCTTCGTGCAGATATGTGCGCTCGCTTTTCTCTAAAGGATAAGAGTTTGGCGATGCAATGGTTAAAAAATCAAGAATTAGACGAAGATCATGAATGCTTACTGCGTCGCACTATTGGTGCTGATGGACGTTCTCGAGGATTTATCAATGGCACACCTGTTCCTCTGTCTCAATTACGAGAATTAGGCCAGCTTCTTATACAGATTCATGGCCAGCATACCCATCACTGTTTGCTGAAACTGGACCATCAAAAACAATTATTGGATGCGTATTCAGCAGAGCACCATTTATTCATAAAGATGAAAAATGCGTATGAAACCTGGCATAACAGCTGCCGACGATCGGCCGAACAAAAGAAAAAAGCGGTGGAAAATGATGCCCGTCATCAGCTTTTGGAATATTATCTTAAAGAACTCAATGCATTGGATCCAAAGCCAGAAGAGTATGAAAAAATAGAAGCGGAGCATAAACGTTTAGCGAATAGAGCTCAATTATTGAAAATGAGCCAAGAAGTTTTACAAGGGCTGTGTGAAAGTGAACACCAGAGTATTTTGAGTCAGCTTTATTTTTCTCAAAAACAGCTGATAGAATTAAGTGCTATGGATCATTACTTTAATGATTTATTAAATATGCTTAAAGAAGCGATCATTCAAATTAAAGAAGTCAGTGATGAAATCCGTCATTACAGTCAAAAAATCAATATGGAACCGGATTGCTTAGCATCATTAGAGCAACATTTATCCAATTATTTAGATTTGGCTCGTAAACATCATGTCTCTCCAGAACGTTTAGCAGATCAACATCAACACTTATTGGATGAACAACAACAATTGATTGAGCAAAATATAGATCAGGAAGATCTTCTTCAAGCAACAGAAAAACAGTATCAGCAAGCATTAGAGATAGCCCATGAATTACATGAAAAACGGCAATTTTATGCTAAAGAGCTGTCTGCCTTAATCACTGAAAATATGCGAAACCTGGCGATGCCCTATGCAAAATTCAGCATTGACACCTATTTTGATCCCAAACACCTCAATATTTATGGTGCGACTCGTGTTGAATTTTTTGTCACAGTGAATCCAGGTCAACCATTACAGCCCCTGATTAAGGTGGCCTCGGGAGGAGAAATATCACGGATTGCCCTGGCAATGATGTTAAGTACTGCGCGTAAAATGGAGATCCCTGCTGTCATTTTTGATGAAATAGATGTGGGTGTCAGTGGATCTACGGCGGCTTTAATGGGTCGCTTGTTGCGACAATTAGCCGCCTCGACACAGGTACTTTGTATTACTCATCTTCCACAGGTTGCCGCTTGCGGGCATCAACATTTTTTATTTAAAAAACAAAGTGATACAATAGAAACAGATATTTATGTTCATTTATTAGATAAAAAAACGCGTCTAGAAGAGCTGGCACGTCTTCTTGGAAAAGGAAAAATAACAAAAAATACACTGGCGAATGCAAAAGAATTACTTGTTATGTAAAACTCTTTTCAAGAGAATCACCTCCACTATCATTACTATTAAGGAATCTATGACCATGTGCTTTAAGATGCTGATCCATCCCATTTTGTTTTTTATGATATTTGTTTCAGGTTGTTCTCGATTTAATCAATGGGTTTATAAACCTGATATCAATCAAGGAAATTACTTATCTCAGAATGAGGTCAATAAAATTCATCAAGGAATGACACAAAACGAAGTGATGTCTACATTAGGCAGCCCTATGTTGACAGACCCTTTTGGTACTCAAACCTGGTTTTATATATTTCGTCAGCAGGTAGGGCATGAAAAAGTAACGCAACAAACTTTAACTCTTAAATTTAATCAATCAGGTCAATTGATTGATATTAAAAATCATATAGCGTAAACATTTTCATTCAAATTCCACCATGATTTCAGATCGGGTATTGACAGAAGCTTTAATGGCGAATTTGAGCGGTTTCAATCGGTCATGAAGTTCATTCGTGGTCTGCATAATATTCGGCCAGAAAACCATGGTTGTGTGCTGAGTATTGGTAATTTTGATGGCGTCCATAGGGGGCATCAAGCATTGCTGGCGCGTTTGAAACATGAAGGGCAGAAACGGCATTTGCCTACTATGGTCATGATTTTTGAGCCCCAGCCCCTAGAGTTTTTTTCACCTGAAAAGGCCCCCCCGCGTTTAACTTATTTAAGGGATAAATTGAAGTATTTGAGTCAAATTAAAATAGACTATGTATTATGCGTCAAATTTGACCCATCTTTTGCTGCTTATACAGCGGATGATTTTATCGCTGAGTTTCTCATTAAACAGTTAGGAGTTCATCTTTTAGTCGTAGGGGATGATTTTCGTTTTGGTAAAAAACGTCAGGGTAATATCAAACTATTAACACAAGCCAGCAAAAAAATTGATTTTCAGATCATCAGCATAGAAGGCTTTTTCTATAAAAGACTTCGTATCAGCAGCACGGTTATCCGTGAAGCGTTACAGAAGGATCAGTTGGCTCTTGCAGAAGACTTGCTCGGTCATCCTTATTGTATTTCTGGTCGAATAGTGCATGGAGACAAACTTGGGCGTACGCTTGGGTTCCCTACCCTTAATTTGCCTGTAAAGTCCTCACGCATGCCAGTTCAAGGTGTTTATGTCGTTGAAGTATATGGCTTAACATACGAAGTCTTGCCTGGTGTGGCAAACATCGGCAGCAGGCCGACCATTTCTGGCACTTGTCATCAAATTGACGTACATGTGCTGGATTTCTCTATGGAAGTCTATGGCCGCTACGTTGACATTGTATTTCGTCAAAAGTTACGTAATGAGCAACGTTTTACTTCACTTGACGCGCTCAGACAGCAAATTTCGCTTGACGTGCTTGCAGCTCGAACCTTTTTTGGGTTGAAGCTAAAACCCAAAATTTAATTTTTTGTTGAGAATGGAATGAATCATATGAGTCATAAAAATAACTATAAAGATAGCCTCAACCTGCCAGAAACAGGCTTCCCAATGAGGGGTAATTTAGCCCAGCGCGAACCCGAGATGCTCAAACGCTGGGAGAATGAAAATTTATTTGCCCTTGTTCGCGCCGCTAAAAAAGGCAAAAAATCGTTTTTATTACACGATGGCCCTCCTTATGCGAATGGGGATATTCATATTGGTCATGCCATGAATAAAATTCTCAAAGACATCATTATAAAATCAAAAGGGATGTCGGGTTATGACGCACATTATATCCCGGGCTGGGATTGTCATGGATTACCGATTGAATTAAAAGTGGAACAATTGCTCGGCAAGGCCAATGAAAAAATCAGCTTGTCCGAATTTCATGCGGCCTGTCGCGAATATGCGTCGGAACAAGTGAACAAACAGAGAAAAAGTTTTATTCGACTGGGCGTTATAGGTGACTGGGATCACCCTTACTTAACGATGGATCACCAAACAGAAGCCAATATTATTCGCGCTTTCAGCAAAATTATCGAAAACGGTCATGTTTACAAAGGGATTAAGCCGGTTTATTGGTGTACAGATTGTACTTCTTCTTTGGCAGAAGCCGAGGTGGAATATTATGATAAAACCTCTTTGTCGATCGATGTCCGTTTTCTTGCGGTCGATCCCAAAGCCGTTGTCGCCCGATTTGGTGTTGATTCTGAAAGTGCCTCTGTTTCTGTCATTATCTGGACCACTACCCCTTGGACTTTACCTGCAAATCGAGCGATTGCACTTCATCCAGAGGTGACTTATCAACTGGTACGCATGGCCGATGACTATTTTATTCTGGCAGAAGATTTAATAGAAACGGCGATGTGGCGTATTTTTAAACAAAATCGAGAAAAAGAATGGCAAGTGATCGGCCAGTGCTCAGGTAGGGATTTGGAGCATCTGCGCTTTAAACATCCTTTTATGGATTTTGATGTGCCTATCATTTTAGCAGATTATGTCACAGTGGACGCAGGAACCGGTGCCGTACATACCGCCCCGGCACATGGGCCCGATGATTTCGTGATCTGTCAAAAATATGGGATTGAAACCTTCAACCCTGTCGGGCCTGATGGCTGTTATTTACAAAATACCGATCCCAGATTAGATGGCCTTTTTGTGTTCAAGGCAAATGACGTTGTGCGCGAGATTTTGCGCGACAACCGCACACTGATGCATGCTGAACAATTAGTGCACAGCTATCCTTGCTGCTGGAGACACAAAACGCCTTTGATCTTTAGATCCACATCGCAGTGGTTTATCAGCATGGTAAAGCAGACTTTACGTAAAAACGCATTATCAGCAATTCAAAAAGTCAAATGGATCCCTCATTGGGGTCAGGCTCGCATTGAATCCATGGTGACCCATCGTCCAGATTGGTGCATTTCTCGTCAACGTACCTGGGGTGTGCCCATGTCTCTTTTTATTCATAAAGAAACGGAGGCCTTGCATCCTCGAACTCAAGAATTAATGGAAGAAGTCGCACAAAGAGTCGAAAAAGAAGGCATTCAAGCCTGGTGGAATATATCGCCAGAGGAAATGTTAGGTGAAGAAGCGGCCTATTATATCAAAGTGCCGGATACTTTGGAGGTTTGGTTTGATTCTGGTTCCACGCATTCTTCTGTTGTAGAGGCTCGTTATGGGCTCAATACAGATATTGATATGTGCTTGGAAGGATCTGATCAGCATCGCGGCTGGTTTATGTCTTCGCTGATGTTATCTGCCGCAATGAAAAACAAAGCGCCTTATAAAGAAGTGTTAACGCACGGTTTTGTGGTCGATGGCCAAGGGCGAAAAATGTCTAAATCTATCGGCAATACAGTGGCGCCTCAAGATGTGACCAATAAGCTGGGTGCAGATATATTTCGACTTTGGGTAGCCTCAACGGATTATACGAGTGAAATGGCGGTTTCAGACGAAATACTGCAGCATTCTGCGGATGCTTATCGACGTATTCGCAATACGGCGCGTTTTCTTTTAGCCAATTTAAAAGATTTTGATCCTGCAACAGATTTAGTGTCTCCAGAAGACATGGTCATGTTAGATCGTTGGTCTGTGAGCTGCGCGGCACATGCCCAAGCCGATATCATCAAAGCTTATGAACATTACGATTTTCATTTTGTGGTACAACGTTTAATGCAATTTTGTTCCGTCGAAATGGGATCTTTTTATCTCGATATCATTAAAGATAGACAATATACTGTTAAAAATGACAGCTTGGCTCGCCGTAGTGGTCAAACTGCATTATTCCATATTGTACACGCCCTGGTTCGCTGGTTAGCGCCCATCCTCTCGTTCACTGCTGATGAAATTTGGCAATATTTACCTGGTCATGATTCGCATCGTGCAAAATATTCTTCTGTTTTTACTCAAGAATGGTATCCGCATTTATTGACCTTAGAGGAGAACAAAGATCCTTCTCATCCTCTAATGAATGATGCATTTTGGCGAAAAATATTGCGGGTGCGTAGTGAAGTGAATAAAGTTTTGGAAGAAGCGCGTAAAAATAAACAGATTGGAAGTTCTCTGGAAGCCTCAGTGACTTTATATGCTCAGCCTGAATTGGCAAGCGATTTGAACAGCTTGCAAAGCGAGCTCCGGTTTGTATTACTCACTTCTTCTGTACGTGTTGCTGACTATAAAGAGGCAGATGACAAGGCACAAAAAACGGAACAATTGATGAACGAATTAAAAATCACGATCAATAAAGCACAAGGGCAAAAATGCCCCAGGTGTTGGCATTACACGCCAAATGTTGTTTTGGCAGGCGAACAGGGTGAACTTTGTCCGCGTTGTGTGAGTAACGTAGCCGGTCCCGGTGAAGAACGTAAGTTTGCTTAAATGAACAAAATAAACCGTTCGATGGGTATGACTCAATTGCGTTGGTTGTGGCTTTCTGTCGTGGTCATGGTGTTAGATCTCGCCAGCAAATATTGGATCATTCATCATTTTGATTTATATGAAACACGGCCTTTGATTCCTTTTTTGAACATGACTTATGCTCAAAATACAGGGGCCGCATTTAGTTTTTTGGCAGACAGCGGCGGTTGGCAACGTTGGTTTTTTATTCTGGTCGCTGTTTTGATTATCGCTATCCTGATGAGATTAATGTATCGCTCAACAGAAAATAAATGGATAAACGCCGCTTATGCTCTCATCATTGGGGGTGCCCTTGGAAATTTATGTGATCGAATAGCGAATGGCTTTGTGATCGATTTTATTGATTTTTATGTCAACCAATGGCATTGGCCTACCTTTAATTTGGCTGATTCTGCTATTTGTATCGGTGCTTTATTCATATTTTTAGAAGGATTTTTAAATCCGGCTTCAAAAAAACAGATCACTCAAAAAGAGAAATAAGATGTCACCAGTCGTTCCAAATTCGGGCAAGAACAAAAACGGGGATATTAAAAAAACAGTTCCTGCTTCATCTTCTGATGTGAATCAAATCAAATTCAATCAATATATTGACACCGTTTCCATCAAAAAAGACCATATTTGCAATAGCCTGGAAAATCGGATAGAAAAAAACAGTGCCGTTCTGCTGCATTTTACGCTGACTTTAGAAGATGGCTCTATCGCCGAATCTAGCCGTCTTTCGGGCAAACCTGCTTTATTTTGTTTGGGTGATCAAAGCTTATCTGACATGTTAGAAGCCCAATTATTGGGCTTAAAGGTCAATGATAAAAAAAAATTTACACTCCCCGCAGTTGCCGCTTTTGGTGAAAAAAATCCTGATTTGATTCAATATTTTTCCAGAGAGGATTTTTCAAATATAGGTCTACCTGAGGTCGGGGCAGTCATCTTATTCACGGCGATCAATGGCCGTGAAATGCCTGGGATTGTGTATGAAGTGATGGCAGAGTCTATTACTGTGGATTTTAATCATCCTTTAGCAGGACATTCTGTGAATTTTGATATTGAAGTATTAAAAATTGATCCTCAAGACGGTAAAAAAAATGAAAATATTGTTGGCTAACCCAAGGGGATTTTGTGCGGGTGTGTATCGTGCGATCAGCATTGTAGAAAGTGCGTTAAAAATATACGGTCCACCCATCTATGTGCGCCATGAGGTTGTCCATAATCGCTATGTTGTCGAAGATTTACGCAAGAGAGGGGCAATATTTATTGAACATATTTCACAGGTGCCGGATGGGTCCGTGCTGATTTTTTCTGCTCATGGTGTTTCGCAGGCAGTCAAGGCGCAGGCCAAGGCACGTCAATTAAAAATACTGTTTGATGCCACTTGCCCCTTGGTCACTAAAGTGCATATGGAAGTGCTTCGTGCCAGCCGTAAAGGGCAAGAAGCCATTTTGATTGGGCACGCGGGGCATCCTGAAGTTGAGGGCACGATGGGGCAATATGATAACGCATCCGCAGGGGTTTATTTGGTGGAATCTGTGGAAGATGTCAATCAATTAAAAGTCAAAGACGAAAACAACCTCTGTTTCATGACCCAAACCACCTTATCTGTTGACGATACCCTCGAGATCACTTCAGCGCTTCAAAAGCGATTCCCTAAAATCATTGGGCCCCGTAAAGACGATATTTGTTATGCCACGACGAATCGGCAGCAGGCAGTCCGTGAATTGTCAGAAAAAAGCGACATGGTGCTGGTGGTCGGTTCAAAAAATTCCTCTAACTCAAATCGTTTGGCGGAGCTGGCCAAACGAATGGGCAAACCTGCTTATCTCATTGATTCTGATGCAGACATTCATGCTGACTGGTTAAAGAACATCAAATATATTGGTGTGACAGCAGGTGCTTCGGCACCTGATGTGTTAGTGCAGAAAGTCATTATTACGTTGCAATCATTAGGTGCTGATGAATCGATTGAAATGATGGGCCAAGAGGAAAATATCGTTTTTGAAATACCGAAACAGTTAAGGATTCATGCCACAGAAATCTCTTGTAGCTAGGTTCTGACATCCCCTTTTCTCCCCTGTAAAAAATGTTTTTAGCTGTATAAAAAATGGAGGTATGGCCACTTTATGCGATACAGCGGCCACTATGTGTCAAGCAGTGATCGTCTTGATTCTCATTTGCTTTACATTTTAAAGGACAGAGACTATGAAAATTTTAGAACCATCTTCCACTCCACAGATTTTTATCATTTTTTATCTTGCGCTTTATGCGATTATTTGGACATGTGCAGGTTATTTTTTGAATCCCAGTGTGCCTTATGATGCTGTTGAAGCGTTAAATTGGGCCAATAACCTGGAATTTGGATCACCTAAAAATCCTTATATGGTTAGCCTTGTTATGTTTCCTTCATTATTGCTGAAAAAGTGGGTCGCCCTTGATCTTTACTGGTATGCCTCTCATTTTTTAGCGGTTTCTTTGGGTATGCTGGGGGTTTGGTTGCTGGGTTTACGACTGTTTGGTCGTCCTATCCTCGCTTTCTTTTCTTTAATGAGCCTGAATTTAACGGGCATTATTAATTTTGATATTCTTCCTTATAACGACAATTATTTACTGGTGATGTTTTGGCCTTATCTTTTCCTTTTTTTTATTAAAGCCCTCTACGATCATCAAAAATATTGGTTTTTGTTGGCCTTATGTTCTGGGTTAGCGGCAATGTCAAAATATTCTTCATTCGCTTTTTTACCCTTTATGTTGATTTCTCTTTTATTCACGTCGACAGGAAGAAAAGCATTTAAATATAAAGAATTCTATTTTTCTATATTACTTTTTATCTTGATCATAACCCCTAATTTCATTTGGCTTTATCAGCATGACTTTGCTGCCTTTAATTGGGTGAAATCTCAAATAAAACCCGCATTAAATCTTACAGTTATCATTGCTTTTTTATGTGTGTTTTATCCTGTTATCATTATTTTACTGATTTTATTGCCTTTAGGCGCAAAAGTAGCGTATCCCAATACAGAAGAAAAAAAACATTTTGTCTTTATTTGTTTATCTCCTGTTTTCTGTATTTTTATTTATTTTCTTTTTAATGAAGGGGGGCGAATCACTGAATGGATGCAACCTTTTGCTATATTAGCCTCATCACTGACATTGTGTTTTTTAAATGTGGATAAAATCAAAAAATGGCGAAATATGAATTTATGTTTATTATTTTTTTCTATATTAGTGTGTTCTGGTTACATACTCGTTTTGCATAATAATATTAAAGGCGCAGGTAAAAAACTGGATTTTATCAAAAAGGTGAGCACTCAATTGAATGAATTATGGAAAAACGAATATCACACCCCTTTAAAATATGTAGGAGGAGGGTATTTATCTCAATGGTTGACTTTTTATTCCCCCGATCATCCTTTCATCACGACAAAATGGTCGAATGAAAACAAACCCAATATTTACAATGCGCATATTTCTCTGGATGATCTTCAAAATTCAGGCGCATTATTTTTAAGTCATTCTGGAGAAAACTGTGAGACCGCCGATTTTAATGATGTCAAAAAAGATTATCTAGGCATTCATTTAACGAAAAAGCGCGATTATGGCTTTACAACAGCAAAGGGAGAACATATTCAAATATGTTTGGCGTTTTTGGCACCAAAAAAATCAAGATGAACATGTCATTTTTTATTAAAAAGCTCTATTAATAGAGCCACATTTTTGTCAGGAACACGGGGTGGTGGTCGTAAGTTCTCATCGTAAGAAGCGGTTACCGGATTTTCAGACTTCGGTGTTTTCTTTGTTGTGTCAACCTTCGCATACAATTCATTGATTTGATTATCTGTAAGTGGAGTTCGAGCGCTAGCTTCAGTAGGTTGTGTTTCTCCATTTTCTCTTAGATTAGAAGGCTCCTCATATATGGGTTCTGCCGTTTTTTCTTCTGGTTCTTTTAGCGAATCAGGACTCGATGCAAAAATGGGCT
Source organism: Candidatus Hamiltonella defensa 5AT (Acyrthosiphon pisum) (assembly GCF_000021705.1). NCBI lineage: Bacteria > Pseudomonadati > Pseudomonadota > Gammaproteobacteria > Enterobacterales > Enterobacteriaceae > Candidatus Williamhamiltonella > Candidatus Williamhamiltonella defendens. The sequence continues at coordinate 831,216 of NC_012751.1, forward strand.
CATATATATTTCTTAATATATTTGAACCCTCGTCAGCATTCTTGGAATAATTTTCTGTAGGCTTAAGTATAGAGGTCATTTTATTTGATTTATAGCTAAACGACATAAGAATAGTTACATAATATGTTCTGAAAACAAGGTATTGATGTCGCATTGAAGTTCTCTTCTTTTTCTTTTAGCTTGAGCCCATGTGTGCTCAATAGGGTTGAACTCGGGCGAATAAGGAGGCAAATATTCAATAGAATGACCGGCGTTGAGAATGGCGTGTTGAATATCTTTTCGCTTGTGGAAAGAAGCGTTATCCATCATCATCACGCACGGATGAGGAAGAGCGGGTAGGAGCAGCTGAGTGACCCAGGCATAAAAAACATCGCTGTTAATGGAGCAGTTAAAGAGGCCCACCGCGATGAGAGTGACCCCTAATAAGGCACCAATGACGTTAGTGCGGCCCTTAGCCTGCCAATCGTGAGTCCCAAAACAGCGTTGACCTCGTGTAGCGTATCCGTAGAGGCGGGGCATATCGTGAGCAAAGCCGCTCTCATCGAGATAAACCAGAGATTTACCCTGCTTTTGATACCCCGCGATTTTTTCCTGGAACCCCTGTCGTGCCTCTTCGTTTGCCTTGGGATGACGCAGAGTTTTTTTTATAGGTCAGACCCCATCTTTTCAATGCTTGCCAGATGGCTTTGGGGCACACCCCGAAACGGGCCGCCCGTTCCCGTTGATAGCTATCTGGATACTCTGCCACATCTTTGATAAACGCCTCTTTATCCATCTTGCCTCGACGCGGACCCGAGGGTTTCGGTTCTATTCGCTTGAGCCAACGCCTGAGAGTATCTGTACCTACGTGAAAACGCTTCGCCGTTGCTCTGATGCTCAGTCCTTCTTTCTCTCGAATACTCAGGACTTTTTGACGAAAATCCACTGAATAACTCATAGTGACCTCATGCTAATTAGTTCTTTATATTGTAACTAAAATTAAATCGCTTAGCTATATCATCTGATAATGAATAAGACCCTTTTTTTGTTTTTATTTTTGGTACCATTTTAAAAGTATTTCTCAAAAGCTTAAGAGATTGACGAAATAATTTTTTGACCCCAGATTTTGCTTTACCATCAGATAATGATGCTTCATTAACGCTTTTATCTGTAAAAACAGATTCGTTTGTTGCGTTTGTGTATTTTGTTAGTCTACATTCCATCCCCATAATCGCATTTTCTCTTTTTAATTATACAAAATGTTTAAAAAACCTTATGAGAAAATATAATTTTTTTATCTTACAAAAAATATCAAAAAACGCTCATTCACCACATTTAAAACCAAATCATTTTTAAAAATAACTCAATAAGCCATATTCAGATGAAAAAACAGGCAAACTTGAGCCAATGCCATTTTTGAATATGCCATCACCGTTGTCGGCTGAGGTTAACAAGGGATTTTTTTGAAAAACCAGATGAAAATATTGGTGATCGCGCCTTCATGGGTGGGGGATATGATGATGTCTCACAGTTTGTATCGCACGCTGAAAGTGCGTCACCCCAATGCAACAATAGATGTGATGGCGCCGGAGTGGTGCCGTGCCTTACTGTCAAGGATGCCAGAGGTGGCGCAGATATGGACGATGCCCATCGGTCACGGTCAGTTGGCGCTTTTTGAGCGGCGACGTCTTGGTATTCAATTGCGTTCTGAGCGTTATCAACGCGCGTATATATTGCCTAATTCATTTAAATCGGCGTTGATCCCTTTTTTTGCACGTATTCCGCACCGGATTGGGTGGCGTGGTGAAATGCGATACGGCCTGTTAAACGATTGGCGAATATTAAACCCCGCCGCATTCCCGATGATGGTGCAACGTTATGTGGCACTCGCTGATGATGTTGCTGATATGAAAACCCAGGCGTTATCGGCGGCCCATTTACCTCAACCTTTTCTGTGGCCTCAGTTGCAGGTCACAGAAAAAGCAGTGGCAGAGGTCAAAGCGGTTTTTTCTTTAAAAAATGACACACCGCTGATAGGGTTTTGCCCAGGGGCCGAATTTGGCCCGGCAAAACGTTGGCCCCATTATCATTATGCGGCTTTAGCGCAAACACTCATTGAGAAGGGGTATCAGATCGTTTTATTGGGATCGGCACAAGATAAACACACAGGGCACAAGATCAGATCGGCCCTCAACCCAAAAGCGCAACAACACTGTCATGATTTCACCGGCCACACTTCGCTTGAACAGGCAATCGACCTGATTGCGGCTTGTGGCGCGATAGTGACGAATGACTCGGGTTTAATGCATATCGCGGCGGCTTTAAATCAGCCATTGGTCGCGTTGTATGGGCCGAGTAACCCTGATTTTACGCCCCCTTTATCCCCAAAAGCCCAGGTCATCCGTTTGATCAGCGGCTATCATAAAATTCGAAAAGGCGACGATTCGGAGGGGTATCATGACAGTTTGATTGGGATCACACCCGAGCAGGTAATGGCCGCTTTGCAAACATTGTGTGATGCTTCTTACCCTGATGAAGCACAGGAATAAACTCGATTGATGCAGGTTCTGTTAGTCAAAACTTCCTCTATGGGCGATGTGTTACACACGTTGCCCGCGTTGACGGATGCTATGAACGCGCGCGAAAAAATTCGTTTTGATTGGGTCATCGAAGAGAATTTTGTTCAAATCCCCACTTGGCACCCCGCCGTAGATAAAGTCATCCCAGTGGCCATTCGACGTTGGCGTCAACACTGGTTTAGCAAATCCGTGCGTGCAGAGCGGGCGCTTTTTAAACAGGCATTACAAAAAAAGCACTATGATGTGGTGATAGATGCCCAGGGTTTACTCAAAAGTGCGGCCTTGATCACGCGCCTTGCGCGGGGCATCAAGCATGGGTTTGACCGCCAAAGTGCGCGTGAAGCTTTTGCCAGTGCGTTTTATCATCAGCGCCACCGGGTGGATAAAAACCAGCATGCGGTCGAAAGGCTCCGTGATTTATTGGCGAAAAGCCTGGGCTATTCAAAACCGTCTTGTCGTGGTGACTATGGCATCCGTTCTGCATTTGTTTCAAAAAATAGACCACATGATCCCTACCTGGTTTTGATTCATTCAACAACGCAAGAGGCAAAGCATTGGCCTGAACTTCATTGGCGAAACCTGATTGAGCAGATCACAAAAGGAGGGGCCCCTATAAAAATCAAGTTACCCTGGGGAACGGAGCCCGAATATCAACGGGCCTGCCGTTTGGCTGAGGGTTTTTCTCAAGTTGAGGTATTACCCCATTGTGATTTAGAAGCCATCGCCCACATTCTGGCTTCCGCTCAAGCCGTGGTCTCTGTTGACACGGGTTTAAGCCACCTGGCGGCGGCGTTGGGTAAACCTAATCTCACTTTGTTTGGCCCAACAGACCCCCTATTGATAGGGGGCTATGGTGACCATCAAATGTCGATCGTTTCAGAGACAAAAAAAATGGACGCGATTTTTGTTGATAAAATCATGTCTGCCTTAAAACAGTACATTTTGTAACTGTGTGGTTTTTTTATCCATAATATATGGATTCCTCCTCATGCTCAGGCAGATGTAAAACAGGCGTCATCATTAATATATCCGCGTTTTCTTTTGACGGGCTCGTTTTTGACCCTGTTGAAAGGTCGATTTGATATCTGTCTGGGGTTTCTAGGCTGCTCAGTATTCTTTCAGAAGACACATCGATGGTGAACGTTTTATCCAAGCGGATCCAGTCCCCATCCGGATCGATAAATTTCACCTTGAGTTCATGCGGGCCTTCTGCTAACGGCATCTCGACAGTGAATACCCCTTGGTTGTCAATCAGCTCAAGCACATATTCGGGGCGATTATCTACCGTCACCACCGCTTTGACGGCATCGGGCGCTTCTTTAGGGGCGTTGAGTGTGAAGCTGGGGGTGGTGGTATCTGCGGTGGTGTTTTCCTCTGATGTGATGGGGTTGAGTAATTCAATCGGATTTTGAGGCGGTTCAGCATTGTCTTTTTCATCAACCTCTTCAATCGCCGCAGGCGGCAATGGGGCATCAGAGGTCTTCAGGGCCTGTTCCTTGGCAGGGGTATCCTCGGCCTTCGCTTCAGGGCTGAGCTCAGAGTCAGGGTGCTCGGCCGTGGCAGGTGCGTTGAAATCCACGGGCTGAAGCAACGGAAAAGATTCTTTTTTCAGTGAATCGGCTTCTATAGCCTGGGGCTCTTCGGGTTGTATCAGTTGAGCGATCCCCTTCTGGGCCTGTGCTTCTTTATTCGCTTCACGATTGTCTTCACGGGTATGTGGTTGGTGGCTTTCCTGGGCTTTTGAGGCAATCGGGGTAGGTTCAGGCAGGTTCTCGTCTTTGCCTTCTTTGGCAGATTCTTCCTCTAATGGCAAGCTTCGTTTGCTTCTGGCCGCGCTTTCTGGAGTCTTAGGTACGCCTATGTCAGGCTGTGGATCATAATAAGTGATTGCATTTTTATTAGAAGAATCTTTAAAATTATCTTCATAATCTTTCTGACTAAAAAATACAGTAGAAGTCAAAGCACTACCGTGGCCTGACCGATATTCAAAATGAAGTCTCGTTCCATATTGGCCCCCAACATACCCCTCATTTAACTTTTGAGTTATATATGCTATGTCATTCGCATTATCCAAAATTAAAGTTTTGTCGTTGCCAACCTTATATTTGAAATCTTTCCTGAGTTCCCGTTGGCCGGAACACAAATTCAAACTTTGCCCATTCATATCAGGAATATCAGGGTGTTTTAGGACATAATATTTTTTATCGTCGTCCCAAAATAAAACGCGATTAATGTTTTGCCAGCTTTCTTGAGCAACATTCGTTAGATAACCCTGGTTTCCTTTTGCATCTTCAGAGAAGAGCATCAAATAATAAAAATTCTGTATATGAGAGGCATCAATTTCTACATGAAATTTTCCATCTTTTAAAATGCCTGTGTATGCAATTTTCTTATTCTGCTCTCCAACCTTCTCTCCAATAATAAGGCGCATCCCTGGCTCTATATTCCCCTTTACAGCGAGTATCTTATGTCCTCCTCTGTTAAAAAAGCTCCATTTAATATCATTCGGGGCTGAAGGTACTATATAATTACCTAACCACCTCTCTTCTTCTCCGTCTTTAAAATAAACTTGAAATAGCCGGCCAGCACTAAATTTATCAGTTTCAATATTAAACAATTGATCACTGGAGCTAACTGTATTTCTATTAATTTGTTTATTGTAGATATCTTTTATAATAAAGGTTTCTCCTGCCTTAGCCTCAACTATGATGCGAAGGCGAAAACTCTTACTATAATAAGTATCATTGTTCGCATTCCTTAAGCTTATGAGTTCTTCTGACTCTGCATCTGTCTCAGGAGGAAGCACAGCATAAGTCATATTTGAAACAGCGACCTCAAAACTCTCATCTTTATCACTGGTATTACCTGCTCTATCTTTATAAGTCACTTGTATAGTATGTGCTCCATTAGACAGGTCTGCAGGAGGAGTCCATTTATATGTGCTCTGCCCTGCAATATCACCTGCAGGAATTTCAATCTCATTTCCATCTAAATTAACTGTGATTTTGTGGATATCCTGAGGGATGTTTCCAAACTGGAAAGAAGGTTTTTTATTTTTAAAAATGGTTTTTCCCTCCGATGAGTCTTCATCCTTGTCCGTTTTTATCATCTGTATGGTCGGTTTCGAGATTGTTGTATCAACGACAAAATTTTGTTCTGTTGTCTTATTTTTATCGGTAATATCTGTGATTTGCACGTACAAGGTATGTCTATTATTATCTGTTAGCGAATCTGTTCTGTATTTCCAGGTGCCGGTTCCCTCATTGTTTATTGTTTTCCAGCCTTGATCATTCACTTTTACCTTCACTTCTTTAACATCTTGTGCCTTAAAGGCCGGCAATGTGATATTGAAAGAAACCTGATTGTTTTTGGTGAGATTAGGATAGTTGGCTTTATCTAAACTGGTACTATTGGCCATCTCTATTGTGGGTGTTGGCAAATCAGGGAGAATTCTAAAAAGTTCACTGGTTGTGGTTGCGGGATTCCCTGCTTTGTCTTCGATTTTCACTGATAATTGGTAATTATCTTTCGCAGACAGAGGGATATTATAAGTAAACTTCCAGACTTTTTTGTCATACAAGCGCGCCCAGGTGAACGCTCCTTTGACGACTTTTGAGTTTAAGCCGCTTTTATTTAATGTATTACCATCAAGGCTGACCTCAATATATTTTGGATCATTAATCTCCTCTGCGGTTTTAATTAAAAAGACGAGTTGACTGGGGTCTTTAGCAACTTTTTTTCGAACGCCACTGGAGCTGTGATCTATAAATGACTCTGTCGGCAGTTCAATGGTGGGTTTTTCGGGAGGAGTGGTATCGATTTTAAACTTCAATGGCGCGGATATTTCAGAGGGTATACCGGCTTTATTGGTGGCTTTAACGGTAGCGGTATAGTCGCCTTGTGAGAGATTTCTTTGTACGTAAAAGAAAGTGTTATTTTTACTATCGTAATTCGCTATTGCATTCGTAGCCAGTGCTTTATTTGTTGAGTCATTAATGAGGGTGACTTCGACGGCCTTTGGATCAACCGCATCCTGTATTGTATTAATGTTTGTGATTGAGAGTTTAGGGGATGGCTTATTGGTGATATCTGTAGGATTATCTATGCCTGTGATGCTTTCACTGTCTAATCTGATTCCGGGTTTTACAGGGGGAACAGAGTTAAAATTAACGGTGATGTCGCTGGAAAAATGACTTGTACGTTCGAGTTGATTTTCGGATTGAACGGAGAGTTTGTAAGCACCTTTTGTGAATGGAGTACCAGGCGTAAAGGTCCATTTTCCGTCTTTTTTTGTTGCTTCTTCTATGTTTTCATTACCGCGGGGGTCTTTTACTTTGACATGGACTTTTGTGACTGGATTTACATCATTTCTTTTCGCCGTAATATTAAATTTAGGGGAGTTGTTCTGGGTCCATGTTTCTGTTTGTTTAAGAGAAACTGGATAAGTGCTGTTATGGGCCGGCTCGAGTTCTATGGTGGGCACCTCGGGGAGGTTGTTGTCAATGGTAAGAGTGAGTATATTGTCTTCGTTTGACATTGCGGATTTTTTGGCTCGATTAGTCACTTCAACTCTGACATTATAGGTTCCGTCCGGCCAGTCATCTTTAGGAGTAAATCTGTAGGTTCCTGTATTATCTGGATCTTTCGTGAGCCTTCCTCCAAAATCATTATTGAGAGTTTGTACCTCTCCTTTGTCGTTGATTTTACATATAAACTCTTTTTTGACGGGGTCCTTGCCCTGGCTTTCACGAATAATTTTAATTTCCCTGACATGTTCACCAATCTGCTCAATCAGAAAAGTCGGTTTTTTTTCACTGGTTAATGGTGCGGCGACATCTTTTTGACTCTCTAAAGAGATTCGAGGGGGATCTACCTGGGCATTGAGGGTGAGTAAAAGAGCCTTAGCAGATTGTTGTACCCCACCCACGCCTACTACATCGAGTTTAATTTCATAGTCGCCGTCGTCTTGAAACTCGACTTTGATTTTCTCCGTGTTACTAAAAAATGGCCAGCCGCCCTCATTTTTTTTGTAATTTCTTGTAGCAAAAGGTGTGTCCACTCCTTTTTTAGATACGGAGAAAGCCACTGACTCAGCCTCAGGATCTATATTTTTTATAATGAATGTGGGCTGTGTTTTATTGGTTATCTTTTTGTTATCTTTGTATTCGGTTGGATCATAGGGGGTATGATCATTTGTCTCAATCTCAATCTCGGGCTTTAGAAGCCCGTCGAGCATGTAAAAATTCATTGGCTCAGATGTTCCGGTATTGTCATGTTTATCGGTGACATTAGCCTCTATGGTGTAGTCTCCTTTAGAGATTGATTTTTCTGATAAATCCACTTTCCATACATTTTCTGTATTATTGTAGAGAGCCTCTATTTCGGGTCCTTCTTTTACATCCCCTTTTTTTAAAGACACCTTAACCTTACTCGAGCCTTTTTTTAACATCGCTGTATCGTCATTGACTGAAATCTTAAACTTCAAATCCTGTTTTTGGACTTTATTTTTGCCGCCGTCATTGCGGACTTTTTCAGTATTTTCAAATTCAATCCTCGATTGAGGAGGCTGAGTGTAAATGGTCATCCCATCGCTTTTATTCAGACTACCACTGCCGACTTGACCCGCCTGGTAGGTCACCTTCGCTGTGACGGTATACTCGCCCTGCTCTAATGCTGTGGAGGTGGTGAAATCAAATTCATCACTATTATCTGGTATGTCACTTTTTGCAAGATTTTGTATGACCGGTTGTTGGTCTGCACGATTCTTTTTTTGAAAAGTGACCACAATACTGTCAGGGTTATCCCGATCCAGGCGATCGAAAGCGATATTTTTGATGTGGAATTTCGGAGTCGTTTTATTGGTGACAGGTTTTTGAATGGTGCCGGTATTGTGAATAAGCTCGATGGTGTGGGTTGGGGCGTCAGCATGGTCAATCGTAAAGTCTAAGCTTCCAAGGGCGCTGGATATTTTTGTTTTTAATGTGACTTCGGCGTTAATCGTATATTGTCCATCTTCCAGTGACCTGAGTTGACTTTTATCAGTAAGTATCAAGTCATTAACATTGAAAGTTTTGTTGTCTTTACGCAATATTTGCGAAGCCAATACGTCTGTTGTATTTCTCTTACAAAGGGTGATGGTGATTTTTTCTGCCCTTTCATCAATATTGCCCAGTTGAAAAGAGGGATTTTGGTTTTTTGTGATAAATTTTTTATTCTTATTAAATGCATCGTTATCATCCAGTGTTATCGAAGGTATTTTGGCGATCGCGGTGTCAATGTTGACCTCGAATGCAGCCGGGTTTTCCTGATTTGTATTGCTTGCACGGTCTGTAACGGTGAGGCTGATTTTATACTTCGCATTGTCTTGCCATTCTGAAGGTTGATAAGTATAGCCACTATCGGTTCTCTTGATTCCTTTTCCCTCAATACCATTTCTTTTACTGGTGTCTTCCAAATCCTTTATATCAAATTCAATTGTTTCGACGAGTGTTTTATGATCGCCTTTATCGCCTTTATCGCCTTTATAGACTTGCAGTAGAACCTTTTTGACATCGGGGTCGATATCCAACAGATTAAATCTGGGCGTTTGAGAGGCCACGGTGGCCCCAGATTCAGATGCAGATGAGCTCTTTCGTGTTTCTTCGTCCAAGGTAATTCTGGGCGGGTTTAATTTATTGTCAAACAGGACTGTGAGTGTTGTTTCAGGAGACGGTTCGGCATCCAAAAAGGTGTTGACCGATAGCTTATAATCTCCATTGTCAGACCATTCTTTTTGCAATTGAAAGCGGTTTTTTAGCTGTTCTTTTTTGTTATTGTCTGTAGCCAGATTATCAAAAGAGTCGTTTAATTGCCGTCCCCCAACAACGGGTGGGGTCGTCTTAATGTCCACCTTGGTGGCGTGTTCGTCGAGGTTAGTGAGACTGAACCTAGGTTTAGGTTTGTTGGTGATATGTACGTCAGTTTTCTTATGATACGACGTGTCATCGTCATAGATAAGACCAATTTCGGGTTTATCTACGCTATCCTGTATGGTGAATGAGAGGGGTTCTTTCGAGATGCCAGTATTTCCATATCGATCGGTGACTTTAACGTTCAGTTGAAAGTCGCCTTTAGGCCAGGCGTCTGATTCACCTAAAGAAAACGTCTGTTCTTTTTTCCCCTCGTTATAACTAAATAAACTGGCATGCTTTTTGCTGTGATAAAGCGTTTCTCGCTTAGGCGTTTTATCGCTCTGGGTTAAGGTCACTTCAATTTCATCAGATGCTTCTATCCGCTTCTCTTTTGTGCCTTTGATAACAAATTTTCTGTGTTGATTTTTTATGATGTTTTTTTCGCCCGACTTTTGGGGAGACGCATCAAGGTGAAAATCGATAACGGGTTTAGGTTGGGTATCATCAAAATAAATTGTCTGTGTTTTTTGTGTTGACGGATTGCCTGCTTTATCGGTGAGTGTCACTGCGATTTGGTATTCTCCTTTAGCCCATTGTTCTTTAGTGCTCACTGGCTGGGTGTTATTACCCGGAAATAGAGTATCCTTTATTTCTATTGTCTCTAATGGCGTTGCAGTAGATTTTTTTATCACCAAGACCTGCATTTTCCATACCCGTTGTTGGTCTCCGTCAGGAACGGTGATCAAAAAACCGGGTTTGGAGTTGTTGGTATAAATCCCACTTTCATCGAATGTCGATTTGCTTGCTGCATTGAGTTGAATCTTTTGGACTTCAGGGGCATTTTGATAAAAATCGATGTCTATCTCAGTTGTAGGGCCTTGTTTTTTACCTTTATAGGGCCTGGCGCTGATGATATATTTCCCATCTTTGTCGAAAATGTTGTCTGAAATTTGCCAGGTTTCGTCTTTGTTTGGTTTGAAACCCCCAGAAGATCTCAATGTATGTATTAAATTGCCATCGCCATCGCCACCCTCAACTTTTTTAAAAATTTCTATGCTGTCAATATTGTCTTCTTTCGTTCTAAAAATCAGTATGGGTCGTTTGTTTTGAGTGAAGTTTGATTTTTTATCCCCTGTTTTATCGTCGTCATGCAATGCAATATCCACTTGCTGAAGTTCACTGCTATTGATATTGAAATTTTGCGCCTTAGGGCTTTGATTGCCGGCCTTGTCTGTAGCGGTGACGGTTAAGATGTAATCTTTTTGATTATCGAGAGTGTCTGATTCGTAACTATACTCACCTTTTGTCATTTCTTGTTGGTTTAATGGCTTGTTTTCAATTACGTTATCATCAGAATCTTTAAGCTCAATATTGACTGAATGTATGTCTTCTGCATCAAATTTGATGTTGAATTTTGGTGTGTTATAAGTCAGTGTCAATGATTCATTTGTTTTCACAAAACTCTTTTCCAAAGTATTCTCATCAACAAGTTCGATTTCAGTGCGTTGAATGAAAGGTTTAACATGAAAATCAAAGCTATGTGATGCTGTTGCATTTTTAACATCAGTGACTGTCACAGTGGCTTGATATTTGCCTTTAGAAAAGGGTGTATTTTCTGTAAAAGCCTCCCATTTTTTATCTTCTCTCTGCCTCGCAGTTATGTTTTCTGAGTCCCCCTCCTCTTGAAGCGATTTTATCTCCACCTGAACAGTCGGAAGAGTTTGACCCTCAACAGTTTTGACGTTCGACACAATAAAGCCGAGTTTTTCTGTCTTATTTGTAAAATCGAGATATTTCCCTGTTTTAGTTTTATCATCAAAAAAAATCGAAGGCGTGGTTAATGCTCCTGAGATATAAAATCGGTAGGGTTGGCTTGCGTCGTCCCAGTTGTTTTTTTTGTTCAAGGCATGGTCAGTGACCTCAACATGGAGCGTATAATCTTTATCAGCTTCTAAGTCAGAACCAAGAGTCATCTCCCATATCCTGTTTTTGTCACTCTCAGTAATAACGGCGTTTTCTGCTTTAAACGTGAATTTTTCTGTATCGGCTCTACTTTTATTATTCTCAACCGCCCAAAGCTTTATTTGTCGAACATCGTCTGGCACGGTGATTTTGAATGTAGGATTTTGACTTTAGGGAATGCAGTCGAATTTTTCAGTTCTATGGTTGGGGTGATTCCATCTGTGTCGATTGTAAATGCATACGGCGAGCTTAATTCGGATTCGTTGCCAACATCGTCTTTTAGTTTAACCTTCACTTGGTATAGACCTTTTTCCAGGTCTAGATTCTCAACTATGAAATCTCCACTTTGTGATATTTTACTTTTTACTTTTTACTTTTTACTTTTTACTTTTTACTTCTTTTGCTTCTTTTGCTTCTGCTTCTGTCCCGTTTTTTTCAAAGGTGACGATAAAATCGCTTCCCGCTTCTCCTGTAATTTTAAATCTAGGCTTTGTGCTACTGGTGATGATCGTCTCGTCTCGTTTAGAGACAAGCCCATTTTCATCAATAATCTCAATCGTGGCAGACTCAATACGGGTTTTTATCCAAAGCTCATGCTCGATATTAAGAGGATCTATATCTGCTACTTTGCTTGTAGAAGTTATTTTTACAGCGTATTTTCCATCCGATCGATTATCAATATCAGTATTCCAATTCCCTTCATTATCGGCTTCAACATTATTTTTTGATCCATTTATATCAATAGTGATATTGGCATTTGGGTCTGCTTTTCCTTCAATTTTTAGATTGCTGGTTTTTTGGGTTTTCCATTCCAGGCTTTGATTAGAACGACTGTCATTGCTTAAATAGGCTTCTAAAATGGTGGCTTTGGTTTGAACATTAAACTGAAACTCCGACTTTGTAGAAAAATTATTCGCGGCATCTTGAGCTTCAAATTTCAGGGTATGGAGTTTGGGTGTGAGAGATTCTGGAAACTTATATTCCCAATAGCCATTCTTCTCCACTTTGACCCTGCCTAAATGTTTTTCTTTATTATCCGAATCCAAACCGGAATCTTCATAAATCCAAACCCAGCTAAATGCTTCGCCTTTTCCTGTTAATGTGGGCTGTTTTTCTGCTGTGGTCGGTGTCTTGTTTATACCTATGGTTTTAAAATTATTTTTTAATGAAATACCATTTGGGGTCACAGGGGCAATGGTATCGATCTCATATTGGAATTCGAATTGGCCTTTATTGCCATACAGATCGGCGATATCAAATTTGAGAAGATTAGAACCACCCTCAGATGGTGTATTAAACCCTGCAAGACTCCATTTTCCTTGTTCATTTACTTTAATTTCCTGCTTATCACTTTTATTTTTATTATTTGAAAAAATGATAGTACTGTTCGGCTTCCCTTCTCCTTCAAATCCAGGATTTGTGTGACTCGTTATTGTATGATTATTGTTGTCTTTTACTTGTAGTGAGGTATTGTCACCGTCTACAATTTTGGCATTGAAGCTACCTATATTCACATTATCATCAATCGTAAAAGTGAACTCACCATGGCCTTGTTTATTTTCTTCTGTCCTCTCGTCTGAGCGATTGCCTCTTTCATCGATGGCAACCCCCGTTATTCTATACTGTTGAGCCGCTAACTTCTTTTCCGGTTTAAAAAACCATTTGCCTTCTGTGACAGAGATATCTTCTGTTATCTTTTTTCCGTTTAAATAAAGTTCAATTTTTGCGCCGGCTTCTAATGTTCATTTTAATACTGGATCTGTAAATCGAGTGAAAGTCTGACCCTCATGGATTTTAGGATGAGACTCTTCTGCAAGTTCAATGGTGGGAGCGTATGGAGGGATTGAATCCAGATTAATGGTTTTTTTTGCAGCAGCGATGTTTTTGGCCTTGTCTTCTGCAACGACGCTAATACTGTTATCCCCTTGCGCGAGTTGCCTGTCTTTAAAAGAATAGCTCCATACTCCCTTTTCATCGACGCTCACTGTGCCTAGTCGTGTTTCTTTATCATCGGTTGATTTTTTATTATAAACGCTGACTTGCGTGTTTTCTTCAGCCGTCCCTTGAATGGCAGGCTGAACATTTTTAATCAAAAAAATGTCAGGGTTTTTACTCTCCAGTGCAATATCTTTTTGATTCATCTGAAAATCAACGGGCTTAATGATTGATTTAATCACGAGAGATAATTCTGCCTGGGCTTTATTGCCTTTATATTCTCCCAAGGCCATAAACTCGTGCGGCCCCTCGTCTAATGATTTATCGAGAGTAAAAGCAAAATTACCGGAGCTGTCGGCCTTCGTGGTGTTTAAGATCAAGCCGTCTTTTTTTGAATGATCACCTGAGTGCCAGGGAGTGTGCTCCCTATCAATGTAGGTAAAGTCACTTTAGTTAAATTATCTTTTTGCCCGCTGGTATTACTGTTGTCGTCAAGACCGAAGCTGATTTTTAAATCAATTTTTGGGTTCGGGGCCGGGTTGTTTAACCCACTGCTGCGGTTCGTGTTTTTGTTGATCTGGGCAACTTCTACCGTTGTACTCGATTCTTTATGTAAAGAAGAGGCAGAATGAAGAGAGATGTCTCTTTCATCAGGGGTGATTTGAGCCAAGGCCGCTTTGGTGTTCGCTTGCGTTAAAAATTCATTGAGCGCTTCTTCAATTTGTTGAGAGGATTTTTGTGCTTCCTGCGCTTCTAACGCGGCTTTCTCGGCTTCTGATTTCTCTTTCTCAGCTTTTTCTCTTGCTTTTTTTTCTTCTGCTTTCTCTTTCTCGGCTTTTTCTCTTGCTTTTTCTGCCTCTTCTTTGTCTTTTTCGGCCTGTCTCATTTTTTGTTTCAGCGCTTCCTGTTCTTCTTGAAGCGCTTTATTTTGAACATGATCGACTAAAAAAGCATCGGCGCTTTTAAAGTCGATATTCTCAAGATTCACCTGACTGAGTAAGTCTTTACCTTTTAAGAACCATCCTGAAACTGAAAAGACAATTGGCTGTCTTTTAAGCTCGAATACATCGCCCCATTCACAATGGTCACACTGCCTTTCGGCGAGGTTAGTTTAGGTCTGGACCTGATATCACCACTTGAATCTGATTTTTATTTCCTAATGCAGACAAATCAATCTTAGCATTATGTTGTGCAAATATTTTTTGAGTCGCCATCAGTTTTTCCTCTTTAAAAAAGGGTGAGCTCACCTTCACCATAGTCGATGACGTACAACAACCCAAGATTGAGCTCTTACGCTCAGATAACACAGCCTATGGTGATGTTACGGGTAACATTACCAACAAAGTTCCTCCCAAATTCAAATTCACTGATATAGACGACAATGCCGGTAAGGTGACTCTTTTAATTAAGGATACTTCAATCAAAAGTTATGAAACATCAGTCACTTTTGAGGGGAAAACATTAGATAAGTTGAGGGAGCCTGGTTATGAATATACATCTGAATTGGGCGAAAAAGGTAAAAGTAAAAACTATAGTTTAACTGTGACCACCTATGTGGGTGAAAAGAATAAAGAATCTGACACAATAGATGTGTTGATTGATAATCAATTAACTATTCCAAAAATTATGTTAGATCCAGACACACATCATATGGTATCAGGGAATAGGGTCAGCTCAAAAACACCGACATTTAGGTTGACTGACATCGACCCAGATGTCAGAGAGATCAAACTGACATTTTCAAATGAATCACCATCGATTACCTTCAATCCTACTAAGGAACTTTCTGAAGAATTAATAAAGCAAGGCGTGTCAAAAAAAGAGGGGTATTACACTTACACACCTCAAAAAGAATGGACTAACGATACATATACAATCACACTCACCGTTAAAGACCAGGCAACAAATGAACAGTCATACGCATACGATGTCATCATTGATACCAGTACAGTCGAGACACCCAAAATCATCCTTCAGGAAGACAATTCATTTAACCAGAAAAAAAATATCACAAAGACTAAAAACCCTACATTTAAATTAGAAACGATTGATAAAAACGCCCAAAATGAGATTCAAATCTCTGTTTTTTCTGTTGACCCCAGAAGTTCTTCTACTGAATTGGGTTCGAAAAAAATCACTATACAAGACGCGACTCAAAAAGGTTTTGACCTGAGCAAGCTCAGTAATTCAGGAAAGGGTGCAGTTAACATAACCCAAGATGGAAAATACCAGATTGAAGCCGTGGTCACATCAACAGCAGGTAGTAAGAGCGCACCTGGAATATTAGACTTTACGATTGACAGTGCTGACGCCCCAACCCCCACCATTGAACTTGTTGACAATACTGGCACCAATGACAAACCTGTCACCAATAAAACGCAGCCTAAATTGATTCTCAAGAATATCGATAGCTCCCGCTTAGATTGGGATAATCCTCAACTGATTAAGGTGACCTTCCTCAAAAAATTGGGCAGTAACGAGGATAAGAAAACCCAAAATTTTGTACAATCGCAGATAAACATAAAAGAAAGTGATGATTCTACTGAAAGTGAATATGAGCTCACGTGGAATAAAGAAGACTTAACTCCTGGCGAGTATACCGTCACAGCCAAGGTGACTTACCAGGCCGGTCAAGTCGGCAACGGTAGTCTGAATAACAACCATACGATGACCATTTACACCACCCCGCCGACATCGACGATTCAATTTCTTGAGGAGCTGGGGAAAGTTGACGGTCAATTTAAAGTCAGCAAAAGTCAGATGAAGTTTCAGATTGTGCCCAATGAAAAGGATGTGCCGCCAGGAAGAGGAACGACTTCGGTTCAGGTCATATTAAAAGACTTGGAGGGGAATCAACAAAAAACCCAGACAGCTATACTAAATGAAGAGATATGGACTGCAGATTTATCAGAGCCAGATCAAATCTCTAAAGGGGGGAAATACCAAGTCGTGGCAAAAGTCACAGATCCGCATGGGAATGAGGGTTTATCTCAGCCGCTGTCCTTTGAATTGCTCGACGGGCTAAACCCCCCCGTGATTAAAATAAATGCTGAAGATCACACCCCTTATGATCAAAACGAAGACCCTAACATTAAGATCACCTCAAAAAGAACCCCGCAGTTTACTTTTGATGAGATAGATGACGTTGTCAATAAAGTGACCGTTTCTGTGTCTAAATCTAAAGAAAAAAATGCAGATCCCAAGACAATCAAGTACACAAAAATCCCCGAAGGAAAATGGAAGAATGATGAGGATGATCAGGGGTATAACTCGAATCAAATCCCAATTCTATTTCAAGAAGACGGTGAATATAATATGACCCTGAAAGCGGAAACGACGGGGGGTCTCGAAGCCACTTCAAACATACTGACTCTCGGTGTGTATGTAAATGTCATCCGCCCGAGCATTGCTGTAGAGGGTAAAGACGAGCGCGAGGTATTGAGCGGAACCGCTACACCCACCTTTGAGATTAAGAATGTCGATCCGCATGCCAGAGAAATTAACATTACCGCCACCCTTGGAAAATCTGAAGAAACCGCAAAAAAATTTCAGGCGGTGCTCAATCAAGACGGGTCAATAAAAACAAAATCTGATAATGGTTTTTTTGAACAAATTGAGAGCGGCTACCAATTTATACCTAGTAAAAATTTGGACGAAGGAAAATATAATATCGTTGTTTCGGTCATCAATGAAGCCAGACAACCCTCTTCAAATTCTTTACCACTGGGGCTGATCATCGATACCAGCAAGCCACAACAGCCCAGCATCGTACTCTCTGAGGCGAGTAACACCACTCATCCGGACTCTCTTCATGAAAAATGGACAAGTTCCAGGAAGCCGACATTTACTATCGACCTGAAAGACAACAATACAGATAATCCCATCGAAAAGGTGGAGGTCATGGTTAAAGGCGTAGGAAACAAAACATATATCGCTCAAAAAAATAATTCAACCAATCAGTTTGTTACAGATAGTCCAAGTCAAAAAGGTGCATTCTCATTAGAGAGTAATAAGAAATTAACCTTTACTCCTGATGATGAATGGGCGAAAGGCGAATACAGCCTGTCGGTTAAAACCTATAATTCATTGAATAAACCTGGTGATGTTTCTGAAACAGAAGTGGTTAACGTTAATTATGATCAACCTGATCAACCCAAAATTGAACTGGCCTATGCTGACCAAACGGGCAAAACGATAGATAAAAGTAATACAAAAATAACAAACAACCCAAATCCCAGCTTCGCCATCAGCAACATCAATTTAAAACAAGACAACATAGATGAACGTGCCGTCACCATCACGATCACCAAAGATGGTGAATCCAAAATCACGGGCGCAAAAGTAACACATGACACAGGCCAATTTTCTTACAAAACGAGTAACTTTAAAGATACTTATGGAGATGGCGAATATAACGCCACAGTCAGGGTCATCAATAAAGCGGGAATACCGAGTGATTCCCAGGAGTTTACATTTGAAATTGATACAACTGAGCCTGATAAACCCGAGATTAACTGGAACTCAGAGGCATTCAAAACAGCAAAAAACAGCGATGAACTAAAAGCAGTAGCAAAAAAAGGCCAGATCGTTTTTTTGGTAACAACAAGTGAAGAGATTGACGACCCAAGATATATTACAGCTAAGATTAATAATACTGGTTCTCTAAGTGCAAAAGAGAAAGTAAAAGACAGCAAAAACGTCTGGAAGCTTACTTCTAATGATTCTCTTTCATCGGGTAAGCATAATTTATACGTCGAAGTCACAGACAAAGCGGGCAATAAAACCAGTGCGCAAGGCGAATTTATGGTACTGGACGCATTACCAGCCCCCAAAATAGACATGGCCCATAACGCCAATGCGGCGGGGAAAGACAGAAAGCCTTATATGATCAACAAAGTCAATATGGATCAGGATGATAAGAGAAAGTTAAACATTATCCTGGATGATAATACGCTATTTTCGTATGTTGAGATGAAGGCGGAACTCATTAGTGAATCCTCAGGTTCAAGCTCTGTCCTCTCTATCAAAAAAAATAATCCCGATAACAACTGGACAGTGGAGATACCCGCAGATCAACCTGATGGTAAATATACATTGAAAGTCACCGCCACAGATGTGTTAACAATGACGAAGGAAACCGAGGTAGATTTTGAGGTTGACACGACCCTTACCAACATACCTGTTATCGAACTGAAAAATTCGGGCACAAAGAGTTCTGACTCCACAGACGCACAGGAAACAACACAAACAAAGCCAGTCTTTATGATTCGAGATATCCCGGAAGATATCTATAAGATAAACATTCAAATCTCAGGAGATAATAATGATTATGAGATAAAAAATCTGGAAGGTTTTAAAGGAGACTCAAAAGAGTGGGGCGGTATTAAAAAGGATTTAGAAGATGACAAGGAATATTTCATCACAGTCACTTTTACAGACAAGGCAGGCAATACAAGCAATAATGATAATAATCTATACAACATCAAAAAAATCGCCCCATTTGTTTTCAAAGATCCGGAACTCATACTCGATCCGCAGACCGACTCAGGCACTCAGGGGGATTTCAAAACGAATCATGACAAACCTGTTTTACTCTTTAAGAACACGAGCGATGCAAAAGTGACTGAGGGTAAGCTGACGCTTGAAAATAAAACAGCGAATAAGAGTTATACATATCCTTTTAAAGACTTCACGCCTACAGGTGGTCCAGATAGCAAAGAATACAAAATTGATTTGATAAAAAATGATTCTTTAACTGATAAAACAGCAGCCTTTCCAGCAGGGGAATACAGAATCACTGTAGAGTTGACTTATGACAATAATGAAACATATCAGAAGAAAACCACTTTAAATGACCCCCTGATCATCAACCGACATAAACCCTCAGCAGTGTCTGATGTTAAGTACTCTTTCAATGAAACAGAGGGAGTGAAAACCATCAGGATAGAAGGGGAAAAACCAAAAAACACAGATGTTTTTATTCAATTTAAAGGTCAAAGTGAGATAAATATCACAAAAAAAGGCAATACCTCTGTATTCGACGTGGAGGCCTTCGACACTACCCAATCCTGGGGGCAACAGAAAAGCTTTACCCTCTTCGTTAAAGACGATATCGGCAACCAATCCGAGAATACTCAGGTCGACATACCACTCCCGCCTGCCATCACTCGATATCGTGCTTTAGACGAGAATCAACTTGAGGTATTTGTCAAAAAAGAAAACCTAAAACAAGGCGATAAAATTATTCTTAAAAATCAAAGTAATGAAAAATACGAACATACAGTGACTGCAGTTAATTTAAGCAACAATAGTTTTCAATTTACAACTAACAACGCATTCACAGGCAAATTTACGGCTTATGTCATCCGGGCAGAGCGGCACGAAAGCGAAAAAATTGAAAGAACGATACCCAAGACTCCTACAGAAGTGGATTACACTTTCGTTGGGAACGGTAAATTTTTTAGCGTCAAGGGAAAGGTAAAAGAGGGAGAAACATTAAATACAAAGCTCTCAGGTATTGATAATACTCAAAAAAGTCATAAAGCCTATAAAGAGGAAGTGGTAAGGACGAAAGTAATAGAACATAACGTCAATGAAATGCAATTCGAGGTGTTTTCTTCAAATGAAGAGGGCGGAGAAAGTCAGTCGATTATAAAAACAATTAATCCTGTAGTTCTTTATTGGGATTATACTTCGGGGCACTACTTCATAAGGTTTAGTGGTTGGAACCCCGAGGATGATCAGAAATTAGGGGCTCCTTATCCTCAAGAACCCTTTAAATATTCACATGAATTAAGGGTGGATGCTGCACTCATAAAATATAAGACATTACCGTACAAAAGTAGTCAAAATTATCGAGTCATTGAATTTGATGACAGTTTTTTGTATGAATTGTGTAGATATGTGAATTATGACCTCTTCGAGGATATAAGGAAAAGGGGCGCAAAAGATTTTTTCTGGAAATTTAACGGATTTGAACCAGGAGCACTTTATAACTCGATGAAATTTATCAGCCTGGAAGAGGTTTTAAAATTTATAAAAAGTGATGAATTATGGGATCCTGATGGCGATATCGATAAAAAAAATCACTTAATGAGGGTATTGACCACGCAATGGAACATTCGGCCTGTTAACGTTAGTACCGAAATATCCAGTGGGAAGACTATAATCAAAGGGCAAATCAACAAAAGA
This sequence comes from Candidatus Hamiltonella defensa 5AT (Acyrthosiphon pisum), assembly GCF_000021705.1. NCBI lineage: Bacteria > Pseudomonadati > Pseudomonadota > Gammaproteobacteria > Enterobacterales > Enterobacteriaceae > Candidatus Williamhamiltonella > Candidatus Williamhamiltonella defendens. The sequence goes on from NC_012751.1 coordinate 851,752, forward strand.
ATAGAAGGAGAAATATTTTTGTTAGATGGTAATAGCAATCCTATAATCCAGACATATTCAACCACATATTCTGATGAAGCAGGAAAGATAAATTTTGAAACAAAACTTGATGGGGTTATTCAAGATCGCTCGAATATGTACCTTTATTTCAAAACTAAAGACACAAGTAACTCAATTATCTCTTTTTGGGTGAATATTCAACCAGGTGCAGAAACTAACCATGATAATAGAGAAAAAACAATGTTCGAAAATCTGTACAAAAAAGCTGAAAGAATATTAGAAACTGGTGAACATCACGATACTGTGTTCTCTGACATACATTTTGATGAAGAAATGGATGAATCTCCGAAGACCGAGGAACATCAGTCCAACCCTGAAAAAACCAATCAACCAACCGAAAGCTCACCTGAAGAATCGACAACAGAAGAGCCATCTGAACGCTCTAAACGCAGCACCTCACTCACAGAGCAAGAGGAAAACCCTGTAGACACTCAGACTCAGGCACAGCAAGTCAATCCGACTCAACCCCAAAAACAAGATATCCCATCTGAGCTGTTGGAGGAACCGAAGACCGCAGCCCCAAAAAATCCGGGTGAATTACTCAACCCCATTACATCAGAGGAAAACACCACCGCAGATACCACTCCCAGCTTCACGCTCAACGCCCCTAAAGACGCGCCTGATGCCGTCAAAGCACTGGTCACCCTGGATAATCGCCCCGAATATGAGCTTGAGCTCATTGATAACCAGGGGGTATTCACTGTCGAGATGCCGTTAGCAGAAGGCCCGCATGAACTCAAGGTGAAATTTATCGAGCCAGATGGGGATTGGATCCGCCTGGATAAAACCTTCACCATCGATGCGTCTTCTGAAAGAATACTGAGCAGCCTGGAAACCCCAGACAAATATCAAATCGACCTTTCAACAGGCTCAAAAACGATCCCGTCAAAAGAAAATGCGGATATTTTAATGATGACGCCAGTTTTACATCTGCCTGAGCATGAAGAGGAATCTACGTATTACTCATGATATGGGTGATGGTCATGTCAACAAGGCCGAGATATCTCGGCCTTTTTTAATAGCGCCCAATATCACTTCCCTGGTGACCTTCTGAATCTGTTTTATTACAATCAAACACCATGATTTTTTTCATATCATCAAAATATGTTCATTTTTAAAAAAATTTGGTGGTCTGTTTTTTAAAATCAATATCATTCATTGGATGAAAATATATTAAAAGGACTCAATATATGCCAAAAAATTCTGACTCGTTTATTTCCGCTTTCGGCCCTCACTTTGTGATGGAAAATTCATTTGATTTTAATCAATACTATCAAGTTTTTAAAAAAGCAAAAAATCGAATCAAAACGATAAATCGTTTATCCGAACATTATGATGGGAGTACGGGATTATGTCTTGCTTTGTCTGTTCGTTATCTGATTGAAGAACGTAATTTTGGTTTGGGAGGGGGTAAAGATTATATGTTATGGTTGAAAACGTGCGACGTGAAAGTTGCACCACAGAAGTCCCTTGAAAAAGGGTAAGGTTGATCCGAAACCTTATTGCCACTTACTCGGTGCAAGAGGAGTAATTCTCTTGTGCTAAGCGAGAATGAAAGCCTAACTAAAGTATTAAGCTGAATAAGAAATAGGGGCAAGGCAAAACTGAAATGGGTTGAATAAAGTGAATCTCCGTTATTAAAATGTCGTAAGCAAGTAAAACACGAAATCAGATGTGACGTGTTATGGGGAAGTTTAACGACAGTTAGAAACGGGTAAAGAAGAGTGTTCGTTCTTTACGACGGATCCCGTTCCCCGGCATAGAGGAGGCAGCCCACTCAATGTATCTTCATGGTGTGAAACACGGTAACCCCATTAATCTTTTAGTGTTGATGTAAATACTAAGAGACAGTGGGCATAAGACGTTCCAAAAAGCGAAGGCAATCAGCCGAAAGGCAACTGGAAATCATAACAGGATTGATAGAGGTAATTACTTTACTCTGAAAAGAGGCTGACGTGGAACGGGTGACTTACCCATATAATCCTTTACCAAGGTTATGAATTGATTTAGAAGAGTTAGATGCCTATGGCAAACGTAATAAATCAAAACTATGAACAACAACTGGAATGGCATGCTATTAACTGGCGTGTTGTGACAGCCATGATTAATAATCTAAGGCAAAGAATATATAGGGCTTCAGCAACAGGTGACTTAAAGAAAGTCAGAAATCTGCAAAAACTCATGATGAAATCAAGAGCTAACCATCTTCTGGCTATCAGGAAAGTCACTCAGGTCAATCGGGGAAAACACACGGCTGGAGTAGATAATCAGGTAATTAATGACCATAAAGGACGAGAACATCTTTATAAGTTATTAAGCCAAACAACTTCAGAAAAGGTTTATCCAGTAAAACGAGTTTACATAGCAAAAAAGAATGGAAAAAAACGCCCTCTTGGGATCCCAACCATTCTCGACCGCTGTAGACAAGCGATAGTTAAATCGGCGCTGGAACCTTATTGGGAAGCAAAATTTGAACCAGTCAGCTACGGATTTAGACCGGGGCGAAGTGCCCATGACGCAATACAAAAAATTTTCTGTATTGCCAGAGCACGAGGGACACGGCACTGGGTACTAGATGCAGATATTAAAGGCGCATTTGACAACATTGACCATAATTTTCTCATAAAAAAAATCGGGGGATTCCCCGAAAGAAACATGATTAAACAATGGTTACAAGCCGGTGTGCTGGAACATGGCAACTATATACCCAATGTTGCAGGTACTCCGCAAGGCGGGATTATCAGTCCACTACTGGCCAATATTGCACTCCACGGAATGGAGACCTTACTGGGTATTCAATACTGGAAAAACGGCACGCCAAAACAAGGGCAACCTTATGCAGTAGTTCGTTATGCGGATGATTTTGTCGTATTCGGTAAATCCCGTGAAGAGTGCGAAACTGCCAAAATAAAGTTGCAAATTTGGTTAGCTCAGAGAGGGTTAGCTCTTTCTGAAGAAAAAACCAGTATCAAACACTTGAAGGAAGGATTCGACTTCCTGGGATTTAATATACGACATTATGACAATCGCCACAGAAAACGGGGATATATATTGTTAACGAAGCCCTCAAAGGAGTCGATGAAAAGGTACAAACAGCAAATGAGAATGACCTGGAAAGGTATTATCGGTATGCCGACACAAGAAGGAATAAGACAACTGAATGCCAAGATAATAGGATGGTGTAATTACTATCGTATTGGTGCTTCAAAAAGAACATTCAGTGCATTAGACCAATGGATGTGGATCCGCCAACGTAGATATTTGTATCGACGTCATCCCAATAAACACTGGTGGTGGCGAAGAAAACACTACTTAGGCAAGATACCAGGTAGAGAAGACTATTCAGTATTTATGGATAAATCAACCGGTGGATTTCTTTGGAAGCATGCATGGACAAAAATACAGCGTCATTGGCTAGTTCCAAAAAATGCTTCCCCCGACAATCCGGAATTGCGTGACTATTGGCGTAATAGGCAGGCACGTAAACAGCCTTTTATTTACGGTGTCAAAGTTAACCTCTATAAGCGACAGAAAGGTTATTGTCCTCTCTGTGATCAAGAGTTGGACAATGGTGAACAATTGCATGTTCATCATATTCAGCCTAAAGCTGAAGGGGGTGACAACAAGCTGGCTAATCTAAGATTGTTACATGCTAATTGCCACAGACAATTACATAGCAAAAAAGGAAAAATGTTGAAGTGAGTAAGTTGCGTGAGCCGTATGCGGGGTAACTCGCACGTACGGTTCTTGAGGGAGTGGGCACTTGCGGCCTGCTTACCTAATCATAGCAGAAAGCGATGATAAAAATCATTTGATGACAATAGGAAACAAAGATGCATTTCAGGTTGAAACAATAATAAAAAATCAATATCGTCATCAACACCTTTCAACTGAACTTGAGAAAATCATCAGATTACAAAGCTCACAGGATTTTGAAATAAAAGGAGACGAACTTTCAAATAAAAATTTCAATCAAAATACCCAGTCAATTGCCTCTGATTTACTTTTACACGCCAATAGAGAATACTCAGAATATATCAATAAAAATGGTTTGGAAATTAATCAAAAATATCATTTAAAAAGAGGAATGCCTTTAGAATCCATTTCTAAAACAAATTTTTCTGATTTTTTTAATTATTTTAAAGACCCTTTGGAAAATCAGTATTTTTTATTTTTTACAAAAACCCATGCGATGGCGATCACTGTCATTCATGACCCTGTTCAAACAATCTGGACCTTTTTTGACCCTAATATTGGTGCTTATTCATTTAACGAATATGATGCCTGGCGAAATTTTATGACCGATCATCTCCTGAACACTGTGAGTGTCAATAATGGCAAAAAAATTTACAAGTTCGGTTATACAGAATCAGGGAAAGAGATTGAAATAGAATATACACATTTAGTGCGAAGAAATCACTCTGCTTATAACGAAACCTGGAAGGAAGCCGCATCACAGGAAGAAAATTATTTAATTGAATCTTTAATTAAAAAAAGAACTGAATTTAAATTTAATGAAAAAGTCACAGGAAAATTACTTGCTTGTAATTTGAATGCTCAAAATAAAATAATTGATATTACGATTAAAATTACTCATAACGAAATAAATGAATTCACAGTGACATTGCCTTATCACCGTTTTGATCAAATACGTGATGCTGTCATGCACCGGATTGATAAAAAAGGGAATTTAATTTTGAATGAGTATTCAAAAAATATTTTAGGTGATTTAGAACCGGCTAAGGATCGAGTCGGGCGGGTGAAACAAGTGATGAGCATCATTAACGATATTGCACATAAAAAACTGGATTACACCTTTATTTATCAAGATAAAGGGATGCTTGATTTGTTAACTGGTTTTTTTAAAGATGGAGATCAGAATTTTAATGGTAAAAAATTTATTAAAATCTGTTTCGATCCCATAGAAAGAAATCATTGGATGTTAAAAGCCAGACAATTACTGGCCACTAGAGCTTTTCAAAATCAATCAGATAAACTAAGCGATGAAAAATCTTTAGAAAAAACGTATTATTTGAATTTAATCAAAGAAAATAATTTAAGTGATTTAATGGTTCTGGCCTCTAAAAAAGAATATCAAAGAGCAGGGATTTACATTAATATTGCACCTCAATTTCTTTATATTCCAAATGAGATTAATAACAATCTTGCACTGGGTTTTATTTGGTTAAATGCAAAAAGAAAAGGAAAAACATTTCAGGAAAGTTTTTTAAAATTTCTAGCAACCTATTCTTTAATTTATGCTGATAAAGCGGATGTCGAGCTCAGCGATTATGATACAGAAAAATTAAAAGAATTTGAAAATTTATTTCAATCTCTCAAAAAAGAGATAAAAAAAGAAAAAAATAAAATTTTTATAATGAATCCAATGTGTTCACCGTTACCAAAAATCCCTGGTCGTTATTTTTTAAGTTCTACCAAATCGGATAATGGATATATTTTAGTTTTAGATATCACTCAACACCATCAAGGTAATACGATTACCTTATATGATCCGATTGTAGGGGATATTCAAATGAAAACCTCTAGTCAGGATAACACTGAATTTGATCAATTTCTTAATGATTATCTTGATTACAAAGTTCTTGATAATAAAACCAGGGCAGAATTATATGGATTTCAAAAATTTCAGGAAAATTATTATTTTGAAGTCACAAAATTAAGCCCAATTCATTTAACTAAATTAAATATTTTAAATAAAATAAATGATTTTACATCTCATGTTGATTTTGACAGAGAGCGGATTTTTAAATTACCAGATATTACTTTAAATAAACTCACTTTATCCCCGTCATTAATTTATAAAATGGGCGGCATATTTGGTGATAAAGGGCTTTCATTAGAACATTTTTCTTCTCCATCAGAGTTACTATATGGTCTTCGTTTTAATGCAAGAAAATTAAAAAATTATCTACTCAACAAAAAGATAGAAAAAAGTGAAATAGAAACAGCAATCACATTTTTAAAAGAAAAAATAAAAATGAGTCCATCAATCCATTCTTTATTAGAAGGACAAAAAGAAGATAAAAAAATTGCCGCTGATTTGATTAAAGATATTTATGAGAATAGTCATTCTGCTTCTAATTTAAAAAATCAGTTTTTCGAAAAAAAATTATATAAGAACATGAATAGAATAGATATTTTAATGCACGTTGCTTATTATTTTCATGGATTTTATGAAATTATCAAGATTAAAGATCTGTTAAAAGATAAATCATTAACAAAAGAAGAAAGAAAGATACTGGAAATGCAGCAAAAATCCATTTATTTCAGTCTTTTTATTAGTGCTGATATGGATCTGATTCAGTATGGTTTGCATAAATTACACATAAACCTGATCGGAATACCCAGGCATCAATTACAGCTTTATTCCCCTTTAATCCAAAAATGGGTGAAACACGGGAGCAAGGCACTGCCTTTTGTAAACCTGGGATTAGGTTTAGGCATGTCTTCCCTCGATTTCTATCATGCTTATTTGCATTTTGAAAAAATGTCTCAAACATCTGATTCAAAAACTCGACAGGATTTGCAGGTGAATGGGTTTTTATCATTGTTCAGTGGCGTGCTCGGTGTGGGTACGAGTGCAGCAGCCATGATTGGATATAAAGCCGCTTTTTTGGGAGGGGCTGCAGGCGGCGCTGCGATGGCAGCCGCCACGAAACTGATTTTAATGAGTGGAGTTGCCGGGATCCTGGGCGGATTGTTCGTTCTTTTATTCTCACAATCATACTCTAGCATACGTCAATTAGAAGATATTCAAAATCATGTTGAACTCAATACAGAAGAGTTTTGGGAGAATTTTGTGCGTCTGTTCCTGGGATTAAACCCCAGTGTTGAATTAGAAAATAAAACGTTAGAAGCAATAAGTAAAACCGCTGCCCGTCAACAATATAATGAAATGTTAGAAGCCAGCGCGAAAAAAATATTGAAGAGTTTATCTGCTCAAAAAATCAATAGTTATTTTTATAGTCAACAGGATTTTGATATAAAAATGAGACCTTATAAATTACTGTCTTATCGAAAATGGATTAATCCTTCATTTACCCGTGCATTCGTAGACATAGAAAAAGATAAGCTTTCTCCTAAAGAAGCTGAGAAATTTATTGAGGCTAATGCGCGTGAAAAAATAAACATTAAAGATAGTCAATATCGTTATCCTGAGCCTTCTGCTTTAAAACCAATTAATGATTATATTGATGCTAATGAAGAGGATGACAATAATCCTACGGTTAAAAAAATATCTTCAGATGAAACAGCGATTACTAAAGGGGAGTCAACTGCTTTATTTGATCTCGGTGATGGGGATGATATTGCTGTGGGATATCGCGCCAGAAAAAATTTTTTTAAAATTACAAAGGGTGCTAAACAGTATACCGGAGGAAATAAACCAGATATTTTTTATTTATCCAATACTTCATTAAATACTGATGAATCGATGCTACTGAGCAAATTTGATGGTTTGGCGGGTGAAGATACTATTGTTTTTGATCAAGTGTTATTAAGAGATGTCCGTTATTTTATTGATTTAACGGTGGGGCAAATTTATTCTGGCTCTAGAAATAATAAAAAATTAGTTGCAAATATAAAAAATATTGAACATGTTTACGGAAATTCAAAAACCAATAATGAGATCAAAGGAAATAACGAAAATAACTATCTGAATGGAGGAGGTGGATACGATGAAATCTGGGGATATTTTGGAGATGACGTCTTGACCTTTGAGCAAGGTAGTATTGATGGAGGTGAAGGCAATGATCATTATATTCTTTTGCAAAATTCTACCTCTGAGAATGTTATCGCCCATATTTATGAGGTTAAAGACGATTTTTCGTTTATCAATCTGCATTATAATGTAGCTGACATCACGTCTGTCTTTTTAAAAAAAAACCATGATATTTATTCGATCAATATCACACTGCGAAATAAAAATAAAACAGAAACGACATTAGCACTTCATGATATTTATTCTTTTGAAAAAGAAGATGTTGAAAAAAAATATTTACTCTTAAACAATCAGTATATTTTTTCTACTTTAGATGGTTTTTTATTATTTCCGAATTGGCCACAGGTCATAGAAAAAAATCTGGAGGGCGCCTTTCCTTTGGCCCTGACATTCAATGCACAATATAATCTGTTCAGTGATATCGAAAATAGATCTGATATTAAAAATTTTTCAAAAGAGCAGATTAATTTTATTTTTAGAAAAATTGCTCAACAAGATCTGCTGATAGTCGGTGAAAAAAGATTTTTTCTTCCTGACTCAGTGAAATTAATGATGGCAGATACCCCTTTTAATGACAAATTAATCGGGGATTCAGAAAGTAATTTATTCATCAGCCGAAGAGGTAATGATCAATTAGAAGGAGGAGCAGGGAGAGACATTTATCGAATTGAACACCCCGATGATAATGAACGTAGAATATGGATTAATAACAACGACAACAGTACAAATCCTGACTATGATTTGCTGATTTTACCTGTTGGGATTGAACAAATGAATATTATCTTTAAGGGAAGTGATGACGTCATATTAAAGACAAACTCTTCAAATCAGAAGAAAAAATTAGAAATTGTTTTTTGGCAATTTATGAAAAACAAGTCTTACCAGCATATCACTATATTAGACGCACATTATCAGTTATATCATATAGAGGTGAATGAAGAAGGGAAAATTTATTTAGATCAATATGATACTCATATAGTTCCTACAGAAAAAGAGGATCATCTTGTTTTAACCGATGGTGATTATTTTACTGAAGAAAAATTAGATGCCGGCGCAGGCGATGATCTGATCATAGACCATAGCCATCATCATCGTACTCTGCATGGTGGTGACGGAAATGACCGTATTATTGCAACGGGGAACGGCAATAAATGGCTTTATGGCGACGCAGGGAACGATACAATATTGGCTTATGAAGGTAACAACTTTATTTATGGGGGCACAGGGAATGATTTTCTTTCAGGTGGTGTCGGGGACGATATTTATTTGATCACCCCTAACGACGGACATACTGTGATTGAAGACACAGGCGGCAACGACACTTTAATTTTATATGGTATGGATGAGGGTGAATTTCATACAATAGAAGAAGGCGAAGATCTCGTATTTAAACTCTCAAACCCTGAGTTTGAAAACAGATTTTCCGTCAAAATTAAAAAAGGCGCTTGTGGTACTGATGAGCAAAAAATAGAAACAGTAAAAACACATCATCCTGATTTAAAAAAAACGATCACAGCTGATGCGCAAAAAGAAATGACGCAGGAAGAAAAAGAAAAAAGGGAGAATATTCCACCTGAATTAATGAAAGAACTGATGTCTTATTTTAATGACAATCAAAGTGGCTCATTCAGACAAAAAATCGCGAGGGATCCAGATCAGTTGATATCGGTTTTGTCGCATTAAAAATTTTTACATGGGGCTTACGAAAGCCCTATACAGAGATCATTTTTGGTGAAAAAGTATCCAAAAATTTTTCACCAGGCAGATTGAAGACTTTTTCTAATTCGTGAAATTCAGACACACTTTGCTTTAATTGGCTTAGGATCGTCTCCTTTTCATTGATTCTGTTATCAGGGAACAACTGATTGACAATCAGGTCAGGCTCATCGTTAGGATTAAGACCCATTGTATGAATATGTCCTTCTTTATCCATAATGGAAAGATGCCTATAGGGTTCATCTTTCATAAAATTCATCAAACGCAGATTCACATGTTCTGTCGGAGAATTGAGATGCGTCAAAACGACATCATCATCATCCTGTCTTATCTCAATATCATCCAGTGAAAAAGGCAAGAGTACAATATCTTGCGCAGGCGCACCCTTTTCAGGGGAATCATAATTATGGATTCTCACCTGTGTTCCTTCAGGTCGATCGTCGATGATATAGATGTCTGTTCCTCCTTTACCTTCTAAAATATCTCCGCCGACCTTACTGTGTAAGGTGTTGCTGAGATCATCTCCCTGTAAATCATCATCAAACCCACTTTCTTGAGGCACTAATTTTAAAAAATGGGGCAATATTTTTGCCTGGCCCATGACTTCGATCAGCCCAGGTTGTTGCTGATGGGCCATTTTTTGAATGATTAACCCTTGTTTTGTGCTTTTGGTTTCAGAGAGAGGAGAATTTTTATGAACGTTTCCAGTATAGGTTGCTATTAAAGCGAGCTGTTCCGGTTCTTCTGTGTACGGATTGAAAGGTATTTCAGCGGGCAGACCCCAAAACATCACACCATCCTGGGTATAAAAAATATATTGTGCCGTTAACGTTCTTTTTTGTTTTTTCAATGAGGGAAGATAGAGATCAAATAGTGTTAAGGTAGTTATACTCTGATTGTCATTGATTAATTCAATAAACAGATGCTCTTTGATCCTTTTAATATTGCTGATTTGAGTCACGGAATAATCCAGAATAACATGGCTGAATTCTTCTGGATCATCTTCTTCTGTGATGATAAGTAACGCAGATTCAGAATAGGTGTTTTGTAAAACACGATAACAATCTGTGCCATTTCCTCCATGAAGCCCCCCGGCCTGAGCGACTAAAATATCATTGCCACCAAATCCCCTCAGTGTATCCCGACCTCCCTGCCCATTCAGGATGTTTGATTGATCGTTTCCAAAAATCACATCGTCTGTGTCTGAGCAGGTCTCAATATGATGAATATTTTTTAACGTCGCTATTTTTTGCGTGCTATTAGTGAAATAAAAAGAGCCATCATACAGATTGACACGGTATCCTGTTTTGGATGCATTTTTTTTTGCTATCAGTGTATTGAAACCACCGTCTCCATCGAACACGCTGGGTTGAAAGGGAGGCGCCGTGCCCCTGAAAATAAAAGTATCGGATTGAGTGCCCCCCTTGAAATTTTTGAATCCGTCGCCGATGTCAAAAATATGGCTTTTTTCTGGGTGACCGACCACTTCATCGTTTCCATCACCCAAAAAAAAATACATTTTATGGGGTGTTGCAGAAGCCGGTTCATCCTCTTTCATCACAGACGCAGAGAGTGATGAGGCACCTGGCAGCCCATCTTGTCTTTTTACAAATAAAACGCTTTCTGAATGCACCTCATTATTCATGGAGATCTGATCATCAGTGGCTGAAAGCCCTTCAATGTCGTAAAACCTGTATTCACTTTTTTCTATCGAAAGATGCGTATAAACAGGAATGTTCCCCGTTTTTTTAGCTTTATATTCTGATAATGCCCTTTCCGCTTCAGAGGGGAGTATTTTATCTTCTATGTCTATTTTAAATAAAGAAGGACTTCCTCCTACAGGTTGATTAAACTCCGCCGATCTTTTTCCTGTTAATTTTTTATATCGATGTTCCACTAAAATGATTTTTCCTGTGCTGTAATATACCGCCTCTATTTCATCATCTGACTCTAATAATGTTTGAAAAAATTTTTTAAAATGCCCATCAAAATGGTTTTTGGCCTCTTTTTCTGCCTTTCCTTTTGCGAGCTGATTGAGGACCTTGGCGTCCATTTCTAATCCCAAAAAATTCAGCCAGCCGATGCGTAATTTTTGCAATGTGGTCAATCGGGTATAGCGCTCAATCTCTTGAACCTGACGAACCGAAAAATAAATTCGCCTTACTACAGAAAGCGCAATCTCCAAGGTCATTCCAATCGCGCCAGCGACCAGTCCCATGGTGCCCGCTAAAGCAAATAATGCCAGGCCACTTGAGATCCCGATCGCCACGCTTAAATAAGAAAGAACGATACTGACTTTTAAATCTTGTCGGACATCCAGATCAATCGTCGTTTTAAGTTCAGTGATATCTCTCTGAGCTTGATAAATATCCAAACTGGCGCCCAAAATACTTAAAACGGGAGCACCATATCGAACCAGCCTGGATCCCGCTAAATACTTCAAACGTTGAATTTTAGAAGACACCATCACAGCGGACGGAAAAGAAAATGTTTGAATAATGTGCGATTCCAGTTTTCTAAAACCAAATGTTAAAAGCTCGCTTCCCATATCATACACAAGACCTGCCATAGCGATTTGAGCTTCGAAGTCCAATGCCTGTTTTTGAGACTGACTGAGCTGGTCGGAAGAACGACGCCGCCAGTAATGAGACAGGCATGTGACAGTTCGGATCCATGAGAGCCTTTGATTTGCCTGGCCCAAAGTACCGATGACACTCGATACCTTTGAAATTCGGGGGCTAATGCTATTTTTCTGAGGTTTGTCAGGCTTGAATGGAGATGGAGAGTGTAGCGAGCCATCATCCGTATCGCTGATAAATTTTGTTAATTTTTTAATAGAAGGGGATTGAAAAATGTGAAAAAAATTTAATTGATCAACATCAACGATAAAGAATCCATCTTTCTGAGGTAAATACATTAAGCGCTTAAAATAATCATTGAGCATTAATCTCAGGGTGATACTGGTTTTTTGAAAATGATGACTCCTCATCATGATTTCGCCAAAATTAGCATCATAGACATACCAATGGGTTTGTTGGTTTGTTGTCTGATGTTTTGCGATAGATAAGAGATGTTGACCGATACGCAGCTGGTAATACCCTGCCTTTTGATTATCCAGTGTATTGAAAAATTCATGAAGACTCTGGGGGCCTTTTTTGATAAAGGCAGGCCCTGCTTCGATATCATTAATCAGCTTTCCAAAAATTTCGGGAAGTTCATTATCAAGATAAGTCAATTGATTGAATATTTTTTGTTCATTTATCTGAGCATGAGTTTGAAATGCCTTCAATAATTTCAAACGTAAATTCTGATCACCTAGCCTAAGCAAGCTCAAATAAGCAAGATTCACTTTGATCGCTTTTTGTTGCGCTAATTGACTTCCATCGCCGATATAAATAGCTTGCATGCATGTATTGATTTCAGGCAAAAATCCATACATATGATTGTACAGTTTTATCTGTTTATTCCAGTTCACCTTGTTTTTGATCAAAAAGGCATTCCAGTCAGCGGTCCGTTTTAAAGTAGTCTGGCCTGTGACATGAATAAATTGATCTTGCGTTTCGCCGTATTTCATCAAGATTTTTATTTGATTGATAAATTGGGAATAAAGGATGGGATCAAAAGATGTTTCATAAAGTTTTTTCCAATCGAGTTCTCCTGATGGGAGATGAAAAAAATCGGTTAACAAGCGGATATCACTGGGACTAAATGAGGTCGACTGATTTGAGGAGAGATCATTCACCAAAGCCCAAACTCGTTTTAGCTTCTCTGTTAAAGAAGAATCGGGGTTTTTTTGATCATGGGCCCTCTCTGAAAGGGTTATAGAATTCTTTTGATTCATTTTTGTTGTGACATCCTTATCATGATCCTTTGAATCATCAATGGCCGAAGGTATTTTGATTATTTTTAATTCGATGTTGAATTCTTGAGCCATTTTTTGAGCAGCCTCACGTATTGAGGTGACATTTTTCGATGAAAGACCCTCTGACAAGGCAAGGTGGTGTGCTTCCTCTGTATGTTGAGTGAGTTCAGGATAAATTAAAAATAGCCCTGTGATTTTGATTTCTCCTGTCACAGGAAAATGGGGGTAAATATTGACATCGGGTCGTCCAGTGATGAGCACGGTATTTCGTGTAGTGGTTTTTCTTATAATCTCATCAGGTTTGGCCACGCGTTGTCGGTAGGAAAATAATTGTTTCGATAACAGACCTTGGTGCGCTAATTCAGAAAGAGGCGTATTTGGTATCGTCGCTAATTTATCGAGATGATCGTCAGATGTGTCTATAGCGGTTTTTAAATTCGCTTCGAGGATTTTTTCATAAGGCGCCGCGGCCAAAATATTTTGCTTAGGGACCTCTAATATCACCCCAACCGTATAATCTCTGAGTGTTTCATTTGACAAAATACTGGCAGAAATCACATCAGATTGCCTGAGTTTATGCTGAATATCTTTTGAAAAGATGCCTTTGCGCCCCCATGAGATCTGTGATTGATGAAGGATAAACAAGATATTTAAATGTCTCACTGACCATTTTAGGATCCGTAAAATGGTCTGGTGCCCAGGCATCTAATACAGGAGATAACAATCGAAAGGCACTGCTGTGTTTTTTATGTATCAACTCCCCTTTTTGATTCCAGCCTAGTAGCAAAGTATCCCCTGCTGTCTGGGCACGGTTTTCTGATATTGTTTTACGGGTGAACTTTTTACCACCACCGTAGTGAGGAATAGATACCCGTCTTGTTCTGGCTGATATGTCCGCCTGAATACCTTTTTTTTTCATGGCATGTGCAAATTGTGTGGCAAAATTTTTGCCTTCGTAGTCGATCAGTTGACAGCTCACTAAACTGATTCGGTTTGGAGTACTGTCGACAGCATATTTTTCACTAAAATGTTGATTAAAATTTTTTAAGAGATCGGCTAAATCATCAGGAGTCATGCCAGAGAGCGTCCTGGTAGTTGGATGCTCAGAACTTGAGTGCCCTACCAATTGCCACCGCAATTTACCTTGAAGCCCGTATGGAGAGCCCGATAACACGCGATAATGATGGTGTTGATCGAGTTGAATCAAGACGGAACCTGGGTGTTTTTGTGCCAGTCTCACGGCACCATTGAGAATATCAGGGTCATTTTCTAGCTGAATAATGAGTTGCCCCGCATATCGGCTCGACCCTCCATCAGGCCTTTCTGTAAGGTGATTTACTTTATCCCACTGATGAAGCGGTAAAAAACGGGTAGAATTTTGTTGAGAAGAATTTGATAAAGATGGCTTCTGGCTTCTGGCTTCTGGCTTCTGGCTTCTGGCTTCTGGCTTCTGGCTCATGGTGATTTTTCGTCCTTAAAAAATCGCAAAGTGCTGATGGTGGGATATGAAAAATTCATATCATCAATCATTAATTTTCGTTTAAGCGAGTCACGGAAATAAATGTTAAAACATTCTGAACCTGTTGTTCGGTTCCTCATTTGAGGAAGGGTAGTACCTATCCATAGGTTTCAGCAGAATTGAGCTAACTGAATAAAGTCCTTAAGGTACTTTTTAATAGTATTGAGATTGAGCTGTTTACCCTCAAAGAGGCAGTGCCGTCGAATGTATGATGGCGTCATTTTTTCCAGCTTTAAGCCATTGATCACTTCTGATTTTAGCCATTCGTGCATTACTGCCATTTTTGGGGCTCTCGCATAACTCACCACATCATTATCCGCTTTCTCTAAATATGCACTCAAGGATTTTTGCAGGTCGGTGATTTTTTCATGATTGTTTTTTTCAGCAAGCTCAATACTCTGAACGGAATTGTCCAGGCGGAATGCTTCATAGTGCAACTGGGTTTCAATGAGTGAGTGGCCAAGAACCCGATGACGATACGCTGAGCGGGCTTCCCCTTCTTTGAGATGGTCTTCGTAGGTCACTTCTGTATAAAGCGCCCTGCAGTCTTTGAGACTAAATTGTCCATGTTGAAAAAGCGCGCGTACCGCCCTGTTCATTGTGCTTTCATATTTTTTATGCACCGACTTGTTATGGTCGTAGTCTTTGATACCGCCTTTTTTAACTTCACTTTTTATCATTTCCCCAAAAACATTTTGATATTTCAAAGGGTCATTTTGTGTTTTTTTTCTGAGTTTATCTAATGCTTTCACTACTATTTGAGCCTCAATCATGGAAGGGATTTGATATGGAGATATTTCTTCAAACAAGTAGCGATTTTTGGTTTTGAGCTGCCCGCTAAACAATAGCGTTTTATCATCCACCGCCTTTAAAGAGGCCGTTTTCATTATCTCTGTGAGACGCCGCCCAGAAGCTAATGCAATCCCTATACACAAATCACTGGTAGATGGCTCAGTTTTAGTCAACAGGTTGCGTGCCAGAGTTTTAACCCATTCAGGGTTCACAAGTATTTGAGTGTGCAATTTTTTATTCAGTTGTTTCTGATCATCATCACGGATCCAATCCTTAATGGCACTTTTGGGTTCAAACATGTAATAAGCGTGGTGCTCAATTCGGAGGCTCAGCAAATCACGACGAAAGTCTGATCCCGTGACTGTATTAGCACGAAGAAGAATGATATTTTCTCTTAATTTTTCTATGGGCAGGTGTGGATCTAGTTTTTTATGAAGACCTTCTTTTTTGTTGCCATACTTACGTAAAAAGGTATTGATATGGTGTTTTATGGCATGATGCCTGAATCCTAGCGCTTTGATCCCATTCCGGTAATTTTGCATTAACTGAGAGTAATAACGGTACGAGCAGACAGGCTCACTGAGTAGTTGACCGGTCTGTTTATCGACAATGACATTAAGGTGCTCATGCTCTCTTTGAGATATTTTGTTGCATCGGTCAGTCAAATATTTGGCGGCTTCTTTCTCTTTTTTTTTGTCAGCCTCTTTTTGTATATGTTTCACTTTGTTGAGAATGTCTTTCACTCTATTTAATGAACGAGCCATCGTGATTTCCTCTGAAAAAGTCACTGTACCCATGAAGATATACCAAATCATCTAGATGATCAATTGCACCCGCATCTATTTTTATCCGCTGAAATTTAATGTGAGAGACAGATTTCATTGTGTTATCTGGCAGTGGAGAGTCAAAAAACTGGGGTTCATACGCGCTGTTTTACCCTTGATTTGTGCCGATAAGGCTGACCTGCTTGTTGAGGTCTGAACCTGTCATGATGATAAAGGCTGAATGCTAAGCCTGCTGATTTAGCCTTGAATCAATCTATTTTTTGAAGGAGTTGATTTTGGCAACGTGTTTTTGTCGGACCTTGCCTGGGGCGCCGAAGTATAGTCGATGTGTCGCCTCAGCTTTTTTTCTGAACAATCTATTCACGTAGTTGTTTGATCAAAAACCTGAGTTTTGGATAAGACACTGATATAAAAATGAGCCAACCCCATGACAAAGTGGGGCAAAATTCAGTTGATATTGACATTTACAAAAGATTTTCATATGTGGGATGTTTTTAAACATACAGGGCTTTGTTTGATGCTTACAGAATGAGGCTTATTAAAAGAAACTTCGGATTAAACGCATAAAACTCCAGGCTTGCAGGATCCGCCTGGAACCCATGAATACTCGAACAGGATGACGAATCACATAAAAAGCTAAAACGCCTGAGGCCAAAATAAAATATTTATTTGTACTGGTGATTTTGATCCACCCACGATCATAAGGTGCCATGATTTTGGAGTAAGTCTCAAAATCATTAATAAGACCTAAACGCTGCTGCTCGATTTTAGAAAGCATTGATTTTATTTTTTGATCCAACTCGTGATTTTGTTTCACTTGTCACCTTTCAATAAATTTTTATCAATTTCAAGTTGATTTCGAGTGTGGATCAATAATGTGGAATGAGGTCTTTTTTTAACAATCCAAAAAACACCTAAAAGCGACAATCCCAAAAAGACTGTGGTGATCATCCCCAGTATGAAAAGCCGGTAAACAGGGTCAATGCTCCATATCAGCAGTATTAATAAAGTGATTAATCCAAAAAAAGCACAGAGCAAAGTCATGCCTGCAATGAGCAATAACTGGATTAATCTGTTTTTTTCTTCTTCCAGTTCAATCACTACCAGCCCAAGACGCGTCTCTATTGTGCTGACAATCGTGCTGGTAATGCGTCGAACAACATCAAAGAGCTTTTGGCTGGGGCCTTTTTTCTCAATTTTCTCTTTCATATGATTAACGACGCGATAATAAAACACCCAACACAAGACCAGCTGCAGCACCAATTGCTACACCTGTCCATGGATTATCATGCACATAGGTGTCGGCTTTATCTTTTAATTCTTTGGTTTTATCCACCATTTTCTCACCCGTCTCACTGAGCTGATCACGAGTCGATTTCAATATATTCTCTGCCCTGGAACGCATCTTTTGTAGCTCTGCTTTCGGTTTATCGGATGAAGATAATACTTCTTCGAGAGTATCTGCCATCGTATTGAGCTCCTTACGTAAGTTTTCAGCAGTGTCATTTTTTGACATAAAATTATTCTCCAGGTTATGAGGTGATTATTCAAAAATTTTTTTTGCTAAAGGGGGATCGTTGATTCAAGATTAAGCATAGTCATAAATATCAATACTGCCACTCATTTATCGTACATTTGACATAGATGATTTTTTCATCATTGCTACTACTTACTTTCGTTTTTTTATGCTTTCTCTTTTTTGCAAAAAAAAATATACAGAGCCGATAAGACCGACTACCAGTAGTACAACGGGTAACAGTATCAATAACAGCATTAATTTATCTTCATATTTTAAAAAAATATTCGTTTTCCCTAATGTGAAGCCGAGAGAAGTGAGTATTAAAACCCAAAGTAATCCACTGAGAACATTAAATAACTGAAAACGTGAATTATTAAGACCAGAAATGCCTGCTAAAGTGGGTAACAGAGTTCGAATAAATGCTAAAAAACGTCCAATTAATAGCGCAGATAAACCGTGACGATGAAATAGTTGATGAGCACGTTCATGATAATGCACAGGCAGATGAGCAAGCCATCCCTGTATCATTTTAGTATTTCCTAACCACCGCCCTTGAAGATAACCCACCCAGGATCCCAAACTGGAAGCTATCGTCAAAACAATCAGAGTCACGGGAAAATTCATCGCTTCTCTTGCAATTAAAACACCGACTAAAATCAAGAGACTGTCTCCGGGCAAAAAAGCCGCAGGCAATACCCCATTTTCTAAAAAAAGAATGAGGAATAATAAAATATAAATCGCCCAAGCAAGGGAAGGATCAGCCAGTGTTACGTAATCTTGTTCCCATAAGGCATTTAACAGTTTTCTAATGATATCCATGCGATGCCCTATTAAAATAGTTTCAAATGTATTTTCTGGGAGTAAACATTTTAAAATTCAACTGACATAAAAATGTCCGATATTTTATCAAACTTAAAGAATCTGAAACAGAGAAATGTGAATGCCACTCCCTGTTTTTTAATAATGGATATGGTAACAATAGTACAATTGAAACGTTTGACTGAAATAAGTGCTCGCCGTAAAGTGTGTGCCGAGATCTATACCTGAAATTTCCCCGGTTACTGCCTCATATGAAAAGCCATGATGTCGATATGACGAATGAGTGCCTTACAACACATTTATAGGTGATGCCTGTGCTAGAAATTGAACCCATTAAAAAAGTGTCTGTGGTTATTCCCGTTTATAATGAGCAGGCGAGTCTGCCTGCCTTGATTGAAAGAACAGCCGCTGCCTGTAAAACTTTGAGTCAATCCTATGAAATTATTCTTGTTGATGATGGTAGTAGTGATGATTCATCAGCCCTTTTAACTGCTGCAGCTGAAAAAGAAGATCTTTATATTACTGCCATATTATTAAACAGAAATTATGGTCAACATTCAGCGATTATGGCCGGTTTTAATCATGCCAGTGGTGATCTGATTATTACGTTAGATGCTGATTTACAAAACCCCCCCGAAGAAATACCCCGTTTGGTGCAGACCGCAGAAGAAGGCTACGACGTGGTCGGTACGATCAGATCAAACCGGCAAGACTCGTTTTTCCGAAAAACCGCTTCCCGATTGATTAACGCTATTATCCAAAATAAGACAGGAAAACAAATGAAGGATTATGGATGTATGTTACGGGCTTATCGGCGACATATCATAGACGCTATATTAAACTGCCATGAGCGAAGCACTTTTATCCCTGTTTTGGCCAATATCTTTGCCCGCCGTACTCACGAAATTCCCGTTCAGCATGCAGAGCGTACTTTTGGGGAGTCAAAATATGGCCCGATGAGATTGATCAACCTGATGTACGATCTGTTGACCTGCCTGACGACAACACCTCTAAGATTGTTGAGTTTAATAGGCAGTGTGATTGCTTTATCAGGGTTTACTCTGGCTCTTTTGTTGATCATTTTACGATTGAGCTTTGGCTCTATTTGGGCAGTTAGCGGAGTGTTTACACTTTTTGCTATATTGTTTATGTTTATTGGAGCACAATTTGTAGGTATGGGATTGTTAGGTGAATATATCGGCCGTATTTACCATGATGTCCGTGCTCGTCCACGCTATTTTATTCATAAAATCATCACCGCTCAGCCTGTTAAAAATCCTCAGGGAAAAAAATAATGAAAGCCATTGTATTTGCCTATCACGATATTGGCTGTGTTGGTCTGCGCACATTAATAGACACCGGCTACAATATTCAGGCGATTTTTACTCATACGGATGATCCTCTGGAAAATCGTTATTTTTCTTCTGTTGCTCACTTGGCAACAGAGATGGGATTAACGGTATTTGCTCCTGAAGAGGTGAATCATCCTTTGTGGGTGGATCGTATTCGAGCGTTTGAGCCTGATATTATTTTTTCTTTTTATTATCGACATTTATTAAAACAAGACATTTTATCCATTGCACCTCAAGGTGCTTTTAACTTACATGGTTCTTTATTGCCACGTTATCGTGGCTGTGCGCCCGTCAATTGGGTATTAGTGAACGGAGAGACCGAAACCGGCATCACTCTTCATCAAATGACAGAAAAACCCGATGCAGGTCCCATACTGGGGCAATTAAAAGTGCCGATTCATGTGATGGATACGGCTCTGATTTTACATAAAAAAATGCGAGTGGCGGCTCAAACTTTATTGATCGATTTACTGCCTGCTTTAAAGAAAAGCCCACTATCTTTACAACCGCAATCTGAATCAGAAGCCAGCTATTTTGGGCGTCGTACTGCGGCGGATGGAGAAATTTACTGGGAAAAATCTGCGAACGAGATCAATAACCTGGTTCGCGCTGTAACTGAGCCTTACCCAGGTGCTTTTAGTTATATCGATCAACGTAAATTCATTATATGGCGTTCCCGTCCTGTCGATGATCTTCAAGATACTCCAAAACAACCGGCCGGCACTGTATTAACCATCAATCCTTTTACGGTCTCCTGTGGCGAAGGAGCGCTAGAAATCATCACGGCTCAAAGTGAGTCTGGCTTATATTTACAAGGTCATCACTTGGCAGAAGAAATGAGCATTGTTCCCGATGTCAGATTAGGAATAAAACGCTCTTTTTCTTTAAAAAGACGCACTCGGGTTTTGATATTAGGGGTGAATGGTTTTATTGGTAACCATCTTACAGAACGTTTGTTGCAAAGCGATCAATACGAAGTGTATGGCCTGGATATTGACTCTGAGGCGATCAGCCGCCTCATGTCTAATCCTCGTTTTCACTTTATGGAAGGAGACATCAGTATTCATTCTGAATGGATTGAATATCATATTAAAAAATGCGATCTGATCCTGCCTTTGGTGGCGATTGCAACGCCTATTGAATATACCCGCAATCCATTACGTGTTTTTGAGCTCGATTTTGAAGAAAATCTGAGGATCGTCCGCTATTGCGTGAAATACCATAAACGTATTGTGTTTCCTTCGACATCAGAAGTGTACGGCATGTGTCACGATAAAGCATTTAATGAAGATACTTCCCCATTAATTGTCGGCCCTATTAATAAACAGCGATGGATTTATTCTGCCTCTAAGCAATTACTGGATCGTGTGATATGGGCCTATGGCGAAAAAGAAGGCCTGAAGTTTACCCTTTTTAGACCCTTTAACTGGATGGGGCCACGTTTGGATAATTTGCATTCCGCCCGGATTGGCAGTTCCAGAGCCATTACACAACTTATCCTCAATCTGGTCGAAGGCACTCCGATTAAATTAATCGATGGCGGCGAGCAAAAACGCTGTTTCACCGATATTAATGATGGCGTCGAAGCGTTATTTCGTATCATTGAAAACGGGGAAAGTTGCAATGGAAAAATTATTAACATTGGCAACCCTCATAACGAAGCCAGTATTAGTAAGTTAGGACGAATGCTTTTAGAGAGCTTTGAAAAACATGAATTACGACATCACTTCCCTCCTTTCGCTGGATTTAAAACTATTGAAAGCAGTGCTTATTATGGCAAAGGATATCAAGATGTTGAACACCGTACTCCCAGTATTCATAACGCCCGGCGTTTGCTCAACTGGGCGCCTCGTATTTCGATCGAAGAAACAATAGAAAAAACGTTGGATTTTTTCTTGCGCAGTGCTGTACAGGAACAAAAGCGACTACAGGTAAAAGGCAAGAAAAATCAATGAAAAAAGTGGGGTTAAGAATTGATGTTGATACTTACCGTGGCACCCAGCAAGGGGTGCCTGTACTGCTGAATTTACTTGAAAAACACAATATTTTAGCCAGCTTTTTTTTCACTGTGGGGCCGGATAACATGGGGCGACACCTATGGCGCTTGCTACGCCCCCGTTTTTTTTGGAAAATGCTGCGTTCTGATGCGGCATCTTTGTACGGCTGGGATATTTTATTGGCGGGGACGGCCTGGCCTGGTAAGCAAATAGCCCAACGTTTAGGTTTCTTAATGAAAAAAACGGCCCAAAAAGGGCATGAAGTCGGCCTTCATGCCTGGGACCATCATGCCTGGCAAGCGAAATCAACACGCTGGTCGGCGGAGCAGCTGCATCAGCAAATACAAAAAGGCCTCCAGATTTTAGAAACAGTGGTAGAAAAAAAAATCACCTGTGCGGCTGCCCCAGGCTGGCGAGCAGATTTAGGCGTGCTGGCAGTGAAAAAACATTTTGCTTTTACTTACAACAGCGACTGCAGAGGAACCCATCCGTTTCGGCCACAGCTGGCAGATGGACGTATTGGCCAAGTGCAGATCCCTGTGACTTTGCCCACCTATGATGAGGTGATTGGCAGTCAGGTACAAGAGAAAAATTTTAACGATTATATTTTGAACGCTATTTTAAAAGCGCATGAAATACCCGTTTATACGATTCATGCAGAAGTCGAAGGCATCAGCAAATCTTCTATGTTTGAAGAATTTTTATTAAAAGCAAAAAGAGCAGGCATTGCGTTTTGCCCTCTTATCGATTTGTTACCAGATAATAAAAATGATTTGCCATTAGGAAGAGTGGTTCCCTCTGCGTTCCCGGGGCGCGAAGGTTGGCTCGGATGTCAAACTGAGCTAAACGAATAAAAATATGCTGAAATTATTTAAAAATCATATGGTGATTTTAGTCACTATTTTTTCTTTACTGTATTTAATCCCTGTTGATCAGCGATTACTTTGGCAACCTGATGAAACGCGTTACGCTGAAATCAGTCGGGAAATGCTCGAAAGAGGCAACTGGGTTGTCCCTTATTTCCTGGACATCCGTTATTTTGAAAAACCGATTGCAGGTTATTGGATCAATAACATCGGTCAGTGGTTATTTGGGCATCATAATTTTTCGGTGCGTTTTGGCTCTATATTCAGTACGGCTCTCACGGCTTGCCTGATTTTCTGTCTGTCAATCCGTCTATTTCATAACCGTACGACGGCCACCATCGCAACGCTTATCTACCTGACTTTTTTTTTGGTATTCAGTGTAGGCTCTTATGCCGTATTAGACCCCATGTTGTCTCTTTGGCTTGCTGCAGCGATGGTAAGTTTTTATGGCACTCTCGATGCAAAAAGTACCCGGCAAAAATTCATCGCCTATGTGTTGCTTGGAATAGCCTGTGGCATGGGATTTATGACAAAAGGATTTCTCGCTTTAGCCATCCCTGTGATTTCTGTTTTACCTGTTATGGTTCAACAAAAGCGGCTCAAGGAACTTTTTTGCTTTGGGCCGATTGCATTGTTATCCGCTTTTTTATTGTCTCTTCCTTGGGTGTTGGCGATTGCGCATCACGAGCCTGATTTTTGGCACTATTTTTTTTGGGTGGAACATGTCCAACGTTTTGCAGAAGACAACGCTCAGCATAAAGCGCCCTTTTGGTATTATCTTCCGATATTTTGTATTGCAGGTTTGCCCTGGCTGGGGCTGATGCCTGGCGCCCTTCTCAAGGGTTTTCGGGAGAGAAAAACCCGCCCTCAATTGTTTTTTTTGCTCAGTTGGATATTGATGCCTTTCTTGTTTTTCAGCCTTGCTAAAGGAAAGCTCCTGACTTACATTTTGCCTTGTATGGCTCCGCTTTCTATATTGCTGGCGGCCTATGCAAAAGATTGCGCGGCTCAAACACGAATGAAAGCATTCAAAATCAATGGTGTGATCAACATCGTTTTCGGTGTTTTTTTTATCCTTGTTTTTCTGGTGGGCATGAAATGGATGCCGACATTTCTTCTGTATCAATCACAAGAAACCCCAAAAATCATTTTAGGGTCTGTCTGTGCGCTTGCGTGGGCGAGCCTGGGTGCATGGAGCCTTAAAAATAATGCACAAAACTGGCAATATGCGGCGGCTTGTCCGGTATTATTCGCTTTATTGGCAGGTTATCTCATCCCCAAGAAACTGATTGATACAGAACAACCTCAGCATTTCACCCAGAATAATAAAGCTCTGTTAAGTGGAAGCCGTTACATTTTGGTTAACAGCGTCGGGGTGGGCGCAGGAGTAGCATGGGAGCTGAATCGTAGTAACATCATGATGTTTCATCAAAAAGGCGAATTGAGTTATGGGCTGAGTTATCCTGACAGCAAGAATAAATATGTCAGTGCAGCTGATTTTCCTCGATGGTTAGCACAGGCACGTCGAAAGGGGGATGTTTCTCTGATGTTGCTTTTGTCTGAAGGTGAAGGCACTCCAACACATTTGCCGAAGGCGGACAAAATTGAATCAAGCCATCGCTTAATTCTATTGTGGTATAAAAAAACCTCATGAATCATTATTTATTATTGTTATTTGTGATTTTTTTAACCTGCGCAGGTCAATTATCACAAAAGCAGGCGACTCATTCCTGGAAAGAAAATGCCAAAAGACAAACGTTGATTTGGCTGGGCCTGTCTGTGATTTTCCTGGCGGGTGGAATGTTACTATGGTTGAAGCTATTACAATATCTGCCTTTGAGCCAGGCTTACCCGTTTTTAAGTATTAATTTAATTTTGGTGACCCTTTCAGGCCACTTTTTCTTTAAAGAGAAAGTCACCCTTCAGCATTGGCTAGGCATCGGTATCATGATGGTCGGCATTTTACTATTGGGGCAGGGTATATGAAAGGTTATCTTTATGGATTGAGCAGTGTCCTGCTGGCCAGTTTTGCTCAGTTATTGCTGAAATGGGGTATGATCGACCTTCCAAAGACAGAGACGATTGAGATCAACCTCTCTTTTGTGATTGCTCACATGCATTCGTTGATGGCGATTATTCTTGGTCTGCTGGCCTATATGATCTCCATGTTATCCTGGTTTTTTACCTTGCGTTATTTACCCCTTCATCAAGCTTACCCGCTCATTAGCATGAGTTACGCGCTGGTCTACTTAGCCGCCGTATCCTTGCCTTGCTTCAATGAAACAGCCACCATACTCAAAACACTGGGCGTCAGCCTTGTTTTACTGGGAATTTGGATCGTGGTTTTTCCCTCAAAGCACAAAAAAATCACTCATTAATGCTTTCTTTATTTAAAGACTTTGATAGCCAGTTTTAAAATATATTTTTAATCGAATCGAGCACTGACTTTTCTTTTAATTCGTTGGGGGGCGTCGTTTTTTCAGATGTCTTGCACAGCACATCTGGATCTTCTGTCCACACAGGGATCGTGCTTATCTGATTATGAGGCTCTGTATCACAGATAAAATGACCCGTAGTACTATCAATGTTCATATCAACGATACCTGCTGGCTTCCTTGATATCAGCGGTAAAGGGGGCTTTGTTTCAAGATATCTACGATACAAGGTCAGTGCGCCAGTCGAGCCTGTGAATTGAGTAGGACCATTATTATCACGCCCTAGCCAGATAATCGTGACCTCTTTACCGTCAATGCCAGCAAACCAGCTATCACGTAAATCATTGGTTGTGCCTGTTTTCCCCGCTAAATGAAATGTTGAAAATTCAGAAGATAAAGATCGTGCTGTGCCTCTTTTAACGGCTTCTTGCATTCCATACAAAACGAGATAACTCGCCTGTGCGGACAGTTTGCGTTCAGATTGTGGAAAACTTTGATACAGCATGGAGCCATCTGCTGCGATAACGGAACGCAAAGCAGACAAGGTAGCTTTATTCCCACCACTGGCGATGGTTTGATATTCCTGTGCGACCTCTAATGGAGTTAAATTAATGGCCCCCAGTAGCATGGAAGGCATAAGAGGGCCGGTAGAGGCAGGTGCTCCTAGCTGTTTCATTGTTTGACTGATTTGATCCAAACCAATAGACATTCCCAGATTCACAGTGGGAACATTTAATGAATCAACTAATCCATCTAATAACATAACCTGGCCACGAAATTTTCGTGAATAATTTTTCGGTTCCCATACCGATCCATTAGGGAGCTCTAATGATAAAGGTTGATCGAATAACCAGGTATTGAAGCGGTATTGATGCGGTTGATTCAAAGCCGACAAATAGATGGCTGGCTTGGCTAAAGATCCAATAGAGCGCCGTGCTTGCAAAGCTCGATTAAATCCAGAAAATTGAGGTTGAGATCCGCCTACAATAGCCCGAATTTCACCGCTCAAACGATCGATGACGACCATAGCGCCTTCTAGATCACTTAAATCATGCTCGGAACCTTTTAAAGCGGGAATACCTGATTCAATGGCTTTTTCTGCGGCATCCTGAGAAACAGGATCCATCGTAGTAAAAATTTTAGCGCCTGAGAGATGCTGGGCTTTATCCCCTAACTTTTGTTTTAATTCTTGCCGAACCATTTCGATAAAGGCAGGTTGTGGCACAATAACCCCACCTTTAGGCTGGACATCCAACGGACGGGTGCTGAGGGTATGATAAAGCTTCTCATCAATATTGCCTTGATTTTGAAGTAATTTCAGAACTAAATTTCGTCTTTCCAGGGTGAATTCAGGATTTCGCCAAGGATTATATAACGACGCTCCTTTGACCATCCCCACCAACATGGCTTGTTGATCTAAACTCAGCTCATCGACGGGCCGGCCAAAGTAATACAGACTGGCTAACGGAAACCCTCTGATTTGATCGTTGCCGTTTTGACCTAAATATACTTCGTTGAAATACAATTCCAGGATCTTGTCTTTACTGTAATGATGATCAATCAATATTGCCATATAGGCTTCATTCGCTTTTCTCCAAAAAGACCGTTGATTGTTCAAAAATAAATTTTTGACTAATTGCTGAGTTAAGGTGCTTCCTCCCTGTACTGTTCTGCCTGCCAGTATATTTGCCAGCAACGCCCTGCCTATCGAATAAAAATTAATACCATCATGTTGATAAAAATGACGATCTTCTATCGCGAGTAATGTGTTGACCAGGCTTTCTGGAAAGCTGGATCGAGGTAGAAATAAACGCTGTTCTCCACTAGGGGTTTGTAACATGGTGATTAATCTGGGATCTAATCGAAAAAAACCAAAAAAACGCTGGTTATCCAAATTTTCAATCTGAACTAATCGGTCATTATGAAAAAGCAGACGTGCATGAACCTGATCTTCTTTGGCGTCTGGAAAGTTAAACGGACGGCGCAGCATGTCAATACTGTTATCTTGTACGGTAAATTCGCCAACTCGAAGCAAATGGTTCACTTTCCTGTATTGCGTCGCTATCAATAAATTGATCATCTGCTTTTTACTGTAAGCCATTCCAGGCTCCAGGTTAAGCATACGGCCATACACTGCGGCTGGTAGTACCCACACTTGTCCATCAATCCGCTGGCGGATTTTTTCATTGAGATAAAAACCATAAAGTATGACTACTAATCCAGCACTTAAAAACAAAATGAACAGCAAGCGAAGGAAAACCCACTTTTTTTTGGAATGCTTAGGTTTAATAGAAGTATGAAGTTTACTGTGGATTTTTTTATTTTTTTGGCCAATCGGCTCATGGCCATAATGTGACATTTTTTTGTTCTCCTGGTCAGGATAAGTGTGTTTGATATGACTTTAGAAAAAGTCTAGTGTGCCTGCTCCCAATTATTGCCAAACCCGATATCGACTTTAAGTAATAAATTTTGCGTACTTTTTTCCATTAACTCACGAATTTTATCTGTCGCACTTTTTAAAACACTGTCATGAACCTCAAATACCAATTCATCATGAACCTGCATAATCAAATTCACACGGGATTTTTGTTTTGGGGCTAACTTTTGCTCCTCCTGTTGTAACCAAAAATCGATATGAATCATGGCTCGCTTGATAATGTCGGCGGCGGTGCCCTGCATAGGTGCGTTAATCGCTTCACGTTCAGCGGCCTTACGTCGATTGGCATTTTTCGAGTGAATATCGGCCAAGTATAAACGACGCCCTTCTAAAGTGGTGACATAGCCATTTTTGACCGCTTCTTCTCTTGTCCGCTGCATGTAATCCAGGACTTTGGGATAATGCGTAAAATACAGGTTCATATATCTTTCGGCTTCAAACCTGGAAACATTTAATTGACGCGCTAATCCAAACGCACTCATGCCATAAATCAGGCCAAAATTAATCGCTTTTGCACTACGGCGTTGCTGCGCTGAAACCTGTGAAACAGGTAAACCAAATACCTCTGCCGCGGTGATCAGATGAATATCTTGACCTTCTGAAAAGGCATTCAACAAACCTTGATCTTGTGAGAGGTGCGCCATAATCCGCAATTCTATCTGGGAATAATCTGCGGCGACAATCTGGTAACCCCTGGGCGCAATAAAAGCGTGACGAATACGCCGACCTTCCTCATTGCGCACGGGAATATTTTGTAAATTAGGATCACGAGAGGACAAACGACCCGTTGAAGTCACGGCCTGATGGTAAGAGGTATGCACCCGGCCAGATAGAGGATGGATCATGAGAGGGAGCTTATCCGTATAAGTGGTTTTTAATTTTGTCAGGCTACGATGCTCAAGAATAATTTTTGGTAAAGGATAGTCTAACGCCAATTCTGCCAGAACTGCTTCATTGGTCGAAGGCGCGCCTTTTGGGGTTTTTTTTAATACCGGTAGTGTTTGCTTCTCATATAAAATCGTCTGTAATTGCTGAGTCGAATTTAAATTAAACGTCTCGCCTGCGATGTCATGGGCTTTTTTTTCAAGCTCCGTCAATCGGAGCTGTAATTCTTTAGAATGATTGAGCAATATATCAGGATCGATCATGACACCAGTCCGCTCCATACGTGACAACACTGATAACAGAGGCATTTCAATTTCTTGTAATACTTTCATCAAATCTGGATTTTCTTTGAGCTTTGGCCATAGTGCCAAATGCAATCGTAAGGTGACATCGGCATCTTCTGCAGCATAAATGGCGGCTTGTTCTAATGGGATCTGATTAAAAGTCAGCTGATTTTTTCCCTTGCCAGCGATATCTTCAAAAGACAGGGTTTTATGATTCAGATGGCGTTCAGACAAGCTGTCCATATCATGCCGACCGGCCACACTATTGAATACGTAGGATTCGAGCATGGTATCAAAAGCAATGCCTTGAAGCTTTATCCCATAATTCGCTAAAAGACTTTGATCAAATTTAAGATTTTGCCCGACTTTCAGTGCCTGGGGATCTTCTAATAAGGGCTTAAAAAGTGCGAGCACTTTATCCCTGTTCAACTGAGCAGGCGCCTCGGGATAATCGTGACCGAGAGGCAGGTAAGCCGCTTTTCCAGGCGCCACAGCAAAAGATATCCCAATTAAATGGGCCGTTTTTGTATCCAGCCCATCGGTTTCTGTATCAATCGCAAAAAGAGAGGCCTTTTTAAGACGCTCAAGCCAAACAAACCATCGTTCTTCATTCAGAATGGTTTCATAATCATCCGTTGAAAAAATCGCTTTTAATGGATCGGTAGAGGAGGATATTGGGTTATTTTTTGAGCTTTTAGAGTTTAAATGGGTTGCTGGCCATTTCCCGGCTTCAACATCTGCTAAATAGGTTTTAAATTCATAGTGAGAAAATAATTTTTTTAATTCATCTATCTGAGGGGGGCAAACCTGTAATTCATCACAACGTATATCTAATGAAACGTCTGTTTTGATGGTCGCCAATTGGCGGGATAAATATGCCTGTTCTTGATGTTTTATCAGCTTTTCAGCCAAAGTCCTGGCTCCGCGAAAAGATAAATCAGCGATTTTATCTAAATGATCAAATAACTTATCCAGCCCTCCCATACCTTGTAACAACGCTTGAGCCGTTTTTTCGCCAATCCCTGGGACGCCCGGGATATTGTCAGCGCTGTCACCCATTAAGGCGAGTAAATCCACTATCAAATCGGGCGGGACGCCAAATTTTTCACACACCCCATCAGGATCAAGGGTTTTATCATTCATCGTGTTAATTAAGGTAATATGAGGACTCACCAGCTGAGCCATGTCTTTATCACCCGTGCTTATCACCACCTCATAACCTGCTTTTTCTGCGTCTTTAGCCAAAGTGCCTATCACATCATCGGCTTCTACACCCTCGACAACCAGTAAAGGCAACCCCATGGCCGACAAAATGTGATGTAAAGGGGCTATTTGTGCGCGCAGATCATCCGGCATAGAAGGGCGATGTGCTTTATATTCTGAAAAAAGGGCGCTACGAAAGGTCTCACCAGGGGCATCAAAAACAATGGCCATATTTTGGGGGGAATATTGTAAAAAAAGGCGGCGTAACATATTTAGCACGCCATAAATGGCGCCTGTGGGTTCGCCCTTTGAATTGCTTAAAGGAGGGAACGCATGAAAGGCGCGATATAAATAAGAAGAACCGTCTACCAACAGCAAAATTTGATGAGAGCAATTTTTTACTGACTCAGGAACAACGGCTTCAGAGGCTTGATTATGATTGATGGTAGAAATAGGGAACTCAGGCTGTAACTGATTTTTTGTTTTCCTGGACATCATTTTCTTCATTTCTAATGTGAATAAACAAGGTTTCTCAAAATTTTAATCTACTTTAACTCAATTCCATATGGCATTGTTAACCGGGTCACTTAAAGAGTTTAAGACAAGCAATCGAGAAGAAAGAAAAGAAGGTGACATCGAGTTTATCGAAGCGTAAAGCGAGTCTTTTGTTTTCTTTTATCTTGCCAAAGAAACGTTCAATAGCAATGCGGGTTTGGATATCTTTCTTTATCAATATCATAAGTTTGCCAAACGTGCGTTTGGAAATCGACTTGATGAACGAGAATTTAAGCGTCAGGAACAGAAAATAAAGCTCGCCTGTACGCAGCTAATCTAATTCTCTAATACACTCGAGTGTATTTTTATTTTTAGTAATGTATCTCTTTCTGATTTTGTGAGTTGTTTTAATGTCGATATATGTTCAGGTTTGTCTATTATTTTTTCCTCTTTCTTAAGTTTTTCTCTTAAGATGATGATAAAGTCTTCCATTAAGGGTTGATATTTATGTGCAGCAGAAATCAATGCGGGATCTTCTACATTTTTTCCTACTTTGTAGGCGGTAAACTCCATTATTCCTCGTAAACGTTTTCCAAAAGCTCCTTCCATTTTATTTAGTATTTGTTCTTGTTCTTGTTCTTGTTCTTCTATTACTTTCTCTGAAGCAAAAGGGAAAAGATACCTGGTTATTATTTCACGGTTAAATTCGCGCCGAGCTCCATGATCAAGTAATTCTTTTTCATTATCTTTATTCTTTATTGACCACTCTTTATCTATTTCTTCTATAAGAATTTTAAGATTTTTTAGAAACATATCTTTATTTTCTGTTTTAGCTGATTTTTTTATTTCATTTAAAACGGATATTATTTTTTTTTCGTATATTGGTATGTCATTAACGTAAAAACTGATCTCTCCATCTTTGTATTCGTTTTTATAAAAATTTTTTTGATGTTTTTTTATTGCCCGATTTTTTATTTCCAGAAAAATTTCAATTTTTTTATTCAATGAATTTTTTGGATCTTTGATTCTTTTAAGTAGAAATGATGCATATTCTTTATCTTCTTTATTTTCAAAAAGGGATTTAATATCATTACATACTTTTTTCTCTCGATTTTTTGAAAAAATATTAAATATATTAATATTGCTGGTTTTTCTTAATGATGATAACAAAGAATTTTTCCCATTATCACCAGGAAGACCTTGTTGAGTTACAGAACTTGTTGAACAAGAATTAACATTCATATAATCATCTCTAAAAATAATAGTCATTTAATTAAATAAACTCTTATAAAGAGTCACCCACGCTGGCATGCCTTGTACCAATCGGAAAAAATCCGAAACAGGAGCATAAAGTCTTCATCTGGCTTGTGCCAATGGTTGATTGCTTTCACTCATTTTTAACGGCATCGTATTTCATTTGAAACGATGATATCAAAAAAATGTTTATTTGCATTTATTATATTAAGAATATTAAGATTTTTTATGATTTAGGGTAATGACGAGGTGGCCATTGAGCTGTTGGTCATTCATTTTGTCAACCCTAATCAGCGCGTTTTAATGTACGATGTGAATTATTGATTTAACACTTACTTCTATTGAATTAAATTTTGGTATTCATTTCCAATCCAAAAAATTTACATAGCGTAGTATTGGTTTTACCGATAGGTCTCACAGAAAGCAGGGTTTTTAAAAAATCTAAATTATGATGATGATCTAAACTTTTGCTGATTTCAATATTAAGCCTTTGCTTTAAATTCATTTCAGAGAAAGCAATAATTGGTGAAAGAAGAGGGTTTTCTTTAGTCATTAAACCGAGACCGAGAGAACATAACTGTTCCAGGTTGTCAAAATCTCGCTTTAAAAGCGCCTGTTTCAGAGGCTCAGCTCTAAACTCGCCAACAGTTGCACGTCGGTTAGATAACTTTAGCTTTCCGTCATTAAACTCGGCAACGAAACAATTGTTTCCACGACCTTCTTCCGACGGCAGATCCTTTATTTCAATTAAATTTAACCCACTGAATGCTGGATTTTTAAGATTGTCCTCAAGCATTCTTTGGACTTCTGGCTCGTCAGACATCGTCTGGATTCTTAATTTGATTAGTTTATCTGTATCTAGATATTGTGGGTATTGATAGAGATCGTCTTCGAATTGCTGTGTAACCTGTAAAGTGCATATCCCCTGAAAACAATTTGCATTTTTCTCGCGACTGAGCCAATCAGACTCAAAAATGACATCATCACAGATGACGAATGAAAACGAATATGAAGAGCTGTCGTTATCGTTTATTAATATTTTAAAGTCTTGCTGGTATTCTTCATTGGCTAATTGGCGAAGCTTATCAAAGCGCAATGCCATATTAAAATAAGGCATCTCTTCGAATGTTTTTTCTTCATTGGGTGGACATGCTATTTGCTCATACAATTTTATAATTGTTTCACGTTTTTGGCCGTTACGAAAAAAGCGATCAAATAATCTGTCGATGAGACCCATAAATTGAGCTTCTTTCAAAGAATCAGATTTTAATATTCGGTTTAGTCGTTTATGACTTAATGGATAAGTAAAACATGTGTTTTGACTAAACACTGTGTTGGAAATAGTAGACAAAATTCGATTCTCCAGGTTATTTTTTGCCGAAATAATTTTAAAAAAAGGATTTACGCAAAATGTATCACCTTGAATAAATCCTGTTTATTTATGTTGAATGTAATTCAATTAAAAAAATAATATTTTAGAGAAAAAATATTTTATAAAATACCAAAAATCGGTTATTTCTTACATTTCACCAAAGTAAAAACCATGAAAACATCAGGTGATAACCTGAATATGAGACAAAATTTTCAATAAGCTGGGTGCCGGATTGATATCTTATTTCAATTTTACAAAACACGGTTAATCAAACGATCGATACGTATTCTACACAAACGGCGAATCAGGGTTCGTACTTTGAGGGGATATTGTTGAATACTGTCGAGTTCCAAGTAGTTCTGGATCACTTTAGTATGCTTTTGGATACATTTTAATTCTTTGACTCTTTGATGTCTTAGCTCCTGTTTCGGATCCCGGATTAAAAGAGCATTTTCTAAATCAAAATGCCAGGCTCTGAGATTCAGGTTACTACCGGTCAGCAATTGCCACTCATCATCAATCCAGATCCCTTTGATATGAAAACTGTGAGCTTCGTGTTTCCATAATCGAACGATCAGATTACCCTTATCGAGATAAGGCTGCATTCGTTTTAAAAAGCGCGTTAAATTGATTTCATACAGGTAAGGTAAAATGGAAATCATTTTAAAGGGTTGATCGGGAAGGGTATAAAAATCATTCGCTGTTTTATCCCCTACTATAATTTTTACTGTCTTGCCTTCTTTGAGCAGAGACGTGATATTCCGTTTTATTGAGGAAGGTAAATTAAAATAAGGGGTGCAAATACTGAGTTGTTTTTGAGTTGAAGAGATAAGGTATTCAATGGTTTTATTCAGCATATTTTTTTTGCCTAATCCGACCAAAGGGGTAACTGATAATTCATCTTGACTGGCATAACACAAATTCTCTGTAACAGAATAATTGGCTTGTCTTAATGAAAAACGCAAGCGTTGCACGTGATATTTCATGTCACAAATTTTATGTCTTGTTTTGCTATTCAATGGTTGTACAGCATTTGAACTCAAAATATGTATTTTGAGATAATTGATCATGAGCAAGGCTAATTTAGCGTTTTTTATCAGTTGATAACGATCGTAACGATATTTGCTCCCTTGATGAAGATAAACATTATTGATGCTGGCACCACTGTAAATCACCGTATCATCAATCATGATTCCTTTAAGATGCATGACTCCGAGGGCTTCTCGTGTATTCACGGGAATGCCGTAAACAGGCAAAAATACCTCTGAATTTTTTTTTGCCATTTCATAATACCAATCCGCATTATTGTGTTCTGACATGACACCAATACGGCCACGTTGGGCACGATGCCAATCTACCAGCACACAAATATCTAACTCTGGGCGTTTTTTTTTTGCTTGATACAAAGCAGACAATACATCGTGTCCTGCTTTATCCTTTTCCAGATAAAGTACGGCCATATAGATACGTTGAGTGGCTTGCGCGATCATCTGTAGCAGAGTGGTTCGAAAAACGGTTGGGCAATACAGCGTTTTAATGTGATCAACTGATTGGGAAAGTTTGGGCATTTGTGCAAGTTGTTGTGTGTGTTTTTTGCGCTTAAATTTTGACAACATGACCGTGCCTGTCTTCCCTTTTGGTTAGACCTCTTTCAAAAAACTGTTGAGAGAGGGCTGTGAATTCAAGATGCTCGGAGCGTAGATAGCGCGGAGTGTACACAAAGTAGATTAGGATGGCGAGCATCCTGTCTTTTTTCAAAGCGCCCTTTTTAAAACAAAAATGAAATCACACGATTGGCATGATTTAAAAATGAGGGTTCCTGTGCACTGATATGAAATTCCTTTATAATCCCTGCTTTTTTGAGATCCCTCATATTATGGATCTGCTTGACATCAAACGAAATAAAAAAAGGATCCGTTATGCGTACTCATTGTTGTGGGGAATTAAGTCTCTCTGTCCTAAATCAAACGGTTTGTTTGTGTGGCTGGGTCGATCGACGACGTGATTTGGGAGGCCTGATTTTCATCGATATGAGGGATTTTTCTGGCATTGTGCAAGTTTTTTTTGATCCTGAACAACAAGCGCTGTTTGAACAGGCTTCCTCTCTAAGAAATGAATTTTGCATTCAAATCACAGGAAAAGTGAAGGCTCGTCCTCATCATCAAATCAATCAAAAAATGTTGACAGGGGCGGTAGAAGTTTTTTCAGAGAATTTGACGATCATCAACTGTTCTGAGCCACTGCCTCTTGATCGCAACCAAAATAATACTGAAGAACAAAGACTCAGATATCGCTATTTGGATTTAAGGCGTCCAGAGATGTTGGCACGTTTAAAAACCCGTTCAAAAATCACCTCTTTTGTGAGGCAGTTTTTAGATAAAGAAGGATTTTTGGATGTTGAAACCCCGACTCTGACCAAAGCAACACCAGAAGGCGCTCGAGATTATTTGGTGCCGAGTCGGGTTCAGAAAGGAAAATTTTATGCTTTGCCTCAATCCCCCCAGCTGTTTAAACAGCTATTGATGGTGTCTGGCGTTGATCGCTACTATCAAATCGTCAAATGTTTTCGTGATGAAGATCTTAGAGCGGATCGTCAGCCTGAGTTTACCCAGATTGATATTGAAACTTCTTTTATGACGGCTCAACAGGTACGAACCGTGACAGAAAAATTGATACGTCAATTGTGGTTACAGATCAAAAATATTCATTTGGGCGCGTTCCCTGTGATGACTTTTGAGGAAGCGATTCGACGCTTTGGCTCCGATAAACCCGATTTGAGGAATCCATTAGAGCTGGTGGATCTTGATGATGTGCTCAAAAATGTAGATTTTAAGGTATTTTCTGAGCCTGCCAATGATGCTCATAGCCGAGTTGTCGGCATCAGAGTGCCTAACGGAGCAGATATCAGTCGTAAACAAATCGATGAATATACCGCCTTTGTGCATATTTATGCTGCGCGAGGATTGGCCTGGTTAAAAATAAAACAGGCGGATGCAGGGCTCGAAGGCATCCAAAGCCCGATAGCAAAATTTTTGAGCCCTGAAATATTGGAGCGCATTTTAAAGCGGACGCAAGCAAAAGATGGCGATCTCCTCTTTTTTGGGGCAGATAAAAAGAAAATTGTGACCGATGCGATGGGGGCTTTACGCTTAAAACTGGGGCTTGATCGCCAATTGACGCAACTTGATCGATGGGCGCCATTATGGGTCATCGATTTTCCCATGTTTTCAAACGACACGGAGACAGGTTTGACGGCGATGCACCATCCCTTTACGTCGCCTAAAAATACGAATTTATCTGAATTTGCTGCAAACCCAGAAACGGCGCTGGCGAATGCCTATGATATGGTCATTAATGGTTATGAGGTCGGTGGCGGCTCTGTGCGTATTCATCACTCTGATCTGCAACAACAGGTATTTTCATTGATTGGAATTGAAGCGAACCAGCAAAAACAACAGTTTGGTTTTTTACTGGAAGCATTAAAATATGGGGCGCCTCCTCATGCTGGAATCGCTTTTGGTTTAGATCGCCTGGTCATGTTGTTGACAGGAACCAATAACATACGAGACGTTATCGCTTTCCCTAAAACGACTGCAGCAGCTTGCCTTATGACGGATGCTCCGAGCTTTGCATCGGATTCCTCATTGCAAGAGTTATTTATCGATGTGGTAAAAAAAGAAAAAAAATAAACCCCAAATTTTATAGATACTTATACTTTTTAAAAAATAAAGGGCGTTTTATGGCAGGTCACAGTAAATGGGCCAACACCAAGCATCGAAAAGCGGCTCAAGATGCGAAAAAAGGAAAGATTTTTACTAAAATCATTCGTGAATTAGTCACCTCCGCCAGATTAGGGGGAGGAGATCCAGCCTCTAATCCTCGCTTACGCACGGCCATTGACAAGGCATTATCTCATAACATGACGAGGGATACCTTGAACAGAGCGATTGCGCGTGGTATTGGCGGAGGCGAAGACAGTCATATGGAAAATATTTTGTATGAAGGCTATGGTCCTGCCGGTACAGCGGTAATGGTTTCTTGCTTAAGCGACAATCGTAATCGTACTGTGTCTGAGGTTCGTCATGCATTTACAAAAACAGGCGGCAATTTGGGCACCGGTGGTTCTGTTTCTTATTTGTTTACTAAAAAAGGGGTTTTTTCTTATGCGCCAGGTTTAAACGAGGATCAGGTGATGGAGCTGGCTTTAGAATCAGGCGCAGATGACATTATGGTTTACGACGATGGAGCGATAGATATTTTCAGCTCGCCAGAGTTTTTTGAAACGATTAAAAAGACGTTGGAAACCGCAGGTTTGATGGCTTCCACAGCTGAGATCTCGATGATACCTTCAACAAAAATAGATTTAAACCTGGAAAATGCACAAAGATTACTTCGTTTGATCGATATGCTGGAAGATTCCGATGACGTACAAGAGGTCTATCACAATGGAGATTTCTCTGACGAGATTTCCGCCGCTTTGTTTTTTAAAAACACAAAGCCATAGAGATCATGCCCATCATTTTAGGGATCGACCCCGGTTCTCGTATCACCGGCTATGGGGTGATCTCTGAGAAAAAAAATCAACTGATTTACCTGGGCAGTGGCTGCATCCGCACTTTAGATAACGGATTACCCCATAAATTAAAGCTGATTTATGCGGGGGTGACAGAAATTATTTCTCAATTTAGGCCTGATTTTTTTTGTATAGAACAGGTTTTTATGTCAAAAAACGCGGACTCGGCGTTAAAATTAGGCCAAGCGCGAGGGGTCGCTATAGTCGCGGCGGCCAATCAGAATTTGCCTGTATTTGAATATGCCGCCAGGCAAGTAAAACAAACCGTGGTTGGCAACGGTGCTGCGGATAAAAAACAAGTTCAGCACATGGTTCGTTATCTATTAAAACTCCCCTCTGCGCCAAACACCGACGCAGCCGACGCCTTGGCAATAGCGATTACGCATTCTCATCTTTACGCATTTCACGCACATTAACTCTGTGAGAATTCTATGGCTTAAAGCACAATCCGAACTGAATGATAGATAGGTTGAGGAGATGAGGCTGGCGTCAGATGTGATGATAATTAATATAATTTTAGAAAAAAAGAGATTTAGACGGGCGGCTATAACGTATGGTGCCCAGACTCGGAATCGAACCAAGGACACGAGGATCTTCAATCCACTGCTCTACCAACTGAGCTATCTGGGCAATCGCGCGCATTAAATCGTATTGTCTCTGTGTCGTCAACGAATTTTTTTGAAATCACACAAAAACCTGGAAGTTAGGACTGATAAAAATTACAAAAAGTGAATTTTTTAATATTACACATCAGAAAATGCAATTATTCATAAATAAATATGATGCATTTTAGAAAAATATTAAAAAAAAGTATCATTTACTTTTATTTTTTGCTATGTTGATGTCTTCATTTGTGTTGCCACATATTGGCACCCCTTTTTCAAGTTACGCTTGCAGAGGGGCTTTTTATTTGTCTCAAGCAGAGACTAATATTCAAGAAAAACTCATAGAGTGAATAAGTGATAGATATGTTGAATTTATCAATGCTTTAAATTCCTGTAGTGTCGAAGTTATTTTTAAAAAATGTTGAGAGGTCTCATTCTATTTGAGGTTATTTTATCAAGGGGATCAGCTGATCATGTTTTTTTGAATCTATTTTTATTTTAAATAGATCTTCAATAAGCATTTCAATATATTCGTATATAATATTCTCTAATTTTTAAAAAATATTTTTTTTTGCTTAAAAAAGCTTTAAAAAATTTTTTATATTAAATTTAATTGGTACAGTGATAAAAAATAAAAACAAATTTTATTTTTTTAAATAAAAGACCAATATTTCAATACATTTTAATCAAAAATTGACCGGGATGAAATTTTGTTTAAAAAATAGCAATCAATGATTACTTAGTGATATTTTTAATAACAATGATTGCTGATACCGTGTCGTTTTTAAATGGAGATAAAAATGATAAAAATATTTGATATAAATTACACTCTACTATCTGAAAAAAAATCAAATGAGCTGTTTTGTATCAGGAAACAGATATTTAAAGATCGGCTTGATTGGTCTGTTACTTGTAACAATAATATGGAATATGATAATAAAAATGCCACTTATATTTTGGGTATTTATTCCGATCAAGTAATATCTGGACTCAGATTT
Source organism: Candidatus Hamiltonella defensa 5AT (Acyrthosiphon pisum) (assembly GCF_000021705.1). NCBI lineage: Bacteria > Pseudomonadati > Pseudomonadota > Gammaproteobacteria > Enterobacterales > Enterobacteriaceae > Candidatus Williamhamiltonella > Candidatus Williamhamiltonella defendens. The sequence goes on from NC_012751.1 coordinate 891,321, forward strand.
ATTGATATGAAAAATAACAATATGATCACAGGCGCTGAATTTGATTCTTTTTTTGAAAAAAAAGAGGTGATTAAAGAAAATCATCTTGATGCCAGTCGATTATTTATCGATAAAGAAAAAATTAAAAATCTTGATTTAAATACTTATCCACTCAGCGCCATGCTTTTTTTAGCTATGATTAATTATGCTATCACTTTTCTTTATGACGGAATTTATGCAGTTGTTAGCCAACCCATGTTGATTATTTTTAAACGTTCAGGATGGCTTATAAAGGTTATAGAGCATGGTATTTCAGAAAAAAAAGAGAATGTCTATTTGATCCATATGCCTGTAGATAAAAAAAATCAAAAAATTTTAATCGATTATGTCAATCGAATGAATATAAAAAAGAATATCTCTAAAAAGAATATCTCTAATATTACCGATCTTTATAATTGGCCCTTATGTTTTGGTATCTGAAAAAACAGGTTTAATCAGTTTTAATTCAACTCCAAGTCTGATGGCATGCTTTCCATTTATAACACCTAGCTTTTTCACCACATTGCCCATATGAAATTTGACGGTACCTAATTTGATGCCAAGAATCATTGCAATTTCTTCGTATGTTTTTCCTACACTAGACCAATACAGAATTTCATTCTCTCGTGTAGAGAACATTTCTTTGTCTTCTCTTTTGTGGTGTTTAATATCCATCTCTTTATAAAGAAAAAGCATTTTATCATGTACAGTAATCAGTAACGTTTGAAGTTTATCTTTATTAGATATGATTAATTCATTAAGTGCTGCTATATAATCTTGATCTGCCATCATGGATAATAGTGCGAGGTTATTTTTATGATCATGAACAATAAACGTATACCCATGAGTAATATTATAGGTTTTTGACATTTTGAATATTTTAGAAAGTTTGAGATTTAAGTTGATCATAATATTTTCATCCCAAGAAAAGGAGGTGATCCTGTTAAGTGACATAATAATGATGGGATCAATATTTTGATATTTATTTTGAATATAAAATTCAAACCAAATCGGGTGACTGGTAATAATGGATATCTCTGTAATATTTTTTTTATTTAAAATAACATAAGCATATTTTATGTTGCCATATTTCTTTAATTCGTTATCTAAATAATTTTTAATTGCATTATTAATGGTTCCATTGTTAAAAAACATTCCTCTCCCTCTCTCATTTAACCTTAATTTGACATTAAATGACTCATTTTATTTCATTAAATCAAATTACGCTAATTCCTTACGGGCATTACGAAAAATTCGCATCCAAGGGCTGTCTTCTCCCCACGCTTTAGGATGCCAAGAGTGCGTGACCGTTCTAAAAACCCGATCTGGATGTGGCATCATGGCGGTGACCCTGCCATCTTTGCTTGTGATACCCGTAATGCCACCCATCGAACCATTAGGATTGGCGGGATATTGCTGCGTCGTTTGCCCGAAATGATCGATAAAGCGTAACGTCACCAGATGCTCGTTCTCCAAGGCCTCTAAATGCGCCTGATCTTTGATTTGAACCCTTCCTTCACCATGCGAAACGGCGATCGGCATATGTGAGCCCTCCATGCCTTTCATCCATAAAGAAGCGCTTTTTTCTACTCTGACCAAACTCAAACGCGCCTCAAAACGTTCCGACACATTATTTACAAAATTTGGCCACTGTTCCGCACCCGGGATCAGCGCTTTTAAATGTGAAAGCATTTGGCATCCATTACAGATCCCTAACGCCAGCGTCTGTGAGCGATGAAAAAAATCAAAAAATACGGCCTTTATTTTTGGATGAAATAAAATCGACTTGGCCCAGCCCCCTCCAGCGCCTAATACATCACCATAAGAAAACCCCCCACAGACGCCCATAGCCTGGAAAGCGCTTAAATCTTGCTCGCCAGAAATCAGGGAGCTCATCCTCACGTCAACAGCCTCAAAACCCGCACGATGAAAAGCCGCGGCCATCTCAACCTGGGAATTCACGCCTTGCTCTCTTAATACCGCCACTCTGGGTTTTATTTTTAATCCAATGTAAGGCAAAGTGATATCTTCACCAGGATCAAAACTCAGTTTAGCGTTTAAACCCGGATCCGATTCATTTTGTTTCGCTTGATGCTCCTGATCTGCGCAATCTGGATTATCTCGTAAACGCTGCATTTGCCAGGTCGTCTCAGCCCACCAGCGGCGTAAAGTACCACGTTTTTCACTGTATATCGTTTTTAGACCTTGACGAATCACAAACGCTTCTCCTGGGATTGCGTGGCCCAAGTCATGCACGAGATCTGCCAAACCATATTCTGAAAAAATGTGCTTGACTGCCGATCGATGAGGGGCCGCAATTTGAATGACTGCCCCCAGTTCTTCATTAAATAAAGCCGCCAAGGCATCTTCGCCCAGTGATTGAATGTCTATCTCCAGGCCACAATGACCCGCAAAGGCCATTTCCGCCAAAGTCACGAATAGACCCCCATCTGAACGATCGTGATACGCCAGGAGCATTTGTGCCTGTACCAACTTTTGGATCGCGTTAAAAAACGCAGCTAATTGGGATGTGTTACGCACATCCGCGGTATGATCTCCCAGTTGCCGATAGACCTGAGCCAGCGCCGTGGCACCGAGCGCGTTCTTTCCTGCACCGAGATCAATCAAAAATAACGCATTGTCGTTTTTTTCATTCAGATGCAGCTGAGGTGTGACCGTACGTCTCACATCCTGAACAGGCGCAAAAGCGGTGATCACCAGCGATAAAGGCGATGCCATTTCACGACATTGCTCCCCTTCTTTCCAGGCCATTTTCATTGACATGGAATCCTTTCCGACAGGAATGGTGAGCCCTAATTCTGGACAGAGACCTTCGCCGATGGCTCGCACGGCATCATATAAACCCGCGTCTTCCCCCGGGTGCCCAGCCGCTGACATCCAATTGGCAGAAAGCTTAATCCGTTTGAGTTCACCGATCTGGGTTGCGGCGATGTTGGTCAGCGCTTCTCCTACTGCCAGGCGTGCCGAGGCAGAAAAATCAATCAGCGCGACAGGCGCACGTTCCCCAATAGACATGGCTTCACCATGATAGCTGTCAAAACCTGCTACAGTGACAGCGCAATCGGCCACCGGCACTTGCCAGGGCCCCACCATTTGATCTCGACTGACCATGCCTGTCACCGTACGATCGCCGATAGTGACTAAAAAGGTTTTCTCTGCAACGGCCGGTAAATGCAATACTCTTTTCACGGCTTCTTGAATAGAGATATCGCTTGTGTTGAATTCGTGATCAGGCGCAGACAAACGCACGACATCTCTTTTCATTTTGGGCATGTTGCCCAGCAACAATCCCAATGGGAGATCAATCGGTGCATCATTAAAAGCACGGTCTTTGAGCAAGAGGTGTTTTTCTTGAGTCGCTTTACCTATCACGGCATAAGGCGCTCGCTCACGACGGCAAATCGCCTCAAATTCTGCCATGTTTTCTGGCGAAACCGCCAAAACATACCGCTCTTGAGATTCGTTGCACCAAATTTGTAACGGGCTCATACCCTGCTCATCGATTGGAATGTCTCTTAATTCAAAAATCCCCCCTCGATCTCCATCGCTGATTAATTCAGGCATAGCATTAGACAACCCACCTGCCCCCACATCATGAATAAATAAAATGGGATTGTTCATGCCGCGCTGCCAGCAACGATCGATCACTTCCTGACAACGGCGTTCCATTTCTGGGTTGTCTCTTTGTACCGAGGCATAATCCAAATCATTATCGGATTCTCCCGATACCATAGAAGAAGCAGCGCCTCCGCCTAATCCAATGTTCATGGCGGCTCCACCCAGCACAATTAATTGCGCTCCCACGGGAATCTCGGCTTTTTTGACCTGCTCTGCCGCGATCTGCCCTATGCCTCCGGCCAGCATAATCGGCTTGTGATACCCCCTCAACTCAGTGCCATTATGGCTGCATACCTGTTCTTCATAGGTCCGAAAATATCCCAAAATGTTTGGGCGCCCGAATTCATTATTAAAAGCTGCGGCACCCAGCGGGCCTTCGGTCATAATGTTGAGCGCGCTCGCAATGTGAGCGGGTTTTCCAAAATTTTCTTCCCATAGTTGCTCAAAGTGAGGAATACGCAGGTTAGACACCGAAAATCCGACCAGCCCCGCTTTGGGTTTTCCTCCTCTGCCTGTGGCACCTTCATCACGAATCTCACCGCCTGCTCCCGTGGCAGCACCAGGCCAGGGGGAAATCGCCGTCGGGTGATTATGGGTTTCGACTTTCATCAGAATATGCATTTCTTTTTGATGATAGACATAGGTCGCGTTTTCAGGGGAGGGGAAAAAAGCGCCCACCTCAAAACCCTGCATCACGGCCGCATTATCTTTATAGGCAGAAAGAAGATATTCCGGTGTTTTCAAAAACGTGTTTTTGATCATGTCAAATAATGAACGATCTTCAGCGACACCGTCGATCACCCAATCCGCATTGAAAATTTTATGGCGGCAATGTTCTGAATTGGCTTGAGCGAACATATAAAGCTCAACATCTTTTGGATTACGGCCCAATGTCATAAAGGTTTCAAAAAGATAATCGATTTCGGCAGGCGCCAGCGCCAAACCTAATGCCGTATTCGCTTTTTCTAATGCGTGACGCCCTTGCTCCAATATCCGTATATGGTTTAAAACCGAAGGGGGATGCGCATCAAAAAGCGCCTGGGCTTGTTTCAGATCTGTCAAGACCTGCTCTGTCATCGGATCGTATAAAAGCGAAATCAGCGATGCCCAATCCGAATCCGTCATCTCTTGGGCTTGCACATAAAAAGCCACGCCTCGCTCCAAACGTGCAACCCTGGATAAACCACAATGATGCGCGATATCTGTGGCTTTGGAAGACCAGGGCGAAATGGTGCCCAATCTAGGCGTGATCAATAATAATCGCCCTGTATGCTGATCGGTTTGATGATGCGTAGGGCCGTATCGAAGCAAGGCTTTTAATACCGCAGTTTCGTGCTCATCAAGGGTTTCGTGGAGGTGTGCAAAGTGCACATATTGTGTATGGATACTTTTAATCGAGTTACTCGAACATTGATTTTGAAAGCCATCTAATAGTTTTTTAATTCGAAAAGTAGATAAAGCGGGCGCACCGCGCAGGATTTCCATCATGAAAAATTCTCTTTATTTTTTAAAGCAAAGTGAGGCATGCGTCATGCCTCGAATCGACAGTCTTGACTACCGTTTTGAAGACCTGCTCTTTACGTGTTTTTTGTATTGCTCATCACCTTAAAAAAGAAACAGGAATCATATTAATCCTCTAACGCTTTGAGAATTTTTTCATTCAGATCCTTCGATAAATTGTTCAAGGCCTTGAGTTTTTCCAGTACCTGTTTCATCCATTTTTGGCGAACTGAATCATAACGCTTAAAACGAATAAGGGGTTCTATCAAGCGTGCCGCAACTTGAGGGTTTTGAGTATTGAGCGTTGTCAAAATTTCAAGAAAAAGCGTGTAACCTGCGCCGTCTTTGGCATGGAATACAACAGGATTAGACGAAGCAAAAGCCCCTAATAAAGCGCGCACCCGGTTAGGATTCATCAAACTAAACGAAGGATGTGTTAATAACGCGCGGACTTTATCGACGACTTCCTTTTCAGGGCGAGTGGCTTGCAAGAAAAACCATTTATCCATGACCAGCGGATCTGAATGCCAACGGCTTTCAAAATCCGATAATAAAAAATCACGACAGGGTAATTGGGCTGCGACCGCCGCTGTTAAAGCCGCAAAGGTGTCCGTCATATTGCTGGATGTTTGATATTGGGTTTTCACCCGCTGATCGGCGATATCGGTTCGCCCAAACGCAAGATATTGCAGGCAGATATTTTTGAGAGCCCGCTTTGCGGTATCGGTATGAGTGACACGATAAATGGGGGTTTGATGCTTTTGATATTGATCCCAAAGTGTCTCTGATAAAGACGCTGAAAAAAAGCGAAGCCATTTTTGGCGAACAAAATGAATGGCATCAGGATCAATGAAACAGGAAAGCTCAGCAATTTCATTTTCTGAAGGGATCGTCAATATTTCAGCGATTAATGCAGGAGAGAGATTATCATTGAGTAAAACATGTCGAAACACTTCTATCAAATGCAATGGTAAAGTTAAAGGCTCGTTTTCATGAAATTCAGCGATATTTTTTTTGATATAACTATTCAAAAGACGTTGACTCGCATCCCAACGAGAAAAATCATTACGAGCATTCTGCATTAAACATATCAGCTGTTGATCGGTATAAGGGTAATCGAGCTTGACTGGAGCTGAAAATTCACGCAACAGAGAAGGAACAGGCTCAGAAGACACAGAATCAAAAATAAAGGTCTGTTCTGCTTTTATCACATTCAGAACAGAGTCGATGGGCTGCCCCTGGTTTTGCAAAGGAATGACTTCACCTTTCTTTGTGTACAATTCAATATCAAGCGGAATATGCAGCGGATATTTTTTTTCTTGATCGGCCGTGGGCGGCGTGATTTGAGAGACTTGCAAATGATATTGCTGTTTTTGAGCATCATAATGATCGCGAATGATCAATTCGGGTGTCCCTGATTGGCTGTACCAACGCCGAAATAAGGTCAGGTCTAACCCTGAGGCGTCTTCCATCGCTTGAACAAAATCATCACAGGTGACCGCGCAACCATCATGGCGGCTGATGTAACGCTTCATGCCCGCCTGAAACACAGATTCACCCAACAAGGTGTGCAGCATGCGGATCACCTCTGCCCCTTTTTCATACACGGTTAAGGTGTAAAAATTATTCATTTCCATGACTTTATCGGGGCGAATGGGATGCGCCATAGGGCTGGCATCTTCAGCAAATTGTGCCGAGCGCATCAGGCGCACATTTTCAATGCGGCGAACGGCTCTGCATCCTGAATCTGAGCTAAATTCCTGATCACGAAATACAGTGAGGCCTTCTTTAAGGCTAAGTTGAAACCAGTCTCGACAAGTCACTCGATTGCCGGTCCAGTTATGAAAATATTCATGGGCTATTACGGCTTCAATATGAAGATAATCTTTATCGGTGGCGGTTTCTGTTTTGGCGAGCACATATTTAGAATTAAAAACATTCAATCCCTTGTTTTCCATAGCACCCATATTAAAGAAATCGACGGCGACAATCATATAAATATCGAGATCGTATTCCAGACCAAAGCGGTTTTCATCCCATTTCATGGCTTTTTTGAGTGCACTCATCGCCCAGTCAGCGCGATCTAAATGCCCTTTGTCAACAAAGAGTGCTAATTCAACAGAGCGGCCTGATTGAGTGGTAAACTGATCTCTTAAAACATCAAAATCACCGGCCACCAGCGCAAATAGATAAGAGGGCTTTGGAAAGGGATCTGCCCATTCAACCCAATGACGACCATCTTTGAGTTCTCCTTGCCTGATTTTATTTCCATTAGACAGCAAATAGGGGTAACGTTTTTTATCGGCCAGAATTCGCGTTGTAAAACGCGCTAATACATCGGGCCTATCTAAAAAGAAGGTAATATGTCGAAACCCTTTGGATTCACATTGCGTACATAAAGTCTGCCCGGAGAGGTATAATCCTTCTAAAGCCGTGTTTTTATCTGGATGAATTTCATTAACGATCGTCAGGCTAAAAGCCTTCGGTAATTGCTCAATGATGAGGTGATCGTCTTTTTGGGAATAATGAGGCCAGATCTGGTCATTAACGCTCACGCTGATTAAAATGAGGTTTTCACCATTGAGGATTAAAGGCGTGTCTTCCGATGTTTGGCGCTGTATCTGGCTGGTGGCTGTCACCCTCGTTTTTTTTTCATTGAGATTAAAATCAAGGTGAATATCAGAAATAAGATGACTGGGAGGACGATAATCCTGTCGGTATTTTATTTGAGGCTGGTTTGTCATAAAAACCCTTTTGTGAGATGAGGCCTGTTGTCAAACCTATGACCGGCTGTGATTCCTGCGTTGCCTTTTTTTATAACAGGTCTATTAATGAATATGATCAATTTTCACGCATGATAATAAAGAAACAAGGCTGTTTTGACTATCTTCCATACCCTAATATAAGAGAAATTTTATGAAAACAGTCCCCCTGGTGGATGTACTACAAGGACATATTGACCTTGGCCACACAATCATTGTGCGTGGTTGGGTACGCACACGCCGGGATTCTAAATCCGGGATTTCCTTTGTTGCACTTTATGATGGCTCCTGTTTTGACACACTCCAGATCGTGATTGAGGATTCGCTCGAAAATTATCACGATGACATTCTGCATTTAACCACCGGTTGCTCAATAGAAGTGAGCGGCACAGTGGTTGCTTCTCAAGGTAAGGGGCAAAAATTTGAAATCAGGGCAAACCACCTAAAGGTCATAGGTTGGGTGGAAGATCCCGAAACCTATCCTATGAGCCCTAAACGTCATAGCGTTGAATATTTACGCGAAGTGGCACATTTGCGCCCTCGTACGAATTTGATAGGGGCTGTCACACGAATACGTCATCATTTGGCGCAAGCCATTCATCGTTTTTTTCATGAAAAAGGCTATTTTTGGATCGCGACACCCATCATCACTACCTCAGACACAGAAGGAGCGGGTGAAATGTTTCGGGTGTCTACCTTAGATTTGGCCAATATCTCAAAAACGGCGGATCAGAAAATAGATTTTAGTGAAGATTTTTTTGGTAAAGAGGCTTTTTTAACCGTCTCAGGTCAGCTCAATGCAGAAACCTATGCCTGTGCTTTATCAAAGGTATACACCTTCGGCCCGACTTTCCGGGCAGAAAATTCTCATACCAGCCGTCATTTAGCCGAATTCTGGATGGTAGAACCTGAAGTCGCGTTTGCAACCTTGGAGGATGTCGCGCTTTTGGCGGAAGAAATGCTGAAATATGTTTTTTCGGCCATTTTGAAAGAAAGAGAAGATGATCTGGATTTTTTTACAGAGCGTGTGGATAAAAAAGCCAAAAAACGTTTAGAAGAGTTTATTTCTTCAGATTTCGCTCGTATTGATTATACCGAAGCGATAGAGATTTTGCGGCACTGTAACCATTCTTTTGTGCATCCCGTGTCTTGGGGCATTGATCTCTCTTCTGAACATGAACGTTATCTGGCAGAGACACATTTTAAAGCGCCGGTGATCGTCAAAAATTATCCCAAGGACATTAAAGCGTTTTATATGCGTCTGAATGAAGATGGAAAAACCGTAGCCGCCATGGATGTGCTGGCGCCCGGAATAGGTGAAATCATAGGGGGCTCACAGCGTGAAGAACGCCTTGATAACCTGGATCAACGTTTAACAGAAATGGGGCTTAATAGAGAAGATTATGCTTGGTATCGTGATTTGCGCCGATATGGAAGCGTGCCCCATGCCGGTTTTGGCTTAGGTTTTGAACGTTTGGTCGCCTACGTCACCGGTGTAGAAAATGTTCGTGAAGCGATTGCTTTCCCTCGCACGCCTAAAAATGCGTCTTTCTGATTTTTTCAAAATAAAGTGCTTCGATAAAATTTTGAATGAGCAGGGCGATGGCTACTGGTATGACCTTCAAAAAACCAAAGCCTATCGCGTCGCCCTCCATCGCGCACCTCAAAGCGGGGTAAATAGATTGCCCTCAAGTGCCGAAGGGGTAGTATCAAGGGTATTTTTATTTGTTTGGCCCGAAAACGCGCTTATTTACCGATTTCGTGAAATAACCGCTAAATTATCACTTTTTGGGGGTTAATAATGCTTCCCCAGCAGCAAAACAGCGGTTGAAAAGTTCGTCCATTTTTCTTTTATCTTCAGGTGTCATGGGTGGAATTTTTGTGGGGTCTGTTTTGGTGTCTGTGACACAATTGGTCACTTTGTTTATTTGAGTGGCGATGCCGACAGGTCTCCCTTTTGAGTCATTGTAAACTTTATCGTCTTTTTTAAGTAAGGGCTGATTTGAAGTAGATGGATTAAGATGCATATAAAAACGCCTGAAATTTAGAAAGACCTCATACTGAGGTACTTTAAATAACTAAATGATTTTTTTATTATTAGTCGCATACGTAATAAATATCAAATGATTTTTTCATTAATCCCCCTTCATTTGATGAGTCAAATAACTTTGTTAACAGTGCCATGGTTTGGCTAACTTACCTTTTTTTGTAAATAAATGGACCCAACTCCTAAGTGCACTTTATATATGCTTTTTTATTTATTACTTTCTTTTTAACCTAAATTAAATATCTATATGAATAACAAATTAGAGAAACCGGGTCTAAGTTTAACGATCAAAATGGGCGGGAATGATTGGCTTTTTAGTGGTGTCTATCGGCCTGATGTTAAAATATCTTCGTTAAATCTTTAGCCATCACTTTTCGTCCGAAACAACCACACCTTGTAGAGCAGTCGATTATCTAAGCTGTCCTGGGGTGTGGAATAAAGTCAATTCATTTTATCACGGTTTATCGTCTCAAAAGAGAGCCCAACAAGCACGAATGCACACCTTGCTCAAACAGGCTCACATTAACGCCCCGTTTTGAACATGCCTGTTTTGAATCAGCCGGCGAATGCACAGGCCAGACAGTGCCTGCACGTCTGTCAAACCTATGCAGAGACAGAGCACTGGCCCGCACGTTTCGCTCAAGGGGGCGGATGGGTCCTGTGTGGTCGCCTGGCACGCGGAAAAATCATCTGGCCCTCAAATATGGTTTGTACAGAAGGCAGGTCTTGAATATTATCGGACATGCTCAAGGTCATTTGTTTTGAGACTTGGAGTGAGAATCTTATTCAAAAAAACCATCTATCGCATGACGGGTAATAAGAAACTCATGATGATTTAATTTATGGTGAGCAGATAACCATTCATCACATACTGCTATTGACCCAAAAATTTCTACAAACTCCTTTCAGCATAGAACCCTTAAATAATAACATGTCCGACAAATATGGAGGATTTGATGATTTTTGGGCATACTCATAAGGATCTCTTAAGATACTTGCAATATTTGAATGAAATTTTGGTTTTACATGCGCCTGAATCCAATTACGGAAGTAAGATTGATTGTCATTATTCATTACTCCATGAAATTCGCGATTCTTCTTTACACCTACATTACGACCATAAAATGCTCTTTTAAGGTCATCTTTTTTTGAGGTGGCTATTATCATCGCTAAAAGAAAAGCGTACTCATCAGATACTTTGAAGTAAGATTTTTTTTCTGCATCTGTCTTAGGCCCAAGAGAAAAAGAGCCGGAACCATCACCAAAAAAATCGGGAATTAAAACCCGTAATAATTTTGTTGTGGTATAATAAAGGGTTATATTAAATTTAGTGATATTTGGTTTTTTTGGATCTATTCTTACCCTATTATCTACATCAATAAAATTAACATTTTTCCCGTCGTAAGTTAGATTGGCAAGCTTTATGTCAATTAGGTAGGTGTTTCTTTTGTGTAATGTCTGTAAATCTTTTACGGCATTTTCAAAATGAGCAGGATTAATAGAACTTATATTTTGGAGGTAATCACTAAGACTATCACCTCCAAAACGAGCAATCATTGTGTCAGAATCAACCGCTATACCAAGTATTACAGTTGACGTACCCTCTAAATCATCGTTGTTATTAATTTCTTTTCTAAATGAATCACCTTTAACTATTTTAAGTCTAACAAATTTTTTATCTATTCTATCAATAGATTTAAAACCGCCTTCCATAGGTGAGTCTGGCCCTTTAGTTGGAGAGTACATCACACGTAATATCTTTTTTTGATTTTGACCATCTTTCTTTATCTGAAAATGATAGGTTCTACCTATGTGTTCTGGTTTTGTACCGTCATAAGGTTGACTACTTACAATTCCGTAATCATTTGGTGGGGCTTCTTTTACTCTTTTTACATGTGCTCTATAGTATTGTTGAATTTTACGTGCAGAAATCTTTTGTAGTATTTTCTCAAGCTTTTCGGCCCTGTCATTTTCGTCAATTTTCGCTTGCCCTTGAGGGTTTTTAGGGGTTTTAGAAAAACAACAACGAAATAAATCTACGAAACGGGTGCAAATATCATTAGATACCTTTCGTAAAGCCTTTAAGAACCGACTGAGTTTATTAGGTTTTGATGTTGGTGTGTGATGATGAATCGCTGGACTATTTGTAGTATTAACTGTTTTTTGCATGATTTTTTCTACTATTGATTCAATGAATGATGAAGAAAATATAAATTTTCTGAATATTATTCATTATTATCAAAACGAGCTTTAAAGAACCGCTCATTGTTTATAACCACTTTCCTTGACTTCCCCTTAAAGTGCACTTTTGCACCTGAACAAAGGCTATTCGGTGAGTCATCCTAGGGATTTTCGTCTCTAGGGGACACCTTTGTATTCTTCCATGTCGCAGACCACAAAAACATCCAGCAATCACCTCACACTTGCGTGTTTACAATACTCAGGTTTCCCTCGAGGGGCAGCATGAGCGCGGATTTTAAAACCCCCTTCCGTTATACGGGCATCAGTCAGGAGGAAGCCGATTTTTTAACGCATCACTATCAGCAGAGAGGGTATCGAATGAAAAAATATCTGAACGAGGATATGACCCTGTGGGATGTGGTGGTGTCTCTGCCAGAACGTCGTTTTCATCGGAAGACACCGGCCTCGATGCTCAATCCCCTGTGGCGGTGAGCATGAGAATTGAACTGCCTTTTCCGCCCAGTGTGAATCACTACTGGGTCCGCACAGCTCGTCGTGTTTACTTAAGCGAGGCGGCGAAACGGTTTCAGCGATTGACGGCCATCGAAGTCGCCAAATCGTCCATGAAACAGGGTCATCGTTCATTCCCTGGCGACGTTTCCGTAGCGCTCACACATCTGCCGGACAAACGGGTGAGAGACGTGGATAATTATCCCAAGGGGGTGTTGGATGCGTTGACCAAGGCAGGGATTTGGTCCGATGACGCCTAGGTCAGAGTGATGACGGTGAAGAAAAAGGACCCTCACAGCGATATCAAAGGCGGAAAATGTGTGGTGGTGATTGAGCAGTACATCGAGGAGGCAGCGGTATGAAAGAGATTCGATATCGATTAACCGCTTGGGGCCATTGGGCAGGAACCCGTGTGGGGACGGAATATCCCGTGTCATCCTGGCCTGTACCGATCGCCAGTAGTGATATCCGGCCGATGCTGCCCGATAACGAAGCCCAGATTGTGGACCGGGCGGTCGCGAGGCTCAAACATTTTGATTCGCTGGGTTACGATATTATCGTGGCCTGTTATCGAGGCAAGGTGTCTTGTCGGGCGATAGGGCGCGCCCTCAAACGAGACCATAAATCTATCTCAGGGTATTTAACCCGTTCAGAAGCCTATATCGCAGGTCAAGTCGATGCCCTCTTAAATGTTAAAGCAAAATTCACGCAAATTGAGACAATCCCCATATTGAAGTTAAAAAATGTATTTTAATCCTCATTAATCGTTTTTAATTTTTTGAAATGTAGATTAAAATCGAGCGGAATCTGTTGATTCATCAAATTTTTTAGATTTTTTAACAAAATAAGGACAATAAACCATGCTAAATATCAACGTGCAAAAATTGGAAAAACCGAAGTACGAATGTTTGATAATGGATGCAGAGGAGGCGAAAAAAAATGGTCTGGATTTTTTCAATTTATCGGCCAATGAAGGGAATGACTATTTACTATTAAAAGAAGGTATTTCTGGTTTTTCTGGTGTGGATATATGCTCTATTCCTACAAATACTTCTTCATATTTTGCGTATAGCATAATTAACCCCCTCACCTTTGTTAGCGCATAAAGAAATAAATCAGGTGAGAAGTGGGGAATGCCATTCAAAAAAAGCCACAAAAAGTACTTGACTGTGTCCCCGTGACCCCACATAATCGCCCCATACTACAGTAGTTACAAACAAAACACAGAGCCTCCACTTCGGTGGAGGCTTTTTGTTGTCTCAAATATGCCTCAAAAAAAGGGTCGTCCTATTTCATGATGTTCTCCCCCTATGACCATGCCTGAGAAAGAGCCTGGATTCTGGGTTGCGTTGCTGGCCTGGATTCGGGGTCATCAAGCCGACTTTGGCTACGCCAGCCTCGCCGCCCTGTTTTCGTTGTGGCGCAATGCGTGGGGAAAACATGCCTGGAGCCGGCGATTACTCGATGCGTTGTCCTGCAGTACGCTGGCGTTTTTTAGTCAACCCCTCCTGATGATGGTCGAAGGCCTGTTTCACGGCACCCTGCCGGCCTCCGCCCCGCAGGTGCTGGCCATTTATATCGGCTATGTGGGCACAGACTACATCCGCGCGCGCATCCAATCATTCACTCAGCGCAAGAATGGAGAGTAACCCATGGACATCAGCCCTGAAGGCATCGCACGAATCCAGGCGTTTGAGGGGCTTAAGCTCACTGCCTATCAATGCAGTGCAGACAAATGGACAATCGGCTACGGGCATACCGCAGGCGTGAAGGCCGGTGACACAATGCCCCCCGGGCAGGCAGAGGCTTTTTTTGCGTGAAGATATCACCCTCATCTGTCTTCAACTTGATATCTTGCTCAAGGTGACGGTGAGGCAGAATCAATTTGACGCGCTGGGCTCTCTTTTGTTTAACATCGGGGTGAAGGCGTTTGCTCACTCAACGCTGCTTGGAAAGCTGAACGCGGGCGATGAAGCCGGCGCGGCGGCCGAGTTCCCTAAATGGTGTTATGGCACGGTCAAAGGCAAAAAAGTCGCATTACGGGGATTAATGGCACGACGTCAACAGGAGAAAGCGCGGTTTGAAGCGGTTGAACTGTCTCTGATGAAAGCGCCACACAGAGTCACCGCCTGATGCGCTGGACAATCCCTGGGATGATAATGGTATTACTGGCTTCACTGCTCAGTGTCGCTGTCTATTATCGTCATCAATATCAGCAGTCTGAACAGGCCCTTCAAAAAGCCGTTTTAGAGCTCGTTCAGCATCAGGCCTCTCTTAAACAGCTTCGCCAGAAGATAAAGACGGTGTCACAACTGGATGCACAACACACCAAAGCACTGGAACATAATAAAAATCTTGTTGCCCAGCTTGAGCGGGATGTGGCTGATGGCCGTCGCCGGTTGCGTGTCAAGGCAACCTGTCACGACCTGTCCACCAATACCACCCCCCCCGACTTGCTGACGCCACTCAACGGGATTATTTCCTCCTCCGAAACAGAATCGACATCGCCGGGCAGCAAATAACAGGCTTGCAGAATTATGTGAGGCAGGTCTGTTTGAATAAGATTCAAAAATAATGAGGGCCGTCAATTTATGCCGATGCAGTGGCTGGAAAGTATGGGGAGATAAAACCATTTAATGGTTCATCTAAAAGATCTTGAGCGCCAATTAATGGCCCTCAAAAAGCAGATCCCTTTTGCGACAGCGCGAGCGTTGACCAGTACGGCGCGTAAGATTCAGGAGGCGCAAAAGGACAACCTGTAAAGCAGGCTGGATAATCCAACGCCTTTTACTGTTAACTCTGTAGCATCCAAAGCGGCCAGAAAGACCAACCTGAAAGCCAAGGTATTGATCAGGCCCACGGCCGCCGAATATCTGGCCCCCGAGGAGTTTGGCGGCACACGGCACCTTGGCGGTAAAGCTTTGCTCAACCCCAAAGGCGTCAGGTTTCTGGCAGCGGAAGAAGTACCAGCCCCTAACAGGTAAGAAGAAAGGAAAGCGTTCGTTGATATTAGGTTACGTTGTTCAGGATAGCAAGGGGTTTGCTGCTGGTCTGATGGTTGAGCAGAACGAGAAGAATCCCAGTCGTGTTGATGTTCTCTGGGATGGTGTATTAATTAATCAGTTACGTATTTTCGCTGTTTTGGCGCAATTCCGCTTACAACCATCATCATGATATTTAAGGATCTGTTATGGCTGATACAACCGGTTTACTCGCGGGGACCGCTTATGTCACTGTTGATGGTTTAACAGTGATGGTCGAGGGTTCGTTTAAATATAAACCCACTCGCGTTAAACGTGAAACACTGACCGGAATGGATGGAGTTCACGGTTACAAAGAAAAACCCTCAGCAGGGTCTATTTCAATGTCATTGCGTGACAGTCGTGGAACGTCTGTTATTGGATTTAACAATCAAACCAACGTCACTGTAGTTGCTCAGTTAGCCAACGGTAAAACTATTATTGGTAGTCATATGTGGACCGTTGATGAGCAGGAAGTGGATTCCGAAGATGCGAAGTTTGATGTTAAATGGGAAGGTCTTTCGGTTACGGAGAATTAATGATGGCAACAGTCATTAACGATTTGGCTTTTCTGGATAGTCTGGAATCATCATATAATCAAGAGTATGAATTACCGTGATTATAGGAAAGCGGAGAAATATCTACTGGATTTTTTGCGTTATCCGCCATCGTTTGGGGGAACGCAGTAGCCGAAGTGACACATTTTTATCACTGGGGTCCTTATGAGGCGGGCAAATTACCCGCCCGCCGTTTTTTATTCTGGTACTTACAAATGAAACGCATGGGAGGGGGAGTTCATGGGTGAACAGTTCGATTTTGATTTGGTAGCCAATGATGATGCATCAAAGCAAATTGATCATATTATTCGCTCAGTGCAGTCTCTCTACCCGCCGTTAGATAAATTAAAAGGAGGGTTAAAACTTGGAGGGCAAGACACTTTAAATGGTCTGGAATCTATTACAGGACAATTTAAGGGGTTGAATACCTTTGCTAAAGAGGGTGTTCAGTTAATTGGCGATATGGTCCCCCCATTAAAAATGGTGGGTGGGTTATCTCTTGGCATTGGTGCCGCTGCCGCAGGGATGTATAAAACGGTGACGGGCATGAGAGAAGCGGGTAAAAGTGCGCAAGAACTCTCTACGTCTGCACAGAACGCGGGATTAAGCGTTGAGAAATTCACTCAGTTATCCGGTGCGATGCAAATTTTGGGTATGGATGCCGATTCGGCTAAACAATCTGTTGAGGGACTTTATGGTGTATTTAATGACGCTCTCCAGGGAAGAAGTCACGACACGTTATCTCTTCTTAATCAAATAGGCGCCCAGATTGCTAAAAATAATGATGGAACCGCTGATTTAACGGGGACGATGCGTCATCTGTCCAGGGTATTTCCGGCTTTAAGTTCTCAGAATCAGAAAAAAGTCTCCGATAGGTTGGGCCTTGATGCTAATAGCTTAAAATTACTCAGGACGGGTAATTTTGATGAGTTAATGAGTCAGTCTAAAGATTTTGGGCTGACTGTTCCTGATGGGCTAAATGACGATCTCACTGGCATCAATGGCG
The DNA here is from genome assembly GCF_000021705.1 of Candidatus Hamiltonella defensa 5AT (Acyrthosiphon pisum). NCBI lineage: Bacteria > Pseudomonadati > Pseudomonadota > Gammaproteobacteria > Enterobacterales > Enterobacteriaceae > Candidatus Williamhamiltonella > Candidatus Williamhamiltonella defendens. The sequence goes on from NC_012751.1 coordinate 908,561, forward strand.
CTATCAATGAAATGGGCGCTGCATGGGATGGTTTGAAACAAAAAACCAGAGGCGGTTTTTACAGCCTGCTGCTGTCCGATGGTTCAGTTAAAGATGGCATGGAAGGCATCACGGATATATTAACTCATGGCCCTGATAATGTTGCATTAATGCACGCTTTGGGGGTAACAAGAGGGGATGAGTCTCAACAGCTGAGAAAGGAATATAACGACCCTGAATTTTATAAGACGCTGACCATCACCGAAAAAACGGCGATGGATTTTGGGGTTATGACGGATGGTCTACGTGAGAAATTCCAGGCGTATTACGGTCCTAAAGAAATGGCCAATCAGTTGGCGAGCGATCTGGCCGTTGCGCTGCAACGCCCAAATTCAACGGGTGTAAACAGTTATCAGGGGGTAAATATTGGCCAGCCCAGTGCCGGTGTTAACCCGCGCGCACGGTCAGTGCGGAATAATAACCCGTGGAATATTAACTATGCTCGCCAGCAAGGCGCGGTGATGGAGCCTGGTGCTGGTGGATCTGCCCTGTTTGCAAAATTTGAGACGCCCGAGGTGGGCATTGATGCCGCTGATCGCCAGTTAATGCTGTATTACACCGGGCAAAGCAAGGCCGCAGGGAATCGGCCTCTGACGACAATAGAGCAAATCATTAGCACTGCCTCCCCACTTTCAGACGGGAACAATACACGCGCCATGATATCGGGAGCCAGTCGGGAGCTTGGGGTGAACCCAGGCGATCAATTGAATCTCACAGATCCCGCGTTAAGAGCGCGCGTATTAACCGCCCTGTTTAACCAGGAAGGTAACAACCCGTGGTCCTCAGAACAGGTTAAATCCGTCATTAGCGGCGCGCCGGTTAGCCAGGTTCAGAACAGGACGGAAAACAACAACGTTTCTAACACCTCCACAGTCAATAACAACAGTAAATCCAGTACATCGACGGTGAATAACAGTAAAAGCCAGGATCACAGCCAGGGTATTGCCGAGGCGGTTCGGGAGGGGCTTTCTAACACCAAACTACAGGTTGAAGTCACGATGGTTGATCCTCGTACTCACCAACAAACGCAGACGACAGGCACGACCGGGGGCCGGGTTGCGCTCTCTATGCCATTTACGGGGTAGCTATGCGCCTGATAAATACAGTGACCGACTTTTTTGATCCAGAGGGGTCTGAAAAATGGTTTGAAACCCTCCAGAAAGCACAATTCAGAGGTGTCCCCTTTGCCGTTCTTGGGGGGAAAAGCTCATTTGGCCGTAAAACGGCCGTCCATGAGTACCCTTATCGTGATAAACCGTGGGTTGAGGATTTGGGAAGGGCCACCCGTCAATTGACTGTGAAAGGCTTTTTGGTTGAGGATAGCGTTATATATGGTGGCGGGGCGGTAATTGATCAGCGTTCCAATCTCATTGCGGCATGTGAAACAGCCGGTGCCGGGACACTGATTCACCCGACATATGGCGAGTTAACGGTCAGTATTCCTTCTGGGGGGCTCAAGATTGTTGAGCAATGGGATAACGGCCGCTACTTTGAGTTCACGCTCAGGGCGATCGAGTCCGGGTTGAAAGTGTTTCCGGTGACGACGTCAACCCCACTCCCGGATGAGGAGTCGTGGTTAAAGTCTATCGCTACAACGACGCTCCAGTTTGTGACGACCGTCAACAGCATACTCAGGAAGAGTACGGCGCTTATTCAGACGTTACAAAGTACCGCTGTTTTTTGGGTGAGCCAGGTCACCGGCACGCTGAATCAAGCCAATAACCTTATCAATACCATGACCGATGTTTTTGACAGCAACCATTACGGCCGGTTTCAGTCATCGGGCAATAGCGGTCTGGCGAGTCACCAAACCTACCCGGTCCTAATGCAGAAGCAAAAAGCCGCCAGCGCTCAGAATCGCGGCAAAGTGGCCACAGTCGGTGATGAGTTAACTCAATCGGTCGACGCTGAAACTTATGCAGGCGTGGCCAATGCGCTGTTATCCGCCGTTGTGCTGTCGGTCAGTGAACCACAGGATCAGATCCGAATTTTTATTCATTTGTCTGTGTTTGAAACCGGTAATGATGTTCCTGGCGTTGACGATGCGGTACAAGATGCCGCGATACTCCTTTTCCAGCGTCTTGCTCTGGCTTGTCTGGGGCGGGCTGCGCTCAGTTATCAGCCGGTATCTCCTGATGACGCCTGGGATATGATGACCCTGGCGGGTGAGGCTCTGGAGGTTGGTGCGGTCAATGCGGCTGATATGGTACACGATGACACATACCGTGATTTGATCGCGTTACATAATACGGTTGTTTCAACGTTGACCGAACGTGGGGCAAATCTGGCCCGTTTCACAGAATACCAGTTTGATACCTCTCTCCCCTCGCTTGTTCTTTCTGAGCGTATTTATCAGGACCCGGCACGCAATTATGCCACTGGATTTTAAGGCGCTCAGCAAATGACAACCGAAAAAACGGAAAAAGTAGACGAGCTATACCTTGAGGTCAGGGCGCGCGCTTTGCACGGCTGGGACCGGATACGGATTACGCGCGGCATCGAGAGAATGCCCTCAGACTTTGATATTTCCATCATGGAGTATTACCCTGGTGGCGAACAACAGTGGGTTAGTCCTGGTGATCCGTGCATTGTGAAGTTGGGGGAAGACATAGTAATAACCGGTTACGTTGACCGCTGCTGCTCATCCATCCGCCCAAATCAGCATCAAATTCGTGTGACCGGTCGTGGAAAATGTCAGGACCTGGTTGATTGTTCGGCGGAGTGGGAAAGTAATGTTATGACGGGGCTCGATGCACTGGGCATGTCTCAACGTCTCGCCGCACCGTACGATATTCACGTGACAACAGACGTGACCGGACTACAGGCCGCGCCGCAATTGACGATTAACTGGGGGGAAAGTCCGCAAGAAATTATTGATCGCGTGTGCCGCTGGAGCGCGTTACTGGCGTATGACCTCCCGGACGGCAATTTATAACTAACCCGCCTGGGCACACAAAAAGCCGCGTCAGGGGTGATGCAGGGCGAGAACATACAGGCGGCGGACTATCAAAGCAGCATAGACCAGCGTTTTTCCGACTATGCAGGGTTGTCCATGTCGGTTACGCCGCTTTATGAGGTGGGGTCCTCCGTTGAATATGGCGGAACGTTTCTGGCCAGCGCTCAGGACCCTGAAAAAAGGCGCCATCGCAAGAAAATAGACATCATCGAAAGCACGATGATCGCGAATGGCGTGGTTCAACAGTACATCGACTGGGAAATGAATCGGCGCTACGGTCGTTCAAAAGCTCTCCAGGTCGTTGTGGACAGCTGGCGCGATAAGTCGGGTAAACTTTGGGAAATAAATACCCAGATTCCGATCAGTATTCCCGTTTTTAACATTACAGATATGTATTGGTTGCTTTCTGAAGTGACGTTTACTCGCGATCAGCGTGGGACGACGGCCGAGCTTGTTTTGATGCCGCCAGAGGCGTTCACCGTTGAGCCGTACCAGTTCTATCAGCAAGTAAGAGAGCTTAATGACTGATGGATATCAGCGCCGCTTACCGGCAACTCTTGCGCCGCGTTCAGATGGCGTTATCTATTGGCCGCGTGACGGCGACCAGCGATAGCGGCCCCATTCAAAAGCTACAGGTACAGACTCCCTTAGAGGTGCGAGGCGATACGCCGCGTATGAGCGACTTTGGTTTTTCATCTGGTTTGCCGGTGGGCACTGACGTGGTAATCACGTTTTTAGGTGGGGACCGTTCATCAGGCGTCAAATCATCAATCCCATCGACAATCTGGCCTGAAACCCGGAGAAACGGTTATCTATAGCCAGTGGGGCCAGCTCGTAAAGCTCACGGAAACAGGCATCACCATAGACGCAGATGGTCAGCCGGTGGACGTGGTGAATTCTACGGTAGTGACGATCACAGCCAGTGAAGAAGTGTTGGCAAAAACGCCGGTTTTGAAATGCACTGGAGACATTATTGATCACTGTGAAAGCAATACAGCGACCCTTAAGCAGCTCCGAGAGGCGTACAACGACCATGATCACCAGGTTAAAAACGTTCAGGGGGTAACAGCACAATCGCCAGTGCAAAACCGTCTAAGCCCGTAGGAGGGTAGCCAGTGAGTGATATCAAAACAGTCTAGAAAATAGATTCCGGTGGCTGGGTATCAGAAACCGGCGATCTGACCAGCGGTGACGATCTCGATACGGCCATTTTCATTTCCCTTTTTACAGATCAGCAAGCGCGGGCAGATGATACCTACGATGGTGACGATCGCCGCGGCTGGTGGGGTGATTTGGGCGAAGATTACCGTATAGGCTCCCGCTTATGGCTGATTTATCGTCAACGTTTATCCCGTGACACGGCCGGAGCCGTTATCAATCGCAAGGATGGGATCAAATACACCCTGAATAATTCTGTCACCATCGGGCTTGATGGCACTGCGTTAACGCCAGTCACCGCTGTTCTGGTCTCTCCGCTTGATGATCCTGCCGCGGGGGGCGCACTCGGTAATGCACCAGTGGGAACCGTACTGACGCTTGATAACAGTTATTCCGGTGTTGATTCACAGGTCACGCTGATGAATCCGGCTACTGGTGGTGCTAACGTTGAGACAGACGGGCCTTTACGAACCCGAATGCTTCTGGCTTATCAGGCATTACCGCAAGGCGGGAGCGAGACTGATTATGTGAATTGGGCGCTGGCGGTCTCGGGTGTTACGCGGACGTGGTGTGTGCGCCGTCTGATGGGCGTGGGAACGGTCGGAATATACATTATGTGTGATGGGGACGATCAGACCAACCACGGCTTTCCTGCTGGCACTGATGGCCTCTCACACTATGAAGACTGGGGGTCTTACGCAAAAGCCACCGGTGACCAGCTGCGCGTTGCTGATGCCATTTATCCGAATCAGACGATAACGGCTCTGGTTTACGTTGCTTCCCCGATCCCTAAAGTCATTGATTTTGCCATTACCGGCATCATCGAGCAGGAACAGGACCTGACCGCTGCCATTAGCACCGCGATTAACCTGGTATTTTTTACCCGAGGAGATCCTGCAGGGGAAGGTATTGTCACTCTGTCGTCAATTAACGCGGCGATCGCTTCTGCTCCGGGAACGGATGGGTTTTTGATGACCTATCCAACTCAGAATATAACGCTGGGCGTGGGCGAACTCCCGCAACTCGGAACGGTGACCATTACATGAACAGCCTATTCACTACGTCCGATTATCAATCGGCGTTACTGGCGCATTTGCCGCGCGGGCGCGTTTGGCAAACGGGGCCTGATAATCCACTCACCAAACTGTCCCAGGCGTTGGCCACGTCATTTCAACGAGTAGACGCCCAGCGCGATGAGTCTACTGACTGGGGGTTTCCCGGCCACGGCGCTGGAGTTGCTACCGGAATGGGAGGGGTCATTAGGTCTGCCGGATAATTGCACGATTAGCGAAACATATACCATTGAGCGCCGTCGCCAGGCGGTTGTATCCCGGCTGGTGGGCAAAGGATCACTCTCAAAACAGTGTTATATCAGTTTGGCCAAAACGCGAGGAGATGACATTACCATTGATGAGTTTCGTCAGGCTCGAGCAGGGTTTAGCGTATGTGGTGAGGCAATTAACGGGGATGACTGGCCATTTGTCTGTCGGGTTAACGCCCAGCAAACAACGTATGTTCAGGCTAAATGTAGTGTGAGTTATTGTGGAGAGCCGCTGGCTACCTGGGGCAATAAAATTCTGGACTGTACACAGAACCAACTGGCCCCGCCGTTTACAGTGCTGTTATTTGGCTATCACTGATTAAATAAAACGTTTTTTTAAATTCATCAAATTAACTTTTGAGGATTCTCTATGCAAAAAATTGGCGATATTACCAATACCGCGACGCCAGACGGTGAATTTACCAATGGTAATGTGGCTGGTGGGGTAAGCCCCACATTATTACCTGCTAAGTGGTTTAATACCATACAGCGTGAGCTATGTCATGTTATTACCAAAAATGGGGGTGTATTAAATCCTGATGATGACACACAGATTTTTGAGATTCTAAACTCAGTATTTTTATCTCAAAAGCAAAACGGCTCAGACATCCCGGATAAACATCAATTTATAGAAAATCTGGGGTTGTCAGAAACGGTCGATTGTGCAAAAAATGCACTGGATAAACGGCACGGCGGTGAAGTGCAGGGACAAATTCAAGTGAACGACACCCTCAGGGTGTCAAAGAACGGAAAAACCGCGACCTATCAAGAAGATGGCAATATTGACGGAGAGTGCTGGGGCGGGCTCTTAAATCAATGGATCACCACCAAAATCACGGAAGCCGTACAAAGCCGGGCCCCCTGGGAGGAAGTCAATCGTACCTTTGTCCGGGACATCAGATTATCCAGTGTGCAACTCATGAGTGTTCAGACCTATGACCGACAACTTTCCGCAGGCGCCGTGGTCACTGGGTTTAAAACGGATGGTCTCTGGGAGATAAAAAGCTATGCCTATTACCGATTCATACAGAAAAATATTAATGGGCAGTGGATAACCGTAGGGCAGGGATAATGTGATGAAGATGTATAAAAATTTTAACAAGACAGATATTGAAGCATTATCAGAAAAACAAAGGGAGTTGAAATACAACATCAATGCTTCATACCTACAGGATGAAAACGGCGATGATTGGTATGACCTTCAAAAAACGTTTCAGCCAGACACATTCAAAGTGATGTTTGATGAAAAAAACACGGTGGTCTCTATCGCGAGAGATGCTTCTACCTTATTCCCTTTAAATTGCAATATTGTCGAGCTGGATTCGCTGCCTGAGGGCGCAGAAAATAATGGAGAATGGATTTTTGACGGTCATCAAGTGGTGAGAGGAACCTATACAGAGGCAGAACGGACGCGGCAAGCGGCGAGGGAAAAAGAAAAATGGATGGACAGAGCGAGCAAAGCCATAGGCCCGCTGGCCGATGCGGTAGAACTAGGGATAGCGACCGAACAAGAGGTCCAGGCTCTCAAGAACTGGAAAGCCTATCGTGTCGCCCTCCATCGACTCGACCCCAAGGCGGGGGAAATCACCTGGCCTGAAGTGCCGAGGGGGTAGGATTACAGGTGTTTTTATTTGTTTGGCCGCTGAAAATTTATGACCGACTTCGTTAAACGATCTCTCATTTATTGCTTTAAGGCTTTTGAAATTGCTTCTCCGGCATTAAAGCAGCGGTTGAAAAGTTCGTCCATTTTACTTTTATCTTCAGGTGTCATGGTTGGAATTTTTGTGGAATCTGTTTTGGGGTCTGTGACACAATTTGTCACTTTGTCTATTTGAGTTGCGATGCCGACAGGTCTTTCTTGTGAGTCATTGTAAACTTTATCATCTCTAAGTAAGGGCTGATTTGAAGTAGAATGGTTAACGTTCATATCAAAAACTCCTGAAATTTAGAAAGACCTTATATTGAGGGACCTTAAATAACTGAATGATTTATTTTTTTATTATCTGACCACATACATGATAAATATCAAATGATTTTTTCATCAATCCCCTTTTTATTCGATGAATCATCATTATTTTGTTAATAGTGCTGTCTAACCAAGAAAGCTGTAAACCATCACAGGATGCAGACGTGTTTTAAATATTATTAACGAAATTCTTTAAATTTTTCTGGAGGGAAAGCCGACATATAGCGAGCCACTTTTTTATGAATATTCATATCGGTTTTGTAATGGCCACTTTCATTACTCCAATTATTTATGTTTCCATTTTCTACCTCAAACATTCCTGCATAATAAACGTCTAGTCTACCACTTTCGCTCATTGCCAGAGATACGTGACCAATTCTCTTTCCATCAGAAGAGAATTGCCCTTCACAGGTACTGATAATTTCGAACTTAGTCTTAGAATTAAGGGAAGGAACAACAATAAACACATATCGGTCATCAGATAAAATACTTCCTAAATTTTTTTGATTTATTGTGACGCAAAATTTTTTTTCTTGAGGGCAGTGACCCTGTTTAATATTTTTAGCTTGAGAATCAATTTTTAGCGGTTTTAGATCCTGAAATGAAGGAAATATAGTTATATTTTTATCTGATAGAAAGTGGGGATTTTGTTCTATTTTCTTATCTTTAGAAACAGTTAATTCTTTAATAAAAGTTTTAATAGCCACTTTTTTATTTTCATTAAAAGTTTTTTTATGTGTTCTTTCTAATCGTTTTAAAAGTCTAGGACTATTTTTAATTGATGTTGGTGTTAATCTTTTTGACTCTAACAACTTTAACTCTGATTCACTAAAATTTATTCCTAAAATATTTCTTATAGTAGTATTGGTAATTAAGCTCATTTATTTCCTAAAAATAATTTAAATATGTTTATTTGTTTTAAATTTGAATGTAAAAATTTAAGTCTTTAAAAATACTTATTTTAAGCCTCTTTTTGTGAAAACTTTTCAAGTCATCATTTTTTTGTAAATGATTGAGCAAAAAAGCAATTCTTTCTTTCGAAGCATTAAGCTTTATATCAAGTTCTTCTTTTATCAGAGGTGTATAAGGTATTTTTTTATGAAAATTTTCATATTATTTATTTTTTTATAGCTAAAACGCGCAATGTGGGCATTCAGACTTTTAAATATCATTTACGTTTCTTAAATCCAGTTTTGGATAATTTATTTTATTAAATCATTTTTAAACTTTGAGATTTTTTAATTCAAAATATTTTATAAGTTTCAATTTAAAAAACGTCAAACACCGTTTATTTATGTAAATTTTTATTGAACTATCTGTAAATAAATTGATTTCTCTCCAAAATACGTTTTTGTATTTGCACTTACTTCCTTCGGCTACGTGTCGCGCGGTCTACTACGTCAACCATCAGGAAAACAGGGGCAATGCAAGTGAGGTGCCGTCTCGTTCATGCGCGATCTGAGCCCGCACGTGGGGCGTCATGATGCGGGCGACTTCCTGCATGACCGGCATGACGACGCTATTGCCGAACTGACGGTAAGCCTGTGTATCACTGACAGGTATCTGGAAAGCGTCAGGGAAGCCCATCAGGCGGGCGCATTCACGTGGCGTCAGGCGTCTCGGCCGTTTGTTGCTGCCCTGCCATACAAGGATTTCTGACCCGTCCTTGTGATACCGGGCTGACAGTGTGCGTGTCACACTATCGGGATAGACGATACCAAATCCGAACCCATTGCCGGCGGCGCGGTGCTTGTCTGCATAGGCCTGAAGGTAGGCCCACAGGTTGGGCGTCAACGTGTATCGGAGCGGCACGGCCCGCCTGTCGTGATCGAAAAAGCGCTCTCCATCCCAGGGGAGCACCGGCTCTGTGCCATCCGTCCTGTGCAGAATTGACGCAAGGCGCGGACCTTCTTCCGGTAGTTTCAGGTCATCCCATGAGAAGCCCGTTTTTTCGCGGAAACCGACGATGATGATTCGTTCGCGATGCTGCGGTGTGAAGTGCTGCCCGTCGATTACCCTGTAATGCACATCATAGCCCAGCTCGTCCCTGAGCGTTTGCAGGATGACGTTGAAGGTGTGGCCCTTGTTGTGTGAAAGCAGGTTCTTGACGTTTTCCAGCAGGAACGCCCAAGGGCGTCTGGTGGCGATGATACGGGCCACGTCAAAGAACAGGGTTCCCTGCGTGGTGCATTCGAAACCATGTGGGCGGCCCAGCGAATTCTTTTTGCTGACGCCCGCAATACTGAACGGCTGGCAGGGGAAGCCGGCGAGCAGTACATCATGGTCCGGCACGTCCTCTGCCGGATATGGAACGATGTCACCCACAAACGGATGAGGGGCGCCGTAGTTCTGAATGTAGGTCTTTTTTGAGAACCTGTTCCATTCGCTGGTAAAAACGCATTCACCGCCCTGAGCATCGAAGCCCATACGGATGCCGCCAATGCCGGCGAACAGGTCAATGAAGCGGAAGCGGGGGCTCACTTTTTTTGTGCGGGCGGCGGGTTGTTGCAACAGGTCGCGCAACACGGGTTCGGGCATGGGTTGTATGAACCTGAGGCGTTCTGGCGGCTGGGCATGTGTCATATCTTGCTCTCTGGGAATGTGTGCGGACATTAATCCGTGCGCGTTTAGATGTATGGGGAGATTTGGCTCAACAAACTGGGGGGAAAAGTACGCAAGACACCCGAGGTACCATCGGGGTCAAATATCATTTTTAATGACCACCGTGCCCAACTGTTTATATGATAAGGGCGTCCGGCGGGAAGGAAGTTTAAGAAAGGAACGTGACTGGAAAATGAAAGATTGAAAAAAGCACTGAATGTCCTGATTTTGAGCAAAATCACAGGTCATAATAAAATTTAACTCATTGTTAAATCACACTTTAAATATCGAGTTTTTAGTTATTTACACAAATTTATTGACAGGCTCACCCCAGTTTATTTTGTTGTTAACTTTGAGTTCACTGACTCTACGTCAATATAAAAATCAGCAACAAGGAACGGCTCTTGTAAGAAACGTTTTAAATAAGAATCTGTACCGCGTCTAACCGCTGTTGCACGCAAACCAAAATCATCCATTATTCGTTTTGTCGATTTTCCATTCGGGGTTTTTTCAAAGAAAATATTAAGGAGTTCATCTCCCTCTTTGCCTTTTGTCAAATCTAGAGTCTCATTATTTTCAACGTTTTTTCTTTTAATTAGCTGAGGCAGCTCTCCATAAAACCCCTGTTTTTGGGCAATAATCTTATATTGGTATGCTGTAACCTCATTAGCAAATACTGGTAATTCTTTCTCACGATAATTTTTTATGAATGTCCACTTATGTGATTTATATTTATTTTCAAAATGGCCTTTATTTTTTTTATTGAAACTAGTGATTTGATTTGGCTTCGTTTTTGTCTCTTTATGAAAGAAGTTTTTGCTGTCTTCTATATACCGACTACTTTTCGGGTTCGGGGAAATGTGATGAGGAATAGATGATGTTGAATTAGATACAGTTTGAATGCTTTTTACAAACTTCTGTGTTGACGATGTTGACGATGTTGACGATGTTGACGATGTTGACGATGTTGACGATATAGGTCTCATAACATTCTTTCCATTAAAGTTAAAAAGTTATAACAGGTTAAATAGTTAATTTTAATATTTTTTTAACAAACAAAACTATCAAAAAACGCGCATTTTATTTGACAAAATAGAGGCCATGAAACCATCAAGCAAATACCTAAATGCTGTTTTTAAAGAGATAAAGTACGAGAGTATGAATAAGCTAAAAATTAATTTTTGACTGAGTAAGTCATATTCGATCAAATTTATGAAACTGAATTAATCCCTATTTTTGATGAAAATCACAGGTCATAATAAAATTTAACTCATTGTTAAATCACACTTAAAATATCGGCTTTTATCCCATTTTATGGTCTAAAGAGGCTTGCGTCTATCACAAGAAAAAACGGGGATTATCCATATTAGTGAAGGGTTTAATTTTTTAGGACAGAATGTGAGATCTTTTAACGGCAAATTTTTAATAACACCCGCCAAAAAAAATCTCACAAACTTTTTGAAGAAAATGAGAACCACGATAAAGAAGGAAAGGTCAAGTAGCGCATGGAAACTGATAACTCAATTCAACCCGATAATGAGAGGGTGGGTAAATTACCATCGACATGTTGTGGCGAAAAAAACCTTTTCTAAAATCGATCATCTGATTTGGCAAGTTTTGTGGAAATGGTGTTTAAGACGTCACCCAAAGAAAGGTAAATATTGGGTAAGAAAAAAATACTTTACCGTTCAAGGGAATAACCAATGGGTGTTCAGTGGAAAATCGCCAGAAGGCAAAATGTTCACACTGTACAAAGCCTCTTCCACACCTATAAAGCGCCATATAAAAATCAGAAGTGAAGCCTGCGCATTCGATAAAGAATGGGAAATATATTTCGAAAAAAGGCTAGAAAATACCTGGAAAACAAAAGCCGTGGGAAAGTAAGAAAGTCATACCACTATGGATAAAACAAGATAAACGCTGTTTGTGCTGCAACCAATTAATTACTCAAGAAACTGGCTGGAACATACACCATAAAGTCGAAAGAGTGAAAGGAGGCGGAAATGAACTGAGTAATCTTGAACTCTTACATCCCAATTGCCATCGACAAAAACATAGTAGGGCTGCTGGTTACGATCGTATAGTATCGTAACTTATTAAAGGCTTGAGCGGTATGCGGGGAAACTTGCACGTACCGTTCTTAGGGGGCGGCGTGACAGAGATGTCACGTTGCTACCCGACCATATCCGACGACGGGATATGTTGGAACTTGCTGTAGAGTTAGCTAATCTAATAGAAAAGTGGAAGTATTCCAAAGAACAATGCAAGAGTTTATTATATTATATAGCTCAGGCAGGAAATACGATTGACGGCGAGGGATTTATCCGAACCCTTGCGGAAAAAGCACCGACTTACCGGGAGGATTTTATGACGATTGCAGAACAGTTAGAAGCTAAAGGCGAGGCTAGAGGTATCCAGCAAGGCAAGCAAGAAGGCTATCAGCTAGGCCGACAGGATGCTAACAAGGAGTTAGCACAGCAGCTTCTATCTGATGGTATAGATCGCACAAATGTTAAGCGCTATACCGGCCTTTCAGATAGTGAACTAGATCAACTGTGAGGCAAGAAGCCAGCTTGCCTCTAGCTTAAATGTGAATAATTATTAACGCCCTAATAGGGAAATTAGGTGTGGAAAAGTTTAACAGGTTTAATTACTTTAGAAATCGAGATAAACATTTTGCTAACTTGATTAGTATCATAGATGGAATTATCTGTGATGGCTGTGTTAATTCGCAAGAAATTTTATACTTAGACACTTGGCTTCTTAATGCGAATGAGATTAGTGATAATTTTTGTTTTAAATCTATTCGGCGTAGAATATCTGATGTTTTAGCTGATGAAACTATTGATTCTACTGAACTAAATGAAATTAAAAAAGATTTAATTATAATTCAAAAAAACTTGTTGGAGCTTCCTTATCTTCATTTAAATTCAATTGAATCAGATAGGCATTTATTTGAAGGATTATGCAAAGGCATACTATCAGATAAAGAATTAAATGATTCAGAAATAAAATACCTTAAGTGGTTTTTGTCAAAAAACGATAATCTTAAAAAAAATTATCCAGGTAAAATTATTTACGATATTGTAAAATATATATTACAAGATTCTATTGTTACAGAAGAAGAAAGAGAATTTTTAAGAAAAACATTAATTTCTTTTACTGGGTGTGATATTGAGTCTGGGGTTGTTGATGGGTTCGCAACTCAATTACCTATTGATATTATTAATAAATTTGAAGCATCAGGAAAAACAGTTTGTCTTACTGGTGAATTTATTTACGGTAAACGCAGTGTATGTGAACAAGAGATCATTCGGCAAGGGGCAAATGTAATAGGTAATGTTACAAAAAAGTTAGATTATTTAATAGTGGGAACTATGAGTTCTAAAAATTGGCGATATACTTCACATGGTAGAAAAATTGAGAAGGCGGTTCACTATAGAGATGAGAAAGGTATTCCATTAAAAATAATTAACGAAGAACAATGGCAAGATTTTTCATACTCAAACTGAAATGCACCTAATTAGAGCAAGAAGTCAATGGGTCAAACATTAAAAATTTTCATGGTGAAAACGTAAAGGCGTATTGATGACTTCCCAACTTTCACCCGAAGAAAGAATTAGCGATTGAAAAATATAGATGATTATTTGAATAAGCATTTATTTTGGAAAGTTTCATTCAAAGATATTCTTGTTTGCATAATATTTTTTATTCTAATGTTCATGCTAGTGAAATGCAAAAGAAGTACAGATAACATTGTTACTGTTCCTACTGATTCAGATGTTATATCAAAACCAATTCATAATTGGCTAAAACCGTTCATAATAGAATCATATGGATTAAAAGATGGAGTACTTATTATTAAAATGAAAACAAGAAGAGTGGCAAATGAAATAGATGAAGAGTATTCGAATGCAACAGTACATTTTACTACTTTTTGTTATATTAATTATAATGATGAAATAACAAAGAGGGCTTTGAATGGAGAAATTCTAAGTGATTTAGAACGGGACAATTTTCTAATCAAGAAAGAAATACAAGACGCACCACCCATCAAAAAGATCATATTTATTACCCCATCAAAAAATGAGGGGACGATAGTATCTACCATAAATGCCGGGTCAAATGAATGTAAAAAGATAGGTAAAATGGATAACGATAAAAAATCAAAATATATGGAAAAATTAATTGAGGTCGAGAAACATTATTGAGTTTGGATCCATCTTGGATATTTGGGTAATAAGATGTCTGAGTAGTAACTTTTTTACGACGAACCGAATAATGCTTCGCATGCAAAGCAATTTTGCATCAGATTGCAGAGAAAGCAACTGATTATCGGGAGGATGTTATGACGATTGCAGAACAGCTTGAAGCAAAAGGTGAAGCTAGAGGCTACCCAGTTAGGCCGACAGGATGGGGTTAAAGAAGCTAATCTTCAACTGGCAAAACAGCTTCTATCTGATGGTGTAGCGCGAGAAAATATTAAACGCTATTTCCTACATCTTCAAGTTAATTGAGTATGTTTTTATTTGAATATTAAAAAATAAACAGCAATTAATATTGCTATATTAAGTATGTAGTTTATTACTTTTTTAATTATTACATTGTTTTTATCAGTTGCAGATGACATACTCCTTTTTCCAAGACGCTTTTTTCTTCGCTCATCTTTAATACGCTTGTACATTTCTTCAACATCATTTTCTGTCCAATTAGTATTTATGGTGATATGAACATACGGTGTGGCGTTATCACTCCACGAAGGCAGCCATACTTTGTAAATTTCAGTCGATGTAATTTCTCCTCCTTCTTTTAACATTGGCGATATTTCTTTAACATCTTCACGAGGAACAAAGCCAATCATTAAGTTATTGAATCCAAAAAATCCTGATTTTGAAATATAAACACCTATTGCATTTCTGTCATGCTTGTTTCCACCATGGCGAATTAAACTAACATTGATTTTAGTGTAGTCGTCAATATCTAAATGTTTTTTAATAAAATCTTTTCTTGATGTTCCATCTTTATTGTCATAATAAATTCCTGCCACCTCGAAGTTGTATTCCATTGAATTAATTCCTTTGTTCAACAAAAACCTTATAAATTATAACATTATTGTTTCTGCAAACATCCAGAAATCATGTAGTGCTAACAATCATTCTCCTTCGTATGGAAGGATTTTCTTTGATCCTTCTCTCCGAGACCTCTGAGCCACTGAGAGAGAAAGCCGGTTCAATTTGTCCGGCATTTGGTGCTGTTTTATCGGACATTAGCCACATAGTATATTTATTCAATTTAGGGTGTTTCACAATTTTATCAATAACGTTTAACCCTACTCCGCTCTGTCCTGTTTCGTAATTTCGTATTGCTCCAAGGCTTATACCAGTTAATGCTGAAAATTCTGGTTGAGTAAGCCCTTCTGCATGACGAATATCTTTTAGTTTTTTTCCATACTCACTTGACATTATCCTTTCCTCAGGATTATTATGTTTAAAACATCCTTTATAAAGGATGTTTTCTTAAGCAAATGCTGAGAAATCCACCACAAATCAGGTCAATTCAGGCAAGTGCACCCAGTGTTAAGCATAACAGATGTCAAGCTCTGTTTTGATATTTAAAGGGTCAGGAAAGGTCTACAGCGGTCTGGAAGACATGAGGCACGAATGATTAAGAGTGACTACACAGGGCAATATCCCGTTGAAGCGGTAACGATAGAAAAGTTTGCCGAGTTGATCGGAAAGCCAGAAACCGCGGTCAGGAAAATGATAACCAACAACAAATTACCTGTTGTTGAGTTAACCGATCCTGAAGCAGCTGCGGCGCGTGTTGGTGAACGCTGGGTAGTCATCTCAGAATTTAATTGCATAGTACGAGAAGCCTACTTTAACCGTCCTGCAAAAGAGCGAGGCGCTTGGCTTAAATGGCTTGGATTGTAAACCAGGCAAGAACTTTGAACACAAGTTCATAAACAAATTGAACTGGCGTACATCGACAAGGTGTACAGGTAATTGTTTTAACATACTCGAACGGCGCGGGTGCTCGGCGGGTGCCTAGGATGGGCGGCAATGATGCACAATAAAATATTTATAACCAATGCACTTCGTACAGAGGTGCATTCATTACAAATGTTTTATACACCAATTCAAAGGTTCAATATAGGTTGTATCGCAAAGATTACGAAGAAGAGACTAATCAACTTCGAGCAAGAAGAAAAGTGTTTCTTAACCTAGTTGCCACTACCTGTGATGTCATAGAAAAAAGTTGATTGACATCATCAATCATAAGCGAGACAACATAATGACAATAAACACCGTGATATTCTCCGGCAATCTTGGCGGCGACTGTACGACTCGTAGCACCGCAAACGGTAAACTGATTGCCACATTCTCTTTACCTGTCAAGCAAGGATACGGTGAGCATGAGAAAATCTCTTGGGTGCAGTGTCGGATGTTTGGTGTCAAAGCTGAAAAGTTGCCCATTTATCTGACTAGAGGAACCAAAGTGACCGTGATTGGGCAATTTTTGCTCGAAAGCTGGACTGGCAAAGACGGCATAGAAAAAACAACCGCTGTTGTTCTAGTTAACGAGATGGATTTTTCCAGTAAGCAGGAAAATAAACTTCAGCAAAATCAACCGTTAGCAAGTCAAACAGAAAGTGCGACATCACATCAATTGGACGATGACATCCCTTTTTGAGGGTTAATTTAGAGGACAAGTTTGAGAATAGCTGTAAGCGCACCTACTGCGAGTATTAACATACCACCTAATCTGACTGTTAATTGTAACCCCAGTTTGTCAAACCGATTTTCCATGTCCTTACGAACTTCTGCAATCTCAGCAGATAAATCCTTACGTATGTCTTCTAAATCGCGTTTTACCTCAGCGATATCGGTCTTCGTCGCTACATCCGCCACTTCGTGTGACTTGCGAACAGCGATAGAAATCGCTCTGGCCTGCTCTTTCGGCAACCCTGCGTTTTCAAGGGTTTCGACGAATTCTTGAGTATCAAATGCAACCTGGCCCATTGTTGTATCTCCTTTTTAAGTCGAGTTTAAACGCTTCAGGGTCAACAAGCAAAATTGTACCCCGTCAACACCTTTCAACAAAATTCATTTAATTTCTTTGCAATTCAACCTGCATCATACCTGGCTCACTAAAGGAAAGCCGCGGTGCAAACTGAATTAATTACTATCGATTCTAATCAATTACCTATTATCGAGTGGAAAAATATTCGTGTTGTTACTACAGAAACCCTTGCTAAAGGGTATGGTGCCAGCATGAAAAACATTCAAGCTAATCTAGCAAACCATAAATCTCGTTTTGTCGAAGGTATCCATTATTTCAAGCTGGAAGGTAATGAATTACAACAGTTTAAGAGGGTACCCGATAATATCGGGTTGGTTAGTAAATATACAAGTCAGCAGATTTTGTGGACAGAAAAAGGCGCAGCTCGTATGTCAAAAATTGTTGATACCGATGAAGCCTGGTCTTTCTTTGAAAAAATGGAATCTGCTTACTTTAATCAAAAATCACTACCGAATGACCCAACAACTTTAGGCTTACCTAATTTCCTTGACCCTGCTGAATCCGAAATTGCCTGGGCTGAGCAACACAAAAAAGTTCAACTGTTAGGTGTACAGGTTCAACAACTTGAAACCGAAATTGATTGCTTACAAAACCTGTTACAGGTTGGTATGTCCCCCGTCCAGTTTTGCAAACAGCTTAATGGCGTAAACATTAACCAGGTCAACCTTTTTCTCGAATCGCGTCATTTTCTCTACAATGCAGAAAAGGATATCTACAAGTCTCATGTCTGGCGAGTACAGGCTTATTCACGCGATAAATATTTAACCGAGTCACCCTATATTGCAACAACGGGTTTTGGGCAACGTCAGTGTTACAAAATTGTTCTGCTAAAGAAAGGGGCTTCATGGTTATATCAGCAATATCTCAAAGATAAGCTACCAATGAAGAAAGACTGGAACGGTCAGTTTACCCACGAAAAATATGGTCAGGTGGCATAGAACTATTATTAATCAGGGCTTTATTGTCGCTCGTATTATTGCTGCATCCAAAGCTATAACGGAATTGTGGCATAAACCCATGTACGCATTGACGAAAGAGCAAAACATGAGCTAAATGGTACCTAATATGAATTTAATCATTAGTAAACTTCAAATGATTTCGTTAGAAATTGCTGAACTCGTTGGAAGTCGCCATGACAAAGTTAAACAATCAATAGAACGCCTTGCAAACCATGGCACTATTCAACTTCCCCCAGTGAGGAAAGTTGAGAATAAACAATCAAATAGCCCAAATCGTTTCACTGAAGTTTATATGTTTCAGGGTGAACAAGGGAAACGAGACAGTATCATTGTGGTTGCTCAACTCTGTCCTGAATTTACAGCAAGATTAGTCGATAGATGGCAACAGCTAGAGCAAGAGAAATTACTTGGATTTAATCCTAATGATGAAATTGCTGTATTGGAAAACTTATTACAAGAAAAGAAACACAACAAAGAACTCACTCATAAAATAGAAGAAATGAAACCTGATGTAGCCGCCTTAGAGCGAATCGCCAGATCCGATGATGCTATGTGCGTGACTGATGCCGCTAAACAATTACAACTACGCCCCAAAGACCTGTTTGATTTCCTGAGTGAAAATAAATGGATTTACAGACGATTAGGCAGTCCGTGGATTGCTTATCAGGACAAAATTCAACAGGGATTGATTGAGCACAAAGTAACAACGATTACGCACACTAATGGCATTAATGAAACAAAAACACAGGTTCGTATCACGCCTAAAGGGATTGCTAAATTGGCGAAACTGTCAAATCTAGAAATAGCAGCCTAATTAAACGTCATGATGAACCGATTTTCGGCAAACAACGAATGGATGAATTGACGCAAGGACGAAACATGCGCTATATTCTATCCAGCACCCCAACAAAACGGGTGCCGGGTTTAGCATCCCAATCCATGAAGCGGACACTAGCCGCGTAAGCGGTTTTTTTGCGTCCGTGATAACCAGCGTTGCGCCCCTAAATATGGTGGGACGTAGCGGGGGAGACGCAAGTCTCGCCGGGTTCTTCGTGGCCGGTATGCTAACCCTGTTACGTCTCGCCACCCCGTTTAGCATCGGGATGCGAGGTTTGAAAGAACCCACGAAGGAGGCCACCGCTATGGTTGCTACCACCCCAACTCGCCTTGAGTTTATTGATACCTACTGGATTATCCCAGAATACGCGACTGAGCCTTACGGCAAAGTGTCATTTACACGCCAAGACTGCCGTACCTTCCACTCCATGTTCAAATATAGCCGCCTAATCTGGGCCGGTCGTCAACCTGTACGTACTTGCATAGGGGGAAATTAACATGAGAATTGTTGATATCTCCCCTGCCCAGCAGGAAAAAATAAAGCTTGAAATTAGTCACGAAAGTCATAGCAGATTAATTAGATCAAGAGAAGTTGCCGCCAACATCTATAAGTATCTTGAAGCGGGAGAAGCTGAATTTAGACCCATCCCGTAGCTCCCTGAAATTTTGGATTATCTGTGCAAAGACATTGATGTCATTTTACATGAAATCGATAAATGGGAATTGAGAAGTAGCTTATCAAACGCCTATTTATTTAAAGAAAACAATTTACAGGAGCCATGTCATGACTAATGTTACCTATGCTGATTTTGAAGCTCAGAAAGAAGAAAATAAAATTAATGTTATTGATCTGGAAGAAGGATACACCAGAATTTCAAATGAACTTCTTGAGGGGATACTAACCGCAGGTTTAACACAACACCAACTTTTGGTTGTTATGGCAATTATTAGAAAAACCTATGGCTATAACAAAAAAATAGACTGGGTGAGTAATTGGCAGATATCGGAATTAACAGGACTGTTGCCGCATAAATGCTCAGCAGCTAAAAGTGCATTACTTAAAAGAAAAATCCTTATCTCATCAGGACGGTTTGTAGGAATAAATCAATGCCTGAGTGAGTGGAAAGATAAGACTTGTGTGAATGAAATGTTACCCGAATCAGGTAATCAACCGAACGATTACCCAAATGAGGTACAGTTATCCCAATTAAGTCATGACAAGTTACCTGAATCAGGTAATAACATAAAGTCTTACCCGAATCAGGCAAACACAAAAGACAAACTACAAAAGACAATATATTAAAACCAAATAAACCCCCTATAGTCCCCCTTGCGGAAAAATCAAAATCGTTTGACCAAAGCTCACCAGAACTTCCCACTTGGCTACCCAAACCCATCTGGGATGCTTGGGTGCAGTACCGAAAGGAAATCAACAAGCCGATTAAATCCCAGCAGACGGTGATTCAGGCTATCAAGCTGCCAGGCCAGTGCCGAGACAATGGGCATCAGCCGGAAGCCATTATCAACGCCAGTATCGCCAACGGCTGGCAAGGGCTCTTCGAGCCGCAACAACCGGCACGAACCCAGCAACCCAAGGCCCACTTTGTCGCAGATAGCTTTGCTGACAAAGACTATGGAGAACCGCAGCTCCCTGATTGGGCGAGGGAGTGTTTGTCGAGGGAGGTTCTATGAACTACAGCGCAGAAATGACCACTGTTCGCCAAAAGCTGGCAGACCTGAGTGTGCCCCCCAAGCCACTAGAGCACACGGTTTGTGAGGAAAGAAACGCCATCTGTGACAGGCACGGCGTATTCAAACAACGTTGCCGCAGATAGCACTCTACGGCAAAGAGATTGAGACAAAAACCGAATGCCCTGCTTGCCTGAGCGAAAAATTATCTGAGTTACAGCAAGCGGAAGCAGAGCAGGAAAAATACCGCAAGCGCTCAAAAATTAAAACGCTGATGGATAATTTGAACCTGCCTGAACGCTTTTCCGATGTCACCCTGGATAACTACGAGTCAGTGAATCCGGATGCGGCCCGTTGCTTAAAACTTTGTAACGACTATGCCACCCATTGGCCTGTCTGTAGTGGTCAAGTAAAACAGGCCAGTATCTTGTGTTTTTTCCAGTACAACCGCTGCGGTTCATTTGGCGTTCATCCCCCGTTGTATTGATGAGGCCGCGTTTGACTGTAGTAGCCAATGAGATCATCAACAAGATCCCGCCTGGCTTCTTGTTGAGTTGGATACCCTGCTTTGGGTACCCATTCTGTTTTGAGGCTTCTGAACAGGCGTTCGATAGGAGAGTTGTCCCAACAATGACCTTTACGGCTGAGACTTTGGGTCATACGATAGCGCCAGAGTGGCTGCCTGAACGTCAGGCTCGTGTCATGGCAACCTTGAGCTGAATGAAACCTGACGCCGTTGGGGCGTCCTCTTGATTCATAAGCCATCCACAATGCCTTGCAGGTGAATTCACTGTCTGGGGAAGAAGAGAGGGCCCATCCTGTCGGTTTACGTGCAAACAGGTCTATCAGTACGGCTAGACAGGTCCAACGATTCCCTGCCCAGAGATAGGTCACATCTGATGAGGGGCAGCCACAGAAAACTGACGCGCTCACACGTCAGGAATAGCCTGATGTTCCTGTCTCGCCTTTTTATATTGATGAGTCGGTGGCTGATGGCTGACCGGTTACAACTGACGCATGACTCTCGTTGCCCGATAGCGACTTGGCGGAATACCCCGTTCTGATACCATGGCAGACATCGTTCTTGCTCCTGACGTACCTGAGCTTGTCACTCTATCTGTTCAGGCTTGATTCTATTAACCCCCTTTACCCAATATTGATAACGGCTTCGATGTATCCCAAACACTTGACATCAGCGTGTCACTGCATGGCTCTTCTTAAGTTTCTCTACTCACGGGAAGTGTTCAGGAACTCTGACATTAAGAGAGATGAAGCCTTTTTGAGGATATCTTTCTCCCGTTCAACCTTGCGGAGTTTGGCTTCCAGCTCTTGAATCCGTTGTTGGTCTGCTGTCATTGTTTTACCTTGGGAAATAGTTTGTCCACTTTTTTCGCTCATTGACCGCCTCACCCCATCACGGAGGGCGATGATACTCACGCCCATGGCTTTTGCTCCTTCTATCCCCCTATATCCTTGTTTTGTCACTCATTGAGCCCCTTCTAGCTTAAATTCAGGGCTGTAGGGGAGTTTGTGTTTTTTGTTCATTGTTCCCCCTTTTTTGATAACGTGAGTCTATCACCTGGTTTTTATCAGGTGGCCAAATTAACTATGCCACTACAGATAATACCCTTTTATGCCTCTACGGACTATTGCCTTTGTGGATTGAGGTGAGCCGAATAAAATACCTGAATAATCTGGTAGAGCAAGACCATCGGGGCATTAAACGCATCACTCAGTCTACGCTGGGATTTAAATCGTTTAAAACAGCAGAGGCCACTATTGCAGGAATTGAGCTACACCCGATGCTCAAAAAAGGACAGCTCGAAAACCCAGGCACTATCCCAGCCTGGAAACAGTTTTATTCTTTAGCAGACTAACTGTGTCCTGAATAAAGACACCCAGCGCTTCAGATTATTTTTTCGACAGAACCTGTTTTTGCTTTCGCTGCTGCCCAACCCTAGCGCGTTCAGATCTTTCGTTATCTGCAATTTTTTTCTTTAACGCCGCTAATTCAGTGAGATTTTTCTTACGAAGTACATCGTTAGCCGACTTCTCCTGCCGCAATTTCTCAAGTTCAAGGAGGTTAGCTTTAACCATATTAACGTATTTATTCCGATTCATATGAGTTTTCTTATCTAGAAGAGCTTGTCTATTTTCTTCAGCTTTAACTAATTTAGTTTCTATAAATTTTCTCGTTTCATCTAATTTAGCCATTTCTTGTTCTAGGTTTGATTTTGTTTGATTACTGGCTTTCCTATTTACTGCGAGCTTACCTTTAACCGGTGGTTTAGCAACTGCAGCGACTTCTTCTTTTGAACCTTCAATCGGTTTAGCTAATAACGGCTCATTATTTAATATAGTATTCTTTCCAGAATCCGTACTTGATCGGTGGTTAGGGTATATTGTTTCTAACTGCTGACACTCTGACAGCTCCGGGGAAAATTTGCCTTCAACCACTTTGGCATCACTTTGTAGATGATTGACATTTAATTCAGTATTTTGCACTTTTTGAGTTTCATCTAAGTTTGCTAATAGAGATTTAGTGTTCGCAGTCAGAACAGTCGAAACATTTTGCCCATTTGTCGAATTTGGAAAATCGTTAGAACCAACCTCACCCACCGATGTATTCATTTCATCTAAAGCAGGTTTAACCGATACTGTATTTAACCCTTGAAACGTATTTAACGGAGCACTCTTTTTAATCCTGTCAACTAGCGCAGTCTTACTTCCGGTAAAAAAACTGCTAATCCACTGCCATATTCTGGTTTTCATTGAACGCGTATCAAGAATTTTTAATGCAGAACCAGCATTGGCATTTCCTTGAACCAACAATTCATTTTTTACTGGCTTGCCCTGTAGAAAATGAATGCGACAATCAAGCTGGACAAAGGGTCTTTCACTGTCTGGATTGCCTGCTAACGGCTCCTCACCATATTGCACTATTTGATGCATCACCCACTCACCAAGGTTGTTTCCGGAGATAAAATTAATCGATCTACTCGTTGGCGGCCCCTGTAAAAATTCAGGCTTTGTTTCTAATCTTTCTATTTGTTTTGATACAACTTGCTCAACCACAGTTTCGCTAAATTGTTGCTGAATAAAATTGTTTAGATTATTAGAATCAATAGGGCTTAATTCATCCGTAATCAATCTATTGTTTTTCAATTGAGCAACCACAGCTTTACTACATTGTTGCGGAATACCATTGTTTAGCTCATTAGTTTTA
The DNA here is from genome assembly GCF_000021705.1 of Candidatus Hamiltonella defensa 5AT (Acyrthosiphon pisum). Classification (NCBI taxonomy): domain Bacteria; kingdom Pseudomonadati; phylum Pseudomonadota; class Gammaproteobacteria; order Enterobacterales; family Enterobacteriaceae; genus Candidatus Williamhamiltonella; species Candidatus Williamhamiltonella defendens. The sequence goes on from NC_012751.1 coordinate 932,396, forward strand.
GTCCATTTATGGTTTTCAAAAGGCGCTACATCACAAGGAAAACCATTCAGGTAAACGCTCGGTTTAACCGCCCCATCGGATTCATCAGCCTCTTTTTTTGAAGAAGGATCCTTAGAATTAAAGGAAATATGTCTATCGCTAGCGCCTTTTAGATTCGATCCAAAAGGATGGGTTCTATTAATACTCTGGTTTACCAGAGTATTAATAGAAGCAACCTGAGTATTGAGCAATGTCTTTATCATTTTGGTGTTTTCCAAGATATAAAAATATAGGGTTACTATAAATAAAAATCGCGCGCTATGCTGTCAGTATTTGACCTTAATCTATCAGATTATTTTTTCGACAGAACCGCTTGTTCTGTATAAGGTTCAACCCGATTTTTTTCGATAGGTTTTTTCGGCTTATTTCAACAAGCGCAGTCTCACCACCCTGTTCGTAAAGCTTTTTAAATCGGTAATAGCTATCCCTGCTGTACCCCATAACCTTGCAAGCTGACTAAACATTACCCAGTTGTTTCGCCAGCTCAAGTAAACCTAATTTTGGTTTGATTATTTTTGCTGTTTGATTCATTTTTAACTCTCCTTCATTTCAGACTAAATATATTGAAATGTCAGATTAAATTCAAACTTTTACATTTTTTTTAAGGCAAAATTAATGCCTCAATAAGCCTTTCTTCTTTACCTGTATTTTTAGGCAGAATTGTTTCTTCAAGTACTCGTTTAGTTGTACCATTTTCATCTTTTACTTTAAATAGAATATTAAATTCCGTATCTTTATTATATAACACTTCCCTTTCATCACTGAGGACGGCAAAGTCATCTATACATATACCGGATTTCCCAAAAATAATCGAAGCTGTACCACCAGGGATATAAATAATATCTTTTATTAGTTCTGCATCGAGGGAAGTAGAAAGATAACCAGCATCCTGAGAGGTTTGCCCTTCACTTTTAAAATCATTAAAATCACTAATTCGATAAGTTTTTATGTGTTTTTGGTTAATAGGGATTTTTTTAAAAGCTGAATTTAATCCTTCATTAAGCGCTGAATTTTTTTTATCCAATTGATTATTGTTACGTAAATCCTCGTTGAGTTTTTTATACGCTGGCCCAGTGTAAATTCTGATTGATAATATTTCAAAATCGTTAAAAAGATTACTCGAGTTTATAAAGGGTGCAGGGTCAAAAGAATCAATAAGTATTTGCTTTAATGTTTCATTGCTCAGCGTATGTTTAGAGTTATTAACATTAATAATTTCTTTAAATAAATTAGATGAAATATCAGCAGCACTAACCGTATTGTATGGCAATAAAGAACCGCTGTTAACGATATTTTTAGTAGCAATCGTTCTAGAAAATGAAAGTGGCATAAATGTTCCTAAATAGTTTACTTACGTTATTTTTAATATAATTTATATAATTAAGTTATTAATTACTTTAAAAAAACGCTCATTTGAACTAATAGTTCACTCGGTGTTCTAAGAAGTTATAAATTAATAGACAGATAAAAATAAGCCCGATAAAGTGTCTTTTAAATCGATTTTTTCAAGATAAGTAGACACACTGTCTATCAAACGATTCAGGATACATTTTTTATGAGACTTTTTGCTTATGCCCGTGTATCAACCAGACAACAATCCCTGGATATTCAAATCAAGGCGCTGAAATCAGAAGGCGTTAAAGATACCCGTATTTTTACTGATAAAATGACAGGGAGTCACGCGGCTCGAGATGGCCTTCAACTTTCTACGGCTCAAGGTAGAAGAGGGAGATGTTGTTCTGGTTAAAAAACTCGATAGATTAGGAAGAGACACCGCTGATATGATCGAGTTAATCAAAGAATTTGACCAAGCGGGCGTGGCGATTCGATTGCTGGATGATGGCATGAGCACAGAAGGGGCGATGGGCAAAATGGTGGCTACCATTCTTTCTGCTGTCGCACAAGCAGAGCGCCAGAGAATTCTGGAAAGAACGAATGAAGGACGAACAGAAGCGAAAGCCAAAGGCGTTCAATTTGGTCGTAAGCGGTCGATAAACCATCAAAAAGTGAAAGCGCTTTATCAAAAGGGCATTGGGGCCACAGCGTTATCTCAGTAATTAAACATAGCCCGCTCAACAGTCTATAAAATCTTGAAAATGCCTTAGCTCGGGGTTTCCTGCCACTCAGCGTCAGACCCCATAATCAAAACATTTCATCCTTATCTGGGATTTTTGATGAAAAAAATTCATCAAATGTATCCTTCTTTTTGTTAATTTAAGCGGGGGATTGGGAATATGATGTCTTTCCTTTCAAGAAAGGGTTCTGTCACGCATTTGTGATAAGCTCATTAATCATTTTGACATTGAATGTATAACGATGACCCAGAAATTCACCCCAACCCCCCATGATGCGGTTTTTCGCCAGTTTCTCCATGAAAAAGAGACGCCTCAAGACTTCTTCGAGATATGGCTTCCTGATGAGATAAAAGCCCTGTGTGATTTCACGACGATGGATGAAAGTGGAGTCGGGGTCTTTTGTCGATGAAGACATGAAGGCGTATCAAAACGATATTCTGTATTCATTAAAGACAAAAAAAGGGAAAGGATATCTCTACATTTTGATTGAATCGGTGCGACGTGAAAGTCGTTTTGATTATTGTCTTAACTCTGTAGAGGGAGCAAGACGCACTGTTTCCCCAGTGCTAGCCTACTGAGCCAAGCGTTGCTGGTAACGGCGAGGTTTGAAGCGCTCAGGACAATGAAACGCTTCGTAAGAGAAGGAAGAACCGCGAGGTGAAACCAACGACTGCCAGCATCAAAGCGGTCAGCGAGCCAGGCTGAATGGTATGGTCAACATAAGTGAACTGCTGTTTAAAACTTCATAATCAAGCCGCCAGCCAAAGATGCTGACAGGCTTGAACCAAAAGGGTTGTGATGGGCTACTCGGGCGACTCTACGAGTACAGGAACATCAACATCACTGGAGTAGAGGCAGGACCTAACCCATTCATGTCATCAAAGCGGAACACGGTAAGCCCGTAGGGTGGCTCGTTCAGAGCAAGGCAAATCGCAAGAAATGCTGATCATCATGCGGGTAAAGGAAAGTGGAGAAAGCGAAGGCTCAATCGTAATCATTGAGATAAGGGGTGCGAATAAAATCAACATTCTCCTGCGCGAAAGTGGACAAACTTCCACTGGGTCTTTCTTGACAAGAATATTTGACTATTTTGAATGAGGGAAAGCAGATGACAGGAGCAGTCATACCTGGTGCACCTTCACACTTGAGCGGTGATTGGACAAACATTGTATGGTCTCAATGTTATCGAGAAGTGAAAAAGCTTCAAATTCGTATTGTTAAGGCATGGCAGCAAAAACGCTGGGGTAAAGTGAACGCTTTACAACGACTGCTGACGCATTCATACAGTGCCAAAGCATTGGCCGTACGACGCGTCACAGAAAATCAAGGTAAAAACACACCTGGGGTTAATGGTGTAACATGGCCTACTCCCTCCAGTAAAACCCAAGCGATTGAAACACTCAAGTTAAGAAGTTATCGTCCCTTACCATTAAAGCGGGTCTATATTCCGAAGAAAAAGGATCAACGGCGAGCTTTGGGGATCCCTGGTATGAAAAACAGGGCAATGCAAGTCCTTCACTTGTTATCTCTAGAACCCATAGCAGAAGCGCTGATCCTCATTCTTATGGCTTTCGCAGCGGGCGTTCGACAGCGGATGCTATAGAGCAATGTCACTCTGTATTAGCTAAGCAAGATAGAGCTCAATGGATACTTGAATGTGATATTTGTCGCTGCTTTGATGATATTTCACATGATTGGCTATTGCAAAATGTTCCGATGAACAAAGCAGTCTTAAGGAAATGGCTCAAAGCGGGTTATATAGCTAAACGACATAAGAATAGTTACATAATATGTTCTGAAAACAAGGTATTGATGTCGCATTGAAGTTCTCTTCTTTTTCTTTTAGCTTGAGCCCATGTGTGCTCAATAGGGTTGAACTCGGGCGAATAAGGAGGCAAATATTCAATAGAATGACCGGCGTTGAGAATGGCGTGTTGAATATCTTTTCGCTTGTGGAAAGAAGCGTTATCCATCATCATCACGCACGGATGAGGAAGAGCGGGTAGGAGCAGCTGAGTGACCCAGGCATAAAAAACATCGCTGTTAATGGAGCAGTTAAAGAGGCCCACCGCGATGAGAGTGACCCCTAATAAGGCACCAATGACGTTAGTGCGGCCCTTAGCCTGCCAATCGTGAGTCCCAAAACAGCGTTGACCTCGTGTAGCGTATCCGTAGAGGCGGGGCATATCGTGAGCAAAGCCGCTCTCATCGAGATAAACCAGAGATTTACCCTGCTTTTGATACCCCGCGATTTTTTCCTGGAACCCCTGTCGTGCCTCTTCGTTTGCCTTGGGATGACGCAGAGTTTTTTTTATAGGTCAGACCCCATCTTTTCAATGCTTGCCAGATGGCTTTGGGGCACACCCCGAAACGGGCCGCCCGTTCCCGTTGATAGCTATCTGGATACTCTGCCACATCTTTGATAAACGCCTCTTTATCCATCTTGCCTCGACGCGGACCCGAGGGTTTCGGTTCTATTCGCTTGAGCCAACGCCTGAGAGTATCTGTACCTACGTGAAAACGCTTCGCCGTTGCTCTGATGCTCAGTCCTTCTTTCTCTCGAATACTCAGGACTTTTTGACGAAAATCCACTGAATAACTCATAGTGACCTCATGCTAATTAGTTCTTTATATTGTAACTAAAATTAAATCGCTTAGCTATATTGAGACGGGGCGGCTCCATGCTACTTCCTCGGGTACGCCGAAAGGAGGTATTATTTCTTCTGCGCTGGCCAATTGGTGTTTAGACACGCTACAAACACTATTAGCACTCCACTTCAAAAACGGATGGAAAAAAGACAATGGGTCATCCATAAAGTCAATCTCATTCGGTATGCCGATGATTTTATTATTACCGGTGCTTCAGAAGCTCTGTTAAAAAATGAAGTCAAACCTGTGGTAGAGACCTTCCTTCAAGCTAGAGGATTACAGTTAGCTCCGGAGAAAACCACGATTAAGCATATTACGGAAGGCTTTAATTTTCCAGGGCAGAATATTCGAAAACAGGGTCAACGTCAGACGTGTCTGATTAAACCATCAAAAGAAAATATAGCTGCCTTTCTAAGCAAAACACGTAGACTCATCAAACAAAATATCGGGATTAAGCAAGTAAATTTAATAGGTTTACTGAATCCTCTTATTCAAGGATGGGTTAATTATCATCGACACGTGTGTGCAAAAAAGGTGTTTAGCCAGGTTGATCATGAGATATGGAAAGCATTATGGACATGGTGTTGTCGAAGGCATCCTGACAAAGGCAAACGTTGGATTAAAAATCGATATTTTTCACGAAGAAGTACCCGTAACTGGATATTTTCAGCTGATAAATCGATCCGATGGCCTGACGGCAATCCGGTCGTTATTTGCCTGAGAAAAGCAAGCGATACTCCTATCCGAAGACACATCAAAATCATCAGCCAGACCAATCCCTATGATCCTGCTTGGGAAAGGCAAAGACAAGCGAGAAAGATGCTGTACACGCTCACAGGCAGAAAGAAATGAGAGCATCTATGGCGTCGGCAAAAAAGACGATGTCCTATATGTCAACAAATCATGGATAAGGAGTCTGGATGGCATATTCATCATGTTATTCCCCGCGTCAAAGGAGGCCCTGACACGCTCAATAATTTGATATTACTTCATCCAGTTTGTCATCGCCAATTACATAACCAGGATCTCTGTGCCACACCGGCTTCTACAAAGAGGCTTTGAAAGGCTTGAGCCTAATGCGGCGAAAGTCGCAAGCTGCGCCCTCAGGCGAGGGCGGCTCAGTAATGCTCTGTCCTTACCCGACCAATCGACCCCCGATAAACTGATTGCCTGGCGATTAATGCGCTATAGTATGGGTCCACTTGGAAAACGGAAAATATCCCACGCTAAGACTGTTTTTTGTACAGAGTAGTATCGACTGCACGTAATGCGCGGTATTTTCCTGATCCCAGCTTAACGTTGTTACCCCAGACATAATCTCCACTCAGATTAATATGTTCCCAACCCAGAGGGGAAAGATGAGATACCAGTTGCTCATTAATCTCGATACCTTTTCGTTTCAGTGAATCAATGGCTCTTTCTATATATGGCACTGTTAACAAAGTTAATGTTAAGATATTCTCTGTTTTTTAGGGGGATAAAGAAATGAAAAACAGGCACTATCCGCTCAAAGAGTGTGATTTTATAAAAATAATCGAACCTCATATTATAAAATATGATAAACGTCCAGGTAGACCTGCAAGCATCAGTCATTATCAGTTTTTTTCAGCTGTTTTGTACGTATTGAGAACGGGTATCCCTTGGCGTGATGTACCTGATTTATACGGTCATTGGCATACGATTTATATGCGCTTTAAAAGATGGAGTGAAAATGGCTTGTTCTGGAACTTGCTTTATCGTTTACAACAAAAAAAGAAAATCAAAATGGACTGTACATGGGTAGACAGTACGACGGTCGCCATCCACCGACACGGCTCAGGAAGCCTTAAAAAAAGGGACCTCAATCGATAGGGCGCGGCCGAAAAGGCGTGAGCACTCAAATTCACGTGGGTCTTTCAGGCCGCTTTCTCCGGAGTGCCTGTCTATCTGAAGGACAGCGCTCCGATATGAAAGCCTTTACTGAGCTGTGGATAAAGGGAAATGGGAGGAAGGTGAGCTACATCATCGCTGATAAGGGAGTTGACTTTTTTGATGTCAGAAAATTAATCCGGGATAGTGGAAAGAGCCCTGTGATACCCCGACGAAAAGGGGCTGTTTGCACCGGCATTCAACCTAATGATAAAGAAAAATACAAAACACGCTCTGCGATTGAACGTTTCTTCTTCAGCATAAAAGAACAAAAAAGACTCGCTTTACGCTTTGATAAACTCGATATCACCTTCTTTTCTTTCTTCGCTATCGCTTGTCTTAAGGTCTTTAATTTACTTTGTTAACACTGCCATAAAACCTTTGTTAAGCGTAGACCGCCGGGCGGATTTTTATCTCCATTTAGCTAGGGGGCTTTATAAAAAAATGCGCATTTCAACGCGGTATTTCAATCTTACTGTGATTTTAAAAGGGGGGAGAAAAAAATGAAAAAACAGGACAGAGGGCAAGAACAAAAAAGACGGCGTCGTTTCATTAGGGCCGCATTCCCTCCCCAAAAAAATCCTCAGCGCTGTCGTTATTTACTTCTGGTCATCCTCAAAAAAATATCTGCCCTAAAAAGAAAAATCACGGACTCAATTCAATTGACCCCGACAGCACGGCGCTCAAAAAATCGCCCATTTTGATGACCTTCCCCGTGAAAACTCTCCTTTTTTCCCTGTTGCTGTTCGGCTGTACGGGTTCCCCCACTCGCCATAATGACAATGCCCCTGCCCCATTTGTCGAGTCACAAATACAGCGGAGCAGTCAAAAGATAGCTCTGGCGCAAGAGAGACTCCAACAATCCAGTGGAATGAGGATTGAGGGGGCTCAGAATAAACACATCGCCCCCATACCCCCTCAGACACAAAAGAAGGTCTCCTTGCAAAAACCCATTTTCAATACAACAGGAAACTCTGTTGTGAAAAAGACAGAGGATATGCCCCAAAAACCTCTTCAGACAGAGAAAACCTGGCGCGCAGAGCAAGGCTCTACCCTCAAAGACACCTTGTCTTTATGGGTTTAGGAAAAATGTGCCCCCGAAAAAAGGAGAGCCTGGCATCTTGTTTGGGATACCGACACCAACTACAGAATAGATGCGCCTTTATCCTTTTCTGGCACTTTCCGTGACGCCTTGAATGGAATATTTCGTTTATATGCCACGGCCACGGTGCCCCTGTTTGCCGGTATCAATACCACCCAATGCCTTCTCAAAGTCGATGACCAGGAGAGACACTCATGAACAGGCCATTTTTAGCGGTTTGCATGAGCATTGCACTCTTTCTTTCTGGCTGTGCAGTGCATCGTCGCATTGATAACGTGATGGAAGCGGCTCAAACGAATGTAGATAAGGTCAGTTCGATGATTAAAGATTCCTCAATGGCGCGTCCTGTGGTGAGATTTCATGAGGAGCAATGGATTAATCCTATTCCCATCAAATCCGTCACGAAAGCGATCCCAGAGAAAATGAAACGTTGTCATATGACTTACAAAACGTCTCAACCTCAGACGATTTACCAGTTTGCTCAGGATGTGACACAGCAATGCGGTTTCCGGGTGAAAATTTCCCCAGATGCCGCGGCATTGCTCAGCAGAGGGGCTTCTCATCTCGGCGGAAAGGGTCAAACTCAGCAGAGGGATAGGGGGCCTTCGCCCGTTCCTCCGCTGGATAACAACGGCATGATGCCTTTGCCGTCGGTGGACATTCAGACGAGTCGCTTGAATTCAGAAACAGCCTCGATGAACAGTACGATCACTGATGTCGCTTACTCTGGCAAGGTGGCGGGTTTGCTGGATATGGTGACCGCCCGTTTAGGCATTTCATGGCGTTGTCACCATGAAGAAATCACTCTTTTTTATCTGGATAACCCGTCGTTTTAACATCGATCCGACCAATGCGAAATATTCGCTCAAGAATCATCAAAAGAGTGGTTTATCCACTCAAAGTAGCACAGGAGGCGGCGGATCGAGTAGCGGCTCAAGTACCTCCCAACAAACCGAAATGGCCAATGACCTCTACGGCGATATCCAAAAAACCGCGGAAAGCATGTTAACCCCGGGCGGGGGGCGGCTCAGTCTCAATCAAACCTCAGGGGTGGTGGTGACAGATGTTCCCGAAGTGGTCAACCGCATTGGGGAGTACCTGCGAGATGAAAATATCAAGCTGTCGAAACAGGTCTTGCTTAAAGTGGTGGTGTACACCGTGCACACGGAGACGGCTGACCAGTCAGGCATTGACTGGAATGTGATTTTTAAATCCCTGTCAGGAAAATACGGGATTCATGTGGCGAATGCCTTTAATGCGGGCTCGAATCTGGCCAATGGGGGGTTTGAAATTTTGCCGACGGCCACGGGGAGAGCGTCGCAATGGGCGGGGTCACAATTTTTGTTGAAAGCCTTGTCTGAGCAGGTCAAGGTATCGGATGTGAAAACACTGTCTATCATGACCACGAACTTAGCCACTGCGGGAATGCAGATTGGAAAGCAAACCACTTATTTGCACAAAACGTCGGTCACGACGGGCAACACCACGACGGGCGCTGAGCCTGTTCAATCACTCGAACCCGGAGAAATCACCACGGGCACCAACATTAACATCATGCCAAAAATCTTAGAGGGCAATGACAAAATGATGCTGACGATGATGATGGATATCTCCTCGCTCAATCGGCTGAGAAGAATAGAAAACAGGAACAAAACTGAAAGCATCGAAGCGCCCGATACCGACTCCCGCTCTATTCCACAACGGGTATGGCTCAAGCCTGGAGAAACGGTTCTCATGAGTGGTTTTGAACAAAATATTCAAGACGGGAGTCAACGAGGAGTCGGTTCCTCCCGCCATTTTTTATTCGGGGGAGGCATGTCAGGGAAAAGCAAAAAAGAATCTTTTGTGATCACCATCACCCCTTTATTGCGTTAAAAAAGTGGGTCAAGGTTTGACATCATGGGGAGAATGCTCTTTCAACCAGTTTTTCATCGCACAGTCCATACGAGATTGCCAGTGTTTACCTGTGGCTCGAAAGGCATCTACCACTTCCTGAGAAAGACGAATGGTTATTTTTTGCTTGGTAGGGGCTTTTTGTGGGCCTCGGATGCCGAGCGTTTTCAAAAGAGAAAGGGGTAATACCTCTTCAGCGGGTCTCATCAAAACAAAGTCTTCCTCTTTGAGTTCACGTACCTCACCTTCTTTATCAATCAAGGGTAAGTGATTTTTCATATTTAATGCCCTCTCTGGTATTGGCTTTACGAAAACTAATGACTCTGATGCCGTTTTTAATGTCAGAAAAACACAGAACGTGTAAGCGATTTTTTAAGTAACCGACAGCAAGATAGCGAACTTCGGGATAATTCTTGCGCTCATCGATAAAAAAGAAGGCCGTAGAAAAATCAAAATCCTTAACGCTATCAAAGCTCAGTCCACGTTCCAAAATATTGCGATGATTTTTCACTGCATCGTATTCAATTCTCATTTATCAAATCGTACATACAATTAAATGGTATTTCAATGTTATTTTTTGAAATACATGAGAAAAAATTTATGTCCCACGAAAAAAAACCAATACATATTGTGACTTACAACAAAAAGTCCTTCGTCGTCGGGCTTGAATGGCGGGCGATTAAAGGGGGCTTACATTTTATGAAAGAAGTGAAAGCCATTGGGAAAAGAGAACACCTGGATGTCGTCGCCATCCGGCAAAACGGATCGATTCAAGCAGGCTTCGCGCCCAAATTTTCTGTCCCACTCAAAGGAAAATATTCACTGGCGGTGTCATTGGTGTCCTTGATTTCAGGTAAATGGCTGGCCGTGATCCCAGTAGAGTCAATGGAGGATAACTTTATTGTGATCGCCTCTACGGGCGGGTTAGTCATGCCCTGGACCGATAAAATCGTGCCTGCAGAGGCCTTGGAGCAAGAGGTGGTGGATATGACTTCCCGTTTATCCCAAGGCGAGGGGGAAGTGAAAGTGTTTGGAGACAAACGGTTTTTATGGGTGACGGATGAGAGGGATTGGTCGGACGTACTGGCCGTTAAAAATCTGAAAAAAGAATTCAGGCTTAAACCCTTGACTTGGGGACTGACCCAAAAGGAAAAGATTTGTTGGGCGTCTTTTTTTATTTTTATCCTGAGTGTGCTCTATTTTTTGAATGAATATTGGGATCATCAAGAACATAAAGCCCGTTTAATGGCAGTAGAAAAACAAAAATTAGCCGACGACATCAATAGAGCCGCTCGCTATCAATCGGCCCTGCTCAGCCTAAAGCCCCCTTGGGTAGATAAACCGTCTGTTCAACATTTTATTGAAGGATGCGACAAAAAAATACAGGACATCCCTTTGTCATTAGGCGGGTGGATCCCCGCTCAGATCACCTGTTTTCATGATCAGGCGGAACTGCTTTTTGCTCGGCTTGAGGGCTCTGCTGTGGGCGCGATGGATTTTAAATGGAGTGTGGAAAAACGTTATTCGGTGACCCCCCGCTTTAACGGAAAACAAACCGGGGCCGCCGTTTTCTTTCTTCCCATCCATGCCATACCCGAAGGCGACGACCCGTTACTGCCCATGTCACATCAGCGTGACAAACTCATGACATTATTGCAACGACATAATCTCAGGTTCACGTTAACGGAGGTGCCTTTTTCGGGAAAGAAAACAGACGAACAGGGCATCGACTTTCCCTTGCCGAATTGGCGGGAAATGCATTTCAGCTATGAGAGCGCGATGGCACCCAGCATGATCTTTAAAGAGAGTGCACTCCCCGGGATGAGAATAAAAAAAATCGCCTTGCGGATCAATCAGGATAACGCCGCCATCCAATATCAAGTCCAAGGGGTGATGTATGGAAAGCCATAAAGTCTTTCTTTTTTTGTTGGCCCTTTTCCCCTCATTACTGAGCGCCACCTCTGACATCAACACCGTTGGTGAACTGGATGCCTTGCAAAGTCAAATCACCTGGTACAAAGCCTTGGCCGCACGCAATAAAGCCAAAGACGAGGTGGGATTGACGGGATCGTTAGACAGGAGTCCCACGATGTCCATCAAACCGGATCCCATTCCGCGTATCACGAAAATCATTGGCCATGGAAAAAGCCTGTCTGTGCGTTTGCGTTTTCCTTATGGCAGTGAAATGACCCGAAAAAAAGGGGACGCGATCCCAGGCGGTTTTACGCTTACTCAGGTTTCATTGGATGAGGTGACTATCACCCATTTTTCGGGTAATAAAATGATGTTAACTGAGGCGACACCATGAAAGTCATTCCTTTATCGGGCGCTCATGCCGTGCCGGATTACCGTTTACCTGAAAAGTTAAATGACGCGATCTGTTTAGTGAAACGCGATGACGGCACTTTGATATTAAAAGTCGCTTTGCCCTTTATTGATTGTCTTGAAGTGATGGAGTATGAGCTCCGGTTAAAAGAAAATAACGTTCAATTCACGTTAATGCCCTGTGCGTTATCGGACATTGTCGAACTCAAAAAATCGGCGGAGTCGGACGCAGAGAATGAAGAGGACAAATCGACAAAAACCATACAAAAAAGAATCATTAAAATCCTCAGTGACGCGGTCACTCAAAGAGCCTCGGATGTGCATATCCGTCTGGAAAAAATTGTCTGCTCAGTCTATTTTCGTATCGACGGAAAGTTGGCTTGTTACGAGGAATATCCTGCGGAGGAGGGCAACCGGTATGTCAATTGCCTCTACAACACGATGTGTCTTCATCAGAGTCACGCTTCGGTGTCTTACTCAGAGCCCTCCGATGCTAAAGTGAGGGAAGAATATGTGCACTCCCTGGGGCTGACCGGGGGCCGTTTTGCCAGCCGCCCCACTTCGGAAGGATTGCTGTCCGTGATCCGCTTGATAACCCGACGTGACAGGGCATTGTCCCTGAATGAATTAGGGTTGACTGCCCCACAGGAAGCGGTTCTTGAACGGGCGATATCGAAACCGACGGGCGTCATCTTTTTTACCGGCCCGATGGGATCGGGTAAAAGTACCCTGGTTCAGGTGATCAGCGAACTGATGACGGCCAGAGACCCTGGGATCCATCTGGCCACCGTCGAAAATCCGGTCGAGTCTCCGATTAAAGGGGCAGTGCAAACCGCGTTAGGCCCCAAAGAAGAATGGTGGCAAGCCGTCAAAAGCCTGATGCGGCTCGATATTAACTGTATTGTCATCGGTGAAGTCCGCGATCACCTTTCAGCCACCGCGGCGATTGAAGTGGCGCAAACGGGCCACTATGTGTTAACCACGCTGCATACGACGCATCCGGTGGATACGATTGCGCGCCTGAAAAGCTTACAGGTTGAAAACGACCTCATCAGCGATGCCGCCCTCATCACCTGTTTGGTGGGACAACGCCTCGCCCCCAAACTCTGCCCTCATTGTAAAAAACCCTATCTTGAACATAAAAATGACCTTTTGCCGGTTTTTCAGGACTTAATTGAACAATGTTGCCAACCAGAGCAGGTTTACCTGAAAAATGCCTCAGGGTGTGAACACTGTGAAGGAAAAGGGGTGAAAGGACGGGTGGGGATTTTTGAAGTCATTGAAGTCGATGCCGAATGGATGCGCCGATATCACGAGCGGGGAAAAACCCACGCGTATGACTACTGGTATCAAAAAGGCGGACAGACCTTGTGTGACAATACCCTTCGATTGATTAATGAAGGAAGGATCGATCCTGTGATGGCACATAAGGAGGTCTGTAACCTGGACCGGGATTTTTTGGTGTTCACCGAAGACATCAGAGAAAAAGCACAACATCACAGGAGAGCATCAAATGAATCCCTTTAATCGTCTCCTGTGTCAGTGGACTTTTAACGCCCATGATCGCGCCGATATTTACGACAATTTCAGGCACTATTTGCTGGACGGCCAAAGCATTCACAAAACCTTTGACAAGCTCATCATCAATTACACGCGCCGAGGAAAGAAGCCGAATAACGAAATCGCGCAGATATTAAAAGAATGCGCGGCGCATTTTGAGGAAGGGACCCCTTTATCAGAGGCATTAAAGGCGTGGTTTCCAGAGCAGGAAATCAGTGTCATAGAGGCGTGCCATATTGCCGGTCGTCCTGCGGATGGCTTCCAGAAAGCCATCCACATCGCGCATGCCACCGAACAATTAAAAAAGGCGATTCGGGGCGCGCTGTTGACCAGTGCTTATCTTTTTTCGTTGTCTTTGACGATTTTAACCCTCGCCTGCGTGATGCTCGTTCCGTTGCTCCTGGAATCCGTGCCCCTGGTCCAATGGAGCCTGGCTCAAAAAGGGGTTTATTACTTTTACCTTTTCGTCATTTCCTGGGGGGGGTGGCTCTTCATCGGATTTGTGCTGACCTGCATTCTCATTGTGTATTCTTTTCCGCGCTGGGTCGGGAAAAGGCGGTTTTATGCGGACAAATTTCCCCCGTACTCCTTTTACAAGGGAATACAGGGCTCGACTTTTGTCACCAGTGTCAGCGCCTTAATGTCCTCCAACATCCCGGTTAAAAATGCCCTGATAAAAATGAGAGACCTCTCCCAATCCCCCTGGTTAATAGAAAAAATCAATGCGGCATTAGCGCGTCTCGCCGATGGGGAAGAAAATTTAGGCGCGGCGTTAGATACAGCGGGATATGAGTTCCCCAGCGAGGACGCGATCATCAAAATGCACAGTGTGTTTGAGACCTCGAATCAGGAAGGGGCGTTAGAGCGATTTGGAGAGCGATTGTTAGCAACCACCTTAATGCAGGTCGAACGGCAAGGGAATGTCATTAAATTAGTCAGTATGTTTGGGGGCGCGGCTGCGACGGTCGGCATTGTGGGCATTATGTACAGCTTGATTGAAATCGCCTTCCACTTTTAAAGGAAAAAAAATGAACTCGTTAAAAAAAGGTATTTTTAATATCAGTGATGCCAGTATCGGTTGGGGTATGGCCTTTGTGGGGCTGGCGATGGTCGCGGCGGCGGGGATGGGGTTGTATGTCAAAGTCTATTCGACTTCAGCCGTCAGTAGTATCAACACCCTGCTCAACGAAACCAAATCCCTGCGCAGCTCTACGGGTTATGGCACGGCCAGTTTGGTGCCCGCGCTTATTCGCTCAGGGGCGATCCCTAAAGGCATTTCGATTGTGGGAGACCGGCTTTTTAATGCCAGCGGCGGGGCCATCACCGTCACCGGCAGCGGAATCGGTTTTATTGTCTCAACAGCCGGCATGAATGAAAAAGATTGCATGAAACTCGCCACGACCTTAAGCAATGGAGATATCGCTTCGGTCCGAATCAACAGTGCGCCTGCGATGACGGGCGAGATATCACCGGCACAGGCCTCGTCCGCCTGTGTTGGGAAGAAACAATACGATGACTTTTACTACGAATATGTAAGGCCCTTCATGTCTTTTCAATCACGGCTCAAAGAGACGGATTTTTTTGATGTATATCTTGCGTTTACTCATTGAGCATTCGACGAGCATTGCTCACCAGAGATTAAGACAACCTTACTGATAGCCTGATTCTTTTTGGTGTTTGATGGATAAAATGACCACACGATCAAGTTCCGTGTCATCACGATACAATAAAACATACCCGCTGCTGCCAAAATCGATGATGAGTTCTCGAAATTCAATATTCAATCCCTCAACCGGACGTCCTATTGATGGCATATCGATTAATAACTTAATGCTATTTGAAATGGCCTTCGCCGCTTTTCTTGCCGCTAATGGATTTTTTCTTTTAAGAAAGGCTTGTAAACGAACTAAATCCTCTTGAGCTCGTTTCTGAATAATTACTTGTGGCATGTGGGCGCACTTTTCTCGTTGGGCGTCCCCCAAGTATCAAGCCAGTTCAGTGCTTCCTCTGCGGTAATATGTTCGCCTGTTTCCTGGTATTCCTGCCAGGCCGCTAATGCATTTTTACGGTAAGCGCTTTGTTTTTCTTCTCGTTCGACATATTGATGAATGGCGTCGAGCATGAGTGCATGAGAAGAACTCCGCTTATCATCAGCCAAATATTTGACTCTTTCTTTGAGGTTTTTTTCAAGTCGAAGCGTGATGGTCTGCCGTTCATTGAGGTGCATACAGTTCTCCTTTTATGTCATTGGTGTTACAGATAACACTATCACATTTTTATAAAAATGGGGACGAAATAATGAAACAGTTAAAGAAGGGCATCTGGCAGATCTCCGATGCCTCCATCGGCTTGGGCGTGGGATTATTTTGCTTTGCTTTGCTTTGATCGTGATCACCGCTGGTGACGGCCTTTCATAAAGACCAGCAATACAGCACGGCGGCCAGCCATGCGCTGCGAGTAGAAAAAGCCACGCAAAAATACATGATGGATAACGCGTTGAGGATTGGACGCCGTGCCACGGCCACGTCTCCTTATATTCTGGGTGTGCCAGAGCTGATACAGGCGGGGTATTTACCGTCCGGCTTTTCAGAGACCAATCTTTTTTCACAGCGTTATCACACCCGCATTGTTCAACCGGCCCCGTTAAAATTTCATCATATGATTTTTTTGACAGGCGGGGCTCCGCTGAGTTTGAGTGCCGCCCGGAAAATGGCGATGAGAATCGGAGGCAGCGGCGGTTACATTGAGGGCGGGTTAGCCAAAGGGGTGATGGGGGGCTGGACTGAACCCCTCTACGCCTTTGGCGGTTATCACCCCGGAGAGGGTCATGTGGTCATCGCCGGATTTTTTTCTCAGGGCTCAGGCAAAAATGATTATTTGTATCGCCATGCGGTGCCGGGTCAGTCGGAACTCAATACGATGAAAACGGCCCTCGATATGGATAAGAACGACATTAACGCGGTCAATACAGTCAATGCGAATAAAGTCAAAACCAATACCTTGCACGCCACAGGCTCAGCGCACATTGAAGGTGCCCTTCGTTCTGGCGACGATATCACCACAGACGGCTGGTTGATCACCCAGGGAGATAAAGGATGGTATTCCGAAAAAGGAAAAGGGGGTTGGCATATGACCGATGAAACGTGGATTAAGGCCTATAACGGGAAATCGATTTATACCTCAGGCACCGTGCGGGGCGGCACGGTTCAGCTCGATCACATATCGATTTCGGGTCATAGATGTACTCCGAATGGGTTATTGAGCCGTGATGCCAGTGGGGCCATACTGTCTTGTCAATCTGGGGTATGGAAGGGAGCAGGGGGAGGCAACCTGTCACGCGCCGGAGTGAATGCATTATCGGTAAAGTCCACAGGCGATTTTCATTTTGTCCTGGTCTCCATTTCATCGAGATTTTTTGCGGTCGACGGCTCACACACCGCGAGGGCGAACTTTACCCTGTCGCTCAATGGCAGAGTGAGGGAACAGATCACGAACGGATTAAATGTCAGAAAAACCGGAGGGGGTGGCCACTACTGGGGCTACGACACCGTGGGCGTCGTACAAAAACAGTATCGTTTAAAAATAGCCCAGGGCGATCACCTCCGCGTGGCACTGAGCTCAGCCCATTACCACCTGAGCAGTGATATCAGAATCGATCTGTCGAATTAACGTCCCCCTCTACACTCTTGTTTCATTGAAATCACCCTGGAAGGACATCATGCTGAATCTCAATCGCGTGTTAGTGGTTTTTTTCATTTTTCTGAGTACTCATTTATTCAATACCCTGAAGGGAAAAGACGCCGAGGTCACATCACAGGTGACAGACAGTCTGTTCACCACGACCTTTCTACTGTATGCAGACAGGTTGTCGACCTTTAAAAAAAATCATCCTGCGTATACCGGTACGGTCAATGCTGATGGCTTACTTCCCCCTTGGTTAGGCAAAAAACCGGAGATAAGAATGCATATTGAAAATGGCATCGGTTATGTTGATATGCCCAATCAAGCGGGCCTGTATGCCGGGTTAATGAGCGCCACGGACCATTCCTCCCTGATGGGGGTCACCGATGAGCATCATCTCATCACGCTGTCCGGCCAAATCCCAAAGCCGCCGTTTATCCCTGAAAACCACCTTGTCTACATGAGATGACGATGATGCTGTTATTTTTGCTGTCCTCGCTCAGCGCCTTGGTGATGGCCGTTTCCCTCCCTAACATCATTGTCAGAGTGGAAAAAAACGTCATTTCACAGTGCGACGACCTCAAACCATCCCGTGAAACGACCCCGCCGATGTATCCGCTGGCCGCCGTCGCCCTATTTAATATTGCCCCGGTCTTTTATTGGTTTAATCCTGAACAGGGGTATTTGTCGGGGGGGCTTTTTTTGTTATCGGTCTCAAGCTACATCGATATCGTCCGGCGTTGGGTGCCAGACAGTGTGATTTTTTTGTTCAGTGGCGTCAGCGTCTATGGTGTCGCTTCCGGCACAATAGGCCCTTCACCGGAAGAAGCGTTCATGGCCACGGGCCTGTTTGTTTTTCCTTTTATCGTCATCAATGGATTCAGCTGGCTCAAAAAAAAAATCTGGGTGTTTGCCTCAGGAGATATCTATATCGTCCTGTCCATCGGCTTATGGTTAGATAAAACGACGGCGGTCATGGTGGCCGGTCTGTCTATTTTACTGGCGTTGTTATACGGGTCAGTTTTTCGACAACCTCATTTCCCCTTTATTCCCTTTCTGCTTTTTTCTTTCTTGATGAATGGTTTTATCTGATTTTTTGAAAGGTGAAAGCGGGCTCTCTTTCAAGTCATCGTCATGAAAAAAACAGGGCTGTTATTTTTGCTGCTCACACTCTCTGGCCCTGCTGCCGCGTTATGCTTTCAAGCCGCAGGACTCCGTTATCAACTGGATCCTTTGTTGCTGAAGGCGATGGCAATACAGGAAAGTGGTCTTAATCCCAGAGCGATCAATCACAATAAAAATAAAGCGGGAAAGGTATTGAGTACCGATTTTGGATTGATGCAAATCAACTCCCTTCACATTCCAACCTTAAAAACACTGGGCGTCATCAGGTCAAAAGAAGACTTGCTGAGCAACGCCTGTCTGAATGTTCAGACAGGCGCCTGGATTTTGGCCAGACATCTCAACATTTGCGGGCATCACTGGTCGTGCTTAGGCTCCTACAACGCGGGTTTTGCCAAAAATAACCAACACCGCCGGATAAAATATGCCAGACAGGTGTATCGGCGGTATCAGCAATTGCGGAGTCAGCGTCCATAAAGGCAATGATTTTGTGGCTCAAGTGACGGAGAGCATCCACCCAAACCCTTTTTTAACGGACATCCCCATGAAAAAAAACATCGCGTTTTTAACAGGTTTGCTGCTGTCTGGCTGTCAAATGCCCAAAACAGGGAAACCGGCAAATCCCGCTTTTGAGAAGGCCGCGCGTTCTATTTCAATGAAGCAGGTAAATCTCCATCAATCGGGGGCTTTACACCAAAAACGATCGCAGTTTGCTCAGCCCATTCTGAGTGAAGACAACAGAGTGAACCTGGATTGGCAGGGAGATGCGCTGACGCTATTGGCTCAATTAGCGCGTCAAAGAGGGCTCACCTTTGCCTGCAGTGGCCACCGGCTCCCTCTTCCGGTCAATGTCAGCGTGCAGGAGATGAGATTTGACGCGCTCCTTCGCCAGATTGAAACCCAAATCAGCTGTCGGGCGACACTCAAAAGACACCCACATAGTCTGCATCTGTTTTTTTCTCTCCCAGAAAAGGCAGGACACAGATGAAAAAATCAGGGCTGATGCTGTGGCTACTCATCCTCACTGGGTCGGCCTGGGCTCAAGAGCCAGAAAAAAAGCCCCCGCCGGATATCACCGCTTACCTTAATCCCTCAAACCCACACAAAGGCATGAGTGAGACGGTGCATCAAATGCTGACAGAAGCAGGGCACACCTTAGGATTTAGAGGCGGAAAAGCGCAGCGGGCATGGGAACTGCAAGGGGCTTTGAGACACAAAGAAAACATCCTCAGTACCCTCTATGATTTTCGAACCTTAATCAGCCCCCAAGGGTGGTTGCCCCCGGTCATCGTCTCGGCTCAAGACATCGCTCATATCACAGACGATCACATCCGCTCTGCCAGCCGAATCTACCACATCCTGTCTCCAGAACGATTTGTGAGCCATCCGCCCAGCTGGCGTCCGTATCTGATGGCAGGCTTAAGCACCACCACGGCGCTGCCTGACAACGCGGTACGACCGAAAAATGGCGAACAACGCACCGTTTGGCGAAAAGCGATAGAAAAAGGCTGGTCAGAAGGACGGGAAAGCGCAGACCGGATTTTAGAAGCCAATTTTCATCGTTTAACCCGGGATTATACAGGCATTCTGCAATATTCCACCCTGTTGCAACAAGGCATGGTGACACCCCCGAGGGTCACAGAGCAGCAGCAAACGGTCGTGGGTACCCCAGATCAACTGATTTTAGGCGATAAAATAAAGCGCTTAAAACAACGCGCTCAATTCAACATCGATCACCTCGATTGGCAGCCCATCATCACGACGGAGAAAAAATCCAATGACGGCCAATAGCCTGCCGCCCTTTGATTTCAGCGCGGGATTAACGGCAGACACCCTGCGGCGATTTTTCGCCTGGTGTGCGAGTCACCAGGTCACCGACATTCATCTCCAGGGCGGCGCGCCCATGATTGTCGGCCGTTACGGGCGATTGATCAAAGCCAGTGCCTTTCGCCTGGAAGAGGCCAGATTAACCCAGTTAGTCGATGAGATATTTACGCCAGAAATCAAGGCGATGGTGAAATCAGGGCAGGGGGTTGATCGGGCACTCCAGCTCGAGGGCGATGCGAATGGACGCTACGGATTACCACGAGGGGAACGCCTGAGGTTTCGGGCCAATTTCATTCAGGCCACGGCGGGACGTCAGGAATTAACCATGGCCGTCACCTTAAGGCTCATTCCTTCCCAAATCCCGACCCTCGAGAGTTTGGCCATCGAGCCTGAGTTATTCAAAAATCTGTTGCCCCATAAGGGATTAATCTGGGTGTGTGGCGAAACCGGCTCGGGGAAATCAACGTTACTGGCGGCCATTTATCAATATTGTGGGCGGGTGTATCCCGATAGAAAAATCGTCACCTTCGAAGATCCCATTGAATATATTCTCGGCACGCCAGAAAATCGTTTGCCTCCGACCCAATCCCAAATTGGGCGTGACGTGAGCAGCTTTTCAGAAGGACTGAGACTGGCGCTACGCCAGGCGCCTGATGTCATTGGGGTGGGAGAAATTCGAGATGGGGAGACCTTGATGGGGGCCATTGCCTGTGGTCAGTCAGGGCATCTGTGTTTGTCTACCTTGCACACGCATTCCCCCGCTGAAACCATTCCCAGAGCAGTATGGATGTTTCCCCCAGACAGGCGGGAAGCCGTCGCCCATGATCTGCTGGGGATATTGCAGGTCATTGTCGTGCAGCAGTTATTACGCACCACAGACGGCCAACGCCAGGCCATTCGTGAATATCTGATTTTTGATGAAGCCGTGCGACAAGCGCTCTCTGAGTTGAATTACACCCAATGGAGCTCATGGATTAACCGACGTTTAAAAACGCAAAAAACCCGTTTGGCTGACAAGGCATGGCAATTATATCAGAAAGGCCGTATTGCTGATGAAGAGCTCCTCACTGTCATGAGCCACAGAGAAAGGGAAAAGAGAAAGAAAAATACGCTCTTATGATTCAGCGCGCTTACTCCAATCTTCAACAAAGACATCAGGATAAGTCAAAAGTGAAAAAGCCTTGTCATGTGTGACGAGAATGCTCTTGGATGAGACTGAATGTGACAAGATCAACATATCTAATGCGCTCAGAGTGATGCCGGAAGAAGCGCAAAAAGCTCTTAAGTCTCCATAGACGATCGCGGCCTTTTCATCCCAAGGCAACACCTTCACACGAAGCAGGAACTCTCGTATCAGGCGGGAAAGGGCAACTGGGTGCCCCTTTCGTGCCAAACCGTAAAGCAGCTCAGCCTGAGTAATAGTAGAGACGGCGATGCTTTCCATCGGCACTTCAGCCAATTTACGGCGCACCTGTGGAGGATGACCTTTAATGACATAGCTTGCCATATTGGTATCCAGCATAAAGTGCTTCAAAACAAATTCCTTTTTTCTTCGGGCAAATGATCACGATCCCGCATGAAATCATCAGGGATGTCAGTGCTATCAGCCAGCACAAAAAAATCTTGCCAAGAGGCTGGCTTGGGCGACAGAACCACATCGCCCGTTTCTGGATCACGACGAATGAACACCTCCGAGCCCTGGAATCGAAATTCCATGGGGAGCCGAACCGCTTGACTGCGGCCGGTAGTAAATATCTTGGCAGTGACTGACATGGCTCTCTCCTTTTCTCTTTTTTTCAAAAGTATATATTCTTGATTGATATATATCAAGAATAGATATTATTGTCTCTATTTAAATTCATTTTTTAAGGAACTTCTATGGAAATCTCCCCCTGGAGAGACGCTTCACGGCCGCTCACGATTTTGGGTATTCCAGCCTTGCTATTGCCTGTCTACTTTGCCTGGTTTCGTTGGCCTAACTTGATGACGCTCGCCATTTGTACCGCCCTGATTTTATTTTTTAAAGGGCTCTCCCTTTTTGGCGTCACACTCACTGTGTTAACCCAAAGATCGCTGCATCTGATGCGAGGCAATCCTGTCCTGGGGCGTCCCTGGTGGGTTCGAAAATTTGTTGAATAACGGGAGACAGGCCTATGATGGCAACTGAAAAGACGTGGCTGGTCATTTCTTATGACGAGCTCTCGCTCGCCAAAGAGGCAGCCAAAAAGTTACCTCAGGGCGAAAATGCCCTGGGGTTCGATCGAGATTTAAAACTCTGGTTTGCCAAACCGGGGGCCGATCTCTCCGTATTACAGAGATGGCGGCCCGATCCGATGTCTCAAGCGCCCACAAAACTCGATCCTAGAGAGGAATTTGCGCAGGTATTAACAGAGGCAGGATTTGAACTCGACGGCCCGCCAGAAATGGACGGGCAGCTTCAT
Organism: Candidatus Hamiltonella defensa 5AT (Acyrthosiphon pisum); assembly: GCF_000021705.1. Taxonomy (NCBI): domain Bacteria; kingdom Pseudomonadati; phylum Pseudomonadota; class Gammaproteobacteria; order Enterobacterales; family Enterobacteriaceae; genus Candidatus Williamhamiltonella; species Candidatus Williamhamiltonella defendens. The sequence continues at coordinate 955,018 of NC_012751.1, forward strand.
CGGGTGAAAACCAGCGAGGACAAATCAGGTCAAAAAACAGGGGCCTATACCGGTTATCTGGATGGGACTCCTGCGGGTTGGTATCAAAATCACCGACTCCATAGTGATCCCATCAAATGGAAAGCCACCCCCTCATGGGTCGATAAACCCGCTCAACATCACCTTCGGGCACTGGCGGCACAAAAAAAACAGACCCGAGAGGCCGAGCAGGCACGCAAACATCAGCACCATGCCTTTCGGGTTCGTCAACTTTTTGCCTTATTGCCCCAAGCCGAGGCCTCACATCCTTACTTGCGGCGAAAAGGGATACCGCTCACCCAAGGCATCAAACAGGACAGACAGGGCAGGTTGGTCATTCCCTTGCGTAATGCCGAAGGGGACATCAGAACCATTCAACGGATTGACAAAACCGGCTTTAAATCACTGAAAAAGGGGGCTCAAAAAACAGGCGGCTTCTTTGTTGTGGGAGGGACCGTTAAAGCGGGACAGCCTTTACTCTACGCCGAAGCCTATGCCACTGCGGCCAGCATTGCACAGGCGACGGGTTTGCCCGTCGTGATGACCGTCGATGCGGGGAATATGCCAAAGGTGGCGCACTCTTTAGCGCAGCGCTACCCTGATCATGCACACTTTTTTTTAGCCGATGACGATCGAAAAAATGCCACCAATAAAGGGGTACAAAAAGCGCAGGAAGCCGCAGAGCTGACCCAGGGCACCGTCATTGTACCGGTCTTTACCGAAGCAGAAATAAAGCAAAATTTGACCGATTTTAACGATGTGCAGCAATCTCAAGGCATCAAAGCGGTCACATCACAGATAGCGCCTTATTTAGAGTCGGGAGTTAAGAAGAGTGCGCCGGAGGTCAATCCCGCCCCTCCCGTTGAGAACAATGAATCAGTAGTGAGGCCAACATCACAGACCCCCATTCAAAATGAACAGGCCCCTCAGGTTGAGAGGCAGGTTGAGAGGCCGGATAAAAAAGAGCCCTCTCATGTAGAAAACCGCATCGAAATTGAGCTCATCCTATCTGAAAAGGCAGACAAAGGGCCTCAGTTCACCCCGCTTAATCTGGATACATTGATGCAAAATATCACCCATCGCTATGAAAACGGCACGGTGGTGTATTTTCATCAGGGAGAACGCGCTTTTGTCGATCACGGGCAGCAAATAACGATGGCGTCTCCGCAAGCCAGCCAAAATAATACGATGGTGTTGGCCGCGCTGTGGGTAGCAAAGCAACATTATCATGGAAAAATCGAATTAACGGGCAGTGACGCCTTTAAACAAAAGGCCATCGATGTGATTGCAGAGCATCGGCTTGAGGTCGTTTTGAAAAATCCTCAGCAGCAACATCAACTCGAGAGGGCCATGCAGCGTTTACATCAAGACAAAGAAGCCAAATCGACAGAAAAACCCCAAACCGATGCCCTTGTGGCAAACAGGGAAACGGTCACACCCCAAAAAACATCCAGCACTGCACCGCCAGAGCCCTCAATGGAGGTGCCATTGACAGGAAAATTACTCGAACACAGACCCGCGCCCTATCAATTCAAGGCAGAAAAAGGCATGAGTTATTTTGTGAGAATGCGCACAAAGGAAGGGGAAAAGGTGATATGGGGAAAGGAACTGGAGGGGGCATTAAATGACAGTGGAATGAAGACAGGCGAGTTGATCACCCTGCGTTGCCTGGGCCAGCAGCCTCTGACCCTGAACATCCCCATCAAAGATGCGCAGGGAAACCTCGTTCGTTGGGAAAAAAAAGAAGGGCATCGCACTCAATGGGAGATCGCCTCCGCCATCGATCCTCGTCTTTTGGTGGCAGACGAAAAAGACGCCTTTCCCCCTTCGGCGCTGATGGCCTACGACAGAGCCACCTTTGACAAAATACAACAAGCCGTTCTCACACAAACAGGAATGACAGTGCCTTTGCCCTCCCATCCGTCCGATGGGTTATGGGTGCAACCCGATGGCAAGGGCACGACAAAGACAGGCCATCCAGACAGGGGGGTACTGCCGACAACTCACCCAGATTCAGGCAAAACGGTGATGACAGCGCATTCCCCTGAGGGGAAAATGAGACTGCATTTAGTGCAGGGACAGGGAGACTCTGTGCAGGGGATGGTTTGGCATCAGGGAGCATATCGGCGTGCTCTGTCAAAAAGCCAGTGGCGCGCCCTATTTGAGGCTCAATGTCGTGGATGAGGAGGGAGCCCACCCGATGGGATATGGACATGCCCTCAATCAGGCGGATGGCCCCTCGAAGACGAACCGCTTTGTTTTTCGTCTTGAAGGTGAAAAAGACCCCGTCATCGCTCAGATGGAGAAGCCAGAAAACAGAGTGGCTGAGTTCGATAAAAAATGGGGATTTAAAGCACCATATCCCCCTGTGACCCTGTCACCTGAGAAAACCCCAATTTTGAGAGTGAAGGAAACACCGAAACCCGATCAACAGGATCCCCCCAGTCCCGCACCATAAAGGAGATGGCGATGAAAACACTCAAAAACCTTTTAGGGTGCGCAGGCCTATGGTTGATCAGCCTCTTCACTCAAGCCGAGCCCTGTCGCGCACATCAAGCGGCTCAAATCGGCAGTCAAATGGGGTATGAGCAGGCCAAAAAAGCGGCCGATGCCTGGGAAAAACGGGAACAGTACGCCACCACCGCATTACAGCAATGTTTAGGCAGCCTCAGTACCTCGCTCACCGTCCCGACCTTTCCTGACCTGTCGAGCCTCTTGAATGGCATTAAAGACAAGGTCTGTGCGGCGGGTCGAGAAAAAATCTCCCGTGTTATCCCGAGCCACATCAATCCTTGGGAAGAATGGACAGTGGCGGACTATTCAATCCCAACAAAAACGCTTTCCGCTTCACAAACGATCCTCCCTGATCCAAAAAAGGGATCTCCTTTTACGCTCAATTAAAGGCACAGTCTGAGGCTGAACGCGATGAAAAAAAATTCCGACCTGGGTGATAATAAGGACAATGCTCCTTACAAAGCGGCTCTTGAGCTCCATCATCAAAATCAACTGGGGGCTCAATTTGCCCGAACCACATTAACACTCTGCCTGACAACCAGCCTGTGTCTCATCGTGTCGCTTCTGCTCAATGGCTATTTAGGCTGGACAGTGGCGCATCCCCCCGTCAAATACTTTGCGACACAGGAAGGACGAGTGATCCCACTCATCCCAACACATCAACCGGTGTTGACGGTATCTCAAGTGTCAGATTTTGGCGCTCACACCATCCGGGAAGCCTTCACCATGGATTTTGTGCATTTTAAGGAGCAAATGAGCCGGGTTTCAGCTTATTTTTCAGAAGAAGGATTTAAAAGTTATTACCAGGCGTTGACACAATCGAACGTCTTAGCCGCCGTCCGAGACAAAAAAATGAATCTGGCCGTCATGTTAGCGCCCGGCGTCGTTCGCCAAAAAGGGCCTTTGTCCAATGGCGTCTATGCGTGGGAAATCCAGTATCCCGTGACCTTAAAACTCTCAGGACAGACGCGGTCTCTACCCGAGCAACGCTTTATTTTTTCTCTCTTTCTGCAACGCGCCGATCTGAGAGAAAAACCCAATGGACTGGAAGTGACTCAATTAGTCACCTTTGATGCGAAATGAAAAAAATATCTATTGACCCATCAACAGGCGAATTTATCATGACATTACGGCTTCTTTTTTTAGTCCTCAGTGTGGTATTGACAGACGCCAGGGCGTCCGACAAACCGCGCCAGTGGACGCCCGCCCATTCTGCATCATCAACCACAGAAGAGCCCTCAAGCTCTGAGCGAAAAAATAATCAAAATTCGAAAAAGAACAAACCATTGCCTCTGCCCTCCGACGCACTGAGCTATGCCCAGGAGCAAGCGCTTCCTTTATCAGGACCTGAAATTGAGGCGCTCAGTCGGGGGGCCGATGAAGTTCGTCGTGGACGGGCCTATCAGCCCAGGACCATCGTCCCTCGTATCAGCACATTAACCGTCAATTTATCGCCTGGAGCCAGCATCCCGATTTTACGAACGGCGGCCAATCAAACCAGCAGTCTCACTTTTTCTGACAGTACCGGTGCGCCATGGACACTCGGTGCCCCGCCCCTGAACTCCAATCATAAAGGCTTTCAGGTCAGTTATATCCCTCGCAGCGCGCTCATCGCCGTTCAGGCATTGAGCCGCTATGACACCGGCAATATCACCGTCTACCTGGAGGGTTTGCATGTCCCCGTGGTGATCCATCTCACCAGTGGATCTCCACAGAGCCGAGCTCAAACCCAGATCATGGACAGCCGTCTGGATTTGCGGATCCCACAAAGAGGCCCCAATGCCAAACCCAGCGCGCCTCCTGACAGTCAAATCGCCTTGTACAACAATCTGCTTCAAGCTTTTCTGGATGGCGTACCCCCACTTGACGCCAAACCACTGCGTACCCGGGGTCAGGTGCCCTCAACCACCGTTTGGCAATGGGGGGAGCATCTTTATATTCGCACCCAAAGTGACATCAGAGACGAATTTGAACAAACGCTCTCCTCCCTCGATGGCACGCATTTGTGGAAATTACCCCTCACGCCCACCGTGCATTTTTCTGTGATGGGGAAGACAGAGCCGTTGATCATTGAGCTGGAGTAAATCATGAAAATTGAACAAGAGCTCGCGAGGGAGGTGGGGAAATCATTGAAATCATTGATATTATTGATGATCTGCATTGTTGTTTTAGCTGTATTGATTTATTTGGTCCTCCAATGGACAGACACCCCCATTGAAACGAAATCGATCGTCCAGATTGACGGTGTCGCCGCACAGACAGGCCGACCAACCAAAGAAAGCGCCGAATACCGGGCACTGTTAGAAAAATACAACAGGACTGAATCAGAAAAAGCCCGAGAGGAAGGCCAAAGCTTTGTGGCTCGCATCAGGGAAGGGACAGAAGAAAATCAAAAACCGTCCCCGGCCTCTCTTCCAGACGAAAATCGGTATGCGCCCCCTCCTGTCACGGAGCAGGAAAAAGGAAGCGCATTCACGGAAACCGGCGCTAATGAACACCGAAGAAAAGCCATCGATACCTTGCTCCAGGAGTTAAATGCGCAATGGCAACCCGTGGCCTTTCAAGGGGCCCCTCTCATTGAAGGAGGAGAAGCGGTCTCTGAAGGCACATGGACAGACAGTGTAGCCCAACAATCGACGGCCCCTCTGCCTTTGACAGGCAATGACATCACTGAGAAAGCCATTGTACCCCCCTATACCCGGGTCCCTGCGGTGATTGAAACCGCCGTCGATTCGGATAATCCTGATTCGCAGGTACTGGCAAAAGTGCCCACAGGCGCTTATGCCGGTGCGCAATTACAGGCAAAACGCGTTCAACTGGTCGGTGACGGGCTCACCATTCACTTTGAGCGCATGAGTTGGCGCGGACAAACGTATGCCGTGGAGGCCTATGCCCTCGATGAAAAAACCTTGCAATCCTCTGTCGCCAGTACAGTCAATCATCGTTATTTTTCTCGCATTATTTTACCTGCGGTGGCGATGGGAATGGGTCGCGCAGGGCAACTGTTTGAGCAAGCCAACACTCAAAATACGATCACACCTCAAGGCACGGTGATACAAACTCGCGCCTCCCATCCTGATGGCAGGGCCATTGCAGGCACGATCGTCGGGGGGATAGGCCAACAGGCCGCTCAGGTCATGACCCATGATGCCGCGCGATTACCCATCCAACAGGTCACTCTTCACCGGGGACAAATCATCGCCATCCAGTTTATGGGCGGCGTTTATGAAAAAGACCATCTTCAAAACACAGAGAGAAAGAGACCATGAGCGAAAAAAAGGATCTGTTTGATTTTGATGAAAGAGGCTCAGATCATCATGAGGCCTCCAACCTCTCTACAGAGCCCACACCCCCCCCTGAATTCCCTTCAAAAAAGAAGATTTTTTGGGGTTTAGGGTCAAAGGAATTGGGGATGTTCGCTTGTTTTACGGTTCTTGGAAGTGCCTTTATTTTTTGGCCGTCTCCCTCAGAGCAAACCGGTTTCGCGCGTTTTGCCTCTTCACCGTCGGTGTATGAGCCCTCTGCTTTTTTTAAAAAAGATTCAGAGGAAAAAGCCATCCCCTCATTGAATGTCAATACGCAAAACCACGCGGCTCTGTCCGAGGCATTCAGCCGCTTTCAACAAGAAATGGCCCTCATTCTCGAAGCCCGCCGTCTTTTTGCTAAGGCGCACTATGATTGAAAACATCCTGACTCAGATTGAATCGGCGCTCGCGGCCGTCTCTCTCTACACCTTAGGGAAAGATTTCACTGCTTATTGTGATTTACGCACCGTGATTGGTTTAACCCAGGAAGATAAAATGCTTCGGCCGGCCCTTCAGGCCCCTTACGTTTTTGTCACCCACACAGGCGATTACGCCAGTGTCTTCGAGATACAGGGGGCTTTTTGTGAGTTCGATGAAAAAGACACCTTTAACGAGCGGGCTCAAAAAGAAGACCCAGAGTCTTTTCGTGATTATATTGCGCGATTACATACGGCGCTGGCCAGCGATTTTAAAACTTGGGGCCATAAACTCAGCTTTGTCTTTGAGCGCGATCCCCATAAAGCCAGAGAAGAATTAACTCAGCTGATGGCCCCCCAATGTCGTGCCATCCGACGTTGTGGCCTCGATCTGGACGATATTCTCCAAGAGAAAATAGAACAATCGGTGCCTTTTATGGCACGGGAACGCGCTTTTATGGTGGTGTATACCGGGCGGACAGTCTTGCCGGCCTCAGAGCTTAAAGAAGAGCAACAACGCCTTCAAAAACGACTCAAAGGGGCCCCTGTCGCGCGTTTTGGACAAGATCCCGAACATTTGCGTCTGGAAGGACTTAAAATTCGGCATGATGCATTGGTGAGTAAAATAGAACAGGATTTTTCGACGGACGGTCAAGGCGTCTTACTGAGATTGATGGAAGCCCATGAAGTGGGATTCCATATCCGGGAAGAAACTGATCGCCATGGCACATCACGTGACTGGCAACCTCTCTTGCCCGGAGATCTCCTGTTTCCCCATGGGAGACCCAAAGGCGACGATCACAGTACCATGGTGCCGCCTTACTTGAATTTTCAGCTGTTTTCACAAGAAGTGAACACCCACGGAGCTTTGGTTGAAATCGACGGGCTTTGGCACAGCAGCCTGGCCTTAACCCTGGGGCCCCAAAAACCCGACACCTTCACGCCACTTTTTCACAAAATTCATCGCAAAGTGCCCTTTCGGTTACGATGGGATCTGATGCCCTGCGGCCATGAAGTGTTAGGAAAAAAACGCACTGCCCTGGAGTTTCTCTCCGTGATCCCCTCATTGCGCCCACTCTATGATTCTGTCCAGTGGCTGGCGAAAAATAATGAGCGGGATCCGACCTGTGTGATGACCATCACAGCCAGTACCTGGGCGGATGATCCCCAGGGCGTCAAAAGAAACCTCACCCTGTTACAAAAAGCGGTCCAATCCTGGGGCGTCTGCGAGGTCACTCGCACTTTTGGCGATCCGCTACGGGCTTGGACGTCCACTATTTTAGCCGCTTCTTCTGCCGGTGGGGTGCATTTGCTCTTTCCGCCCTTGTCGGCGGCACTGGCCATGATGCCGTTGAACCGGCCTGCCACACCCTGGCCCAATGAAGCCAGTGTGGTCTTTCAGACCGTCGATGGGAAACCCTTTCCTGTGCGTCTGGGGAGCGCTCTTCAAGAAAAATGTACAGAAATGGTGACGGGAGAACCCGGATCTGGTAAATCGGTCTTACTCAATGTCCTCAACGAAGTGGTGATCAGCCATGGACAGAGCCAGTTGCCTTTTTTGAGCATCATCGACAAAGGCTACAGCGCGCAAGGTCTCATCCGATTGATCCGGGATGCCCTGCCACCGGAGCGCCGAAATGAAGTGATCGGGATCGTTTTACAAAATGACGCCGAGCAGTGCCGCAATCCTTTTGATATCCAGTTAGGGGCACGATTCCCATTAACCACAGAGCGAAGTTGGCTGATCCAGCTGTGTACGGCCCTGTGTACCGATCCTACGACAGGCCATCCTCCTGATGCCAAAGACACGCAGCAGATTTTAAGCCGCGTGATTGATGAAGTGTATCGCAACAATGCAGAAAAAAACCCGATCCGATATGCCCCGACTTTGGTGCCTGAAGTAGATACCGCACTGTCAGAGATCGACTCCCCTGAAGAATGGGAGAGTTTTTCCTGGTATGAGGTCAGAGACAGGTTGTTTGAAACAGGTCACATCAAGGAGGCCACCCTGGCGCAATACCAGGCCGTCCCCGAGCTGACGGACTTGCAAAGTGCCCTCAATCACGAAGATGTGCGTCATGCCTTTGGGGATATTCATCGAGACGGATCGCAGGAAAAGTTGCTTAAAACCCTTTCACGGTGCCTGACCCAGGCCAGCACAGAATATCGCCTGCTGGCAGGACGAACGAAGTTTGCACTCGATCCCAATACGCGTGTGATCGCCCTCGATCTCAATAACGTGATGGGGGATAACACGAATGAAGGGCAATTACGCACCGGTATCCTCTATCTGTTTGCAGGACAGGTGGCGGGCGGAGAGTATAGTTTGCCTCAACATCGGGAAGAGCTCCTGGCCAAAATCGATCCGCGCTATCAAGATTTTCATCTGGCTCGGTTGGAGCAACTTGATCAAGAAATGAAAACCAAGGTGTACGATGAATTGCACAATGCCCGAAAAGTCCCTTTCATTTTTAGCGCGCTGGAAACCCAGGACCGGGAACAACGAAAATTCGGGATCCGAACCCTGCTCTCTTCCCAATATCTGAGCGATTTTCCGCCGGATTTACTCAAATCGGCGAACTCTCTGTATCTGATGCGCGTGAGGCCCGAAGACGCCAAAATACTCACCGAGCATTTTCAGGTGCCCGCGGCCACAATACGGCGGTTTATGAGCCTGAGTAAAGGCGCGGCCCCCGATGGCAGCGGCACCTGCTTTTTGGCGGTTTTTCGCACCAAAATAGGTAGGATTGTGCACATTCTGAAAAACACCGTGGGGCCCAGAGAACTCTGGGCGCTCAATTCCACCCCCAAAGACAGTGCCCTGAGAAACAGGTTGTACGAACAACTCGATGGCCGCACGGCTCGAAATATTTTAGCGGAACATTTTCCCACAGGCAGTGCAGAAAAAATCATCGAACACCGGCAAAAACAGGCGGGAGAACAAGAGAGCACCAACATCATTCGACAACTGGCCGATGAGCTGATGTCCAGCAGAGGCCCCCGATGGTAAAAGGAGCCCATCCCATGAAAAAAATATTCCTGACCGGCACCTTACTCTTATCTGGCCATGCCGGTCGAAGTGACGCACAGTCTCCCCATCAGCACCCAAGTGGTCCCTGCACTGTCAGCCATCAATGCCACGTTAGCGCAAATCGCCGCCACCGAATTTCAGATTGGCACCGCCATCAATCAAAACAGCAATAAACTGGCGTCCATGCTGGCAGAAACGGCCAAAACTCAGCGGGATCAGGACACCTTTATTCGAAAAACGCAGCGGCTCGAAGCCGCCCGTCGCAGTTATACCGTCCCCAAGAGCATTTGCAGCGAATCGGCCTCAGGGATGGCCACTCAAGTCGCTGCAAACGCGACGGCCACACAAAGCCATCTGGCGAAAGGAAACGGGATTGCTCATCGACATATCCAAACGGCGATCAATACCTCAGCTGAGCCTGTAGAGCAGGAACAGTTTCGCGCCGCCAAAATCCATGCCGACTATTGCAGCGCAGAAGAATATACCGCTTCCGGCGGTGCGCCTCTATGTCAAAAAATCTCCGAACTGCCCAATGGCGATATCGAATTACGCTCCGTGCTCTCGGGGGCGGGCAAAGTGGGCAGCGCCCCTGCCCTCACGTTGACTCAGGCACAGACGGATGCCGCGATGATGTACCTCAAAAATACCACGCAAAGAGCGGCCGGAGACCGACTCAAAAAAGGCGAAATCAACACGGCTTCAGGTCAGCAATACAGGGGACTCCTCCATCAATACCAGGCCATCGTTTCTGCGGCCAGCCATCCGCAACGCGCCCTGATTGCCGCCAGTCAGGCCAGTCCACAGACCCGAGCGGTGTTAAGAGAAACCCTGCAAACCCCTTCGGCGGCCGCGTATTTTGAGCAACAGGCCTCACCGGAAGCCAAGAGAACTCAAAGCCTCTCTCAAAGAGAATTCGAGTTTTTTGAAGTCGGGCGGCGTTACGCCAATACAGACTACCTGACCGACCTGCAATCGATGGCAGGGGATAACCTCCTGCGTGAATCGATACGCATCCAGAACCTTCAAAACTGGCTGTTACTCGGCATCAAACAACAGCTTCAGGAGGGCAATATTCTCCAGGGTCAGCAACTGGGCCTTCAGGCAGTACAGGAATTTCGGCCTTTATTGCACCAAAAACGCCAACACATCAGCGCAGGAGTCAGTCGAAATGAATAAACCCGACAGCAGGTTACAACGCGGGCTCAAAGCCAGCACTTATTTTTTGAATATCTTATTGCCATTATCGGAAACGCGTCGTATCGCACAGGTGTCAATCCGACCCTGGCGAACCCTGATGAATCGCGTACAGGGGTTGTATCCCCAAAAATCAGAAAAAAAACAGGGGACAATGTCACTGTCCTGGCAAGACGCCGTCCGGGACAGTGGTTTCACGCCGGCTCAACTCCAACAACAGTATCGCGCCTCAAAATATCGGTGGGTTTGTGTTTTTATCCTCCCGCCAGGGCTGTTAGTGCTCTTGATGGGGGCGCTGTTATTCAATGCTCACACGCTACCTATGATGATATGGATAAAGGCCAGCTTTTTTGCCCTGATTGGTATGGCTGTCTCAGCATTGGGATTTGTGCGGGCCCTTATCTGCGAATACCGCCTCTGGCAGTTACGGGAAAAACGCGTCTCAAAAGAAGAACGGGGAGAATTTCGGGCTTTTTTAGAAGAAACGGCGTGGATCAAAAAAACCCTGAACATAAAGCGCTGAAGGGGTTCACGAATACCCAAAATCACGCCTTTTTTTCATCTCATTGACTCATTTAATGAGTTCAGTACATCCACTTACACCGCTTATTTGGAATCATTAAAATGAAAAAGGGACTCCGTCTCGTCAGTGTCTTTTCACTGATAGTTTGTTCCCCGCAAATTTTTGCCGAAGAGGTCAATTTTCAACACTTATCTGACGCAGCAAAGCGCAGTGGCGATTTATCCCGGCAAATGTTAGTGATGATTTTTGGGGATATCGTGAATAACCCCTTACATCCGACACACACCACGATGATTGGGGAACTTTTTTTTGTCTTTAACAGCCTGATTGCCACCATTGCCCTCTTTTGGTTTATTACCGTCACTTTGCGTCAAATGGTGCAAGCCGGTCATCAAGGTCAAGTCTTCAGAAGCGGCAGAAGCCCTCTTTATCCTGTGACTGTCTTGCTCGGTTTTCTCAGTCTGGTGCCGACTTCTTCAGGCTGGTCACTCTCACAGCTGATTGTGCTCTGGGCCGCTTCCATCATGGGGGTGGGTTCGGCTAATCTCATCACCGATAAAGCGGCGACTTTGCTTCAAGGAGGGCATTCCCTGGTGATGCAACCCATTGCGCCGCAAACGCTCACCGCTTCTCGGGCCATCTTTGAAATGAACCTGTGTATGTATGGCATCAATGAGGAACTTCACAGGATGTACAGTGAAAGCGGCCCAGCAAAAGGGACGCCTTATATGCGCATCAAAACCCTTCCAGAAGGCTTTATCATCAGCAATGGCAGCGCGCAATGTGGCTCGGCCCGCCTCCCTGTGACCCCAAAAAATACGCACTGGACACCGCTTTTTAGCGTGCCCGTGAACACCGCGCCGTTAGTCCTGGCACAAAATCAATCGCTTAATCGCATGCAAAATCAGCTTTCAAAAGCGGCTTATGAGTTTGTGCAGCAATTTAAGAAAAAACTCGACACCGGCACAGGGAAAATAGAGGATGTGGAAAGTCAAATCCAGAAAGCGGCCCGAGAATATGAGGACCACATCAGACAGGAAGTCCGCGCAATGAATCATGAAACCCAATTACAGGATGTGGTCGCCGCTCAGCTCAGACAGTACGGTTGGCTGGCATTGGGAAGCTGGTATCAAACCTTTGCCACCGCGAATAATAAAACCAACGCCGTCGTCAATATGCGTCCTACTGTGACAGGAATGTCGAAATTAGGTGAGATAGGCGTAGGCTCTTATCACGAAAAATTGACGGTCGCTTACCGGGCTCAAATTCAGAACAGTACTTATACAGCGCCATTAGGCACACAGAGTAGTAAAGATAGTCAGAAAGTCAGTGAGGCTTCAGATGCCTCGTCTTTATTAATAGGTTTAACAAGCTCTTGGGGGCAAGCTACGATAAGACAAATAGTGAACACAAATTTCGATTCAAAAAATGATTCAAACGATCAAATCAACCCATTGTTAAAAATGAAAGCGATTGGGGATTATACGTTAGGCGGTGCTACATCCATATTTGGTGCCTATACTGGTGCTAAATTATTCACCGCTTGGGGTAAAGGTAATTTGGCAGGTAATGTGATTAATATCATTACAGGGGCTGGAGATGTGGCGGACAGTTTGCTTCAAGCAATAGGACCCATCGTCTATTTTTTGGTGTTCATACTGTTAAGTATCGGTTTTAGTTTATCAGTCTATTTACCGTTTATTCCCTTTATTTACTGGATAAGTGCCGCCACCAACTGGATTGTGGGCGTATTGGGGCAACGGCAGGGTCATTATGGGCCGCTACGCATTTGGGAGGTGAGGAAGACAGAGGCAGCCGTTCCGCCTATGGCTACGTTTTTTTAATTGATGTCATGCTGCGCCCTATGTTGATGGTATTTGGATTTCTGTTTGCTAGTTTAGTCGTAGTGGCAGTCGGCACGCTTCTGAATACGCTGTTTGCTTCAGCTCTGGCCAATGTTCAAGCCGATTCGATTCCATCACAGGTTTGATCAGTATTGTCGGGGTTTTGATGATTTATGCGCGAATTTGCACCACCCTCGTCTCCAGTGCATTCAGCTTGCAGGTCAGCATGCCCGATTATGTCATTTCATGGTTAGGGGGCCGTGAGGGCGCGAGTATGCTGGGCGGCATGAACGAATCCATTAAGGGAATGTTTGCCCACTTTGGCAGTGGTGCAAAAACAGCGCCCTCACCAAAGAAGCTCGTGCCTAAACCTACTGCCCATGATCAAGAAGATGGCATTAAATAAATTAAGTGTTTTAATTAAAAAATCAGAGAGTTAATGCTATAATTAATGAATACAAATGAGGAGGTTAACCATGCGAAATAAAAAAACTGTTGGTGGAGCTTTGGCTTTTCTTGCTGTGTCTTTTTATGTATGGGTAGGCATTCCATTTTTCTTATTTGTAACCATTATGTCATTTCGTATGGCTAATGATGTATATTATAGAGCTGTAAGAGACAGAGATTTATTATATGCAAATTTATCTTTAGCGGCTCTCGTTATTCCCCTAACTTGGTGCATCCTCCGTTACATCAATAAACGCCAACGCCTCGCTAAAATCCTTTCCGTGATTAAAAGCGACGAAAGTTACGACCCCGCCCCAGAAAATGAAATTCGTGAAATGCATTCCAGCGCCTATTTTGGGATTGACCCTAAACGTGGCACTATGCTTTATATCCGTTTCTTCAACAAAAAAGAAATCGATATTTTTGGGTTTAATGTCAGTAACTGGCGTCAATGCGAATTAACCGGCAACAATAAACTCAGACTCTACATCAACTCAACCGAAGTCCCATTCATCGATATTCAGAACAATCACGCTTGGCTACTGTATGAAAAGCTGTGCGTCATGAGAAATCAACACTACCACTATCCTTATCATTTCCCGGGGTACGTGGAAGACAGTACAAAACATCTCTCAAAGAAAATGGGCTTTAAAATGTTGCCCTGCTGATTTCAGCAATGAAGAATATTTTTCTTGCATGAACTATATCATTAAATTAAACTAGTCATAATCACGAGGTGACATGATGAATATTTGGACAGTACAAGATGCCAAAGCACGTTTCAGTGAATTCTTGAATTCCTGTATTCAGAAGGGTTCACAACTAGTCACTCGGCGAGGCGAAAAAATTGCGGTACTTATTCCCTTCACTGAATGGAACCATTGGGATAAAGAGTCACGAAAATCATTCAAAGATTTGCTTTTGTCTGAAGAGAACCGTTTTAATATTGACTTACCTCAGCGCGGAGCGGCAAAACGACGTTCTGTGCTCAAACTTTAACCCCTTCTCATGTACCTTCTTGATACCAATATTATTTCAGAGATCCGTAAAATTCGCCCGCATGGGGCTGTCGTTTCCTGGATTGAAAACATTCCTGATGCAAGCCTTTTTCTTAGCGCAGTCACGATAGGAGAAATTCAGGCGGGAATAGAAATCACCCGAGAACAGGATGCCATCAGAGCATCCTCAATTGAAACATGGCTCACTCAAATTTCTTCTACCTATAATGTATTACCGATGAGTGCAGAAACGTTTCAATTATGGGCAAAGCTGATGCATAGAAAATCGAATACGCTTTATGAAGATGCCATGATTGCTGCAACTGCATTAACGCATAATCTTACTGTCGTCACTAGAAATACTCGTGACTTTGAGGCATTTGATTTACCCCTTTTCAATCCATTTTTAAATAATTCCGTTACTTGAATAAGTAAAACAACAGCTCCTCGTTATTTTCTATAACCCCCTTTATCGTTCGATGGCCTTTTCTGGTGTCATGATGTCACCGGTCTCAATCTCTTTTGTTGCCATCGTCACTCATTTAAACAGACTATTCACTTCAAGTTCTTTTTCAAACCGATTAAGTATTTGCTCTGCTTTTTCTGAGAGGGGTTTTGTCATTATTCATTTCCTTAAATTCCAAACAGAGATTCATCATGGACAAACATCGAATTTCTCCCCCTGAAAATGACGGATTTCTGTTACTCAGTGCCTTCATAGGCGTCTCTGTCATTTTTTGGTTTTTTTAGAGGAGGTGATTTATTGGAGTTGTGCCGCGCTCTATCACCTTTGGCGAGCCTGTGATGTGCCTTTAATGCATTCTTTTGCCGCGCCGCGGATGAACTTATTGGCTCACACGGCCAACAGGGCCGACAACGTGACCATCCTGCACTGGCTGGCTGTCATGAACCAAACGGCCGGCATAGTACTGCTCTTTTTAATACCGCTCTGTCTTCTGGCTATCTATGTCACCTTAACCCATCCCGCAAATAAAACCAGACGGGAAATCAGTATTCACACACTCCCAAAAATCATGGCAAGGTTTTCTCCCTCTGTGATTCCGGCCCTGTGTTACGGCGATAGAAAAACTCAACTCTTAAATACCAATCCGCCCGAGCACCAAAGCGCACTTTCTCCCGAAGAATTTGCTCACAAACATCACCTGGTTCTCAACCAGCGTCTTGACCATGAAAAGGCCCAGGTCGTTTTTACGCAACAACTGGGACGAAAAATCACCCAACTCTCTGAGTTGAATGCCTATGAACGGGCCTTATGGGCCATTTTTGGATGGCCATTTTTTTTCAATGACCGTCAAGCGGCAGAAGCACTGCTCGATACCCTCAATCGGTCCTGCTTAATCAAAAGCCGCCGCGATAAAGGCCAAATAGGCACGCCCGTATTCTCAATATCCCACCCTGCCTTTAAAAAAGTCTCGGGCCATTCAGAGGCAAAAAACTGGATAAAAAAACACCCCTATGCCCGAACCGCTCTCTCCGCATTACATGCCAATGACTTGCACTTACCGACGGCGCGATTTCGTTGGCTAAAGGGGCTGGATCGGCCGCTTTGGTATGCCCTGTGTTCATCTGATCGCCCGAAACCCTTTATAGAAGGTGCGGGTATCGTCACTCAGATGCAGTGGGAACAAGAAGCGGCTAAACATAAAGTCACCTTACCCTCTCCTGTGCTGAGGTATGCCGTACAAGGATTGGAAAAGGATTTAATCCACATCGGAAAAGTGATCGATGATCGGATTAAAAAATAGTCACAAAACACCCACGAAATACCCTCTCACTCATCCATTTTTAAATTAAAAAATATTCTCTCACGGGGGGACTTGATGCACTCAAAACCATTTTTCACACACCTCATAGGTAACCTGATGACCACTCGCATCGGTGATGCTGACCGTGGGTCGGTGCTTTTTACATGCAGTCTTGGGAAGGAACCCCATTTTTTTATCCGCCAAAATAGTCTGATTTTCCGACAAAAACATCAAAAAGACCTCGTTCTCTTCAGTGACAGTGAGTCGCCGGATAAGGCACAACATCTTCTCAATGCGCTGACAGAGGCCTTGGTTCGGCGGCAAAAAACAAAATTGTTCTGGCGAAACCTCTTTTTCGGCCTGAGTTTGTTGGCACTACTGGCCATTGGCAGCCACGGATTATTATCTGAAACCCACACAACAGACAACACCCCCCTCACCAGAACAGACTCCGCCTCAGCGCCCCTCTTACCCGAGGAACACGCCATCGAAAAAAGTCTGATGCAAGAGCCCTCCCCCGCATTGACGACATTAGCCCACAATTTACGCGACGCCGCTCAACGGAAAATCTTTACGGTGCCGTTGACCACAGGCCATTCTCGGACGATATACGTGTTTTTAGATCCTCTTTGCCCCCATTGCAGGGACCTCGAACCCACCTTGGAGGCCATCGGTAAAAAGGTCAATATTGAGATTTTTCCGGTCAGCCTGATAGGAAAAAAAGCCACCGCCGAGCAAGTGATCCCTGTGCTCTGTGCTTCACCAGAACATCGAAAAGCATTGTGGCACTCATTATTTGATGATCCCCCCTTAACCCCCTCGGCTTCCTGTGACATCGGCGAAAAAGCCTTGGCTGTGAACGACAAAGCCTTTTCCGCCTATGGCTTTAGGGGCACACCCCAGCTGATTTCAGATGATGGGCGACCCATTCCATTCAGTGCGCTCAAAAACGAGGACACTTTGTCTTCTTTTATGAACGCCGAGCCGCAGGAGAAAAAAGATGAATAAACGTCCCTCTTCTCTCGATCCCCATCGAATCAATCGTCCTGTTTTTAATCCCAGCTTAACCGATACTGTACTCTCTCCCACCGGCGTACAATCTGTGCTCTTGCTCGTACTCGTGGTAGGGTGCCTCTGGCCCGTCACTTTGCTTATTGGATTACCGGCTTGCGTGATCTTATTGATTATTTTTTGTGACAGGCCGTTTCGAATGCCCATACGCCTCTCGACCGACATCGGAGGCCCTGATTTGACGACAGAGCGGGAAGGCTTTAAAGCCCGAAAGGGGAGGGCAGGACTGTTTTCCTTTATCACGCGCACCCGTCATTGTGAACAAGCTGCCGGCATACTGTGCCTGGGTTACGCCCGCGGAAAATCATTGGCGCGTGAACTCTGGCTCAATCTCGATGACGCCTTACGCCATATCCAGCTCATTGCCACTACCGGCGCAGGAAAAACAGAAGCCATCCTGTCTGTCTGTCTCAATGCCCTCTGCTGGGGCAGAGGAATGTGCTTATCCGATGGGAAAGCGGAAAACAGACTGGCCTTTGCCGTCTGGTCACTGGCACGGCGATTTGGCCGGGAAGATGATGTTTATGTCCTCAACTTTTTGACCGCGGGCAACAGCAAGTTTTCAAATTTGGTGAAGGGCGACCAATCCCGCCCACAGTCCAACTCCATCAATCTCTTTGCTAATGCCTCCGAAACGTTCATCATCCAGCTGATGGACAGCCTGCTGCCCAAGGTCGGCAGCAATGAAAACGGCTGGCAGGAAAAAGCCAAAGCCATGATATCCGCCTTGATTTACGCCCTGTGCTACAAAAGAGAAAAAGACGGATTATTCCTTTCACAAAAGGTCATACAAGACTATTTACCCCTTCGAAAAATAGTCACACTCTACCAGGAAGCCAAAAAGAACCACTGGCATGAAGAAGGCTACAAGCCGCTCGAACATTATCTGAACACGCTCGCAGGGTTTGATATGGCCCTCATCGACAGCCCCTTGGAATGGTCGAAAACGGTCTGGGAGCAGCACGGATTTTTGATACAGCAGTTCACACGGATGCTCAGCCTGTTTAATGATATTTACGGACAGGTGTTCCCACAGGGTGCAGGCGACATCGATTTAAAAGATGTATTGCATAACGACCGCATTCTCGTGGTCTTGATTCCGGCCTTGGAGTTGTCGAACCCAGAAGCGGCGACCCTCGGAAAACTCTATATTTCAGGACTGAGAATGATTAGGTAAGCAGGCCGCAAGTGCCCACTCCCTCAAGAACCGTACGTGCGAGTTACCCCGCATACGGCTCACGCAACTTACTCACTTCAACATTTTTCCTTTTTTGCTATGTAATTGTCTGTGGCAATTAGCATGTAACAATCTTAGATTAGCCAGCTTGTTGTCACCCCCTTCAGCTTTAGGCTGAATATGATGAACATGCAATTGTTCACCATTGTCCAACTCTTGATCACAGAGAGGACAATAACCTTTCTGTCGCTTATAGAGGTTAACTTTGACACCGTAAATAAAAGGCTGTTTACGTGCCTGCCTATTACGCCAATAGTCACGCAATTCCGGATTGTCGGGGGAAGCATTTTTTGGAACTAGCCAATGACGCTGTATTTTTGTCCATGCATGCTTCCAAAGAAATCCACCGGTTGATTTATCCATAAATACTGAATAGTCTTCTCTACCTGGTATCTTGCCTAAGTAGTGTTTTCTTCGCCACCACCAGTGTTTATTGGGATGACGTCGATACAAATATCTACGTTGGCGGATCCACATCCATTGGTCTAATGCACTGAATGTTCTTTTTGAAGCACGTGCGACGTGAAAGTTGCACCACAGAAGTCCCTTGAAAAAGGGTAAGGTTGATCCGAAACCTTATTGCCACTTACTCGGTGCAAGAGGAGTAATTCTCTTGTGCTAAGCGAGAATGAAAGCCTAACTAAAGTATTAAGCTGAATAAGAAATAGGGGCAAGGCAAAACTGAAATGGGTTGAATAAAGTGAATCTCCGTTATTAAAATGTCGTAAGCAAGTAAAACACGAAATCAGATGTGACGTGTTATGGGGAAGTTTAACGACAGTTAGAAACGGGTAAAGAAGAGTGTTCGTTCTTTACGACGGATCCCGTTCCCCGGCATAGAGGAGGCAGCCCACTCAATGTATCTTCATGGTGTGAAACACGGTAACCCCATTAATCTTTTAGTGTTGATGTAAATACTAAGAGACAGTGGGCATAAGACGTTCCAAAAAGCGAAGGCAATCAGCCGAAAGGCAACTGGAAATCATAACAGGATTGATAGAGGTAATTACTTTACTCTGAAAAGAGGCTGACGTGGAACGGGTGACTTACCCATATAATCCTTTACCAAGGTTATGAATTGATTTAGAAGAGTTAGATGCCTATGGCAAACGTAATAAATCAAAACTATGAACAACAACTGGAATGGCATGCTATTAACTGGCGTGTTGTGACAGCCATGATTAATAATCTAAGGCAAAGAATATATAGGGCTTCAGCAACAGGTGACTTAAAGAAAGTCAGAAATCTGCAAAAACTCATGATGAAATCAAGAGCTAACCATCTTCTGGCTATCAGGAAAGTCACTCAGGTCAATCGGGGAAAACACACGGCTGGAGTAGATAATCAGGTAATTAATGACCATAAAGGACGAGAACATCTTTATAAGTTATTAAGCCAAACAACTTCAGAAAAGGTTTATCCAGTAAAACGAGTTTACATAGCAAAAAAGAATGGAAAAAAACGCCCTCTTGGGATCCCAACCATTCTCGACCGCTGTAGACAAGCGATAGTTAAATCGGCGCTGGAACCTTATTGGGAAGCAAAATTTGAACCAGTCAGCTACGGATTTAGACCGGGGCGAAGTGCCCATGACGCAATACAAAAAATTTTCTGTATTGCCAGAGCACGAGGGACACGGCACTGGGTACTAGATGCAGATATTAAAGGCGCATTTGACAACATTGACCATAATTTTCTCATAAAAAAAATCGGGGGATTCCCCGAAAGAAACATGATTAAACAATGGTTACAAGCCGGTGTGCTGGAACATGGCAACTATATACCCAATGTTGCAGGTACTCCGCAAGGCGGGATTATCAGTCCACTACTGGCCAATATTGCACTCCACGGAATGGAGACCTTACTGGGTATTCAATACTGGAAAAACGGCACGCCAAAACAAGGGCAACCTTATGCAGTAGTTCGTTATGCGGATGATTTTGTCGTATTCGGTAAATCCCGTGAAGAGTGCGAAACTGCCAAAATAAAGTTGCAAATTTGGTTAGCTCAGAGAGGGTTAGCTCTTTCTGAAGAAAAAACCAGTATCAAACACTTGAAGGAAGGATTCGACTTCCTGGGATTTAATATACGACATTATGACAATCGCCACAGAAAACGGGGATATATATTGTTAACGAAGCCCTCAAAGGAGTCGATGAAAAGGTACAAACAGCAAATGAGAATGACCTGGAAAGGTATTATCGGTATGCCGACACAAGAAGGAATAAGACAACTGAATGCCAAGATAATAGGATGGTGTAATTACTATCGTATTGGTGCTTCAAAAAGAACATTCAGTGCATTAGACCAATGGATGTGGATCCGCCAACGTAGATATTTGTATCGACGTCATCCCAATAAACACTGGTGGTGGCGAAGAAAACACTACTTAGGCAAGATACCAGGTAGAGAAGACTATTCAGTATTTATGGATAAATCAACCGGTGGATTTCTTTGGAAGCATGCATGGACAAAAATACAGCGTCATTGGCTAGTTCCAAAAAATGCTTCCCCCGACAATCCGGAATTGCGTGACTATTGGCGTAATAGGCAGGCACGTAAACAGCCTTTTATTTACGGTGTCAAAGTTAACCTCTATAAGCGACAGAAAGGTTATTGTCCTCTCTGTGATCAAGAGTTGGACAATGGTGAACAATTGCATGTTCATCATATTCAGCCTAAAGCTGAAGGGGGTGACAACAAGCTGGCTAATCTAAGATTGTTACATGCTAATTGCCACAGACAATTACATAGCAAAAAAGGAAAAATGTTGAAGTGAGTAAGTTGCGTGAGCCGTATGCGGGGTAACTCGCACGTACGGTTCTTGAGGGAGTGGGCACTTGCGGCCTGCTTACCTAATTAATACGATAGTAATTACACCATCCTATTATCTTGGCATTCAGTTGTCTTATTCCTTCTTGTGTCGGCATACCGATAATACCTTTCCAGGTCATTCTCATTTGCTGTTTGTACCTTTTCATCGACTCCTTTGAGGGCTTCGTTAACAATATATATCCCCGTTTTCTGTGGCGATTGTCATAATGTCGTATATTAAATCCCAGGAAGTCGAATCCTTCCTTCAAGTGTTTGATACTGGTTTTTTCTTCAGAAAGAGCTAACTCTCTCTGAGCTAACCAAATTTGCAACTTTATTTTGGCAGTTTCGCACTCTTCACGGGATTTACCGAATACGACAAAATCATCCGCATAACGAACTACTGCATAAGGTTGCCCTTGTTTTGGCGTGCCGTTTTTCCAGTATTGAATACCCAGTAAGGTCTCCATTCCGTGGAGTGCAATATTGGCCAGTAGTGGACTGATAATCCCGCCTTGCGGAGTACCTGCAACATTGGGTATATAGTTGCCATGTTCCAGCACACCGGCTTGTAACCATTGTTTAATCATGTTTCTTTCGGGGAATCCCCCGATTTTTTTTATGAGAAAATTATGGTCAATGTTGTCAAATGCGCCTTTAATATCTGCATCTAGTACCCAGTGCCGTGTCCCTCGTGCTCTGGCAATACAGAAAATTTTTTGTATTGCGTCATGGGCACTTCGCCCCGGTCTAAATCCGTAGCTGACTGGTTCAAATTTTGCTTCCCAATAAGGTTCCAGCGCCGATTTAACTATCGCTTGTCTACAGCGGTCGAGAATGGTTGGGATCCCAAGAGGGCGTTTTTTTCCATTCTTTTTTGCTATGTAAACTCGTTTTACTGGATAAACCTTTTCTGAAGTTGTTTGGCTTAATAACTTATAAAGATGTTCTCGTCCTTTATGGTCATTAATTACCTGATTATCTACTCCAGCCGTGTGTTTTCCCCGATTGACCTGAGTGACTTTCCTGATAGCCAGAAGATGGTTAGCTCTTGATTTCATCATGAGTTTTTGCAGATTTCTGACTTTCTTTAAGTCACCTGTTGCTGAAGCCCTATATATTCTTTGCCTTAGATTATTAATCATGGCTGTCACAACACGCCAGTTAATAGCATGCCATTCCAGTTGTTGTTCATAGTTTTGATTTATTACGTTTGCCATAGGCATCTAACTCTTCTAAATCAATTCATAACCTTGGTAAAGGATTATATGGGTAAGTCACCCGTTCCACGTCAGCCTCTTTTCAGAGTAAAGTAATTACCTCTATCAATCCTGTTATGATTTCCAGTTGCCTTTCGGCTGATTGCCTTCGCTTTTTGGAACGTCTTATGCCCACTGTCTCTTAGTATTTACATCAACACTAAAAGATTAATGGGGTTACCGTGTTTCACACCATGAAGATACATTGAGTGGGCTGCCTCCTCTATGCCGGGGAACGGGATCCGTCGTAAAGAACGAACACTCTTCTTTACCCGTTTCTAACTGTCGTTAAATTTCCCCTTAACACGTCACATCTGATTTCGTGTTTTACTTGCTTACGACATTTTAATAACGGAGATTCACTTTATTCAACCCATTTCAGTTTTGCCTTGCCCCTATTTCTTATTCAGCTTAATACTTTAGTTAGGCTTTCATTCTCGCTTAGCACAAGAGAATTACTCCTCTTGCACCGAGTAAGTGGCAATAAGGTTTCGGATCAACCTTACCCTTTTTCAAGGGACTTCTGTGGTGCAACTTTCACGTCGCACGTGTTCGTTGATAACATGTTTAGCAATCGACAGGGCCAGATGATTCTTGCCGGTTCCAGGCTTGCCGCACATCACCAAACCACCCCCCCGCTTGAGGCGCTCAGGCCAATGGGTGGCATAGGCATTGCAAAGCTTTAAGCAACGTGCCGCATCGAGAGTCACTGGCTCGTAATTATCCAGTGTGACACCGGCAAAGCGTTCTGGCAGATGCAGGTCATCCATGAGCATTTTAATTTTGTGGTGCTTGCGACGCTTTTTCTGCTCTGCTTCGGATTGCTGCAACTGAGATAATTTTTCTGTCAGGCAAGAAGGGCATTCGGTTTTTGTCTCAATCTCTTTGCCGTAAAGGGCTATCCTGCGGCAACGCTGTTTGAATATGCCGTGCCTGTCACAGAGGGCATCCCTTTCCTCGTAAACCGTGTTTTTCAGTCGTTTCGGTGGCGCATTCAGGTCTGCCAGCTTTTGACGCACGGTGGTCATTGCTGCGCTGTAGTTCATAGACACGCCCTCGCCCAATCAGGTATCTGGGTTATCCCGTAGTCCTTGTCAGCAAAACCATCTGTGACAGAGTGGAGTTTGGCCTGCTGGGTTCGTGCGGCTTTCTGAGGCTCGAAGAGTCCTTGCCAGCCGTTGGCGATACTCGTGTTGATAATCTCTTCCGGCTGATGCCCGTTGTTTCGGCACTGGCCTAGCCGCTTGATAGCCTGAGTGACAGTCATCTGCGATTTAATCGGCTTGCTGATTTCCTTGCGGTATTGAACCCAGGAATCCCAGATGGGTTTGGGTAGCCAGTCAGGCAGTTCTACCGAGCTGGGGTCAAACGATTTTGATTTTGCCAAAGGAGGGGTTTGGGGTGGTTTATATTTTAATATATGTCTTTCCTGTCTTTCCTTTCTTTTATGTTTAGCTGATTCGGCTAAACTCTCATTAGCTAATTTAGCTAAACTCATATTAGCCGTTTCAGCTAATGTGTAGCTTTGGCAACCATTAGCCAATTCGGTAATGGTTAGCTGATTTGGCTTAATTTTATGAGCTGGTTCAGCTAAACTTTTATTGAAACTCCAATCATGATAATTTTGATTGATAGACACCTCATTATTGTGTTTGAATATCATATTCATGTTCTCAAGTTCCTTCCTGACTTTACTGACATGCGTATGATGGATCGCCGTCATTTTCGCTATCCGCGTATTTTCAATGTGTGCACATTGTTTATTCCAACCGATAGTCAGTCGGTGAATGGCATCAAATACCTTATATTGCCGAAATGTCAGAGGCGCACGTAGTAACGCTTCTTTTAACTCATTATCCCACTTGGTAAATCCAGTATCGCTTCGAGTCATGAGAACTCTCTGTTCCTCATCTTTTGATTTAAAACAGGCATAGCTAACGTTAGTCATGACGAGGCTCCTTTAAATTCTCTTCTTTAAATAAATAGGTGTTGGCTGACACTTCCCGCGCTTTAATAAGCCGACTATGACTTTCAAGAGTGATTTCCAGCTTTGTTTTTTCCTGCGGGGCAGTCGAGGTATGAATCATTTCCATGTTAATTTTCCTCCATGACGACATGCATAGGTTTCCGCCCGCACCAAATGAGGCGGCTATATTTGAAAATGGAGTGGAAGGTACGGCAGTCTGCGTGTAAACGACACTTTGCCGTAAGGCTCAGTCGCGTATTCTGGGATAATCCAGTAGGTATCTATAAACTCAGGGTGAGTATGACTGGGGATAGTCGCCATTGATGCGATCTCCTTATGTTTATTCAGGAAATCACCGCTAGAGCTGCGAAACTCATAATGGGCGGTGACGATGTCAAGGTTCGCAGTACTGGTACATAAGGAAACCAGCCAATCCGAAGATTGCCCTGACAACGCCACCATTGAATACTGGTGGGCATTGTCTACGACATAAAAAAAGACGCTATCTACGGCATCTACTGTCGCCTTATGTATACTCAGGCTGCGAAACCCGTCACTAGGATTGACTAGTGCATGATGACTATAGGCGAAGTTTGCCCAAACAGGCAAGGGATTTTTAATCACATCAAGCACGAAGGTCGTTTCCATTGATGATGACACTTCCCGCGCCAGGTTGTTCATGCGTTGCCGCCCATGCTGACGCAGCCAGGTTCGGAGGGTATGAGTATGGCAAGCTATTTTGGGAGCGATAGAGCGAATGGTTTGAGCCATGAAATGCAGACTCATGAGATATGCCTTTTTTTCTTGTTTTTCCTGAATTTTGTTTCATAGTTCAGGTCCTTCATGGAATTGATATTCCTGAGACCAAAGCCGGCTATCCTGATATGTAGCCGGCTTTACCTTCCAGCTATCCTGAATGCTGTGTTTTATTGCTGTCACTTTTTTTCCTTCCATACACCCGTAATGTGGCCTTCACTTGAGAATCTCTGCTTGCCATATGTTGACGATGCGCGGCCATAATCTTTTCTTCCTCTTTTCTATCAATACCGCCGTCGTGCTGAATCGATCCCAGAATCAACTCATCCACAGCACTGCCTGTCACGTTGCTGCGCAAGCCCATGTGATACAGCTCCACGTTATCCAGGGTGTCTGGTTCAGGCATCGGCACCACCAGGGTGTTTGAGCGCTCAGCAAAGTACTCTGCCACTAAACTTGATTGGCTTAAGCTCTGTAAGGCCAACAGCTCATCCACGCTAAAAAATCGACATCCTTTGCTTTCATATAACCGATTGTTAAATTTGATGTCGCTCATGCCTAAATAAGCGGCGGCGACAGATCGTCCCCCTTCAATTTTTTTCAACATCTCATGAATCAATTCGCGTTTTTCCATAATGTGCTCTTGGCCTCTATAGTGATGTTTAGTGGAATATTTTGAGAAGATGGACCATGATAAAATCAAGTCATCTTTCTGGATGTGGAAAAAGATCGGGTAAATCAGGGCGAATTTCGTAGGCTAAAACTTTTCCTTCTGTTGCCCTGACAAGTAATGGGACGATTTCTGCTGATACTCGTTTTCGACCATGTAGCCAGTCACAGATCGTTGATTGAGCTTTACCGCATTTCTGAGCCAAGATTTTTTGTGTTCCCAATAAAGAAATCGCTTTTTCTAATCCTACATTTTTCATAAATCGGTTCTCCTGTTCTTTGAGAACAATTTTAAACGTTAAATCAGTCAAATGTCAATCGTTTTAACGATTTTGATCTATTATCGATTAAGCGATAGAATTAAATGAATAAATAAAGGGAAATGAATCGAGTGAACTTTTCAGAAAGATTGAAGCTGGCTATGAAAGAAGCGGGTTATACACAAGGCTCTTTGGCTAAAAAAGTCAATATGGCTCAATCTAGTGTATGGCGACTCGTCAGCGGAGGGGGTGAAAGCTCAAAAAAAATATTTCCAATCGCCCAGATTTTGGGTGTAAACCCCGCATGGCTTGCAGAAGGGGTGGGAGAAATGCGGCCTCATTTGAACACAAGTCAGTCCTTTTCATCTTTTGATACTGTTGCAGGCTATTCCCTGAATCAAGAAGTGCAAAAAGAAGTGTATCCGTTAAAAATATATCACCGTATTGACGGAGTGCTTTCCCCCAGCGTCGGGGGTGAAAAGGATTTTGAAGTTATGTTTTGGCTTCCCAAAGTTGTTTTAATGCAAACGAATGCTTCGATTGATGATTCTATCGCCGTGGTTGCTCAAGATAATAGTATGTCTCCTATTATTAATGAAAAATCCATGGTGATATTTGATACGAGCTATAAAGAGATTAAAAATGGGAAAATTTATGCCATTTCTTTTGGTGGTATTAGTATGTTCCGCACATTATTCGTGCTTCCGGAGGAAAAAATACGTTTAAAGAGTCATAATTCTGCTGATTATCCTGAGGTGATTGTTCCTATGAATGAGCTAGTTGTCATAGGAAAAGTGTATTATGTTTCAGGAATCATTGATTAAGTCTCGTTTTCAGCCCGCTGATTCTAGCGGGCTTTCATCTCTTTTTTTAAAGTCCCCTCATCGCATCTGAAATTAACTTAAAAATCAAACGTTTTACAATTGAAAAGAGTTAATTCCATGAATTCAAAGCTTATCTTTAATATCACTCAATCACTCGAACTATAAAAAATAATCTTAAAAACGATTGACACTGAAAGTTTTTGTGTATTGCTTCAAAATTTTTTCATATTGTTTCTCATGTTCCATCTGGTTCTTGATGATTTTATTCAGTGATGAGGCCTTTATTTGGTTACCAAATCGCATTGAAGAATCTAAATTTTTTCCTTGAGACTTCTGTATTATGCCTTCGATCATGTGTCCCCAACAACAACCACTCAATGTTTTTTGAGAATAGCTTAAAACAGAGCGAAGCTTTCCTTTAGACTGACTCGGCTGCTTGATGAGTTGTTCGGCATCACATGTTTCTAGAACATGTGCGACGTGAAAGTTGCACCACAGAAGTCCCTTGAAAAAGGGTAAGGTTGATCCGAAACCTTATTGCCACTTACTCGGTGCAAGAGGAGTAATTCTCTTGTGCTAAGCGAGAATGAAAGCCTAACTAAAGTATTAAGCTGAATAAGAAATAGGGGCAAGGCAAAACTGAAATGGGTTGAATAAAGTGAATCTCCGTTATTAAAATGTCGTAAGCAAGTAAAACACGAAATCAGATGTTACGTGTTATGGGGAAGTTTAACGACAGTTAGAAACGGGTAAAGAAGAGTGTTCGTTCTTTACGACGGATCCCGTTCCCCGGTATAGAGGAGGCAGCCCACTCAATGTATCTTCATGGTGTGAAACACGGTAACCCCACTAATCTTTTAGTGTTGATGTAAATACTAAGAGACAGTGGGCATAAGACGTTCCAAAAAGCGAAGGCAATCAGCCGAAAGGCAACTGGAAATCATAACAGGATTGATAGAGGTAATTACTTTACTCTGAAAAGAGGCTGACGTGGAACGGGTGACTTACCCATATAATCCTTTACCAAGGTTATGAATTGATTTAGAAGAGTTAGATGCCTATGGCAAACGTAATAAATCAAAACTATGAACAACAACTGGAATGGCATGCTATTAACTGGCGTGTTGTGACAGCCATGATTAATAATCTAAGGCAAAGAATATATAGGGCTTCAGCAACAGGTGACTTAAAGAAAGTCAGAAATCTGCAAAAACTCATGATGAAATCAAGAGCTAACCATCTTCTGGCTATCAGGAAAGTCACTCAGGTCAATCGGGGAAAACACACGGCTGGAGTAGATAATCAGGTAATTAATGACCATAAAGGACGAGAACATCTTTATAAGTTATTAAGCCAAACAACTTCAGAAAAGGTTTATCCAGTAAAACGAGTTTACATAGCAAAAAAGAATGGAAAAAAACGCCCTCTTGGGATCCCAACCATTCTCGACCGCTGTAGACAAGCGATAGTTAAATCGGCGCTGGAACCTTATTGGGAAGCAAAATTTGAACCAGTCAGCTACGGATTTAGACCGGGGCGAAGTGCCCATGACGCAATACAAAAAATTTTCTGTATTGCCAGAGCACGAGGGACACGGCACTGGGTACTAGATGCAGATATTAAAGGCGCATCTGACAACATTGACCATAATTTTCTCATAAAAAAAATCGGGGGATTCCCCGAAAGAAACATGATTAAACAATGGTTACAAGCCGGTGTGCTGGAACATGGCAACTATATACCCAATGTTGCAGGTACTCCGCAAGGCGGGATTATCAGTCCACTACTGGCCAATATTGCACTCCACGGAATGGAGACCTTACTGGGTATTCAATACTGGAAAAACGGCACGCCAAAACAAGGGCAACCTTATGCAGTAGTTCGTTATGCGGATGATTTTGTCGTATTCGGTAAATCCCGTGAAGAGTGCGAAACTGCCAAAATAAACTTGCAAATTTGGTTAGCTCAGAGAGGGTTAGCTCTTTCTGAAGAAAAAACCAGTATCAAACACTTGAAGGAAGGATTCGACTTCCTGGGATTTAATATACGACATTATGACAATCGCCACAGAAAACGGGGATATATATTGTTAACGAAGCCCTCAAAGGAGTCGATGAAAAGGTACAAACAGCAAATGAGAATGACCTGGAAAGGTATTATCGGTATGCCGACACAAGAAGGAATAAGACAACTGAATGCCAAGATAATAGGATGGTGTAATTACTATCGTATTGGTGCTTCAAAAAGAACATTCAGTGCATTAGACCAATGGATGTGGATCCGCCAACGTAGATATTTGTATCGACGTCATCCCAATAAACACTGGTGGTGGCGAAGAAAACACTACTTAGGCAAGATACCAGGTAGAGAAGACTATTCAGTATTTATGGATAAATCAACCGGTGGATTTCTTTGGAAGCATGCATGGACAAAAATACAGCGTCATTGGCTAGTTCCAAAAAATGCTTCCCCCGACAATCCGGAATTGCGTGACTATTGGCGTAATAGGCAGGCACGTAAACAGCCTTTTATTTACGGTGTCAAAGTTAACCTCTATAAGCGACAGAAAGGTTATTGTCCTCTCTGTGATCAAGAGTTGGACAATGGTGAACAATTGCATGTTCATCATATTCAGCCTAAAGCTGAAGGGGGTGACAACAAGCTGGCTAATCTAAGATTGTTACATGCTAATTGCCACAGACAATTACATAGCAAAAAAGGAAAAATGTTGAAGTGAGTAAGTTGCGTGAGCCGTATGCGGGGTAACTCGCACGTACGGTTCTTGAGGGAGTGGGCACTTGCGGCCTGCTTACCTAATCTAACATTTCTGATAAATATGGTTGAGTGGTTGAGGTTTTCGCATACTCATAAGGATCTCTTAACATATTTTCAATATGCGAATGAAATGCGGGTTGTACATAGTTCCTAATCCAATTAAGAAACATGCTCTTATTGGTATCGTTCATTGCTCCAGGTTTATCTGATTTTCCCCAATCGTTTTTTTGTATGCCAGACCAATCTTCTTTGGTAAGTATGTTAGATACGGTAGAGTATATTATCGTTAAAAGAAAAGCGTATTCATCAGCTGTTTTTAAGTAATGCCGTTTTTCCCCAATTTCGTCTGCAGAGTTAAGTTTTACAGCGTCCCACAATTTAGGTGTGATATATTCTGGTGTGCGGACGGAATCAAGGTTAGTTACTGAGCCTGCTCTTATTCTATCTTCTACATCAAAAAAAGTAACATTTTTTCCGTTAAAACCGCAATTGTTCATTTTTATGTCAGCCAGGAAGGTGTCTCTTTTATGTAATGTTGTCAAATCTCTTAAGGCATTTTGGAAATAAGCAGGATGCATAAAATTGTTATTTTTCACGCAATCAATGAGATTCGAACCTCCATAAGGAGTAATCATTTTGTCAACATCGACTGCTATACCAGCTTTTATAGTTGACGTTCCAACTAAATCGTCGTGATTATTACAGTCTGTATTAAATGGGGGAGATTTTTCTGGACTATGTAGTTCAAGAAAAACATGTGAGCCATCCATTCGAGAAACATATTTAGAACCGCCTTTTAGATTTTGATTTGAATCTAATTGTCTAATTGGACGGTAATGAATACGTTCATATTTATGAACATCATTTACCTTATAAAAAAATACGGCATCTTTGTATTTTTCGCCTGTAATTTTATTTTCATAATCACCGTGATAAGTTATTTCTTTATATCCGAGAGAATTTTTATCAATTTTTTCTAATTCATTTTTAGGAAATGAGATACATGATTCTTTAGCAAAATCTTTTTCAGATATTGTCTCCATTTGAAATTTATTCGATTTTTGAGAGACTGTTAGTTTTTTAAAAACATTACAAATATTAGTTATGGTTCTGCCAAATCTGGAAAATAATGATTTATTTATTTGAGGATTTTTAGTGTAAATTAATTTTACATCGTGTGATGCAATTTGTGAATTACTGTAATTTTTTGATTTTAAATTAAATTTAAGCATG
Source organism: Candidatus Hamiltonella defensa 5AT (Acyrthosiphon pisum) (assembly GCF_000021705.1). NCBI lineage: Bacteria > Pseudomonadati > Pseudomonadota > Gammaproteobacteria > Enterobacterales > Enterobacteriaceae > Candidatus Williamhamiltonella > Candidatus Williamhamiltonella defendens. Next base: position 985,938 of record NC_012751.1, read on the forward strand.
ATTTTTTATAAAATTGATGATTTATGAAATATTAATTTCATCAATATTAGTTGTTTTCATCAAATTAAACTTTCAAAAAACGCTCATTTTCTTTTTTTTGATGCCTTTTCCTTAAAATCGTTCTTCGTAAAACCCAAGTGCACTTTTGCACCTGAATAAGGTCCATTACGTCAGTTATCCTAGGGGTTTTCCTCCTTAGGAGGCACCATGCCTGATATTCTCATCCGCTTTTTTACCCATACCTTCTTCGTATTTGTACTCCCTTTTGCCACTCAAAACAGATGAGCATTTCCCTCAACACCCCCTTTCGTTATACCCGCCTCAGTCAGGATGAAGTCGATTTTTTAACGCATCACTATCAGCAGCGAGGGTATCGAATGAAAAAATACCTCAACGAGGATGTCCGGTTGTGGGATTTGCTGGTGTGTCTGCCAGAAAGAGACCGCTTTCCCAAAACCCCTTTCTCGATGCTCAACCCCTTATGGCGATAAGAATTGAACTGCCTTTCCCGCCCAGTGTGAATCACTACTGGGTGCGCACCGCCCGTCGTGTTTACTTAAGCGAGGCGGCGAAACGGTTTCAGCGATTGACCGCCATCCAAGTCGCCCAATCGTCCATGAAACAGGGTCATCACCCCTTCCTTGGGGACGTCTCCGTACTGCTCACACTGTATCTGCCGGACAAACGGGTGAGAGACGTGGATAATTATCCCAAGGCGCGTCAATGGATGTCTGTCAACTTACGTTTAAGCTGCTGTTTTTTTAACCTCATACACCCTAAATTCTGAAGTCTTATGTCTTTGAATGCTGGGGCTGACATATTTCAGGAAAAAGCGAGCCAATTGATCGGAGTCTTTTTTTAGCCAAATTTTAAACATACCGATATTCGCTTCAACAAAATACACGGCTTTTTCTCCTGTGTTATTTTTTTCATTACTAATTAAAAAAGCAATTCGATGAGAAGATTGATTTGTAAAATCTAAAGTAATGTTTATTGCTTTTATTTCAGTAGTATCCCAAACTTTCTTTTGCAAAAAATTAACCAATAGCGCTGATTTTGTAGCGGGAAAACTACGAAGAGTACTATACTTCATGTTTCTTTGTTCTAAGTACGATGCGCTTGCAGTTGATGAATCTATCCTGCCTTGTAATTCAATTAAATTCTTCACATATGACAAATTAATTCTGCCTTTTCGCTGGCCTTTTGAGAAATTCGGATAGAGTTTTTTTAGAAATCCTTCTACCTCATTGTCTGCTAAAAAATCCAGAGAAGCCGCCATGCACACGGCAGCGCAGATACCGTCAGGCAAAACTATATCAGGACGACCTTTAGATTGACTGAACGGCATTATCAACTCAACGCCTGGGGCTGAATTAAGTAAGACGCTCCTTTTTTTTTTGACCGAGGCGCTATCTGTTTTACTTTCTGGAGTTCGAATTTTTATCGAACTATCGTCGTAAAATTTCACGGGATATTTATTCTTTTTCAAGATAGATATCAACTCGTTTTTGCACTTATCTTCTTCTAAGGGTGTATTTTTGAAGTTAATTATTTGCAATTCTTTATTGGCTAATCTGATGATTCCATCACTTTGATTGATACCAGTTCCACTGATATCCAGATAGGTTAAGTTTGGGAACATGCTATCTATGTTTTCAGGCAACTCAATCAAATGAGGATTGTCGTTCAATTGTAATGACGATATTTTCTTAAAATTATTTTCGAGTAATGCTTTAGGAAAGTCGGTTAAACCGCACTGAGATAAAATGAGCGTATGGATTTTGCGATCCGAAATATGTTTTAACAAAGCTGAATTGATGAATTTTTCATCTGTAATACCTGTAAAGTCGAATATTTCTGTCCGGATTAACTCGTCTTCAAGTTTATTTAGATCAGGGCCGACGGGCTTAAAACCAATTTTTTCTAATAAAAAAACACCAAATTGTATTTGTGTATTTTGTATTTCTCGAAAAAATGAAAAAAATCGAGAGAATTGTTTTGCTGTATCAGTGTTTTGAGTCATTGAAGTTACAGCAGGAGCAGGCTGCCCCGCATAATCAAAGCTTCGAGTTATTGGCATGATTTTTTCCTAATATATAAATGGATGATTAAAGTTCGTTATAAGTATTCATTTTTATCAAAAAAAAACTTTAAAGAAGCGCTCAATTTTTATTTAATCTCTTGTCCTTCACTCCCCCCCCCCAAGTGCACTTTTGCACCTGAATAAGGTCTATTACGTCAGTTATCCTAGGGGTTTTCCTCCTTAGGAGGCACCACCTGATATTCTCATCCGCTTTTTTACCCATACCTTCTTCGTATTTGTACTCCCTCTTGCCACTCAAAACAGATGAGCATTTCCCTCAACACCCCCTTCCGTTATACGGGCATCAACAGCGAGGAAGCCGATTTTTTAACGCATCACTATCAGCAGCGAGGGTATCGAATGAAAAAATATCTGAACGAGGATGTCCGGTTGTGGGATGTGGTGGTGTCTCTGCCAGAAACAGCCCGCTTTCCCAAAACCCCTTTCTCGATGCTCAATCCCCTCTGGCGGTGGCATGAGAATTGAACTGCCTTTCCCGCCCAGTGTGAATCACTACTGGGTGCGCACCGCCCGTCGTGTTTACTTAAGCGAGGCGGCGAAACGGTTTCAGCGATTGACCGCCATCGAAGTCGCCCAATCGTCCATGAAACAGGGTCATCACCCCTTCCTTGGGGACGTCTCCGTACTGCTACACTGTATCTGCCGGACAAACGGGTGAGAGACGTGGATAATTATCCTAAAGGCGTATTAGATGCCCTGACCAAAGCAGGGATTTGGGCCGATGACGCACAGGTCAGAGTGATGACGGTGAAGAAATTCGATGCCGATAACAAGATTAAAAATGGCAAATGTGTGGTGGTCATTGACGACTATATCGAGGAGGAAACCGTATGAAAGAGATTCGATATCGATTGACCGCCTGGGGCAACTGGGCAGGCACGCGGGTGGGGACGGAATATCCCGTGTCCTCCTGGCCTGTGCCCATGGCAAGTAGTGATATAGCTAAACGACATAAGAATAGTTACATAATATGTTCTGAAAACAAGGTATTGATGTCGCATTGAAGTTCTCTTCTTTTTCTTTTAGCTTGAGCCCATGTGTGCTCAATAGGGTTGAACTCGGGCGAATAAGGAGGCAAATATTCAATAGAATGACCGGCGTTGAGAATGGCGTGTTGAATATCTTTTCGCTTGTGGAAAGAAGCGTTATCCATCATCATCACGCACGGATGAGGAAGAGCGGGTAGGAGCAGCTGAGTGACCCAGGCATAAAAAACATCGCTGTTAATGGAGCAGTTAAAGAGGCCCACCGCGATGAGAGTGACCCCTAATAAGGCACCAATGACGTTAGTGCGGCCCTTAGCCTGCCAATCGTGAGTCCCAAAACAGCGTTGACCTCGTGTAGCGTATCCGTAGAGGCGGGGCATATCGTGAGCAAAGCCGCTCTCATCGAGATAAACCAGAGATTTACCCTGCTTTTGATACCCCGCGATTTTTTCCTGGAACCCCTGTCGTGCCTCTTCGTTTGCCTTGGGATGACGCAGAGTTTTTTTTATAGGTCAGACCCCATCTTTTCAATGCTTGCCAGATGGCTTTGGGGCACACCCCGAAACGGGCCGCCCGTTCCCGTTGATAGCTATCTGGATACTCTGCCACATCTTTGATAAACGCCTCTTTATCCATCTTGCCTCGACGCGGACCCGAGGGTTTCGGTTCTATTCGCTTGAGCCAACGCCTGAGAGTATCTGTACCTACGTGAAAACGCTTCGCCGTTGCTCTGATGCTCAGTCCTTCTTTCTCTCGAATACTCAGGACTTTTTGACGAAAATCCACTGAATAACTCATAGTGACCTCATGCTAATTAGTTCTTTATATTGTAACTAAAATTAAATCGCTTAGCTATATCCGGCCGATGTTATCGGACAGTGAAGCAGAAAAGGTAGACCGTGCGGTCGCGAGGCTCAAACATTTTGATTCATTGGGCTATGAGATTGTCGTCGCCTGTTATCGAGGCAAGGCCTCTTGTCGGGCGATAGGGCGGCATTTAGGGCGAAAACATGATTATGTGTCGGCACTGTTGTCTCGTTCTGAAGCCTATATCGCGGGGATGATGGCGACATTTGTGGAGACAGCAGGATAAAAAAAGTACTTGACTGGCGGGCCAGTGGGCCACATAATTGCCCCATACTACGGTAGTTACAAACAGAACACAGAGCCCCCACTTCGGTGGGGGCTTTTTGCATTTTAAAATCCCCCCGTCTGGCGAAATGAACACACGATTCTTCGATGTCACCCTGCTCTCCCCCTATGACCATGCCTGAAAAAGAGCCTGGATTCTGGGTTGCGTTGCTGGCCTGGATTCGGGGTCATCAAGCCGACTTTGGCTACGCCAGCCTCGCCGCCCTGTTTTCGTTGTTACGCAATACTTGCGAAAAGCATCCTTGGAGTCGCCGACTGCTCGATGCCCTGTCGTGCAGTACGCTGGCGTTTTTTAGCCAACCCCTCCTGATGATGGTCGAAGGCCTGTTTCACGGCACCCTGCCGGCCTCCGCCCCTCAGGTGCTGGCCATTTACATTGGTTATGTGGGCACGGATTACCTTCGAGCCCGACTGCAATCCTGGACTGAGCGAAAAAATGGAGAGTCACGATGAACATCAGTCCTGAGGGTATTGAGCAGATAAAAGCGTTTGAGTCGTTGAGGCTGAAAGCCTATCTCTGCCCTGGCGGCAGATGGACGATTGGCTACGGGCATACGAAAGGCGTGAAGGCAGGTGACACAAGGCGGCAAGTGTGTTGTTGTAATTGATGAATATTGTTAAATCGTCGCTGTCTGAAAAAATCATTAATACACCAACAAGCTCAATCACATTTAAAATCCAAGGTCATAACGATGACTTTTTCAAACCAGCCGATATTGGTTAACGGCGACGCTTTGCCATACGTTAAAACACTTCCTGATGATTCTATCGACCTGATATTGACTGACCCGCCATACTACCGTGTTAAATCCTGTGCATGGGAAAGGCAGTGGAAAACAACCGGGCAATATCTGGCGTGGCTAAATGATTACCTCGTTGAATTCCAGCGGATATTAAAGCCAAACGGCAGTCTCTACCTGTTTTGTAGCGCAGAATTGGCCGCAGATACCGAAATTATGCCAAGAAATCACATGAGGATGTTAAATCACATTATTTGGGCTAAACCCTATGGTCGTGGGACTGGATGCTCAAAAGAATGGCTACGCTCATATTTTTCAAGCACCGAGCGAATATTGTTTGCAGAGCAGTACGGGGCAGAGGGTACAGCAAAAAATAAGGATGGCTATAAATGTGCTGAGTTAAAAAGCGAAGTGTTTGCTTCGCTGATTGACTATTTCATCACCGCAAAAAATCAACTCAATATCACGGGCAAAGAAATTGAACAGTATATGGGAAGCTATATGCATCGGCATTGGTTCTCGTATTCTCAGTGGCAGTTACCGAACAAAACACAGTATGAACGTTTGCAAGAATTCTTTTCGCAAAAAGCCGCAGAGAAAAAATCAGCGTCGTCTCTCTCCAAAAATCACCATCCACTGAGTTTCACGCACGACGAACTTCAGCGTGATTACGGTGAACTGATGAAAAGCCATGACGAACTTAAACGACAGTATGAAAACTTGCGCCGACCTTTTTCTGTCACCAAAGATGTGCCGTATACCGATGTGTGGAATTTTCCACCCGTACTGTACTATCCCGGTAAACATCCTTGTGAAAAACCCGCAGCCTTGCTTGAGCACATTATTAACGCCAGTAGCAAGCCGAAACATACTGTAGCAGATTTCTTTATGGGTTCCGGTTCGACGGTGAAAGCCGCAATTCAATCAGGTCGGCAAGCTATCGGCGTGGAGTTAGAAACAGATAGATTTTTGCAGACTAAAAAAGAAATAGAAAATCTTATTCCTCAAATCAATTACCAAGGTATGATTTTTTGACAAAGTGCTACCTTTCCCTCAGAAGAAACATACCCCATCATTCAAACACTCGAAATAAATAAACCTATCCATGAATAACATTGAAAAATACACAACGGGTACTGCCTATGGTGCGAGCGCGACGACGTTTCTATGCGGGGCGCTATCGCTTAGTGAATGGGCGCTGGTTACCGGGATTATCTGTTCATTACTGACCGTTGGGCTGAACTGGTACTACCGGCACAAGGAATACCGTTTCCGAACGAGAAACCCATCATGAATAATCAACTTAAAAAACGCCTTCTGGTGGCAACGGCAGGCGGTGTATTAGCACTTGCTGCTGTCCTGGTACAATGGCATGAAGGTAAGCGCTATAAGCCCTATCGTGATGGGGGCGGTGTGCTCACTGTTTGTCACGGTCATACGGGTAAGGACGTTACGCCAGAGGAAATCTATAGCGAAGAAGAGTGTAGCGAGTTGATGAGGCGGGATTTGCAGATAGCACGTTCCGTAGTTGAACATTATGTCACTTTCCCGCTATCCGATTTACAGAAAGCCGCCTTGACTTCATTTGTTTACAACATCGGCAGTGGGGCGTTTGAGCGCTCAACGCTGCTGAAAAAGCTGAACGTCGGAGATTTGAGCGGAGCCTGTGATGAGATGCGCCGCTGGAAATATGACGAAGGAAAAGTATCAAAAGGATTGATTAACCGTAGGGCCATAGAGCGCGAACTTTGTTTAAAGCCAGATTTACTCACCAGTCCGACTCAATGAGCCTTGGCATCGTGCTGGGCTTTTTTTCGCCTGCGCCCCGCTGCGCAAATCACACGTCGAAATATAAGGATTGTTATACAAAATTAACAAATAAAATAACATCTTAGCGTTAGTTTGATTAATCAATTCCTGGGTGAGATACTTTTATTTCACGAATATAATAATTTCCTTTATTATCAATATCTATATTCGCTTTCATACTCAAACAGGGATATTTAGCGTCCGGAAGACTTTGCTTATAAATATCAAATCTTTCATTTAAATGATTCTGTATTAGATTCAGTTCAACTTTAACTACATCATCTTTTTTTGTTGATATAGAGATACTTTGCAATTCGGGTGTTCCCACGAAGGACATTCCGTAACCAAGTTCGTGGATCCCATTTTTTATGGCTATAACCCCAGTTTGAGACGCTATCACATCCAGTGATTTTTTTTGCGCTTTTGGCATATTAACAGTAATTTTTTCAAGTTCTAATTCAGTTAAAAATCCATGTTTGTAAAGTTTAGAATTTAATGTATAAGTGAATCTAGTGGCATCTTTCTTTAATTGTTCTAAATTGAAGTCCCCACGATTCATGACACCGTCAAGACTATGGCTAACAGCACTTGTTATATCAATACTTTTCCCTGTAGTTGACAAATTTTCTATTGATAAAATATCGGTAATTAATAAATTAACCGTAAATAAATTATCATTAACTTCTGTTATCTTATAAGTGAATTTGTCTTTATAAGCCGGTGATACCATATCTCTCAATTGATTAAAACATTCTATTTTTCTGTCTGGATTATCATTATGGATAACATCAAACAATGCTTTCTTGGCTTCTTCTTTTCGTGTTCCACAAAACCAATCTGTAATTTTACCCCAAAGACTCTCTACATCGCTTTTGTTGGTAGCACTTTGAATTTTACTGATATCATAATCATTGATAGCTCTATTAAGTAGAGCTCCTTCAAGCCTTATTTCTGTAGCCATACAATTCTCTCCTTTTTATTATTTATGCAAGACAAGACATAAATTAATAGAATAATCACAACACCAGATCACGATTTTTATAGCAACAAATGATACTCAAAATATTTCAAGAGGATGACGCCACGTGGATATTCATTTTTGCCCTGTATGTGGCCCCTTTTGCAGAGGCTGACTTTGCCTCGGTGAGCCGTCAGGAATGCTCATCAAAAGCGCGTGGCGAAAAAGCGAAAGCCATATTTGAGTTAAATTTTGAAACAGCCTAGGCTATTAGCAGTATAGCGTATTGTGTAGAAAAATGACCTGGAAAATTCCTCTCATTATCGCTTTGCTACTGACCTCAATGTCAGGTGTAACCCTGTATTACCGGACACTGTATTACGATGCTGAAAAAGCACGAAAGATTGCTGTATCGGATAGGGAAAAACAACAGGTTGCATTTGAGCAGTTAAGCCATCAAATACAGACCATCTCGGCGCTGGATGACAGACACACGAAGGAATTAGCCGATGTGCAAGCCAAGAATCATCATTTGCGTCGTAAGCTTAATCGCGGTGGTCGGGTGCTCGTCAAAGGTCACTGTCCAGTCAGCACTCCCCGCCCCAGCAGCCTGGGCCATGCAGGAACCATCGAACTCTCTTCAATTGCTGGACGAAACGTTCTCGATATCAGAGCCGGAATCATCAGCGACCAAGCAAAAATAAAATACCTTCAGGATTACATACGGAAGGTTGTTTTGTCGAATCAACATGCCAAACCAAATTCCTAGACCTTTCCGCAAACAGGGTTGTGGCGGAATCACCACTGCCCGTTCCGGCTACTGCGAAACGCATCGCAACGAAGGCTGGGTACAGCACCAACGCGGTAGAACTCGCCAGCAACAGGGCTATGGACGTGCCTGGGAAATCCTTCGAGCCAAAATTCTTAAGCGTGATAACTACCTTTGCCAAACGTGCTTACGCCAAGGTATCGCTACCGAAGCTAAAGCCGTTGACCATATTAAGGCAAAGGCGTTTGGAGGTAAGGATGATGAGACCAATCTGCAATCGATTTGTTATGCTTGCCACCGAGCTAAAACAGCAAAAGAACATTAAATTATATAATTCGTTGAGTTACCGTAGAGGTGGTATGTATAGGTTGAATAGCCAACCGTAGTCCCATAGCACGCAGAATTGCAGTCAAACTACGTACTTCAGGGTTTCCAGATTCTGATAAAGTACGATAAAGTTGGTTTGGATTTAACTCTGCCGATTTAGCTACTTTCCTGACACCACCTAATGCTTCCGCCATTTGACGAAGGACAATTAAAAGTTCGCCTTGTTCTCCATCTTCCAAAATACTATTCAATAGCTCAATAGCATAGTTAGGATCGTTTCGGAAAACCTCTGCCATAGCTGTGTCGTGCGCTCTGTCTCTCATTTCTTAATCTCCTGTCCGTTTTTGCCAGTCATGCCAGTAGGCACATGCTCGGTCAATATCTGCATTTTGTTTGCGCTTATCACCGCCGCAGAGCAGTAGAACGACAGTTATGTTAACTTTAGCGTAATAAACACGATAACCTGGACCTACGTCTATACGGAGCTCCCACACGCCTTCACGCACGGGCTTATGGTCACCGAAATTTCCCAATTCTATACGCATAATACGCCGGTCAATAGCGATCTTGGCTTTTGTGTCGCTAATTTGATCTCGCCACTCGCTAAAGTGATCGCGTTCGCTTTTATCGAGGTAGTGCCTTATCTGGTACATAGTTCATTCTATCGTTTATAAACGATATATGTCAAGTAGAAACATCATGAGAGCAAGGGGAGGGGGAGGTAAAATCATTATAAAACAAGAGGTTAGAGGAGCGTCGGCCTGGGATGACTCACATCGTCGCAGGTTAGAAAACCTTTTTCTTGCCCCATTTTCAGTATAAATCAACATCAATTTTACAGGACTTTCGCTTATGCCAGGACCGCCGAAAGCCCCGTCACAGCTATGTTTAGTGAGGGGAAATCCTTCAAAACGTCCCTTGAATAGAAACGGGCCAAACCCCGAAAAATGGGTACCCTCAACACCCAAGCATTTTAGCAAGCAAGAAAAGTATTGGTTTGAGCGCATAGCAGAAGATCTTAATGCCAGCGATATCCTGACCCATATCGACGGGATGGCACTGGAACTGCTGGTTGGCGTTTATGTTGAGTGGCGACAGCATAGAGACGTTATTAAAAAAGAAGGTCATTTGTACAGGACAGAATCAAAAGACGGCAATGTGATGATCCGCCCTCATCCGCAAGTGGCCATGATGGCGGTGGGATTGTTCATGTGTTCTGTGAATAGTGATGTGTTTCACGCTGGGGTCATTCAGATACTTCTGCCGAGTTTGCCACCCGACTGTGTGGTGGTCATGGATAATGCGACGTTCCACAAACGTTTGGACACTCAAAAAGTGATCGATGACGCGGGTCATATCATTGAATATCTGCCTCCTTACTCGCCTGATCTCAATCCTGTTGAGCATAAATGGGCAGAAGCAAAAAGCAAAAGAAGAGCGGTCAATTGCAGTATCGATGCTTTATTTTCTCATTACATGACGTAACCGAAATTATTTCGTTCAGCTATGGCAGTGTTAACAAAGTAAATTAAAGACCTTAAGACAAGCGATAGCGAAGAAAGAAAAGAAGGTGATATCGAGTTTATCAAAGCGTAAAGCGAGTCTTTTTTGTTCTTTTATGCTGAAGAAGAAACGTTCAATCGCAGAGCGTGTTTTGTATTTTTCTTTATCATTAGGTTGAATGCCGGTGCAAACAGCCCCTTTTCGTCGGGGTATCACAGGGCTCTTTCCACTATCCCGGATTAATTTTCTGACATCAAAAAAGTCAACTCCCTTATCAGCGATGATGTAGCTCACCTTCCTCCCATTTCCCTTTATCCACAGCTCAGTAAAGGCTTTCATATCGGAGCGCTGTCCTTCAGATAGACAGGCACTCCGGAGAAAGCGGCCTGAAAGACCCACGTGAATTTGAGTGCTCACGCCTTTTCGGCCGCGCCCTATCGATTGAGGTCCCTTTTTTTAAGGCTTCCTGAGCCGTGTCGGTGGATGGCGACCGTCGTACTGTCTACCCATGTACAGTCCATTTTGATTTTCTTTTTTTGTTGTAAACGATAAAGCAAGTTCCAGAACAAGCCATTTTCACTCCATCTTTTAAAGCGCATATAAATCGTATGCCAATGACCGTATAAATCAGGTACATCACGCCAAGGGATACCCGTTCTCAATACGTACAAAACAGCTGAAAAAAACTGATAATGACTGATGCTTGCAGGTCTACCTGGACGTTTATCATATTTTATAATATGAGGTTCGATTATTTTTATAAAATCACACTCTTTGAGCGGATAGTGCCTGTTTTTCATTTCTTTATCCCCCTAAAAAACAGAGAATATCTTAACATTAACTTTGTTAACAGTGCCATGGCTAAGCGATTTAATTTTGATTAATTTATATATTCTGAAAAAAAGGTATCGATGTCACACTGAGGTTCTCTTCTTTTGCGGTTAGCTTGAGCCCATTTGTGCTCAATGGGATTGAGATCAGGGGAGTAAGGAGGTAAATATTCAATCAGATACCTACTTTGCTCGTAGCTTTTTGAATGTCTTTTCGCTTATGGAAAGACGCGTTATCCATCACGATGATACCCTGATTAGGAAGAGTCGGCAGGAGGAGCTGTATGTGACCCGAGCATAAAAAACATCACTGTTAATCGAGGAATTAAAGAGGCCGACAGTCATCAAGGTGCATCCCCACTAAGATACCAATGACATTTTTACGGATCTTAGCCTGCCAATCGTGGCACCCAAAACAGCGCTGACCTCGTTGAGAATATCCGTAGAGGCTGGCATGTCGTGGGCAAAGTCTCTTTCATCGAATAAACCAGAGGTTTGACCTGCTTTTGATAACGGGCTATTTTGTCTTGAAACAGGTGCCGTGTCTTTTCGTCTGCCTTGGGGTGACCCCGCATTTTTTTATAGGTCAGACGCCATCTTTTCAATGCCTGACAGATAGATTTCTGGCGAAGCCCAAAACGAGCCGCGCGTTCCCGTTGATAAGCATCGGGGTATTGCCGTTCATCTTTGTCTATCTTACGCCGACGCGGGCAGAGGGTTTTGGCTCTATTCGTCTTAACCAACGAGTCAGGATATCGGTACCCATATGAAACCTCTTTGCGGTTTCTCTGATACTCAGTCCCTCTTGCTCTCAAATACTCAGGATTTTTTTACGTAAATCAAGTGAATAACTCATATTAAATTCATTCTGATTGTTTTTTACACTGTAACTAAAATTAAAGCTTTTAGCTATACCAGTTTTTAATCAATGACGCCCCTATTTCTGCAATCTGCTTATTTCGCTCATCCATAGTCGCCTGAGTCTCCGTTAAGTAAATCACAACGATGCGCGAGGGTTTTCCATCAGCTCCCAGCGCCGCTATAATACCGCGAGAACCGTGATTACCCGCGCCGGTTTTATCGGCGATAAACCAGTTGGCAGGAAGTACCGAACGCAAAAGTGGGCCACCAACTTTGTTCATTACCATCCAGGTCTGTAACTGCTGTCGTGATTTGACGGAAAGTATCTTACCGGTTAATAGGTTGTGTAGCGTCTGTGCCATGATTTTAGGCGTAGTAGTATCACGTTCGTCGCCCGGCAGGGCTTGGTTCAACTCCGTCTCCCAGCGATCGAGGCGGGTAACCTGGTCACCCGTTTTTTGCAAAAACGAAGTAAGTCCCTTAGGTCCTCCAATCGTAGATAGAAGCAGATTGGCCGCAGTGTTATCGCTCACAGTTATGGCGGCACTGCATAGTTCGGCTACGGTCATACCGTCTGCAAGATGTTGTTTAGTCATAGGAGAGTACTTAACCAAATCACTCTGGCGGTACTTTATGCGACGATCGAGCTGCTCTAGCCCGGCGTCAACACGTGATAATACCGCTCCACACAGCAGAACTTTAAACGTGCTCATCATCGGAAAACGTTCTTCAGGGCGATAAGTATTTAGGATCTGACCGTTGGCGAGATCGAGTTCTACATAACCCACTCGCGCATTAAGCTGTCTTTCAGACTCTTTTACTTTATCTATAGTCGCCTGATGTGCCAAAGCTGGCAGGGAAAAGGCAGCAAAAATGGAAATAAGGGTTAAACGAAAAGATTCCATACTGTTTCCTTGGAGACAAAATATTAAAAATAAATCATTAAAAACAAATAGATAATTTTTTTTGATTAAAATAGGCAATAAAATACAATAATAAAATGGAACAAAACGCTACATTTTAAGTGTTATTTAACAATCGCTTAGTCTTTATTATGACCTGTAGTTTTGCTTAAAATAGGGAAAAGATTGTTGTCTTTAATGTTTTTTTGAAAACCCGTTGCTGCATAATTTTGTCAAACAGTCAGGCTTGGCAAACAAAAATAATTTAATTATTCAAAAATTCAGATCACACTGATCAATTTGATTGACGCTTTAAGTTGTTTTTGTAAGATAAGTTTTATTGACGTGAGCAAAATTTTCGATACCCAACCAGTCTTCATCACTTCTGAGCCCTACAAAAAACGTGATCATCAAAATATCTTCCAGTTGGTGCAGTTTGTTGCGGATCTGATGAGGGGAATCTGGGAGATTTGAAAAATACGCGAGGAGATTTGCTAGTATTCAAATAGTCTCTTTAAAATAGGGGCTTCTCTAAACTCTATTCTCATTACATTTTCAAGAGCTTTATGGCTCGATTAATAGAAAAGTAGATATTCATATGCTTTTATCTTCACAGCGTTGTTCGGTTACAGCTTAGGTAGCCTGTTATGTCGATCCTATGACTTTTAGGCATGCCAAACACGGTGAATGAATCTGATATTCGCACAGGCGAGCATGATGAAACTCAAATTTTCGTGCATGAAGTCGGTTTCGACGGTCAAAGGTAAGCTTTTCCTGCCAGTTTTGTTTGTAAAAACCCTGAGAAATAAGACGTCTTTTTCAACCCCCTTCAGCCAGCCTGTGGAGTACTTGTGAATTGAAGACCCCAAAACACATAAAGAGCCAAAAATCTTATGTCAGCTTAATTTTGATGCAGGCCCGACCCACGGCGACCTCTTGCTCAGGTGCGACAAGAAAAATTGCTTGAACTGCTGGAGGTTCAAATTCGTTCGGAGCCGTTGACAGCTGTGGGTTTTTGCCATTTATTTAGTTCATAAATTTTGGATTTTAAATAATATGGATCATTTTCCTGAAACTCATTGCTGGCGTTGGCCTAAATATAAATTCGAACGCCTAAAAAACCTGCAAACAATTCTAGCAAAAAACAGCTGCCTTTTATCCGTTTTTTTGTCTGCGTTTGCTATTTATGCACTGGCAGGTACTATAGCGCGGCATTAAAAGGTTAGTGCTTAATGATGAAAATACACAATTAATAGATGATGGAATTAATAACCATGAAAAATACAACAACACCTACGTTACAGGGATATGATATAAGAGAATATTTAGGGATAGTGACTGGTGAAGCTATTCTTGGAGCTAATATCTTTAAAGATCTTTTTGCTGGTATTAGGGACTTTGTTGGTGGCCGTTCTAACGCTTACGAAAAAGAACTAATAAAAGCAAGAAAAATTGCATTTAACGAAATGAATAGCACAGCAGAATCTCTTGGTGCCAATGCTGTCGTCGGTATTAATATTGACTATGAAGTTGTCGGTACGAGTAACAGCATGCTTATGGTATCGATTTATGGTACTGCTGTAAAAATTTTCAGCTTGTGATTCTTTATAATCAACTCAAAAATTGTTTTTAGATCTTATTATGGGATTTTAATGAACGATAGAAAAGAAGTTAGCACCAATGTTCACGTTTGCCGGCTGTTTAGCGTCTAGTAGCTGTGTCGCATTAACTGCTTTTGGCTAATATGATAATATTGAATAATTTTTATCCTGTGGTGCCCACCTATGTCTCTGACTAGAAAGGCCTTGAAACATTTACATTATCCGACCCTGAGTCTTGTAAACCTGAAAGAATTGAGCGATGAGATATCCATCATCATGGTCAGCATCATTTTTTCATTAACCTCTAAAATTTTAGGCATGATGTTAACGTGGGTACCTGTGATAATTTCTCCTGGCTCAAGTGATTGAACAGGTTCAGAACCCGGGGTGGTGTTATCTGTTCTGACAGAGGTTTTTCGCAAAGTAAGTCGTCTGTTTTCCAATTTGCATACCAGTAGTGAGTAAATTCGTGGTCATATAATAGTAGAGTGTCTTGACATCGGAAACCTTCACTTGCTCAGACAAGGCCTGAAATAAAAATTGAGAACCCGCCAATTGTGCTGCCCTGCCGGTGGCCGTCTGCAAAATTTTAAAGTCGCCATTGGCTAAATTCGATCCGTCATGAAACGCATTCGTCAAATGAAGACCGTGAAAATAAGCCCAGACACAGTCAATGCCTAACTGGTAAAAGGTTTCTGTTGCACGGTGTACATCATTACTTTAAGCAAGACGTGTTTCGACAGCTTCGCATTTTCATCTCTCAGGTAATCACCAATCCTGTTGACCAATTCTGGGACATCCGTGATTACCACGATGCCTGACTTTTGATTGAGACTGATCCCCCACGCTGGGCGTTAACACGCTCTCGGCGGTTTTTTGGATATCGCCATGGAGGTTATTCGCCATTTTTGTTTCTTGAGAGGTACGTGGGCCGGTTTTGTCGCATTAATATAAATTCATCCATGACCAACCACAAAATAAAGTGTTTTCTTAGAAAAAAACCATAATATAGTGTGTTTATAGCAATTTAAAAATCCTTAATGCGACAGAACTACTAGAAATTATAATAATAACTTATAATTATTATCACTAAAATTAAATCGTTGAGGCATAAGTAAAAGCATGAGAACAATATTTTTAATGATCAATAGGATAAAAAGTCAAACTTAAAAAAGTTGCACCCAGAAAAAGCTTTAATTTTATTTTTAGAAAAAGTATTTTTTAATTTCAATAATTTAACTATTTCACTTTGTTAATTGAGCAATTGCTCAGACCTTGCATATGAATTATCTCTCGGTGAGAGATCACCAAAACAAGTGTATTCTATTTGATAAAAGGAGATTAGCTAGCACGGAAAACTTTTTTGATGAAAGCAAATGAGCCAGCTGATATATTTCAAGTGTTGCTTTGCTTTTTTTTGCGACTTTATTTAGCCAGTCCGTGATCTCGTTTTCCAAGTCCGAAATCTCATTTGCCAGTTGCGCAATCTCATTTGCCAAGCTTTGCCTCTCTTTATCAAACCCATGTTCTAAGCCCCAAATCGTATCTAGCAAGCCCGAAAGCACATTTTGATAATCCGCAATCTCATCATGTTCAATATAAGGGGGTTTATTTAACATAGACAATAAAGGTAGAGCGACTGTCGAAACGTCGTTATTCTTTAACGACTCAATTAATTCACCAGCCAATCTTGCTTTTGTTTTATTACAATCAATACTGTCGATGGTCTTCAGAAGACTGCCCCTTTCATTATTCATATTACTGAGGTACTGATTCAATAAATCAACATTCCATTTAGGGGGTATACCCAGAACTAAAATACCCCGAGAATTTTGGGCTTCAGGGGGATTGGAATAACCGAGCCTAATCTCGTTTACATTGACTTTGCCCAGATCTGCTTCAATGAATAGAGGGAGCAAACATTCTTTTAATTTGGCTTCGCTCAGATTAATCCAACCCATCTTAATCGATCTGAGGTCCACATCGGTCAGATCCACTTCGCTTAAATTCGTTTGATGCATTTTGGCGCCATGCAGCTTTGCTCTCGTCATGTTCGAATATCTTAGATCCGTATTCGTCAGATCGACATTTATCAGATTTGCTCCGATCAGATCCAAACCTTTCAGATCGGAACCCGACAAATCCGCATCACACAACTTTGCACACATCAGATTCGAATTTGTTAAGTTAGCACCACACAGCTTCACACCGCTCAAATCCGTATAGCTGAGATTGATACCTTGCAGGTTCATATTCTCTAAGTTGGCTTTACGTAAATTAAGGGGCACTTCCCAATGCCATTCGTGTTTTAATAGTTGTTTTAAGGCACTGTCTTTTTGTTTTTTTAAATTTTCTATCTCGTCAAGGCTGGCGTCATAAGGTAAGGTTTTTTGCAAAATAATGAATTTAAGACTCATCTCTTTACAAGATTTTAAATAAGATTTTAAAAGTCGTTCAATTTTTTTAAATCGATTACTACTATTCTGATTTTCTAAAGATGACTTCATATGTCACTTACCTTGATGAAAACTTTACGATTCTGGCGCATTGAAAAAAATTTATTCTAACCAAACCAGAATATAATGTGATTATAGAGATGTAAAAACGCTTAATGCGACAGAACCATTTAATGTCCCTTACTAAAACAAATTGAACCTTGATATCTGGGCATGAGAAAAATATACTCCAGTGACATCACCCGTGAGCAATTTGAGCAAATACATCCTCTTGCTTGAACAAGCCCGCAAACGAACTGCCCTGCGCAAATAGACCTTTAGTTCAGGGCTGTCCCATTAAAAATCCTGCATTAATATAGAGTCGAGAAATAAAGAGTTGGGTTCCGGTGATGTTTTGTACATCCCAAAGGAATTTCACCATGAAGCCGCCATGAGTTACTGCCTGAATTTCTGGACAGACAACAGTCTACGTATGATAAGGAACTGGACTGAGTCACTTGCAGATCAAAATCATCGAGGCATTGAGTATGCCCCTCGCCCGATTTACTTCTGCGTGACGACCCACCGAAATTCCGCCTCAAGATATGACCGCTCTCCAAGGCATGATGAGCCAATTTTTACTCCAAAAAAGAGAACATCTGGAAACCTGGTTTGCTCAGGAGATGTTCCAAACTTCCTGTGAGTTACCGAAGGCGCCTTTGGCAGAGGTTTACGCCCCTTCACAGGTTCAAACTTTATTGCAACAGGGAAATCAATTACACCGGTTAATATTCACGGTGCGTGCATTTATCTTCGTTTCACAGAATCCCGTTCTCACTCATGCCATAGCATAGCTTTGGCTGACATCAAAATGAGAAGGATTTTTATAAATACCACTTAGTAGTTGATTTTGATTTACATATGAGCAAGCCTTTATTGACTCTAATTTAAAATCGTATTGAAAACAGTTTTTAAAGCTATTTCCTGGTTTCTTCAGGGAGAAAAGAAAGATTAACTCAGTTTAATGCACAGGAATGTCTGGCGGGGGTGTACTAGCTATCTTTCGAAGATGGTGATATTCCATGTTGACCTGATTTCTCAGCCCTTTAGGTCCCATCTCATTGAGTTCAACCAGGGAATAGCGATGAATGATTTTTTGAAGAAGGGCTTGTTTTGCCGTCTGTTCGTCTAGCTTGGCCATACGTCGGGCGAGCTTGCGTTTTTTATTCATGGCATGCCGGGATTTTCGATATTCAAACGCGCGCTTAATGTGTTGCTCTTTGGCTCGACGACGCGCTTCCCCTAAGGTAATGGACTCTTCTCCTTTCTCCATCAGACCTTTGTTAATCCAGCCCATTTGCTGATGTTGGGCTTTCTCTAACTTTTCTGACGACACATCAAATAATAAAAAGAATAACGGGGTGAGCGTAATGAGTTTGGGAATATAGCTTTCCATAATTCTATCCCAGACCTTTTCGCAGTCCACAAAACCCATGGGCTCTAGAAAATCGGTGAGTAAACGGGAGGCGCGCGTAATCGATTTATTGCCCGCGTCTGAGACTGTAGACAACCCACATTCATCCGACAGTTGCTCCACCGACGCCATCACTAAACCAGAGGCAATATTAAAATGGTAGAGCATGGCTAACGCCATCGCCCTTAAGCAGTAAAGTTCGTTAATATCTTGCATAAGTGCCTCGTTATTTCGTGATGAATAATGTCTGCAAACATCATTATCTTGAAGTACGAGGCACTTATCTATTCTTGATCAAAAATTTAGAGAAAATAAACGTCAATTCCTTATCCCGAATTCAGGTTAGTTAGGCTTTCATTCTCGCTTAGCACAAAAAAATTACTCCTCTTGCACCGAGAAGGTGGCAATAAGGTTTCGGATCAAACTTACCCTGTTTCAAGGGACTTCTGTGGTGCAACTTTCACGTCGCACGTGCTCCAGTAAACAATATAAATACCCGTCCTTTCCGAGGCTGTCGCAAAAGCTCATTTTAAAGGGGCGATGCGCTCAGGGAGTCAAATTCGGAGAGTCAAACGAGATAGGAGCGGGTTTATCTTGAGGGCGCATTTCACAGACCCGTTTCTGCTGAAGGGAGTCTGTTAACGTCAAGGAAGTTTCCCCCATTTCATTCAAATCTCGAACCAACGAACACGCTTTCTCAACGTACTCCCGCGGACCCGAGAAAACCCGTTTCTCTCCACTTTTTTGCTCTGCCAAACGTAACCCCGCCACCATATTGTCCCCCTCGTTTTCAAACGGTCTGACCATCTCAATAGTTTCCCCTCGGTCAATCATTTGCGTGACCCCTTCCTTTTTGTATAAAATCGCCCCGTCACGGTGGATATGATGGGTATAGCCTTTCAGCTCAACCGGCGCAATATCATCTGAAACGGCACATTCAATGACAGTATCACTGAGATAAGCCGTTCGCTCATCCCGCTTCGCCTGGTAAGCCCACCCTCTTAACTGGCTAATGGCCGCTTTATCCCCTTTTAACGCTTGTTGTTCTACCCAAACACGATAAGACAGTCGCCTATTTTCTGGAGAACGATACCAGTTCTCCCGCTCTTCCTTTAATTTTAAACGCAACTCGGCCATCGCTTTTTCTCGCTCAAAAGCCAATACATGCCAGGCCAGTTTTCTCATTAAAGGATCGCGCACCGCAACACACACATGGGCTCTTCGGAAACGAAAGGTCATGGAAAGAGTTCTAAAACGATTTTTTGCGTCAAAAGAGGGGCATTTCGCTTCTTTTTTGTCAGTTTGATAACGCAATTTTAACTCTTCTCGGGCCTCAGCGCGTTCTAATCGGCGAGTCATTCGAGCTTGATGATCACGCAAATGAAGTCGATCATCATAATGTGAACTCACCATATAGTTTGTTAAGGTCACCTCCCCTTGTTCATTTTTAAATTCCATCACTCGGGGCGCATTTTCAAATTCGCCAATGCGAGGCACTAATTTCGAAAGAGTGAGTTGAGGATGTAAACTGCTGGCTTTTAATGGGGTTTGCTCTGGATGGGCCCGATGATAAATCCCAAGCCTGCCCCTTTCTTTTTCAGTTCCAGTCCGGCCCTAATCAGGACAGCATGGATCCGCTCCCAATAAATAGAATCTGCTTTCAAAATCTCTGAAATTTCTGGTCGGCATTCACGCACCGCATAACCATAAAGGCTTTCCTGATCGGAGTAATATTCCAGTTTCTTAGCATCATCAGGCATCGATTTTTCCTTAGAACAGGAACGAACAATGCGATTGTTTTCGTTAATCACATGGCATCCATTGGTTCTCGTCCAGCCATACTTTAATTCCATTTCTCTACTGGCTTTATGTAATTTAGAAATATCATAAGCATCATCGGCAACTTTATAAGTCACAGGATGGATCCGATTCGCGGCAACATGACAATGCAGATGGTCTGTATCTCGATGAATCGCAGTCACGTATTGATGGTCAGACATCCCCAAGGCTTTAAGACTATGCCGCGCGCTTTCAAAAATTTGCTCTACCGTCGGAGAGTCCGTCTCCGGCCAGGATAAAAAAAAGTGATAAACGGGATCTTTACAACGCGTATTTTTTAAAGCCACCGCTTACATTTCTACCGCCGCTGTGGCCACGCTCAGTGTATTCGTTTCGCATAAAACCTGATCAAAAAGAACCTGATGCCGACCATCAGGAAATCTCTCAGTGATAAGGATTTTATCCGCATCTCCGTTGCGATGAATGTAACCCATTAAGCGTTCAAAAATGGCTTCTTTTGATTGAGATAAACGGGCTTTTTGGCTCTCTGGATCAATCACGTCATCATGATGATGGTCATCACGAGTCGTCGTATAGGCCAATAAAGTGAGAAAACTTGATTTTCCATCCCTCCGTTTTTTTGCCTTACCCACAATCATTTATTCTGCCCGCCCTAAGGTTAAAATAGCTTCCTGGATAGCCACGAAAACTTGTGCATATTCTTCGCTTATAACCCCTTTCCCTTCATCAAAAAGACGTTGCTGTAGAGACCCTAATCGACTCAATTCCATCACTAATTCCGGATCAAAGTGAGTTTTTATTCTGCGATTTAACCCACAGCGAATGAGGTAAGTACTTAAATTCAAACCTGCCGATTGGGCTTTCTCTTTGAGATGCTCTTTTTCTTCTGGAAAGCAACGAATACTGGGAATAAGGGCCGTTCTTTTTCGTTTTTCACTTTGGCTCATGGCGTTATTTTCTATGGAGTAAATAAGAATTCTTTCTTAATTGGGGTGTCGGGGCGAAGCCCTGACCAAGAGTTTTGAAGGGCCGGTTGCTTGCAAGCGGTGCTTCAAAACATATCTTATCCTTTTGTTAAATAGCAATTTTGATATTATGGCTTAATTTTTTTATAATGTCATGAAGGTAAAATATATCTTCTGTACAGGTGAAATTTTTGTCGTTATGATTGAGTTTAAATCAGTTTTATGTAAACATTTTAAATGTTAAATATTTATTTAATAGATAAAAATTTATTAAAAATAAAAAGATTTATAGCGAAGAAATTGAAATAATCAGGCGGGAAGTGAGTATGATTTGAGTGGTAAAAAATAAGCAATGAGTATGAAATAAAAAACCAGGTAAAATGTGTTTCTTTTTAACGGAAAAAACGAAATGACTTCTAAGAAATATTATACGGTCGAACAAGTTGAAAAAGCAAAAGAGATGCTAGAGGAATTACCTGACCTCAAAAAGATAAGACTAAATAAAGACGATGTCTTGGAAAATTTAAAGGCGCAAATAATCAAATTAGCTTTAAATAAAGGGTACGTTTCAGAAGATATTAAATCGGCTCTTGAAAGTGCAGGGATAAAAGTCGGATTGAAAGCTATCCAGAAAATTATTCTTGAGAAAAAATTAGAAAGAAAAAAGTCATTAAAAAATACTTAAAAATTAATACAGTTTTTAAAACTATTTATATTGATAATAATTTTTAAAAATAGAGTGAGTAAATTTTTTTTATGAAAGCTCTCTATTTTTTAAAAAATAGCCATTTTTAACTTGTAATTTTTTACAGATTATTAATCTTTTTAAAATCTCATGACTCGTCATTTTTTTTCTTCTTATAGATTTTAAATAAGTAGATATATTTTCTCAAATATCTTTCTTCAAATGGTGTACAGAACATAGCCAACACGTGCTTGCAAGAAAGAATCAACGGAAATTTTATTACTCAGTTTTTCTTATACCCTCACGAAGTGTCCGGTAGACTTTTTTCCGAGAAAAAAATCTCCGGCATATCTCTGATAAAATAATTTCTATTCCATTCATACCGAACAATTCTTTTTTTCAACTGCAATTTAGGCTTTTTGCCACTCTACTTTTTTTTCTCGTGCAATAGCCATGATGCTTTTGATGGAGACTTTTAATATTGAAGATTTCAAAAATTCGTGAGGATTGCATGCCTAGTAAAATTAACTTAACATTAAAATGACACCATAAATGTATTATTTTGGCACCAAAATTTAAATTCGACAGACCATAAAATTAGTACTATTTTTATGTCAAAAATAAACCATTTAAATACATAAAGGGTACTATGATTATACTCATTGGGAGTCAAAAAGGGGGATGCGGAAAATCCACTATATGCGTAAATATTTGTTCTGAGTTAGCTTGCCGAAAAAAGGATGTGGTGCTTGTTGATTCTGACCGTCAAGGAACCTCTTCTAATTGGCTTTCAGATAGAAACTCAATCTCAATGTCAATACCGATCGAATTCTGGCCCACCCTGCCAAAGTAAAGCTGACCCACCCCCTTTAAATGACTCGATAGCTGCTGCTTTAGTTTTTTTCTGGAGCTGACCGCTTTTGAGCTTATCTTTCAGTCGATAACTTTGGCCGCTGATTTGCGCGATATGGGCATGGTGAAGCAGCCGGTCGAGCATAGCCGCCGTCAGCGTTTCGTCATCACCAAACGTTCCGGACCACTGGGTAAACGGCAGGTTGCTGGTAATGAAAATTTAACGCGATACAAACTTAAATAAATAATTCACAGCGCACGTTAAAACGTGCTGATAAAGCTCTAATATGAGCAATAGTTAATGAGCGTTTCCCATTTAATATTTGGCTAACTAACGACTTGGAACCTATTTCATTCTTCAAATCAGTTTGTTTTAAATGATATTGATCCATTAATACACGCAGAACAGCCACTCCAGTTGGCATAGCTTCAAGCGCTTTATTAAATTCATAAAACTGTTCGCTATTTTCTTCATATTCCGAAATTTTGATAGACAAAATATCAATTAAAGGATTCTCATCATCTTTATCAATCAGATAATTGACCAACTCAAGAGCCGCTTTATAATCTGACTGAGAATGACTTCCACCCAGTAGTGGAACGGCTTTTACCAGTTCTTTTGTTGCATGGATAGCTTCTGTGATCATTCTTTATTCCCCCTATAATATTTGTTTAATTTATCGTACTCCGAATGTGTCACGATATGTTTGACGTAAATTCGTTTATTTATAAAATTAATATAAACAATAAGCCTTAAATTATTTCCACCAATATCAATGACCCACCATTTTTCTCTATACTTAAATTTATCTAAACTGGGAAAAAGATTTTTTAGCTCATCCGGATTTTTAAAATTATTTTCTTTCAGAGATCGATACGTTGAGACTATTGCATAAGAGTCTCTCCCATACTTTCTATAGGCTACCTCAAAAGGTTCTTTTGATATTACGTGCATAGGTCACCAAAGTTTACATATTGTAAATATTATAACGAATTCTTTTGTAATTTACAATATGTAAACTTAAATTAATTTAATCTTCGGGGGGTTACATTGTAAACGAAGATCAAAATGACACTATAAATACATCATTTTGGTACTAAAATTTAAATTTGACAAGGCATTAAATTGGTACTAATTTAACATTAAAAATAAATCATTTAAGTAAATAAAGGGTACTATGATTATACTCATTGGGAGTCAAAAAGGGGGATGCGGAAAATCCACTATATGCGTAAATATTTGTTCTGAGTTAGCTTGCCGAAAAAAGGATGTGGTGCTTGTTGATTCTGACCGTCAAGGAACCGCTTCTAATTGGCTTTCAGATAGAAACTCAATCTCAAAACTTCCTACAGTCCATAGCCTCCAAAAATTCGATAACATTCGTGACACTCTGATAGACCTGAAAAAAAGATATGAATATGTGGTAGTCGATACCGCAGGCAGGGACAGTCGTGAATTACGGACAGGCATGACCTCTTCAGATATCATGATAGTCCCATTTCGTCCTTCACAACCCGACTTGGACACACTACCTCGGTTAACCGAAATCATGACTGAGGCAAAAGATTTAAATCCTAAACTAAGAGCCGTTGCCATACTGACGCTTGCCCCTACTAATCCAGTTATTAATGAAACAAATGAAGCCAAAGAATATTTAAAGGATTTTCCTGAATTAGAACTAATGAAAACTATTATAAGAGACAGAAAGGTTTATAGGGATGCGATGTCGGAAGGAAAGGGAGTGGTAGAAATGGATAATTTGAAAGCAAAAAAAGAAATTCAGTCTCTGGTAAAGGAGTTGTTGTTATGGTGAAACGTCGAACTCCAAATATACAACCACCTCAAATTGAAAAAAAAATAGAGGATTTTGCATCGGGAGCAGACAGACTCTCAACAGAAGTCGTTTCTCTTAACAGCGAAGCTCCTAGAGATTACAAAGCCATTAGAATTCCATTTAATCAGTACGAATATCAGTTATTAGAAAAATTATGTAAAAAAACAAATCGTTCGAAACTGAATATGATGCGTTATGCCCTTAGATTTTATGATGAAAATTTAAAATAGCACTATATTTTAACTAAAATTTTACTAAAAAGGCTCAAAAATGGTACTACTTTAATATCAAAAAATATAATTTTTAAGAATTCCAACGCTCTTTTTTGGAGTAGTGACCGGGTATAGCCCCTTCCAACTTTTTACATTTTATCTTCTGTACCAAAAACGAACGTTTTTAGTATTAACGGGTTAACTTACTGAGTGAGTATTTTTTTGATATGAATGTTTTTCAATAACCAGATCGACCCCTTCAGCCAGAAGGTCATTGATTTATGGACCTTCTGACAGAGCAGTCACGGCAAGAGCCTGATGCTGATCAGGCGTCAGGCGAGCTGTTAACTTACCTCTGAAATTTAAGCTATCCAGCCATATCCGAATGGAATTAACGGCACCCTTATCAGTAGTGGGTCTTGGGTGTAGCCTGAGAAAGATTTTTTTTCTTTTCAAAAGGATTGAGATCCTTGAGCCCTCTCTTTCGTGAATCTCCGCACCAAGAGCGATAAAAAGAAACTCAATATCACTCCATTTTATCGAACCGCTTACCGGTCGTGCGAACACATCTGACAGTATTTTTTTGTATCATTTTTTCACAAGTTGCCAATAAAAAATGGCACGAACGACACTGTATCTTCTTTTACTCTGATTCTGGGTAGTGATCTTGAATCTGCAATTAAAGGGGTCTGACGATTAAACTTAAACGCTAATGACGTGACGACCAGAAGGCAGTAATTCAGGAGGAAGGTATTGATTCATACCACTCGTGCAGAAATAGTCTGTAAATTGCTGCCCATTCTGGACACCCGCTTTTTCGTAAATAGACTGCAATTTATTTTCTATCGTCCGATATGAAAGATTGAGTTTCCTGGCCACTTCCTTTTTGCTTAACCGTTGAAGAGTAAAAAAGATAATCTCACATTCTCGTTGGTTAAACCTCTTATCTGTCTGTCGGAGCGTCATTTTATGAGGTGATTTACCTTCAACATATTCCAGGGGGGATAAAAACAAAAAGGGCCGGGCATGAAAAAAGGCCCCGATGTACCCATTCTGTTCATCGAATAATGGAAAAAAATCAAAAAGCCAGGGCTTGGGAGGGGTGTTTGTAAAAACAGGGTAGAGTACTGAGCAGAGATAACGGGCATTTTTTACGGCACACTGCCTCTTTTTGCGAGCGAAAAACATCCAGAACTTTGGAGCACTCATCCGTCAACGCGAAGAGTTCCGTCATGGCCACATTACTATAAACCTCGGATTCGGCATTGGTAAATCCACTCGGGATAGTGCAACTCAGGCAAAGTTGCTTCATTGCGTTGTTCATGCAACACCTTCCATTTTCAGGTTGAAACAAGAGCCAGTACACGGCTGACGTAGTTACGGAACCGTCACTCATCTTCCAAAAACCGTGAAACCTGCCAATGTCGAGCTCTCAATCATTTGGCAATGAGTGTGAGACAATGATCAATATAGTTAAAAAAAACAATAAAACAACTATTTTAAATTCAAAATGAATTTTAAAATGTATACTTTTAATATTTATCTTGTCCTGATTTTAAGGAACCTCTCTCATTAGCCATATCATTTAGTGTATTGTAGAATTTTTGTTAAAATAATCACTCACGTCTGTTGAGTCATTGAGGTAAAGCCATAACAGGGGCCAGTGGATTTAAAACTGCCAAATCGTGTTCCCGTTGCAGTCAGGCCTTCTTGCGTAAAGCAAAAATCCGTCATTCAAATTTCGACCTGAGTATCAGAGATGCTGATGCATTTAAAGGCAGTGGGATAGGCAGCAGTGAACTTTTTCTTTTTATTGTTCAGTTTCTAACGCTCTGCTTTTAATGACCCCTCAAAATAAAAGATTAAAAGGCGCTTCACTCAAAAATGAAAATGACAAACGCACAAAGAAAAATCAATATCATTAAAAATGTGGCTTATCTCATGCGCTCTAGAGGAGAAACAAAAGCCTCATTTTCTGAACGAAGTGGGATTACAAGAACAACGATTTATAAAATCCTGGAAGGAAAAGTCAACAAGGTTCAAGAGACAACGCTTCACAAAATCGCCAGTTTTTTTGGTTTCCTTGTGATGAAATGGAGTGCTATGATTTGGAACAAATCCAAAGACAGAGTGAAACACTCTCTATTGACGGGAATAAAAATCCTTCCGCCGTCCCCATTATCCCTGAAAAAGATTTCATCAAAAATCTGAATAAAACTGTGGGGCAATTAGTCACAGAATATCCCCTGACCTATATTTTTGATGATACATCCAACGTGATTGCATTAAAAATTGAAAGTCCATTTTTTGATATTTTTTCACAGGGGGATATCTTAATCATCAAAAGATCTGCTCTCTCAGACAGTCAAAGTTTACATCTTTATGTGACACCTCAAAATCAATTGATCGTTAAAAATCGGGAGGCATTGATTGAAAAAAAATTAAAGTCGGAGAATTTAAAATTAATCGGTTTTATTCTTGAGGAGAGGTGTGAGAATGAGTTTTAACAATAAATTTAAATTACTTGGGTTTACCCGAAGCCCTGATTTGGCTGCAAAAATCATGGTGTTGTCAACAGGAAAAACCATCACAATGGGCGTGAACCAGTTAGCAAACAGTGAAATCGCCGATGATTTAAATAAAAATGAAATCAGGGCACTCTGCAGAAAAATCTATGGTGAAAAAAATGTCAAAACCGCCTATGAAATAGGCGACAGAAATGAAAGATCATGGAATGCTTATATGTTTATTTCCATGATGCTGACGATTGTTTTTATTTATTCCAATGTGACAGGAATCAAACCCGTAAAATTAGATGTTTTTAATCTTATTGTTCCCGCGGCCATTTTTATTTACCCTGTGACGTTCATTTTAGTCGATATACTCAATGAATTTTATGGATTAAGAATGGCGAGAAAGTCGATATTCATGGCTTTTTTCGTTAACGTTGTTTTCGTCTTTTTTTTATGGACAACCACCAAAATGCCGACTTTACCTATGTGGGCTCTCAGTGATTCATATAATTCTATGATGACGGGGATATTGTCTGTCTTGTTCGCCTCTTCTCTTTCCTATCTTATTTCTGAAAATATCAACTCCTACTTATTATGGAAAATAAAAATTTTAACCCATTCAAGATTTTTATTTATCAGGGTCATCACCAGTACGATTTTTGCTGCTTTAATTGATAGTATTTTGTTCATCACCGTTGCATTTTATGGGTTGTTAGATCTGAATACCATCAAGATCATGATCATTTCTCAATTTTGTATTAAATTAATTTATGCTGTGTTGGGGACTTTCCCTATTTATGGTGCTCGCTGGCTTTTCAATAATTACATTCACAAAAAAGAAATCAGGACATAAAAATGCAGGATAATGACGGTATTTATGCAAAACATCTGGGTGAAAAATCAGATTATATAGAAACCTATACGCCTTCTTTATTAGAGCCTGTCCCCAGAGCGTTTGGCAGAGAAAAAATAGGGCTTATCGACGACACGCTTCCTTTTGATGGATTTGACTTATGGACTGCCTTTGAGCTGTCCTGGTTAAATCAAAAAGGAAAACCGATGGTTGGCATGGCTGAATTTAAGGTACCGGCCCAATCAAAAAATTTAATTGAATCAAAATCATTAAAACTGTATCTCAATAGTTTAAACCAATCCCATTTTGATTCTTCAGAAGCACTTCAATCTGTTTTATCAAAAGACCTCTCTAACGCCGCTATGGGAGCAGTTTCAGTAACTGTCTTTGAAGGAATGAAAAATGATGATTTACACATTCATCACCCTGAGGGAGTGAATATCGATGACATAGACATACAGGTCGATGATTACCGTTTTAATGAGGGGTATTTAAAGGACGCAACCCAGGAAACGGCCCCTTTTGTCAGTGAAACTTTGATGTCACATCTTTTAAAATCCAATTGCCTGGTCACCCATCAACCCGATTGGGGCAGTGTTTTTATCAAATATGAAGGAAATAAAATAGACAGAGAAAAGTTACTCAGATATATCATCTCATTTCGACAGCATCATGAATTCCATGAACAGTGCGTAGAAAGAATATTCCTGGATATCAAAAAATATTGTCGTCCTGAAAAATTAACCGTTTTTGCGAGATATACCCGTAGAGGGGGATTAGATATTAATCCTTTTAGAAGTAATTACGAATCTATCCCCAATATAAAAAGATTAATCAGACAATAAACGAACACAAAACGTCGCAACAATTGTATGACTCCTTTCCCATGTCCATAAGGACTGAGTCGCTTTCAGATGAAAATCGCAAAGGCATTGAGTATGGCACTGTTGCAAATAGGGGATAAGGCAAGCCGAGGTCTCTAATGAAAAAGTCTTCAATTTCAAAAACTCGACTTACCAGACGCCCTTCGCCCAAGGGATGACCAAAATAAAATGATTCAGCCTGACCTTTTCGCAGCGCACGCATGACTTCCATGCCCTTTATCGTGGCGTAAGCCGTCTTCATGGATTTAAACCCAAGCGTGGCGCGGATGATCCTTTTCAACTTGCCATGGTCGCATTCAATCAGGTTGTTTCGGTATTTAACCTGCCTGTGTTCAGGGTTAGGTGGGCACCGGCCCCTCCCTTTTTAGAAGGGCGAGGGCACGGCGATATGTCGGCGCCTTATCTGTGTTGATACATCGAGGGATTGGCCACTTCTTTACGTTATTTAAAATCTGTCTCAACAATCGCCAGGCGGCTTGAGTGTGACGACGAGGGGAAAGATAAAAGTCGAGAGTATGGCCTCTGCTGTCCAGAGCCCGGTAAAGATAAGCCCAGCCGCCATTCACCTTCACGTACGTTTCATCGATGGGCCACGGGCAGAGATCGGAAGGGTGAGTGACGCCAGCACCACCGCAGTCGCTTTTCTATTTCAGGGGCATAGCGTTGAACCCAACGGTAAATCGGGGTGGGAGCAACCTTGACCCCCCCGCTCAGACAGCATTTCCTTTAGCTCGCGGTAGCTGATCCCCTGTTTGCAGTAACAGCGTACCGCCCACAGAATGACCTCAGGTTCAAAATGACGACCACGGAAAGGAGCCATCAGCTTCTCCTCCGGCAACAATATGTCATCAGTTTACCATCACTGCCTAGTTGCAACAGTGCCCTTAAAGGTAAGTTGATGCAGGGATCCAGCGATAAAGCGTGGGAACCGACACGCCAAGATTCTTAGCCACGTCACGAGGGGGTATGCCATTAGCCAGTAATTTTTTTGCAGATTCGATTTTGCTATCAGTCATCTTGCGCTTTCTCCCCCCTTTGCGTCCTAACTGCCTGGCGACTTCCAGTCCTGCGCGAGTTCGCTCAACGGTCAGCTCTCGCTCCATCTCTGCTAAACTGGCCATAACGTGAAAGAAGAACCGACCAGAAGCGGTTCCTGTGTCGATGGCATCAGTAAGGCTTTTAAACTGGATGTTTTGTTTGTGCAATTCACCGACTAAATCAACCAGATTTTTAACACTACGACCCAGCCTGTCCAGTTTCCATACAACGAGCGTGTCACCTTCACGTAGTATTTCTAGTACTTTGACAAGACCAGGTCTCTGAGCTCGGCTAACACTACTCTTATCTTCGAAGATTTTTTTGCAACCTGCTTTGGTTAACGCTTCAATCTGAAGAGCAAGATTTTGATCTTGGGTAGATACGCGAGCGTAGCCAATTAACATATTAGTGTTTTTGTTGCAATGGCAGTACACGCAAGCGTGTCCGGTTTGTGTCTACAGTGAGCAAGGCTCCTGCTTCTAGTTCTGAGGCCATCTGATTTAGAGCAGCGACAATCTGCTTACAAATGACATCAGGGCTGACATCGTTGGTACGGACTTGGATAACGCTAGGTTTTTCACCGTGGGTCACTGCAAGGATGGCACTAAAATCCAGATCGTCGGTGAGTACTATGTAATCATTCGTTCTGGCGTAGGCCATGATTTCTGAATCCGGTGCATTATTCGCCCCTAGCGTTGACCAGTGAACAGCGTCAATACCTGCAGTGGCCAACACGTTGCTCCAGCGTGGAGATAAGTTCATATCTATCAGTAATTTCATGCGTTTGCTAACATTACTTCACGTTCTTCAGACAACCATGCTGCATAGCGAAGCGCCTGCATAATATCTTCACGTTCGAGATAAGGGTAATCGGCGAGAATTTCATCAATATTATGTCCAGCGCCAATTTGTCCCACGACCATACCTACCGTCACACGCATGCCACGAATACAGGCTTTGCCGCCCATGACATTAGGCTCTTGGGTAATGCGATTGAGTTGTTCCACGCTCTTCTCCTTATTATCGAAACTCATTGTCATGTTAAGTATTTAAGAATACTATTTCAAGAACTATTTATGAGAAAGGTAACGTATTGATTTTACATACCACGAAAGGGATGTAATAAGACTTATCAAAAACCTCCGTTTGTGAGTATCTTATGTCCCCTAAAAATCCAGAAGACAATATGCCAGTAGATTTCTAACACTTGCTCAACGTCAGCGTAGGGAAGGATGGATGTCAACAGAACGGCCCGCTTGGCGTAAAAAGAGGCTCCGTCTGCTCGGTGTAGAAAGAAACATACTGGGGGATTTCAGGATTCCTATGACTTTGACCCGCGTTACCATGTTGGGAATGGGGATGAACAAGGGGTCGTTTGACGAAAGGGAAATTAAAGTACTATAAGGGCTTCCCCGATTAGTCAACCCCGGTTTTTTCTGTCTGGCTATCTATCACTGAAGTTAAAGGGATAAGACTGCGGTACTATAAACGGCCATGATGAATCATTATCGATTCGGACCCTGATGAAAGACGCTCGTAAGATTCTCGTTCGCTAAACGGATAATAATATCCAGTACTTTTACAGAAATGCCTCACGGGGGTCTAACCCTTTTACATCAACGCTGACAGTTCAGATAAGATATTTTTACTGCGTCAATTAAATGACTTATTGTAGAACCTGAAGTCATCACCATAAAACAGGGACGCCCAACATAAACGGGCATTTTTGGCTGCGATTGCCACAGCAGTACGCCAGTAACCTCGGCGGTTGATCAGCGAACTCACCCACTGACTGAAAGGATCTTGTTTCTTCTCCACACCAATCATGACAGAACGTGCTCCTTGGACAAGCAAGGTGCGTAAGTAGGCATCACCCGCTTTGGTGATTTTTCCCAGTCTGGATTTTCCCCCACTACTGTACTGTGACGGTGTTAAACCGAGCCAAGCTGCCAACTGACGCCCATTTTTAAAATCATGAGCAGTGCCAATTAGCAACCAGCGCACTCGCCGTTGTTGGACCCACCCCTTTGAGTTTCATCAGATTTTGGCTGCGACTATCCTGCTTAGCGATTGTTGCCAGGATGCGATCATACTCAGCAATTTTCAACTCAATGGCATCAATATGTTCTAGCAGAGTATCGATGCACTGCCGGACCCATCCTGTTAGGTTTTCCCTGTGCTCTGCAACCAGGCGGCGTAACGATTCCGTACGTTGTGGTGCAATGAAACCAAATTCAGAGACTAATCCACGAAGACGGTTATAAGATGCAGTCCACCCTTCAATAAATCCCTGTCGGGTACGGTGCAAGCATTGCATTGACTGTTGTTCTTCATCTTTAACAGGAACAAAACGCATATGTGGCCGACGAACCGCTTCACAAATCGCCAGCGCATCCGCCGCATCATTCTTCCCGGCTTTACCTGCTAAGCGATAAGGAGAAACAAATTTAGGCGCCATGAGTCGGACGTTATGACCATACCGCGTGAATAATCTTGCCCAGTAATGTGCGCCGGAACAGGCCTCCATGCCGATCGTGCAAGGAGGTAAATTAGCAATTAGCTCTGGCAATGCGGTTCGAGGCACTTTAGGCTTAACTAGACAGGAATACCATTTTTATCAACACCATGAACAGCAAAGACATTTTTAGCAAGGTCTATCCCAACGGTTGTAATAATCATAGTCTTCCCCTATATTCGAATTTTGGTTATCTTCCCCATAATGGCACAAAAGTGAGTACAGTAACCTTAATTTAGGGGAAGTCCCTTTCATTCGCTAAGGATTAGGGATTGGCTGTAGCGGTCTGAATTTACCTTTTTCAACATGCCTATGCTGTTTCCATGCGTAGTCCCCGGTCAAATTAATGTGATTCCAGTGAATCGGTGCAACATGCTTGAATAGCGACTCATCAAACTGGTACCCCTTCGCCCGCATCGCATTGACAGCCCGTTCCAGATAAAACGTATTCCATAAAATGATTGATGCAACCACCAGATTAAGTCCGCTTGCACGATGACGCTGTAGTTCATAAGTGCGATCCCTAATTTCACCAAGGCGGTTAAAGCATACCGCACGTGCCAACGTATTTTTCGATTCTCCCTTATTTAATCCCGCCGTCACCCGTTGCCGTAGGCCTGGGTCAAGCAACCAATCCAGTGAAAAAATGGTGCGCTCGATGCGTCCTATTTCACGCAGAGCACGTGCCAGGCCATTCTGGCGTGGATAGCTGGCAAGTTTGCGCAACATGAGAGATGCTGTCACTGTTCCCTGCTTGGTGGACGTGGCCAGGTGGAGATATTCAGACCATTGCGAGCGAATGATTTTCTGGTTAATGATTTTCTCACCTAAAAAATTCGATAGCGCTGGATAATTTTTTGGCTCATCAGGCACATACAGATTATTGTCTTTGAGATCCCGTATCCGTGGTGCAAAACGGTAGCCAAGGGGTGGGCACAGCCCAAATATGTGATCGGTAAAACCGTTGGTATCGGTATAGTGCTCCTCAATGCGTAGCTCTGATTCGTGATACAGCAAACCATCAAGCACATGTGTTGCATCTCGTATCGTCGAGGTGATGGCTTTGATGTGATAGGGGGCGTATTGATCTGAAATATGCGTGTAAAAGTTAATCTCAGGATCAGTCCCGTAACGTAAATTGACTTGGCCAGTTTGTCCGCCACGACCACCAACCTTGAAGTTTTGCCCATCGGATGATGAGGTTTTCCCCTCTCCCCAATGGGCGGCGAATGGTAGCCGGTGCTGGAAATTGACCAGTTCAGCCAATCCTTTAGAATACGATTCATCACGAACGTGCCAGGCTCGAAGCGTGTCAAGTTTATTAAAGGTAGCTCCCGGACAGGCTTCTGCCATTTTTGCTAATCCCAGATTGATGGCATCTGCCAGTATAACTGTCAGCAATGATATGCGATCTTTGGGTAAGGAATGATGCGGCGGATGCGCTGGCGATTTGTGAAGCGGTTCGTCGGCCACATATGCGTTTTGTTCCTGTTAAAGATGAAGAACAACAGTCAATGCAATGCTTGCACCGTACCCGACAGGGATTTATTGAAGGGCGGACTGCATCTTATAACCGTCTTCGTGGATTAGTCTCTGAATTTGGTTTCATTGCACCACAACGTACGGAATCGTTACGCCGCCTGGTTGCAGAGCACAGGGAAAACCTAACAGGATGGGTCCGGCAGTGCATCGATACTCTGCTAGAACATATTGATGCCATTGAGTTGAAAATTGCTGAGTATGATCGCATCCTGGCAACAATCGCTAAGCAGGATAGTCGCAGCCAAAATCTGATGAAACTCAAAGGGGTGGGTCCAACAACGGCGAGTGCGCTGGTTGCTAATTGGCACTGCTCATGATTTTAAAAATGGGCGTCAGTTGGCAGCTTGGCTCGGTTTAACACCGTCACAGTACAGTAGTGGGGGAAAATCCAGACTGGGAAAAATCACCAAAGCGGGTGATGCCTACTTACGCACCTTGCTTGTCCAAGGAGCACGTTCTGTCATGATTGGTGTGGAGAAGAAACAAGATCCTTTCAGTCAGTGGGTGAGTTCGCTGATCAACCGCCGAGGTTACTGGCGTACTGCTGTGGCAATCGCAGCCAAAAATGCCCGTTTATGTTGGGCGTCCCTGTTTTATGGTGATGACTTCAGGTTCTACAATAAGTCATTTAATTGACGCAGTAAAAATATCTTATCTGAACTGTCAGCGTTGATGTAAAAGGGTTAGACCCCCGTGAGGCATTTCTGTAAAAGTACTGGATATTATTATCCGTTTAGCGAACGAGAATCTTACGAGCGTCTTTCATCAGGGTCCGAATCGATAATGATTCATCATGGCCGTTTATAGTACCGCAGTCTTATCCCTTTAACTTCAGTGATAGATAGCCAGACAGAAAAAACCGGGGTTGACTAATCGGGGAAGCCCTTATAGTACTTTAATTTCCCTTTCGTCAAACGACCCCAATGTTTTGGGTGATTTACCCTGGATATCATCGTGTAGTGTTTTTCTTAGTCCGCCGTTTAGATGGGTTTCTGGCGCGATACTGGACGGTGTTTTATCGATAGATTGCATGGCTGGCGATTTAGCTAGTTCAGTGACAAGATCCATTTGTTTGTCTAACTCAACCTGAAATATCAGTGTATCGGCAGGGCGACCTCGTTTTTCAATAGATAACTTCATATTGCTATAGGTGTTTAAATCGTTTGTAACTGGCTTTAGGATCCAGCGATTCAACTCTGCATATAGAGGGTAGTTTTTTTCAAGCATAAACTTAAATTCCTTGATGCTTATTTCAATATTGCCCCTATGCGTTTTTCTTTGCGAAAGCTCCTTTAGTAGCCATTCATATATTCGCATTGAGTATTTATTTTCAAATGATTTGACATGTTCGAGATTGTATTTAATGAATTTCTTCAAATGAAATAAAAGCGGTTGAATATATGAGCTAAAAACTAACGTTACAGTCTGTTCCTCTCTATTGAACTCAGCGTATTCAGTCCAATTGAAAATTCGTTTAGACACAGCTCCTGTAGGATAAATTAATTCAACAGAGCGTCTAAATAGGTCACTAGTTGCACTGTTCAATCTTCCCCAAGCATTTTCATAACTTAAGCCCATAGTGCGAGCATATTCAGAGCATGAGAACTTAACTGTTAATTCATCCCGTGTAGGATGTTCAATCGTAGGGTTCAATTTAGCAACGCAAAACAAAATTAGCTTAGTCTCATGCTCTGTTAGATCATAACGGCTTACTGCCAACTCATTCGCTTTAAATACGACCAACTCTGACATTGCTACCACCATCATGTAGTAATTTAAATCGCTACACTAATCATATTAATGTAGCGATTTAAATTACTACATGATGGTGTTGGGTTGTGGATATCCTAATTTTTCCTACATTTTTCTGGGCTCATACCTAATTTTTGCTACATCAAACCTAATTTTCCCTACATTTATCGCTATTTTTTCCTATGAAAAACAGAAGGTTAAAATCACTAGAATAAAGAGAGAATAAAAAAGATAAAAAAGAATAGATCCCAGCCCTGTGGATAACTGAACCTCTGAGTCAGTGATTCAGTATGATAAAAGGATGTCGCAAACGTCGTTTGCTCCGCTCAAAACAGACCTTAAACCCCAAAACACTGAGATAGCTTCCTCGCAAGCTCGGGAAACTCGCTGAACATTCCTTTTGTCTCCGACCATCAGGCTACTGAATCGCTGTCATGTCCGTAAAACTCAGTTCGCTTCGCTCACGGCTTTGGCAGGAAATGGGGTTAAATGGCGCTACAGGCGCTTTTTCCTGACTACAGAGTGGATTCACCACTGAAACAAGAAAAACCCGTTACGGGCTTCTCATGGCGTTTTATGGCTGTTCTGTTATGCAGAGCCGTCTGAGTTTTTCCTATTGAGCAGTTCCTGCCCCCTGATTTTCCAGTCTAACCACTTCGGATTGTCCCGTGACAGTTCATTCAGGCTCGCCAGCGCACCCAGCGGGGCAGCTGCATCATCCACCGGTTTACCCCTCTTACCGTCAACCAGAACGGTGTTTTTGGTTCCGTTACTCCTCAAACCCCGATTTTGGCTATTCTTTCGAGTACGCCGCAGCATCTCCCTGCCCTCCCTTCAAGCCCGGTTAAACCGGGCTTTTTCATAGGCGACCGTTCCGTTTTCGCCAGGGCCTGAATGGCGTTCACCGTTTCAGCCGAGGCATCCGGCCGCCATCGCCCCGCCGCTCAAATCATCCGTGATCTGATGCGCCTTTACATCGCATACAGAGAAACCCCTAATGCACTTACCGCCGAGACGATTCTCAAGGGTAAGCAAGGTGAAGATGTGTTTCACGCTTCCAGCCCATCCGACTTGTTTAAGCAGTTGGGAATCTGATGCGTTTGGCGATCTATTCCGGTCAGTTCAAGCGCGACGTGAAGCTGGCCGAGAATTTGAGCATATGAAAATAGGCTCACGTAACACACTAAAAACCAATGATGCTGCAGGATTCTTGCCTTGAAGCGCTCTTAAATTTTTCTCTGCCTGTCGTGACATCATGTAATAACCACCAACAACCCTATTCTTAGTAGTAGAAGCTAGTAGTCTTTCTTCTTGCAACGTATCAACTGTATTGCTAAGCAAGGCACGGGTTTGGGTTAGTTCTTGTTGTAATTTTTTTACCTGTTCTTTGCTGTCCATTCGCTGACCTCAAATTTTATCCAACTGATACATCATGGCATAGCTCTATGCCAAATATGGCATCTATATCGACAAATATTGTTCTAAAACAAGACATATAAAAAATATATAAATCAATTACTTGTATTTTTTTATATAATTCTATTTCTATTAAAGGACTTTTAACCACTTTAACCATCGCAATACAACCAAGATTTTTTTAACTCTTTCTGACTTATCATTGTTATTTAATCGAACCTAAAACCAAGAATTTCTATTCACCATCAGAGTGACCCAGTTTCTCTGTAATTTCAGATGATATTCCGCTTCCTCGAACGGCCTCCGCTTCGCGAAGGCCGTTCTTGCGGCGAGCGTTACCTGCTTTTTTAAAACCAATTTTTAAAGTCTTTTAAAATCTTTTAAATTTTTGCGTCTTGACGCAAGTTTTGGTGCCCTAGGCTTTTAAGGGACGGAATTTTGTCAATGCGGGCGAAGCACCCGTTAGGGTTTGGCATTGACAAAACGGAAACCCGATTACCCTTTCAAAAGGGTATGGCCTCCCTTCGGGAAACCATACCCATGTTAAGCGGGGTTTGAATTTTGGGGGTCCAGGGGGCAGCGCCCTCTGGCAAGCCCCGATGTTGCTACGGCTCGCTTCGCTCCCCCCAGCAACATCGGGTAGCCTTGTTAAATTAGCTAAATCAAAAAATTTAAGTTAAATTTTATTCATGGAAAAGAAAAATAACATGTTACGTTTCAGGTTTTCTGATACGGAGTGGGAGCGGCTTCAGCAACTTTCAAAATCGACAGAAATGTCGATGTCTGAACTTGTTCGCAATCATTTAAATAAAGTCAGAGTGAGGAATCGAACTGATGAGAAAAAGCGAGTAGCTATGCTTAATCGAATCAATGCCAACTTAAACATGATTGCGCGTTGGGTAAATACACACAAAGAGGCAGCATCAGCGATTGAAGTAGTATCCCACCTAATCGCCATCGAACAAGAAATAAGGGAAATAAGTGAATGATTGTAGGATTCTCTCGATACGGAAAAGGGGGCGGTAAAGCGCCGATTGATTATCTAACGGCCTAGGATCGCTTGGGACGGGAGAATGCGAAACCTGTGACGCTGAGAGGTGATGCAGAGCTAACTTGTCAGCTGATTGATTCGCTTGAATTTGAATATAAATACACCAGTGGAGTATTGTCATTTGCGCCAAATGAGCAAATAACATCAAAGCAGGAAGAAGAAATTATAAACAGATTTGAGCAGGTAGCTTTCGCAGGATTGCAGCCCGACCAATACAATATTTTATGGGTTAAACACACTCATGCAGGACATCATGAACTGCATTTTGTAACACCAAGAGTTGAGCTGAGCACTGGTAAAAGTTTAAATATTAGGCCTCCTGGAAAGCTTGTACAGAAACATTTTGATGACTTTCGTAGTGAAATAAACGCAAAGTATGGGCTTGCTGATCCAACTGATCCAAATCGCACCAGAAATATGAAGACGCCAGACCATACCCTTAAAATCGCCGCAGAAACTATCAGGAACGGCGATAAACCTTTAGGTGATGTTCACGTAATGATTGATACGATCATGTCTCAGAGAGCCATACAGGGACTCATAGGTTGTCATGAGGATCTGGTAACTCAAGTGAAAGAGTTGGGGTTTGAAATACCTCGTACTGGAAGTGATTACATCACCGTTTGTGAACCAGAAAGTGGCAAACGCTGGAGATTAAAGGGGGCACTGTATGCAAGAGACTACAGCGTTAGCCGAACGATTGAAAAATCAGATAGCGCAAGAGAACGAGACTATTCAAAACCTGACAAGGCAGCAGCTCAACGATTTACGCAACGCCTTGAAGGTCATATTACAGCAAGAGCTGAATACCATCAAAACCGATATCCGCAACCAGAACGAAAGTATGGGATGGAAAGTATTCAGAAGCCGAATACTCTGGCCGTTGATCATCGGATTGAGCCTCTCCTGGGTATCTTCAGCGGCAGTTGGCTAACCATGAGTTATTACGGAGAGCAGATAATTCAAATGCAGGGGTCAGCCAAGAAATTGGATCGAGAAGGCGCAAAGATTCAATTCAGTCAGTGTGGGGAGGATCGGACGCTATGCATTCGGATAAACAAGAAAAAAGGGGTATTCGGCGAGAAAAGCGATTGGATGATACCGGAGGGATATTAAGTGACGGAACTAGAAAATCACTTGTTGAATGGATTATTAAATCTGGAGCGGAAATTTACGAATCAACAGAAAGTCTTAAGCGAAGCGCAAAACGAGTTGCAGAAGATGTTAGCAATTACCTCAGCAGAGAACACCCAATTACAGAAGCAAGTAAACAACTTAAGCAATCAACTGATGGAATTGAGCAAGCTCTACAAAACGAACAGACGCTGAATTCAGCTATTCGTCACCAACAGGAACAGGCACGAGCTAAGAAGCACGCACCATACTATGGCATGAGTTTTTGACATTAAAAATTAATACGGCGTTTTGAAACAGCGAGGAAGATATGACAACCCATTATGACAGTGATTTTTACGGTTGGAGCCAAGAGCAAGCAGATTTGCTCCGTGCCCGGAATTTCAATGAGTTAGATACAGAAAATTTACTGGAGGAGATAGAAGCAATGGGGCGGAGTGAACAAAGAGGGCTTGAATCACGTCTCCAAGTGTTATTTATTCATCTTCTCAAGTTTCAGTATCAGTCAGAATGCCAGAGCAGGAGCTGGAAACTCACCATTGAAGAGCAGCGTCGGAAATCGATGAGAGTGCTTTCCAATAACCCAAGCCTCAAAAATAAGCTGACGTTAATCATTGAAGAAGCTTATGGCGATGCTGTGATTGGTGCCGAGCGCGAAACCAACATCAAGCGTGCAGTATTTCCTAAGTCTTGCCCGTGGACGTTTGACGAGATTATGGATAATAATTTTTACCCTGATTGACAGCCTCTTTCGTACCTTTGTTGGGATAGACCCAATTTAAAGCGTATCAATTTTTTTTTACTCCAATGAGGGTAATCCGCGTGAACCTGCACATATTCATATCAGAAATGCAGAAAATGAAGCAAAATTTTGGTTAATTCCACGAGTTCAACTCGCCCGTAACGATGGCTTCAACGTCCGTGAATTAAAAGAGATTCATCTTGTCATAGAAAAACATAAAATATTATTAGAGGAGGCGTGGAATGAGTATTTCAGCTAAACAGGTTCGGTTTGATGATTCTTATCTCTGGGTTGAGCTCAATGATGCCCGCACATTGGGTGTCCCCTTGGTGTGGTTTCCTAAATTATTGAACGCTACGGAGCAGGATCGCCAACAATTTGAATTAAGTGCTCGAGGGATACATTGGGAAGGATTAAATGAAGATATTTCGATTGAAGGTTTGCTTAACGGACAAGGGGATTTAAGCCAACGCCCTCATCATGCGGCTTAAAAAATCACAAAGGCCCTTTTTTACAACATTATAGGGATGATTGAGTCAATCAATGATCTGAATACTTGATGCCAATAGATGTTGGGGAATAAACTGATTCAGTCCGCTATCTTGAATATATTTTCTGAATCCTTTCTGGTGATGACCCCCCATTTTTTCATAAATACACTGTAATTTATTCTCAACTGTTCTATGAGAGAGATTTAAATATTCCCCCACTTCTTTGATACTTAAAGCATGATAAGCATAAAAAATTATTTCAAGTTCGCGTTGAGTCAACATCGTATTGAGGAGTGAAGGGGTTAATGTTTTGGGTGATTTACCCTGGATATAGTCCAAGAGTGAGAAGAATTGACATTGTCTGGCTTCTGCGAGGGTGCCCACAAGCTGACCTGTTTCATCAAAGAAGGGATGAATATCAAAAATGTAGGGTTGAAGACGGTTTTCTTTTCCAAAATTCGCCGTTATCAGTAAAGAGACAGCAGTTTCTTTTTGTATGACCCTCTCCTCTTGTTTCTTGATACCTTCAAAAAATTCCGATGTGTCCGTTTTGATTTCAGATAACCGTTTCCCTTCAACAGGAACCCCTTTTGGGACATTCAATAGTTCAGCCATTGCGGGATTCATATAAAGATAACGAGAGACTTTATCGCGGATGTGGTGGGGATGAGGATGAGGGGTTAGGTGATAAATTATCTGATTTGAAATGTCTTTTGGGTTGAAATGCATCTGACTCATCCCCTCTTTTTTTTGAAAAAAGCGTTCATTAGAGTAGGCAGTATTAACAATATTTCGAGATCAATACAGACGGGAAAATCCCTAGTGGTCAGTTGTTTTTTTAGGGTATGGAACAGTCATAAAAGTCCAGTAAATAGTAAAAACTGAACTTTTATGACCTCGAATGAGTGAATAAAGAGATTATTGATTTTCTACAGCACATCCAGACAATGCAAAGAACACCAAACGCACCTGAAATAGAGCCATCATCATGTTGATAGAGTGAACCTGACATCGTTTTTTAATGTGATCTAACATGACTTCTACCGCCTTGTAGCTGACCTCCCGCAACGCGGCAATTTCTTTTTTAGTTAATCCCAAAGAAAAAAGCATCGCCGTTTCAAGTTGCTCTGACGTGGTGAGCTCGGGAAAGACCTTTCGGAATTTTTTGATTTGCTTTAGGTTGAAAGTTTTCATAGAAATCCCTCACTAACAGACCTGCGGCCTATCCATAGAAGGCTATTTTCCTTGAACATTACGTTAAATGTTCTTCGTTCGTTGAGTGTAAATAGGACTTTTCCTGAAGGGGTATTGGAGTTTCTGGAGATAATACAATATGTATCGATAAATTTAGAGCGGAGTTTTATGGTAGCCATAGTTTCGGCCTCTTTCGTATAGTTAATTTTCAACCTTGCCCCCGAGATCAAACGGGGTGGCAAGACGTAACAAGGTTCGAAGACTGGCGTTCATAGAAACCAGCGAGCTTTTCAGCTCCCCCGCTACGCCTCACCATAATTAGGCGTAACTGTGGTTTACAACAGACATAAAAAAACCGCATGTAGCGGCGGATGTCCGCTTTCGTACTCGGGAGATCAAACCCGATTGCCCATTAGGGCAACAACATCACTATACCGCTTAGAATATCGTATGTGCAAGTAAGGCTAGACATTTTTTGCTACATGCGTATGATTTGATATACATGTATATATTTGTGAGGTGAAAAATATGTTGGCTATACGTCTACCGGATGAGATCGAAAATAGGTTAGATAATTTAGCAAGAAGAACAGGGCGCACGAAGACATTTTATGCACGTGAAGCAATTCTTATGCATTTGGAGGATTTGGAAGATTACTACCTTGTTGCGAATACTGTGGCTCGTGTGCGAAAAGGCCAAGATACGGTTCATAGTTCAGAGGATGTAAGGAAATCTCTTGGTCTGGAAGATTAAATACGCTGATTCTGCACTGAAATCTCTAAAAAAAATGGATAGGCAGAATGCAAAAAGAATTGTGGATTATCTCGATAAGCGCATAACAAGTAGTGATGATCCTAGAATATTTGGAAAATCTCTTAAGGGTGACTTAGGGGAGTTTTGGCGATACAGAATTGGCGATTATAGGGTGCTTTGTGAAATTTTTGACGAAGGGTTAATTATTTTGGTTGCAACTATA
Organism: Candidatus Hamiltonella defensa 5AT (Acyrthosiphon pisum); assembly: GCF_000021705.1. Taxonomy (NCBI): domain Bacteria; kingdom Pseudomonadati; phylum Pseudomonadota; class Gammaproteobacteria; order Enterobacterales; family Enterobacteriaceae; genus Candidatus Williamhamiltonella; species Candidatus Williamhamiltonella defendens. The sequence continues at coordinate 1,028,839 of NC_012751.1, forward strand.
GGCCACCGTAGAAAAGTATATGAGTAAGCCCTAAAAATCATGCTGTATTCTTGGCAGAAGTTCATGAATATTTAGGGCTGTACGATTGGCGTGAAGCTAAATCACAGGAGAATATTATCACATGTTGAGTTCAAAAAAACAGATCTGCCATAAGGTAGGGCGCTTTGCCTGAAACTGCAGGCCGATCCCAGATATGGTGGTTTGATCTGTAAAAATCCGAATCATGCTGATTGGCAAGTGACTCAATGGCGAGCTGCGCCTTATACACTTGATGAGCTTGCCGATTATGTTGATTTAAGGGCCTCTCATGCCCCTCTAATCGATTTAAATTATGGACTGGGCCGTTAATTTTGTACAATTTTCGAAAAAACCCGTCAGGGGGCTTATAAGGCGATTAAACGGGGTTGGCCCGATTTGCCTCAATGGTTTGAATCCTGTTTCGATAGAGCCCTCGCCTACAACTTACAATTTCCAGCCCCGCTGGGTGAAAACGAAGTGAAAGCCATTGCGAGAAGTATTTCTAAATGGACGTATCAACGCTTTAACGCTTCTGTATTTTCTCGGATTCAAGCCATACGTTGCGCGAAAGGGGGACGTATGGCTAATATAGCTAAACGACATAAGAATAGTTACATAATATGTTCTGAAAACAAGGTATTGATGTCGCATTGAAGTTCTCTTCTTTTTCTTTTAGCTTGAGCCCATGTGTGCTCAATAGGGTTGAACTCGGGCGAATAAGGAGGCAAATATTCAATAGAATGACCGGCGTTGAGAATGGCGTGTTGAATATCTTTTCGCTTGTGGAAAGAAGCGTTATCCATCATCATCACGCACGGATGAGGAAGAGCGGGTAGGAGCAGCTGAGTGACCCAGGCATAAAAAACATCGCTGTTAATGGAGCAGTTAAAGAGGCCCACCGCGATGAGAGTGACCCCTAATAAGGCACCAATGACGTTAGTGCGGCCCTTAGCCTGCCAATCGTGAGTCCCAAAACAGCGTTGACCTCGTGTAGCGTATCCGTAGAGGCGGGGCATATCGTGAGCAAAGCCGCTCTCATCGAGATAAACCAGAGATTTACCCTGCTTTTGATACCCCGCGATTTTTTCCTGGAACCCCTGTCGTGCCTCTTCGTTTGCCTTGGGATGACGCAGAGTTTTTTTTATAGGTCAGACCCCATCTTTTCAATGCTTGCCAGATGGCTTTGGGGCACACCCCGAAACGGGCCGCCCGTTCCCGTTGATAGCTATCTGGATACTCTGCCACATCTTTGATAAACGCCTCTTTATCCATCTTGCCTCGACGCGGACCCGAGGGTTTCGGTTCTATTCGCTTGAGCCAACGCCTGAGAGTATCTGTACCTACGTGAAAACGCTTCGCCGTTGCTCTGATGCTCAGTCCTTCTTTCTCTCGAATACTCAGGACTTTTTGACGAAAATCCACTGAATAACTCATAGTGACCTCATGCTAATTAGTTCTTTATATTGTAACTAAAATTAAATCGCTTAGCTATAACTGGTGTGAATCTGGAATGATTGACGGAAAGATTAGTAAAGGCGGTGGTAGACCCATCATCTCTAGCTCAATAGAGCAGTTGAAGCCTTGGGCTGCTCTTGGCATTCATCGTGCGACGTACTATCGGCGTAAAGCAAAAGGCTTACTATGAAAAAGTATGATGCGACTGAAACAAGCGAGCCATATCAGATAACAGCCCCTTCAGGAGAACGTTTATGAACGATGAGATTAAACAAATAGCTGCCCTTATCGGGCATCAGCAGGCACAGGAAAAACGGGTCGCCGCGCTGATTGACGAATTTCAGAGAGAGTCTGCCCTGTTAAGCAGTCAGACAGCAGAGCTTGCGCAGGTTATCTCGGGGCTGTACAGTGCCGTCAGGTTGAGCGTGAGTTAAAACAAGCCGCACTGGAGCAGCAGAAGCCTGCCGTGAATGCCCTGAATCAGGTGGTTAAAGCGGCTCAAGAGTCCGTGTACGCCATGCGCCGCGAGATGTCGCGCTATACGTGGAAGTCAGCGATTTATCTCGTTATGACGATGCTTGCGGTCATGGGAGGATGCCTTTGGGGCATGGTTTACTTTATCGACAGCGGCTACGCGCGGATTGCCGCGATGCAGCGGATGGAAGCTGTCTGGGAGATGAAAGCTCCGCTTGCTGATATAAGTACCTGTAATGAGAAGCCGTGTGTACAGGTCATAGGAAACGAATTTACCAATAAAAAAGGGGAGCGTTTTTATCAGATTAAACCTGTAAAATAACCGAATTAATCTATTGATATTTTTATAAAACTTGGAATAAAAAGAAAAATGGCTAAATTACAATCTGTCGAACCCAACATTGCTGATCTCGCGAATGGATGGCTTAAATCTTACCATTTGGACTATAAATTAGAGCAAAACCCGTTAAATTCCGAGATAGATAAAGCGCTTAATGATTATTTTTCTAAAAATGGTGGGGTTGGTGGAAATAGACCTGATGTAAAACTCCTTTTAAAAGACAAACAAGGGAATACCTATCCCATTTTAATTGAGTATAAGGGCTATAAAGATAACTTGGTTAAATTTAATACTGACGGGATCGTTGATAATCAGACATCTAAAAACCAACCTAATTTTAAAAATATCAATCATTATGCGGTTAATGGTGCCGTACATTACGCCAATGCCTTACTTCATCATACGAGTTATACCGACATTATTGCGATCGGAATGACCGGTTTCATTGATGACACTGGCACGTTACAACCCGATATTGGCGTTTACTATGTATCAAAAAGCAATTTAGGTGCGGGTCAGAAAGTTGCTGAGTATTCCGATTTTTCTTTTTTAGCAGAGCAAAACTTTGATTCCTTTATTGCGCGAGTTAATGCATTACAGTTATCTCCCGAAGAGCTAGATAATCTTAAGAATAAAAAAGAAAGAGAAATCGATGCTTGTTTAGTTAAGCTGAATAACGATATTTACCAAAATGAAAAAGGACTGGGTGAAAATGACCGCGTTTATTTAGTGGCTGCATCGATTATTGCCACGATAGGTATTCCTGATAAAGTAAAACCGTTAGAAAAAGGTGAATTAACATCATCATCCGAAGTGGGGTATACGGATGGTGATATTATTATTAATAAAATAAAGTCATTCTTACATTATAAAGAATTACCTGAGACGAAAAAGTCATTAATTATACGCACATTACAAAATACATTAATGACAGATAATATTAATAAAGTAATTAATGGTGAAAGTCAGCTTAAGCGGATTTTTACTAAAATTGTTGACGATTTAGGTATTTATTACAAAATCGGACTCGCCACGGATTTTACGGGCAAGCTGTTTAATGAAATGTATAGCTGGTTAGGATTCACACAAGATAAACTCAACGATGTCGTTTTAACGCCCTCTTATGTCGCTACCTTATTAGTTAAACTTGCCCGAGTGAATAAAGATTCCTATGTCTGGGATTTCGCAACCGGCTCTGCTGGGTTATTAGTTGCGGCCATGAATGAAATGCTGATTGATGCAAAAAATAGCATTACCTCACCAGAAGCATTAAGAAGTAAAGAGATACGCATTAAAGCTGAACAACTTCTGGGGTTAGAGTTACTCTCCAGTGTCTATATGTTGGCTATCTTAAATATGATTTTAATGGGCGATGGTAGCTCTAATATTTTAAATAAAAACTCACTCACAGATTTTGATGGTAAATACGGTTTTGGTCAAACTGATAAACACTTTCCGGCAAATGCGTTTGTACTGAATCCACCTTACTCGGCTCAAGGTAATGGAATGGTCTTTGTTGAAAAAGCCCTTTCTATGATGAACAGTGGCTATGCTGCGATTATTATTCAGGGGTCAGCTGGCTCAGGAAAAGCCAAAGAGATTAATCAAAAAATTCTGAAAAAACACACGCTGATTGCCAGCATTAAAATGCCGATTGATTTATTCATCGGCAAATCCAGTGTTCAAACCTATATCTATGTATTTAAAGTGGGTGAAGCTCATCATAGGGATGAAATGGTCAAGTTTATTGACTTTAGCAATGATGGGTATACCAGAACCAACCGGAAAAAAGCGAGCAATAACCTTAAAGATACCGATCACGCCAAAGAACGTTATCAGGAAGTGATTGATTTAGTCCGTTTGGGTAAAAATAAGCTGAATATCCTGACCGAAAGCGAGTATTTTGAAAATACGATTAATCCTGAAAGTGGTGCTGATTGGAATCAATTGATTCCTGTAGATACCAAGCCAACTTTGGCGGATTTTAAAAAAACAGTTGCTGATTATCTTGCATGGGAAGTGTCTAACTTACTGAAAAAACAAGGTGGAGATGACGGCTTGGGAAAATAGCTTCCCTACTTAACGTAAAATTAAAAAATGTTAAGTGGGGAGAATACCGGTTTAAAGAAATATTTAACAACATATATCAAGGTCGTAGATTGAAAAAAGATGACCAAATTGCTGGGAGCATTCCTTTTGTCATGGCAGGAGCGAAAAATAACGGAGTAGTTAATTACATATCAAATCCAGTTGCAATATTCCCATCCAATTCTATTACCGTCGATATTTTTGGGAATACATTTTATAGAAACTACTCTTTCGGCGCTGGTGATGATACTGGTGTTTATTGGAATGATGAAAATAGTTATTCACAAGAAACGATGAAGTTTTTTGCAATATCCATGAGTAAATCTTTAAACGGGAAATTTGATTTTGGAAAAAAACTAAGAAGCTCTCAAAGTTTGAATTTCAAAATGATGCTTCCCGTTAACAGTGAGGGAGTAGATTTTGATTTTATGGATGCGTTTATAGCGGAGCTGGAGGCGTATTTAACATCGGCTGGATTGAAAGATTATAATTTAACTATAGAAGAACAACAAGCTTTAGATAACTATAACGATTTAATATTTAATGAGTTTAATGTTGTTGATATATTCGATGTTAAAAATACTGGTAATATTCTCTCTAGAGATATTAAACAGAATAGTGGTAGTACACCATATCTATGTGCCAGTAGTGAGAATAATGGAGTGAGTTCTTACATATCCTATGATAAAAGATATTTAGAAAATGGGGGTTGTATTTTTATTGGTGGTAAAACTTTTGTTGTTAGTTATCAAGAAAATGATTTTTACTCTAATGATAGTCATAATTTAATTTTAAGTCTTAAAGGTAAAAATGGAAAAACAAAATCAACTCAATTATATCTGGCTACCTGTGTACATAAAAGCTTAAATCACAAATATTCTTGGGGTGATAGTATTAGTAATAAAAAAATTCAGAAGGATACTATTTCCCTTCCATCAAAAAGTAATCATCCAGAATTTTCATCAATGGAAATCTTGATTTCTGCAATTCAAAAATTAGTGATTAAAGATGTTGCCCAATACGCAGATCAAAAAATAGCAACACATAAAAAAGTCGTTAAATCAGGGGCTGAAATGATTTAACAGTAAACACAGTTTCAGTAGTGATAACGACATGACGCGATTAGCAAGGCATCATCACCCACGGCGTAAACCAGCCTATGCTCAGTGGTGATCCTTCGTGACCAGAATCCAGCGAGATTATGCTTCAGCGGCTCAGGTTTTCCTTTACCTTCAAAAGGTGTTCTGCTGGCATCTTTAATGAGTTCATTGATCTTTTTTACTGTTTTTTTGTCTGTTTCCTGCCAGTACAGATAGTCATCCCACGCCTCGGCAGACCATGTAAGCTTCACTCAATCATATCCCTTGTTACGCCGAACCCTTCTTTCAAGCTTTCTACTGAATCCATCAGTCTACGGGCATTTTTAGGCGATCTCATCAGGTAGGCTGTCTCTTCGAGAGAGTTATACTCATCGAGAGACATCAGTACGCATGATTCACCGTTCTGGCGAGTGATGAGTACAGGCGCTCTGTCTTCAATCGTCTGGATCATGGTTGTCGATAAATTCTGTCTTGCTTCACTGTAGCTTACTGCTCTCATATCGCACCTCGTTATTTACTGGAGTTTGTACAATTCATTGTACATAACATTTAGGCTATATGAAATGGCGATTCTGGTTTCAGCCGGCAAACGGACTGAAACCGCTATTTTTTCCAGAATTGCCATGATTTTTTCACCACCGGCTGTTCGACTGGTTCCTGTGTGGTTGGCAAATTGGACTCTATCAGTAACAGGGCTTGCTTGAGGTCTTCGTTGCGCTTGTCTTTTTCAGCGAGTAGTAGTTCTTTTTCACGCAGCAAGGCTTTGACTAATTCTACTTCAGCTTTTAAAGCTTGGTTTTGATGCTGCAAAATCTGGTCAGATAACTGCACAGAATCACCTGCCAAATGCTGCACAGTACTGCCTGATTGTTCACTGCCAACTTGCTGACCAGTAAATGATCCAAAAACACGCAGAAGCTCTGATGTGTCTATCTTTGAAGTGCCATTGCTGTCTGTACACTTGGTCAGTTTTCCCTGCTTAATGTATGTATGACTGCACTGTTGTGCGACTTTTTCCAGTCAGTCTGGCTGCCTCACATATTGATACTAGAGCCATAGATACCTCAGTTCCGTCAGTACTTAGCTAAAATATTTTCCAGTGTTGTTCTCTGTTTTTGAGTTAACCATGAGAATGAACCATTCAGATCGTACTTGCTTTGCATGTCACTCAAGAATTTCGCCTCAAAACTGGTGAGCTGAATTTTTGCAGTGAGTGAGTCCAAGAGTGAGAAGAATTGACATTGTCTGGCTTCTGCGAGGGTGCCCACAAGCTGACCTGTTTCATCAAAGAAGGGATGAATATCAAAAATGTAGGGTTGAAGACGGTTTTCTTTTCCAAAATTCGCCGTTATCAGTAAAGAGACAGCAGTTTCTTTTTGTATGACCCTCTCCTCTTGTTTCTTGATACCTTCAAAAAATTCCGATGTGTCCGTTTTGATTTCAGATAACCGTTTCCCTTCAACAGGAACCCCTTTTGGGACATTCAATAGTTCAGCCATTGCGGGATTCATATAAAGATAACGAGAGACTTTATCGCGGATGTGGTGGGGATGAGGATGAGGGGTTAGGTGATAAATTATCTGATTTGAAATGTCTTTTGGGTTGAAATGCATCTGACTCATCCCCTCTTTTTTTTGAAAAAAGCGTTCATTAGAGTAGGCAGTATTAACAATATTTCGAGATCAATACAGACGGGAAAATCCCTAGTGGTCAGTTGTTTTTTTAGGGTATGGAACAGTCATAAAAGTCCAGTAAATAGTAAAAACTGAACTTTTATGACCTCGAATGAGTGAATAAAGAGATTATTGATTTTCTACAGCACATCCAGACAATGCAAAGAACACCAAACGCACCTGAAATAGAGCCATCATCATGTTGATAGAGTGAACCTGACATCGTTTTTTAATGTGATCTAACATGACTTCTACCGCCTTGTAGCTGACCTCCCGCAACGCGGCAATTTCTTTTTTAGTTAATCCCAAAGAAAAAAGCATCGCCGTTTCAAGTTGCTCTGACGTGGTGAGCTCGGGAAAGACCTTTCGGAATTTTTTGATTTGCTTTAGGTTGAAAGTTTTCATAGAAATCCCTCACTAACAGACCTGCGGCCTATCCATAGAAGGCTATTTTCCTTGAACATTACGTTAAATGTTCTTCGTTCGTTGAGTGTAAATAGGACTTTTCCTGAAGGGGTATTGGAGTTTCTGGAGATAATACAATATGTATCGATAAATTTAGAGCGGAGTTTTATGGTAGCCATAGTTTCGGCCTCTTTCGTATAGTTAATTTTCAACCTTGCCCCCGAGATCAAACGGGGTGGCAAGACGTAACAAGGTTCGAAGACTGGCGTTCATAGAAACCAGCGAGCTTTTAGCTCCCTCATTACGCCACACCATAATGTGAACGTAACTTTGGTTTACGACGGACGTAAAAAAACCGCATGTAGCGGCGGATGTCCGCTTGGATACTCAGGCTATCAAACCTGATTGCCCTTTTTATAGGCAACGTATTCAATATAACGGCTGGGGTTTTTTATTTCAATGGGTTTATGGAAGGGGGCAAAAGGAAGGGCATATCAATCATTGATAATTCATTTAATTTTAATATCAACCCCCCTTCGTGTTTGTGTTTGTGTTTGTGTTTTTGACTGAATGCCCTAAAGGGCATTGGAAGGCGGTACTCGGTAGTGACAGGGGAACACAGTGGTTAAGCCGCCGAGACGTGAGCGTCAGCGAACTCCTGAAAGGTTATATCACACAGAGCCGTGCTTTTGCTCGCTGCCAGACGGGTTTTTACCTTTTCAATCAAAAAGAAAACATAGGTCAACTTATCCACAATTTTCTCCATGTTTTATTTCTTTTTTCTTTTTAAAAAAATTCACTGTGATTTTGCATTTATCTTTTAGGATGCATCCATCATCAAAATCGACTTGCATTTAAATGTGGACAAAGTGTTTTTAAACGAACTCAAACTCATTTTTAATGACCAGAGGTCATTCTTGAAGGGGATTTTTTGACCGAATGAGGGGAAATGGTAATCAATAGGCGGATGAAAGCGTCAGGAAGCCGACGCCAGACGCGCAGATAATTTTTTGAAGAGACAACACCCATCCTCCATAAAGCTCCCTGTAAAAATCGGCTTCATTGGCAAAAACATTATGAATAATTTTTCAAAGGCACTGTACTTTTAATGTGAATTATTTTCTTATAATGATAGATTTTTTGACCATATAAAATCTAGAAAAAATTTAATGTCAGGCATATTATCATCGCCGAAAGTCTGTTATCTAAGGGGCATTAAAGCGAAAAATCGTATTCTTGAATACATTTCCAATTAAATAATCGGCGGGCTCTTCTTGCTTTATTAAAAAATAAAATTTTATAGCTCATTTTTTATATATTTATCGTTAAGTAAATCACGAACTTCATCTGCTATTTTTGTCCCCCTCAAGGCACAAGCGGATTTAACCGCTTTATGTAAACTTTCAGGAATATCGATAGTCAGTCTTTTCATTTTTTCTGGCACTTTTTTCGTTTCTTCAATAGCTCGAGTCTCAACCCATGAATCAATATCAGGTCTATCTGGTTTAACGCCAAAAATTATTTTTTTATTACTCATGATGGCAACTCCAAAATTTCATCGACCAAAGCAGATATTTCCTTTGCAGCACTACTATGAGGTTCTAATTCAAAAACAGCTTTTCCAGCTGCCGCTGATTCAGCAAAAATAACCCTTTGAGTGACAGTTGAGTGAAGAACATCTGTTGAATAGGTCGCTAACGCATCACACACGTCACGCCCAATGGCCGTATTTGCGATTTTGCGATTAACAACAAATACGGATTTAATGTTTTCTTTATAAATTTTAGCTTCATTGATAAGAGCAATGACTTCCTGCGCAGCCCACACATCATATGGACTGGGCTGAACAGGTATAATAACTATAGGCGATATTTTAAGTGTGATTTTACAATCACTTGATTTTTATTATGACCTGTGATTTTGCTCAAAATCAGGACATTCAGTGCTTTTTTCAGTCTTTCATTTTCCAGTCACTTTCCTTTCTTAAACTTCCTTCCAGCCGGACGCCGTCATCATATAAGCAGTGAGGGCACGGCGGTCATTGAAAATGATATTTGACCCCGATGGTACCTCGGGTGTCGGCGTACTCTTTTTTCCCGATTTGTTGCGCCACATGGCCCCATAGATGTAAACGCGCACGGATTAATGTCCGTAAAAATTCCCAGAGAGCAAGATATGACACATGCCCAGCCGCCAGAACAATACCTGTCAGTGATACGCAGGCTTACCGTCAGTTCGGAAATAGCGTCGTCATGCCGGTCATGCAGGAAGTCGCCCGCATCATGACGCCCCACGTGCGGGCGCAGATGCATTGCCCCTGTTTTCCTGATGATTGACGTAGTAGACCGCGCGACACGTAGCCGAAGGAAGTAAGTGCAAATACAAAAACGTATTTTGGAGAGAAATTAATTTATTTACAGATAATTCAAGACAGATTTACATAAATAAACGGTGTTTGACGTTTTTTTAAATTGAAACTTATAAAATATTTTGAATTAAAAAATCTCAAAGTTTAAAAATGATTTAATAAAATAAATTATCCAAAACTGGATTTAAGAAACGTAAATGATATTTAAAAGTCTGGCCCCCTCACTGAGGTTTATTAAACATAACATAAAACTTTTATTTGAAATAATCTATCCGTTATTGAATTTTTTAAAACATAAAGAAGTTAATACTTTAAATTTTATTTATCAGGAGGTAAATTTAAGTTGTTACACCTTAACTCCCTAGGTTATTTTTTTTATCTAGTATTGTTATTTTAAAATCATCACAAGCTGAATACCAATAATGATTTAAACAAAAATAAATGAACCAAGCTTTAAAGTCTTCTTCATGATAAAAAGTAAACAATCTATGGTTCGGGTCAGAAAAAATAACTTTTGTTTTGTTTTTTTGATTTTCAATCATAATAGATATGTCGTGAGCCGCATTTTTAGTTTCTAAAGCAATTCTTTCATAAATATTTTTTTTATTTTTATTAGAGATAATAGAATCTGCTACACGTAAAGCAAAAACGTGACGTTCTTCATCGTCTTTTTTAGAAATATCAATAAAATCGATTATTGAAAAATTATTTTTTTCTAATACTTGATCGTCGAATTTGAAATCGGGGTTTTTTAAAAAAATTTCGTCGCCTTCGGCCTGCAAGTGACAAATTTTGTTAACTTCTGAAATTTTGAGCTTTGATTTTTTATCATTTTTATTAACAACTCGCATGTCTCTATCTATTGTTTTTCCTTCAGATAAGGCGATTAGCTGTTTCGTTGAATAACCAGCACAAATACCTAATGCTGTTGAATCAGAAAGCTTAATAATAGATGCAAGCTTTCCTGTATTTTGATTATAGTGTTTAACGACTGTACCCCCATATTTTTTGACAGTTTCGTCGATTTCGTTTTGAGCTAAATTATCCTCAGTTCTGAGTTTTTTAGCTGTTTTGGGTGTCATTTTTTTTTTCTGTATCATATCTACTCATCAATGCTTTTTGCACTTCTGAACTGCAATTTAACCCAGGCAAAATTGGTTCATCAAATTCAAATTTATCACCATATCGCTCTAATAAATAAAAGCGTTTTACATCGTTCAATTCTTTTTCATCTAAATCTCGAATTTTAATCCCAAAATTTGAATTGACGATTCCAGTAAAATGATCAAAATTTTTTGTATTTTTTTTATTTTCGGCCCTTGATTTATAAGTTAATAAACCAATCCCCGATATAAAGTTTGTAAAAGTATTTATATTATTCATAGTTCTCTTTTCATTTTTTGGTTAAGTCAAAAAAAATAACTTGATGATTTTTTACATTAAACAAATTTCATCCATAAAAACATCAGGGGATAACCTGAATATGGCTTTTAAAAGGGTCATATATAGAGCGGGGAGGTTTGAATAAGCTGGAGTAGGGGTTGTTTGATGTGTTATTTCTAATAAAAAAGATGGCGTGTTTTGAGCGTGTAGAGATAGGATAATTTTCAGCGGCCAAACAAATAAAAACAGCCCATTCATTCTCCTCTTGGGGGTTTTGGCCACTGTATTTCCCCCGTCTTGGGATCAAGGTGCTTTCCAGGCGAAGCGGGGTATTCTACAAAGGCATCATCCTCAGGCCGCCCTGACAATGTAGTTGAAAGCCCATTAAGGGGTCGATGTTCGTGGGTGTAGTGGTCAAGTAAAACAGGCCAGTATCTTGTGTTTTTTCCAGTACAACCGCTGCGGTTCATTTGGCGTTCATCCCCCGTTGTATTGATGAGGCCGCGTTTGACTGTAGTAGCCAATGAGATCATCAACAAGATCCCGCCTGGCTTCTTGTTGAGTCGGATACCCTGCTTTGGGTACCCATTCTGTTTTGAGGCTTCTGAACAGGCGTTCGATAGGAGAGTTGTCCCAACAATGACCTTTACGGCTGAGACTTTGGGTCATACGATAGCGCCAGAGTGGCTGCCTGAACGTCAGGCTCGTGTCATGGCAACCTTGAGCTGAATGAAACCTGACGCCGTTGGGGCGTCCTCTTGATTCATAAGCCATCCACAATGCCTTGCAGGTGAATTCACTGTCTGGGGAAGAAGAGAGGGCCCATCCTGTCGGTTTACGTGCAAACAGGTCTATCAGTACGGCTAGACAGGTCCAACGATTCCCTGCCCAGAAGAGATAGGTCACATCTGATGAGGGGCAGCCACAGAAAACTGACGCGCTCACACGTCAGGAATAGCCTGATGTTCCTGTCTCGCCTTTTTATATTGATGAGTCGGTGGCTGATGGCTGACCGGTTCCAACTGACGCATGACTCTCGTTGCCCGATAGCGACTTGGCGGAATACCCCGTTCTGATACCATGGCAGACATCGTTCTTGCTCCTGACGTACCTGAGCTTGTCACTCTATCTGTTCAGGCTTGATTCTATTAACCCCCTTTACCCAATATTGATAACGGCTTCGATGTATCCCAAACACTTGACATCAGCGTGTCACTGCATGGCTCTTCTTAAGTTTCTCTACTCACGGGAAGTGTTCAGGAACTCTGACATTAAGAGAGATGAAGCCTTTTTGAGGATATCTTTCTCCCGTTCAACCTTGCGGAGTTTGGCTTCCAGCTCTTGAATCCGTTGTTGGTCTGCTGTCATTGTTTTACCCTGGGAAATAGTTTGTCCTCTTTTTTCGCTCATTGACCGCCTCACCCCATCACGGAGGGCGATGATACTCACGCCCATGGCTTTTGCTCCTTCTTATCCCCCTATATCCTTGTTTTGTCAGTCATTGAGCCGCTTCTAGCTTAAATTCAGGGCTGTAGGGGAGTTTGTGTTTCTTATCCATTTTTACACCTGTATTGATAACTTAAGTCTATCACCTGGTTTTTATCAGGTGGCCAAATTAACTATGCCACTACACCCCTCTCTTCCCCGTTTTGCAGGTCATCGAGAAAGCGCTGACAGGCCAGTCGAACATAGTCCCCGGCCAGAATCTCACCCGACACAACACGCCCGGCATAGCGAATGCTGTCGGCGACCGTGGCCATTACTCTTCCCGCGCGCTTAAAAATTTGCTGAAAGGGTCGAGTGACCCGGGTTCGGGACTAGGGACTTTAGACCGACTGGCAGGGGTCATGCCGAATTCCGTGAGCATGGACCTTAACCGCTTCCAGGCATCGGCCATCATGGCCACCTGCGGATGAGGGCGGATCATGACATTGCCGTCCTGCGATTGGGTTTTGTAGAAATGACCTTCTTTGTCTATCCCGTCTCTGTGCTGTCGCCACTCCACATAAGCACCAATCAGCAGTTCCAGGGCCATCCCGTCCAGATGGGTCAGGATATCACTGAGTTAATTTGATTTTTTAAAATTAACGAAGATAATGTCTGTTTATTCAGATTGTTTTGTAGATATTCAAAAAACAATTATCCTTATCGGACTACAACCTATCAAGATGATAAGGCTTATTCATATCTCTTATTCTTGAGATAGTGATTCGTGAACATAAAAAAAATTTGCTACTATTTACGGACCACTTATAGGTATCAAAGCATTAAAGCATAAACTGCTTGTTAAAAATAAAATTGCCATAAATCGTCTGGATGCGCTCGCTCTGGATTTGCCCTGCATTTTCTTTATTTCGTTTCATCATATTATATTTAACGTTGATAGTTAAATCGCTCACGTGCTGTCTTTGCTTTATGACATTCGTGGCAAATGGCCTCCAGATTTCTCTCCTCATCGGTGCCGCCAAACGCTTTGGCCTGGATATGGTCCACGGCCTGGGCGCTTCGGATAACACCTTGCCGCCAGCACGGCTGGCACAAATAGTTATCTCTGGCCAGGATACGGGCTCTGAGCCGTTGCCACTGAGCCCCATAACCCCGCGCCTGTCGGCTTTGACCCTGCTGATGCTGTTGCCAGCCTTCGTGACGATGGGTTGTGCAATAGCCGGAACGCTCGGTCGTGGTATCAGGGCAACCGGGCTTACGGCAAGCTCGGGGGATGAGGGCCGGCATGGGAATAACCTTTATGGTTTATTCAAACAGACCTTCCGAACATAATCCTGCAAGCCGTTTATTTGCTGCGCGGCGATGTCGATTCTGTTTCGGAGGCGGAAATAATCCCGTTGAGCGGGGTCAGCAAGTCGGGCGGGGTGTAGTGGCATAGTTAATTTGGCCACCTGACAAAAACCAGGTGATAAACTCACGTTATCAAAAAAGGGGGAACAATGAACAAAAAACACAAACTCCCCTACAGCCCTGAATTTAAGCTAGAAGGGGCTCAATGAGTGACAAAACAAGGATATAGGGGGATAGAAGGAGCAAAAGCCATGGGCGTGAGTAAAAGCGCCATGAGTTCCTGGGTGAATCAGTGAAAAGGGGAATGAGAAGGGAAAAGCCCCTCGGGGTCTCCTATGACACAAGAACAGCAAAAGAGCCGCGAATGAGAAAAGAAAATGAGACGAATAGAAGAAGAGAACAGCCTGTTAAAAAAGGCTTCATCTCTCTTAATGTCAGAGTTCCTGAACACTTCCCGTGAGTAGAGAAACTTAAGAAGAGCCATGCAGTGACACGCTGATGTCAAGTGTTTGGGATACATCGAAGCCGTTATCAATATTGGGTAAAGGGGGTTAATAGAATCAAGCCTGAACAGATAGAGTGACAAGCTCAGGTACGTCAGGAGCAAGAACGATGTCTGCCATGGTATCAGAACGGGGTATTCCGCCAAGTCGCTATCGGGCAACGAGAGTCATGCGTCAGTTGGAACCGGTCAGCCATCAGCCACCGACTCATCAATATAAAAAGGCGAGACAGGAACATCAGGCTATTCCTGACGTGTGAGCGCGTCAGTTTTCTGTGGCTGCCCCTCATCAGATGTGACCTATCTCTTCTGGGCAGGGAATCGTTGGACCTGTCTAGCCGTACTGATAGACCTGTTTGCACGTAAACCGACAGGATGGGCCCTCTCTTCTTCCCCAGACAGTGAATTCACCTGCAAGGCATTGTGGATGGCTTATGAATCAAGAGGACGCCCCAACGGCGTCAGGTTTCATTCAGCTCAAGGTTGCCATGACACGAGCCTGACGTTCAGGCAGCCACTCTGGCGCTATCGTATGACCCAAAGTCTCAGCCGTAAAGGTCATTGTTGGGACAACTCTCCTATCGAACGCCTGTTCAGAAGCCTCAAAACAGAATGGGTACCCAAAGCAGGGTATCCAACTCAACAAGAAGCTAGGCGGGATCTTGTTGATGATCTCATTGGCTACTACAGTCAAACGCGGCCTCATCAATACAACGGGGGATGAACGCCAAATGAACCGCAGCGGTTGTACTGGAAAAAACACAAGATACTGGCCTGTTTTACTTGACCACTACAGCCCGGTGAATCAGATCGATGACGGTTTGGGTATGCGCTTCCTTTCCGGCCATCGGCTCATAGCGTAACGGGTAAAGCTGCAACGGCAAATCCTCGGCTTTCCACTGTGCGTAAGCCGGATGGTAGGCTTCCAGCTCAATTGATTTCAGTAGATGCCCGTAGCACCATGTCACGATGTGATCGGCTGACTCAAGATAGCCGTTTTTTTTCTGGAAATAGCCCCCCAATGCTTTGGCAATATCATTCGCCACAAAAGGTTTTTCTGCTATATATAGGTTCATGCTTTCTTCCTGTAAGGGATGTCAAAATCAATGTATTTTAGGGTATTACCGCCCCTGAAACGATAAAAACCATCACCAAAACAGGATTGAGATTCAGCATGATGTCCTTCCAGGTTGATTTCAATGAAAGAAGAGTGTAGAGCGGGGGGCGTTAATTCGACAGATCGATTCTGATATCACTGCTCAGGTGGTAATGGGCTGAGCTCAGTGCCACGCGGAGGTGATCGCCCTGGGCTATTGTTAAGCGATATTGTTTTTGTACGACGCCCACTTTAGGTGCAGATTGATAGAATAAAAAAATAGAAGCGGGTATAGTTAATTTAAATACCTTCATACTTAAATCAGTCATCTTTATTGTCGGGGGCAGTTGTAGCTTGATAGAAAAATCATAACCTTAACTTATAAACCAAAATTGATTATCTCCATAAAAAGCAGAAGTCTTACCGTGAGGAGCCAACAATTCCAGGTTTTTCAGTTGTAAGTTCCTAAGCTTACGTTGAGGCCTAAAATAGGCTTGAATGAGTTCTACCGTCCAGAAAAACACTGAAAATATAAAGCGAAATGGGGCAGTAATGAAATTAAAAGTACGCTTCAAAAAGAGTGTTTTATCATTTTTTTTAAATAAAGGCTTATTTGGATTAGCTATAGTGTTAGGGGTCTCAGATGTATTAGTGACATTCACATGAGTTTCTGATGCTAGTTCTTCTGGTGTTTCTTCTATTATTGTTTCTGGTATTTTTGATTTGTTTAGTTTTTTTATATCTCCTCTTAAGTTCAGACATTGTGTTTAATAGCTTTTTTCTTGTGGTTTTTTTTCTATTTTTTCTACTGTTTTATTCAGCCCTGATATTGTTTTGTCTAATTCTGTTTCTTTTTCTGCTTTTGTCTGGGACGCGGATTCTGTTACTTTTTTAGGAATACCCTTGTTATTTTTTTTTACCGAGTTTGTTTCTAGCATTATTTTTTTGCCATCTGTCCATTTATTTCTGTATCATAATTCCTATTCTCTGCTTTAAGAATAGATGACCGCCGCTCAGTTTCTGAGAAACCTCATTGAGGCGGTTCCCTACCAGATTCATACGGTGTTAACGGATAACGGCATCCAATTTTGCAATGGTAGGGCAACTCAATAACTCCTGTGGAACACATCTTTGACCGCATATGCAGACAAAACACCATTGTACACCGCGATTAACGCCCATCCATTCGTCTTGGACAAACGGGCAAGTCTAGCGCATGAACAGAACCCTTAAGAAAGCCACGGTAAAAACGTTATCACTACGATTCACATGAACAACTCACTCAGCATATTCAATAGTTCTTTCTAGATTACATCTTGTTCAACCTCTAAAAACCCTCAAAGGCCTCACGCCCCATGAATTTATTTGTCAACAGTTGACTAGGTACCCTGAAAATTCACCATTAACTATAACCATCAAAATACGGGATCTTACACCTGATTTCTCATGCCGCATCAATGTTACCGTCTTTGCCAAAGACAAATGATCCCCTCCTCTTCTTAAGGTATTTTTTTGATAAAAAAGTGAGCGATTTTTGATATTTATTTTTACTTAAGGTAGATAAAATTACACAACAAAAAACCACAATTAAATCAAAAATACACAAATCATGCCTCTAAAAAGCTGAATATAAAAAATACTTAGGGGCTTAAATTTATCAATATTTTTTTTAAAAATATCAGTGAAATAAAAAATGTTTGCTAATAAAAAATCTGTACCGGATCAATCTTATATTGATTCACATCAATTCAATAGTATCTCCTTTCTAGAAGCCAACCCTGGAAATTTAAACTTTTGTGAATCTATCTCTGCATCTAATACACCTAAAAATTTGCCAAAATCCGGTCCAGCTAAATGCAACCTGCGCAAGTTCTTATCAATACTCTAAACTAATTTTTTCAAAAAAAAGGATATAATAATGCGGCGTGCTCTTAAACTAAATTTAACACCATTAAGTTTTTCCTCATCTTCAAATTCAGATACGGACATTCAATCTCTGGTAAAAAAGTCTAGTGTAAACTGGATAAAAAACAACCACCAACTCTCTTTTGATGGTACTAATAAAAACATTTACCAGCGACTTGAAAAAGCACTCGATAAAATCGAGTCGACTGAAACAGGCAAAGAGTTGTTAAACTGTATTGAATCAGTATCTCGGCTCAAGTCAGAAAAATTGATAATACGTCTTGATTCTACTGAGTTGGGTGTGACAGCACACTGTGCTGAAAATGCTGAAAACTTTCGGGGAACCGGTTCCTATCTTCATTGCAATCTGAATTCTGTGCAAGAAGAATCCATCGGAAAAGGAATCGAACAAACGGAATTAGATGCTTGTATTGTTTTTCATGAATTACTTCATGTTTTTCACAATTTAAATGGTGAACGTCTCAAGGTTGCAGTTTTTCAACCAGAAGTAGAAACTTACTCTCCATTTTTACTTGAAGAAGCAAGAACCGTTGGATTAGGTTCATTTTCGGAAGAAGTTTTTTCAGAAAACAAATTTCGTGAAGAGATTGGTATTCCACGCAGAGTCTCCTATGCTCATGAATCATCTCTCATACACGACGATAATACATTTACTATGTTTTTCGAAAATAAACAATCACATCCACTGCTTCGTGAACTTACCAGCAGAGATGTGCACAACAGAACAGCGATTTCTGGCACTTCTGCCCAACAAAACTCCTCCTCAGATACCCAAAACACAATCCCAGGTGCCGGCAGCGAAGCAGAGACAGCGAATAACACGACTCAAAACACCGCGGCCATATCGAATGCCACAGCACATGCCGCGTTGGCTTTAACCTCATCAGAAAGGGGATATGATAATCCGTTTAAACCCCTTGCTGACAATGAACCCTCTCAACGGGTGAGCATAGAAGAAAAAAGCCAAAAAGAGAAAGCAGAAAACGCGATAAAACACAGAGAAGACACCGATAACCAAAAACGCCTCACCAAGAGCACGACGTTAAAACAGCGTATCGAGCCTCAAAAAATCATAACGAGTGCAGGAACAGAGTTGTCTGCAGAGTCCTTAGAGCCTCATCAGCCCGTCGCTAGGTTTGATGTCTCTGATGCAGCACTGCTTGAACCCTGGTTAATGAGGTTAAAAAATAAAAATGCGGTTCAACGTTTGGAGGAATATTTTAAAATAACCCAAGAAATATTAGACACTTGTGGGCTGGAAGACTCTAAACGTCTTTTTGCCCACCCAAATCTGGTCAAGGAAGCGGTTTGTTTTGCTGGACACTCTCTTAATGGGGGAATGTTCAAAGATGCATACTTATCTCCATTAAAAATCACTTACCTGAGCGCGGCCTCTCTCGCTCAAGAGGGTAAGCTTCCCAATGAATATTATTCGGTCTGGACTCATGATAAAGAGACATTTTCTCCAACACGTTTACTACTAAATATTTATGGCAAAGACTACGATTCCCCACCAAAGATTTCTGGGAAAAATGACTCTGAATCAAGTCCCAAAAGATTACAACCCCTGTTCAGCATACTTAAAAGTGCTCAATCACCGTCATTCAAACGATTGGGTGCAGATTTAAATCATTTTTTAAAAGATTTAAAGAAGGAAAAATCTTTAAATAAAGACCACATAAAAAACATCATGGAAAGTTTTGCCGCGTTCTCCGTTCAGCATAGTGCCCCCCCTGGATTTTTAGCAGCCAATGGAAAAGATGAAATGACTACAGTCAATTCCCTGGATGCATTGAAAAAATCAGTAAAAAACGTAATAGAAAATTTTGAAGCACTTAAGAGAGAAGATGAAACATTGGGAGAAGCACTTGAGGCACAACGCACGTCTGAGGCAGTCAATAACGCACAAACGCAACAAAAACAAGCAGCAAGACAGATTGCATCCGACAGAAGCCTTTCTGCGTTTTTTCAGGAAAATCAAAGAAAAGCAGTAGAATTTAAACAGAATAAAGAGCGAGAAGACAGGGAGACTCAATATAAAAAGACAGTAGAGTCTCAACAATCTGAAATAAAAAAGAGTATTCTCAGCAGAAAACTTGAATCAGACATGTTTGCGTATAATCTTCACAATGAAAATAAACTGGCATTAGAGCAACAGGCTTCTAAAAAGCGCGCAGAGGAGGCGAAAAAATTAAATGACGCTGGTAAAAAGCCCGCATTAGAAGGTCCAAACCTCTCAGGTGCACGAAGTGCGTCTGAAAACAACGGCGCATTAAATGGCTCTGGCAAAAATCAATCCGCATCGGCGTTAAATGAGCCATCTACTTCTCAAGGTCACTTAGAGAGTGTGGCCGAAAATGATTCAGCTCTAAATAAAGAGTTGTTGATTCAGACAATTTCTTCTCTTCCTGGGGCTGAGCAAATAGAGAGAAGAGATGGTGATAATATTATTCTTGACCTTAAAGTAGATTTACACATCTCTAATCAAACGAAAATTTTTAATCAAAAAAACGATAAAGATGGGACTGCAAGGCTCGAAGTGACGGTGAAACCGGAAAAAACAAAGACTGTGTATTCTGCTCATAATACAACCTCTATTGAGCCTGAAAATTCTGCGACTGGACCTCAGCTGGCGACACTTTATAGTCTTAATAAAAGCGATGCGGGTATTGGAATACATATTAAAGGTGCCGATGGCTCAGAAATGAAGACGGCCTGGCCTTGGAAAGCCTTTGATAATTTCAATTATACAAGCCCTCAAAAAAACATATTGATTACTACAGGAGCCATACCTAACGGAGATCAGCCTCAGGCCTTGCCTAATAGTTTCTCCGAAGCAAGTGTCAAAGGAAATATCTCATTCAATTCCGAAAATGACATAGAGAAATCACGCATCGAGAAAAAACAGCCACAATGGCCTGAAGCTCAAAAAAATCTTGCACAACTTTATCAAGAAAGCGAAAGGCACAGAGAAAAAGCAAAACAGGAGAAACGGTGGGCAGATGCAGAGAATCAACGTGAAAAGAACGAGGAGTCCAGAGTATCTCATGAAAGGCGAGATTTTTTACACAAAGCAGCAGAGTCACGCATGGTGAAAAATAATCTAAGGGAAACGGAGTTGAAAAAATCCAGTAATAAAAATGGCGTTCTCTAAAAATACACGCGAGCCAAAAACGGTAAAAAACCATCCTGACCATGAAAAAAGGGCGCATCAGATGTAAAAGGTTGAATTTAATCTGACATTTCGAACTATTTATCTTAACGTCAAGGAATATGAGAAATGAATCAACCTTTTACAAGTTTCTCCAGTATTTTTTCCAGCGGCTCGCGAATCAGGGGGTTAACCAGTGTCAGCAGTTGCAGGTCCACTTTCCAGCGGTGACTGCGGGGTTAACCGTGACCCGATTTTTTGTTCAGAACAATTGGGGCACTTCGCAGCCCAAAGCCTTTGCAAAAGCGCTCCAGCAAGCGAGTGAGGAACAACGCACACAGTATCAACATCGATGGCGACATCTGGCGCTGATACTGCCCCCAAAAAATTCATAGGGAAGGGGTTCTTTTCAGAACAGGGGCTTGAATCGGATACGACTCGGTGGGCTGAAATATATCAAGGTTTTCTTCGCCATGATTAATGGTCGCTGTTCAAAGTGGGGGATTTATTCACAAGATAAAATATCGACTAAATTTCGACCACAATAAGCGCCGCGTTCAATCCGAACAATATTACCCATAACACGGAAAAGTATGGCATACCGCCCGACATAAGCCATGCGGGCTTCCTCTCCAATATCTGGACGCAGTTGATAAATCAACGGGTTAAATTGAATGTCATAAAATTTTTTGCGGAGCTCCCGAATGAAGGTCACTGCGCGGCGGGGATTATTTTGGCTGATATAATCAGCGGTATTCTCCAGATCACCTTCAATATAGCTGGAAATTTCCAATCGATTCACTTTTTTGCATCCGCTTTGTCAGCCATCACCTGATATTTATTTTCGAGACGATTCAATACATCGTCCATCGAGCTAGCAGGTGTTTTATCACTGATCGCTTCTTTCCAAAAAGGTAAGGCAGAATCTGCCAGAACTATAGCTCGTCAGCTTCTAGCTAACGGGGTTGATCGGGCGATTGTCAAAATGTCGACGGGGCTATCTGATGCTGAGATTAATGCGCTGATGGATTAATTGATGTCGAGTGATGCTATTCTACCTCGCTCATTTTATGAGCGTGATACGCTTTGTGTAGCAAAGGATTTGCTGGGAAAGGTTTTAAAGTTGGCTGACTATTTCGGGGTTATCAACGAAGTGGAAGCCTATGTTGGGCAGGATGATCCGGCCTGTCATGCCGCGAGAGGCTACACGCCACGAACAGCCGTCATGTTTGGTGCTGCCGGATTTTCGTATGTTTATCTTATTTACGGCATGTATCATTGCCTGAATATTGTGACCGAACGTGAAGGTTTTCCGGCGGCGGTTTTAATTCGAGGCATCGACTTATATAAACCCACAGTGATTTCTTTAGATGGGCCGGGTAAACTCTGCAAAAAATTAAATATCACAAAAAATAATAACCAGATTGATTTAACCCAATCTCATGATTTTTGTGTTTACAACTCTACTATTCAACCTGAATATATTGTAACACCAAGAATCGGAATAAAAGTGGGCACTGATAAATTGTGGCGTTTTAAAAGCATATAATATGATAACCAAGACTTATAAAAGTGCCTGATAAAAAAATACTAACATGTCCAAGATCCCTCAAAATCAATGTTCAGTCATCATCTCGATTTTAGAAAAAACTCTATTGAAATTGAACTGTTATTCTAAATATTCCCTTGCAGGAAACTCCTCCGCCCACTTCTCTTACGTTGTCAACGCGACTCTAAAATTGACTGATTTTTGATCTTCTGAAATGTCTGGTTTTGCTTAATCACGCCATTCCTGTTTTTCTGGCACGCTAACAATAAGAAAAGTCAATCATTTTCTTCTCTAATATCATCATTTTTAATGATATACTCTTCCTTCAATAAAGCCGGAAGGGATTTTATTCAGTTTGATAGTAAAAAAGGGAGATTGTAGTACATGCATCTCATCATCAACTGGGAAGATTTTTTACAACACCATTGGCAAAAGCGGCCTGTCTTTTTAAAAAAAGCGATTTCTCATTTTATCAATCCGGTTTCGCCTGAAGAGCTGGAAAAACTGGTCATAGAAAAAGCCCTTGAGAGCCAACTCATTCAAAGGAATCATGGAAAATATCAATTAGTCCATAAACCCTTTAAGGGGTACGCGTCATTGGGCCAACGGAACTGGTCACTACGGGTGGAAGCAATCAACCATTGGCACAGAGGTGCTGAAGAATTCCTAGCTCTGTTTCGTGTTTTCCCCGATTGGGTCAAAGAAGCGCTGACGGTGGTTTTTTCAGTACCCGGCGGTGGGATTGGCCCTCAGACTAAACCGTCTGACGTGTTGGTGATACAAGGAATGGGACGCAGCCGATGGCGTGTAGGAGATCGAGGGTCATCGCCGGTTGATGATGGTCAGAACGACTTTTCTGAAGCAATGATGGATGAAGAGCTGAGTTCCGGGGATATGCTGTATATCCCCAAAGGCTCTGCCCATGAAGCCATTTCGTCCGAAGCCGCCATGAGTTACTGCCTTCATTTTTGGACAGACAACAGCCTGCGCATGATAAGGAAATGGACTGAGTCGCTTTCAGATGAAAGCCATCGAGGCATTGAGTATGCTCCTTCGCCCGATTTACTCCTGCGTGACGACCCGACTGAAATTCGGCCACAAGACATCACCGCCCTCCAAGACATGATGAGCCAATTCTTGGTCCAGAAGAGAGAACATCTTGAAACCTGGTTTGTTCAGGAGATGTCTCAAACCGCCTATGAGTTACCGAAGTCGCCGGAGGCAGAGGTGTACGCCCCTTCACAGGTTCAGACCTTATTGCAACAGGGACATCCATTGCACCGGTTAATGGGGCTACGTATGTTACACATCGGCAACCGCTATTTTGTCAACGGAGAGTCGCTTGACTCAGATTATGCCGCCGCGTGGAATATTGTCGCACGACACAGAACGATTGAGGGCCACATGATGTATCAAGTGATAGACAACTCCGGTTTTATGACACAGTTAACCTTGCTTATAAATAAAGGGTATTGGTATTTTTAGTGCATAAATCAGGCTATCCCTTACTTGGTCTTTGAAGGAGTTGACTTCCTTTTTGCATAGAGATGTCCAGGTCTACCTGACTCATGAACAGTGGGTTTCACTACTGTTGGAACTGTGGATATCATCCAGTAAGGGGGATATAGGGGTATTTAGGTGAATGAATCCAGTCAACGTATTTACCTTGTCTATGTTTAATGCAATACTTTTATCGAATTCTCTGTCAGTGAATTGATCAGTGGGATTACCCAATGCAATGTTAATGAACCTGGTTGAATTCTATTTTCAAATATAGTACTGACGTTTATCAATCGCTTTTATGGCTCCGTGATACACAGTTTAAATTGTGTCAGTTCTCAACTGGAAAAAGGAATATGATATGACTGAAGTAACAAAGTTAACGGTGGATTATTTAGGTGAAGTCATGATATCTATGATGGAGCATTCAAATATGCCTTGGGGGGTAAAGGATAATCAGTCAAGATTTGTTTATTTGAATAAAGCTGGACTCGATATGAACAACATTCCAGCAGGCTTCGATTTTGAAGGACGTCTAGATGAAGAATTTCCATGTGCATGGGCAGAACTGGCGCCAGAGATTCGAGCACAAGATAGAAAAGCTGAAACGAGTCATCAGACAGCAGAGATAATATGTACTTCATATTTTACTCGTGATTCAGTTCTAGAACCCTGGTATTTTCCAAAAATCCCAATTTATAATCCCGATGGAGAGAGTTTAGGCACTATTTTTTACGGAAAAAAATTCAGCTTTATTTCGTTATGTGATTTCTTCAATAACCTAAAACCCTCTATAATAAATCTTAATCCTCCTGTAGACACTTTTACAGAAAAAGAGCTTGATATCATATTTTACGCTCTTCAGAAGCTGTCCTCCAAAGACATCGCGACAAAGTTATCTCTCTCCCATAGAACTGTCGAAAATAGATTGCAAAAAATTTATGAAAAAATGGAGGTCAATTCACTGGCTGGATTCATAGAATACTGTCACACAAATGCACTTAATAACTATGTTCCAAAAAAATTCCTGAGACAAGGAATAGAATTTTTTTGGTAAAATCTGGATTGGGTCTCTGTGGTTTTTTCATACAAGGGGCTGCTCACAATCAATCTATTGGCCAATACCAAAAGCTCATTGAACCAGATAGAGTATTTTAACAAAAAATCAAGGTTTTATTTATTGGGTTAGCGTATCGAGTTGTTCATCTGACAGTCCTGTATAGCGTTTAACATGATCGCGCCCTACCCCATCATCTCCAAAATCGTCAAACTAAACTATATGCTCAATCTCACGCTCTGTGAAATATGAGAGGAAGGCACTCCTTGTTTTTACGTGGACGAAAAAATCAAGGTTCAAGCCATCGAGACGCTCGCCGAAATTGGCCTGTCCGTTTCAGATCCCCTGCGCGTGTTTTTAATGCGCGTGGTCGCCGAAAAGCAAATGCCGTTCGCGCTCAAGGTAACGAAAGTGGAAACGCGTGACGCAATCGCGGAGGCCAACCAGATTGCTCTGACTCGCCGTGCAGGTTTTGGCACCTCTACTAAGCTGTTCGATGACCTCGAAAAAAAACTGCAGCAAGTAAGCGCGCTCTACTGCCGCAAGACGCAGACTATACAAAGTCGTTTCTGAAAGATCGGGAGCACTTATCGCGGGCTCGCCAGTACGACATGAACCGGCTCAAGGTTAACAATGTATGTTAGCAGGAATTGAACTGATACAGATCATAGACAAAGGGCAATTTAGCCATCGACAAGGGGAAAATTCTTCCCTGTAGAAAAATGTTATTTTTCGTATGCTTAAAAAATAAACGACACTTCTTTCGTGTTTATCTTTTCCGATTAATGCAACAAAACCCATAAAAATCGGTTGTCTTTAGATTATGCAATTTTCTAAAGTCAGTTGATTACCTGATGTTTTCACGACCTCTATTTTGGTCAAATAACAAAATGAGCGGTTTTTGATGTTTTTTTATTTTTGTAAGGCTTGTATTCCTTTTAAGACTGACCCAAAACTGAATATCGCAGTGTTAACAAAATTATTTAAATGACTAAAACAAATAAAACGAAGATATTTTCTATTAAAAAATTGAATATCAATAAATTAAATTACTTTTTTAACAGTGCCATAATAACAAAAAAAGATTAAACATAAAATGATGCATTTTTTTATACTCAGTTTTTAAGTCCTTAATATAAAAACTTCAAAAGTTTGATTTATTTATACAATTTTTTTAAAGGAAATTTATTCACGGCAATAGATACTACTATCATACCACTTGATTATAGAGGAAAATTTAATGGCAAATATGGTGAATCAGATAAATTTTTAGCGCTTGAAAAAACAGATAATGGGAGTCATGTATATCGATTATTTGAAAACGGTAGGTTTACGGAAAAAACTTTTAGCGCTTCATTGATTAACATAACTAATTCTTCTGAGCCTAAAAAAATAAAATTTGAGCTTAAAAACAAACAACAGGCATCAAATGGTTTGAGCAGAGAAGACCTAGATTCTGCGAACAAATATCTAAAAAAATACGTTTTTAACGAACAGGTTACTTCCCTTTCTAATGGATCAAAAAAACCTGTTAAATGTTCTTTTGGTTCTGCGGATTTAGAAGATGCATCAACACCTAATAATCGTACACTTTTATCTGAAACACAGCAGAAAGAAAATCTTCCCGCTAATTCAATTTCTTCAAACACGACTGTTGCTTCTGAAACCACAATCATATCTTCAGAAGATTCTCTTAATGGAGAACATGCTGCTCAAGCAGATCCAATATCTAGTAAAAGAATCGAGGTACTGACCCAAAAGCCTGAACCAGTAGTTCAACAACCTGCTACAAGGACAACTGAATCTTCATTAGAGCCTATTGAAAAAGTACTTTTGAGCAATTTACCTTCGAAAAGTATTCGCGAAAGAGATGTGATTATAATAAATCCGTGTACTGATGGCGGTGGTGATCAAGCTCTAGGAGAAAAAATAGCTAACATCGCGTTAGATCAAGGGTGCAGAGTTATCATATCTCCGCTAGATGTTTCACGCAAAAACACAAATGAATGCAATCAAAAATATCAAAGTTACTCTTTTCGGAATGAGGAACCGCACAATATATCCCAATTTAGTAACCCACTATTCATTATCGCTCCTGTGGGGTTGCCCCCAAGAGAATGTCTAGAAACACACATAAAAGACATGTGCGAAAAGTTTAAATTCACACCAAAAGATGCCATCCTTATTGAAGAAATGGACATGTTGGATAAAGACAACAGTTTAAATAAACAGCAATCCATGCTAAAAAACATTGGGTTCACTGAAGTTACCGGAAATCGTCTGGGGTTTAGTGAAGGAGCTATTGGATATATACCCACAGATGAAAAAACTATTAATGAGATAAAAAATCGGTTTGAAGGTGAGTTGATTAAATTGCTTGACAGTTACAATATGTCTCTTTCACGTGACAGCAGCTACCATCTAGGATACATCAGTTCACCCTATTATGTCACTGCTACAAAGGTATTTATTGCTAACACGCTCTGCGAAACAATCAGGGATAAAAGGAGTGCAAATTTCATAATGAGTCTGCGTACTTTTAGACCTGATATAGATGATAAATCAGATAGCCTCATTGACGAAATAACCAAAATACTTAAATTTGATAATAATTATGATTATCTCTCTCTCTTTTCAAAAGCCACAATTATCGTTATAGACTCTGATAGTGGTGACGTAAAAACGAGAAAGGAACTTAAAGGTAATGGAACCAAAGAAGTGAAAATTATTTTAACAAATAAACTACCAAAAAATATCTATGATGATTTCATGCTATTAGCTGACACAGGAATGGCTACCGGAGACCAGTCACTTAGCGAGTACCTGACCTTAAAAAAAACTCTACCTTACTATGATACGCAGATATGGAAATACAACTTGATGAAATCAATACAAAAGCTTGGTGGTGGTGAATTAAAAAAATATCTTGAAGGAAAATTTTTTCTTGAAACAACACCAATGAAAAGAATATTTTCTTTGTATAGCCCCGCAGAAACCACTCTGAATCCAGAGCAGTCAATTAAAAAAAAGGAATTAGATAAAATAATATCATCTAATATCGCCACCCCACTTATTAGCGAGCAAATTCGGTCTAAAATGCATCCAAAAAAATAAATTCTGAAAAATGAGAAAACACAGACTGTAACCTTTTGCCATCAGACACAAAGTCGGGTTTTTCGCTCGGATTTACCATAGGCCTGCTACCCGTAACGTAACGATCAGAACGAGTTCGGATCGCCTGTGGCGGCATTTTGGTAAAACTGGCAATAAACTACCCGAAAAACTGCTCCGTTTGCACCTGGTAAATTTTAACTACCTGTATAAGCTTATGCAGCCAAGTCAATCGAGTTAGGTTTGGAACAGGTATATTTGCTGGATGCACTTTTACTTGTAAAAGATTGCCATGAGTATCGGTAACTATGTGCCTTTTGCTGCATCAGTTTTTTTGACACTTTGTGAATCAATCAGACTCTAAGAGGGGTGAGATTTTTTTCCAGAAGCCACGCTGCTTTTTTCTACCACATCATGTTTCCTTTTTTCCCAAATTCCTTTGTCTTTTGCTCTTATAAAAAAGCTATAAACGGTTTGCCAAGGTGGCCAGCATTTTGGCAAATTTCTCCAGTACCGGTTTTACTGATAGCAAACCCCGCATTCACAACTGCCCTTTTTTCATATTTGCTCCGATTACCATCATTTCCATACTTAAAATTACCACTTATTATCTCCCGATGAGTATCCCTTAAATCACTCGTGTATCTCACTTTTTAACTGCTATGGCACTGTTAACAAAGTTAATGTTAAGATAATCTCTGTTTTTTTGAGGGTGATAAAAGATAAAAAACAGGCGCACTCTCCCATCAAAGAATATGATTTTATCAAAGAAATTGAGCCAGATATTGTTAAATATGATAAGCGAACAGGTAGGCTATCCTAAGATAAGCCATTATCCATACAGAGAGAAGCTAATGATGGTGCAGAGGTCATTTGCACATCATATTATGGTCGAGAGGCTAAACTTGAACCCTATTATGCCCCCAAATTTCCAATATATGATGCTGCTGGAGGAGTTTTAGGAACTTTTTTTATGCTAAAAAGTTCAGTTTTATCTCTATCTGTGATTTTTTTAATCATTTAAAATCCTCCGTTCTTACATTAAATTCTCCTGTAGAAAAAACGCTCGAAAGCCAACTCATTCAAAGGCGTCACGGGAGATGTCAATTCGTGTATAAACCCTTTAATCGGTATGCGTCCTTAGACCAAAGCAACTGGTCACTAAAAGTGGAAGCGACGAACCATTGGCACAGACCCGTTGAAGAATTGATGTCCCTGTTTCGAATTTTTCCTGATTGGGTCAAAGAAGAGCTGAGGGTGTCTTTTTCACTCCCCGGGGGTGGGATTGGCCTCGGGCTAAACCGTCTGACGTGTTTATGATTCAAGGGATGGGCCGCCGCCGCTGGCGTGTAGGGAATCGCTGGTCATCGCCGGTTGATTGTGGTCAAAACGACTTTTCTGAAAAGATAATTGATGAAGAGCTGACATCTGGTGATATTTTGTATATCCCCAAGGGCTTTTCCCATGAATCGGTTTCGTCCGAAGCGGCCATGACTTACTGCCTTCACTTCTGGACAGACAACAGCTTTCTTATGATAAGGAATTGGACTGAGTCCCTTTCAGATGACCATCATCGAGGCATTGAGTATTCCCCTTCGCCCGATTTACTATTGCGTGAAGACCCCACTGAAATTCTGCCGCAAGATATCACTGCCCTCCAAGACATGATGAGCCAATTCTTATTCTATAGTCAATCAATCAGCTGAATACTTGATGCCAATAGGTGATGAGGAATAAACTGATTCAGTCCGATTTCTTCAATATATTTTTTGAATTTATCCTGATGATGAACCCCTATTTTTTCATCAATCCCCCGTAATTTATTGTCAATCGTTCTATGAGAGAGATGTAAACATTTTGCCACTTCTTTTTGACTTACACCCTGATAATAATAAAAACTTATCTGAAGTTCGCGTTGAGTCAATATTGTATTGGAGAGTGAAGGGGTTAATGTTTTGGGTGATTTACCCTGGATATAGTCTAAAGCTGAAAAGAATTGACATTGTCTGGCTTGGGCTCCCGATAAGTTCACCTTCTTGATTACAGAAAGGATGAATATCAACAATGTAGGGTTGAAGACGGTTTTTTTTCCAAAATGACCTGTTATCAGTAAAGAGACAGCAGTTTCTTTTTGTATGACCCTCTCCTCCTGTTTCTTGATACCTTCAAACAATTCCGATATGTCCGGTTTGATTTCAGATAACCCTTGCCCTTCAACAGGAACCCCTGTGGGGACATTCAATAGTTCAGCCATCGCGTGATTCATATAAAGATAACGAGAGGCTTTATCGCGGATGTGCTGGGGATGAGGATGAGGGTTCAGGTAATAAATTATCTGCGGACAAATTTTTTTTGGATTGGAATGCATCCCACTCTTCCCCCCTTTTTTTGAAAAGAGCCTTAATTAAGTGAAAAATCCCTGGTGTGAGCTGTCAATAATAAAGTTCAGCCGGGTTCTATATTTTTAGTGTGGTGATTTAGGGTATGAATATACTGAATATGAAGTAGGGTACAACCAGTCTAATTGTTTCGGGTTTGTCTTGTATAGGTTAAAACAGTTTGATGTAAGGCAAACAAGACTAACCGTATATGGAACAGAGAAATCAGATGGCTTAAGGAGAACATTTGAAGCTTCTTTTTAATCTCTTGAAGGTATCTCTGACCACCGGATAGGAAACGCCGCGTGTAGAAGCAATTTCTTTTTTTGTGAGACCTAAAGAAAACAACAGGGCGGTTTCAAATTGGGCAGAGGTCAGTGCAGGAAACACGTCATGTAAATCAGAAACACTCGTGAAGTCAAAAGTTCTCATAAGACCCCCTCCCTCATAGGCTGACGGCCGGCCCGAGGTTCTTTGTCACCACCGGGTAACGTACTCAACAGCGATAACGGCAATTTCTTATCGCGCATAACCTCTTCGTGCGCATGAAAAACATCCAGAACTTGAGAAGACTCCGCCGTCATCTCCAGAATATCCGTCATCGCGGCATTGGTATAAACCTGAGATTCCTCATCAGTAAAGCCACAGGGGATCGTGAAACTTTGGCAAAATTGCTTGATGGAACTATTCATGCGACACCCCCTATTTTCAGAAGGGATGCACGTTGGCGAGGCGTTAAGTTTTTAGAAATGCGGGCAAATTTAGCCAGGATGGCGGGTCGAGCGTTACAGATACGCTGACAAAAAATGGGATGCAGACTTTTAGGATAAGTGTTAAGTAGGGTAGTAGCCATAATAGCAACCTCAGTAAGTAGTTGGTTTTCGCTACCACTGGAGTTCTGACACTCATAGGGTGTTAGCCCAGACGGGGGTCAGAAACCGGCCTTACTGAACACCGGCCATCCCGAAGGATGCCCCGCCTGAGTCACCATTATTTCAGGTATACCTAGGCGTTTTGCAACACATAAAAAAAGACGCATGGCGCGTCTGGTGTCGCCAGTAAGACACACGGGTTCTGACGCCCGATTAACCATTGAGGGTTAACGCCTTAATTATAGCGACTGGTCGGAAAAGCAGCAAGGAAATATTAATGGAGGTGGGTGTACTTTGAGGATTTTGCTCACAATTTATATTGTCTTTAAACGCCACAATTTATCAGTGCCCACTTTTATTCCCATTCTTGGCGTTACAATGTATTCAGGTTGAATAGTGAAGTTGTAAACACAAAAATCATGAGACTGTGTTAAATCAATCTGGTTATTATTTTTTGTGATATTTAATTTTTTGCAGAGTTTACCCGGCCCATCAGCGCATTCATCTCAGCATCAGACAGACCCGTCGACATTTTGACAATCGCTCGATCAACCCCGTTAGCCAGAAGCTGACGAGCTATAGTTCTGGCAGATTCTGCCTTACCTTTTTGAATGCCTTCTTGAATACCTTCTTGTCTGCCTTCTTGTCTTAAGGCTTGAGCCATTGTCATCAGTGTCCCCTCATATTTTTCTGATTTCTTCGCTATCTCAGTGATAAACTCCATCGGGTTTGTCGCGTTCCCCTCTTGAATCAGATAATTCATCATGGTGATGACTTGTTTTTCCGTATACTCATTATACGATAAAATGGCCCCAATTTCATTGAGTAACTCGCTCATATCCCGTCGACGAATGTGCTTTTGATTTCCGGGGCTTCTTTTTTCTGTTGCCGTTAAAGTTACACGCGAACGGCCTCGCCTGTCGAATTTCTTCTGTCACATCAGCTTAATGCGCCGCCAGTTCATCAAAGAATTTCGGGTTAGCCTGAATGGTGGCCAGCACTTTTGCCGCCAGTCCGGTCGGGTTACGGCGTCCTGTTTCCCAGCTCTTGATGGTGGCCAGACTGGTTCCCAGTACTTTCGCCATTTCGCTTTGGGTAACATTCAGATTTTCCCTGATAGCCTTCACATCAGCCAGTGCGTAGCAGGTAACACGGGCAGGCTCTTTGGTTTCGTTTTTGATTTCAATGGCCTCTTCCAGAGAGGCTTTCAGCTCGTCAAAAAAACTCATTTTACACCTCGTCTTTCAGTCGCTGGGTCAGTTTCCTCAGTTCCGCTTTTTCTGCATCAGTGAGGCTGTCTTTGGTGCTTTTCGGGTAGGCCATCACCAGATAAATTACCTCGGATGTGGCAAGGAAGTAAATCACCCGCACACTGCCGCTTTTTCCCTGATTTCCCGTCGCCATCCTGATTTTTCGTAGGCCGCCCGTTTTCTGGATGAGATCCCCTTTATCCGGTGATTCGATAAGCTCTTTCTGAAGCTCTTTGAGTTCATCATCCGTGGCGATCTGTTTTATCTGACGGGTGAACATCGTTGTCTCGATAAACTCAATCGCATGACTCACGGCTGTCTCCTGTTAATTATTGATGTACATAGTACACCAATAATCAGCATACTGAAACCTCAGAAATACGTTTGTTCAAACCTTACATCGAAGGACCATAGTAGCGCGCCTACTGCTTTTCCTGCCGTAACTGCTGCTCATGCTGTTTCACGAGCGCATTAACCGGCTCAGATCGCTGCTCAAGCGTTCTACCTGCTCGTATAATCCGTTCACCTGATTGCTCAAGTTCTGACAGACCCTGTCGTTGTGTTCCAGCGCCTGTGAGGTAGTCTCGAGCATGCGTTGCAAACTGCTGTAAGTCCCCCGCATAGATTTATGTCTTTCTGATCTCAATCACCCGGTGTCTGGCGAGAAGCCGTACCACGGTCGAAGGTTAAACACGGAACAGGCGGTCTGTATCAGCGCCTTTTTTCTGCCTCGATGTGACGAGAGAGACAATTTTTTTTGCTGCGGGGGCGTTAATTTGGGGCGTCGTCCACCAACACGACCGTCCTGGCGTGCCGCTGCAAGTCCGTTCCGTGTCCGTTCACGAAGCATGGTGCGTTCAAATTCAGCAAAGGAGCCAACAATCTGCATCATCTTAGGAAACCTCTTCGACAACTTCTCTGATGTTGTCAACCCTACTTTAAAATTGACTGATTTTTGATCTTCTGAAATGTCTGGTTTTGCTTAATCACGCCATTCCTGTTTTTCTGGCACGCTAACAATAAGAAAAGTCAATCATTTTCTTCTCTAATATCATCATTTTTAATGATATACTCTTCCTTCAATAAAGCCGGAAGGTATTTTATTCATTTTGATCATCAACAGGGAGAATGTAGTAAATGTATCTCATCATCAACTGGGAAGAGTTTTTACAACACCACTGGCAGAAACAGCCTGTCTTTTTAAAAAAAGCGATATCTGATTTTATCAATCCGGTTTCGCCTGAAGAGCTGGAAAAACTGGTCATAGAAAAAGCCCTCGAGAGCCAACTCATTCAAAGGCGTCACGGAAAATGTCAATTAGTGCATCAATCTTTTAATGGGTATGCCTCATTAGGTCAACGAAACTGGTCACTACGGGTGGAAGCGATTCATCATTGGCACAGAGCCGCTGAAGAATTCCTGTCTCTTTTTCGTGTTTTCCCCGATTGGGTCAAAGAAGCGCTGACAGTGTTTTTTTCAGTCCCCGGTGGTGGGATTTCCCCTCAAGACTAAACCGTCTGACGTGTTGGTGATACAAGGCGGTGCTGCCCGTTTTTAAATGCAGTTTTTCAAGGGCTATCGTAAACTCTCCCTGATGACCACAATGCTTACGCGCTATTTCATAAAGTCGCCTGTCTATTGCTTTTCTGATACGGAAATAGTCGGGACTGATTTTCAGCATTTTCTTTTTATGCAATGCCTGATAAAGCGAATCAGGTAACGTTATCTCAATCATACCAATATCAAGATTACCTTTCTTTTCATCAAGAATTCGCCAACTATCAATAAGACCAAAGCCAATACTTTCCTGCTTTTCTTCTGAATAAAAAACATTGGTCTTAATTGTTGTTCCCTTTAACCTATCTAAAGCCCTTTCTAATTCTTGATAAGTTCTACCACTAATTGTTCTATTCGTGGTTACAAAAAAATCATAAGGCGTAAAACAAATTGTTCTACTTATTTCTTGATGATTATTAATCGCTTCCTGTAGTTTTGATATACTATAAATCCAGACATCTTTATCAAAAACAGTGGCTAATCCATCAGCCGTAGCCTTAACAATAACGGTTACATTCCCATTTTTGTATTTTCTAACCTTGGTATCTCCGCCTTTCAAGGCAAAAAAAGGGGGTTCCATGCTTGCCATCTCATCCCTGAAACTCGAAAGCTCGACCTCATCAGCAATAAAAAATTCTAACTCATGTTTACGGGGACGTAACGTTCTCAATTTGCTTACTCTCTGATTAATTGTATGATCTGCCATAGCCTCAATCCTATCTAGTGTCTAGGGTTGTTGGTCAGAGCTGGTCAGGTGTTAGCAGCACTTGATTGGCTCGTTTCTGTGATTTAAAAACCTAAATACTGTGATTTAAAAACCAACATTTCGTAAAAATTATTATATTTCATATACGAGGTCTGAGGCTCAGTGGAACGAAAACTCACGTTAAGCAATTTTTTCTTCCTCTGACGTTGCTTTTAATGGCCTCAGATGCCCTCTGGTCACCCGTTCTGCCAGCGTGAAGGAATAATGGCCGCGCATATTTGATATGTCCGTGGCAAAGCGCGGTGAGAGGAGTGCGATATCTTCATCATTCAGGGTTTCACCGTGTGCCCTGAGATGATCCAGTGCAGCCTGAATATAAATAGTGTTCCATAATACGACGGCGTTAGTAACAAGCCCCAGTGCTCCCAGTTGATCTTCCTGACCGTCGGTATATCGCTTTCTTATCTCACCTTTCTGTCCGTGGCAGATAGCTCTGGCAACGGCATGGCGGCTTTCTCCCCGGTTAAGTTGGGTCAGAATGCGCCTGCGGTAATCTTCATCATCAATATAATTAAGCAGATACAACGTTTTGTTAATGCGTCCCACTTCAATGATTGCCTGAGTCAGTCCGGAGGGGCGTTCACTTTTCAGTAATGAACGGACCAGCACGGAAGCCTGTAATTTGCCCAGCTTCAGGGAGCCTGCAGCCCGCATCATTTCGTCCCACTGAAGGACTATTTTTCGGGGATCTGATTGCCCTCTGGCAATATCATTCAGCACAGCATAATCGGCGTCATTGTCCAGGCGCCAGAAAACCGAAGCACCGGCATCAGCCAGACACGGGGAAAACGGGTATCGGAGCAGCCAGAAAAGGCCAAAGACAAGATCGCTGGCCCCAGCGCGGGGTATCGGTCATAATTTCGCTGGGATTCAGCCCTGTCTCCTGTTCCAGAAGGCCTTCCAGCACAAAGATAGAGTCCCTCATTGTCCCTGGTATAACGATGCCATGAAAACCGGAATACTGATCGGACATAAATTTGTACCAGGTGATCCCTCTGTTATGGCTAAAGTATTTACGGTTGGGGTCCGGCATTGATTGTTCTGACCGGCGTAACAAAGCGCATTCCGTCTGCAGACGCCACTTCACCGCCACCACAGACCCGGGCCAGTGGCAGTGTTGCCTGAAAATCAACCAGTCTGGCATTCGCACTGGTGATAGTTTCAGCCCGCAGGTAGTTTGCTTTTATCCAGTTCAGCCTGTGTCCGGTCAGAGCTGGAACATTTGACCTTATTAGGGGTTCCAGGCCGATATTGCACGCCTCTCACCGCTTTGCCACGGACATATCAATATGCTCGGCCATTATTCCTTCACGCTGGCAGAACGGGTGATCAGAGGGCATCTGAGGCCATTAAAAGCAACGTCAGAGGAAGAAAAAATTGCTTAACGTGAGTTTTCGTTCCACTGAGCCTCAGACCCCAAGAAGTAGATCGCGCTCAAATTCAGCAACCGCTGAAATCACCTGCATCGTCATTTTTCCAGCGAGGCTCGTTAAATCAACGCCTCCCAACGCCAGGCAATGTACCCGAATGTCTGATGCGGCTAGTTGCTCCACCGTTTTCCTGATATCCATCGCGTTACGTCCAAGACGATCCAGTTTTGTGACAATCAGTACATCGCCATTTTCCATGCGATCAAGCAACCGGGTGAAACCGGGTCGTTCACTGGCAGTAACTGAGCCGCTGATATGTTCTTTTATCAGTCTCTGAGGTCTGACGTTAAAACCAGCGACTTCGATTTCCCGGCGCTGATTTTCGGTGGTTTGTTCCAGAGTGGAGACCCGGCAGTAGGCAAAAACTCGTGACATAATGAAATCTTCTGTACGAAAAAGACCCATATTAAGTTAAAATCCAAAATTTATGGACTCAATAAATGGCCAAAACCCACGGAATTGGGTAGCAAGACGCCATTCCAGTCTATGCAGGAATGGTACAAACTCAAACCTGAACTCTTCAAAAGCACACCATACTACCTTACGGGATGTGACATTTTTACTATGTCACTAAAAAGCATTTTGGAGAGAGGGAGGAATATATTTATTATAAATTTACATAAAAAATTATATTTATAAACTTTATTTTACGTTTATTTGAATTGGAATTTGTAAAATATTTTGAATTAAAAAATCTTAAAATTTAAAAATAAATTCAATAAAATAAAATAAATTATTTTAAATTAAATTTAATAGACACAAATTAAATTTAAAAATCTGGGCTATTTCACTAAGGCCTGTTAGCTATAACAAAAAAATTTTTATTTAAAATAAACTATCAATTATTAAATTTTTTAAATTAAATAACTTTATACATAAATAAAAAATTAATACAAAGACTAATGATTGGACGTGAAAAATCGCTTCTTCACTTACAAATAGCAAAGAATATAAGTAAATTTTTTAAAAAATTTATAGAACAAAAGGTTACTAATAAAGATCTTTTATTAAAATAACAATCAAAACAAATCTCTTTTTCAAAACCAAACATGTAATACATTGAATTGAATTTAAATATACAAAAAGTAGTATTTAGTAAAAATAAAATTTAAATTAATCAAAAATCGATTTAAATAGAATTTAAAATTAATAAAAAATTAAATTTTTATCAATCAAATAGTGCCGTCTATTTTAACAGAATCACAAGAAATTTTGAATATATTATATTATATTATATTAAATAAAGGGAAATTAAATGGGAATTAAAAATTTTCTAAATCCTTCTACATATATAAAAAAAAACTCAACTTCAAATTTGAAGTTTTTTCAAACAATCAAAAAATGTCATAAGCAAAGTAATATTCAAAATTTGAGACGTGCGATAAATATCAATACTAATTCGTTATCAAAAAATGAAAAAAGTATAGGTGCTGATAACAATTTGTATTTTAAAAAGCTTAAAAAGCTCTGTGAGAAAAAAGGCGTAGGCGTTTTACCAGAGCATCTCATTAAATTGCAAACTTTAGCTCAACAGAAAAATTGTATTATTGGCATTCGCCCTGTTGATCTGATGGCAACAGATCTGATAAGAGATGGTTATCCGACTAAGGGATTTAAGATCAAAGGCAAAAGTGCGAATTGGGGCCCCCAAACAGCTTTTATCTGTGTCAATCAAGAATTAAGTAAGCTGGCAGATCAGCCAGAGAAAGTGAGTAAATTTAATAAGGAGGTACAAAATTGTCTGTCTGGAGGATATGCCCAGAAAGTACAGTTAAAGATAACAAAAAATCGGCTTGAGTTGCTTAAACAAAAAAATATTGTCTTCGATATAAAATATGAATCTAATGGCTTAGTTAAATTAAAGGCCAAAACTTCGAATAATAAGGTGCATAAATTTGTTCTGGATCCTTCTGATAAAGAGCCCGGAGTATATGAGGTCAAGTATAAAGGCAAACCGATTGAAGTACTCGCTCCAATAGGAGACAATAAAAAACCACTGACAGCTGATTATGATCTTTTTATGATTGCTCCTTCAGTAACGGATTTTGGTTTTCAGGATATTTTACCGGTTAAAGACGTCTCACATAGTATTTTTAGAAAAAGAGTCAAGCAATACATCAAAGACCTTTCAGAGCCTCTTAAAGAGCTGTATTCAGATCCTGATACATTTTATGCACCCGAAGACGAAGAGATTGGTAATGCCTCCTTACGTATCCGTGACATGATCAGTGATATTAATCAGCACCTGGTTGGTAACGGTGAAAAGGTTGTTCACCATAACAGCGACACAGGTAGCCCTGCGACTGATATGAAAGCAAACTTCCCTGCTGCTTTTGTTCTGCCTGAGACTCTAGGAAAGTTTGATAAAATCTGCGTAATAAAAGACGTTGATGAATTAAAAAATCTCGTACAGCACGCAAAAGATGCAGGATATTATGTGCCGTCAAACCCACTTTGGGAAAAAGATATTACAAGCATCCGTTCTTCATCTTTTAAAGCTGCAAAAAAGGTCTTAATAGGTCATTGCGCGAAGATAATTAAACCCAAATTAGGGTTGAAAGCAGATTGACTACTTTAAGCATTTTTCATCAGTTAAATACGGCCACTCTGTCAACCTGAACACTTTTTTTACGCCGGGTTTGTCTCGTTACTTGAATGTTAGAACCAATCTCACATCCAAACAGGAACGCAGGGCCAAAAAACTGACGGGCGTCTATTCATCACATAACGAAAAAAGATTCATCTCTTCTCAATGACTCCCAGTTAATATTTTCAGATCATCTGAAAAAAACAGGATCTAAAAAAGCGAAATCCTTCAGTCAAAAATCTGATTAATTTAATAAAAACATTTATTCAGCGCCTCTGTAATGATGGCGCTGACATTCTTTGGTTCAATTCCTAAACGTTTGTTAAATAAGGCTTTATCTTCAATTTCTCGCAATAGACTCTGAGGAAGTGATATGGTAGTTCTCGCCATCTCATTTTCAGATCCCTGTCCTTTTTTTTCTTCTCCATAAGGTCTATCTGCAAGCCTATTAGCTAATAAATCCGCCTCTTCTCAGGTGACTTCATTACGTTGTTTAGGTTTTTTCAGCATGATTTAAAAACCTCCTCAAGCAAACTCAATACTTCATATTTGGCATTCTCGTTAGAAGACTCTAATACAGATTTTCCTTCTTTCATTACATCCCTATAAACTTTACGATAATGTGCCACAGAATTTAGAGGAACAAGCTCTTTGAATTTTTTTACAAAATCAAGAAATTCAGCCCGTTCTTTTTCACGTAAAACAGGATTATTGGTCGCCATGCTTTGATAACAATAGGCTTTAATTTCTGGGTTTAAATCACGAATACTTTGCAATTGTTGCTGTAATTCTATTAATGTATCTAAATCAAGTTGGGAACATTGATGAGGCGCAATGATTTGATGAGCCACTGTACTCCCCGTGATAAGCTCTCGACTATTTCTTCCTCCAGCAACATCGACGATGACATGCAAATCTCTTCTCCACGCAATGCTAATCCAACGGCGATATTTATTGCAGTTGTTTTTTTAGCGGCGCTACCTTTATTACAACCTAAAATAGTTATCAATCTAAATCCTTATACTTAATACTTATTAATTAAGTATTAAGTATGAAATAATAAGTATGAACTAATACAATTTTAGAGTGAAAAAAATATCATTGCACAGACATTGCTAATAAAGAGGCAAGTCTATAGAGGCCGCGTCAGGTAGCGCCGGACGATTGCGTGGGTGGATGTCTATCTTCTATCGAAGCCACAAGATGAATGTTCCTAACGCGAGCTCACTTCAGGTATCACCGTCCAGAACTACGCCCACTTTCGATGAGTCTCTGGCCCAGGGGACGACGGTGCCCCTTCAGTGAGAGGAAAAGACGCCATGGCCTATCTCAGTCTCTCAATATGATCGCCTGTTAATTGATACCCCGCCACCTGTAGGGTGTCTACTTTCAGATCACGGGCCATGTCAGGATTGTAATAATCTCTTATCGTCACACTGTCACCAGAAAAGGGACCATCAACCCCAATTTTTAAATCAGGACCCTCTTTTTGAAGCCATATCTTCTCTCGAGTGATCTCTTTTGAGTCCGTCAAATCCAGAATGTCATGGCCTCCCTCCTCAATCAGGGTATCGTGCCCGTCACCCAGAGCAAATCGGTAAACATCATCCCCCTGCCCCCCTCAGATCATCGTTGCCCGTACCGCCTTGCAAGATATCTTCTCCCGCACCGCCTGACACGATATAATGACTGCCGAACAGTTTATCATTCCCCTCCTGCCTTATGTCGCATAGTTATCTACAGATCATGTAGGGTTAAGAACCGCCATCGCGAAATGAGCAAGTTCTTCAGGGGTCTATTCTGCTAATAAAGTCAAGGTATTGAGTAAGATGGATAGTCCTGCGAGCAGAGCTGGAGCGCTTTCTATTCGTCCTCGTTTTTGTTGTCGTCCGGATAATCGACAAATTAACTGACGGGCGGCTACATTGTCGTCGTCTTCAGAGCGTTGTCGTCTCCATACCAGTACACATGCCATACTGGCTATCAATAACCTGCGTAGCACAGCTCCAGCACTAAGCTGACGCCATTTTTCTACGTCATGTCCAGCCCCTTTGAGCAGCTTCAAAAAGGAGTCGATACTCCAGCGCCAGTAATACCAGCGAGCGACTTCTGCGCTGATGCTCTCGCGGCTTACGTTTGTGAGCAGCGTCCAGCGTCCGATAAAATTACCGTCAGTATCGGTAAGGCGAACCGCAACCAGTCTGAGCGTCAGAGCTACGCCTGGCTGTACTTTCACTCGCCGGCCCGTGTTCTTGTCTTTCCGCTTCGGTTTTGAGGCGGGCATCAATCCCGCCAATAGGTAAGTTCAGATCATGCTACAACCTAATAGCAGATATCCATAAAGATGTGTAGATACCTATGCCTTGGGGTAGGCGATGAAGGGCAACACGATAGGCTTTCCAGGTAAGGGATGAGCCAGAACTGTTCTGGCTTAATGAATTCAGACAGTAAATTAATCCCGAAAGCGTTACTGAACAAAGGAAGTACAAGAAAATGTCTCAGCCAACATTTAAACCAGAATTGAAACGCGAAGTAGCCCATCTGGTTATCGAACAAAATTACCCGTTTCGTCAAGGCAGTGAAGCCATGGGTGTGAGTATCAGCGCCCTCCGTGATGGGGTGAAGCGGGCAATGAGCGAAAAAAGAGGACAAACTATTTCCCAGGGTAAAACAATGACAGCAGACCAACAACGGATTCAAGAGCTGGAAGCCAGACTCCGCAAGGTTGAACGGGAGAAAGATATCCTCAAAAAGGCTTCAGCTCTCTTAATGTCAGACTTTTACAATCGATAAGCCTCATTAATGACTGAAGTGAGGATTACCCTAAAACAGAATGATGTGATGTCTTTGGCATCAATCGAAGTACTGACTATTATCAATGTCATCGGCAGAAAAAAGGCACCCCTGAACGTGAACGCCTGAAAATACGGCTGATGGAATGACACAGAAATAGCCGGGGCGCGGCAGGGTCCCGCACGTTATCGGCCGCGCTGAAGCAGGAAGGAGAGCATGATGCGTGAGGCAGGCATTGAAAGCAAGCCACGCCAGCCTCGTTATCAACCCAGTGGTAAAAAAGCCGTTTATGCTCCTGAACACTTGAATCGTGAGTTTACCGTCAAGGCACCCAATCAGGTGGGGTGTGGCGATGTTACTGACATTTGGTCCGGTACTTGCTGGCTTTATCTCTCGGTTGTACTCGACTTATATGCAAGAAAAATCCTGGGGGGGGCTTTTTCCACTTCTCCCCACAGTCAACTGACTCAACAGGCACTCATGTTAGCTTGCGAATCACGGGGAAGACCGAAAAATGTCCTCTTTCATTCAGACCAGGGGAGTCATTATAGTCGCTTATCGTATCGACCACATCTGTGGCAGTATCAGATAAAACAGCCGGGGAAACTGTTGGGATAATGCCCCCATGGCGCGTTTTTTTGGCTGTTTAAAGTCAGAATGGCGCCCAAAGTAGGGCTACAACACTGTTCAACAAGCACAAACTCATGTACTGCCTTGCCTCACTCATGATGACAATCGAGTCAGGCCGCACAGTGTGAATGATCACCAAACACCATTGATGAAAGCATTTAAACTTTCAGTGGTGTAAAACTTCTTGAGTTTTCTCCGAAATTATTTGACCAGAACACCGCTACGTTAATCACAACGCCATGCGAGCGGTCTCCAGAGAGAAAGAGGGCCACCCCTTCCGCGCCGGCATGCGCTGTGGAGGTGAAGCCATAAGGCTACAGGTATTCCATCCCTGCTTTGGTTTCCCCTGCCATCAAGGAGACATCCACTCGCTGGCAAGCCGCGGTGCTGTTGACACTTTGAGCGACCACTCGAGACCACAGGCGGAATAATCCCCGCTGGAATGTTGATAGGGCGTTTTTCATTCAAAAAAATCCTCTTCTATTTTTTGTTCCTTCAGGGGGGGATACAGTCCGCTTCGGGGGCCACGCGGAGTTCACACAGGGTTCCACCCTCATTCTGTGTATACACGACTTCTCCAATCACCCGCTCTCGATGGTGAAACCCAAGAACCGGATCAAATACCATGACTCGCTGGTTTGGCTGCCATAAACTCCCATCCCCCTGTCGCCAGCCTTGAACTCTGTAGGTGGTCTCTTCGTTTCTCGCCGCTCGTTGTCTGACCTCAAATTCACCCCATTCCCGGCAACTGTCACCCGTCGCATTCCCCGATTGTTGAAGGTGATACGGGCGATAACGTGTGATTTGGCTGTCTTTCGCTTTGTCTCTCAGCGCTTTTAAGGTGGCTTCGCCAAAATCGGCATCGTCACCACTGCGTTGTCCCGCCACCTGATACTCTGAAAAACGGTCACGAAGACTGCGCTCGCTGTCACAGGTCAAGATATTCTCTCCATAAACCAGCGCCGTGGTCGCCCTATCCGTTCCCACCTTCCCTATCAACAAATTGCCTTCGGCATCATCCCAGGCCAGCGTCTGCTGGAGCCCCAGGGCTTTGTTCAAGATTTCATGCCCCGTTTCCCCGTAATCCGCCTGGAGGGATTGATGTATTGATGGATGAATGGAAGGGGCACTTTCCACTTGAGGGAATTAGCCATAATGTGATTAATCGTTATTTGCGAGAAAACCGAGTGACGGGGAGTAGCGTATCGAACAATGTGCGGGGAGAGTTTGTTTTTTCGACAGAGGGGTATATATCGTCTTTGACGATTATGAATGCGATGATCTTGATACCAACCTGCGGGAATGCCGTCTAAATAACCGGCGATTGTTTTTTAGTCTACAAGATAACACTGTATGTTGTGATTGGTCAGGCTCAATTTTTCTTAATGCGACAGAACCTGTTCTCTTAAAACCACTTAATGCGACCGACACACCGTTTTTACCCATCATTTTCGCAGCATAAATAAGATAATAATAGTGATTATTAATTATAAAAAATTATTATTAAGTAATATAAGCGTGTTATTTAATAATATAGATTATAAAATCCTGTTTTTCGTTATTATTAATAAAAATATAAAAATATAAAAATATAAAAATATAAATTTTAAACCAGGGGAAAAAATGCCT
Source organism: Candidatus Hamiltonella defensa 5AT (Acyrthosiphon pisum) (assembly GCF_000021705.1). Taxonomy (NCBI): domain Bacteria; kingdom Pseudomonadati; phylum Pseudomonadota; class Gammaproteobacteria; order Enterobacterales; family Enterobacteriaceae; genus Candidatus Williamhamiltonella; species Candidatus Williamhamiltonella defendens. The sequence continues at coordinate 1,072,723 of NC_012751.1, forward strand.
AATATTAACAACAGAAAAAAAACAGATAATTTATTTATAGATAAATCCACTATAAGTATATATCAAAATGACAGTATTTTAAATCCTGTAATATTGAAGAATTATTTAATTAATTCCGCGCTTGCATTATTTGCTGTTAAAAAAGTACGTAAGTCAGTGACCAAGTATCATGGCAAAGTTAATTTTGCATTTTCTCAAGTTCAAACAGATTTTTTTAAAGAAATTATTAAGCATAAACAGACCAGTGCGGGTATATGTGATGCTTTAACCAGTTACTGGATAGCATTACATGCTCAAGGTAAAAATTTATTTAAAGAAATCATCACTGGTGATGAAAATAAATTAAATAAAAATAAAATTTTTGAAATTAAAAAATTACAAGTTGATTTTAATAATTATGAAGAATCTTTTCTAGCTCACAAAAATTGGTTAAATTCTCAAGGACTGGATTATAAAAAATTTTATAAAGATGATGGGTATTTTAAAAATAAAGGAACCAAAAACAAGTATCAAAGATCTGAAAATACTGATGAAGCAATTAAAAATTTAGCCGAATCTATTGTAAGTACACGTGCGACGTGAAAGTTGCACCACAGAAGTCCCTTGAAAAAGGGTAAGGTTGATCCGAAACCTTATTGCCACTTACTCGGTGCAAGAGGAGTAATTCTCTTGTGCTAAGCGAGAATGAAAGCCTAACTAAAGTATTAAGCTGAATAAGAAATAGGGGCAAGGCAAAACTGAAATGGGTTGAATAAAGTGAATCTCCGTTATTAAAATGTCGTAAGCAAGTAAAACACGAAATCAGATGTGACGTGTTATGGGGAAGTTTAACGACAGTTAGAAACGGGTAAAGAAGAGTGTTCGTTCTTTACGACGGATCCCGTTCCCCGGCATAGAGGAGGCAGCCCACTCAATGTATCTTCATGGTGTGAAACACGGTAACCCCATTAATCTTTTAGTGTTGATGTAAATACTAAGAGACAGTGGGCATAAGACGTTCCAAAAAGCGAAGGCAATCAGCCGAAAGGCAACTGGAAATCATAACAGGATTGATAGAGGTAATTACTTTACTCTGAAAAGAGGCTGACGTGGAACGGGTGACTTACCCATATAATCCTTTACCAAGGTTATGAATTGATTTAGAAGAGTTAGATGCCTATGGCAAACGTAATAAATCAAAACTATGAACAACAACTGGAATGGCATGCTATTAACTGGCGTGTTGTGACAGCCATGATTAATAATCTAAGGCAAAGAATATATAGGGCTTCAGCAACAGGTGACTTAAAGAAAGTCAGAAATCTGCAAAAACTCATGATGAAATCAAGAGCTAACCATCTTCTGGCTATCAGGAAAGTCACTCAGGTCAATCGGGGAAAACACACGGCTGGAGTAGATAATCAGGTAATTAATGACCATAAAGGACGAGAACATCTTTATAAGTTATTAAGCCAAACAACTTCAGAAAAGGTTTATCCAGTAAAACGAGTTTACATAGCAAAAAAGAATGGAAAAAAACGCCCTCTTGGGATCCCAACCATTCTCGACCGCTGTAGACAAGCGATAGTTAAATCGGCGCTGGAACCTTATTGGGAAGCAAAATTTGAACCAGTCAGCTACGGATTTAGACCGGGGCGAAGTGCCCATGACGCAATACAAAAAATTTTCTGTATTGCCAGAGCACGAGGGACACGGCACTGGGTACTAGATGCAGATATTAAAGGCGCATTTGACAACATTGACCATAATTTTCTCATAAAAAAAATCGGGGGATTCCCCGAAAGAAACATGATTAAACAATGGTTACAAGCCGGTGTGCTGGAACATGGCAACTATATACCCAATGTTGCAGGTACTCCGCAAGGCGGGATTATCAGTCCACTACTGGCCAATATTGCACTCCACGGAATGGAGACCTTACTGGGTATTCAATACTGGAAAAACGGCACGCCAAAACAAGGGCAACCTTATGCAGTAGTTCGTTATGCGGATGATTTTGTCGTATTCGGTAAATCCCGTGAAGAGTGCGAAACTGCCAAAATAAAGTTGCAAATTTGGTTAGCTCAGAGAGGGTTAGCTCTTTCTGAAGAAAAAACCAGTATCAAACACTTGAAGGAAGGATTCGACTTCCTGGGATTTAATATACGACATTATGACAATCGCCACAGAAAACGGGGATATATATTGTTAACGAAGCCCTCAAAGGAGTCGATGAAAAGGTACAAACAGCAAATGAGAATGACCTGGAAAGGTATTATCGGTATGCCGACACAAGAAGGAATAAGACAACTGAATGCCAAGATAATAGGATGGTGTAATTACTATCGTATTGGTGCTTCAAAAAGAACATTCAGTGCATTAGACCAATGGATGTGGATCCGCCAACGTAGATATTTGTATCGACGTCATCCCAATAAACACTGGTGGTGGCGAAGAAAACACTACTTAGGCAAGATACCAGGTAGAGAAGACTATTCAGTATTTATGGATAAATCAACCGGTGGATTTCTTTGGAAGCATGCATGGACAAAAATACAGCGTCATTGGCTAGTTCCAAAAAATGCTTCCCCCGACAATCCGGAATTGCGTGACTATTGGCGTAATAGGCAGGCACGTAAACAGCCTTTTATTTACGGTGTCAAAGTTAACCTCTATAAGCGACAGAAAGGTTATTGTCCTCTCTGTGATCAAGAGTTGGACAATGGTGAACAATTGCATGTTCATCATATTCAGCCTAAAGCTGAAGGGGGTGACAACAAGCTGGCTAATCTAAGATTGTTACATGCTAATTGCCACAGACAATTACATAGCAAAAAAGGAAAAATGTTGAAGTGAGTAAGTTGCGTGAGCCGTATGCGGGGTAACTCGCACGTACGGTTCTTGAGGGAGTGGGCACTTGCGGCCTGCTTACCTAATCAAGCCACAATAAAGATGGAGAATATAAAAAAATAGCTTTACACGGTAGCATGCTTGGACACAGTGTTTCTGCTTATATCAATAAAAATACCGTGATATATTTTGATCCTAACTTTGGAGAATTTGAATTTAATAAAAAAAATGATTTTATAGAATGGTTTGTTGATAAATATTGGAGCAAATCTTTATACAAAAATACATTAAATAAAAAATTTTTTGTAGATCACTTTGAAAAAATTAACACGGTTAAAGCAGAACCTTCTAAAAAGTTTTCTACTAATAATGTCAGAAAAACTCATACTGACCGAGTAGTGCATCATAACACTCTGGCGAGTACGACTACGACGGCCTCAGATACCCATCACGCGGTTAAAAATACCGATGTGGAGGATTGGGAAACACCCGAGGTGACAACAAAAACAGATGGGGGTAGCACCGACTACGATGGCCATCTGATTATTCAGATGGAAAACGATGCGATTGTTGCTAAGGCCGCCGCTGATTTAGCTGGAAAACACCATGATTCGGTGTTAGTGCAGCTCGATAGTGATGGTTACTATCATCTCATACATGGCGATACGACTCAGCTACGTGATAAAATGAACCTGCGTGTACAAGTGGTTGCTCATAGCCGAGAAGGTGGAGCCGCGGTGAATAACCTCACTTTTGCAGGCCAGACACATCCAGAATTAGCCACCACTTTAAACCGCTTTCTCGATGAATTTAAACATGATCACAATGTTGAGATCAAACCATCCCGTGTGGTTTTAGCCGGCTGCTCGTTAGCGGGGCCAAACAAACAAAATGATTTTGCCGACGGGCTGATCCGTGGATTGAACCTGGAAACTGTTTCAGTCACGGCCTACACAGACGAGCTGGGGGTGGCAGACAATGGCCATAGGTTTATCGTAGATAACCAGAGCAACGTGCATGATGCCCGTCAGGGGAAAATCATTTACCATAAAGATCAACAACAGGGAGTACGTGTTGAGATCAAGGCAGATGAGCCCACTAAATTAGACTGGATAATGCAACTGTTAAATCAATTAGCCGATGAAACCCAAACAGTGCCATCGCTCGGTATGGCTGAGCGCACTCTACTGCGTGAAGCTTTCCACTTATCTGATGGCCAGTTGGACATCCAGAGGGTACTGCTCACCGCGCATCACCCTGAGCGACGTCAAACATGGTATGAGGGTAACTGGGAACGATTGCAAAAACTGGTCACCCACAGCGAACAGGCCTCTTTAGGTATCCAGGAAAGGCAGTTCAGCCTGGAACAACCGCAAGCGCACCAACAGCAAAAACAGCGGGCACTGGCATTTTATGAAGCCATCAAAAACACACAAAAAGCGCATCCAGGGATAACCGTTGACATGAAGTTGATGTCACCCACCTATTTTCTCAGGCAAGGGATCGACACGCACAAAGATAGCCATGCCTGGTCCCTGGCGTTTCTGGACGCCAAACAGTCAGGAGAAAAATATGATATTTTTTCTTCCGGATTATCTGCCGATGCTTTACGGCGTCAGAAAATCATTGATGGCAGCGCCTCTGGCAGTGAAATCGCTTACGCCCACCACCTGGACAACCAGTTCAAAGAGCTAAAAAACCGAACCGAGATTGAGGTTAATAATAAAGCTATTTTTACTCCCTCTGTGCAGGATCTGTTTGATATGACGCCTACCCCAGGGGCGTATTTATTAAAGGGCGATCACCACTCTATCACATTGAATATTAAACAAAAAAAATCAGGAAGCCATACTTATTCACTGTATGATCCTCAGGTGGGGAATGTTGATTTGACCCCGACTTCGAGCGAAGGAGGCGACGCGCTATACCACCTGCTGGATCACTATTTACAGGGAAAAGACAAGGACGGGCGAACCCGCGCCCAGCAGTACGGCTTTGAAAAAATGGGTAATAAATATGCTTTTAACGCCTATCAGGTGAATATTGAACAAGCCAGAAAGCAAATACACCAACTCGAGACATTTCAAACCTCACTGGATCATCAACTGGCCACGGACAGACTGTCGTCTCATGTCACTCTCTTCGATGATGTCAGGTTGCCCTTTAAAACCCTGCTGGATATGGGGGTCACCTTTGAAGGCAGAGTCGTTACTGTCGGGCAGCAGATCAATCGCATTGATGCTGATTCGTTAAAAGAAGTCCGCTTTCGGCCTCAACAATTGTATGACTTTTTAACAAAAAATAATCTCGACCATCCCGACTTTGAACCCGCGCTGAGGCTAATCAAGAAAAGAATGGGCGCGATAGATGGCAATTCCTCGTCTTTAATAGCCCGTGAATTAACAGAAGATCAGAAGATTGCGAAAAAGACATTAACCTTGCTGGATAAAGTGAATCAACATACCGAACTTAACCCTGACGGAACGGTGACTATAAAAAATAAACTGATGCGCTCGCTACAGCCAAAAAATCTTATGCATCGCATTAATAAAGGCGCTAATTATGCTGGTCCGGGGATGTCTGTACTCGGTTATTATTTTGGATACAGGGCTATCGACTCTTATAACAACGCATTAAAGCAGGAGGGATTAACGCCAGAACAAAGGCAGGCGCTTGAATCTGAGCGAGATTTTGCCGTCATTTCTGTTGGCCTGAATGCAGGCGTTGATATTGGGCAATATGGCATGAGTAAAATGGCGTCTTTTACTATAAAAAACAATGCGATGAAATCTGTGGGTCAGATAGGGTCAAAAATGCGTTTGATCAAAGTGGGGGGAGTCGCGTTAAGTATGGTGGGTGTCGGTCTTGATGTCTACAGTGCCTATCAATCTTTCTCAAAACTTGATACTGAAACGGACCCTGATATTCGCCAGGATCTGATTGTCTCAGGAAGCCTGTCAGTGGCAGGGGCTGTCGTTGGCATCGGTGTGACTGGGGCTTTTATCGTTGGCGGCAGCGCCGCGGCTGCCGCAGGGCCATTAGGTCTTGTTATTGGTGGCGTATTACTGGCTGGGGGACAAATCTATTCGGCGGTACGTCAAGTTGAAGAGATAGAGAAACAGATTTATTTAAGTGTAGGCGACAAATGGGAGACGGGCTGGAGAGCATTTTGGATGTTGCCACCGTCAAAAGAAATACAGGACAGATTGGCTAACACTCAAAGCCAGCTTGAAATGTATCGTGAGATGTGCAATATATTTTTAGAAAACAATGCGATGAAAATGCTGACAGAACAAGGTCTCAAGACGGTTTATCGCTATGTTTATAGTCTGAAAGATTTTGATTTGAAACCGGAGAAGTATTCAAAATTATATGGATCATTGCCATTTGTAGGTCTAATTGAAATCAAAGAGGGTTCTATTTTAAATCCTGGTAAAATCAAGAAGGAAGACCTGGAAAAAAGCAAAAATGAGTTAAAAGAGAAATTAGAAAAGCATTATGGAAAGGATTGGGAAACAACTTATCACCGCTTCAAATTCATTGAAACCAATGAATACTATTACACCCCGATATTTAAGGAAGTAGACGATGTCTTTGACCCTGCTGATCCTGAATCTACAAAAAACGCCACGTCTCTGGATAATCTGGATAATGCCAAAGCGGATGGCAGCGTTATATTTAATCTCGGAGACGGCAATGACCAGGCCACCGGGTATAGAAGAAGGAGTAATACATTTTTCGGCGGAAAAGGGGCAAAAAAATACACAGGCAGATCTTTAAATGATCTGTTTTACTTAGGCAATAACACTCAAGATTCTAGCCGTGGCGACTTCATCGGGAGTGAGTTTGATGGTCAAGATGGCGAAGACACTCTGGTGATTCAAGGGACCCCAGTAGGGATTGAAGGTTACTTTGTTGACCTGAAAAACGGATATATTAGTTACCATGAAAACTGGGTGGATATCGGTTTGGTTGCCACAATGACCGGGATTGAACACGTTATAGGGCACGCGACACTGAATGACTCAATCACAGGTAACGCGGATGACAACCAGCTCAATGGTCAAGGGGGTGAAAGTTTGCTTTATGGTTTAGGGGGAAATGATACCTTAACCTTAGAGCAAGGTTCTGCTTACGGAGGGGAAGGAGAAGACAGCTACATCATCCTGCAAAATGACACCGGGAAAGATGCCTGTATAGACATCATAGACGGAGGAGCAAAAGGAGAAAGAAACCACGTCATATTGAAACACTGCGTGAAGCAAATACAGTCCATCACCCTGGTTAAAAAAGGCTCAACCCAAGCCCATTATTCCCTGCGTATCCTTCTGAATAACAATAATGGTACCCGCAACTGCATTTGGCAGACGGTTATCGGCTCTCTGAGGATGGCGCGCAACTCCAGTTATGTAGTCGCTATAGCTTAACCACCTATGACGGGGTGCAGCTTGATAAGACGAGCTGGCCTGAGACCATCAAAGTAGAGGGTAAAAATAAAGAAACCTGGTCACTTCCCGTGCTGTCGGCGCAATATGTGGCCTCTTTAGATCATACTCAAAAACAGGACTCAAACTCTGCTGTTATTTTTGATTTTTCAGAAAAGCAATCTCCCTTTTCTTTGCCTGTGCCAGACGCCCGCGTTGTCAAGATGAGCAGACTGATCGGGGATACGTCATTACATAACCGGATGTATGGTGATGAGGATAATAACCAGCTCATTTCTCCGAGGGGGCGCAGTGTACTCTATGGTATGGCAGGCAATGATATGCTCGTATTATCAAATGGCATGGCTGACGGGGGGGCAGGAGAAGACAGCATTACCGTTTTGCAAAATACTGGCGACCGAAAGGCCGAGATAAACATCATAGATACCGGCAGTGTCACTGCAGAAAACAATCACGTTGTACTGCATGCAACACGATGTAACACAAATTCAATCCATTGTATTGATAAAAAAAGCTCAGGCTTGGGTAAACCCAAAATGGGAAAAAATAGCCAATTACACCTTACGTATTCTGCTGACCAATGACAACGGAACCACCACCCAAGTTGATTTAGAAGACACTTATAGGCTCTCCAGGGATGGCACACAACTACAATCCCATAATCGTTATAGCCTAACCACCCGTGATGGCATACAAATTAATATGACGAGTTGGCCAGACACCTTAAAGGTAGCCGATAAACACAGAGATCAAAATTTAGATACCTGGCAACTTCCGTTGCTTTCTGGGCAATATTTCCCTGTCTACGATCTTAAAAGAAGCGCCTTTCTTGGCAGCCCGGCCGCAGAAAACGGTGTGATTGAATTCATACAGAAAAATCCTGAAGGATACAGTGAAATCAACGTGGGGGAGCAAAAAACGGTCCTACCGAAATGGATAACATTGAGCTTAGGAGATACTGGGTATAACGATAAAATAGAAGGTGATGACACCGATAACGTATTATCCAGCACGCTGGGTAATGACCTCCTAAAAGGCGGCGCGGGCTCTGATGGCTATCAGATTCACCATACACCTCAGATCAAAAAAACCATCACCATTGACAATGAGGACAAGACAGCCCGCCCGGATACAGATTTTATTATTCTGAAGTCTGTTTCTATGGATCAATTGAATACACTTACTGTCAAAGATGACCATGATCTGGTGTTAAGTGCGGCGACCCCAAAAATGGATGTGGGTATCCTTGAACTGCGCCTTCGTCGTTTTATGAAGGATAAACGTTATCAACATATCATCATCATCGATAAAGTAGGCGATAGCTATCTTTTAGAGAAAGGAGAGGACGGCAAGGCGCATATTTATACGGCTTACTTTGATAAGCCCAGTCGTGAATTCAAAAAGGGTAAACAACAAGATAACCTGGAAAAACAGGCCACTTCTGGCAATGACGTGGTGAGATTATCTAATGCGGCGGTATTGCCTGATAATACTTTTCGTTCCCTGGAGGGTCATGATAGCGTGATTGATGAGAGTGACCTTGATCTCAAGGTCTATGCTGGAACAGGTAATGATAATGTGCTTGTGGGTAGAGATCGAACGGATAAGGCCAGAAAAGGAAACAAAACATTCTATGGCGAAGCCGGTGATGATTTTCTTGCCGGTGGAGCCGGCAGTGATCATCTCTATGGTGGCATCGGCAACGATACCCTTCAAGGTAACACAGGCAATGACCGACTCGAAGGAGGCGAGGGAGATGATACTTACCTGTACACAGTGGGTCATGGCAATGACACTATCAAAGAAATCGGAGGCAATGATGTCCTGGTGTTACTCGGCGTGACTGAACAGGATGTTCAACTAGAAAGACAAAATGACCATCTTTACCTATTCATTGCTGCACGTGAAGGCAGAGAGGCGGGTGAAATCAAGGTCGAGGACTACTTTGCTTCAGAGAAGTATCGACTGGAAAAATTACAGATAGGAAGTAAAGAGTATCATATGAGTGAACTGCTCAAACGCGGTGCTCTCTTTAATCCAGGTAATAGACAAACCCTCATCGACTTGCTGGATCAAGATGGGCGCTCGGTGAGTGGGTTAACTCAGGCAATGAATGCATTCCATGAGCCGCCCGTCGTGAATACCGTTTTGGGGCCGCAGGACATGGGTTTATTTGGGCCGGGGGTGTTCGGTTACTCATCCAGTAAGCTGTCTTTATAAATAATTTCAGTCGGTTCTATGGATTCTGCTATCGGATAATGCCAGCATTTGAAGGCGTTTCTCGTCAGAGACAGGGAGGAGCGCCAGTGGATAAAAAGAATTCAGCACTATCATACTTCGCCTGCAAGCAGTTAATTCAACAGAACCGTCTGTATACACTCCGGTTTCTGTGGTCTTGTGCCTTGAATTCACAACCTTCTCTGCGGTTTGGAAAGAAGTCTGTTATTTTTTCCAGGTTTCGAATACCTGGGTAAGAAGTTCTTGCGACAGAACTTGGATTCTACAAAGCGGATTAAAAACGATCAATCTTTGTAGTTTCATCAATGGACAGCTTCCCTATGCGGGGGTACGCTTGACTGATACCTTTACCAATTCCCACCATCAGTGATATCTCATAGTGATCGGGTTTGTTAATAATACGACTCACTGCATCAAAATCGAAACCATCCATTGGGCAGGAGTCATACCCTTTCGCTTTGGCTGCTAACATGAGTGTTTGGGCAAAAATGCCATTGCTACGCATAATTTCGTCACGCTGTACCTGCGGTTTATTACGATAATATTTGTCAATTGCTGGAAATATGAAATTTCGAACGGGCTCATCTGCTTCACCCAAAATATTTTTCACCTTTGATTCCCAACTGGATAAGTCACCACACAAGACAACCAGCATAGAAGCATCGGTAACTTGCGGTTGATCCCATGCAACTTTTCTGATAGCAACTCGTTGAGCAGGATCTTCTATCAATAATGGCCGCCAGTGTTGTAAATTAAAGGCACTTGGAGCATTTTGCAGAGCAATGTTCAAAAGGGACTTTTTTTCTTCCAGAGTCATCACATATTTAGAATCAAAATTTTTAATGGCACGGCGTTGAATAATGGCGTCGAGAGTATTCATAACATTCCTGTATTTAAAATACGAATTGATTTTGCATCATATAGCTAAGCTACTTTATTTAAATTACATTCTTAACTGTAATTTTTTTAAGGGATTTATTAACTTTAGATAAATCACTCTAAAGTTATAGGTTATTGAACCGTTTCTTTCAAATTCTTTTGCCGCTTTAAAACTTGGTGCGTTCACAGAAGTAATTTTTCTACATGTCGACGTCAAGTATCTGCCCAAAATCGGGCGTTGTTCGGTTATCCAAAGAGTAGATGGTCATTGGTCAAAGCCGAAATAATCCGTACTGGTAGTGCCTGGGTGTACCGTCAAGTACGCCAAAACACCTGAGCTGTTCAGGCTGGAAGCAGAGGCAAAAGCCGACAAGAGAGGCCTTTGGGCGTTACCTGAATCGAAAAGAACTCTCCCTTCCTTGGGAGTTGTCCAGGAAGCGCTAACCACACCGTAGCTTTGCGGGTGCCAAATAGTAACGAAGAAACAAAGCAGGTATGAAAATGAGAGAATCAAAAGAACAAGCAATATAAAAATTTGTTGCCGGTATAGATAACAGAAATCCAAGGGTAGAAAACGCGATAAGCAATGATCTCAATCAGGGTAAAATCCCTTTTCTGGTCGGACGGCCCGGCACAGGAAAAAACGCTCCTTGCAACAAGAGCCTTGGGTTTACCTTTTGATTCGGGCAGCAATTGGATCATGTGCTGGCGCTGGCTGTTAGTCATCATTATATATTGTTCAAATTCATTTGAACTAAGGGGACGACATGAAAAAAAACGAACTGATTACGAAAGTGGCAGTAGATGCAGAAATCAGCAAGGCCAAGGCCGAAGCTGAGGTTAATTCCTTGATCAACTCGGTGACAGAAGAGCTTAAAGCGGGTGGGGCAGTGGCGCTCACTGGATTTGGTACTTTTCAGGTCAAGGAACGCGCAGCGCGAACTGGGCGAACCCCCAAACTGGTGAGAACATCCAGATCGCGGCGGCCAAATTAATTGGATGTATAGCATTACGCTCCGGGGCGGAGTTTTTATATCAATGTCGGCATCTAATCATTCTGAGGATTTTTTTGAGAAAGGGCTTTTAATTCTTCATCTGTCAACCCGGTAGAATTTTAACCACTGAGTACTCTAAACGATTGACAACAAGTCGTTGAGCGAGTTGTCGAGTCGCTTCTTGATAACCTTCTTGTTTACCTTTTTGAAGGCCTTGCTGAATACCTTCTTGTCTTAATGCTTCAGCCATCGTCATCAGAGTCCCATCGTGTTTTTCTGACGGCCACAATTTCATTGAGTAACTCGCTCATATCCCGTCGGCGAATGTGTTGTTGAACCAGTTCTAATAACGCCATCCGGCGATGCTTCATAATTTCTCCATCGCTCAGTGTCGTCAAATCCGCCAGTCTGAAAGGTTGGGTATAAATACGCTCCGACAAGGCTTTATCTTCAAAACAATAATGGTATTAAATGAGTTTAGGGTGAATCAATCGGACAGAGACAAGGATTTTTGTCACGCATTGCTAATGCGCTCTGTAACGTGAAACGGCTATACTGTTCTACAGAATCAAATTATAATCCGTCCAATATTGAATCTATAATTGCCCAAAATGGGCGCCAGCAGAGGTTGGATAATAGATTGTTTCGGGGCAAAATAATTTGTACTAGCCGAATAAAACAAGAATGAACTTTCACATGTGAAAAATTTTGAGGTTAAGACTGGATGGAATAAGAGATTCAAAGTTACTTGGCTGACGACCGGCAATACCGATAGGACTGCCAGGGCGCTCAGTTGAGGTTTTGGCAAACCTCCTGAAGCATCATTGATAAAGCATCGTAGAGCTCAGCTTTTAGGCCAGACTCTTTATTTCAGAGCTTTGCAGGGGTTCACCACTGAATAGGAACACACTGACTCGCGCACTAATGTGGCGGTCTGCGTCGGTTACAGCCTGACTGGAGCAAAAGTGTGTCCAGGCATTCAGATAGTCTTGATAGGTATGGGTTGACGGTATGCAGCCAGTTACAATATCCTTGGGAGTGATTATCTCACCCTCAGCTTCATTCGATTTTAAGACCCCTGCCAAGCCTGTTTTGGGCGCCGAGAGCCGTGCGGGTCATGCCATGTTTTGTTGATTTCTTATATTGATTTGTCATCAACTAAAGCCCCTGCTGCTGCCATGATTAAAGCATGACTCAAAATGACACAGAGCTTTCACAAGATCCTGGTAAAAGGGAATATTATAAGACATAATGTCCGCAAAAATTCCCAGAGAGCAAGATATGACACATGCCCAGCCACCAGAACTCCTGAAACAGGCTCGCAGCAGGTTCACGCAACGCGAAATAGCAGAACATGCAGGCAAGGACACCAGGACCGCAAGGCGATGGGAAAAAGGCGAAACGCCTTGTCCGTCAATGCTCGAACCCGTGTTGCGCGACCTGTTGCAACAACCCGCCGCCCGCACAAAAAAAGTGAGCCCCCGCTTCCGCTTCATTGACCTGTTCGCCGGCATTGGCGGCATCCGTATGGGCTTCGATGCTCAGGGCGGTGAATGCGTTTTTACCAGCGAATGGAACAGGTTCTCAAAAAAGACCTACATTCAGAACTACGGCGCCCCTCATCCGTTTGTGGGTGACATCGTTCCATATCCGGCAGAGGACGTGCCGGACCATGATGTACTGCTCGCCGGCTTCCCCTGCCAGCCGTTCAGTATTGCGGGCGTCAGCAAAAAGAATTCGCTGGGCCGCCCACATGGTTTCGAATGCACCACGCAGGGAACCCTGTTCTTTGACGTGGCCCGTATCATCGCCACCAGACGCCCTTGGGCGTTCCTGCTGGAAAACGTCAAGAACCTGCTTTCACACAACAAGGGCCACACCTTCAACGTCATCCTGCAAACGCTCAGGGACGAGCTGGGCTATGATGTGCATTACAGGGTAATCGACGGGCAGCACTTCACACCGCAGCATCGCGAACGAATCATCATCGTCGGTTTCCGCGAAAAAACGGGCTTCTCATGGGATGACCTGAAACTACCGGAAGAAGGTCCGCGCCTTGCGTCAATTCTGCACAGGACGGATGGCACAGAGCCGGTGCTCCCCTGGGATGGAGAGCGCTTTTTCGATCACGACAGGCGGGCCCCGTGCCGCTCCGATACACGTTGACGCCCAACCTGTGGGCCTACCTTCAGGCCTATGCAGACAAGCACCGCGCCGCCGGCAATGGGTTCGGCTTTGGTATGGCCTATCCCGACAGTGTGACACGCACACTGTCAGCCCGGTATCACAAGGACGGGTCAGAAATCCTTGTATGGCACAGGGCAGGAACAAACGGCCGAGACGCCTGACGCCACGCGAATGCGCCCGCCTGATGGGCTTCCCTGACGCTTTCCAGATACCTGTCAGTGATACGCAGGCTTACCGTCAGTTCGGCAATAGCGTCGTCATGCCGGTCATGCAGGAAGTCGCCCGCATCATGACGCCTCACGTGCGGGCTCAGATGCATTGCCCCTGTTTTCCTGATGGTTGACGTAGTAGACCGCGCGACACGTAGGCGGATGATGTCAGGCATACGTGGGCGAAATACAAAACCGGAGATCCTGATCCGCCGCCTTCTGCACCTTCACGGTTTCCGGTTTCGCCTTCATGTCCGCGATCTGCCGGGCAAGCCTGACATAGTTCTGCCTCGCTACCATGCGATAGTATTTGTGCATGGATGCTTCTGGCATGGGCACGACTGCCCACTGTTCAAATGGCCCGGAACACGCCCGGACTTTTGGCGCGAGAAGATCAGGCGAAACCAGGCTAAGGACAACCTTGTCAGAGAATCCCTGCTGGCAAATGGCTGGCGAGTAGGCATCGTATGGGAATGCGCCCTTCGCGGCGCTGGGAAAAATATTGAGGGCGTAGCACAGAGTCTTTCAGAATGGCTTCGTAGCGTCGCCCCATTGATCGAGGTGAGGCAATGAATCCAGGGTATCTGTCAGAGTATTTTGAAGGGGTCGCCGCCAAGAAGCTAAGCGCGGTAGAGGCTGATGAGACACGTTCAAACCAGCACGAATACCACGCCACAAAGAATGTGCGGGTATTCCTTGGCAGTCCTGAAGAGAAGACGAGAATACCCGCCCGTTTCCTCTATCTCACCGACGACGATCCCGACCCCATCGTGGAAGATGCGTTTCTGACGCTGTACAACTGCCGCAAGGAAAAACCACGCGCCCCGGAATACCATCTGTACTTTCCTACCACAAATGTATCCCTGAACGCATACGAAGGTGATTTGCTTGTTATCGCCAAAAAGCGGGACGGCGGCCTGCTTGTCATCATTGCCGAGAATGGTTCAAGCATTGGGCGGCAGATTGAATGGCTATTTGGCCTTGCCGATCTGGCGCGCTGCGACTTCTCGGTAAAGTCCGGGCTGAAAACAGAACAGTTCCGCATCGATTTTCCCTCCCGGTTCATTCTGGAAAACATCGGAATTGAGGTTCAAACATCCGAGGACACCTACCTTGATGATATGCTTTCCCGCTTCGCTGGACGCTCGACTACACGCGAATTTTCGGCTTATGCGCGCTCTACACTCAAAGACCTTTCCCCACAGGATCAGCCAGACCTTGTTCTGATGACGTGGATGGAGCGAGAGGAAATACTTTTCCGCACGCTTGAGAGCTACCTTATCGCCGACCGGCTATCGCAGGGATTCTCCGGCAAGGCCAGCGTCGCGGCGGTTGATGTTGATGGCTTCCTGTCCTTCTCCCTGTCTGTGCAAAATCGGCGCAAAAGTCGTGTCGGCCTTGCCCTGGAAAACCATCTGGAAGTGCTGTTTTCGGAAAACGGCCTCCGCTATACGCGAACAGCCGTAACAGAGAACAAGGCCAAGCCTGATTTTCTGTTTCCTGGCGTGACCGAATACCATAACCCGGCTTTCGACCCGCTGAAACTGACCATGCCTGGCGTGAAATCGACCTGCAAGGATCGCTGGCGGCAGGTTCTTGCTGAAGCAGACAGGATTGATAACAAGCATCTGCTGACTCTGGAAACAGAAATCTCCACGCACCAGACCGATGAAATGGCAGCAAAGCGACTGCAGCTCGTTCTGCCGCGAAGTCTGTACCAGACCTATACGCCATCCCAGCAGACATGGTTGATTGACGTTGCCAGCTTCACGTAACTGGTTCGTGCCAGACAGCATGCGTGAGTACTTAACTGAACCTCGGGTTGGCGTACGATTTTTTCCGTTTTCTGAGACGATCCATGGTTTGGAATTTCCCTGGTTGTGGTGGCCAAATTTAGTTGATCAGTACAGTTCGTTCCTTGTCGCTCCGCTCCTGCGGTACGCCTCAGCCAAAGCTGTGGCGAACGGGTCAACTTAAGGGGTACGTTATTTGTCGATTTTAAGGTCCATGGAAAACCTGTAGTGGCGTTTCCCGTTTCCAGATGGTAAGAGCCAACAATGGAAGGCGCGAAAATTGCTTATAGAGGCAGTGTATTACAGCTCAGGACACATCATTTTGGGCGACTATCGATATAAAAAATTAACAGGCATAGGATCTTGTTTTTTTAAAGTGGATGGCTAATGAAGAAATTTGTTTAAACTGTCTTCAGAAAGACCGGTATACATTTTAACCTGTTTCAAAGAAAAGGCATTCTTTAATGCGCGACATAACCATAAAATATCCCTGCTTTCACCATATCCTGAATTAGCTCGCTTAGGGCGTCCTGGTTTACCGAAGTGACTACGTGAAATTAGTGATTCACTCAAATTTGTACAGGATCTTCTCAACGTTACCCGAACGCCCAAGCTTTCCAATAGCCAGACTTTGAGCTTTAAAAACAATCCCTGGTGTGACCGCTATCTCTCCAATGAGATCTTTTATAGAAATGAATGTCTTGTTTTGATCTTTTCGGTCTACTCCTGAATCGTAAAAAAGAGTGATATGAGGATTAAGATTGCCTGGAAGGCCCCAAAAAATGCCATAATTTTTAACTTTCTCGCGTTGGTCTAGTGAAAGATTTCGAAGCATACGCACTTGTTCCATGAGCTCACTCGAACGATATGCCGCTGCTATCTCTACAATGCTTTTGTGAAAGTCATTCAGATTCGTTTCATCATCGATTCTTTCAACAGTCCAAAAAATATTTTCTTGGGTATCGGTTAAAGAGGATCGCATTGTCAGAGTTGGCAAAAATGGATTTTTTTTGAGAAAAACGCCAAGATTTTCAATCAATTCCGGCAAACGGCTTTCCTCTATTTTTAATTGAAACAGCGAAATATGAGGGATATTTTTTGGGGGATTTTCTGGAAAATGAGCGATTAACCGGCGTGTCACCTCCCCTGAAAGTTTTTGGCTCTCCTCCTGCACATTGTGGGGCAGAGAGAATAAAATGCCAATTTCAAGTTTAGGGGAAGAAGCCAGGCACAGACCAGACTTAAAAAGAAGAAAAAAAATTGTCAATCCCGTAAGGTAGTAAGGTATATTTTTGAAAATCAAAATATGCACCCCATTAAGCACTTTGAATTTGATCTAGCCTTATTGCACAAACGCTCATTGATATTGAAATCATTTTTGAATAACTCAAAAACCTTTGTCAAATAGAACATTCTCTTCATCGTAAAATCCCTGATTTTATTGTCAATTGACTCTGCGGCAGAGTGGTTTATTGGTTAAAACCTTGTAAACCAAATTGCATCTGATTTGTAGAAATCTACAGTAAAAATTGACTTTGCTTAGGCCTAACTGACGTTGTTATAGATAAATGGCGTCGCTATCGGTTATTTTATAAACGTCCACAAAGAAACCCTCGAGTATTACCAAAAAAATCCCACCCCCTCTCTTAACCACTTTTTCGGAACATGGTGATCGAGTCCGGTTGTGTGGCAGTATTCTATCAATCCATCCAGTGAATTGACTTTAATTTTGTCATAAATTCCTTGTAATCTGTTCTCGACAGTTCTGAGGAAATGTTTTTTGATTTAATATCATTCATTATCAGATTCCATAAATTAATTAAAATCAGATTTACTCAGCCTACAGTCTGAGTATAACATACACACCAACAATCAATTATAAATAATCATTCACAGAAAAACACATTACCTCATGCATGTCAGACATGCAAACCAGAAACCTTCGCTTATCTGCCGGAAAGGATATCTTCATCTCCTCATTTTATTTATCAAAGAATATGCACATGAAAATACAAGCGTCGTGCTTTTTCTGTGCGTGTTGTCCAGCAGCGCGAGTCAACCCACGATGATGAGTCCCGTATCCGGGCTGATTGAGCCGGTGAATACTGCGTTGGGGGTCTATGAAAAGGCGTGAGCCCTAAAATTGATGTCGGCCTTTCAGGCACGCTACTTAGAAGTGCTTGTTTATCGAAGGCCAAAGGACAGATATGAGGACATTTCCTCAGCTATGGGCAGCAGGAAACTGGGAAAAGGTGAAAGAAGTGATAGCAGACAGGGGGTATGACTTGAGTGAAGTGAGAAACCTAATTCGTGAAAATGGAAAAGAGTCGATGATTGCCCGCTCTGCTATTGAACGTTTTTTTGGCAAAATCAAAGAGCACAAAAGGCTTGCTTTACGCTTCAATAAACTCGATATCACCTTCTTTTATTTCTTCGCTATGGCTTTTTAAAGTCTTTAATTTACTTTGTTAACAGTGCCATATCAGATGAAATATGAAGACCCAAAGTCTCGACAGATAGAGTAGGTTACATAAATTTGGTTAACGAGTAGGTCATAAAAGCATATGCGGTCAAACCGAAAGCGGCTTTTCAAAAGGCGGGCGATAAAAACGGAGATCGCTTGTGTCAACATCGTGCTGTTGACTCCTCAGGTCAGACTATCGACTTTCTGCCGGCTAACAGGGATAAAGCAGCAGCTCTGCGTTTTTTTCGACAGGCTTTTTTCGAAGCCAGGGTAATCCGAAAGTCATCACTATTGATAAAAGTGGGGCTAATACTGCTACTTTGACGGAAATCAACAAAGGGAAAAGTCAAGAGGAAGCCATCAAAATCAGACAAAGCAAATATCTAAACAATTTAATTGAGCAAGTGAAGCGTAATATGAAACGCCGAACACGACCCATGCTGCGATTCTTCCTTTAGGCGAGCTCAGACAGGGTTCGCAGGGATTGAACTGATAGAGATGATACGTAAAGGACAATTAATCCATCCACAAGGGGAAAAATTATCCCCTGCAGAACAATTTTATTTTCTGACTGCCTAAAAAATAAGCCACACCCCTTTCGGTTTATCTTTTTCCATTAATGCGACACAACCAAGTAGGCTAGGGAAATTCAACTTTGTTTACTATTTGCACCAAAATTTTTAATGGGACAGCCCTGTAGGACTCCTGCCAAGAATGTTACTAAAAACCTCAAGTTGACCATTCACACTCTACCGCTGGGTGCCTGCCTCTACTTACGCTTAACGTACTTTAATTCCGAATTATGAGACAACCCCAACTTTCCGGTCCCTTATGTTACCCATTTAAAAAATCTATTCAGGTTATTCCCTGATGTTTTTATGGCCTATATTTTTTAAATATAAAAATACCATCAAGTTATTCTCTTTATTCGATTAAAGATTGATTCTATTTAATTACCAGCGCGAAAAAACAATTATGTTTAAAATAAGAACTTTAAAAAACTTTGCATCAGAGATTAATTTATTTACTTACAATTCAGGGGCCAAAAATAAACAAAACCCAACAAATTTTTCTGATTTTACTAAACTTATAAATTCTATAAGTTCTACAAATACAGTTCATTGTAAGAAAAAAGAAGTAGCTGAATTAGAAAAAAAAGACATTATTTATATGCCTTTTCCTGCTAATGAAGATATGTTTTTGCAAATTCTTTCCATTAACGTCCCTCGTGTTTTATCAGGACCCCCCCCTCCCTGTATTAAGCACATCATCAAAATTTTTGATAAAAAAAGAACAAAAAAAATTTATAGAATCCAGGAAGAACGAATTGGATTTTGGAGAAAAATTTTACCAACAACAAAAGAATAATTTTACCAAAGAAGGTATACAATATGTTCACAGCCTAAACAGCGAACTGACCAAGCTTGCAGGTGAATATTTAGCCTTAGGTCAGATAATATTTATATCTAAAGATGAAACTTCAAATTTAAAGCTCTCTAAGGTGTATGTATTGGGGCATGGAAACGCTGGAGATAAAAATATTTACGATACAGCCAGGTCTGACAGTCAAACGAAAAGCGCTGCTGATATGGTTGGTGAACTTAAAGAGTTAATAAAAATAGATCAATCAATAGACATACGCTTAACCTCCTGCGAAAGTGCTGACGCCTATACGATCAGATCGTTTAAAAATACTGAAGTCAGATAAAAATAAAAAAATTTATGTGAGATTAAACCTCTAGCAGAACATGTTCGTAATGAATTCAACAATCAAAAAGTAGAAGCAAAAGTTTATGGCTACCATGGTGACGGTGTTTCCGGAGGCTCGGGATACTATAATAAAATCCGGTGGCTGGCTCATCAGCCTAATGTGCGCATGAGAGCAAGTCAGGTCCGCACTGAATTTGATTAGAACCAAGAAAATCGATGCAACCCATGAATCATACTGATGCTAAATCTGTAATTTTTAAAAATTGTTCTGTACGTAAATCAGAGATATTAGGGGTTTGGGGAGTAACGGAACCAGAAACGCTATTAATCAGCCAATTTAAATGGCTATTTATTTTAAAATCAGATCATTAATCTTCGTTAAACGCTCTTATCTCTCCTCCTGCTCACATACTCTTGCATTGTGGATGAAGATCGAACTCCATTATCTTCCTTTTCCACTTTCCCATCACGTATATGACACTTTCAGAACTCTATTCAGGTTATTTCGTGATTTTTTGATGATTTTTATTCTGATTACATAAAAGATGAGCGTTTTTTGATATCGATTATTTATTGAAGGAAAGTAAAATGGAATAACAAAAAACCACAATTAAATCAAAAATACACAAATCATGCCTCTAAAAATCGGAATATAAAAATACTTAGGGGCTTAAATTTATCAATAATTTTTTTTAAAAATATTAAGAAAATAAAAAGTTTGCATCTTTTATTTATGGATCGGCCATAAGTGAATCAGTCCATCAATTTTAAATAAAATTTTTACATATTAAATTAATTAATTAAAACCAGGAATGTTAAAAATATTAAAAGCTATAGGTGAAAAAATATTCCCTTCTCATCGACAAGAAAACAATTCTGCATCTGCATCTGAATCTGCATCTGAATCTTCTTGTGCCAAATTGGTTGATCATTTTAAAAAATCTCAAGACACCAATTCAAAATTACCTGAAAAAACTGAAAATTATGTCATTTTTGAGAGTGAGAGAACAAAGGATTCTCAAAAAACCATAAGCACAGGTTATCTGGTTAATTTTAGAGAAAAAAATGAAGACGCTATTGCAATACACTCTAGAGACGGTCTATTTACATTAAGAAGGCATGAAAATTGTATAGGTATGAATGCTAAACAATTCGTTGCTTACCTAAAGAGTCACTCAAATGTGGCACAAGAAATCAATAAAGCAGCGGGTACTCGAAAACCATTACATCTTATAGCATGTAACATGAACGACGAGACAGCTATAGAGCTAGCAAATAGATTAAATAGATGTATAAATATCTACTCTTCTTCTGGCCATGTTTTATCAATAGGGGAAGATTTCATGAAATTGTCTGAAAAAAGAAATAAAATTTTTACACGTAAAATAGGAAATGAAGACTTAAGGTCTATCAAAGTTGCCAAACCTCGTATGATTTTCCCACAAAAAAATGAGGTACAAAAGTATATTGAAGAGGAAAAAAGGGATATTGAGTCAAAAAAGAGTATAACGGGTCCTGGATACATCAATAATTCCTATAGAGAATATGTGCGCACTGCTAGCGCCAGTCATCCCTCAACTTCAGATGAGATTCCAATTACGACAAAGTTATTCATAAGAGCCGTTGTTGCAGAACTTGAAGAACCAGAATTATATGAAGAGGAAAATAAATGGCAAAAAATAACTAAAACAGAAGAAATAACACCTTTATGTGAAAACATTCTTAAAATCTTAAAAAACGATTCGATAAATCATCAAAAAATAGAGCAAGCTACACGGCGGGCTGTAAAAAATCTCAGAGAACATTTAAAATATTCAGTGACACCTGAATCAATATCCAAGGAAACCAATCAGGCCGTCAGTACAGCTGTGGTTAAAAAGACCATAAAAACACCCAGTAAAACCACCTTATCTAACTGTTATGCTGCCTCCGCCATATTGCCTGCAGAGTCCTTAAAGCCTCATCAATCCGTCGCTCAGTCTGATGTCTCAGAGGCGATACCGCTTCACTCCAGGTTACAGGCGCTAAAAAAAGGAGGAGTCAGAATTCATGTTGACTATGCCAATCAGTTATCAAAGATAATGTTTGAAACATCACAAAATAGTGAAGAATTTAAACGCATGTGTTATGACAAAGATTTTGTCAAGGAGTGTGTTTTAGTGGCTAAAGTGCCTCTCCATGGTAGTGTGTCGAAAGATAAACGGTTATATTACACGCCATTTAACAGGGCTTGTTATACTGTTTCGCAACTTGCTCAATCTGGCGAGCTTCCCACTCAAGGTTATGAAGCTTGGATTGAGCAGGCTGAGAAATATGATACATCTCCGACAGCGCTGATTCAGCAAAACATGGGCAACAAGGACTTTGAGACTTTCTCATTTCTTACCATAGCGGCCAATGCGCCTTTCCAGTCATTGAAATTGGGATTCGACAACTATGAGAGTTTTTCAAAGCATTGTTTGAAATCCTTCGAGAAGAGTCGGTGGTTCTTCATCAAAAACAAGAAAGAAATTAAAAAAGCGAATGAACTTCTGGCCTCATTTAGAAGGGGTGTCTCCAATGACCAGCGCATCACAGTACGTATAGAGAACATGCTTTCTGATGTAAAGTCAGCCATTGAAGAAGACGTCAAGTCTGGTGAAAAACTGATTGAACATTATCAAGACCTCGGGCAAACGGTAGGCGCATCAGGCCCGTCGCAAGTTGAGCAAGACAAAAAAGGCCGAAAGAAAAGCGGATAAAGCCGCTCTAACCGAAATTGGATGGAATAATGAAGCAATAGCTACATGGAGTAATAGCAGGAAAAGACAAAAATATCATGAGTTTCAAAATCAAAGAGCTATGTAGAATAAAATATCAGATAACAATAAAGACCGGCAAATGAAAGCTGACGCGAGCATAACGATGATTGATAATGCCGCTCGTGAAAACAGGATAATAATGGACAACAAAGCTAAAAGAAATGAGTTGTAACAAGAACAAAAAAAGCATGATCAATTAGGTCAGACGCCTGCACAGCCAGAGATAACAGAGCCTGACAAAAATCAGTTAACTGAACAAAAAAAAGATTCTCAGTTAAATCAACTGCCTGTATAACCAGCGAGAGAACAGCTTAATAAAAATCCTTTATCAGATCACTTTAAAAATAAGAGGGCAAAAAACCTATCAGCAAAAGACCCAGCGTTAACATTTGTGAAGATTCTTGACTCAGCGCTTGACATATCTAAAGACCCCGAAAAGACTCAAGAAGAACAGAACGCAGCAATAATTCACAAATTCAAGTCGAATGATTTCAGACAAACATCAGATGCTGCTCTTAAATCTTATGGAGCAATATCTGATTCAGATTATAAAAAGATACATTCAATGTATAAAGAAGACGCGAGAGAAAAGAATGAAATTTCAAACAAAATTTCGGAAAAAATATCTTCAGTGTACGAAAAAACAGAGAAAAAAGATGACACACATTTAAAGGAGCGCCTGAAGTAGGCGAAAACGATAGCCCTCATGGCTATTGGCCAAAGCTCCTCAGACACTTTTTACAGAAAAAGAGCTTGATGTCATATTTTACGCCCTTCAGAAGCTGTCCTCCAAAGACATCGCGACAAAGTTATCTCTCTCCCATAGAACTGTCGAAAATAGATTGCAAAGGATGTATGAAAAAATGAAGGTCAATTCACTGGCTGGATTGATAGAATACTGTCACACAAATGCACTTAATAACTATATAACCATGTTCCGAAAAATTTGCTGAGACAAGGAGTGGCATTTTTTTGGTAAAATCTGGATTGGGTCTCTGTGGTTTTTTCATACAAAAGGGAATTTGAACGTAAATTGACGTTTATGTCTGTCTTTAGAACCCACAATTGCCTCAATCGGCATTGAGTAACAAAACGCCATGGCAGTCTATGCAGGAATGCTACAAACTGAAACCTTATATATTAATCATTAACCTTCAATGGTTGATTCTCCCCAGCTGATCATCAAGCCAGCCTTGCCGAACCTTGATACTTTGCCAAGGTGGCATCATCGGTTAACAATGTAATTCCCTCGACCCTTGCTTGAGCAATCAGAAGTCTGTCGAACGGGTCTTTGTGAATCATAGGCAAGGCATCGATTGCAACCGCATGCTGGCTGAGTATCGGCAGTTCGCAGTATCCGTTGTCGATCAGGCCACGACGCAGCATGCGCGCATCGACCTGAAAATCGGGCCGGTTCAGCCCGGACTTGATGGCAACTTCCCATATACTTGCTACGCTGAAAATCAATTCATTTTCCGGATTGGCCATCAGGTGACGAGCATCTGTCGGTAAGCGCTCAATGCTCTCTGCCGCCCAAATCAGCAAATGGGTATCCAGCAGCAGCTTCACTACTGGCTCTCGAACAGGTTTTGAATTTCGTCCGCGCCCATCGTGTTAAAGTCGTCTGGCACCTTGATCTGACCAGCCATAAAACCAAATCGTTTCATTTGAGACGGTTCCGGTGTGTCGAGTGCGATCACCTTCACCATTGGCTTACCTGCCTTAGCGATCACGAACGACTCGCCTCTAGAGGCCATCTCGACCAGTCTGGAAAGCTGCGTTTTAGCGTCATGGATATTATAGGTTTGCATGGCTGCCTTATATGAGTCAAGTTTAATAAACTAAGTCTATATCACCCCCCCTAATAGAACAAGCAATCTTTTGCATAATTATCAAAGTGCCATATATAGAGTTAAAAAAATGTTTTTTAGACATTTTTAGGGTTCCTTATTAAATTAAGAACAACTCGTTTACTCTGTTTTTAAAGTAATTTTTTAATACGAGCATCAGCCAATCGGCTAATGAGGGTTCATCACAACTAAACCCATTGAGTTTATGTGTCTCGGTAAGGGGTTGTGGGGATAAAAATAGGTTATTCATTCTTGGCCTGTATTCCAAGGAGCCTTAACAAGCATTAATTCAAGGGATTGATTTTCGCTGAGGGGTATTAGGATAGGTTTTCGGAGAATTGGAGCACAGGGGGGATAAGATGCTATGAAAAACAGGAAGAACAATGATCCTTCTTGGTAAATTGTGAATGATTAAAAAATGACGGTTTCTTTTGCTGGCTTTCCCAAGAGAATTTTTTTAACCCGCAAAGATTTTTTTTCGGTATGTGCTATACAGTGTTCAAGAACATCAGAGTTATTTAAAATGAAATTAACAGGAAATCATGTTTGAAAAATGGAATCCTGCGGCATGTAGGACCTGCCGCATTGTTTTTAATATCAGGTTTCCTCTTTCGAATAGCGTTCTGTAGAATTTTTTTCTTCTATATACGTCTGCTTTATCTGCAATGACGGTCATACCTCCACGGGGTTCGACAATATGACACAAAGCCATCAGAAAAGCTTCTTGCCTTCCTTCTTCATCAAGTTCAAACAAAAAAAAGCTGATGAATATAGGCATTGGCAAATTTAATGTCCTTTATCAACATCTCAACTATTGCCTCATCGTCATTTCTGAACTGGCATGAAAATCGTCATCCCGCCTAAAAAAATCGTCAAATTCAACGTCACTATGATAAAGCACAAACATCCGGCACCTCATGGAGAATGCCTTTCTACACCTCAAGCGCGGGCGCGGGATTGCCACTCTTTATGATGCAAAGAATACCTCCTCTTTTCTCGCTGCCGTGCAAATACGATGCCTGGCTCTATGGCTCAAAACTTCATGACGACACTATGTAGACCCCGGGATACTGCACGCAAGTTAGCCAGAAAACGTTAAAAATCATCAAATTTATTTTGGAATATTGATCCACAATATACTCAAGCATGAGCATATAATCCCTCCCACCGCCTGGTCCATGAATCCGTTCTTCCATGAGATAACGTGTAGATAAGCCAAAACAGAGGCCTTTAAATAAATTTTTTGCGTTTTCCTTATCACCATTAGTCATTAATACTTCAGCTATTTCTGGGATGATATCCTTAAGCTTATGAAGTAAGGCATAACCTTGGTTGAAATCAAATGAATACTCTTTGTTTTCAATTCCATCTAATCCTTGAATAGGATAGTCATACAGCGTTTGTAACGCCGTATGCAATCGCTTAATTCAACAGAACCAATGATCGATATTTAATCACTAAAATATTTTCATCAAAAAAAATGCCTATGGTTAATTAACAGGAGACGTAAAATCATTTACCATTGGCATGATTGCCTTTTTATTTTCTAAACTCTGCGTCACTTTTTCAGCATGCGAAAACCCCGCAATATTTTGCGGGAGCATATCCACTTTTTCAAAAACATGAGCTTGAGGTATCCTATTCGCTTGAGCAGGTTCTGCGGGAGCAGTAAAGAAATTTTTAATTTCTTTACATAATGAACTTAATACGAATGACCCTAATACCGAGGAACGATCTATAAAACTGTTTACGGCAGGCTCAATATTTTCATTGACTAGCGTTGATTCAACATTTTTAATGTTGTCTTCCTGTGCTATAGTTGGTCTTGTTACTGATGAATCATGATCATATTCTTTAATTAAATCATTGATCAGTTTTTTTGATTCTATATCACGGTGATCCTTAATGATTTCTTTCTCTTCTTCTCTGATTAACAAACCTCTTCTATCATAATATTTTTTCGTTGTTTTTATATTTGTAATATATTTTGATTGACGGTAAACCTTTTTAATCTCTATTACTCTATTCACGTAATCCCATTTTGTTTTAATTTTAATTTTATTTTCTAATACTTTATCCATTTTTGTAGTTTCTTCAGTGACTCTTCCTAAATCATCAAACTTTATTTTTATGGTTTTTTGAGACGTCATCTTATCTGTTGATGAATCGTAAAAACTTATCACTTCTTTAATTATTCTACCCAAGTCATCAAATTTTTTTTCTGTTTTTTGGGGCTCTTTTAAAGAATTGGTTGTCAAGCTACAATCCAATTCAGTTTCTTTAATTTTTTTATTACCAAAAAATTTTATTTTGGATTTTTTTAATAAAAAATCATTATCGTAATATTCTTTAATTTCTTCAGCCTGTCCAGACTTTAAATTTTTAGTTTTTTTAAAAAAAGATATTTTTTGTTTAGATGAATTATAAGATGTTTCTGTAACAATTTTTTTAATTAATTTTTCTTCTGAATATTCAAAAATATGATTACGTTCTTCTAATCTGTTATCAGGATTTTTTTCAATTTCTTTTTTATTGATTAATATTCCTTTTGAGTTAAAGGTTTCATGATATATTTTAAATGAATTTTTTGAATTTTCTGTAATTTTTATTATTTCTTTTAACTGTTCTTTTTTATCAAAAATTTTAATTTTACTATTATGTGATAAATCATCATTTTTATTTATTTTGATATTAATGATTGATTCTTGATTAAATGATTCAGCGATAATTGAATTCGATTTAATATTTATTTTTAAGGGTCTTCCTTGCCCATCAGATTTTATAATTTCTTGTTCAAGAATATCGTTATTATTAATAATATCCTTAATATTATTTATAGCAATCTCATCTATTATCTTATTAAAATTTAAATAAGACAAAGGATCTGAATTAAACAACTCACTGTTAATTTTTTCGCTGAGTTCAAACTGGTTAGTATTCGATTTCATAATATTATTCAACATTAATAAGAACTCCCATTCTTTCATTAAGAAGTCCTTATTAATAATGTATTTATTGAAATCAATCAATTTTATGATAATAATTTTAATATTAATTAATAATTTTTATTAAAAAAAACTTTTCAAAATTTTTTATATAAAATGAAAAACTTCAAATTTTTTAATAAAAAATTTTTGTTGTTTTATTTTAGTTAGTTACATTACTTTTTTTACAGTGTTATGATAAATCTCTTTTCGTTAAAAAACCTATTTTTCTGCTGTCTTTATGTTGAAAAAATATATTGAACTCTTTTGCTTATTCACATGATTTTTAGTCGTGCGTATTAACGTCAAATGTAAAATTTATGATAGGTTGTTTAGCCTTTTAATAAAAAAATTTATTCAAAATTAATTTAAAAGAACAAGTCATCGTCACTATTTATTAATAGAGGTGTAGCACTTTTGTTTTTTTGGATGAATTTAAAATTTTTAAATAAACAAAACACCTTATTAAGAATAATTAATATAAGCGATGTATATTTTATCTAAAAATTTAAAATATAAGACTTCAATTAATACAGTGTTTATTTTTAAATGATTTCAATTTTTTTAAAACCCGAATAGTAGGAGTCAACAGCCCGATAAAGATATTTACACTGACCTTTGATCTTGATGTCCGTTTCATCCGCTATTGGTGTCGGCCTAAGGCTCCATTACCCATTACGATGTAAGACCCCACTGGTATAACGGTGGGTTAACGCCAAATGAATCAGCGCGGCTGTTCCATGAACACTCAGGTAGGATGGCCAATTTTAGTTGACCACTACACAATCGCATCTACTAAAAGAGTAGTGGCATAACAGGTGGAAATGCGGCAGAACAATGGCTGTTGACGTCAGCCGAGCGCGCTAGTCATGACTAAGAATCGGATTAACCGTCTATGCCAATATTTTCACTAATCCGGTTCTGCTGATTAGCTA
Organism: Candidatus Hamiltonella defensa 5AT (Acyrthosiphon pisum); assembly: GCF_000021705.1. Classification (NCBI taxonomy): domain Bacteria; kingdom Pseudomonadati; phylum Pseudomonadota; class Gammaproteobacteria; order Enterobacterales; family Enterobacteriaceae; genus Candidatus Williamhamiltonella; species Candidatus Williamhamiltonella defendens. The sequence continues at coordinate 1,101,042 of NC_012751.1, forward strand.
CTGTGCCCGAAATATTTAAACAGAGACTGAAGAGCGTTATCGAAGTGGCTGATCTAGAAAAGAACGTCTTCTCATGTGGATAATTGCATGGTGTGGACTATCAACAGCAGGGTCGCTCAAAAGCAACTAACCAATATCTATTACATTAGAAGTAGCAAAGCTGGCGATTACTGAAGTTAAAAAGCGAGTCAATCAGGCCAATGTCTTTAAATGCAACTGGACAATTTGGACGCTTTTTCATCTCACCAAGGAGTTCTGATGTAGCGAAAAATCGACCATTTTTTTAGAGGATCTCAGGTTTTTTAAATTATTCGGCTTATTAACAAATGTCTCCAAATTTTCACAGGCATTGATTGTATTTTTAGAAGGACTCGCTCAAACCTAGCTTGCCAAGGCAAACAAAATAGCCGTTAAAGTCAGTTTCACGTTCATATAGCTACACTCTTGTTTATAAAAAATATAGAACTACTCAGCTTTAAGTGATGCTTTTTATGGCTTTAAAATGATCGTTCATCAACGCCCATTTCAGCACCGTTGATGATAGCGAGATGATACCGTTTAAGACATCTCTGCATATGCACCCATTCCGATTATCGATGATTTAAGATAAAATAATAGTGGGGTATGATTGTCTCTAATTTTCTGGCGAGGAACATGTAAGACTTGCTCTATCTTTAAAAATTCAGTACTGGTTTGCCTTAATTGGCTTAGTCTATTGTCATATCTGGGATCAATTGATCTCATCAATTGGGGTGTTGAAATAAATCGGGATTAAAAGACGCCTCCTAATCCACTGAAAGGCCCACCTTGAAACAGGAAAGCGTGATTATGCTGATCGATGAATGCCTGTTTTTCATTCGCATCCCATAAAGCGATTTCTTCTATTAAAGCGACTTGTCCGTTTACAAATAAATGTTCTATCTTATGTTCAGAAGAACTGGCCCCTTTTTTTATTTTGATAGAAAAAGGGGTTCGGGCCTCTTCCTGCGCTGAAAATAAATACATATCTTCATCCTTTTTGACCACTCTGAGATCTTTCAGGGCCATCCCCATCAAGACGATCTCATCGGTTCCCCCACTGTCTTCAATATAGGTGCGATCGTCTTGACGGTGAATGACATAAGTGTCATCTCCCTTCCCTCCTGAAAGGCGGTCGTTTCCTTGGCCGCCATTGAGTTCATCATCCCCTTCTCCTGAAAACAACTGGTCATGACCGGCCCCCCCAAAAAGCTTTTTATTGCCTTTCGGGGCAACAATGGTGTCGTCACCTTCCCCTCCTCTGAGGGTATGTAAACGATCACTGTTGTCGAAAATATTGTCATTGCCTTCCTTGGCATCCAGGGTGTTATCGGCCAGAACATCTCCTCCATAAATCCGCAAAAAATCGGCGTTTTCTGTCGCATTCACGTGGCTCTGAGGATGAAAAAAATAAGGGCGATTCTCCTGATTCAGGGAAATTTCAAATAACTGCTGCTCAACATCCATCAGCATGAGGTGTCGATAAGCCTTGTCGCGTATAAAGTCGAGCAGCTTTATCCTGAGGTTTGTTTGAGGCTCATTCGATGGGCTTAATATCACATGCTGACCGCTGGTTTCGATCTTAAGGTCCTCTATCTTGAACGGTAACATCAGCAGATCGACCTCAAGCTCCGCCTGATCATCCTTATTATCGATAGAGACGGTGCGCTCTGTCTGAGCGCTGTCTTTCATTTGAATCTGATAGATATCCTGACCCTTTCCTCCCCTTAACTTGTCGTTGCCTCTGCTGCTGATCAGCACATTATCCTGCCTGTCGCCATTTAAAATGTCATCAAAAGGCGTATCGTTGAGGACCAACTGGGTATTGAGGCTCAGTCGAAGGGTGTCTTTACCCACACTCACAAAATCCCCGTCAGGGCTTTTGTTGAGGCTCAGTCTGATGTTGTCTGGCTCTTGCATTTTAAAATAGTCTTGATGGGGGGCATCGAGCAGGGTCGTGTACTGGGCCTGGAACCGGGGAATAAAGGGAAACTCTCCTTGAGCATTTTTTTGAATCAACTCAGGAAATTGGGCAAATAAGGAGATGCCATCCGATGTATTGAAAATATAGGCACTGCTTAACAACCACTGGTTTTTCTCTGCCCCCTCGCATTGATACGCATTCTTTATGATGGCAGTCGTTTCTGCCTTATCTTTTGCTTTTAAAAGAATTTGCAGATCATATTGTCCATCATCATTGAGATGAAGTGTAACGTCCTTGATTTCATCATATCTGTACTGAAAAGTGATCAAAGACAGCGACTCCTCTCCGTCGTCATGAAGGCTGACATTCACCGGATGAGGTTGGGTATTTTTCAGGATAATGGTGTGATCAATGCCGGGGCCACCGCTGGCGATGCCCTGTTCCAGGATTAAGGTGTCGTTTCCTCCATGCCCCCAGATTTCATCTCTGCCCCCCAAACCGTTCAGAATATTGTTTTTTTCATTCCCCACTAAATAATCTCGGGTTGTCATATGTCCATGAATATGCTCAATCTCTTTTAAATTCGCTATTAAGGGCCAAAAATTTTCTGTTTGATTGATACGGAACCGCACTTCGTTTTTCTGTAAGTTAATCCCATATCCTTGATAAGGGGTGCCCGTTAAATCGTGCTCCGCGATGATCAGATCTTCTCCCTCACCTCCGTTAAAATAACTTCGCGTCTCAGGCACAGTGGCCGTGAACAAATAAAAGACGTCGGCTTGATTGCCTCCCGTATAATGCTTCGACCCTTGTCCCCCTTTAAAAATATTTTTTCTCCCGGCTCTGCCTCTGGCCCTGTCATTGCCATCCCCCAAATGAAACAAGGCGGTCAGGGGCCCCTGATTCACTCCTCGTTCTATCTTGAAGAGGGTGGCGTTTTGTAAAGGTGGCTCGGGCCTGTCTGAGTGAGAAGTCGCCTCAATGAGGTCGTTTACCCCATGTAGAGGAGAGGCTTCAAAATAATAATGTTCACTGTCCACAATCTCGATGAGATTTTTTTGTACATCGTCAGAAGCAGAATGGTCGGTTAATTTACTTGCTACATCATCAGGATAAATATTATCCTCTAATGTCGTCATGACATCATATGAACCCAGATTATGAATAGGGACATGAAGACGGTTTTTTATGCGAATAATTTTTTTAAAAAAGCGTTTTGTGAGTGTAAAGTCCCCTGCACTGTAGTAGTACTCTGCGATATCCGACCAGGCAGGTTGATCAAACAGGGCCTCTGCCTGTTTGCGTAATTTCCCGTCATAGTCTGCCCGAACCCGAACCCGGGTGCGGGTGCGGGTGCGGGTCTGGTCATATCGCTCCTTGACGGGGGCACTGATATCCAGTCCCAAAAGCGCCCGCCCCAGGTTTTGCCACTTTTCTGTGGTGGTCAATTCAATGTGTTTTTGAAGATCTTCCAGCTGACGAAATCCCGTATAGAGCTGACTGGCGGACAGCAAGACGACCCCCGCCCCCAGGCCGACAGGGCCCGCGAAGGCGGCCAGGGTCGCCGCGGTGGCAGACGCTGTCGTGGCGGCGATCAGATACCCCATCGCCACAGAAATGGAGAGCAGTGCCCCAGCCCCAGAAAGCGTCGCGTGCACAATCAAATCCTGCCTCTTGTCACGATCCGCCGTGCCAGATAACGCCTTCAATGCATTCACCCCCTCATAAATATCAAATCCGGCATTAAAAATGGGTAAAATAGGGGCACCGTATCGGGTTAAGAGCCGCCCCAGGTCAAACTGTATTTTTTTGATACCAGAATACAACATCCCATGTTGACTCATTTTATTTAAATGCGTTCCCCATTGATGTAACGCCAGCCCGGCCAGATCCGTCAACATATTCGCACTTAAAGCGGCTTTGAGCAGGGTCAGTTGTCCGTTGAAATGGGTTCTCTGTTCCTGGGTTAAATGGATATTGTGCAGAAGTTCACTGACTGTGATCCATTCACGAAACGCCAGCCAGTACGCATAAAATTGCATTGAATGATGGAGACGGGTCATGATTTTTGCATGATGAGGGGAGGATAACGTTTTCAGGAGGCTCGTCTTTTTGACGCCGTCGGAAGAAGACTGAAAGGACTCTCTTGCGAGTAATGCTTTTAAAGCAGTGGCGTCCATTTTGTCTTCCATATTCCCACCCATTAAGAAATTCCCTTGAGAAGCCTGCTGTGATTTTTTTCTCAATATGTCTATCGCGGTTTTAAAATGGGGATCGGAAATCTCTGTTTCAGAGAAATAAGAGGTTAATTTTTGAGCATGAAACTGCAGATCAGAGAAAGAAAATTCCGTCTGTTTAAAATCACGGGATGACAGGGTTCTGTTTTTTTTCATTACCCCCATTTTATCCATCAGGGCAGGCGCAAAAGACAGTCCTTCCATCGTGACTTCAGGCAATTTTTCAATCCACTTTTTTTCAGCGGTATAACCGGCCATCAAGGTATTGAAGTGGTCCAGCTCTGTCTTTGTTGATGAGGTCAGACGATCGAGATGGGCTTCCTTGATGGTGAAGCGGTAATGCCCTTCGAACTGTGTAAAACCATACAGCTCTCCCCGGGTTTGATGACCATCGACCTTACAATCCAGATACGCTTTCAGAAACCGGGTCAATCGATGAGGGCTGGTTTTTTTTTGTTGAATGATTTCCCCAAAATTCGGATCATAGAGCGTGAGCTTCTCTTCCTTGATGGTGAATCCCAGGAGGTGTTTATCAGACAGTATCCAGTAAAACCCCTTTTTTTGAGGTAATTCGACCGTCAAAGCGTCATTGGTTTGAAAAAAATGGGGATCATTTTTTTCTATCTTCTGTCTTAAGGAGGAAAATTTTTCGTTGAAGGCGCTTAATCGATGCTCATCTTCCTGATTGAGCGGGATATCTGATTTTTGATGATTCAGGAAAGTATGGGTGCTGATGGCATTTGAAAAAAAGTCGGCCTCTCCCTGAGCCCTCATTTGATTTTTCATCCATAAAAGGCCCAGGGTATGGGTATCCCGATGTGAATCTTGATAGCCATTAAAAACATACACCGTTTGAGCAATGGCGCGTAAAGAAAAATCGGGATGATTTTCCTTGAACAATAAAGAAATCAAATCCAGGGTGTGTTTATTTTTAAGGATGTTGGCTTGAGAACAGATTTCCAGTGCCTGCTGATCGGTGACCTGCGTGAATTTACCGTGAAGGCTCTCCATCATTAATAACTTTTTCGCTTGAGACATCCATTGCTGATTTTCCCTGATATTGAAAATCACCGACATCAAGGCGTATTTATCCAAACCATTCTGGTCATTTTGAAAAAATCCTTTGAATAACTGATGCATGCCTCCATCCTGCGCAATAAAATCATACGCCAACCTCCCCTCAGCAATTTTACTGATGAGGGTGATGGCCTGTCTGACCCTACCAGACAGCGTGTCAGCAGGGGTTAAATCACTGATCAGCTGCACATTGAAGGGGCCCTGAATGAGCTCATCATTGAGTATCAATTGACCGCGGCTGTCGATTCGTTTATTCATCAACTGACGTATTTCATTCCATGAATGAAAGGGTAATATGAGTCTTTTTTCTGTATTTTGATAAAAAATTTTGAGTTCAATTTGATGGATTTTTTTTCTTTTTTTATCTTGAATATAGCCTGTAATCTGCGCTTCAATGTCCTCACTCAGCCGGAATTTTTTATTTTGTCTGTGTAAATTAAACAAAGAAAGTATTAAATAATGCTCTTGATAATCAAATATTTTTCTCCAGGGCGTCTTGTCAATATCATTTTTTCTGGAAACGAACGGGGTGTAAACAATAGTTGCATTTTTGATATTCTTTAAATCAGAAAAATCATATCTTCTTTTTTCAGTCCCTGGGATCACACTATAAAAAAGAGTATGACTCATAAAATAATGCCATTGTTCATAATGTTCAAAAGAGAAGGCGCCGATATTCGGATCAAAGAATGTCCAGTAATGTTTATTGTTCTTTTTAATAAAACTGACGGCCATGGCATGCTGGCCAATACAGAGTAAATAATATTTATTTTCATTGAGATCTTTGAGTTGATGAAGAAAATGTAAATAGGAAATGTGGATACGTGAACTCAAATGCGTGATCATGTTAGTCTGCTGAATATCAAATTTTAAGCCACTGGCCTCGACACTGTCTGCGTACTCTTGACGAGCTTGAATAAACAAATCTTGAGTATAATTTCTCAAATCTTTGTTACGTTGAGACGATGTAGAATCTGTAGGGCTTTTTAACTCCTTTTTTAATTCTCTGGCGGCGATTTCCATCTCCTGGCTGCTGTTGAGGGCGACCAGCTTTTCAAGTTCCGTGGATAAATGTTGACGACGATAGTGATTGAGGATTTTTTTCTGAACAGCATCAATATCTTCCACGTCTTTTGTGGTGAGGGCGGCATCAGTTTCACTGTTCACCAGATTTTTTAACCAAAACAGATAATTTTTACCGCCCCTCATAGGATGATGGCGTTCTTCAATCAGATAGCGAATCGATAAGGCCAGACATAACCCCTTTTTTTCATAATAGGGCGATAATTGTTTGATCAGATCAATTCTGTCTCTGGTTTTGATGCCAAAATAATCGTATTGATTAAATGTAAAAAAATGAGAGGGTGGAATGAAAGTCGTTGAATACTTCTGAGGCATAAAGTCACTTCCTTGTGATGTGTGAATGTCAATAAAAATCAATGAATGTCGCTTTAAGCAATATTAATGGTTAATTTTATGATGTAAACCTATCAATCTCCCTGTTCTTCATCGACGTTATACTTCGCATCATCGTTCGCTTATTTAAGCTGTTTCATCTGAGCCCAGAAAAAGCTCGTCAATGGGATGAAAAAGAAATGTCTGAAGGCGTGCGCCCCTCTCAACGAATGTACCTAGTGAAACAGCACCAGGCATTAAGAGATTTCGTTGAGATAGCGGGGTTTAATTCCACCACTGGCCAAGGCTTTGCGACAGAAGAAACATTAATGGCCGCCATTGAACATCTCATTGAGGAGGATAAAATGGACTTATTCAACAACTGGTACCGTTTTGAAGGGTAGATCAATCCCTTCAGCCGAAAATTGAACCCTGTCAACAAAAAATCACGACTGACTTGAGCGATAAGGGGACTTGAACTCCAATAAAGAGATCGCGACAAAGTTGTGCTTATCTCATAGAACTATCGAGAATAGATTACAAAGAATTTATGAAAAAACAGGGGTCACTTCGCTCTCTGGATTGATAGAATATTGTCACACAAATGGACTCAATCACTATGTTCCGAAAAATTTGTTGAGACAAGGGGTACAATTTTTTTGGTAATGCGGAGGGTTTCTCTGTGGATGTATATAAAATCAGCCGTGTTAATCACATTCTAATAAAAACTTCGTTGAAGATAAAAATGGAATTAGGGAGAAGTGTAAACCCGATTTTTTTATCCACATAAGACTCTCTTCATAAACGCCAGTTCCTGCATAGTGTCGTCATGAAATATTGAGCCATAGCGACAGGCATCGAATTTGTACAGCATCATTTTTTCATCAATACGCTGATTTTTAAGAATATTATTTTTTGGTTTCTCTAATTTTGCTATTGCTGCCTTATTTTTCTCTTTCAGTTGCTCCATATCTAAGTTGAATTTTAAGGACTCTCTTTTTCTTTCTGCTTTTTCTTTTATAAGATTCAATACGTTGCTTACTACTTTCAATTGACTTTTGAAATTCTGCCATCAAAGCATTGTGTCCTTGAACAACGCATAATCCCTACACCATGATACGCCTGCACCCTGACATTACTAACGCCTTCTCGAGCAAAAACATTTGCCATATTTTGTCCAAGTGGACTTTTTCCATCTAAAGTTTTTGAGTTGGCTAATAATGCTTTTTTATCAAAAGAAGTCTCTGTTTCTCTATCAGCGCCACTACAAGAAAGCAAGCGGACATCTATTAGGCGAGTGGCTTGTTCTATCTTTACATTTAATCAAAAAAATAAATCATAAAAATATCAGTAAATAACTTAAATATTGTTGTGACGAGATTAAAAACACGAGAATGGAATTGTTTTGAAGGTAAAATTAAAGAAGGGATAGTTTTCAGAACCCTAAAAAAGAAAATCCGCCGGGGTGCCAGATGCCGGTGCTTACTTTAATCCCCCTGATGCTTAAGGCCACTTTATTTCCCCTTCGAGGGGTCGCGATGCGATGAAGGCGATGCTGTATAGGCTTTCGAAGCGGAGAGGGGACGATGATGGTTTGAGTTGTCTTTTGCCTGAGCCTTTGTTTTTCTCGGCAGAGCGCTTGAAGAAACCCAAACCCTTCACGCTTGGAAAACCTAGCGCGTCCGACCCCAAGGTGGGGGAAGTTAGAGTGGCCTGAAGCCGCTAAGGGGTAGGATAATGAGCTCTAACTGATTACTTTTTGAGGTCTAATAATGCTTCCCCAGCAGCAAAACAGCGGTTGAAAATCTCGTCCATTTTTCTTTTATCTTCAGGTGTCATGGGTGGAATTTTTGTGGGATCTGTTTTGGGATCTGTGACACAATTGGTCACTTTGTTTATTTGAGTGGCGATGCCAACAGGTCTGCCTTTTGAGTCATTGTAAACTTTATCATCTTTAAGTAAGGGCTGATTTGCATCAGACGGATTAACATTCATATAAAAACGCCTAAAATTTAAAACGTGTTTGCGATGCCACTGTGAACAAAATCAATATGATGATTCCCCTCTCTGCTATTGAACGTTTTTTTGGCAAAATAAAAAAACACAAAAGCAGGGCTTTACGCTTTTATAAACTTGATGTCACCTTCTTTTCTTTCTTCGCCATTGCTTGGATTAAAATCTTTAATTGACTTTGTTAACACTTCCATAGCTGATAATCAAGATTATTTTACCCCGCACTGTATCCACTGCTAATTAATTTAATTAATAAATTAAAAATTACAAAAAGAAACTTTATTTGACGTTTCTTTAAATTAAATTTAATAAAATCTTTTTGAATTAAAAAGGCCAAAATTAAAAACTAAATTATTAAATTTTAAATTTTAAATTTTAAATTACAGAAGAATGACACACTATAAAGAGTGATTTTTTATCATGCCAGGTAATATATTTGGAATAAGAAATGCGCACCATATAAATCAAGTTCTGCCTAAAACAGAAGATAATCCTAAGAAAAGGTTAGCCTGTGTTTCAGTCACTAATACGCCTGTGGCTCTTAAACAAAAAACCAGTAAGGGTCTTATTAACAAAAAGCAATTTATTAAAAATATAAAATGGCTTTTAACCACTCCAGCAAAGAAAAAAGCAATCAAACAACAACAAGCACAACAACAAGCACAACAACAAGCACAACAACAAGCACAACAACAAATAAATCATTACTATCAAGAATTAGATGGAATTGAAAACAAAGAGTATTCATTTGATTTCAACCAAGGTCCTGCTTTACTTCATAAGCTTAAGGATATCATCCCAGAAATAGCTGAAGTATTAATGACTAATGGTGATAAGAAAAACGCAGAAAATTTCTTGCAAGGACTCTGTCTTGGTTTATCTGCACGTTATCTCATGGAAGAACGGGTTCATGGACCAGGCGGTGGGAGGAAGTATATGCTCATGCTTGAGTATATTGCGGATCAATATTCCAAAACAGTTTCAAGGAAAGACGCCAGCATTAATGCTGTAAAAAATCAGTTACTTAATCGTTACTACCGTCAGTTATTAGGTCCCATGCTTAAAGATGTATTATCGCTACACTTTAGTCAGTGCTTACCTTTAAACAGCGATGCGGCCAAAAAAGCCTACATTGATCAGTTGAATAAAAGTGGGCTTTTTTCAAATCACAAGATTAACCATTCCACAAAAGATTTTTGCATTGATAGCTATCAATCCTTTATGGATAGACTACGCCAAATCAATAAAAACACTTTTATTCATTTCGGGTCACCGAATCACGCTATGGTTATTAGCATCCATAAAAAAAACAAAGAAGATCCCGGCATCTGGTCATTTTACGATCCTAACAAAGGTACCAAGGCAGTGAACACCTACAAGGATTTTCGAGATTTTATGGATAACTTACATGAAGTTTGGCCAGCGTTTGGATATAACTTTACACAACCGAGCCAGGATTATTTAGTTTATTATAATGAATTTTTTGAAGGAGAGTTTGACGAAAAAGAAATTATTGATGCCAATAGCTGGAAAGTGGCTTGGCATAATGAATCAAGCTACTTATTCCGTGCCTTGAAAGAACAAAACATCTCCTTTAAATTAGAAAAAGAGATGACTGGAAAGGTCACTGATTATACTTTAACCAAGGATGATAATGGGTTTGAACAAATCCAGTCAGTGACATTTCAGCTTACTGATAAGGAGAATAAACAAACCTCGATTACCTTTCCGGGTATAACGAATTTTGATCAAGCAATCAATCAATTGAAAGGCTATGCAACTGATGGTGAAACATTTTTCCGAACACTAAAAGAACAGCAGACTTTGGTTGCGTTTAAAACAGTAACAGCAAAGGTGATTGATTATGTTCTCATAGCAGACGATAAAGATAAAATTCAATCAGTCACATTTGAAATTAATGATAAAAAGGGCAACAAGATAAACACAGTGATAAACGTTACATATCCTAATCAAAATACATTTGAGCAAGTGAAGGTTAATTTATTAGCAAATGTCAATAAAATTATCGAAAATTCTGGCAACGATTCGAATATCATTGAAACCAGTGATTGGTTCTCTCAATTGTGATTGAAATCGTATTTTTAAATATAAAAACGCTGAAGAACCGACAAAAGTAGTCTATGCTATGCTCCATCATTTTTTAGGTGAATAGTGAAGTGAAAACGAAATGGACAAGACGCGCTGACTTTTTAACCCAGATGAATGTGATTACCATTAGGGAAAAAATTCTGTCTAAACTCAGTCTTCATTATCAGATTATTTTTAGAAATGACACTGTTCGCGCCTAATATCAAATTTATTTCTCAGTTCTTCAGCGTTTCCCTATCAATTAAAACATGAATAAAATGGAAAAGATTTTCTATGAGTCATTTTTTTGCACATTTATCCAGGTTAAAGCTCATTAATCGTTGGCCATTAATGCGTAATGTACGTACTGAAAATGTTTCTGAACACAGTTTACAAGTTGCTTTTGTCGCTCATGCCATCGCTATCATCAAAAATCGTCAATTCAAAGGCCATCTCAATGTTGAACGTATTGCATTATTAGCGATCTACCATGATGCCAGTGAAGTGATCACGGGTGACCTTCCTACACCCATCAAATATTATAATGATGATATTTCTGATGCGTATAAAAAAATAGAAAAAATCGCACAACAACAATTGATCAACATGTTACCCGTTGAGTTACAAGAAGATTTTCACAGTTTATTAGATGACAGCTACCAAACTGAAGAAGAAAAAATGTTAATAAAACAGGCCGATTCTTTATGCGCTTATATCAAATGTTTAGAGGAATTATCAGCAGGTAACAACGAGTTTATTCAAGCAAAAAAACGGCTAGAAAAAAAACTCAAAATGATAAATAGTCCTGAAATGGATTATTTTATGAACCACTTTCTTCCTAGTTTTTCGTTATCTCTGGATCAAATCAGTGAGCAAAATTCTGAATAAACTGCTTAGAAAACCTACTGACCTCTTCTAAAAAAGAGGATTTATAAATCACCCAAAAAAGTTTTATCGAGTTTTTTAAAAATGCATTTTATAAGATCAGCTAAGGATTGATAGCCAAGGAGCGGTTCGATCGCCATCATTTGCCTCTTTTAAATTGAGAAACTTGAATCTCACTGATTATGATCTTTTAACACAAATCAGAAACTGTCCTGAACGCTACATTTTTATAAAAAAGAAAATAATTTTGTAAAACTTTTTTTCAAAAAGATTATCGCTTGATTTTTATTAATTTATTGTTATTAAAAATATTTTTTAATCAGGACAGAATAACATCAATCTAAAAAGAAACCCTTTCTAGCTTGGCTTTTGAGCATTTATTTATGGATAATACACAAGGTTATCCACAGGAATGGTGGATAACTCTATTCCCTCTATCTGTGATTAAAACTGATAAAAATACTTAATTTTTTTTACAAAAATTTTTTTATTTTTTAAAATTTTTTCATATTAATTTGAATTTTTTTATTCATATTTGTGATATTAACTGTCTTGCTTATTAGATTAATAAAGACTACCCGGTTCATTCATTAAAATCACGTTTTAATATTATTCATTTAATAAACAAATATTGAGATAATCAGCAAGATGATTTTTTTTTGTATCCTTCAAATCAATAGGAAGGTAAGGGATCACACCTAATAATGGCGATGCTAATCTTTTTTCCAAGCTTGAGAGATATTCTTCCTGGCGATCCATAGCGGGGGAAAGTGTGTTGGCTATCCAGCCCGCTAATGGAAGATTCGCTTGACGAATGGCCTGATCTGTAAGGAGCGCGTGATTAAGGCAGCCCAGTTTTAACGCCACCACCATGATCACTTTTAACTTTTCTTTTTGAACCCAGTCTGCAAAGGTGATGCTGTCCGATAGAGGCGTGAACCAACCGCCAGCTCCTTCAATGCATATCCAATCGGCTGAACGTTCTAATTGCCTCAATCCCTGAGATAAGTCAGAGAGGGTGATTTTTTTTCTTTCTGATCGGCTGGCAATATGAGGAGCTGTAGCCTCTAAAAAGGTGATGGGGTTGACCTGTTCATACGTAAATTTTTGAGTGCTATAGGCTTGCAAAAATATCGCGTCTTGATTTCTGAGTCCCTCTGGCGTCATTTGGCTTCCTGAAGCGACTGGTTTATATCCCGCGGTAAGATGGCCTTGTTGAGCCGCGGCTTGCAATAATGCGCAGCTGGCAAAGGTTTTACCCACATGTGTATCTGTCCCGGTTATAAACCAAGACTTAATCACGATAAATAATCCCATACACTAATTGATAACTGAGCGGATACTCTCCGAACTTGACAGGATAAGCGTTTTCCAGTTTTTGGATGCGTGCACGACTGCTTAAGCCCACTTTACGCCCTCGATGTAAATGAGTCGCCCCAACACCTCTTAAAGACTGTATGAGTGATCTCAGATCAGGAAAACACACTTTAGATAAGCACATTTTTAATTCAGAGTGATAAGGAGTACAGATCTGCTGGATTTCCTCGAAGGATAAAAAACGATTAATATGTGGTTCCTCATCCACCTTTTGCCACGCTTGAGCAAGTTCTTTAAGGGAACCCATGGCCAGAGTTGAAAATAAAATCACGCCCCCAGATCGAGTCACTCGATGAAATTCTGCTAAAACTACTTTTAAATCATCACACCATTGAATCGCCATATTACTAAAACACAGATCTATTTTTTGATCTAAAATAGGCAGATGTTCAATATCTGCTAATAAATAAGCCTGTGCCGCTGATTTTTTCTTCGCTTTTTTCAACATCTCAAAAGACAAATCCAGTGACAATACCCTGTTTCCCTTTTGGCGCCAAAATTGACTGAAATATCCTGTACCGCAACCCGCATCAAGCACCCAAGACTTTTTAATATCTCCGGTCATCTGTAACAAACGAAAGCCCACCTCTTTTTGCAATGAAGCGGCTTGCTCATAGCTATGAGCAGCTCGGCTGAAGGCTGAAGCAATAGCGGTTTTATTAACCGATTCAATGAAAAAATTTTTTGAGATCATAATAAAACCAAGTGAACTCCTTCCAATAACCGATCAATATCATCAAATTCCTGTGCTGCAGTGATCGTAATACGCAGTCTTTCTGTCCCCTTCGGCACTGTAGGAGGGCGTATTGCAGGCACCCATAGCCCATAATCACGTAATTTCAGTGCCACTTCTTGTATTGATGGTCGATGTTTAAAAAAAATGGGTTGAATAGCAGAATCGCTACAAGTGCTCAATAGATTCCTGAAACCCTGCATTCCCTGGCGAAATCGCACAATATTTGCTTGAAGCTGTTGACGCAAATGATTCCCTTCTCGCACGCATTTTAACGCCACCGACAACGCGTAAGCCTGAGCTGGCGGCATCGCCGTGCTGTAGATTAAATGTCGTGAAAATTGTAAGAAGTACTGTGCAAGATCTTCTGAGCACAAAATCGCAGCACCACTTAAACCAAAGGCTTTTCCAAAAGTGACCACCAGCAGTTCCGGTTTGACTCCCTCTTGCCAGCAACTCCCTCTCCCTTCTACGCCTTTTACGCCTATACCATGCGCATCGTCTACTAATAATAGGGCACCCGCCGCGCTACTGTGTTGATGTAAGAGGCCCAGAGACGCTGAATCTCCGTCCATACTAAACAGACCCTCGGTGATCACTAAGGTCTCTCCAGAGCAAGGCTTTTTTAAGTGTTTTTGTAATGAATCGATTTGATTATGCTCAAAGCGAAAAAATCGAGTAGCGGAATAGAGCATTCCTTCCAGTAAAGAAGCATGGCTCAAACGATCCGCCAAAACCCGATCGCCTGGCTCCAGCAGCGCAGCCAATAAAGCTTGATTGGCACTATAGCCAGAAGTAAACAACAGTGCGCGCGGGTAACCCAGCCAGTCTGAGAGAGTTTCTTCAAACACAGCATGAGGCTTTGTATATCCTGTAATATGCCCCGATCCGCCACTGACGACGCCATACTGTTCTGCTCCTTTTTGCCAGGCTTTGATCACTTCTTTATTCTGGCTGAGCCCCAAATAATCATTGCTTGAAAAATTGAGATAGCGCCGATCGTTGATCTGTAACCACCGACCTGTACCTGTTTGATTAACGAACCGAGTGCGATAAAGCCCCTGATACCGCCTTTTTTGTAAGGCCTGATCTATTTTTTTCAGCCAGCTCATTTAAATGGCTGCATTATAAAAAAAAGAAGAGGCATCTTCTTTTTGCTCAACTTCCTGGTTTTGTGCAAAAAGAGACGAGTTTTCTGAGAGGGTGTTGACGAAAATTTTTTCAGGCGGAGCGGTTTTTACTTGAGTCCATTGTGGATTTAATCCTAGTTGACGAAACAACTGTACATCCTTGTCTTCCGATGGATTTGACGTGGTCAGCAATTTACTGCCATAAAAAATCGAATTGGCGCCGGCCATAAAACACAGGGCTTGTGTTTGTTCGTTCATTTTTTCTCTGCCTGCAGAGAGACGAACATAAGAAGCAGGCATCATAATACGCGCAACCGCGATGGTCCGTATAAAATCAAACACATCCAAATCTTCTTTATGCTCAAAAGGGGTTCCCTTCACCTTGACCAGCATATTAATAGGGATACTTTCAGGCGGAGGCGATAAATTTGCGAGCTGTACCAACAAACCGGCGCGGTCTTTGGGGCTTTCTCCCATCCCAATAATCCCTCCAGAACACACTTTAATCCCTGCTTGACGGACTTCATCCAAGGTATCGAGACGCTCTTGATAGGTACGGGTTGTGATCACACTCGAATAAAATTCAGGAGAAGTATCTAAATTATGATTGTAGTAATCCAAACCGGCGTTCGCGAGGCGATCTGCCTGGGTTTTGTCCAAGGTTCCAAGTGTCATACAGGTTTCCATCCCCATGGCTTTCACCCCTTTCACCATCTGTTCTAGATAGGGCATATCCCTGGGATGAGGATTTTTCCAGGCCGCACCCATACAAAAACGAGTCGCCCCTGCGGCTTTAGCTTGACGCGCTGAAGCCAGAACCTGTTCCACCTGCATTAATTTTTCGCTTTTAAGACCCGTGCGATAACGCGCACTTTGCGGACAATATTTACAATCTTCAGGGCAGGCACCGGTTTTTATAGATAATAAAGTGCTAATTTGTACCTGCTGGGGATCAAAATGTTGACGATGAATCTGCTGGGCAGTGAATAAAAGCTCAAGCAGGGGTTGCTCAAAAAACGCCTGAGCTTTTTGCAAGGTCCATGTTACCTGTTTTGGCATCTGGCTTCTCCAAAAGAAATAATAGAAAAAGTCTGAGCAGTTTAATTGACATCTGACCAGTTTGCGACGTGAAAGTGGGCTCCTGTAAAATAAAAAGGATTGGTTAAAGAAAAAACAACTCGATCATGAAATATTCCCAAACTGGAGGCGATTAAGTTGAGCATAAGCGCCTTTTTGAGCCAGCAATTCAAAATGTCGCCCTCGTTCAATAATACAACCATTTTCTATCACCAAAATTTCATCTGCCTTCTCAATCGTTGATAACCGATGAGCAATCACTAACGAAGTCCGATTTTTTTTTAATTGTTCCAAGGCTTCTTGAATAATTCCTTCTGACTCTGTATCTAGCGCTGAAGTGGCTTCATCAAGAATCAAGATGGGGCAATCACGTAATACCGCTCGTGCGATCGCGATGCGCTGACGCTCTCCTCCTGACAACATAACCCCGTTTTCTCCAATAAGAGTATGGAGTCCTCGATCCATTTTTTTAATAAAATCAATAGCATGAGATACACGTGCAGCTTTTTCTATTTCTTCATCACTGTAGTGTTCATTAAAAGGGTAAGTAATATTATTTGCTACCGTATCATTAAAAAGATGAATATTTTGAGACACTAATGCAATCTGATTACGTAAAGACCTCAGCTTATAATCACGCAAATCACAACCGTCTACTAAAATATGACCAGAACTGACATCGTAAAAACGAGTTAATAGGTTAGCAATAGTGGATTTACCTGAACCAGAGCGACCTACTAAAGCCACCATTTTCCCGGATTCAAGATGTAGATTGATGTCAATAAGGGTCGGGGTATTTTTCCCCGTATAATAAAAAGTGACATTACGAAATTCAATTTCACCTTTTGATCGTTTGATTTCTAATGTTCCTGAATCTTGCTCTTGTTGCATATCCAAAATGGAAAATAGAGTTTGACAGGCGGCCATGCCTTTCTGGAATTGAGCATTCACATTCGTTAAAGATTTCAGAGGACGCATTAAAGCTATCATGGAGGAAAAAACCACGGTAATGGTACCCGCTGTTAAGGTTTCCATTATTGAAGGAAAACTCGCTGCATATAAGACAAACGCCAATGCAAAAGAAGCAATTAACTGAATGATAGGATCAGAGATGGATGAAGCTGAAACCATTTTCATGCCTTGTTGCCTCATATCATTGCTAACCTTATTAAATCGCTCTCTTTCCGTTTTTTGGCCACCGAAGATCAACACTTCTTTGTGCCCCTTAAGCATTTGTTCTGCAGTAGCAGTGACTTGACCCATCGTATTTTGCATATCTTTGCTGATGTTTCTAAAACGTTTAGATACTAT
Organism: Candidatus Hamiltonella defensa 5AT (Acyrthosiphon pisum); assembly: GCF_000021705.1. Taxonomy (NCBI): domain Bacteria; kingdom Pseudomonadati; phylum Pseudomonadota; class Gammaproteobacteria; order Enterobacterales; family Enterobacteriaceae; genus Candidatus Williamhamiltonella; species Candidatus Williamhamiltonella defendens. The sequence continues at coordinate 1,118,307 of NC_012751.1, forward strand.
TCGTATGATGATTGAAACAATAGGGGCAATAACAATAAGGATCACTGATAATTGCCAGCTGTAATAAAACATCATGACAAATAGACCAGTAATAGAGGCCCCTTCTCTCACGAGGGTAATTAAAGCACTGGAAGCAGAAGAGGCGACCTGTTCTGAATCATAAGTAATCCTGGACAATAAAGTGCCAATAGACTGCTGATCAAAAAATGTGACTGGCATGGCCATCATATGGCTAAATAAACGGCGCCTGATATTCATGACGACTTTTCCTGATACCCAGGAAATACAATAATTTGAAATAAAGCTTGTCGTGCCACGCATAAACATTAAAGCAATAATCATCAATGGCATCCAAGTCATTATTGTACTATTCGTTTTACCAAACCCATCATCTAATAAAGGCTTTAGCAATGACAACATGAAAGTATCACAGCCCGCATTAACAATTAATGCGACAACGGCAACGATTAAACCCATTTTAAAAGGATTTATGGTTGGCCAAAGGCGACGAAAGGTTTGCCACGTAGAGAGATCTTGATCAGTTATCATTAAAATATCCAAAGCTTATTGATGTTTGAAAACACCAAGTGGTTGATGATACCAACGAGGCATGAATTCTTCGCGATAACCCCGAATTTTCCACGTTTTATCAAAAAAAAACACGGTCAATTGCCCAGAAACAGAAGTGTCTCGCCATAAAATATGATTTTTTTGATAACGTTTGATTATTTTTTGTGCTGGTAAATGCCACTGATTATAACGAGAGACCGAAGCGAAAGCGAAAGTAGGCTTCACTGCCCTTAAAAAAGGTGAGGTGGATGACGTTTTACTACCATGATGAGGTACTTGTAAAAAAGTAGAGGCCAATTTATGGCCCGCTTGTTGAATGAGTTGATATTCACCCTTAGCTTCTAAATCACCGCTGAGCAATAAACTATGTTGACCATCGTCAATCCGAATGACACAGGAATCGTTATTCTTAGCGTTTTTTTCGCGTTTTTTAGGCCAAAATACTTCAAAATTGAGCTCTTGCCATTCCCATTGATTGCCCTCGCTACAAACTGAAAAAGTGATCAAATCTGATTTTTTTAAGGGATTAAAAGGGGCTGTGACCTTTGCTTTTGGGAAAAATTTTAACAGTTCATATAAGCCGCCTATATGGTCATTATGATCGTGACTGAGAATAATATGTTCAAGTTCCAGTCCACGCCAGTTTAAATAAGGCAATATCACTGAAGATGCCATACTGCCTGTCTTCCAACGCACTCCAGTATCAAATATGGTGGCTTTTCCTCCACGCTCAATCACCACCGCTAAACCATGGCCAACATCCAGCATATCTACCCGCCATTTGTATCTTTTATATTCAGAGCGTTCAGTAAATATCCATAAAAGAATACAAAATATAACAACTGATATGATGTGGTGACTCCTCCAAAATTGAAAACGCCAAATAATGACAGCCAACCAACCACTGTAACTGATGAGTTGCCCTGCTTTGCTGATGGATAACCAGCCCTTAGATAAAAATAATAAAGGAGAAAAAACAAGGCCGATAGAAAAATCCGCTAAAAACCAAAAAATTGAAGCAATAAAAGGGATAAAGGTAGTTAAAAATGCTAATAAGATGGCAGGGATCGTGATAAACGAAATGATAGGGACAGCCCATAAATTGGCTATCAAAGAAGACAGGCTGATGCCGTGAAATAATGCCACTTGAATAGGCAGGAGCAGTAACATCATACCTAATTGTAAATGAAGCCATTTCATTAATAATTGCCGCAGCCATTGGTACCAGGTACGATTTTCAGACAATCTTAAAGGGACCCACTGATACCAAAAAATCAGAGCGGCTACTGCAAAACAAGATAACCAAAAGCTATCTGACAAAATGGCCAAAGGATCAATGATCAAAATCAAACTCACAGTCCATAACCAGACTTGCCATGCCGTACATTTTTTTCTAAAAACGCTTAACAGTAGCCACAATGTTAATGCCAGCATCGCCCTTAATGTGGGGGCACTGGCCCCGGCGAGCCACATATAAAATAAGGCTGAACACCATGACATCATGAGTGGGAAGCCTTGCCGTATCCAGGTTATAGGGAAGAAAAACTGTAAGGCTCGTGCAAATAAAGCACCGAAAAGAGCCGCCATGGCAATATGCATACCGGAAATGGCGATAAGATGCGCGGTGCCAGTTTTTTTCAATTGTTCCCAATCATTTTTATTCAGTAATTTTCGCTCACCAAAAGCCAATGCGATCAGAATACGGACGTAATCATAAATATTGATACTGTTTTTCACACCGCTGATCATTTTTTGTCGCATATCACATTGCAGATCAATAGGTTTAGCAGAGATTAATTTTCCGGATAAAGGTTGTTTATTGGCCACAGCCCAACGTTGACTATCGAACCCCCCTTCATTAAGAGTGCTGTGTATTGCGCGCATTCGAACTTTAAGTTGCCATTTTTGGCCTGAGCAAAACGACGGCAAGTGGTCATTCCAAATGACAGATACAAAAATCGGAGGAAATAAATACTTCCCTTCTAATTTGTGAATACGTAATAAAACTCTTGGCTTTTCATTTTTTTGATGGTGTTTTTGCAATTGCACGCTTTTAACTATTGCAACGATATTTTTCTGACCTTGAGTGAGAAAATCCACCTGTGTTAATAACGTTTTGGCATGCAAACATCCCCACAAAAAGCTGATGCTCACGAGAGCTAAAAAATGACAGGTTAAATTTTTTGTTATATTCAGCAATAAAAACAATATTAAAAAATAAAATAATAATTTTTGTTCAGGTAATTTTGGTAAAAAAATAAGAGGACAAATACCTAAAATAATGGCAAAGGCCGCTTTATCTATGGATAAATTAATAATCTCTCTTGCTTGTTTAATGATGGTATATCCAAAAACCTGGAGCGGCTTCCATTGATTTTGATTAATGAAATAGATATTCATCCATATGTTTTATTTAAATTTTAATAAAATTTTTTTTAATCAGACTCAATAAAACCCCGCTCTAATGACAGAATTTTTTATAACAAAAAGACTATCTACTGATTAAAAAATAATTTCTACTTAATGATTAAAATATTGAGATCGAGATCGAATTTTATTTTTTAATTTTACAAAAAATAAAAAAAATGGGGATGTTGATCGCAAAAATCGCAATTTGAATGAGGTGTTTTACATATAAGCAGATTTTTTTGGGCTCTCTTTTTTTATTATTTTTAATTTTTAACTCATCGTCATTAAATAAGTATTACCTCCTGCTGCAGTGGTGTTAATACTCAAAGAACGCTCAATGACAAGCCTTTCTAATTGAATCTGTGGGTCTCCTTGATATAAGCCTTGAACAGAAACGATAGGGCCTGATCTTTTGGCCAACTGTTGACACAAAACAGTCAGTGTCTCATGATCTCCATGATGGATAACCGCATCAAAAAACAGGCTATCAGAGGACCAGTCGTTATTGTCAGCAAAGCTGATACGCTGTTGGACCAAGGGCGGCAGACTCGCAAAAAATTGAGTTTGGAGATTTTTTTTCGGCCAGATCACTTGGCTTCCAACGACTAAAACAGCAGTGAGCTGAATGTAAGCATCTTTTTCGTCATCTGCTAAACAGAGCACTTTTTCACGAGGACAGAGTTGATAAGTGTTAGATTCCCCAGTAGGACCAGACAAAAGAAAAGCCTGACCCGATACTGTATATTTCATATACTCTTGAGCGAGCTCTAATAATTCTGATTTGTCTTGTTCTCGCAACCATTCTTTAAAAGCCTCTTGAGCGTTTAGCCTTGTTTTATCTTGATCCACATCCGATATTTGCTCCTTTGTTTGTTGAAGCAGAGTCTGATTTAAGGCTTTATTGGAACGAGACGCCAACAACCGATATAGATAAAGTGGGCCCCCAGCCTTAGGCCCCGTCCCAGAAAGGCCTTCGCCCCCAAAAGGTTGTACCCCTACCACAGCGCCGACCATATTTCTATTCACGTAAATATTTCCTACTTTTGCACGGGCCGTTATTTCAGAAATGGTTTCATCAATACGACTTTGGATGCCTAATGTTAAGCCATAACCTGTGGCATTGATTTTATCCACCATAGTCATGAGATCCGTGCGTTTAAAACGAACCACGTGGAGCACAGGCCCAAAAATTTCTTTTTGTAATTCGTCAAACGTGTCGAGTTCAATTAAAGTTGGCTTGATGAAATACCCCTTCGAATCCGTGTTTTTATCTAACTTATTCAAATGAGCGGCCTGATAAACGGTTCGCCCTTTTTCTTTCATCGCTTGAATATGACCTTCAATCATCTCTTTTGCCCGGGCATCTATCACAGGCCCTATATCGGTGGAAAAATGCTCAGGGTTTCCCACACGATACGCGGCCATCGCTCCCCGCAACATATGTAACGTTTTATGAGCAATGTCCTCTTGAAGGCAAAGAATACGCAAGCCGGAACAACGTTGACCGGCACTATCAAAAGCCGATTTCATCACATCCGTGACCACCTGTTCCGTTAAGGCCGAAGAATCGACGATCATGGCATTTAATCCACCTGTTTCGGCAATAAAAGGAATGGGATGGTTCTTTTTATTCAAACGTTCTGAAAGATGGTTTTGTATCAAACGAGCCACTGAGGTCGAGCCTGTGAACATCACGCCCGCCACACGCGGATCCTTCACCAATAAGCTCCCGATAGATTCGCCCGCCCCTGGTAATAATTGCAATGCTTTTCGAGGAACCCCAGCTTCAAAAAGAATACGAACGACTTCAGTGGCGATCAGAGGCGTTTGCTCTGCGGGCTTTGCTAACACACAATTACCTGAAGCCAGGGCGGCGGCTACCTGCCCTGTAAAAATGGCCAGCGGAAAATTCCAAGGGCTAATACAGACAACAGGCCCCAAAGGGATTTCCGTTTTATTGGAAAAATGTTGCTCGACAATCACAGCGTAATAACGTAAAAAATCAACGGCTTCACGAATTTCGTTGATGGCGTTTTCAAGGGTTTTACCCGTTTCACGTATTAACAACTCAAGCAAGCTGCCTTTTTCGCTTTCCATAGCATCTGCGGCTTTTAACAAAAAGCCTGCTCGTTCAGCAGGCGGAGTTTCAGCCCATTCTGCTTGTGTAGTACAAGCAAAATGTAAAGCCCGAATGGCTTCACTTGACGTGGCTTCTCTGACATAACCGACAAGATCCTCTGTATTGGCTGGATTAAAGATTTTTTTTTCAACCCCTCCTTTTCCTGGCTCTAACCCTATTATCGGATAAGCGCTTTTCACCTTTTTGGCACTGGCGAATAATCCTTCAGAAATAGAGGCTAATACCTGTTCATCAGATAAATCGACGCCACAAGCATTGGCACGTTTTTTATCACAAAAAGTGTCATGATATAGATCTCGAGGAAGAGGGATCATTGGGTTCATCAACCCTAACGTTCCTTCCGAAGCCGCTTTTTTTTCTACCCATTCAACGGGATCTTGTATCAGCTGCTCTAAAGGTATGTTTAAATCCGCAATACGATTCACAAAAGAAGTATTGGCACCATTTTCCAATAAGCGGCGGACCAGGTACGCCAATAATGTTTTGTGACTCCCCACTGGGGCATAAATACGACAAGGCCGATTGAGTCCACCTTCTGACACAGCCCCAACCACGTGTTGATAAAGGGGTTCTCCCATGCCATTTAAACACTGAAATTCATATTGTTCAGGCGCATAGTTTTCCCCTCCAGCTAAATAATAAATGGAGGCCAAAGTATAGGCATTATGAGTGGCAAACTGAGGGTAAATAAGCTCAGGGAAAGCCAATAACTTACGAGCACAGGCTAAATATGAAATATCGGTATGAGGTTTTCGTGTATAAACAGGATAATCGCTTAGCCCCTCGACCTGAGCATGTTTTATTTCTCTATCCCAATATGCCCCTTTGACCAAGCGAATCATCAAACGATGTTCGCTGCGTTTTGCCAAATCAATCAGAGCATCAATCACAAAGGGGCAACGCTTTTGATAGGATTGGATCACGAAACCAATGCCACTCCAACCTTTTAAATCTGGCTCAAAACATAATTTTTCCAAAAAACTCAGCGAGATGGGCAATCGTTCTGTTTCTTCTGCATCAATATTAATACCGATGTTATAACGCCGTGCTTTTTGTGCTAATGATAATAAACGGGGATAAAGCTCCTCCACGAGCACCTTATATTGCGAACGAGTATAACGAGGATGCAAAGCGGATAATTTTATAGATATTCCAGGACTTTCATAAACTCCCCTGTGCTTAGAAGCGGCGCCTATGACATCAATGGCGTTGTGATAGGTCATCCAATAAGCCTTGGCATCTTCTTCTGTGAGCGCGGCTTCCCCCAACATGTCATACGAATAGAGAAATCCTTTATTTTCATATTTTTTGGATTTTTTCAGCGCTTTTTCGATGGTTTCACCCGTGACAAACTGTTCTCCCATCAAACGGATGGACACATTTAATGCTTTACGAATCACAGGCTCCCCGCTTTTTTTAATCACACGACTGAGCGCATTTTTAAGGGTGAGCTCTGATGAGACAGAATATTGTCTGACGAAACGACGGCTCAGTAATAAACCCCAAGCACTTGCATTCACAAAAATAGAACGGCTACGACCCAAATGATCTCCCCACTCCCCTTGAGTGATTTTATCTCTGATCAGCAGATCGCGAGTTTTTTTATCAGGGATCCGCAATAGGGCCTCTGCCAAACACATCAGTGCGATGCCTTCTCGAGACGATAAAGAAAATTCCTGTAATAAATTTTGGACGATGCCTGAAAAAAGACGGTCATTTTTGTTTTCACGTAAATTTTTACAAAGCCTATAGGCCAAATTTTGGGTTGCTTGAGCCAAATCAGGCGTCAATCGCGCATCTTCAAGCCACTCACGAATTGCGTCAGATTCTGGACGACGATAAGCCAGATTCATGGCTGTTTGTAAATCGGATGGTGTGTAAAGCGGATCGTAAAAATAAGAAAAAGGCGCGTGAATAGGCTCTGTAGATTCGATATCGCTGATATTTTTATGCATTTGTGATTCCCATTTTTATTTTTTTGAAGAAATAACGATGATATAGATCCTATCTTAAACATTTTATATATATATTATTTCGTCTTGCCAAGTCATTCATCTGGCTTGATCGTAAGAATGGATGATATAAAGGCATTCCTACAAACATACCTACCCGCCTCAAAGACATCCAGATATCACTCTGGACTATTTGTTACATTATGGAGATTTTGTATGACAATAAGCACGCCAATGCTAGTCATTTTTTTGATTTACATTTTTGGGATGATTTTTATTGGATTCATCGCATATAAAGCCACTCATAGCTTTAATGACTATATTTTAGGGGGGCGTCGTTTAGGAAGCCTGGTGACGGCTTTATCAGCAGGCGCTTCAGACATGAGCGGTTGGTTATTAATGGGCTTGCCAGGGGCTATTTTTCTTTATGGTATTTCAAGTAGCTGGATTGCTGTGGGTTTAATTATTGGCGCTTATCTTAATTGGTTATTCGTAGCGGGACGTTTACGTGTACACACAGAGGTCAACAAAGATTCTCTCACCCTACCTAATTATTTTTCTAATCGATTTAATGATCAAAGCAAGCTTCTACGAGTGATATCCGCGTTTGTTATTTTGGTTTTTTTTACTATTTATTGTGCATCAGGAATAGTGGCCAGTGCTCGTCTTCTGGAAACCACCTTTGAGATGCCGTATTCAACTGCGCTGTGGTTAGGTGCTGCCGCGACGATTGCCTATACTTTTATTGGTGGTTTTTTGGCCATCAGTTGGACGGATAGCGTTCAGGCGACGTTAATGATTTTTGCTTTAATTTTGACGCCCATCATGGTGATGTTATCAGTTGGAGGCTTTGATGCTTCCATCGCCATGATAAAAGCGAAAAATGCCGCGAATTTGAACATGTTTGAGGGGCTCAATGGTATTGGGATTATTTCTTTTCTTGGTTGGGGCTTGGGATATTTTGGCCAACCTCATATCCTGGCTCGCTTTATGGCCGCCGATTCCCATCACACGATTCACAGAGCGCGTCGTATTAGTATCACGTGGATGATCTTGTGTTTGACGGGTGCCATCGGAGTGGGCTTGTTTGGGATTGCTTACTTTTCACAGCATCCAGAAAATGCTATAGGCGTATCACAAAATTCAGAGCGTGTATTTATTGAATTAACGAAATTACTCTTTAATCCCTGGATAGCGGGTATTTTATTATCCGCGGTCCTTTCTGCCGTCATGAGCAGCCTGAGCTGCCAATTATTAGTGTGCTCCAGTGCGATAACTGAAGATTTGTATAAACCTTTTTTCCGTCAAAATGCCAGCCAAAAAGAACTGATATGGGTAGGGCGTTCTATGGTGTTGCTGGTTGCCTTAGTGGCCGTCAGCCTTGCATCTGATCCTGACAACCGCGTTCTCAGTTTAGTCAGCTATGCCTGGGCTGGTTTTGGAGCCGCGTTTGGGCCGGTGATACTCATTTCTGTCTTTTGGAAGAATATGACACGCAATGGGGCGTTAACAGGGATGCTGGTGGGCGCGGCCACCGTTATCATCTGGAAGCAAGGCGCATGGTTTGGTTTATATGAAATTATTCCAGGTTTTTTATTTTCTTCTATCACGATCTACTTCGTCAGTTTATACGGCAAAAAACCGCATCAAAAAATCCTGGATCGCTTTGAAAAATCAGAAACACAATTTAAAGTGACAGAGTAATGATTCCATTGACACAGCAAATGTTCTCATCGCGTTTCGGGGTATTTGACTCCTCCGACGATTTATTGGAAATGATTTTCAGTCCAACGATAAAGATCTTTGACTGTGTTAATGTGCATAAAGTCTTTTTCTGTCATTTCAATTTTAAATTTTTCACTGATCATAATGACCATATCGATGAGCGCCACAGAATCCGCATACAAATCATCCACCAGGTGTTTTTCAGGTGTAATATCTTCCTCATTGCAACCCAGGCAATCGATTAATATGTCACGAATCCTCGCTTCTCGCCTCATTTGATGAGTCGTGTTTTGCTCTTTGTTTAATGTATCACCATCAGGAAACGAACTATTCATATTGATTGTCACCGATGCCCCATTCTTCGTTGTCAAAGGTCGCCGAGCTGCCTACATTAAACATCTGTTGCTGCCAAGGCATAATAAAAGTATTCATAATCAATTTTTCTAAATTTTCGTCATACTTCAATGCTCTTTCTGCGGCTTTTTTTCTTGTTTCAATTGTGTCATCGGGAACCACATTTTTTTCAAATTTTTCTGACAGAATATTGATTCTTTCATCTGTGGTTGTCTTAATGTTGTTTGTTTCATGAATCTTAGCCTGAAGTTTTTCATATTTTTTAAAGATATGCAGAAATTCGCCATACCTTGCTGAGTGCGTCTCTCCAGGTGTCACATTCTTTGATAACTCTTCTCTGAGTTCTCTGACCATGTTATCCAAAATGACATAAGGTTTTTCTTCTTTATCAGAGACATCCACTTTGGGATGACTTGAATTTCCGGTTATGGGAGTGGTCATGGTTTTAGCTCATCAGCCTCATTTTGTGTGCCTTGCTCAGGCAAGTGGGTTTTAAAATAGTCAAAAAGTTGTTCCAAACTGCCCTGCGAAAGTTGACGGCACGCTTTCATCGTATCCTGAGTTAACAATAACCGTTTGACGGCCAGCTCCATAAATTCTTCAGGAATGAATTCCGCAATCTGATCTTGATATTTAATGACGAATCGGGAAGCAGGGTGATATTCAATTTTGATGGGATGATTCCATTTTTCATTCAAAAAATGTAATAAATCCGCATGTTTTTTTTTCGATTTTCGATTTTTCTGGAAAAATCAAATGCAAGACAGACTGGGAGCCTTCGTTTTGTGAAGGCAATGTATTTAACCATTCATCCAGTAAAACGATTAAAATATCAGGATGATCCAGAGCGGTAGAGAAAATTTGTCGAGCATGATCTTCTAAATCAAGATTTAATTGATGCATTAAATTTTTAGTATTATTCATATACCCTACTATATGCTTAATAGCGCTCATAACCCCTTGCTGATAGCCGTCCATATAAGCTTGTTTCTGTATTTTTTCTGCATCTTCTTCTGCCTGTCGAATGATTTTTTTTGCATTTCGATATGCTTCATTCAAAATATTTTTGGCGCGCTTATGCTGCTGGATCTGAGCATAAGTCAGTAATACGCCTTCACGCGCCGATAAAGGCGAGAGATTGGGGATTTTTTTTGACATGTTGAATGGCCAAATTGATAAATAATAAGTTAGGGGATATTTTTCGATCAAAATCCAAAACAGCGTTCATAGAAAAAGGGAATAAAAAAGGCATTCTTTGTGATATTGCTCCAGGCAATTCCTTCTCCCATAAACTTAATTCTTTCGCACCGTAAGCCAATAACTGCAAAAAATTCATCTTCTGGTTAAATTGATAAGGCAATGCCTCGACCATTTCAAGTTTTGCAAATTGCTGAACCCATAATGGTAAACGCAATAACATGCCTTTTTTCAGTAAAATAGTGCGATGCCTCTGGCAAGCCATAATAAAAGCAATTTGAGGCAGGTAGAACCAATGAGTTAACCATTTTTCTGCCACACTGGTATTTTTAATCACCGGGCGTTTCACCTCTAATTCATATTGTTCGATTAATAAATCATTCCATATCGATTTGGATGAAGGCCTATTAAATCTCGCAGGTAAATGAAACCAGGTGTGATGAAAATAGGATACCGGATCAAATAACACTTTATCCAATGCAGTGATCTTCAACATCTATTTTTTATTTTCCTTACTTTTAGAGACAAAATTTTCTATCTTTTCTCTTAAGAAGGAGAATTTTGTAAATAATAAAAAACTGCTTATCAAAAAAAGCAACGCCATCATCGTATAAATCAAGCTGTAATTAACTTGAGCTGCTTTTTGAACGGGCGCCTGGTGCTGCATTGGGGCTTGTTCTGACAGAATCACTGAAATGTTTTCATAATCCAAATCATTGAAACTGTTTTTCAAAAAACGTTTGACATCCCCAATTAACAAGCTGGTATCCATCCCTTGATCGTGATTCACTAATGAAGATAGATGTATGGCCGGCGTTTTGCGACCCCCTTCTCCTGAATCAAGGTCATAGCTCACATGAACCCTGGCTGTCACAATGCCCCTCATGCTTTGTAATGATTGTTCAAGCCGCTGTTCTATGCCCGAGTATAAACGGGCTTTCTCTTGTCGAGGAGAGGAAATCAAAGAATCGCCAGGAAACATTTGAGAAATTTCGACTCTCGGTTTAGAAGGTAAATTATAGGTTTTAATTAAACCTACCGCAGCGACAAAATCCTCAGGGTTCACACTGATGCTATACCCCTCTTTGAGTTGGTCTGTTTTTTGAGCGGGAATATTATGACGCAATAATAATGCAGAAACCTCATTGGCTTGTTGTTGATCTAGCCCTTTGAGCAAATTCTGCTCTTTACAGCCGACTAAAAGCCCTATAAAGCAAAAACAAATCACGAAACGTATTCTCTTCATCATGCTCTTAACACCGTCTCAATAGCACTGGTTGCCTTTCTAACCAGCGTCGATAATGCACTCAGCTCGATATTATGTTTTGATAAATCTTCTTGATCTCTGATCGACAGTTTGGGATCCATCAATCTATTTAAATCCGTTAAACGGCTCTTTAGGTCCATTTTTTGATCAGCCAGTTCGACCATCGATTGAGCATAGTTGTGGATTAGCCTATCTTCCAGAGAGACCACGCTTGGTGTGCTTTCTGTGACACTCAGCGCCTCTGACGCTATTTTTCTAATATGGGCTATATTTTGCATGCATCATTTCTCTTTATTTAAAATAAAAAAGGGAGTATCTAAATAAAATATTGTTTATTGACTAACGGAAGTTATTAATAATCGCCATCGCATTGTCAGTGAATTTTTTGATGGCGTTGGTTTGTGCATTGATCATCATTTGAAGCGCACTCAGGCTTCTTTGCACGTTTGATAAAGCCACGGGATCAGAAGGGGCTTTCTCCAAGGCATTTAAGTGTGTTTTATATTGAGCTTCCGAAGTTATAATTTTTTGAGCAAAGGCATCTGTGTGTGCTTTTATATATGTGTCTCCTCCTGTGTCTGCAATTATTGCATTCATAGCCTTTATCATTCCCGGATCTTTCCTCAAATCTTCACTGCTTTTTTCTAAATTGATGCTGACTGTACTGTCTGCCATATTATTTTCCTCACTATTCATTTATTGTTTGGTTATCAAGGTTTAGGGAAGTACCAGTAACCAGGAGACACCTTGACATAACTCCCCTGATGACCATATTTCAATGATTTGCCTTTCAGCCAATCGTCTTGTAGCTCAATAGAAAATTGCACATATTGTTGGCCCCAGGCTTTGTTGTAATTGACGACAAAACGGCGAAGCTGTTGTATATGGCCATCTTCTAAAGCCCCTTTAATCACAAAGGTGACGCTGTTACCGTGATCTTGTCTGATATAAGGGACCGAGATTTTTTGAATACCTGCCTCTGCTTGAGACGCCACTTCCTGATCACTGATATCAATGATTTTGATCTCTTTTGCATAAGGCATTTGTTCTTTTAAACTTTGCATTAAATTCAAACTTTTTTGAGCATCTAAAACGGTGCGTTCCTGACTGATCAATAACACCGGCACTAAAGGTGTTTCTATTTTTACCCTGTGATATTTCACCCAAGACCAATTTTCTGATAACCAGGCGGCCACTCGTTTTTCTTCATCCTGTAAATTGATCACCCGAATGGGGTTTTTAATATCCGCCCGTGTTAAAGATTGCCTGGCCCAGGTCGCTTCTTTTTCATTTTTTGCAAAAACATACATCCAATGATCATGAGCCCCCAAGATTTCATATTTCCCTTGATAATCGCCAAGCACATAAGAAATTTGACTGATTTCTTTGGTTTTCTCTTTTTCTTTTTTTTCTTCGTCTGTCGTTTTGAAATGAGACAGCATGAAAAAAATCAGCCCAACGACGAATCCGGATATCAACAATGTCATTAAAAGTCTCACGAATGATTTTTTAGACTGTTTCGATACAGCCATTTCTTTTTTCTTACCCGTTAGAATGGCTTCGTCCCATTCTGTATTGATGGCTTTAATCGCAAAATTTAATGTTTCTACAGAAACAATGTGATTAAAATCAATCGTTTTTTCTTTACTTGCATGATGAATAAATTCTCGTAATAAAATCTTATTGCTTGAATCAACTTCTATTTCGAATTGAAATTCTTCTACATCAAAAGGAATAAAAATCGTATTTTCAGGTAATTTCGCCTCATTTTCTTTTTTAAGAATGGCTTCTTCTTTACCTGCCACAAATAATGTTTTACCCTTGCCTAATTCAAATTCATATCCTTTTAGAACTCCGTTGAGAAGGCGGATAATCATTTGAGGCTCTTGGATTTCTTGATTATTCTGTGTCTCTATCATTTTTATAAAAGCCTGTTTAAATTTTCAGAATCGATATTTCGGATAAACATTAACAATATTTTTATTGGCCATCATGATTAAAATATGATGAATTATTTTATTTTCATCAGTATTCAAAATAATAAAAAAATACATTAGTAAAAACATATTATTAAGAATTTTTAACGATATTCATCCATCATAAAAATGAAATAACTTTAAGTAACTTTACAAAAAAATAAAGGCAATAAAGTAATCAAAAATGAAATATCGAGAGAAATTAAAAGGAAAAACAGGCATGTGCGGCGATGAAACGTTGATCTCACGCGAAGTATTATTATTTAAAATCAAGGATTCCTTTCGATGCAAAAATACCAATTGAATCATGATAGGCAAAGCAGTATCTATTGATATTGCTTTATGGGACAAATTATTCTGACAAAATTATCTCAAAAAAATTTGATGATTCATTTTTAAAACTGAAATTCACTTTCACATCAACAAGTTAATAAAAATATATTAAAAGGATTCAATATATGCCAAACCACTCATTCTCATCACCTCATTCAGATTTCAGCACTCACTTCGTTCCAGAATATTCATTTGATTTTAGCCAGCATCACCATATTTTTATAAAAGCAAAAAATCGAATAAATAATATTAATCATTTGTCGACATATTATGATAAAGACGGATTATGTTTTGCTTTGTCTGTTCGTTATATTATTGAAGAGCATGTGCGACGTGAAAGTTGCACCACAGAAGTCCCTTGAAAAAGGGTAAGGTTGATCCGAAACCTTATTGCCACTTACTCGGTGCAAGAGGAGTAATTCTCTTGTGCTAAGCGAGAATGAAAGCCTAACTAAAGTATTAAGCTGAATAAGAAATAGGGGCTAGGCAAAATTGAAATGGGCTGAATAAAGTGAATCTCCGTGATTAAAATGTCGTCAGCAACGAAAACACGAAATCAGATGTGACGTGTTAAGGGGAAATTTAACGACAGTTAGAAACGGGTAAAGAAGAGTGTTCGTTCTTTACGACGGATCCCGTTCCCCGGCATAGAGGAGGCAGCCCACTCAATGTATCTTCATGGTGTGAAACACGGTAACCCCATTAATCTTTTAGTGTTGATGTAAATACTAAGAGACAGTGGGCATAAGACGTTCCAAAAAGCGAAGGCAATCAGCCGAAAGGCAACTGGAAATCATAACAGGATTGATAGAGGTAATTACTTTACTCTGAAAAGAGGCTGACGTGGAACGGGTGACTTACCCATATAATCCTTTACCAAGGTTATGAATTGATTTAGAAGAGTTAGATGCCTATGGCAAACGTAATAAATCAAAACTATGAACAACAACTGGAATGGCATGCTATTAACTGGCGTGTTGTGACAGCCATGATTAATAATCTAAGGCAAAGAATATATAGGGCTTCAGCAACAGGTGACTTAAAGAAAGTCAGAAATCTGCAAAAACTCATGATGAAATCAAGAGCTAACCATCTTCTGGCTATCAGGAAAGTCACTCAGGTCAATCGGGGAAAACACACGGCTGGAGTAGATAATCAGGTAATTAATGACCATAAAGGACGAGAACATCTTTATAAGTTATTAAGCCAAACAACTTCAGAAAAGGTTTATCCAGTAAAACGAGTTTACATAGCAAAAAAGAATGGAAAAAAACGCCCTCTTGGGATCCCAACCATTCTCGACCGCTGTAGACAAGCGATAGTTAAATCGGCGCTGGAACCTTATTGGGAAGCAAAATTTGAACCAGTCAGCTACGGATTTAGACCGGGGCGAAGTGCCCATGACGCAATACAAAAAATTTTCTGTATTGCCAGAGCACGAGGGACACGGCACTGGGTACTAGATGCAGATATTAAAGGCGCATTTGACAACATTGACCATAATTTTCTCATAAAAAAAATCGGGGGATTCCCCGAAAGAAACATGATTAAACAATGGTTACAAGCCGGTGTGCTGGAACATGGCAACTATATACCCAATGTTGCAGGTACTCCGCAAGGCGGGATTATCAGTCCACTACTGGCCAATATTGCACTCCACGGAATGGAGACCTTACTGGGTATTCAATACTGGAAAAACGGCACGCCAAAACAAGGGCAACCTTATGCAGTAGTTCGTTATGCGGATGATTTTGTCGTATTCGGTAAATCCCGTGAAGAGTGCGAAACTGCCAAAATAAAGTTGCAAATTTGGTTAGCTCAGAGAGGGTTAGCTCTTTCTGAAGAAAAAACCAGTATCAAACACTTGAAGGAAGGATTCGACTTCCTGGGATTTAATATACGACATTATGACAATCGCCACAGAAAACGGGGATATATATTGTTAACGAAGCCCTCAAAGGAGTCGATGAAAAGGTACAAACAGCAAATGAGAATGACCTGGAAAGGTATTATCGGTATGCCGACACAAGAAGGAATAAGACAACTGAATGCCAAGATAATAGGATGGTGTAATTACTATCGTATTGGTGCTTCAAAAAGAACATTCAGTGCATTAGACCAATGGATGTGGATCCGCCAACGTAGATATTTGTATCGACGTCATCCCAATAAACACTGGTGGTGGCGAAGAAAACACTACTTAGGCAAGATACCAGGTAGAGAAGACTATTCAGTATTTATGGATAAATCAACCGGTGGATTTCTTTGGAAGCATGCATGGACAAAAATACAGCGTCATTGGCTAGTTCCAAAAAATGCTTCCCCCGACAATCCGGAATTGCGTGACTATTGGCGTAATAGGCAGGCACGTAAACAGCCTTTTATTTACGGTGTCAAAGTTAACCTCTATAAGCGACAGAAAGGTTATTGTCCTCTCTGTGATCAAGAGTTGGACAATGGTGAACAATTGCATGTTCATCATATTCAGCCTAAAGCTGAAGGGGGTGACAACAAGCTGGCTAATCTAAGATTGTTACATGCTAATTGCCACAGACAATTACATAGCAAAAAAAGGAAAAATGTTGAAGTGAGTAAGTTGCGTGAGCCGTATGCGGGGTAACTCGCACGTACGGTTCTTGAGGGAGTGGGCACTTGCGGCCTGCTTACCTAATCACTGTCAGCCTGAAAAGGTGTTTATGCGCCATGTGGAAGGCTGCGCACACTGTTATCACGGGATTATCGGTCGGATGGTGGTGGCAGAAGTGATTGCCCCGGATGCCCCCTTTTTTGAACTGTACCTGACAAAAAGCAAGGCGGCCGCGAAAACCTACTGGCATCGTAAACTAGGTGGCATGACCCGTAATCAGTACGTATTGCACTACATCCATGCAGGAGAAGTTGACCCACTGGCCGCCCATTGTATTTGTCCAATCGATGAAGACAGTTATACGTTGTTGCCTCAATAACTTACACACATTGTTGTTTATGTGTATTATGATGACTTTATCATTGTATGAGTGCATGAGTAATGAATATATATAAAAAAACAACATTTGCGGTCTTCTCTATGGCTCTTTTAACTTCATCTTTATCTGGATGTCTGGTTAAAAAACCAGAGAAATCAAATGAAGCTGCCAATGATATTTTAAATGAAAAGTTTTATAGTAGTTTGTTGGTTATTCCTGTCACCATCAATAATAAATCATATCGTTTTTTAGTTGATACTGGGGCTAGTACTACCGTTATCAACGAAGGAACAGCTAAAGAAATAACACAGGAAGTTTCATACTCAACGCTGCATCCATTCCATAAGAAAATTTTTTCTAACGTTAAAACGGTTCACGATAAAATCGACGTTGAGAATCTTAAATTGCTTAAGCCAGTGAAGATGTTTATTGGTAATGAAGAAGTCAGTGATAATGAAATCTGGATTGCAAAAGATTTAAGTCTTCTTACTCAAGCATCCGGTACAAATGATAGATGGTATTATTGGGATTGATACCTTTAGAAAATTTAACTGGCTTGTTGATAATAAAAAAGGACGTTTAACCATATCGAGAAAATCACCTCCAATATCAACTTACTCACACTGTGTAGCATACGAAGATGCCTATGGAAAATCCCCATACTTTTATCTAGATTATGGAAATAATGATTTTATTAAGATGCAAATTGATACAGGGCACAATGGCAGTGATTTTGGAAACGATTTTATTGAGCACGCAAAAAAACAAAAAGGGAAAATAACACCTATCGAATATAGCGTTACAGCAGCTGAGGCAACAGGGCTGATTAAAATCCGTCAGTATATAATTACGGGTTTAACCTTTAATAATCATCCGGTTGGGGAAATGATCATATCAGAAAACAACAACAATCAATATTTTTTAGGGATGAATTTCCTGTCACGATTTAATCAATATGCTTTTATGCCGAGCAAAATGCTTTTCTGCTATAACACAAACTCATTCTATAAAGAACATCAATACCCCATCAGGCACATTGGTGTCAGGTATTATAATGAGCACCTCGAGATTTTCTATAATGACAAAAAAGAACTTGATCAATATCATCTTAAAGATGGTGATGTCATTAAAAGCATTAACGGCATAAATTATTCACCACGAGAAATTAAAAAAGTCGGTGAAATTTTATCATTAACCCCAAAAAACAAGTTAACCTTGATTATTGAACGTCTAGGCGTTAAGCAAAAAATTGTGATTTAATCATTGATAAATGACGCCCCAATCATGGGCGTCATTGTTAAGCGGCGTTGTGTTCAAGCACACGACCGGATTCATTTTTAACGCCAATGGAAATTTTCTGGGGTTTTTCCTGTTCTGGAATATCGTAGGTAAATTCCAGAGTGAGTAGCCCTTTATCCAGATACGCTTTCTGGATATTGATTCGATGCTCCAGGCTAAAACTTAAGGAAAACTCACTTCTTGTCATGCCTTGATGCACCCATTTCATGCCGTCTTTTTCCTCGACAGAATCTGTTTTTTCAACGTGCGGCTTGCCGGTAATGGTTAACTGGTTATTGAGCACGGAAATATCGAGTTCATCCCGAACATAACCCGGTACGCTCACTGTCAGCTCATAATGCGCTTTGTCTTTTTGCAGCAGATTATAGGCGGGTGAGTCTGCCAGCGGTTTTTCGCCGGTCAGACGACTGAACAGATTATCTATCTGCGAAAGCCGGTCAGAAAGCGGATGATGGCTGAATGCCGGGATAAGAGAGAAAGAACGATTGGCCATAGACTCCTCCTTTAATAATACACAGTGAATAAAACATTCCCCTCACACCCTTCATATAGGGGCAGTGGAGACGTTTTCAAGCGCCCCCCTCAACCTGAGAAAAAAACCATGTTGCCCTTATTAACGTCAACCGTTGTTGCCGTCAAACCTCGCATTGACGCCACACTGAGATGGATTTACCAAAAAACCTTTTCCGCCAGAGACCGCATTGCCTTTTACGACATGCTGGCCTTCCTGCTGGATAACAACAAATCGTTGCAGCAGGCCTTTATCGATATGCGCCACGTGGTCACCGATTTTGGCCGAAAACATCATCCCTGCTCGGTGCTGTTGACCGATTGCCTGTCTGCAATCGATGAGGGACAAAGTGCGTTTGAAAAGGTCTTGCTGGAATGGGTGCCGGTTCAGGAAGCCACCCTGATGGGTTCCGGTATGCTCTCCGGAAAGCTCTCCGATGCCCTGCGCCGTGCCAGACAGATGGTCGAAGGCAAGAAAACGATGCTCTCCGCCCTGTTCGGTGCACTGGGCTACCCCTGTTTTCTGCTGGGTATCGTGGTGCTGATGATGCATATGGTGTGTGAGAAGTTTACCCCCAAGCTGGCCAGACTGGTGCCGCGTGAAAAATGGGAAGGGCCGCTCAGCCTGTTAACCGGCCTTTCTGAATTTATGGTTCATTTTGAGGGGTTATTGCTGTTTGGCCTGCTGGCACTGTTCGGACTGATGGCATGGTCAATGGGGCATTGGACAACGCGAAAAATCGCCGACCGTCTGCCGCCGTGGTCCGTGTATCGCGCCGTACAGGGGGTTTACTTTTTGCTGAATATCGCCGCGTTGCTACGGGTCAATATCCCGGTGATGCAGGCGGTCCATATGCTGGGTGAAACCGCCAGTCCATGGCTGGAAAGGCGAATTAATGAAACGCTCCATTATATGCGACAGGGCGAACATCTGGGGCTGGCTTTAAAAAGTACCGGCTACCACTTTCCCTCACGCGATTGTGTCAATCAGATGATGTTGTTAACCGAAGGCACGGGCGCGGAAAACAGCCTTGAGCAGTATGCCGACCGATGGTTGGCCATCACCATTCAACAGGTCAGGACAACATCACGTTATTTAACCGGACTCTGCTTCTTACTGGTGTTCGGTTACATGTTGCTGCTGTTATTGGCCAGCAACGATTTAAGTACCCTGGTCAATCAAATGAGGTAAAAATGAAAAACCATTCAGTGAGATGTTATCACCCCACCCAAGAGAACAGTATGAACACACCGTCCCACTGTCATCGAGGGTTTCTCAGTCTGGAAGCGATGGGGGTGTTAGCCGTGATTTCTTTCGCGATTGTCCTGGCAGTCGGCACCGTGTCGAGTTTGTTTAACAAAAGCACGCTCAACGATGAAATCGCGAATGTACAATCCTTAGTGACACAATCTCGTGGCCTGTTAAAAACCCAGGGGGAATATCCCTTCAGCAATGGCGCAAAAATGACGGGCACCCTGGTGCAGTTTGGCGGTGTGCCCGGCAACATGACCATTAACGGCGATAAATCCAAAGGCGAGGCAAAAATCACTAACGGCTGGGGCGGTGAGGTGATGATTGCGCCAGAAAAGGTGCAGGGCTCTGTGAATAACAAGGGCTTTTCCGTGACCTATAAAAATGTCCCGCAGGAAGCCTGTAGCGTGATGGCGACGAAACTCAGTGGCAGCGCCATGATACAGGAGGTCTCCATCTCTGGCAGTCATAACGTGGGGGGAGTCACCGCAGAAAAAGCCGGGGCGCAATGCAAACCCGATAACGGTTCTGTCGGCGTGAATACCCTCATTTTTAAATCCAGTCATTAATCCCTCCCTTCTTTATTTCATGTTTAACGCCTTTTGATGCAGAAAGGGCATGGGTGGCTTTTTCTGCATTTAAGGAGCAGATGTCGTGACAATGATGACTTTTTGGCTTGCCATCAGTTTAACCCCGGCGGCACAGGCGTTTTGTTTTAATGAAGCGGGGGCGATATACCAGATTGACCCGACACTGCTGAAAGCCATCGCACAGCAGGAAAGTCGCCTGTCGGCGAAAGCCGTAAACACCAATCGGGATAAAAGGGGTCGGGTGTTGAGCGTAGATGACGGGCTGATGCAGGTGAATTCGACGCATATCCCCAGACTCCAGAAAATGGGGGTTCTCCGCCACCCTGAGGATTTGCTCCATCAGCCCTGCCTGAACGTCAAGATTGGCGCGTGGATACTGGCGAAACATCTTCGTGCATGTGGCGTCAACTGGGCCTGTCTGGGGTCGTATAACGCGGGCTTCCACCCCCGTCATGAAAAGAAACGCCTGCACTATGCCCAACAGGTTTATGCCCGCTACTGGCCGGTGGTCAGCGGTGACAGGAGAACACCGTGAGCGCGGTGAGTCTGGTGGGGCTGGGACTCTGTGCCGTCCTCATGCAAAGCGTCGCGGTCATGGTCGCCCGGCATTTTCTGGAGGTTCATCACGAGCGACCGCTGTCAGCCATCGGTAGAGGGGTGATAGTCACTCGCGTGATTTTTACGGGATTATCCTTTCTATCGGCCCTGTTGTCGCCCTCCGCACTACAGGGGCTGTTTTCTCTGGTTTTCCTCGCTTTTTTATCCCTGTTCATCTATCTGGATGCGGCCAGCCGGTGTTTGCCGCGCTGTTTTACTCTGGCCTTTGGTGTGACCGGAGCCGTCTTTCGTTTTCTGCTGTCCCCGGAGAGCGGATTACCCGCCCTGGTCACCGCGTTAAGTCTCTTTGGTGTGCTATGGGCACTACGAACCCTTTCGTCAGAGCCGACAAAGGCTAAAATAAATCAGAGTGACTGCCGACCCGATATAATTTTAGTTCAGTGTCGGTACGTTGATAAATGAGTAATACATCTGACATACCATGACATTCAATATAGCCAATATAGTTCCCTATCAAGGAATGCTCTTTGTATCTTTTTGGGAGTGGTTTTCCAGTTTGTAATAAGTTTATCGTTTCTAAAATGATTTTTTGAGCTTTTTTATTATTTTCATACCGTTTGGCGTCTTTTTTAAAACGGCTTTGATAAACAATTTTTAGCATGATCACCAACCGAGATCACGTTTGAGTTCCTCAATCGTATCCACCCTGTGAACCTTGACACCCCTTTCCAAATCACGAATAGCTTGTAAAGTTTCCTGATTGGGTTGAAGTAAATCTTTGGGTAATTCGGCACTCACCGCCAAACGGTTAACAAGCATCCGGATCACAGTCGAGAGATCCATACCCAAGACTTTGGCATTAGCCATTGCGGCAACTTTAGATGCAGAAGACACTCTGGCACGTACAACAGTATCCGTCATAAAAACCTCCGATTAATTTGAATTAATGTAGCTTTTTTGTAGCTACATGTCAAATTTATCCCCACACCGGGCTTATCGGGAAAAATAAAGATGAAAAACACCTTCCGTCTTATGTCTTGGCGCTGATGCTGTTTTCTAGGTCACTTTTTGCCGAAGAGGTCAATTTTCAAAACTTAAAACTGATCTGACGCCGCCAAGCGCAGTGGCGATTTATCCCGGCAAATGTTAGTGATGATTTTTGGGGATATCGTGAATAACCCCTTGCATCCCACACTGTAGTGGCATAGTTAATTTGGCCACCTGATAAAAACCAGGTGATAAACTCACGTTATCAAAAAAGGGGGAACAATGAACAAAAAACACAAACTCCCCTACAGCCCTGAATTTAAGCTAGAAGGGGCTCAATGAGTGACAAAACAAGGATATAGGGGGATAGAAGGAGCAAAAGCCATGGGCGTGAGTATCATCGCCCTCCGTGATGGGGTGAGGCGGTCAATGAGCGAAAAAAGTGGACAAACTATTTCCCAAGGTAAAACAATGACAGCAGACCAACAACGGATTCAAGAGCTGGAAGCCAAACTCCGCAAGGTTGAACGGGAGAAAGATATCCTCAAAAAGGCTTCATCTCTCTTAATGTCAGAGTT
Organism: Candidatus Hamiltonella defensa 5AT (Acyrthosiphon pisum); assembly: GCF_000021705.1. NCBI lineage: Bacteria > Pseudomonadati > Pseudomonadota > Gammaproteobacteria > Enterobacterales > Enterobacteriaceae > Candidatus Williamhamiltonella > Candidatus Williamhamiltonella defendens. Next base: position 1,140,970 of record NC_012751.1, read on the forward strand.
CCTGAACACTTCCCGTGAGTAGAGAAACTTAAGAAGAGCCATGCAGTGACACGCTGATGTCAAGTGTTTGGGATACATCGAAGCCGTTATCAATATTGGGTAAAGGGGGTTAATAGAATCAAGCCTGAACAGATAGAGTGACAAGCTCAGGTACGTCAGGAGCAAGAACGATGTCTGTCATGGTATCAGAACGGGGTATTCCGCCAAGTCGCTATCGGGCAACGAGAGTCATGCGTCAGTTGGAACCGGTCAGCCATCAGCCACCGACTCATCAATATAAAAAGGCGAGACAGGAACATCAGGCTATTCCTGACGTGTGAGCGCGTCAGTTTTCTGTGGCTGCCCCTCATCAGATGTGACCTATCTCTTCTGGGCAGGGAATCGTTGGACCTGTCTAGCCGTACTGATAGACCTGTTTGCACGTAAACCGACAGGATGGGCCCTCTCTTCTTCCCCAGACAGTGAATTCACCTGCAAGGCATTGTGGATGGCTTATGAATCAAGAGGACGCCCCAACGGCGTCAGGTTTCATTCAGCTCAAGGTTGCCATGACACGAGCCTGACGTTCAGGCAGCCACTCTGGCGCTATCGTATGACCCAAAGTCTCAGCCGTAAAGGTCATTGTTGGGACAACTCTCCTATCGAACGCCTGTTCAGAAGCCTCAAAACAGAATGGGTACCCAAAGCAGGGTATCCAACTCAACAAGAAGCCAGGCGGGATCTTGTTGATGATCTCATTGGCTACTACAGTCAAACGCGGCCTCATCAATACAACGGGGGATGAACGCCAAATGAACCGCAGCGGTTGTACTGGAAAAAACACAAGATACTGGCCTGTTTTACTTGACCACTACAATTTGACAAAACACGCTATCCCCTTCTGGCCTCAGCCTATCCTTCAGGACAATTGCCGGACTTAATGGGGAGAATTTATTCGGGGCGCGGATGCGGGCAGGAAAATTGATACGGGCAGAAAGGTACTGAGTGCACAGGGCGATGCTATCAGAAACATCACGGGCCAATTCGGGTATGTGAGGCAAGGGCAGTGGGGACCCTAGGTGACCGCCACTGGGGCTTTTTATCAGACCTCGACATTTAGTGCGGCCATCAAAAGAGGCGACCCCGATAACTGGGGCTCCGTCTCTGCGTTTGATGCGTCTCGGGTCGTCCCCACCGCCCACGAAAACCGACCCCGTAATGTGGCGTTCAACTACATTGTTCGAGGCGCTTGAGGTGGATGCCTTTGTAGAATACCCCGATTCATCTGGAAAGCCCCTCGACCCCTAGGAGGGGGAAATAGCTTGTCCGGAAGTGCCGAGTTATTTTTTTAATTTGATATGACTTTCTATTCTAAACAAATCGCAGTTTTTATACCAAAAATGATTTGAACAAGCAAAACGAAACCATTTTTCAAAGTATTCTGGATAATCAAAAATAAACAATTTATGGCTTGGATCAGAAAAAATAATTTTTACTTTATTTTGTTGATTTTCAATCATAATAGCTGCTGCATGGCCTGATTTATACTTACTACTTGATGAAGAAAATAATATATAAATATTTTCTCCTTTGTGTTTATTAAGAGTTATCAAATCGATTGAACGTGAAACAAATTTATCATGAGTTTCGTTATTTTTAACCTGATTACAATCAATCTTTGTAAGATCATTCTTTTCTAACAATTCATCTATGAAATCATATTCTTTTTCTTTTCATTAGCTTCGATTTGCAATTTGCAGATTTCGTTAACTTTTGAAATTTTGATCTTTGATTTTCCGTTTTCTTTACTAACAACTCGCATATCTGTATCTATTGTTTTTCCTTTAGAGAACTCTATTAACTGTTGTATTGAAAAACCAAGACAAACACCTGGTTTCGTTGAATCAGAAAAATCAAGAATAGATGCAAACTTTCCAGTGTCTTGTTGATAATGTTTAATTACTTTGCCGCCATGTTCCTCTACAGTTTCGTCTATATTTTTTTGCTTTAATTTACCTGGAGCTCTTGATTCTTTAGCTATTTTGACAGTCATATTCTTATTTTCTTGATTCAATATCTCTTTACTGCAATCTAAAAAAGAAGGCAGAATATCTTCATCAAACAAGAATTTATCACCATATTGTGCTAACAAGGCAGATTTTTTTAGATACTGCAATTCTCTTTGATCTAAATTTTCAATTTGAATCTTATGGTAAGAATTTACAACGTTAGTAAAATGCTCAAAATTTTTTGAATTTTTTTTATTTTCACCGATTTTTTTATAGGTAAAAAAACTCATATCGGATATTAAAGACTTAACATTCTTTGTAAACATGATTTACCCTCGGTAAATTATTTATAATTACATTCATAACTATTAAATTATTTTAGTCAATAGTTTCAAACACTTCGTATTTATGAAAGTTTTCTTTAAAATACTTTTGTCACATAAAAAAAATAAAGGCGAAACAAAAGAAATTGAGCCATTTTCTAGATTGCTTAGATATTTTAAATAAATTTTAAATCATAAAAATATCAGGAAACAACCTGAATATGGGTTTAAAATAGTTAATATAAAGGCGGGAAAATGAGCAAAATCACAGGTCATAATAAAAATTAAGTGATTGTAAAATCACACTTAAAATATCGCCTATAGTTATTATATGGCAGTGTTAACAAAGTAAATTAAAGACCTTAAGACAAGCGATAGCGAAGAAAGAAAAGAAGGTGATATCGAGTTTATCAAAGCGTAAAGCGAGTCTTTTTTGTTCTTTTATGCTGAAGAAGAAACGTTCAATCGCAGAGCGTGTTTTGTATTTTTCTTTATCATTAGGTTGAATGCCGGTGCAAACAGCCCCTTTTCGTCGGGGTATCACAGGGCTCTTTCCACTATCCCGGATTAATTTTCTGACATCAAAAAAGTCAACTCCCTTATCAGCGATGATGTAGCTCACCTTCCTCCCATTTCCCTTTATCCACAGCTCAGTAAAGGCTTTCATATCGGAGCGCTGTCCTTCAGATAGACAGGCACTCCGGAGAAAGCGGCCTGAAAGACCCACGTGAATTTGAGTGCTCACGCCTTTTCGGCCGCGCCCTATCGATTGAGGTCCCTTTTTTTAAGGCTTCCTGAGCCGTGTCGGTGGATGGCGACCGTCGTACTGTCTACCCATGTACAGTCCATTTTGATTTTCTTTTTTTGTTGTAAACGATAAAGCAAGTTCCAGAACAAGCCATTTTCACTCCATCTTTTAAAGCGCATATAAATCGTATGCCAATGACCGTATAAATCAGGTACATCACGCCAAGGGATACCCGTTCTCAATACGTACAAAACAGCTGAAAAAAACTGATAATGACTGATGCTTGCAGGTCTACCTGGACGTTTATCATATTTTATAATATGAGGTTCGATTATTTTTATAAAATCACACTCTTTGAGCGGATAGTGCCTGTTTTTCATTTCTTTATCCCCCTAAAAAACAGAGAATATCTTAACATTAACTTTGTTAACAGTGCCATATTTGCACTACGAAGCTGAAAGATCATCTTGATGCCAAGTTGAGTGTGTTGGATTATTTGGCTTATTACAATAGTAAACGTCCCCACAGTGTACTGGGATATCTTTCACCCATGCAGTTTGAGCGAATACCATTAATCAATGTGTCTTAAAAATGTGTCCGGTTTTACTTGACCATTACAGTATTTAATGAAGTCGGATTCAGTTTTATCCGCTTCTTTGCTCTAGGTATTTTTGTAAGCACGGAGCACTTTGAGTCTGGAAGTCAATAACACTGAGGCTTGATGCGCTTGAATCACCCGCTTGGCAATGCGTGTAATTTTTTTTCATCACCAAATTGGTGACTTCTCGTTTCAATTCTGGCGTAAATTCTTGACTAAACATTTTTTGATACCTTCTCTTTACTGTCCAAATTTATCAGGCCAGAACAATTGGCCGGTCAGCCAACAACTTGCGATTAGATATGGTGTGGCTTTTAGTGCCATCGCTTTACAGTTCTTCAATACAGAGACTGCCGGTAGTAAGGTCGATTATTTTCATTACACCTTTATTACAATGGGGATGATCACGATATTATCAGGCTGGTTCTTTTTATTCTTAAAACCCCAAGATGGAGAGAATTTGATTAAAAGATCTGTTGTCAAAAAACTTCCATAAACCGCGTAAAAAATCAGGTCAAATTTCTACCTGAGAACCTAATTCAATCACCCTGTCTGGGGGAATTTCAAATTCATCAGGCTCATACATAGCATTACGACTGAGTGCAATGAATAATTTACCGCGCAGAAATAAATACCATGGCCGTTTGCTGAGAATTAAAGTCTCGCGAGATATAAAGAAAGAACTTTCCATCATTTTGCATGATAAACCTTCTAAACCACAACGATGAAAAATGTCTTCTACGTTCCGGATTTCTTTAAAACCATAATAGGCAACCACACGCCAAAAAGTGCCAGACAACTTTTCTATCGTGACTCTTCGAATATTATGTACATAAGGCACATCTTCCGTACGTAATGTGAGGAGAATCACTCTTTCATGTAAGATCTTGTTGTGTTTTAAGTTATATAAAAAAGCAAAAGGGATCACATTCACAGTATGAGATAAATATACCGCTGTCCCTGGCACTCTGATGGGAGAATTTTTTTCAAGAGAAGAGATCATGGCTTCTAAAGAATTATTATGCTGGTACATGCGGCGGAGCATCCGAAAACGTTCACTTTTCCAAGTGATCATAATAATGAATATCAGCAAGCCCAATGTCAGCGGTAACCAGCCACCTGAAAAAAATTTCAGAGAATTGGCTGAAAAAAGGGGAATATCAATGATTAAAAATGAAAATAAAAGCAAACCAACACAAACTGGATTCCAGTTCCAATTTTTGAGTGCAACAGCACAGATAAGAATGCTCGTTAATACCATGGTGCCTGTGACAGCAATGCCATAAGCTGCGGCCAGATTGCTAGAATGTTGAAAATTGATAATGACCAAAACAACGCCGATATACAGTGTCCAATTCACCATCGGGATATAAATCTGACCTGATTCCATCTCTGAAGTATGAATAATTTTCATGGGAGGCAAATAACCTAAACGTACCGCTTGTCTTGTCAATGAAAACACGCCAGAAATAACGGCTTGTGAAGCGATAATAGCAGCTAGCGTTGCCAATATTAATAAAGGAATCAAAGCCCATTCTGGTGCTAATAAAAAGAAAGGATTTTTAATAGCGGCGGGGTTTTTTAGCAGCAAAGCACCTTGACCAAAATAGTTGAGCACTAAAGAGGGCAATACAATACTGAACCAAGCTAAACGAATCGGAGATTTACCAAAATGGCCCATATCTGCATAGAGTGCTTCAACCCCTGTAACGGCTAGGACGATGGCTCCTAAAACAAAAAAAGAGGCAAGTTGATATTCTTTAAAAAAGGAAATGGCCCATTTAGGATGAACAGCTTTCAGGACTTCGGGATTTATTAAAATACCGGAAATACCCAGTAAAGCTAAAGTTAAAAACCAAATCAACATAATAGGCGAAAAAAATCGACTGACACTGCCAGTACCGTGTTTTTGAATTAAAAAAAGCAGAGTCAACAGCCCTATAGAACAGGGCACAATATAAGCCTCCAAGGAGGGAGCGGCTATTTCGAGCCCTTCAATCGCAGAGATCACAGAGACAGCGGGAGTGATCACCACTTCACCATAAAAAAACCCAGCAACAATCAGCCCAATCATCACAAGAATAGACGTCACACGAGGAGTTGTATTGCGTCCCGCCAAAGACATCAGAGTTAAAATACCTCCTTCACCTTCATTGTCGGCACGCATAACATGAACTAAATATTTTAGGGAAACGATTAAAATCAGTGCCCAAAAAATGAGCGACAAAAAACCAAACACGACATCAGGTTGAACACTAAAATTATAATAGCCCGAAAAACATTCGCGTAATGTATAAAGCGGACTGGTACCTATATCGCCATAAACGATGCCAATGGTCGCCAAAGAGGCAGCAGATAAAGATTTTTTATTTTTTTTATTCATCATTATTTTTTAAATAAATGGATGTTACATCCCATAGCATGGCATACAGAGCGAAGATATTTTCAATTTTATTAAAATAGACCTCTTTCGAAACCGTAGAGAAGGTCGCGACTTCTGCGTTGCCCGGTGCTCGGAATCCTCATGTACAGGTCAAATTTTGATAACCGGCCTTCGCTGTTTGTGTTTTGTGTTGCGTACCACATTTGCCAATATGCTGCATATTGCCACTTTCGCGTTTTTGCATAAATTAAAAGGGATTATCTTTGTTATTGGTGGAGGAGGCATTGCGATGTATTACATTTTACGGCACAGGATAACTATACCATTCCTTTAAAGTGGGTATTTTTCCCTACTTAATCACACTGAATTTAATGAAGCCTTTTTGAAGGAGCGCTCATTGATTGAAACCATTTTTGAACAACTCAAAAATCTCTGGACAATAGAACACACTCGTCATTATTCATTGCCGTTCATGAACGGGTTATAGAGCAGCCTCAAAGTTGCCCTTATTTTTTTTGAAAAATGCTGAGCCGTAGCAACTTCAACTATTTCCTCTTGCAGGCTTTTGATACATTATTGAGTTCTAATAAACTATTAAGGCTGTTTTTTTAATTTTCTTCGAAAATCTTAGCGCTAATTGGCTCGTACGTTGATGCTAACCTGGGAACATGAAATTCTGGTTGAAAAAAATATGTCTTCCTGTATTGAGCTCTGAACTTCCTGGAAGGCAATTGAGAGCAAAATTTCTAAAGATTTTATCTATTTCTCTTAATTCGTTAATCATGTTTAAAGATAGAGCTTCTTTCATATGCTGATATGAAAATATTGGATTTTTGCTTGAATGGAGATCTGTTACTTTTTTGAAGCTCTGATAATCACAGTCATCAAAAAAATCTGGAAAATTTTCTTTTATATTTAGTTTTTTAGCCCCAGGTACAGAATGATTAATATCTAACTCATTATTAAAGTGATCAGTTAATATCATGTATCCATATTTCATACGAGAATCATTTTCATTAAAAATAGTGAAGTTTACTGATGTAATTTTTATTTAATTTTTTGTAAATAAATTTTGCCTCTGTAAAATGACGATAAATAAGATTTCATGATCTGTGGCTAAGCGATTTAAATTTAGTATAAGACATAAAGAATCAATTCGAATGAGTTTACTATGAGTTATTCACTTTATACGATTAATATTATTTCGTTTAGCAGTGGCAGTGTTAACAAAGTCTTAAGATAAGCTCTGTCTTTTTGAGAATGATAAAAAATGAGAAACAGACAGACATTATCCCATAAAAAGAGGGCTTTGTTCGGTTACTCGTAATTGACTTCCTATTCTAAATTTTAGGTGGTTCTATGATTTTGTGGCATGCCAATCGAGTGAATTAATACTCCACAGGCTATCATCATTTCTTGTTCTTGATGCGCAAGTTCTCGTGCAATATAAAAGAACTGCTTTTCGCGTCAACAAGCAACGCTCCTAATGTACTGCTATTGATTCGGATACAGCGTCATAAAGCGTTCTGAATCTTTTACCATTGATTCGGTGCCGACAAAAAAAGGAGATCTTTGATGAAGCGTCTCTGGCGTGATGTCTAAAATTCTATGGCTTCCATTACTGGCTTTGCCTCCGGTCTGCTCTGCTAAAAAGGCCATAGGGTTGCATTCATAAAGTAATCTTAATTTACCCTCAAGATGACAAGTTGTATTGGGATAAATATAAATTCCCCATTTCAATAAATTACGATGAAAATCGGCCACTAAAGAGCCTATGTAACGAGAATTATAGGGCCGTTGTGTGTCGGTATCTTCTTCTTGGCAGTAGTATTGAATAGACTTCTTCGGAAACTCTCATTTATCTCATTTTCATGTTATAAATTGCGGCAATGAGATGAAATCTTAATCCAAAACGTTTTCGCCGGTTTCGATACCGATCTGATACTATTTTAAATCTTTTAATCATACCAATGACATTTTCGTTTAATACCCCCTGGCTTGATAACTCACGATTGTTCCGTTTGTCTTCTTTTTAACGGATTCTTCTTTGTCTTTTTCTTAGGCAACCCCGAGTTTGAATGAATCTTGCCAAGCCCCTGGTCACCTGTATCTGTCACTGTTTTGATTTCAGGATGTATTCTTACACCAGACTCCTTGAACAACCTGAAATCATGACCTCTCCCATGAGTCAAGGCTGTACAGAGCACTGCTTTGCTTTTTTTATCCACGATTACCTGGGTTTTTAAGGTGTGTCATTTCTTTTTCCCTGAGTAAAACCGCTTTTGTTTTTTTTGGGACGCTCAATTGGCATTTCTGTGGCATCAATAAGAACCACCTCATACTCCCTATCACTTTTTAATCACGCTTTGCGTCCCGGTAGGGTGAAATCAGGATGCTTTATGAGCGTATTCTCTATCCATTTAATCGTTTCACAGCAGCTGCTCTCACTCACCCCATAGCTTTGGCTCAGATGAAAATAAGGGTGATATTCTCTTATATACTCAAGAGCCATTAATAATCGGTCTTCTATACACAGCTTGGGTTTCCGACCTCCTTTCCCTTGCTGACACTTATCTGAGTCATTCAATATCTTGAGCATCTTTTCAAATATACTGCGTTTCACTCCGGTTAAGCGCCGAAATTTTTCCTCTTCCAGTCCCTTTATTACTTCATATTTCATCGGGGCTCCTTTTTCGGGAGATTTTTACCAAAATTCCTACATGAATGAGAGTTTCCGAAGAAGTCTAATGTAGCCAGGAAATGATTATGTGTGTAACCGGATTTTGGCAAATTTTTAGGTGTAGGTGTATTAGATGCAGAGATAGATTCAAAAGAGTTTAAATTTTTAGGGTTGACTTCTAAAAAGGAGGTTCTATTAGATTGATTCAGTACAAATTTTTTATTAACAAACATTTTTAAATTCCCTAATATTTTTTAGGGAATTTATTGATAAATTGAATAAGCCTCCAAGTATTTTTATATTACGCTTTTGATAGGCATAATTCGTGTATTTTTGATTTAATTTTGGTTGTTTTTTGTCTAAATGTTATATCCTTTTAATAAAGATAAATATCAAAAACCGATCCGCTTTTTTATTTAATTTATCAAAATGCAGCATTCGGTGTGTGCTACTTGATCGGCGTGAGGAACACTAAGGAGTTAATTCGACAAAGCTTAACGGCAGCCCAAAAACTGAACCCATGTCCTGTCGCCCAAAAACGGTATTCACGACGTGCGGCTGATGGAATGCACTCATTGCCTGAGTGATCCCACTCAGCGAGCGGTCAGCATGATCGAGTAAATCACTGAGCGCGACTGGCCAATCTTGATGAAACCCATTTTCGGTGGCACTGCGTTTGAGCAGCGCTCTCATATGATATTCCTTATTCGCTATCCATAATTTTTCGATTTGATGTTTCTCTGAAGCAAAGTAATCCTCGATCTTGATGTCACCCGCCTTTTTGCCTTCACCTGTCGCAATTAAAATATAGAGATGGTCACCTTGTTTTCGTAGTTTAACGTCCTTTTCAGTGATCTCACCCAGTAATACCAGGACATTATTACCCCCGATTTCTTTGATAACATCATCGCCATCACCCACTGTGTAAAGGTAGGTATCATCTCCCTCGCCTCCCTCCAGTCGGTCATTTCCTGCGTTACCTTGAAGGGTATCCTTGCCGATGCCAGCATAGAGATGATCACTGCCGGCCCCACCGGCAAGAAAATCATCACCGCCTTCACCATAGAAGGTTTTGTCTACTTTTCTAAACTGACCCGTTCGATCTTTAGCCACGATCACAATGTCATTATCTGTGCCCCCATAGACCTTGACATCCAGGTCGCTTTCATCGATTACGCTATCATCACCCGCCAACGCACGAAAAGTATTTTCGGTCAATACCGCCGCATTAGATAATTTAACCAGATCGTTGCTCGAGCTGGCCTGCTCTTTAAAGTTATCTTGTTGCTTGCCTTTTTTGAATTCACCAGTGGGCTCATCAAAGTCAGCCATGTAAATATGGGCCTGGCCGTCTGCGCCTTTCTCTAAAAGATAGCTGTCCCCTGTTTTATCGATGATGACCATATGTTGATAACGTTTATCCTGCATAAAACGACGAAGGCGCAGTTCAAGGATACCTACGGCAATTTGGGGTGTCGCCGCACTTAACACCAGATCATGGTCATCTTTGACAGTAAGTGTATTCAATTGATCCATAGAAACAGACTTGAGAACAATCAAATCTGTCTTGGGGCTGTCTGTCTCATCCTCGTTATCAATCGTGATGGTTTTTTTCATGTAAGGTGTAGAGTCAATCTCATAGATATCAGCGCCCGGCCCTCCTTTTAAAAGGTCATTACCGAGCGTGCTGGATAATAGTTCATCGTTATGATGACCCTCTATTTTATCGTTATACCCAGTATCTCTTAAGCTCAATGTTAGCCATTTCGGTAGGACCGTTTTTTGCTCCCCCACGTTGATTTCACTGTATCCTTCAGGATTTTTCTGTATGAATTCAATCACACCGTTTTCTGCGGCCGGGCTGCCAAGAAAGGCGCTTCTTTTAAGATCGTAGACAGGGACATATTGCCCAGAAATTAATGGAAGTGGCCAGGTATCTACACCTTGCTGTTTTTGTTTATCGGCGACTTTTAAGGTTTCTGGCCAACTCATCACATCAATCTGTATGCCATCACGCGTGGTGAGGCTATAGCGATCATGGGATTGCAGTTGCGTGCCATCTTTGGAAAGCCTGTAAGTGTCTTCTAAATCAACTTGGGTGGTGGTTCCGTTGTCATTGGTGAGCAGAATACGTAAGGTGTAATTGTCTCTGTATTCCCATTTTGGGTTTACCCAAGCCGCGTCTTTTTTGATCAATACAATCGATTGAATTTGTGTTACATCGTGTTGCAGCACAACGTGATTGTGTTCTGCTGTGACACTACCGGTATCTATGATGTCTATCTCGGCTTTTCGGTTGTCGGTATTTTGCAAAACGCTCGTGCTGTCTTCTCCCAGACCTCCGTCAGCCAGGCCATTCGATAATGCGAGCATATCATTGCCCGGCATACCATAGAGTACACTGCGCCCCCTCGGAGAAATGAGCTGGTTATTATCCTCATCACCATACATCCGGTTATGTAATGACGTATCCCCGATCAGCCTGCTCATCTTGATAACTCGGGCATCTGGCACAGGCAAAGAAGCGCCAGACTGTTTTTTTGAAAGATCAAAAATAACAGCAGAGTTAGAGTCCTGTTTTTGAGTATTATCTAAAGATGCCACATATTGAGCCGACAGCACGGGGAGTGGGCAGATTTCTGTATTGTTATCATCTACTTTGATGCGCTCAGGCCAGCTCGTTGTATCAAGTTGCACACCGTCGTGGGTAGTTAAGCTGTAGCGACCACATAACTCAAGTTGCGCGCCATCTGCAGAGCGCCGATAGCCATCTGCTAAATCCAGTTGGGTGCGGGTACCATTATCGTTATTCAGAAGGATACGCAGGGAATAATGGCCTTCGGTTGAGCCTTTTTTAACCAGGGTGATTGACTTGATTTGCTTCACACTGTGTTTCAATATGACGTGGCTTCTTTCTCCTTTTGCTCCTCCGTCTATGATGTCTATACAGGCATCTTTCCCGGTGTCATTTTGCAGGATGATGTAGCTGTCTTCTCCTTCCCCTCCGTAAGCAGAACCTTGTTCTAGGGTTAAGGTATCATTTCCCCCTAAACCATAAAGCAAACTTTCACCCCCTTGACCATTGAGCTGGTTGTCATGCTCATTACCCATGATTGTGTCATTGAGTGTAGCATGCCCTATAATGTGCTCAATATCGGTAATTTGGGCCATTTTTTCCATACGGGGAATCTTCCCTCTTCCCTTGTAGTAAATATATCCGTCTACAAGTCTAACCAAATAACCGTCAACCTCTTCAGGGGTGGCTTGAATGACCAGAGTATCTTCGCCCCCTTGACCATCAAAATGACTGCCGATGAAGTCCTCACGAGTAGAATCCTGACTGCTACCGCCTAAGTAAAACAGATCATTTAAAGCTCTACCTGTGTATTTTTTTGCCCCTTTCCCGCCTAAAAAGATATTACGCCTTCTTCTATAACCGATGGCCTGGTCATTGCCATCCCCGAGATTAAACAGAATACTGCCATCCGCTCTGTTATTATCCAGATTATCTAATGAAAAGGCATTTTTTATAGAGTCAGTGTCAGAAGCGTCAAATATATCATCTACTTCCTTAAATATTGGGGTATGATAGTATTCACTGGTTTCTACGAATTCCAGGTTTTGATAAACCCATTCCCAGTTATTTCCATACCGATTTTTCAATTCCTGTTTTAATTCATTCCTGCTTTTTTCCAGGTCTTCGACCCTACTGAAACAATCGACCATATTGTTAATGTGGTCGACGTCTTCCACTGTTGAAAGTGTGACCATCTCAGGTGACAGAATATGTAATTTGAAATACGGTTGCGATTTTAAATTGAAATCTTTAAGACTATAAACATAGCGATAAACATTCTTAAGCCCTTTGTCTGAAAGCATTTTCATCGCATTTTTTTCTAAAAATATATCGCACATCTCACGATATTCGCCGCGCTGGCTATTAGCCAGTCTGTTTTGTATTTCTTTTGACGGGGGCCGCGCCCAAAATGTTCTCCAGCCTGTTTCCCATTTGTCGCCTACACTTAAATAAATCTGTTTCTCTATCTCTTCAACTTGACGTACCGCCGAATAGATTTGTCCCCCAGCCAGCAATACGCCACCAATAACAAGCCCGATGGGCCCTGCCATAGCAGCGGCACTGCCGCCAACAATAAAAGCCGCCGCCGTACCGATGCCAACGACAGCCCCTGCCACTGACAGGCTTCCTGAGACAATCAGATCCTGGCGAACATCAGGGGCTGTTTCAGTATCAAGTTTCGAAAAAGCCTGATAAGCATCGTAGACATCAAAACCGGTACCCAACAAACTGAGAACGGGGCCACCGACTTTGATCAGGCGTGCTTTTGTCGCTATGTGAGAAATAGGTTTGCTCACATTGTTGATCATGATAGAAGAGGCCATTTTACTCAGCGCATATTGCCCGATATCAATACCTGCATTCGTGCCAAAAGAAACGATGGCAAAGTTTCGTTCAAATTCAATCCTCTGACTTTGTTCTGGTGTTAACCCCTCCTGCTTTAATGCCTGTTCATAATTGGAGATAACTTGAGATCTAAAATAATAACCGAGTCCAGATATACCCAAGCCAGCATAATTGACGACCTTATTCATTCGATGGACCAGATTTTTTGTCTGTATCGCACGCATCAATTCAGGTTTGACGGTAAACGTCCCATCAGAGTGGCATTTTGTATGGCTATTCACCTCATTGAGTAAGTTTAATGTCTTTTTCGCAATGGCATGATCTTCTAGTACCCCGCGTTTGAGCAGAGGCGAAGTATCGACATCCGCGGCGTTCATTCTTTCCTTGATGAGACGCAGCGCGGGTTTAAGAGCAGGATCATTGAGATCATGACGGGTTAAAAAATCGTGCAATTGTTGAGGCCCAAAGCTGAGTTTTTTTAACGAAGCAGGCCCAATGTCATTGAGCTGCTCGGCCGTCACGGGTCTGCCTTCAAAGTTGACCCCCATATCCAGTAAGGTTTTAAGAGACAGAACATGCTGTGTTTGCCGTTGGTGGGTTTTCTGTTGCCCTGCCAGGCTGTGTTGGAGCCTAAAGGTGTCTGTTTGACCTTGGCTTCCAGGTCTTGTAATCGTTGTTGAGCCGCCTGATTCCATATCCAGCTGAACTAATACCGAATCAGGGTGTTTCCCCGTAAAATCAGGAGCTGCCTTAGAAATAATCGCATCGTTCTCCATCTGAATAGTCGGTTGACGGCCATCGTAGTTGGTGCTACCCCCACCTGTTTTGGTGGTCACCTGGGGTTTTTCCCAATGCTCCACATCGGTGTTTTTAAGCGCGGGATGCGTATCTGATTTTGGTACTTGTTTTATTTGATTATGATTAGGGGAGGCATTGTCGTGTGATGCAATGGCTTGATCGGCTTCCTGGCCAAGACCATTGATTGATAATAAGTGACGTAACGGAGCAGGATCTATTTTGTTGATTGGTGGTAAATGAGGGTCTAAATGCGGTTTTGAGTTCAATGATCCCCGTGTTTGAAGCTGATCTAATTCTGGATGCTGAGGGGGCCTGTTAGCATTGATTTGAGATGGTAAGGTATTTTTTTGATTTCCATATTGGGTCATGACCGGCGTTAAGTCCAGGCCAGGGCTTTTTTGACGCCGCGCCTCTAATCTTTCTGGGGAGGGTTCAAAATCAGCATAAATCGCTGTTTTTATGTTATTGTTTCCTAATGCTTTTGCTTCTTCTAATTCACTAACGGTAACCTGGCCGCCTCCAAATACCAAAAATTCACCTGTCCTATGGATATCCTCTTTCTTGGTGGCGACATATACCATGTAAGATTTGCCGCCTTCATCTAACACTTTCCATGTTTCGTTTGGGTCGTTTACAAAAAACACCTCATCACAATAGGGAAAGTTGCTGTAATACTTCTTGGCTTCTTCAGATACGATGCCTATTGTTCGAATATGTGCGACGTGAAAGTTGCACCACAGAAGTCCCTTGAAAAAGGGTAAGGTTGATCCGAAACCTTATTGCCACTTACTCGGTGCAAGAGGAGTAATTCTCTTGTGCTAAGCGAGAATGAAAGCCTAACTAAAGTATTAAGCTGAATAAGAAATAGGGGCAAGGCAAAACTGAAATGGGTTGAATAAAGTGAATCTCCGTTATTAAAATGTCGTAAGCAAGTAAAACACGAAATCAGATGTGACGTGTTATGGGGAAGTTTAACGACAGTTAGAAACGGGTAAAGAAGAGTGTTCGTTCTTTACGACGGATCCCGTTCCCCGGCATAGAGGAGGCAGCCCACTCAATGTATCTTCATGGTGTGAAACACGGTAACCCCATTAATCTTTTAGTGTTGATGTAAATACTAAGAGACAGTGGGCATAAGACGTTCCAAAAAGCGAAGGCAATCAGCCGAAAGGCAACTGGAAATCATAACAGGATTGATAGAGGTAATTACTTTACTCTGAAAAGAGGCTGACGTGGAACGGGTGACTTACCCATATAATCCTTTACCAAGGTTATGAATTGATTTAGAAGAGTTAGATGCCTATGGCAAACGTAATAAATCAAAACTATGAACAACAACTGGAATGGCATGCTATTAACTGGCGTGTTGTGACAGCCATGATTAATAATCTAAGGCAAAGAATATATAGGGCTTCAGCAACAGGTGACTTAAAGAAAGTCAGAAATCTGCAAAAACTCATGATGAAATCAAGAGCTAACCATCTTCTGGCTATCAGGAAAGTCACTCAGGTCAATCGGGGAAAACACACGGCTGGAGTAGATAATCAGGTAATTAATGACCATAAAGGACGAGAACATCTTTATAAGTTATTAAGCCAAACAACTTCAGAAAAGGTTTATCCAGTAAAACGAGTTTACATAGCAAAAAAGAATGGAAAAAAACGCCCTCTTGGGATCCCAACCATTCTCGACCGCTGTAGACAAGCGATAGTTAAATCGGCGCTGGAACCTTATTGGGAAGCAAAATTTGAACCAGTCAGCTACGGATTTAGACCGGGGCGAAGTGCCCATGACGCAATACAAAAAATTTTCTGTATTGCCAGAGCACGAGGGACACGGCACTGGGTACTAGATGCAGATATTAAAGGCGCATCTGACAACATTGACCATAATTTTCTCATAAAAAAAATCGGGGGATTCCCCGAAAGAAACATGATTAAACAATGGTTACAAGCCGGTGTGCTGGAACATGGCAACTATATACCCAATGTTGCAGGTACTCCGCAAGGCGGGATTATCAGTCCACTACTGGCCAATATTGCACTCCACGGAATGGAGACCTTACTGGGTATTCAATACTGGAAAAACGGCACGCCAAAACAAGGGCAACCTTATGCAGTAGTTCGTTATGCGGATGATTTTGTCGTATTCGGTAAATCCCGTGAAGAGTGCGAAACTGCCAAAATAAAGTTGCAAATTTGGTTAGCTCAGAGAGGGTTAGCTCTTTCTGAAGAAAAAACCAGTATCAAACACTTGAAGGAAGGATTCGACTTCCTGGGATTTAATATACGACATTATGACAATCGCCACAGAAAACGGGGATATATATTGTTAACGAAGCCCTCAAAGGAGTCGATGAAAAGGTACAAACAGCAAATGAGAATGACCTGGAAAGGTATTATCGGTATGCCGACACAAGAAGGAATAAGACAACTGAATGCCAAGATAATAGGATGGTGTAATTACTATCGTATTGGTGCTTCAAAAAGAACATTCAGTGCATTAGACCAATGGATGTGGATCCGCCAACGTAGATATTTGTATCGACGTCATCCCAATAAACACTGGTGGTGGCGAAGAAAACACTACTTAGGCAAGATACCAGGTAGAGAAGACTATTCAGTATTTATGGATAAATCAACCGGTGGATTTCTTTGGAAGCATGCATGGACAAAAATACAGCGTCATTGGCTAGTTCCAAAAAATGCTTCCCCCGACAATCCGGAATTGCGTGACTATTGGCGTAATAGGCAGGCACGTAAACAGCCTTTTATTTACGGTGTCAAAGTTAACCTCTATAAGCGACAGAAAGGTTATTGTCCTCTCTGTGATCAAGAGTTGGACAATGGTGAACAATTGCATGTTCATCATATTCAGCCTAAAGCTGAAGGGGGTGACAACAAGCTGGCTAATCTAAGATTGTTACATGCTAATTGCCACAGACAATTACATAGCAAAAAAGGAAAAATGTTGAAGTGAGTAAGTTGCGTGAGCCGTATGCGGGGTAACTCGCACGTACGGTTCTTGAGGGAGTGGGCACTTGCGGCCTGCTTACCTAATCAGCGTCAGTATCTTATCAGCTAAGGAATGTGCCAATATGCAAACTAGGGGTACGATTACGAGTTCTAATCCTGTGAGCTGTGATCGTCTACGTCGTGTCAATTTTAGACACGTCAACTTTAACGGGGTGATAAAAACTGGCAATATTGTTGTTCTTGATTCTGTTGCAGAACAAGTCGAAGGAATTTTTTCTGAATTATTCAAACAACGTTTTCCCATCCATAAGGCTGTGGTTATAGAACATTATCAAGGTAATGATGAAGCATCTATGGTTGATAACAACACATCCGATTTTAATGGGCGTTCAATAACAGGTGGAGCCTCCTGGTCGAAACACGCCTATGGCGTCGCCATTGATATCAACCCATTGCAAAATCCTTATATATCATATCCCGAGGAGGGTAGTGCTAACATACTTCCGCCCAGCAGTAGCAAATTTTTTGTAAACAGAAATAACAATCGTCCAAATAAAAAGCAACGAGTAGGCATGGCAGAAAATGTGATCGATGTTTTTGCTCGCCACGGTTTCATCATATGGGGTGGTGATTGGGATACTCCTATTGACTATCAACACTTTGAAGTAGGAAGTTACAATTTTATTCATAAACTCATCAATCAATCGCCTGACTCTGCTCGTCAAATGTTTAATCAGTATGTTAATCATTATAATGATTGTATATCAAAACATATTCAAAAAGACTATGCGTCAAAACGTACCATTTGTATAAACGAAGTTCGTCAGTAAATAAAAAATATTTATCATATAGAAATAAAAAACATATCTGAGAATGAGAAATACAAAATATTTTTAATAAAAAATAAAATAACCTGGATTATTGTTTGCTCTCTGATGATACAAATGTATCAATATTTAAACAGAAATATATTCGCCATTACTGCCTCTTTAAGTTTCACCCTTTTTTTTTATAACTGAAAAATACTTTTTTGATCAATAGATTGAAGTTGAAGGAAAAAACCGCTCAAGTTGCAAAACCGAAATTTTTTCCTATAATTATTTAAAATAACAAAACGTATTTTCATCAAAAATGATGATTCAAAAAAATTATTCGACAAATCATATAAATGATATAAAGGTACCATAAATGAGAAAAAAAATTTTTATCGCGTCAATTTTATTAGCTGGATGCTGTTTGACAGCGGCGGCAAAAACTGTAGATAAAATCATCGTTTTTTCTACCGAAAAATCAAAAGGAGCTCTTTCTATAGGTAGACAGCAGACTTATACAAAAACATTTGATATTGCTTTAAGCAATAATAGTCAACAAGATATAGAACTATCAACTTCATGCTTAAAAGCCTTCGATTCGAATGGAAAAGAATTTAAACTTGATACAGTAGATGAAAAATTAATTCCAAATAAGTTAAAAAAAGGAGAATTAGTGAAAGGAATTGCCATGTTTGTATCGGATGACGCTTCAGTTTATGGCGCAAATATAGTAAGGCTGGTCAAAGAGTGTGATAAAAAAGTTTAATCGCAGTGGTTTTGTCGTGCTTAGGGTCAAAATCAAGTAAAAATCATATACTAAATTGACCGTATCAAATAATCTATCAAACAGTGAAACAAGAAAGCACTGGTGTGATTTCTGGCATCACGCCATGCCAGAGATAAAAAGAATACGCCGCTTGAGCCACCAACATACCCAGCCCATCAGCATAGTGAATCACTCTTTTTTGTTTTATCCAATCAATAAAAATCGTTTCAGATGCCTGAGCGGAATAAAACATATCGTAGCAACGACTGTTGTTGAAAAAGAGACAAGCTGGTAAATCAGGTACTTCACCAAACAGACCAGATGTGGTGGCATTGATGATCAAATCAAAAGAGCTGCCTTCGAGGGCGCCTATCTCTGATACCTCTATTTTATCAAGGTGCTGAAATAACCGTCCCAATTTTTGAGCGCGACTCAAGGTACGATTGGTGATAACGAGCTCGCAAGCCTCTTTCAATAATGAAGGGATGACGCCCTGTGCTGCCCCTCCAGCTCCAATTAATAAAATACGATCCCCAGGCATCAACAGATTTAATCTTTTTAAATCAGTTAATAAACCGATCCCATCTGTGTTATCGCCCAATAATTGATTTTTATCTAAAAGCTTTAATGTATTCACAACTCCCGTGCATTTTGCGTGTTCTGTGTGTTGATCACAAAGCCGGTATGCTCGTTCTTTAAAAGGCGTTGTAATATTCGCACCGAGCCCACCTTGGGTGAAGAAATCACTGACGATGGATTCAAAGTCTTCGTGAGGCACTTTTATTTTGCAGTAAGGATGATGAATGCCGGTTTGCTCTGCGAAGCTTTGATGAATTTGGGGAGATAGGCTGTGTTCAATAGGGTGACCAAAAACCGCATAGCTTTCGACAATCGGCTCTTTAGCTAAAGGCATCATGATCTCTGATCCATATGTTCAAATGAAATTATGCTGTTTATTTCTTGTTTTGTGAGTAAACGATACTGGCCCGGCATCAGTGCTTCATCCAATTTGATACTGCCAATCTGCATACGGTGTAATTCTGTGACATGATGACCTATCGCCGCAAACATGCGTTTAACTTGATGATAACGACCTTCAGTGATGGTCAATTCCATCGATTGAGGTGTTACAATTTTTAATTGTGCAGGACGCGTTAGAGTTTTTTCATTTTTAAGGCGCAAACCGTCCAAAAAATTTTGTGTTGGATCGTGAGAAATTGGAGAAGCCAGAGTCACCCAATAGGTTTTTTTACAATGATATTTTGGTGAAGTCAGACGATGCGACCACTGACCATCATCCGTCATTAACACTAATCCTGTGGCATCTATATCTAGACGTCCTGCGGCGTGCAGTTCACCAGACACTGTTTCATCAAAAAAATCATTCACGACAGGATGATGAGGGTCTCGGGTAGAACAGAGATATCCCTTGGGCTTATTGAGCATAAAATAACGCCCCGTTATGGGATATTTCAATAATTGCTGATCAAATAACACTTTTTGTTCAGGTAATAATTTGACTGCTCCGTTCGTTATCACTTTTGAATCTAGTATGACCCGCTTTTCTTTTAAGGCCCGTGTCACCTGTTTTCGACTTTTTCCCAATTGATGAGACAAAAAACGGTCTAATCGCATTGAATGAATTGTATTCATAATAACGTTTTTAGGATGTTTCTAAATTTAAAATACTGATCCACATAGGGCCTTTGCCGACAGGGTAACGAGAAAGGAGTGACAATTTTCCTGTTAATGAATGAATACGATAAACAGCAATTTTATTTGAAAGCTGTCCTGCAGAGATTAAAAACTGCCCACTGTGATCGATA
The DNA here is from genome assembly GCF_000021705.1 of Candidatus Hamiltonella defensa 5AT (Acyrthosiphon pisum). Lineage (NCBI taxonomy): Bacteria > Pseudomonadati > Pseudomonadota > Gammaproteobacteria > Enterobacterales > Enterobacteriaceae > Candidatus Williamhamiltonella > Candidatus Williamhamiltonella defendens. The sequence goes on from NC_012751.1 coordinate 1,161,290, forward strand.
TTAAAGCCTCTTGGCTGTGCCTCTGTTGATTGATAGCCTACTAAGGAAAGTACAATCCCCTCTTCTGATACTTTAAAAATACTCAGCATATGAGAAGTACGATCAGTGGTATACAGGTAACGCCCATCAGGCTTCATATGAATATCAGCCGCCCAAGGCTGACCAACAAAGCCTTCAGGTAAAGCGTTCACTGTATTAATTAAAGTATAATTTTTGCCTTTATCCCTGATCAAATACAGATCAATCGAGCTTTTTAATTCATTGATACAGTAAGCAATTTTATTGTTAGGATGAAATGTCATATGTCGAGGTCCGGCACCTTTTGATGTGATGAGCTCAGCTGGATAATGGGGGCTCAATGTCCCTTCTACGCTCAACTCAAAAAGCTTTATCCGATCTTCTTTTAAACACGGAATGAACAATACTTTACCTGTGAGATCGAAATTAACTGAATGAGGCGCGCCTAAATTGGTTAATTGTTCACTCCATTTTTGCACAATCCCTTGATGATCAATCGGGCTGATACTGACAGAGTTTCCACTGTAAGAAGCGGAAAATAAAAAACGTCCGGCTGGATCTGTTGTGATATATGTAGGCCCCGCCGGTAAAGCTGCAGTGCCAACTTCCTCTAATTGACCGTCATCAGCGATATGATAAGTGACGACAGAAAATTCAGGTCGCACTCCCGCGTATAAATGGCCTGTATTCGGGTTGATGGCCATAGGTTGTACTTGGCCTGAGACTTTTTTTGTTTGGATCAGGGTCAATTGGCCAGCTAAATTTAATTGAAAAACATCAATCTGGTGGCTCTCAGAACTTGCTACATAAACGATTTGTCGCATCCTGACTCCTTGTTTTTTAAAGCGAAGATGAGTGGTCATTTTTGTGTGATATTAAGTTGAAAATTTTGCCAAAACCATAAATCAGCGACAGAATCATAGTGATCATTACAGGCACCATGAGCAAGGCAAACAAGAAACTTTTTAATAATTCAAACATGGCTAACAAACCCCAAAACGTAATTTAATGAATACTGACAATCAGTATAGTCAATCAATTTATCGATCGTCATTAATTGAATGGTCGTTAAATATACAATAGACTATTTATAAAACCTATGTATGGTATGAATTTTCACAAAACATACGAATATATGCATCACAACGACCCCCTTACAAAAAACCAGTTTATAAAACTCAGCTTATCAAAGTTTTTTAAAGGCAATCATTTCAGTGATAAATTTAAAAACAATAAATGAAATTAAAACTTTTTTGCTTTTTTTGCAGAAAAAAATTTGTGACGACATCAAAAAAGTCGAAAACGATGGGGAGTGTAAAGAAACAAAATGGGAAAAAAACGAAGGAGGGGGCGGCATCAGCTGTATTCTCTCAGGCGGCTCGGTGTTTGAGCAGGCGTGCGTTAATTTTTCAGAAGTTTTTGGCCCATCCCTTCCTGTCTCTGCAACTTTGTCTCGCCCAGAATTAGCAGGACATGCTTATCGAGCACTCGGGGTTTCGATCATTATCCATCCTATCAATCCGTATGTACCAACCAGTCATGCAAATGTTCGATTTTTTATGGCGGAAAAACCAGGCGTTGCTCCCGTTTGGTGGTTTGGTGGGGGGTTTGATCTTACTCCATTTTACGGTTTTGAAGAGGATGCTCGTCATTGGCATCAGACAGCCTGCGATCTTTGCCAACCTTTTGGTAATAATCGGTATCAAGAATATAAAAAATGCTGTGATGATTATTTTTTTCTCAAACACCGCAACGAAGCAAGAGGTATTGGTGGATTATTTTTTGATGATCTGAATAAGCCCGATTTTTTAAACTGCTTTGAGTTTATCCAAGCAGTAGGAAATGGCTTTTCAAAGGCTTATTTTCCTATTGTTAAACGTCGTAAAATATTTTCTTGGGGGAAGAGAGAACGCCAATTTCAGCTTTATCGCAGAGGCCGTTATGTAGAATTTAATTTAGTTTGGGACAGAGGCACTCTTTTTGGTTTACAGAGTGGTGGGCGTACTGAATCTATTTTGATGTCATTGCCCCCGCTGGTTCGTTGGGAATCAAATTATCAACCTGAGCCAAACAGCCCTGAAGCTGCTTTATACCAAGATTTTTTACCCGTCAAAGATTGGCTGGCTTTGCCTCGAAGCACCGTTCATCGCTGATTTTAACCCATAAACACATGATTTTTAAATCATTAAGAATCGCTGAAAATAATATTCAGTTTTTAAAACTGAACTTAGGTTAAAAATTATTCGATTTTTAGCATTAAATTATCTATAATCCGAAGCTCCCGCCTTACAGTATCAATGGCTCCCAAAATTATACCACCCACTATTCGAAGGGATAGATGAGTCGGAATTAATCCTGGTGTAAACGAAAAAACAGGTTTGAACGATTGAACCTTCACCAGTCTGTGACTTAATGATTAATTGAGTAAGTTTCAATGAAAACTTTTACAGCTAAAAAAGAGACAGTAGAGCGAGACTGGTATTTGGTTAACGCAGATGGCAAGACCTTAGGTCGTCTTGCAACTGAGTTAGCTCGGCGTCTCAGAGGAAAACATAAACCAGAATATACCCCTCATGTTGATACTGGTGATTATCTTATTGTGATTAATGCAGAAAAAATTTCTGTAACGGGCAAGAAGCGTAAAGATAAAATTTATTATCGCCATACAGGATATGTGGGTGGTATCAAACAAACCACATTTGAAGAGATGATTGCCCGTCATCCTGAACGGGTCATTGAAATTGCCGTTAAAGGGATGCTTCCTAAAGGCCCTCTTGGGCGTGCAATGTACCGTAAACTGAAAGTTTATAAAGGGGCTACGCATCATCATATCGCGCAGCAGCCAAAAGTTCTGAACATTTAATTGAGATGATAGCAATGGCTGAGAATCAACATTATGGCACTGGTCGCCGAAAGAGTTCTGCGGCTCGGGTTTTTATAAAACCTGGCAGCGGTAATATCGTCGTAAACCAACGCAGTCTAGAAGTATATTTCGGGCGAGAAACCGCTCGAATGGTTGTTTATCAACCATTAGAGCTATTGAATATGATGAATAAATTTGATCTGTATATTACGGTAAAAGGAGGCGGGATCTCAGGTCAAGCTGGGGCTATTCGCCACGGTATTACGCGTGCACTTATGGCTTACGATGAGTCTTTGAGACCCGAACTACGTAAAGCAGGTTTTGTGACGCGCGATGCCCGAGAAGTCGAACGTAAAAAAGTAGGCTTCCGTAAAGCAAGACGGCGTCCACAATTTTCGAAACGTTAGTACTTACTTTTTATATATCATTTAAATAATTTAAATAAACCTTATCAGGATCTCTGTTAGGGTCTATTTATCTTTTTTGTTGTTTACACGTATTTATTATTAAGCCTATCTCGATCAGATCTGCAAAACATCCCTAAAATCTGGTAGACTATGTCGTCTTTGGAATAACTATTTTTTAAAGTTTGGAGATTTTTTATGTCTGTTGCCGCTAATAAATGTTCGGTAATAACGCTTTTTTCAGGGTCCACAGACATCTTTAGCCATCAAGTTCGTATTGTACTGGCAGAAAAAGGAGTCAAAGTTGTCATTAAATATGTTCAAGAAGATGAACCTCTTCCTAAAGATTTTATCGAACTTAATCCTTCTGCTAGCCTGCCAACTTTAGTAGATCGTGATCTCACCTTGTATCGATCAAGCATTATAATGGAATATTTAGATGAACGATTCCCCCATCCCCCTCTGATGCCCGTTTATCCGATGATTCGTGGACATGCTCGTTTGATGATGCACCGCATTGAAAATGATTGGTACAGTCTATTTGATAAAATTCAAAAAGGGCCTGCTTCGGAAGTGGCATCGGCTCGTCAACAATTAAAAGAAGAATTATTAGCATTGGCTCCGATGTTTCAGCAAAAACCTTATTTTATGAGTGATACATTTAGCTTGATAGATTGCTATTTAGCGCCTCTATTATGGCGTTTGCCTGAATTAAACATCAAGTTCGATGAACTTGTGTCTGGCGTAAAAGAATTAAAAAATTATATGACTCGTATTTTTGATCGTGATCCGTTTCTTGCGTCTTTGACCGAAGCTGAATCTCAAATGAATCCCTTTCATCAAGAGACTGCTTTCAAAACGCTCACCAAAGCGGTGAATTCAAGGCGCCCTGAGTACTGTCATCAGAACCTATATAGAAGTCATGAGGATAGCGAGTGACTGGTTTATTAAAGAAAAGACAACCACAGAAGTCGCCGCTCGAAGTCGATTTCACAACAGATATAATGATAAAGTAATGACGGAAATTTTAACTATGATCCCACGACGTCCTTATCTATTACGCGCATTTTATGATTGGTTAATCGATAATCACTTGACCCCTTATCTGATGGTAGATGCCACTTCTGAAGATGTCATAGTACCGAGAGAGTGTGTTCAAGATGGCCAAATTATTTTGAATATTGCACCCTCTGTTGTTTCCGATTTGTCATTAACTAACAAAGAAGTTTGTTTTGATGCTTATTTTAGTAGTGTGCCTTTTTCTATAGTGATCCCTATCAGCTCAGTACTAGCCATCTATGCCCAAGAAAATGGATTTGGCACTTTATTTGAAGCAGAAATATTTGAATCAGAAGAAGTGAAGATATCGCATCATTTCTTAAATCTGGTCGACACTTCTATAGACACAGAAAAAAATACAGAAGAGGCATCAGGAGTTAAGAAAAAAATACCTTCCCATAGAAAAAAATCAAAAAGTCAGCCTCCTACTTTGAGAATTATTAAATAGAGACTAACAACTTCAATTCAAAAAACAGATTTCCTCATTAAGTATTTTTTAGTGAATCCCTACTGAGTAACGATTTGAGCGATCGGTTTATAAAAAGTAGAAGCGATTTCCTGTATGATAGGGGTTTTGTCTTTTGAATTAAAAGCCGACATAAGTGTTGTGATCAAATCAGGGGTGATATCGTCACCATTGCTCATTTGAATATTTTTTAATTTTTCTCTTTCTGCTGTCTGAAATGCTTGTTCTGTATTGAATGAGAGAGTTTTTTTAAATTCAAGATCTGAAATAGTTAATTGTATCCCGTTCTTTTCTTGAATCAGTGTTTGTATTTTTTCTATTTTTTGAGCCGTATTGAGCTTTGCACCTTTTTTGATGGTGACTGAAAATGAATTTTTAAATCCAGGCCTTGACATTTTAAGTACTATATCTTCGCCTTCTGTTATTGCCTCTAATTCATCATGACGAATATGACATAAAACCAAAGTATCGTTACCTCCGCGGTGTCTTCAATCACGGTGTGACCATCGTTATAGCTGATTAAATAAATATCATCACCCCCCCCCTGAAAGGAAATCATCTCCTATGCCACCACAAATAAAGTTATTGCCCTGATAAACAAATATTTCATCGTCTCCTAAATATCCCCAAATCTGATCGTTTCCGCCTCTTCCATTCAAATAGTTATTTTCATGATTTCCTTTAAGTTCATCATTGGTTTTTGGATTGCCATAAGCGTGTTCGATATTTTCTATATTTGCTATTAATTTTTTATCATTGATATGATGAAAATGAATTTCTCCTAAAGTTAAATCAATGAAATAATGACTATGCTCTGGCAAATCTTCATAAGTAATAATAATATCTTCACCGCCTAAACCATTAAAATAACTGGCTTCTGCCAATAAGTCCGGCTTTGATAAGTAAAAAATATCGGCTTTATCTCCTCCTGTATATTGTTTGGAGCCGTAGCTGATTTTAAAAATATTTTTTCTTTGACGATACCCCACCGCAATATCATCCCCATCACCGAGATCAAATAAAGCCGTCGATTCCTCTTGAGAAATGTCAGGGTCATCCGAAAAGTTTTTTTTAACCGGGGCGTTATTTGCATCATCCTCATCCTAATTCACATTGATATGATCATTCACCGCTGTTAAAGCTGAAGGCTCAGGATAATGATATTCGCTATCTTTAATCTCTATATCTTTATATTGATGAACATTATCAGCAATAAATTGATTGACTTCTTTAGGATGAAATTTATCTTTTATTTCCGTTAAATACTTAATGCCAGGTAAAGTCTGAGTCCAGTTCTTATAAGTTAATAATTTATAAGGTCTCATTTCTATCTTAAAATCTTGTTAACTATAAAAATAAATATTAATTTTTTGAGCGTTGACGTCCAACATTTGATTATATTGTTCACGTGCCGCATGTTCACTTTTTTGTTTTAATTCTTTATTTTGTAATTCAATAGTGGGGGCTAATCCCACAAATAGACGCGCGTAATTTTTCGAAAACTCTTCTGTATTGAGTTCAACATGGTTTTTTATGTCTTCTAACTGACGAAAGGCAGAATATAATTGCGAGGTGGCCAGAATAAGCTACTCCGCCTAAAAGGGCACTCTTGTATCCAACAATCGCGGTCAGACTCGTACCCACGCCAAGCCCACCACTTAACAGTGATAAAGAACCATTGACCATCAAATCTTGCCGAATTTTTGGATCAACAGTGTCAGATATTTTTTCAAAATTAAAATAGGCCTGATAAAAATCAAAAGAAGAAATGAATAAACCTAACCCCATGTTGATAAAAGGGAAAAACTGGATCCCCTTATTCATCTCTTTGTTGAATTTCTAGTATTTTTCTCTCTTCTTGGGTTAATGCTTTATCCTGTAAAAAATGTCTAATTTTAATGATTTCATACATGCCATGAAAGTAATTAGAGATTTGCATAAAAGTATCGATTCGATTCACTTTTTTATATAATTGACTATTCAAAAAATTTTTTTTTAAATTATGAAATCGATGATGATTTTTTTATCTTCTTTTTCTCCTTCTAATATCGTAGTGAGGGAGGGCGTTATTTTTATTTTTTCTTTTAAAAGGGTGATCGCCATTTCTATTTCATGTTCTTCGAGCTTTTGATTTAATAAATAATTTTTTAATTTTTTCGCGTTAAAATGAAGGTGTGATAATAACTCTTTTGGAGAAGCAAAGTGCTCTACAGAAAGCCCCTTTTGACCAAACATCCCCCCCCATTTCATAAATTAAGAAAGGAGACAAAGTCACTTTATTTAAAATCATGGGGGGTAATTCAAAAATGCGTTGTTTATCGGAACGAAAATCAGAGATAAATTGGTCTATATGATTCAATTGATGTAAATCAGTTAACGTATTTTCAGTTAATGTCGTGATTTTAAAATAATAATTGCCACGAAATTTTTCAACCCCATATAATTGACCTCGGATTTTATCATTCATGACTTTAGAATCCAGATAATCATTAAGAAATTGATGAAATTCAGTATTATGTTCATCAGACGTCTTTATTTTTATATCGCCAATCATCGGATCATATAATGTCATCGTATTACCTTGATCGTTTTGAGTGATATCTAAAACCAGGATATGTCCATGATTCGATTGAGTAGAACTTAAAAAATAACTTTCAGGATTCATAGGTAAAAATGAATTTCTGGTATTTTTAAAAATATTATTGGTTTTTTCTTTTATGTTTTTTTTAAAGATTTGAATAAATCTTCAAATTCTTTTAATTTTTCTTTATCATAATCACTCATTACATCAAAACTGTCATTATTAATAAAAAAATTTCTTGTTAATAATTTTAAAAAATTTTATTTAGGTACTCGTTCTTTTATTTTTTTATTTAACCAAATAAGGCCTAGTCCGAAACTATTATAAATATTATTTGTAATATAAACAGATTTAGGTGCAATAATATTCAATTGAATTCCGGCGGATTTATATTCTTTTTTAGAGGCCATCACAATCAAATCTTTTAAATTTTTTCCTTATAAAATGCCCTTTTTTATCAATTCTACGTAGAACCGCTTCACGTATTTGATGAAAATGCTGATATGGCAATGACTGTGCATTCCTGGTTTTTATGATGCCTTATTTTAAAGGTAATTTCAGGGATTTTATTCTCAGCATTGAAAGTATAAGACACGAATTGACCTGTCACGTTGGGATGAAAATTCACTTGAATTTTTTTTTCCACTAAAGATTTGATGAAATAGCTTTCTTCCTGTGATTTTGCTTCTTTCCAAATGCCATCGTAACCTGAATTATCTTTTGGTACTAAATGCGTATATTCTATTTTAGTCTTCTCTCCTGCTTCTGGATCTTCAAATTGATATAATTTCTCCCCGTTTGATCGAGTCGTATTCAGAAGAGAATTCGTAATAAAGTTACGCCAAGCGGAATAATCACTTTCTGCCAAACTTTTTAACCATAAAATATAGCCTTTACCGCGCCCCCTAAACCAAAGTTACGTTCTTCAATTACATAGCGAACAGACAAAGCAATACATAATCCGTTATTATTATAATATTTTGATAAAAGATTAATATTGCCGATTTTATCTTTTGTTTTGATAAAAATATCCTGGTATTGACTAAAATCAAATGAATTTTCTATCACAAAGTGCGGGCCATAATTTGAATCAGATGAAGAAGTGCTCGGCATCGGCATATATTGAATCCTTTTAATATATTTTTTATTAAATGATTTATATCAATTTAAATTCTAAAAAAACTGATAATAAAAATTTTCTCAAGTCATTGAGTCAATATATTTTAGCTCATAAAATAAAAAAAGGATTTATACACAAACTAAAAAAGAAGCCGTATTTTTTTACATAATGTTTAGCAATTTTCTCCAACATTTGAGATGTACTCATATTGAGACTTTAGTGGCCAGCTTACATCCAGTACGGTATTAGATAATTTTTCATAGTAGTCATAGTTTAATTGTTGAATGATAAGTTATTTTATTATCTAAAAACACTTTTAATTCATGCAGATTATTTAATGCTGTCTATACTTATTTTTGCTGACATTTATTTAATAGATATTCACATTAGAGGAGCTTTAGGTATGGAAATAAAAAAAGATTTAAAAATGATGGAAGGAATTTCTTGGGGCAGTATTTTAGCTGGTGTTATTACCGTTTTATCGGCTTCGCTCTTATTTTCTACTTTAGGTACTAGCTTAGGATTTTCCATTACAGATCCTCTATCTAGTGAACCTGTTAAAGGTGTGGCAACTACCGTAGCAATATGGTCTGCTATTTCTCTCATGATCAGCTTGGCCTTCGGGGCTTTTGTTTCTGGAAAATTAGCTGCTGGAAATGGTTTTATTCATGGTTTTCTCGTCTGGGCAACCGCACTTCTTTTTGCTGTCATTTTAGGAGGTATGTTAATTGGAAGTACTATTAAAGCAACAGGAAACCTCTTAGGCTCTATCACATCAATAACAGGTAATATCATCTCGGGAACAAGCTCTTCTATCGGTAATGGTCTCTCAGAAATGATGGAAACAGGGGAGCGGATTTTCGAAAATTTTAACACTGATATTCAACTGAGCCCTCAAAATATTAAAAAAAATGTTATCCAGTCTTTAGATAAAAGTAATATTCCAACCTTAAAACCCGAATTTTTAAAAAAACAATTACAGGCAACAAAGAAAGAAATCGCTCAATCATTAAAACAAATTGCGATGAATCCTAATGATTCAGATCAGATCTTTCAAACATTAATTGATCATCTGAAAAAACGCAGTCAAATAATAACGCAAAAAATTGATCGTCCTGAATTAATTCAAGCGCTTTCTAGTAATACCGATTTAACACAAGAAGAAGTCAATCAAATTGCGGATAATATTATTGAAGCCAAAGAAAAAAGTGCAGAAATGATCAACGAAAATTTTAATGAATTAGAAGAGAAAATGGTTCAAGCCCAAGAGCAATATCAGATTTTTAAACAAAAAGCCCTCCAACAAGCCGCTGAAGCCACAAAGGCCATTGCTAAATCTGCATTGTGGTCATTCTTTGCTTTATTATTAGGAGCAATCGTCAGTGCTATGGCAGGCCGTTTAGGAGTAAAATGTTCTTGCCGTTGCTCTATTCCTGCCAAACGTTAAATTTGAGAAAAAAGTATTTTATCGAATAAGCAGCCTTGTATCCCGGCTCTTTATGATTGGGATATAAGGTCACGTCTTTCAGATAAATAGAAATATTAAAGAATAAAACGGCTCAGATCTTCGTTATTGATCAATTTACTGAGATGTGTGTCAACATACTTTGAGTCAATAGTAATAGATTTTTTCTTGATTTTATCAGCGTTATATGAAATGTCTTCCATGACACGTTCCAATATCGTGTGTAAACGACGAGCTCCAATGTTTTCTGTATTTTCATTCACCTGACCTGCCGCGCCAGCAATACTAGTAATGCCATCTTTGGTAAATTCAATTTTGATCCCTTCTGTTTTCATCAAAGATTTATATTGATAAGTAAGAGATGCGCTAGGCTCAGTCAAAATACGTTCAAAATCTTTTGGAGTCAGCGATTTTAATTCAACACGAATAGGAAATCGCCCTTGCAATTCAGGAATCAGATCAGAGGGTTTGGCTACCTGAAAAGCCCCAGACGCAATAAACAAAATATGATCTGTTTTGACCATGCCATGTTTAGTAGAAACGGTACAACCTTCTACCAATGGTAATAAATCCCGCTGAACACCTTCTCTAGATACATCAGAGGTTGATTTACTACCATGTCTACAAATTTTGTCCACTTCATCTATAAACACAATTCCGTTTTGTTCAACAGAGTGAATGGCAACCTGTTTAAGCTCTTCAGGATTAACTAATTTCGAGGCTTCTTCATCAATCAGTAATTTTAATGCATCACCGATTTTCATTTTTCGTATCTTGTGTTTTTGACTCGACATATGTTGAAACATAGATTGCAATTGATTCGTCATTTCTTCCATACCAGGAGGAGACATAATTTCTATGTCCACTGGTGTTACTGCCAAATCAATTTCAATTTCTTGCTCATTCAGCTCACCTTTTATTAAAGGTTCAAGAAAAAATTGACGAGCAGTAGAGGTATTTTGTGATCCTTCGACTTGACCTGAAGAATTCCTTGCAGGAGATACTAAAATATCCAAAATACGCTCTTGAGCAAGTTCTTTTGCCTTATCTCGCATTTTCTCAATAGCCTGATGACGTACCATTTTTACTGCTGTGTCAGTTAAATCACGAATGATGGACTCCACTTCTTTTCCAACATAGCCTACCTCAGTAAATTTTGTTGCCTCAACCTTAATAAAGGGAGCCTCTGCTAATTTAGCCAAGCGGCGAGCAATTTCAGTTTTACCAACACCAGTAGGACCAATCATCAAAATATTTTTTGGCGTGATTTCTTGACGTAATTCTGTATCAAGTTGCATACGACGCCAACGGTTACGCAAAGCGATCGCGACTGCACGCTTTGCATCATCTTGGCCAATGATATAATCATCCAGCTTTTTTACTATCTCGCTTGGAGTCATGTCAGACATACTTATCTATCCCTTAGTTTTAATTTTTAATTCTTCTATGGTCGGATATTGGTTTGTATAAATACAAATATTTCCTGCAATGGTCAGTGATTTTTCAACGATTTCACGCGCGCTCAAATTTGTGTTCTCTAGTAGCGCTCGAGCTGAAGCTTGAGCATAAGGACCGCCAGAACCAATCGCAATTAAATCATCTTCAGGTTGAATCACATCGCCATTACCAGTAATGATCAAAGAGGCTGTTTCGTCGGCTACTGCTAACAGTGCTTCCAGGCGTCTGAGCATACGATCTGTACGCCAATCTTTTGCCATTTCAACAGCCGCTTTAGTTAGCTGGCCACTGCATAATTTTAATTTTGCTTCAAATAATTCGAATAAAGTAAACGCATCGGCAGTTCCCCCTGCAAAACCGGCGATGACTTTATCGTGATGCAAACGACGTACTTTCTTCGCATTGCCTTTCATGACAGTGTTGCCCAAAGTCACTTGACCGTCACCACCGATGACAACATGATTATGACGGCGCACGCTTACAATTGTTGTCACCAGAAAACCCTCACTATCGGTTGAATAAAATGATGTACGAAAATATTAAAAATACAGCAAATATAGATGGGGCGAAGAGTCACATTTTTCAACCCCTGTCATTAACAGAAATACAGGTATTTATTCCTATTTTTTTTAATTTTTGAAAAGCGCGGCTGGTGTCTGATGAGTTCTTATAAGGCCCCAATAACACGCGATTCCAACCATCCAATGAATGAATTTTACTTTCCATGCCTTCTAATGCGAGCTGCACTCGAAACCGATTAGCCTGGTGAGCTTCACGAAAAGCAGCGCATTGTAGCCATTGACTTTTTGGGGATTTTTTCATCATCTCTTTCCTGGCTGCCTGAGTGTTTGGCGGTGGGGTATCTGAAACGATGGGCAATTTAGTGCCTGTATAACGCATATCAGACTGAATCTGTTTCAACAATTCGTGTTGTTCATGTGTCAAAGGGATTTGCACTTTTGGATTGTTATCAGAAAAAGATTCCGAGGACATCAATACATCTGTTCGACGATTTTTCAATTCTTTAACATAGTACCAACGCTCTTTCGGCTTAGAAGGAAGTAAATAATCAGTGTGAATATTTTGAGTCTTTAACAGCTTTACTCTGTGTGGTTTATCTTGTGAAAAAAAATAAAAGCAGCCGATCAATATCACTGCTAATGCAACACCCAATGTAACCAAGGCCTGTGATATTCCACCGCGATTTGATTTCTTTTTTTGTCTTTTGTAGATTATTTCAGAATCATCTCTGCGGACATAATCTTTTCGTATCACTGTTATTATTCCACGCTGTGCTGCATATTTGATATTTTTTGTAGATCAGGGGGCTTTGAATAAATAAAAGTTCAAACCAGATGATCAATTTTATTGGTTATTTTACTGAAATAGGCTAATTTTGCTAACCTCTTCATACCACTTCCTGGATTAAAATGACAAATCTCTATTTTTTATAAAAAATATATCCATTAATATTAGAGCATTTTCAAAACGTATAAAGGGCGTCTGTTCAAGGCGTCCTAATCGCCTTCACCAGCGTTATATTAAAGTACATGAGGGTGACGGGCACACTTCATGATCACTAATCACAATAAAAAATGAAGGATGTCATAATGAGTGTCAATAAAAACAACATGGAACTAAAACGTGAACTTAAAAACCGGCATATTCAACTTATTGCGCTCGGTGGAGCAATAGGCACGGGATTATTTCTTGGAATAGCTCAAACGATAAAGATGGCGGGACCATCTGTACTATTAGGCTATGCTATTGCTGGCTTTGTGGCTTTTTTGATTATGCGTCAGTTAGGTGAAATGATAGTCGAAGAACCCGTTGCAGGTTCGTTTAGTCATTTTGCCAATAAATACTGGAGCCGTTTTGCCGGTTTTTCAGCAGGATGGAATTATTGGGTCATGTTTATTTTAGTGGGGATGGCTGAATTAACGGCAGTCGGTATTTATATACAGTACTGGTGGCCTGAAATTCCAACATGGATATCAGCCGCTGTTTTTTTTGTTCTCATTAACATCCTTAATTTATCGAACGTTAAAATTTATGGTGAAATCGAATTTTGGTTTGCTGGGATTAAAATTGTGGCCATTTTGGCCATGATTGCTTTTGGAGGCTATTTGTTAATCAGCGGTCATGGAGGCGCAAATGCCAGTATCACTAATTTGTGGGCACAAGGCGGTTTTTTCCCAAATGGGGTGACGGGTCTTGTAATGGCGATGGCCGTGATTATGTTTTCTTTCGGTGGCTTAGAGCTGGTCGGTATGACGGCCGCTGAGGCAAAAGATCCTTCACACAGTATTCCCAAAGCAACAAATCAAGTGATTTATCGCATTTTTTTATTTTACATTGGATCGCTTTTTGTCCTGTTATCACTTTATCCTTGGAGCAAGGTCGTCGAAGGCGGCAGTCCGTTCGTGTTGATCTTTCATCAATTAAACAGCAACCTGGTGGCCAGTATACTCAATCTCATCGTGTTAACGGCTGCTTTATCCGTTTATAACAGCTGCGTTTACTGTAACAGTAGAATGTTGTTTGGTTTGGCTAAACAGAAAAATGCGCCTCATTTTTTACTCAAAGTGGGTAAAAAAGGCGCCCCCTTCATTGCGATTGGCGTCTCTGCTTTTAGCACGGGTTTCTGTGTCCTTATTAATTATCTGATTCCTGGCAAAGCATTCGAGTTGCTCATGTCGCTGGTGGTTTCTACTCTGGTGATTAACTGGGCGATGATCAGTTTTTCACATTTAAAATTTCGGGCAGCAAAACAAAGTGAAGGCTTAACCTCCAAATTTCAATCTCCTTTCTTCCCATTGAGTAATTATGTTTGCTTGATCTTTTTGGTGGGTATTTTGGTGATCATGTCTCTGACACCGGGTATTCAAATTTCTGTCGTTTTAATTCCAGTCTGGATTTGTTTTTTATGTTTAAGCTTTTGGATAAAAAATCATTATCATCAAATTGTGAAATAGGTTTTTTATTGCATTTGTTTTGGGGCAAGCCCAAGGCATCCGAAAAATTTTTATCGATCCATTTTTTTATTATTTGGAATGTTTATGCCAGAGAGCCTTAAAAATATCGATATGAGGCGGGAATTGTTATTAAAACGACTCAAATATGACATCCCCAATAGGGTGACTCAAGCTTTAAAAGAAGATCTCGGGGGGCAAGTGAATCCTCAAATGGACATCACATCGCAACTTTTTCCAAAAAATCAACACATATTTGCTGAAATTATCACTCGTGAAAACGGCATTTTTTGTGGGAAAGCCTGGTTAGAAGAAGTTTTTATTCAATTAGATCCAAAGATCACCATCACTTGGCTGGTCAAAGAGGGCGATCTTTTAAAAACCCATCAAATTTTATGTCAACTCTTTGGGCCTGTGTCTACTTTACTTTCTGGAGAACGGACGGCCTTAAATTTTGTACAAACGCTTTCTGGTGTTGCTAGCAAAGTCAATGATTACGTCAGGTTGTTGTCAGGTCTGAAGACAAAATTACTTGACACGCGTAAAACATTACCAGGTTTACGTACCGCATTAAAATATGCAGTGCTGTGTGGGGGGGGGCATAATCATAGGCTCGGGCTGGATGATGCTTTCTTGATCAAAGAAAATCATATTATTGCCTTAGGCAGCATCAAAAATGCGGTCAATAACGCGAAAGCATTGAATCCTACGTTACCGATTGAGGTTGAAGTAGAATCTTTAGATGAATTCAAACAGGCGTTATCCACCCAGGCCGATATCATTATGCTGGATAATTTTCCCCTTTTAATGATGCAACAAGCCGTTGAAATACGAGATAAAGCGGTGATGCAAAACGCTATTCAACATCGTCCTTTGTTAGAGGTTTCTGGTAATGTCACTCAAAAAACCTTACGGAGCTATGCCGAAACAGGGATTGACTACATTTCTGTGGGCGATTTAACAAAAAATGTTCAAGCATTGGATCTGTCCATGCGTTTTTGTGATTCCCGAAACGAGGATATCGATGCCTCTGAACGCTTAAAGACCCAGTCCGTTTCAGAAGATAAATGGGGATCAAACTGATAACCGGCCGAATCAAAATCAAGCAATTTTTCTTTATCAGTCAGCTGATTTTCGATAATAAAACGGCTCATCATGCCTCGGGCTTTTTTTGCGTAAAAACTGATCATTTTATATTTTCCATTTTTTTCATCGAGAAAAATGGGTTTGAGGATATGCGCCGGCCAGTTTTGTGGTTTTAAGGCTTTAAAATACTCCTGTGAGGCTAAATTGATGACAATATTGTCGCCTTGATCTTTAAGCGCCTGATGGATTTTATCGGTTAAAGTATCTTGCCAAAACGCATAGAGATCTTTGCCTTTAGGATTGGTAAGCTTCGTGCTCATTTCTAATCGATGGGGTTGTATCAAATCCAGAGGGCGCAGCACCCCATAAAGCCCGGATAAAATCCGTACATGTCGCTGCACAAAATCAAATTCTGATAAAGTAAAATTCTGTGCCTGTAACCCTTCATAGACATCGCCTTTAAACGCTAAAATCGCTTGGCGTGCATTTTGTAAATTGAAATCGGGTGTCCATTCCTTAAAACGCTTTGCATTTAAATGTGCTAATTTATCACTGATAGACATGAACTGTCGTATCTGTTCTGGTGTTAAATTGCGACAAAGATCGATCAAAAGACTCGATTGAGAAAGCAGCTCAGGTTGAGTGTATTGATGAGTGGCCAGTGGGCTTTCATAATCGAGTGTTTTAGCAGGAGAAAGAAGAATCAACATAAGCGCCCTTAAATCATCAAAAGTAAAGCAAGGAAAACCATCATGACCCCCTTGATGCGACAAAAATTAAATCTCCCTCCAGGAAAAAGCAAACTATTACTGCACTCTTGTTGCGCGCCCTGTTCTGGAGAGGTGATGGAGGCGATACAGGCGTCGAATATTGAGTATGCTATCTTTTTTTACAACCCTAATATTCATCCCAAAAGAGAATACGAACTTCGTAAAGAAGAAAATATCCGTTTTGCTCAAAAAAATAATGTACCCATTATTGATGCAGATTACGACACAGACAATTGGTTTGCCCGTGCAAAAGGCATGGAACAAGCGCCTGAACGCGGTATTCGCTGCACCATGTGTTTTGATATGCGTTTCGAGCGCACTGCGCTCTATGCTTTTGAACATGGCTATGACAGTATATCAAGCTGTCTTGGGATTTCACGCTGGAAAGATATGCAACAAATTAACGCATGCGGCATCCGCGCTGCGGGCAAATACCCCAATTTGGTCTATATTGGGATTACAATTGGCGTAAAAATAATGGCTCTGCACGCATGATTGAGATCAGCAAACGCGAGCGTTTTTATCAGCAGGAATACTGTGGTTGCGTTTATTCGCTTCGTGATACGAATTCGCACAGAAAAAATCACGGGCGGGATCCGATAAAAATAGGCAAGCTTTATTACGGAGATCAATAAAATATTTCATCCAACGAGGAAAAAATGCCCACACATTTAGTCTGGTTACGTCATGACCTGCGTGTCACAGACAACAGAGCATTAAATGCCGCTTGTCAACATTCTGAAGCAAAGGTGTTGGCGGTGTTTATTGCAACACCTATCCAATGGAAAACGCACCATATGGCGCCGCGTCAAGCGGCTTTTTTACTGGCTCACCTTAAAGCCGTGCAAGCGCGGCTTGCTGAGCTCAATATTCCTTTGCATTATCATGAATGTGATGATTTTCAAGATGCAGTGAAATGGCTGATCGATTTTTGTGATCATCACAAAGTAGATAAACTTTTTTACAATCATCAATATGAGATCAACGAATCTCGCCGTGATCACGCGCTTGAAAAAAAACTGAGTCATCAGGTGATTTGCCAGGGGTTCCATGATGCCGTGCTTTTACCGCCTGAAAAGGTTTTAAAAGAAAATGGTCAAATGTATCAGGTATTTACGCCCTTTCGGCGCGCATTTTTAAAACAGTTATTCTTAACCAATCTGAGCTGTATTCCTGTACCCAAAAAGCGTGATGGGCCCCAGGTGAGCATTTCTCTGACTGAGCTTTCTTTTGATTATCCCCTCTTGGATTTTGATACCGAACTATTTCCGATAGGCGAAGCTGCCGCTCAAAAACAATTAACGCGTTTTTGCGATGCAAAGGTAAGCGCGTATTCTCATGCACGCGATATGCTTGCCATTAAAGGAACGAGCGGTTTATCACCTTATTTAACACTTGGGATCTTGTCGCCCAGACAATGCCTGGGTTGTTTACGCGAGGCTTTTCCAGAAGGAATAGAGGATCATAAGGGGGCTTTTGATTGGCTCAATGAATTGATTTGGCGCGACTTTTATCGCCATCTTTTAATCGCTTATCCTCGTTTGTCAAAAGGGCACCCTTTTATTGGTTGGACAACATTTGTGCAATGGCATCATTCAGACTCTCTTTTGGAGAAATGGCAGCAAGGGCAAACAGGCTATCCCATCGTAGATGCCGCGATGCGTCAACTCAATACGACAGGTTGGATGCACAACCGCTTACGGATGATCACAGCCAGTTTTTTAGTGAAAGATTTACTGATCGATTGGCGTTTGGGAGAACGCTATTTTATGTCTCAATTAATTGATGGCGATTTAGCCGCGAATAACGGGGGCTGGCAATGGGCGGCTTCTACAGGCACAGATGCGGCGCCTTATTTTCGTATTTTTAACCCCACCACTCAGGGGGAACGCTTCGATCCCAAAGGCGAATTTATTCGCCATTGGTTGCCAGAATTAAACCCCGTGCCAGAGAGTGAGATTCATCAACCTTGGTCTTGGGCAGAAAAAAATCACAAACAGTTAGATTATCCTACGCCTATCGTCGATCATCAACAGGCGAGACAAGCGACATTGTCCGCTTTCGCCACCGCTAAAAATTTGTCTGAGGAAATGAAACACAATCATGCTCAATAAAGAATTAGAAAAAAAGCTCAACGAAGAGTTAAAAACAGAGAGCTTTCAAGATTACGCGCCCAACGGGTTGCAAGTTGAAGGAAAAAGGGAAGTCAACAGAATCGTCACAGGGGTGACAGCTTGCCAGGCTTTGCTGGATAGAGCGGTGGAGCAAAATGCGGATGCTGTCCTGGTTCATCATGGGTATTTTTGGAAAAATGAGCCTGTGGTGGTCTGTGATATGAAGCGCCAGCGTCTGAAAACATTATTGACTCATGATATCAATCTTTATGCTTATCATCTGCCGTTAGATGCCCATCCTTCATTAGGCAATAATGCGCAACTGGCTGATTTGCTCGAGATAAAAACCATCGGAATGATTGATCCTTTGGTGCCTTATGGTGAGTTTGAAGTGCCTGCTGACGCCATTCATGTAAAAGAAATATTGGAAAAAAAACTTCAGCGCCCGGTGTTGCATTGTGGTGATTCTGGGCCTGTGTATATCAAGCGAATTGCGTGGTGTACTGGTGGGGGTCAGGGATATCTCCAGAAAGCGGCTGAATTTGGCGTAGATGCGTTTATTACGGGTGAGGTCTCTGAGCAAACCATTCATATTGCGCGGGAGATGGGGGTGCATTTTTATGCGGCGGGGCATCATGCGACAGAGCGTTATGGTATTCAGGCATTAGGGGCGTGGTTGGCTAAGCGTTATTTATTAGAGGTAATTTTTATTGATGTGCTCAATCCTGTATAAGTTCATGGATTCCATATTCTGCTTCAGTCATTTTGGATCCAAACTAAAACTTTTTATTCGAATTGATATGAGCAAAAACCACGTTATGATCGTCATTCAAAATTTCTTAATTGTAATAAATGTTCAGGTAAAAATAGGCAGGTAACCACATGCTTGATCCCCATATTTTGCGTAAAGAGCCTCATACTGTTGCTGAAAAACTGGCTCGAAGATATTTTTCTCTCAACTTGAGCATGCTATTTGAGCAAGAACAACATCGAAAAATGCTACAGGTCAAAACAGAAGCACTTCAGGCAAAACGAAATTCACTTTCAGCCTCTATCGCCGAAGGAAAAAAGAAAGGCGAAAACATTGATTCCCTTTACATTGAGGTCAATCAACTCAAAATTACATTAGACAGTGCTCAAAAAGAGCTTGAAGAATTACAAAAAAAAATCCGGGCGTTTCAGCTTTCTCTTCCTAATTTACCTGATGATTCGGTACCCGAAGGTAAAAATGAAGAAGATAATCAAGAAATCATGCGATGGGGCCAACCAAAAAAATATTCTTTTCCTGCGCTGGATCATGTCACGCTGGGTGAAAAATTAACAGGGCTTGATTTTGCTTCCGCCGCCCAGCTCGCCGGTAGTCGGTTTGTCGTGATGAAAGGGCCTATAGCCCGCCTGCACAGAGCACTTTCTCAATTTATGCTCGATTTACATACAAAGCAGAATGGCTATACGGAATTTTATGTGCCTTATTTTGTCAATCACGATAGCTTATTGGGCACAGGGCAGCTCCCCAAATTTGGCGAAGATTTATTTCATATAGAACCTCTGGGGTCAGACGATAAAAAGTACGCCTTGATACCGACTGCGGAAGTCCCTCTGACCAATCTGGTACGCCAGCAAATTTTAGAAGAATCCTCATTGCCATTAAAAATGATGGCGCATACACCTTGTTTTCGTTCTGAAGCAGGTTCTTATGGGCGTGATACTCGCGGTTTAATACGAATGCATCAATTCGATAAAGTTGAATTAGTTCAAATTACACGTCCAGAAGATTCAATGAGAGCATTAGAAGAACTGACAGAGCATGCCGAGCAGGTGCTGAAAAAACTGGAATTACCTTATCGAAAAATGTTGCTTTGTACAGGAGATATGGGATTTGGGGCGAAGAAAACCTATGATTTAGAAGTGTGGTTAGAAGGTCAGAAGACGTATCGAGAAATTTCTTCCTGTTCAAATATGGGTGATTTTCAGGCACGTCGAATGCAGACACGCTATAAAACGGCATCAAAAAATTGTTTTGTTCATACCTTAAATGGATCCGGCCTGGCAGTGGGTCGTACTTTGGTCGCAGTGATGGAAAATTATCAACAGGAAAATGGCAGCATTGCAGTGCCACAGGTTTTGCAACCTTATATGGAAGGATTAGAGTATATAAAAAATATCGAAAAATAACTAAAAAGGCTATTCTCAACGAGCTCAAGTCTGTTGAAGCCCAAAAATTGGCAGGCTCCACACTGATGTCATTGACGCCTGGAAGATGTTCGATCCCCTATCAGTCATCAAAGGCTGAAAAATAATCGCATTTTTTGATAAATGATCTAAATTTAAAAAGAAATCAATTTTTTTTAAATAAAAGAGAAAAAATAATGGAATATTATTTACTGATCATTATTAAATTTGCTATCGGTTTTGGTATTGTGATGACTCATATGAATTTAGCGGGTAAAACACAATTATCACAGATGACGCCCATCGATTTTATCGGTAATTTTGCATTCGGCGGGATTATAGGCGGGGTGATTTATAATGAAAAAATCCCAATGCATCAGTATATTATTGTTTTATTGCTCGGTGTTTTGCTTGTTTCTTTTCTTAATTTTATCAGTAAAAAATTTCATTTATTTCGCGCTTTTGCAATAGGAGAGCCCATTCCAATTATAAAAAATGGCCGATTTTTAATAGAAAATATTCGCGAAAAGAAAAATAAAATCGATATCCTCAGAGTCGCTTCCCAATTGCATTCTAAGGGTATTTCTTCATTTAAAGAACTAAAATATGCTCAAATTGAACCTGATGGCCAAATAACCGCCGTTTCTAAAAAAAATGATTTGCCGTCCATTATTATTATACAGGATGGTAAAATTAGAATTGATAAATTAGAGGAAACTGAAAAAAATGACAGTTGGTTATCAGAAAAATTAAAGTTTTGCGATATTTCAGATATAAAAGATGTATTTATTGCTGAATTTTGGAAAGACGAAGTGACTTTTATTATGAATAATGGGGAAATAAAAAAATCTTGAAAAGAGTCTTTTTAAGGAGCATTTTTTAATGCTCCAAATTGAAACAGGTTTTTATATTTTCAATATAATTTATTTTTTTCACCGCTCCGGCAATGTTGATAAAAACAATACCGGATAAGGCTATTTAATTCATTAATATTTGATCAATATTGACGATAGTACTGATTGATTGTGAATTAAATTAATATTAATTTGATACAGCAGAGACAGGCACATTATTAACAGCCATTGTATAAGAAGAAAACGATTTTTCTTGTTGTATATTAGCAGAGTAAGAGATTTCTTCAGATTGAGGAAAACCAGAACTAGCACTAACAAGTGAGTAAGTGTCGGTCGAAGTAGTAGAGCGATTTACTGAAGCAGTAGAATCCAGAGTCTCCTGCTCCAGAGGAGTCAATTTCATATATTTGAGATTATTAGAAACATATTCCAATGTTCTGTTCCACACATTTAATACAGGATTGACTACATTTAAAACCCAGGTTGTTGTTTGTGTATTTTTTGAAACATTTTTTTCTAGAAGTTGAAAACGTTCTTGAAGATTTTTATAATTTTCAAGAGCAGTATTGAGAGAAGTCTGAGTATTTTTTAGGTTATCATCCACATTTTCATTAATCTTTTTTAGAGAGATATTTTTAATATCTTCTATTTGATTTGCATTATTAGTAATAAGTTTTGTATTAGATTCGATACCTTTTTTATTAGTATTTATCTTATTTATATTATTATTAAGTTCTTTATTAGACTTGATACCTTCTTTATTACTATTTATTTCATGTGTATTAATATCTATTTTACTTTCATTATCAGTAATTCTGATTTCTAGCCGAGTAGTTAGAGTTTTTATTCTATTATTTAATGTTTCATCGATTTTTTTGCAATCTTTTTTTATCTCCAAACTTGACGAATCTAATCTTTTTTCTAATGTTGCGATACTTGATTTTATAATTTCACCTGTTCTATTGGATTCGTTTGTATTTAATTGTGTAAATTCTTCTCTTATTTTGATTAAAGAATCATTTAATGTGATTTTTTCTTTATCAAAGTCTTCGAATGTTAATTTATTTTGCAGTTCTGCGGAAATGTTCTTCAATTGCTCTAAAATATTCAATATATTTTGTCTTCTTTTGTTAGTTACTTTAATTGTCATTTCTGCTGCAGAAATTACATTTTCTTTAATATCTTCAATACCGTCAATATATTTAAGATCTGTTCTTGTTGTTAGTTTTGTTGTTGACATTATTTGTTTCCTTTTTTTCAAAATTTTTCTTTATAAAACATTCAGAGAATTTGGTTAATCAATAAATAATGATTAGAAATATCACCTATTAATTTATTTCAACTAACTTAATTAAAATACACATTAACTATAATAATTTGTATTAAAAAATAAAAATTAAAAATTAAAAATTATTAAATAAAATTAAAATAAATTATTTGTAATTCAGATTTGTTTTTTTATTAAAAATAAATTAAATGTTCTCAATTTTTATTAAGGAATTTTTACAACTTTGCTTATTTTTATTGTTTTAAATTTACATCAATATCATTAAAAATGACATTCGAAAAATTTTTTAAAAAATAGTTTTATAATATCTATCCTGGTTACAAAAAGAATGAATTTAAATTTATACTGATAAATAAAACAGACGAAAAATAGGGGGCGTTATTTAGAATAATAATAATCGGAATGATGAAAAATCGTTTTTAATTTTTTTTAATCTCTAAAACCTGGCTTTTTATCCAACCTCCTTGTAATCGAGTGTTTAATTCATCCCCTATTTGCACCTGCTCAATTTTTTTCAGCATAGATCCAGAAGAAAAACACGTTACACTATAACCTCTTGCTAAAGTCGCCAGTGGACTGACCGTTTCCAATCGGCTGGATACCACCGCAAAACGTTGTACATAATGATGTATTTTTCTTTCCATGGCCGCTTTCAGTTGATGAAACTCTTCTTGTATTTGCTTTTGATACTGATAAATCTGGATCTGGGGAGCTCGACGTAATACGTTTTTTTTGAGGTGAGCTTCTTGATGTATTAACCCCTTCAGCTTTGCTTGAATGATTTTTTCCATGCTGATTTTAAAATGTATCAACTGCATTTTTTGTCGCTCTAATTCCAGCTGTGGATGCTGTTGCTCAATACAATGGCTCAGATGCACAAATCGTTGGCGCAGCTTTGAAAAATAGTAATCCATGGCCATTGCCATGCGTTGCTGGTGTGATCCAAGCTTCTGGATGATGTCTCTCCTATCTCTTGTGACCCGCTCAGCTGCAGCAGAAGGCGTGGAAGCACGGAGATCTGCAACCAAATCGGCAATACTCACATCTGTTTCATGCCCAATCGCACTGACAATCGGGAGGTCGCTATCAAAAATGGCGCGAGCCACTCTCTCATCATTAAAACAGGATAAATCTTCAAGAGAACCGCCCCCTCGCGCCAAAATAACCAGATCGCATTCCGCACGCCGATTTGCAATGCTGAGCGCTTTGACAATCTGGGAGGGGGCATATTCCCCCTGCACCTTGGTCGGATAAATCACCACAGGCAAAGAAGGGTCACGGTGTTGTAATACTTTTAAAATGTCGAACAAAGCAGCACCACTGATCGAAGTAATGACCCCCAGCTGCTTCACCGAATCAGGAAGGGGTTTTTTGTATTTTTCTGCAAACAGCCCTTCTGCGGCCAATTTTTTTTTTAACTGTTCAAATTTCTGACGCAGTATCCCTTCACCGGCCGGTTCCATGCTTTCCACAATCAGTTGATATTCTCCTCTGGGCTCATAAAGACTGACACAAGCGCGTACAAGCACCTGCAGTCCATTTTGTACTTTGAAAAAAATATGGCGATTGTTATTACGGAACATAGTGCAGCGCACCTGTGTTCGTTCATCCTTTAACGTAAAATACCAGTGACCCGAAGAAGGTTGAGAAAAATTAGAAATTTCAGCCATCAGCCAAATTTGACCTATGTTTTTTTCCAATATGTCACGAACACGGATATTGAGTTGACTGACTGTCAAAAGATCAGAGAAATGAGAAAGTGGCATAGAATTTCAATTTGAGAAGAGTTTTTAATGAAAAGATATTATCTTGATTGTCATCCACAGACAACCTAAAACCTCCGACGGTACTAGTGAGAAAAATACCGTCAGATAAACTGATTTAAATCGGTGAGCTTATTACATATGCAGGTGCTAAATCTGCCTCCTTTTTTTTTGAATCAGCTAAATGAGAAGCATTGACAAAATTTGATGAAGAAAATTGATTAACATCATCAATCATTAGTGATGCCAGTTGTTGTTCTAACCGCTGCTGACAGGTTAAGTCTGAAAATAAGGAATCATTATAATAATCGTCTTCTTCTAATTTTAATTTTATCCAGGCTTTTAATCCGCCTCCTTCTTTTTCTTTTTTTAATTCTTCATGATAAACTATTTTAATTAATTCATTAAATTGACCACTGTCCTCTAAATTTCTTTGATTGCTTACCGACTTTAGTAAAAGATTTATAAAATTCAGGGTTGTATCTTTAAGATAAGCAATAATGGTGGGTGCCACGCTATAAAGAAAAGATTTTTTTTCATTCAGAGGTTCATTAAAATTTTTTGTGTCAAAAAAACCCGCATCAATAATTTCTGTGAGATTTAGGTATTTATCTTTTTCCATATAAAAAGCGGCAAAATCGCTTGAAGTGTCTCCCTCTTCTGACCGAGAAATATATTCTGATAACCCTTCCATAATAATAGGCCCAAGATCTGTTTTACCTGTCGCGTAAAACGTCAAGGCACGAACAAATGTCGATTTTATCAGACTCAGCGTGTTTATTTTTTTAGAATAACATTTGTCCAGATTCACATACATGTTACTGATGTAACTTTCTTTTAATGATGGATCTGTAAACGCATAAAATTGATTCGGATCAACATCATTTTTTATCGAAAATTGAGCATAATTATCGTCTTCCTGAAAAACAAATAATTTAAAATTCACTTGATGTTCATCGCTTGTAACAGGAATAAAATTTTTTAAGCAAAATTTTTGATCAAAAATATCTAAAGCACGTTTTAAGCTTGCATAAATTTTATCTTCAGTAAAATGTTCGCTACCATTTGAAAATGCCGTTTCTGAAAAAACATCAATATTAAAAACTAACCTGGGATTAAAATGAATCGATATTTTTTTTTGAAAAGTTAAATCTGTTTTTTCGTTATTTTTTGATGAGAGTTTGAATTCTCCACCTTTTGGTAAATAAACCTGGGATTGTATGTATATCTCTTTAATATTTTGCATGCTCATGGTTTTATGCAAAAACATGTCAATTGCTGTTTCATATAAACGATGACATTTTTCACGAGTGAGTCCGTTTTCTAAATTATCTTCGATAAATTTTTTAAGTGCTTCTGGAGTTGCCATATTTTTCAATAAAGTTTCATTTTCTTTAAGAAAATCTTGAATATTTGAAAAATATACCGCTCGCGTTTTATCCTGTTTTTGAAAAGTTTCACATCTTTCATTTAATGACTTTAATAGTTCAGTAATGTTATTTTTTTCATCATCACTGGTAGAGATACGATCTATATCGTAATCTACTATACGAAGAAAATAATTTTTTACTTGATTAATGCAATTTTGTTTATATAAAAAATCGCTAAAAAATTTTAAATCTATCGTGTCATTTGTAGATGAAGTTTTTATATGGCTGCCTGTTTTATGATAGGTGAGCTCTAAATCTTCATTTTTCTCTTTAATCCATGAAATATTTTCTATTGTTTTTTGCATTATTTATTTCTCCAAAGAATTTTTGTTAATAAATAATCAGCTTCTGATTATACTTTTATAAAAGCATAAACTATCATAGTATCAAAAAAGGTTTTTTACCAAAAATCAGAATCATTTTCGTTTTATTTAAAAAAACAGAGATAATTTTTTATAAAAATAATGCGGGATAAATTGATTTAACCTAGGGCTGTCTGTTTGAATAAAGCTCACTTGGGTACTGTTTTTGTGGATAATATGAACTATGATTTTTAGTAGATATTCGCTCTTCAGAATAGAAACCAGCCCACACTTGTTTTAATAAGTTTGGTTGATTATCTAAGGATCTTTTTTGCCGATTTGAATTCACTTCTAATTTTGAGTCAACCCATTTTTGAAATCCATTATTATTATTTTCTTCTTCCTTATAAATATTTTTCATCATTTGATTAAAGTAGTGTCCGGATGTAGAATTTTTTTTATCGTATTTGATAGCATCAAATAAATTTTCAATAAAATATAAGTTTTTTTCCTCAAAATAAGCAATAAGGGCCGCGCCTATTGTGTAAGAATTAAGCTGGTTTTCCTTAAAATATTCAGGATTCATAATATTTTTTAGACTTAAATCTTTCGGCACTTTTCCTTTTACAGAGTGGATAAAAGAAGAGACAAAATCAGTCGATGTCTTTCTTTCTGATAATCCAGCAATATACATGGCTATGCCCTCTAAAAAAACATTTTTAATACCCATTTTACCAGTAGCATAAAAAGTCAAAGCGTGGACAAATTCGTGCTTTATAGTTGATAAACTATCGTTTAAAGTTTTCTCTGTATTGACATACATATTAGAAATATAGTTCAGCTCAGCTCCTTGTGCAAAACCAACGTGATTGGTAAAGCCGTTCTTTTCATGTCTATTAAAAAATTCTTTGTATTTTTGAGCATCTTCGAAAAGAAACAATCTGAAATTAGCCTGATTAGCATCGCCTTTAAAAGGTATATTATCTGTTTTTAAACCAAAGGTTTTATAAAAAAGAATTAAAACATCTGTTAAAGATTTACGAATTTCGTTTTCATTCGGCAAATCATCAGAATATATTTCTTTTCCTGAAAAAATATCAATATTAAAAACCAGCTTAGAATTAAAATGAATCGATATTTTTTTTTGAAATTTCAAACCTGTTTTTGTTTCATAAATATAGGGTTGTATTTTTTCATCCTGTTTTTTTAGTAATTTTTTAAATTCTGTATTTGTTGGCTCAGAAATAAGTCCCTTACTATATATATTTATAATATCTTTAATACTCATGCTTGTATGAACGAGATTTTTAGAGATTTCTTTATATAACATATTATACTGTTCTTGATTTATGGTTTTTGAAAGAGATTTATTTAAAAAATTATTAATTTTTTCTTTTTTTTGATCCGAGCTATTCATTTTTTCGAGTTCTTCTGTTATTTTTTTTGAAATGTAAGCCATTTCTTTTAAAAGATTTTTATTTTGTGGGATATTTTTTTTAAAAAAATCAGTTATATTTTTATCAGAATAAGTAAATTTTTCAATTAAATCTTTTGAATCAAGACGTTTACTGGAAAAAATGTAATTTATATGATGAATATAAGTACTAATAAGCAAATTAAGTTCTCGTTTTTTAATTAAAAATTTATATAAACCATCTGAATCAAAAATAAATTTTTTATTTAATGTATCATTGTTATTTTTTTGAACATTTTCACTTTTATATGAAGAGATTTTTATATTATTAGTTGTTATATATTTGTCGGTTTTTCTTATATCAAAATTACTATCAGTATTTGATTGATTATTTTTTGATATTAAATTTTTTAACTCATCTTCTGTAAAAAGAGATTGTGTATTATCCAGTTTATTTATTGATTTTGAGTAATTTATTATATATTTAATATCAAAGCTTTCTTTTCCTAATGCTACTTGTCCCATTTTTTCAGAAATATCTTTATATAAATAATCATATTGCTCTATTGTAATATCTCCATTAAACATTTTTTTACGAATCAACTCATAAAAAGCATGATCGTTTGTGATCAATAAACGATTATATTTATCATCCGAATTGCTTGCTGAATTTTTCATTCCATTTTTTTTAAAAAATTTTTTTATGGCTCTTGTTTTATCTTGAGTTATAGACATAAATTATTTTCCCGTTGTGTTAAATAATAATTTTTCTGAAAAATTTCAGAGATTAATTTTTATGTTGTGATAAATAAATTTTATTTTTAATAAATTTATTAAAAAAATTGAATTTTAATTTATTATAATTATTATTATAAATAATCAAAATTATTATTTATTATTAAAAACAAATTACTTATATTTTTAATTTAATTTTTATTATTTAATTAATATAAAAAATTTCATTTTTTATTAAAAACTCAACACTGATTTACTTTGGGTCATTTCAGCTTTACATCAATACCTTCAAAAATTATACTCGCAAAAATTTTTAACGGAGAGCCTGATGGATACGCGAAGTTGTTACAAAAAAAATACATTGATGATTGATAAACACAAATAAAGCAGGCTGACTCATCCCCCTTGATTTTCTGCCTGCCCCAAAAAAGCGTAGGCAGCACTCCTTTACTTCTGGAGCTCATCGAGTTCTACACACCCAAAATCCAAAATATGTTTTATGCTTTTAAAACCTGTCGGATATTGCAAACAGGTTTTTGAGCACAAACAGATACACGCAAAGTGTAAAAAGCGAGATAAATGATGATCACAATTCTTGATAAAACCTTTGGGCGTCATAAACCCAAAAAATCTTTTTTGATCCAGGAAGAGGCTAAAAACAGCTTAGATTCCACCTTATCTAAACTGAATACGCATTTGCAGGGATTAACAGAGGAAGACGCGCAGGAGCGACTTGAGAAATCAGGCATCAATAATGTCGCGCATGAAAAAGCACCTCATGCGTTGATTCAGTTGGTTTATGCCTTTAATAATCCTTTTATTTTTGTGTTAATCGTTTTGGGCGCGATCAGTTTTTTTACAGATTATTGGTTGCCCTTACAAAGATCTGAATCTGCCGATTTAACCGGCGTTTCAATTATCTTTATCATGGTGATGTTGAGCGGCCTGTTGCGTTTTTGGCAGGAGTATCGCACCAATAAAGCCGCCGAAACGTTGAAGTCGATGGTGCGTACCACGGCCACCGTACTGCGGCGATCGGATCTCAATGGGCAAGGCGTGAAACAGGAAGTGTCGATTCAAGAGCTGGTTCCTGGAGATATGATTTATTTGTCAGCAGGAGATATGGTGCCGGCGGATGTTCGTTTAATTCACTCCAGAGATCTTTTTATCAGTCAGGCGATTTTGACCGGTGAAGCCATCCCCATTGAAAAATACGATGCGCTCAGCTGTATCACTCAAAAATCGAATGCCGTGAATACGGATAATGAAAACCAGCTCTTGGAATTATCTAATATCTGTTTAATGGGCACCAATGTGGCGAGTGGGACGGCCACCGCCGTCGTAGTGGCCACAGGAGATAAAACCTATTTTGGATCTTTGGCAAAATCGATTGTGGGGACAAGAGCTCAAACAGCCTTTGATAAAGGGGTCAACAGTGTCAGCTGGCTTTTAATTAAATTTATGTTGGTGATGGTACCCGTGGTGTTATTGATCAACGGTTTCACAAAGGGCGACTGGATGGAAGCCACTTTGTTTGCTTTGGCTGTGGCCGTTGGTCTCACCCCTGAAATGTTGCCTATGATTGTGAGCGCCAATCTGGCTAAAGGGGCAATTGCGATGGCCAGACGCAAGGTGGTCGTCAAACGTTTGAATGCCATTCAAAATTTTGGGGCGATGGATGTGCTTTGTACTGATAAAACAGGCACTTTGACGCAAGATCGGATTATTTTAGAACATCATTTAAATGTAAGGGGAAATAAAGACAGTAGGGTATTACAGCTGGCTTGGCTGAACAGTTTTCATCAAAGCGGTATGAAGAATTTAATGGATCAAGCGATTATTAAATTTAGCCGAGCAAAACCTGAAATTGATTTGGTTCGGGGTCATCTCAAAATAGATGAGTTACCTTTTGATTTTATTCGTCGACGTTTATCTATTGTGGTGCAGGATGAGGATCAAAAACAAAAATTGATCTGTAAAGGTGCCGTTGAGGAAATGTTGTTCATCGTGACACACATACGCGATGGGGATACAGTTTATCCATTAGATGAAGCGAGACGAAACGCATTGTTAGCGTTAGCCAATGAATATAACCAGGATGGTTTTCGCGTGTTGATGTTGGCGACTCGTGCATTAGGAGCAGAAGGGGTGAATTTACCTTTGAGCGAAGCCGATGAAAGAGATTTGATTGTGGAGGGGTTGTTAACCTTTCTTGATCCTCCCAAAGAAAGTGCACAGGCCGCTATTGCCACACTCTGTGAACACGGAGTGTCGGTCAAAGTGTTGACCGGAGATAACCCCATTATTACCAGTAAAATTTGTCGTGACGTGGGGTTAGATCCCGGAGAGCCTTTAAGTGGCGTTGAAATTGAGCAAATGGAAGATGAAGAATTATCGAAGCAGGTGGAGGCACGCACTGTTTTCTGCAAATTAACGCCATTGCAAAAATCACGAGTGCTGAAAATGCTTCAATCGAACGGGCATACTGTGGGTTTTCTGGGGGATGGGATCAATGACGCGCCTGCGTTACGTGATGCCGACGTGGGAATTTCTGTTGATAGTGGCACTGATATTGCAAAAGAATCCGCCGATATTATTTTGTTAGAAAAAAATTTAATGGTGTTGGAAGAGGGCGTCATTAAAGGGCGGGAGACATTTGGGAATATCATCAAATATTTGAATATGACGGCCAGTTCCAATTTTGGGAATGTGTTTTCCGTTTTAATCGCAAGTGCATTTATTCCTTTTTTGCCGATGTTAGCCATTCATCTTTTATTACAAAATCTGATGTATGACATTTCTCAACTTTCTTTGCCTTGGGACAAAATGGATAAAGAATTTGTGCGTAAACCTCGTCAATGGGATGCCAAAAATATTAAGCGTTTTATGATCTGGATCGGACCTACCTCATCCATATTTGATATCACAACTTACGCTTTAATGTGGTTTATTTTTGCCGCGAATACGGTTGAACATCAAGCTTTGTTTCAATCAGGTTGGTTTATTGAAGGCCTTCTTTCGCAAACCTTGGTGGTGCATATGTTGAGGACCCAAAAAATTCCTTTTATTCAAAGTACTGCTGCGTTGCCGGTATTATTGACGACAGGATTGGTGATGGCCATAGGGATTTATATTCCTTTTTCCCCGTTGGGAACATTGGTAGGTTTACAACCTTTACCATGGCAATATTTTCCTTGGTTAGCAGCAACATTAATCAGCTATTGCGTGCTGGCTCAGTTGATGAAGCGTTATTATATTCGACGTTTTGGTGAATGGCTTTGATCATCGATTTTTGATGACTCTGGGTGCCATTATTTAAAAAAATAAAATGAGATAATGGCGCCATTGCCTTCAAGGGGTGAAATAAAAAAGTTGCTTTATAGAACTTTTTATGATTCAATGTGCGCCGGCCTGTGGTACAGACCTATTTATGCACGACATCTTGAGTAAAGTAGTTCATTTTAAGCGTTATCCTCGATAGCTCTTCACTGACAATTTCCTTCATAGTGCCCCCATAAGTAACGACTGATAACTGGCTTTAGCACGCCCATTGGTGGCAATATTTTTTATATACAGGAAATACAAGATGTCTTCTCAAAAACAAAAAGGTTCAGTAAAGTGGTTTAACGAGTCTAAAGGCTTCGGCTTTATTACTCCTGCTGACGGCAGCAAAGATGTGTTTGTGCATTTTTCAGCTATTGACAGTTCAGGGTTTAAGACTTTAGGTGAAGGTCAAATGGTCGAATTTAGTATTGAAAATGGCGCTAAAGGTCCATCTGCTGCAAATGTTTCAGTGATCAGCTAGTTTTATTACACCTTAGGATGAGGATTAACCTCATCCTTTTTTTTATCCTTTCTCTTTAAGTTCAGTTTTTTTCATTTCTCAGATTGATTTTTTATTACTGCTGCCATGGTTTTTGCCGCTTCTTTCCAGCCTTTCGCCAATGTAAACACCAAGGCATCGTATCCATTGTCTATTTGTTTCAGTTCAAAATAAAACGGCTGTTTCGTCATTTGATCATGATGTTGTATTAACCAGACGCCAGAAATGATCACACTGCCATCGTAACGCCCCTGAAAGGCGTCTACTCTGACACTCAGTGTCCATTGATCTGTATTGATCGATTGGCTTGACAAAAACCAGTCGGGCAGAGAATGGCTTAAATTTATGAGTAACGCTTGCTGCAATTGCTGATCCAATGGGCTCGCCCATAGATGATGTTGGGCAGTGACGTAGCGGACACCATTAGTTTGATAGGCCAAGCCAGAGCTGGCTAAATAATCAGAAAGCTGTACAGGCTTGATCCAGAGCGTTTTCCCCGTTTGAGTATATTCGGTCGAAAGCGGCTCTTTCAACAAAGGCAGAGGTAGTTGATAGTAAATTATTTTTTGTAAGTCTGTTTTATCACTACAGGCGTTGAGTAAAAAAATAAAAATAAAAAGCGTCAGTTTTATTTTTTTCATTATTTTTTTGCCTTCATGGGTTGAGGATCTTGAGAAGGGGGCGCCTGAAATATCAGGGCATTACTTTTCGTATTCAGAGTACGTAATAGAGGTTGTAATTCACGTAAAATGTCGTTTAATCCCTGCAAATTTCCCATCATTTTATGGTAGCCCTGAGAACCTGGTTCAAATCCTTTGATGCTTTCACTGAGCTGATGAAGCGTCTTTTGAAAAGTCTCAGGCAAGTTTTTCATGCCTTTGCTGCCCATTATTTCATTCAATAGCGTCAATGTTTTTTGCATTTTTTGCATGGTTTTTTGACTTTCAACCAATGTTTGGGTGAATTGATTGAGCGCAGGCTCCATGGCGAGCTGATTTATTTTATCCAGGATATCATTCACTTTTTGTTGTATTTGGGTTGTACCACCACTGACAGTGGGCAATAAAGGATAACCTTCTAAACTTTGAAACTCTTTCCAAGGTTTGGCATTTGGATAAAAATCCAGATCCACAAATAAGGCGCCCGTGATTAAATTGCCTGATTTCAGGGCAGCGCGAAGCCCATTTTGTTCTGCTTCTTTTAACATTTTTAAATTAATGTCTTTGCCTAAACCACTTTTAAAACGTGCTGGCTCAATTTTAATGAGGACCGGAATATGAAAGTCATGATCAAATGGTTGGGGTTGTGGCGCTTCTTTGAAAAAAAATGGGGCTTCAGAAACGGTTCCCACTCGAACACCGCGAAATTCGACCGGTGCACCTGATTGCAATCCTCGAATGGAATCAGGGAAAAACAGTAAAAAATCCTTGTGTTCTGCGTAAAGTGAATTTTGGATGCTGGCTTTACTATCAAATAATTGAAATTGGGTTTTATTGTTTACAGGTTCACCTAATTCGAGACCTTTTGGTACGTCAAAACTCACGCCTCCGCCAAACAAAGTGAGTAAAGAAGAAATTTCAACACGCATCCCCTGTGATGAGAGGTCAAGCGCAATCCCGCTATCTTGCCAAAAACGGACGTTTGTGGTCACCAGACTGTCATAAGGGGAGTTAATAAATAATTGGTAGTTCATCAAACGGGAAGCCACATCAAAATGACTGGTTTCTACAGAACCCACCCGGTAACCACGAAAAAGAACAGGATCTCCAGGGTTAATCTGGCGATCTTGATCGTTGTATAACAAAATTCTAATGCCTTTTGCATCAGGGGAAGCCAGAGGCGGCGCGGTCAATAATTCAAATTTCTTGGGAGGCGCGCCTTTGATGCCAGGTCGGAGCTCAACATAAGCCCCAGAGAGTAATGTACTCAATCCAGACACCCCAGCCCGGCCGATTTCAGGTTTAATGACCCAAAATACGGAGTCTTTACGAAGCAAATTTTCCATACCCTTATAGAGGCGCGCTTTAATGATGACATGGTTTAAATCACGGCTAAGAACGACTTTTTCCACCATGCCTACATCCACGTTTCGGCTTTTTATTTTAGTTTTACCGGCTTGAATCCCTTCTGCGTTGTAAGTGACTAAGCTCACTTCCTGGCCCAGATGACTGAAGTGATAAAATAATATCCAGGCGCCTATGAGTATTGTGACAATAGGGATGATCCAAACAGGAGACCAGCGTCTGATTTTTTCTATTTCGGCGTCTTTTAAAAAGGAGTTTGGATTTAAATCATTCACTTTACTTTTCCTTTACTTGATTTGCTTGCGCTATCCCAAATCAGTCTTGGATCAAAGCTGGATGCCGCCAGCATGCTTAATATGACCATCAAAGCAAACAATAAAGCCCCAATATCAGGATAGATACTGGCGAATTGATTGATGCGTACTAATGTCGATAAAAGCAAAATGACAAAAATATCGATCATGGACCAACGACCTATAAATTCGATGACGCCGTAAATAAAATGCATGCGAATGGCGTCTATGTTCCCTTTTCTAATGCCCCAGCAGAGCCAGGTTGTCCCGAGCATTTTTAACAATGGGACCAGAATACTGGCAATAAAAACGATGATTGCAATAGGATAAGAGCCTTCACTCCAGAGCAAAATAATGCCAGATAAAAGAGTGGCAGGTATTTTATCTCCGAATGTTTCGGTGATCATCATAGGCATAAAATTTGCGGGAATATACAACAGAAACGAGCTAAAAAGCAGTGCCATAGTCCATTGTAGACTGTAAGGGCGCCGAGCATGAGCATAAGTATGGCAACGCGAACATTTTTTTTCATGCAAGATGACAATGGCCGTGCAGGTTGGGCAGGAATACAGGC
This sequence comes from Candidatus Hamiltonella defensa 5AT (Acyrthosiphon pisum), assembly GCF_000021705.1. Classification (NCBI taxonomy): domain Bacteria; kingdom Pseudomonadati; phylum Pseudomonadota; class Gammaproteobacteria; order Enterobacterales; family Enterobacteriaceae; genus Candidatus Williamhamiltonella; species Candidatus Williamhamiltonella defendens. Next base: position 1,196,338 of record NC_012751.1, read on the forward strand.
CTTGACTTAAACCGGTTTGGCCTAGAATGAATGATTTTTTGAGTGGTGGGGTAACGCCGATATATTGCCATAGTATTCGACGATCGATGCATTGAAATGCTCTGACTTGCGAGAAAGCAAAAAAACAGTAAGCCGTAAAACTACACCCAATATGAATATCACTATAGGTCATGAGTTTCACAAAACTAACCAAAACGCCCGCGAGAAATATTTCTGCCATGCACCAGGTTTTTAATTTCAAGATGCTTTTCGCCAGAAAAATTTTCAATCCAACAGGAATGGGAATGGGCATAAAGAGCAAAATAATACCCGTCATACAAAAAGCAGGGAGAAATTGTACCAACACGATAAACAATATCGCCATACTGGCATATTGATCTTCTAGCATTACTGTTGGGATTTGAATTAAATCAATGTTTTTTTCAATACCCGCTACATTCATAATCAACAATGAAAAAAGCTGAGCTAAAAAAAGCATCCATAATGAACACAGTGCGTAAAGTAAGGGCTGTTTTCGAGGTTCTTCCCAATAAGAAGTCAGCGTTTTTTTGCAACGAGGGCAGACCGCTTTTTTGCCGTAAGTTAAAGGAGGGATCTGCAATAATGTGTCGCAATAAGGACACAACATAAGAGCGTTTCTTTGAACTTCTTGATGATGCTGCTGAATGGTATTAGACAAAACGAGTCTCCTAAAGTGGATTACTCCTTTCTATCAGTCATATAAGTGAATTTTATAATCCATTATGATGATCATAGCATAATCAAGAATAGGCAATATTTTAAATAAAAATTTTTTAAAAAACAAAAGGATAAGAAATTTTTAGGTTAAAAAATAGACAACAAAAAACCATAAAATTCCACAAAAGACGATATTTTAAGTGTGATTTTACAATCACTTGATTTTTATTATGACCTGTGATTTTGCTTAAAATCAGGACATTCAGTGCTTTTTTCACTCTTTCATTTTCCAGTCACTTTCCTTTCTTAAACTTCCTTCCAGCCGGACGCCGTCATCATATAAGCACTTAAGGCCCGGCGGTCATTGAAAATGATATTTGACCCCGATTGTACCTCGGGTGTCCGTGTACTCTTTTGTCCCGATTTGCTGAGCCACATGGCCCCATAGATGTAAACGCGCACTGAGTTTTGCGTCCACGCCCATTTTGAATTCCCCAAGGTGACGCGCCCCTTGAATCTCATACGTTCTGTCGTCCATCCTGATGGCCGTCGGCTTGGGTTGATAAATCCAGTTCGCTTCAATAAAAGGTTCAAACTCCCGTTGTTTTCCTTCATCCTGCGCGCTGTGCCCCAGCAAATGCGCACGTAAACCCAGTCGACTCTGCAGGTAATTCCCTTGACCCGTCACCCGGGTGCCGTTCTGGTCAGTGTGGTTCTCCGGCTTGACGTCCATCCAGGTGAGCTGCGCTTTGGGCTGAACCCAAAAACTATGCAATATTTGCGAGCGGGAAACATATTCCCCTACCTTCAACAGATATCCCCCCTCCACAGACGCGGTCACCCCCCGGCTTTTGTAAGACTCTGTCGGCCTCTCCTGACCCGTCACGTCATTCTTGAGCCAGTGATACAGTGCCCAGGTATCCAGGTAAAAACCCGAAGGCGCTTTGGGGTTTTGATATAGCTAAACGACATAAGAATAGTTACATAATATGTTCTGAAAACAAGGTATTGATGTCGCATTGAAGTTCTCTTCTTTTTCTTTTAGCTTGAGCCCATGTGTGCTCAATAGGGTTGAACTCGGGCGAATAAGGAGGCAAATATTCAATAGAATGACCGGCGTTGAGAATGGCGTGTTGAATATCTTTTCGCTTGTGGAAAGAAGCGTTATCCATCATCATCACGCACGGATGAGGAAGAGCGGGTAGGAGCAGCTGAGTGACCCAGGCATAAAAAACATCGCTGTTAATGGAGCAGTTAAAGAGGCCCACCGCGATGAGAGTGACCCCTAATAAGGCACCAATGACGTTAGTGCGGCCCTTAGCCTGCCAATCGTGAGTCCCAAAACAGCGTTGACCTCGTGTAGCGTATCCGTAGAGGCGGGGCATATCGTGAGCAAAGCCGCTCTCATCGAGATAAACCAGAGATTTACCCTGCTTTTGATACCCCGCGATTTTTTCCTGGAACCCCTGTCGTGCCTCTTCGTTTGCCTTGGGATGACGCAGAGTTTTTTTTATAGGTCAGACCCCATCTTTTCAATGCTTGCCAGATGGCTTTGGGGCACACCCCGAAACGGGCCGCCCGTTCCCGTTGATAGCTATCTGGATACTCTGCCACATCTTTGATAAACGCCTCTTTATCCATCTTGCCTCGACGCGGACCCGAGGGTTTCGGTTCTATTCGCTTGAGCCAACGCCTGAGAGTATCTGTACCTACGTGAAAACGCTTCGCCGTTGCTCTGATGCTCAGTCCTTCTTTCTCTCGAATACTCAGGACTTTTTGACGAAAATCCACTGAATAACTCATAGTGACCTCATGCTAATTAGTTCTTTATATTGTAACTAAAATTAAATCGCTTAGCTATAAGAAATAGGGGCAAGGCAAAACTGAAATGGGTTGAATAAAGTGAATCTCCGTTATTAAAATGTCGTAAGCAAGTAAAACACGAAATCAGATGTGACGTGTTATGGGGAAGTTTAACGACAGTTAGAAACGGGTAAAGAAGAGTGTTCGTTCTTTACGACGGATCCCGTTCCCCGGCATAGAGGAGGCAGCCCACTCAATGTATCTTCATGGTGTGAAACACGGTAACCCCATTAATCTTTTAGTGTTGATGTAAATACTAAGAGACAGTGGGCATAAGACGTTCCAAAAAGCGAAGGCAATCAGCCGAAAGGCAACTGGAAATCATAACAGGATTGATAGAGGTAATTACTTTACTCTGAAAAGAGGCTGACGTGGAACGGGTGACTTACCCATATAATCCTTTACCAAGGTTATGAATTGATTTAGAAGAGTTAGATGCCTATGGCAAACGTAATAAATCAAAACTATGAACAACAACTGGAATGGCATGCTATTAACTGGCGTGTTGTGACAGCCATGATTAATAATCTAAGGCAAAGAATATATAGGGCTTCAGCAACAGGTGACTTAAAGAAAGTCAGAAATCTGCAAAAACTCATGATGAAATCAAGAGCTAACCATCTTCTGGCTATCAGGAAAGTCACTCAGGTCAATCGGGGAAAACACACGGCTGGAGTAGATAATCAGGTAATTAATGACCATAAAGGACGAGAACATCTTTATAAGTTATTAAGCCAAACAACTTCAGAAAAGGTTTATCCAGTAAAACGAGTTTACATAGCAAAAAAGAATGGAAAAAAACGCCCTCTTGGGATCCCAACCATTCTCGACCGCTGTAGACAAGCGATAGTTAAATCGGCGCTGGAACCTTATTGGGAAGCAAAATTTGAACCAGTCAGCTACGGATTTAGACCGGGGCGAAGTGCCCATGACGCAATACAAAAAATTTTCTGTATTGCCAGAGCACGAGGGACACGGCACTGGGTACTAGATGCAGATATTAAAGGCGCATTTGACAACATTGACCATAATTTTCTCATAAAAAAAATCGGGGGATTCCCCGAAAGAAACATGATTAAACAATGGTTACAAGCCGGTGTGCTGGAACATGGCAACTATATACCCAATGTTGCAGGTACTCCGCAAGGCGGGATTATCAGTCCACTACTGGCCAATATTGCACTCCACGGAATGGAGACCTTACTGGGTATTCAATACTGGAAAAACGGCACGCCAAAACAAGGGCAACCTTATGCAGTAGTTCGTTATGCGGATGATTTTGTCGTATTCGGTAAATCCCGTGAAGAGTGCGAAACTGCCAAAATAAAGTTGCAAATTTGGTTAGCTCAGAGAGGGTTAGCTCTTTCTGAAGAAAAAACCAGTATCAAACACTTGAAGGAAGGATTCGACTTCCTGGGATTTAATATACGACATTATGACAATCGCCACAGAAAACGGGGATATATATTGTTAACGAAGCCCTCAAAGGAGTCGATGAAAAGGTACAAACAGCAAATGAGAATGACCTGGAAAGGTATTATCGGTATGCCGACACAAGAAGGAATAAGACAACTGAATGCCAAGATAATAGGATGGTGTAATTACTATCGTATTGGTGCTTCAAAAAGAACATTCAGTGCATTAGACCAATGGATGTGGATCCGCCAACGTAGATATTTGTATCGACGTCATCCCAATAAACACTGGTGGTGGCGAAGAAAACACTACTTAGGCAAGATACCAGGTAGAGAAGACTATTCAGTATTTATGGATAAATCAACCGGTGGATTTCTTTGGAAGCATGCATGGACAAAAATACAGCGTCATTGGCTAGTTCCAAAAAATGCTTCCCCCGACAATCCGGAGCAGACGATAGCCTGAAAATCATTCAGACCGGAGGCGGTGATGCGAAATTCACCCTGGCTAATCGGGGTGGAGTGGTGGATGTCGGAACATATCAATATTACCTGGTACCCGATGACCGCAGTCAGGTGCCGGATGACACTAATCGCGTGTTGGATGACAGAGAGCGAGTCTGGTCACTGGTGTCTCATCAACCTCAACCCTCCGTAAAACCACAGCCGGAGTCAGAAATTAATCCAAAAAACCCGGGTTACTCCCTCAATATCTTCTAAAGTTGGAACCGAAATACCAGAATCTAGCGAAATGGTGACGTCTGGGTCAGGATCCGATCGACAAGCCCCGGTTAATGCGCCTGTGACCGAAACAGTGGTCGCCTCAAGGCGCATGCCTGGCGCAACTGTGGTGCCGAAGACTGAGCAGCAACCTCAACCCGGCATCGTTGCCCCGGCGCAAATAAACCTCGTCGCTCAGTCAGCATTAAAGCCTAATGCATCCTTCGGTGTTCATTCTCCGTCGCCATTGCCAACAGTCAACACGGTGACTGAAAGTGAGCCGATTTTTTCAACAACGACGCTTTCAACAATAACGATTCAAGGTCAAAAAAATCATACTTTTAAAAAGAAAAGTTACCATCAGGGGATAGAAATCAAGGGCCAAAGTACTGTCGGAAATACAGGTGATCTCTCAATCAGCACCAGCCATAAAAACCATCCTGCGGTCAAAGTGAGTGAGGGATCCATTGTCACTCTTAAAGGGAATGACGACAAATTGCTGACACTGCAAACGACTGGAGCACACTCTCCAGGATTGCTTGCCTCTGATACAGATACAGAGATCATCGCCAATAAAATTGACATCACAACACAGGGTGAAAATTCTGAAGGAGTCAAAATTGTTAACGATGCCAGGGTCATTATGAATGACAGTAACATTACCGAGAACGGGGAAAATGCTTACGGTGTTTGGGCCGAAGGAGAGAAGACACATTTGATGGCGAATAACGTAGAGATAGAGCTCAATGCTCAAAACGCCACAGGTATCAAAGCTGTTAACGGGGGGATGGTACATATCGTAGAGAGCAGCGTTACCGCCAACGACGATAATTCTGATGGTCTTATCACCGAGGGAGACAAGACCAATCTGAGGGCCAATGATCTGGAAATAGAGATAAATGGCCACAATAGCAACGGTGTCAAAGCGCTCCAAGGTGGAGCGGGCATTATCGAAAACAGCAGCATTATCGGTCACGGCAACGCTTTTGTTGGGCTTTCGGCCGCCCACGAGAAGACCCATTTGACCGGCAAAAATCTCAACATAGAAGTACAAAATGGTCCAAAAGGCACAGGGGTTGCCGCAGCCAAAGGTGCACAGATAAATATCGAGAACGGGACCATTATCGGGACAGGAAAGGATTTTATCGGTCTTTTGGCCGCTGACCAGAAGACAAATCTGGAAGTGAATCAAATGTCGATACAGGCAAATGCTGAAGACAGCCAAGGGGTCATCGCTGAAAACGGGGCCAAAGTGACTGTTGAGAACAGCAGCATTATCGGCAATTGGGAAAATTTTGACGGTCTTCGCTCTAGGGGAGAGAATGCGAATCTGACGGCCAATAACACCAAGATAGAGTTACATCGCGAAAATTCCAGAGGTGTCAACATTGAAAACGGGGCTAAGGTCGATATCAAGAACGGCAGCCAGATCATCACACGAGGTGCCTCCTCTCCGGCGATACAGCTGACCCAAAAAGGCCGGTTAAACGTCAGTGATTCTGCTATCAAAACCTTTGGAAAAAATTCCGCGACTTTTTATGTTGCCCCAGGCAATAGCGATAAAAAGAGCGTGGCTGAAATGACAGGCGGGTCGCTACAAGCGAGTGGGGATCTCATTTTGTCTCAAGGCGGCACTATGGATGTGGTTCTCAACAAGGTGTCTGTCTCTTCTCCGGGGAGTGGCTATCTTGTGAATGTGCTGAATTCGGATTCAGGTTATCCCGGAGAGGTCAGTTTGTCGGTGCTCAATCCAATAGGAGAAAAAGATCCCACAAAAACACTGCGGGGGAATATTGCCGCCGCCGAAGGCAGAAAGGCCAACGTGACGTTAAACAACAGCCATTTAATCGGGTCGGCCAAAGCGACCCATATGTCGATAGACACTACGAGTCAGTGGTCGATCACGGGGCTTTCTACGCTGAAACAGCTCAACAATGAAGGGAAGGTTGAATTTCAAGGGCCCAGCGCCACGAGTTTACATCCCATGGCCACACCGGTTTATAAAACCTTGTCTCTGGGGAGTCTCAGTGGAACCGGGATGTTCTGGATGAATACCGACATTGCGGGACACCAGGGGGATTTTCTCAACGTCAGAGGAAAGGCCGAAGGCAAATTTGGGGTGATGGTGAACGACAGCGGCACAAGCCCGACAGCAGAAGACAGCCTGAAAATCATTCAGACGGGGGGCGGTGATGCAAGATTCACCCTGGCCAATGAGGGTGGCGTGGTGGACGTCGGGACGTACCAGTATTATCTGGTACCCGATGACAGCCATCAGGTGCCGGATGACATAAATCGGGTATTAGATGATAGACAGCGCGGCTGGTCGCTGGTGTCTCATCAACCTCAACCCTCCACAAAACCAAAACCGGAGTCAGAACTCAATCCAAAAACTCCTGTCACTCCGTCAACACCCCCTGAAGTTGCGGTAGTCACAGCGGCATCTGGCGAGACAGTACCACGCGGGATGATTGAGCAAGGCTCACCCGGTCAGGCTCCAACGGTGCCAGAAACTAATCAACCCGCCACTGTGTCTTTTATCCAAACAGTGGCTGCCGGAGGAACACCAGGATCTGTAGAAGCTATGAGGCCAGAGGTGATTCAAACCTCACCTCCTCCGGTAGCAGCGCCTGTGTTTTTATCGCCAACAGCATACAATATTGATCAAAGTGGTCCGGTTTCTTCAAAAGAAAAAACAACAGAAAAAACAGAAGACAAAAATCTGTTTGATGACGGTGAAAGCCATACTTTGGCCGAAAACGGGGTTTATGAAAAAGGAATAGAAATCAAAAACCGCACCACAGTGCAGAGCCTTGAGAATCAAGGCACTGTATCAATATCGAGCGATCAAAATGCAAAAAGTGCGGTTAAAGCCAGTGAGTCGGCTATTGTTACGCTAAAGGGGAATGAGGATAAATTGATCACAGTGAGAACAACTGGAAATCATTCTCCTGGGTTGCTTGCCTCAGGGACTGGTACAACGATCACGACAGATAAAATGGTCATCATCACAGAGGGTCAGCGTTCTGAAGGGATCAAAGTGCATGGCGGTGCCACGGCCATTATTAATAACGGCATCATTACCGGAGAAGGGGAGAGTTTTAATAAAGGTCTTTTGGCTTCGGGAGAAAAGTCAAATTTCAAGGGAAATAATCTCGCGATCACACTCACTGGCAATCACGGTGAAGGTGTCGTCGTTGAAAGAGGGGCAGAGGTCATTATAGAGGACAGCTCCATTAACGTCGAAAAGGAAAACTCTATTTTGAATAACGGTATGACGGCCTTTGGAGAGAATACCACCCTTAAGGGCAATAAATTGACCATGAACGTCAATGGGATCAACGGCATCGGTGTCAGCGTGATCGGCGGTGCCAAGGCCATTATTGAAGAGAGCCGCCTTAACAGCAAAGGGCTCAATTTTCAAGGTCTGTATGCCAGTGGACATGGCAGCTATCTGATGGCCAATAAAATGGAGATGGAGGTCGATGTCGGTAACGATACCAATAATAAAATAGGCGCTGGGGCTTTGGCAAAAAGCGCTGGGAAAATAGACATCAAGCACAGCACCCTCACCGGAAAAGGGGAGAATTTTTCTGTTCTTCGTGCAGAAGAAGACAATGCGCATGTCGAGGGCAATACACTGACGATAAATGTCGCGGGCACAAAAGGCACAGGTGTGGCCGCTAAAAACACAGGTGTGGTGATTATCAATGACAGCACCATTAACGGCACAGAAGAGAATTTTGTCGGTCTTTTGGCTCAAAATCAGTCACAGTTAAAGGGTAAAAATATCACGATAAACGCCAAGGGTAAAAACGGCCGGGGTGTGACAGCGCTCACGAATACAGACGTCGTGATCGAGGAGAGCAAAATTATTGCTGAAAAAGAGAATTTTTACGGTCTGGAAGCCCGCGGGGAAAATGCCAAGCTGACGGCGAATAAACTCGATATCAAGATCCAGGGTGAAAGCGGCATAGGGGCCAAAACGGCCAACGGTGCAAAGATCATCATGAATGACAGTGACATTACCGGCACAGCGGATGATTTTTCCGGTGTTTTAGCCCACGAAGACCACACAAGTTTGGAGGGCAATAACCTGAATATCAATGTCAATGGCCAAAACAGCAGGGGCGTTAAAGTTTACAACGGTGGAGAGGTAAAGATCCACGGCGGTCGCATTAACAGTCAAGGGGATCGCTTTTTGGGTCTTGCAGCCTACCAAGAGAAGACCAATCTGGAGGGTAATAACCTGACGATAGAATCGAAGGGTAAAAATGGCACAGGGGTCAAAGCAGACAGTGGTGCGCAGGTCAGTCTCCGGGAGAGTAACATTAACGGCACAGGAGACGCTTTCCTTGGTCTTGTGGCTTCAGGAAAAAACACAAATTTGACGACAAATAATAGACTGAAGATGGAGATAAAAGGGCAATACGGCATAGGCGTCAAAGCAAACAGCGGTGCAGAAGTCAATGTTAACGACACGACCATTAACGGTATAGGGGATGATTTCCTTGGTATTGAGGCCTACCAAGATGAGACAAATCTAAAAAGCAATAACATGACGATCAACGTGAATGGTCAAAACGGTGCAGCGATCAAGATTTACAAAGAGGCGATGGCCAATCTCCGGGGCACGACCATTATCGGTACAGGAGATTATTTTTCCGGTCTTGAGGCCTATCAAGAGAAGACAAATCTGGAGGGGAATAACCTGAAGATACAGTCAAACGGTAAAAATAGCAGAGGAATCAAAGCACACAATGGTGCAAAGGCAGATATTCACGACAGCACCGTCACAGGGACAGGGGAAGGCTTTCTCGGTCTTTTGGCTTTCGGAGAAAAGACACATTTAACAGGCCATCACTTGATGATAGATATAAATGATGCGAAAAATGGCAGAGCGGTCACCGCGGTCAATGCCCAGGTCGGTCTTAATGACAGCAGTATCACCGGTACAGGCGAAAACTTTATCGGTATTGGGGCCTATCAAGAGAAAGCCAATTTCACGGGCAATAAACTGACAGTCAAGGCAAATGGTCAAAATAGCAAAGGTATTACCGTTCAGGACGGTGCACACTTGAGCATGAATGACAGCACCGTGACAACCCACGAAAAAAATTCAGCGATTCTCTATACGCTTTATAAAGAAGATCCAGACGAAGATGCAGACAATACGAAACGGAAAAGTGTGGCTGAAATAACAAGAGGATCGCTAGAAGCCAGTGGAAATCTCATTGTGTCTGAAGGCGGGATAATGGACGTTGTGCTGAACAATGTCTCCGTTTTTTCTCGTGAAACTGCAGATGTTCTTAATGTTATAAATCAAGGGGATGTTAATTTGGTCGCCAATCAGACAAATCTGACGGGTAATGTTTTTGCAGCCCCTGGCAGTAAAGCCAATGTGACGTTAAACAAAAGTACGTTAGTGGGCTGGGCAAACGCAACAAATCTGTCCGTTGATTCTGGCAGTAAGTGGTTGTCAACGGGGCCTTCAGTGTTGAAGGATCTCAAAAATGAAGGGAAGGTTCAATTTCAATCACCAAGCGTCAATGCAACGGGGACACCGGGTTATCAAACCTTGTCTCTGGAGAGTCTGAGTGGAACAGGGATGTTTTGGATGAATACGGATATTGCGGGCCACCAAGGGGACTTTCTGAACGTCACAGGAAAGGCGCAGGGGGCTTTTGGGGTCATGGTAGCGGACAGCGGCAAAAGCCCGACCGCAGAAGACAGCCTGCAAATCATTCAGACAGGAGGCGGTGATGCCAGATTTACCCTGGCTAATCAGGGTGGGGTGGTGGACGTCGGGACGTACCAGTATCATCTGGTGCCCGATGACAACAACCAGGTGCCGGATGACCGCCATCGCGTGTTGGATGACAGAGCGCGAGGCTGGTCATTGGTGTCTCATCGATCCCAAATAAAGCCACCGACTCACAAGGGAGAGGAACTCACCCCAACCCCTTCTGTGGTGACCGCGTCTGCCAGCGAAACAGGGGCGGGCGAAACTCAGCCAGATGCACACCCTGAATCGTCGTCAGTATCACCCACAGGAGAGAAAGTGGCTGAAGGTGCCATCGCCTTACAAAAGAACCTGTTTGATGACGGCAAAAGCCATATGTTGAGCGAAAACAGTCTTTATTCTGATGGAATAGAAGTCAAAAACAAGACGACGGTCGAAAATACAGGCGCTGTAACGATATCGAGCAGTCGGGATTCAAACAGTGCGGTGAAAGTGAGTGAGGCGTCGACGGTTACTTTGAAAGGGGCTGAGGACAAACGGGTGACATTGACCCCCAGTGGCAGCGGTTCTCATGCGTTGCATGCCTCTGGGACAGGCACACAGGTGACGGCGAATAAAATTGACATCACAACGCATCGTGACGGTACTCAAGGCGTCAAGGTGGACGAAGGGGCCAGGGTCAATATCGACCACAGCACCATGACGGGCAACGGAGAGGATGCTTACGGCCTTTGGGCCGGGGGGGAGAAGACAAATTTGGTGGGAAATCACCTGAAAATAAAAATCAATGCTCAAAACGGAACCGGGGTTGCCAGCATCGCGGCACAAAAGGTCAACATCGAGGACAGTGAGATAACCGGGACAGGGGATGGGATTTTTGGTCTGGTAGCCCAATATACCGATCTGGAAGGGAAAAACGTGGAGATAGGCGTCAAGGGTAAAAAAGGCAAAGGGCTCAGGGCTATACAAGCGTCCAAGGTCAATATCAACGACAGCAGGATGGTTGGCGAGGGCGAGAATTTTCAAGGTATTTTCGCGCACGGAGAGCGTACTAATGTGACAGTCAAGAAACTGAAGATAGAGGCCAAGGGTAAAAATGGCGAAGGGGTTATGGCTTTGAGCGGGGCACATGTCAATATTCAAGACAGCACTCTCAGCAGCGATGAGGAGGCATTTGTCGGTCTTTCGGTCTCGGAAGACAAGTCAAATCTGATGGTCAACAAGACGACGATAAAAGCCAACGGCCAAGACAGCAAAGGGGTCAAAGCGGAAAAGGGGGCCACCGTTGATATACAGGAAAGCACCATCAACAGCACGGGGGACGATTTTGTCGGTTTGACAGCCTCTGAGAAGAACACCCATTTGACGAGCAATAACCTGAAAATAAAGCTGAATGCTCAAAAAGGCAAAGGTATCGAAGTTAAAGAAGGGGCCAATCTAACGGCCAATCACCTGAATATAGAGGCAAAGGCTAAAGACAGTACCGGTGTCATCGCTTTGAGCGAAGCCACGGTCAGTCTCAATAACAGTACGATTAATGCTCAAGAGAGCCATTCGCTTGGTCTGTTGGCTTCGGGAGATCAGACTCATCTCACAGGCAATCAGCTCAATATAAAAGTCGATGCTCAAGACAGCGAAGCGGTCAAAGTTGAAAAAGGGGCCAAGGTCGATATTCAGCAGGGTAGCACTATCACAGGTAACGGAAAGAATTTTTATGGTCTTTTGGCCACCGAAGACCAGTCAAAGCTGATTGTCAATCAAACGACGATAATAGCAAACGGTCAATATGGTAGAGGTCTTCAAGTTGTCAACGGGGCAGAAGGGATAATTGAGGACAGCACCATTACCAGTACAGGCGAGAATTTTCATAGTCTTTGGGCCGATAAATCGAATCTGAAGGGCAAGAAGCTGACGATAGAGTCAAAGGGTGAAAAAGGCCACGGGGTGTTGGCTACTGATAATGCCCATGCGATTTTAAATGACAGCAAAATGACCGGCACGGGTAAGGATTTTCTCGGTCTTTGGGCCCGTGGAAATGAGACAAAGCTGGAGGCGAATCGCTTGTCAATAGAGGTGCAGGGTCAAAACGGGAAAGGGGTCTCCGCTCAAAGCGTGGCAAGCGTCATGATAGACGGCAGCACCCTGATCAGTGACGGGGATTCTTTTGTCGGTCTGGTGGCCTCCGGAAAAGACACAAATTTGACGAGCAATCATTTAAAAATAACGCTCAATCGCCAACAAGGCAAAGGTATCGAAGTTAACCAAGGTGCAAATCTGACGGGCAATCAGATCAATATCGAGCTTAATGAACAAGAGAGCTCAGGGATCATGGCTTTAAGCGATTCAATGGTCAATCTCAATAACAGCAAAATTATTGCAAAAGACAGCCTTTCTCTCGGTCTTTTGGCCTCTGGAGACAAGACAAATATCACGGGCAATCACATCAATATGGAGCTCAATGGTCAAAATAGCTTAGGTGTCGTAGTTGAAAAAGGAGCAACAATCAATATGAAAGACAGCACGATGACAACTCTTGGAGTATTGTCTCACGCGGCGAGGCTGTCAAAAAAAGGCACGTTAAACGTCACTGATTCGCGTATCACCACCCTCGGGGAAAATTCAGCGATTCTTTATGTAGACTCAGACGATCCCAAACAAAAGAGTAAGGCTGAAATCACAAGGGGGTTCCTGGAAGCCAGTGGAGACCTGATGTTGTCTAAAGGCGCTGCACTGGACGTTGTTCTCAACAACGTGGCCATATCTTCTCCCGGCAGTGGATACGCCCTAAATGTCCTGAATTCCGATTCTGGTCATCCTGGTCATGTCAATTTAGTGGTCAATGAAACAACACTGCCTGGTCGTATTTTTACCGCCAAAGGCAGCAAAGCTCAGGTAAGGTTAAAGAGAAGCGAGTTAATTGGGGAGGTCGATGCCACCAACCTGTCGGTTGACGCTGACAGTCTCTGGACATTAACTGGAAATTCCGTTTTAAAAGAACTGATTCATGGAGGGAAGATAGCCTTTAAACCTCACAACGACATGAGCTCCAATCAAATCAAAGCAATTGATTATTCAACACTTTATCTAGATACGCTCAGTGGCCAAGGCACGTTCTGGATGAATACCGACATAGCAGGAAAAAAAGGGGATTTTCTTCATGTCAGGGGAGAGGCCAATGGTCAGTTTGATGTCAGGGTGACTGACAGCGGTAAAAGCCCCAAAGCAGAAGATAGCCTTAAAATCATCCAGACGGGAGGCGGTGAGGCTGAGTTCACCCTTACTAATCCAGGCCAGGTGGTAGACGTAGGAACGTACCAGTATCATCTGGTGCCCGATAACCACAAACGAGGCTGGTCATTGGTGTCTCATCAACCTCAACCTTCCGAAAAACCACAGCCGGAGTCAGAGTCGCCACCAAAAGCCTCTGTAATTCCCTCAGCGACGGAAACCGTAGCGGCCTCAAGGCCGATATCGGGTGACACTCTGTTGCCGAAGGAGACTGAGCATTCCGTTCAACCGGGTATCGGGTCTAAGGCAACAGAGCTTAAACCAGCAGTGCCTGTGATGTCGTCTGTTCCTGAAGAAAAAGAGACTGTCTTAACCCCGGTCTCTGGCGAGACGGTAGCGCCCGCGGTCACTGATGAAACCCAGACAAGGAAGTTGGCACCGAAAGCGCCTGAGCCCAAACCAGAAGCGCCTGTGGCGCCGTCTGTTCCTAAAGAAAAAGAGACTGTCTTAACCCCGGTCTCTGGCGAGACGGTAGCGCCCGCGGTCACTGATGAAACCCAGACAAGGAAGTTGGCACCGAAAGCGCCTGAGCCCAAACCAGAAGCGCCTGGGGCGCCGTCTGTTCCTAAAGAAAAAGAGACTGTCTTAACCCCGGTCTCTGGCGAGACGGTAGCGCCCGCGGTCACTGATGAAACCCAGACAAGGAAGTTGGCACCGAAAGCGCCTGAGCCCAAACCAGAAGCGCCTGTGATGTCGTCTGTTGAAAAAGAAGGGGAGAAAAAAGTCGCCCCTAATCGGTTACTTTCTCCGCCAACAAATGTATCTCGCACAAATCAGGCGCCTGATATTCCCTCAATCACCCCTTCAACAGCGGCGGTTTTATCGATGTCTACAGTGGGCCCGTTGATTTATCACAGTTAGATGGCGCAGATTCAGGAAAGAATGTCAGAAACACGTCAGGCAAAAACCGAGGATACTGTATGGGTCAAAGTCATGAATGAACGCCATAACATCAGTCAAAAAGCCGGAGATGGTTACTGGTTAAGATTAAATGGGCTATCAGTAGGCGCAGACTGTACAATCCGACTTGGGAGGGGTTACACCACTCGGGGGTCTTCTTCACTCATAGTGACGACAAGCTCAATTTCAGGGGTAAAGCGATTGGCGGTGGAAACGTGAGTTCCTGGTCGGCGGGCACGTATGCGGCTTATTATCATGACTCAGGTTTCTGGCTCGATAGCATTCTGAAAGCAAACCGGTTCTCGCATGAGATTCGTGGAAAAATGACCGGTGGAGCGGATGCATTCGGGGATTTCAGCACCTTGGCGTTGGGAGCAAGTATTCGAGGAGGGAAAGATATGGTCGCAGGAGAGATGACATTCACCCCATACCTCAGTTTGAGTGGATTAAGAACAACCCGTTCGAGCCTCTCACTTTCAAACGGAATGAAGGGAGATATTTTCGCCCAGCGTTCAGTGCTTGGCAAAGTCGGTTTAAGGGCCCTCTATCAAACGAGAATCAAAGATGTTTCAGTGACCCCTTGGGTAGATGTGGGCGCTGAGCGGGAGTTCATTAAAAACAACCGGGTTCGGATTAATCAGCGTGATTCTTTTGACAACGACTTAAGTGGCATCACAGGGGTGTATTCTTTGGGTTTATCCGCAAATATAAGCCAGACATGGAATATCAGTGCGACAGCGGGATATAAAAAAGGGAAGCATGTTGAATCCCCCTGGAATGCCTCACTAGGGATGAGCTGGAAATTTTAATCCTCACAATGAAAATGTCGACAACGAACCTCAATGAATCATGATTAAGTCGTTTAGACATAGACATAAGGATTTTACGGTTCATCCAGAGTAAATACCGTTAAGGCATCTGAGAGTTTTTTGACACCCGAGACTTCTATGTTCGGTATTGATTTTTTAGGCAGATTATTATGAGGGACAATCGCTCGCTTGAACCCGTGTTTGGCCGCCTCAGCAATGCGCTCCTGGCCATTGGGCACAGGGCGGATTTCACCCGCCAAACCGACTTCTCCAAAAATCACCAGATCCTGAGGTAATGGATGATTTCTCAAGCTTGACACCAAAGAGAGCAATAGTGCCAAATCAGCGCTGGTTTCCGTGATTTTTACACCCCCCACCACGTTCACAAAAACGTCTTGATCCGACATTTGTAACCCCCCATGACGATGCAATACAGCCAATAACATAGACAGCCTATTATGCTCTAACCCTACAGTAACCCTTCTTGGATTCGGCATCATAGAGCGATCTACCAAAGCTTGAATTTCTACCAGTAAAGGGCGAGTGCCTTCTCTGACCACAACGACTGAACTGCCAGAGGTGATTTCATCGGTACGGCTCAAAAAAAGCGCCGATGGGTTGCTGACTTCACGTAAACCTTGCTCCGTCATGGCAAAAAACCCCAGCTCGTTGACTGCCCCAAAACGATTTTTATGATTACGCAAAATTCGAAAACGAGTGTCGGTATCCCCATCCAGCATAATCGAGCAATCAATACAATGCTCTAACACTTTAGGGCCTGCCAGAGAACCGTCTTTAGTGACATGCCCTACCATGATCACGCAGACCCCTTGTGTTTTCGCAAAACGGGTTAAATAAGCGGCACTTTCACGGACTTGTGCCACGCTGCCTGGTGAGGATTGAATGTCTGACATATGCATCACCTGAATCGAATCAATCACCATGAGCTTTGGTTTTTGTTGCTGAGCCAATAAACAGATTTGTTCAATCCCGGTTTCCGAAAGAATATCAAGATGGTTCATGGGCAGACCAAGACGATGAGATCTCATGGCAACCTGCTGCAGTGATTCTTCGCCCGTGATGTAAAGCGTCTTCATCTCTTCCGCCAGTTGAGATAACGTTTGCAATAACAAAGTGCTTTTACCTGCCCCGGGGCTTCCTCCGATTAGAATGGCGCTCCCTGGAACCACGCCGCCGCCTAATACTCGATCAAATTCGAGAAAACCGGTCGAAAAGCGAGGTAATTTTTGTAAGCTGATTTCAGATAATTTTTGAATTCGGTTTTGGCGCATCTCACCCGCATAGCCGCCAATAAAGCGGTCATGAGCAGCAGGGTTTGATAGACGGGTCTCTGTGATCGTATTCCAGGCATGGCATTCACTGCATTGTCCTTGCCAACGAGGGTAATCTCCCCCGCATTCATGACATACAAACGCCCGTTTTATCCCTTTAGCCACTTTTTATTTTTATCCTTTGATGATTTTGCGGTTTGGTTTATTCCTGACACTCCTATACGTTGAGATAAAAAAATCGAAATGTCAGATTAAATTCAAATTTTTACATGAAGCAAACGAAGCCAATAGCGGTGAACTTTAGTTTGCCTAGGACAATGTCTGAGATAAGTCAATTTCATATTTTTTCTAAATCTTCCCGAACTCTTAGAATGGCTTCTGGCACTTTACGATTTTGTAATATCTTACGTAGACCGATTAACAGACCTCCTAGTAAAAGAGCGCCTCCTACAATTAGAGCGGGTACGATTCCAACTGTAGTTGTATAAAAAAGTAAAACAGCTGCACTGATTCCGGCCACTGATCCTGCAACCGTAGGGATCGATGTCATTAATCCTAAAAGGCGGCGCGTGAACGTTTTTTGGAGATAAAACTTCTCTATTTCATTTAATTTATCCGAAGCTATTTTTTTGACCTCCTGTATTGCTATTTTCTCCCATTTTTCTGGTATCTTACGAGCGGTTATCTTATCCACTCTCTTCTTGATTATCACTCCATACTCAGTGATTTTATCAGGGCTCATTGATTTGGCATGAATTTTAATACCGAATCTGTTTTTTGGAAAATAAATGACATCTGTTTTATTTCCTACAATTGCTTTTATAGCTTCTTCTGAATTTAGCTCATCTATTTTATTTTTTATTTCTGAATTAAAAATGTTTTCAATTTCGTTTAGCGTATCCTCTGAAATATTCAATTTCTTCATATCTTTTTTAAATTCTTCAAGAAGTTTTTTTTGATTTTTATTTAATTTTATTGATAACTTCTCAAGGTCTGTAAAATTTTTAGCGTTATTAAGTTCATTTTGATACTTATTCATTTTTTGTTCTAAAATTTTTTTATTTTTTTCTGAAAGTTTTTCAACTTTACTGTTGATCTTTTTAACTTCTATTTTAGCTATTATTTTATTTGTTTCTTCTGGAAAGCATTTCCTTAAATTCTTACGTAACGACGACCCTTCTTTAAAAGCTTCCAAGGTTTGTGTCATAAGATCATCAAATTCTTGTGATGTGTCAGGCGGATTCACCCATTCAGCTTTTTTATTCTCTATTCTAACAATTTCAGCGGATAATCTTTGTTGAATTTTTTTTAAACGTGTCGTCTCGTTCCTTTGAAATCGGGCTATCGTTAATTTATTACCAATAGATGAACCATTAATATAATGATTAAGTATCTCCAAATATTGTTTGTTTTTTTGATTAACTTCACTTTTTTTATCATGATTACATGACTCAAGTACATCAGTTGAGCCAGAAATATTATCTTTATCATTTATTCTATTTTCAAAAATTTTTGCAATCTTATATAATTGGCCGCTTTTGTTAGAAGTATCATTTATTGTTTTGATAATATCATCAAACTCTTTTTTTGTTTTAGGCTCTTTATCTGGAATCCATTCAAATTTATTTTCATTATTTAAGGGTTGAATAAAATCACTTGATCTTTCTTCTAATTTTTTAAAATGTTTTTCGATATCTTTATTATTTAGATAAGAATCATTTATATGTTCTAAAAATTCATCCGCTATTTTTTTAAAAGGATTAATTACATTAATATTTTCAGTATTGGGTCTCATATCAGATTCAGCTTCATTAGTAGAAGCAGGCAGATCAACATGAGTTTCTGAGGATGAATGAGTTTCAGAATCGTCTTCATCATCACCGAATGGGTTCAGACTTGTAGTATTTTTTGGAATAGATTGACTGATTGTTTTATCATTTTTTTTAGAAAACGGATCCTTTTCTTCAGGATAATCATCAGAGTCACGAACTGAGTTCTTCACCGCGCTTGGCTGTAAAGTACCGCAATGTTTAGTGGTGTCCTCCAATGGGATTTTAATCGAAGAATAAGCCTTGATAAGAGTCCGCGCTGCATCTATTCCCATAGTGACCTCTTTATTAATTTTTAAAATGATTTGTTTATACTAAAAATATTTTCACCCTTTATATTATAAATTACCTCTGAAAAAAAATTTAATGGTCATAAATTGATAAAATAAGGAAAAAAGCAAAATATAATCTCATTGATTCAAAAACTCTGGTCTCACAACAATCAGCTTATTGGATATATGCCCCTTTTTTGAATGTTTAAAATGGTGATTGAGATCAAATGTTTTGGATTGTATATAAAAAAGCCCTATTGGGCGTTGACACTGTTTCATCAGTTTCATACTATCTCCGCCTCCAAAATGACACGCTTGGGGCTATAGCTCAGCTGGGAGAGCGCTTGCATGGCATGCAAGAGGTCAGCGGTTCGATCCCGCTTAGCTCCACCAATTCTATTGAATGATAAAATCAAAAAGACTGTCAGTTTAATAAAGTTCTTTACTCAACATTGAGGTTTGATGGTATTGAGCTCAAAAAACGACCAACCCGACCATTTATTTGCAGCCCCCATTGAAAAACTGGGCGATTGGGCTTTTGATGAGCAGGTCGCTGCAGTGTTCCCCAATATGATCACGCGCTCTATCCCTGGTTACACCAACATCATTACCATGATAGGGATGTTATCGAAGCGGTTCGTAAAACCTCATACACAAATTTATGATCTGGGGTGTTCTCATGGTGCCGCTTGTCTGAGTATTTACCCCAATATTCTTGATATCCCAAGCTGTAAAATCATCGCCGTCGAGGAATCACCCGCGATGATAAAATACTGTCGTGAAAATCTGATGGCACATTGCGATCAGATCCCAATAGAAATCATCGAAGACGATATCTTAAATATCAAAATAGACAATGCTTCTATGGTGATATTAAACTTTACTCTGCAATTTTTAGATCCAGGCCATCGTGAAAATGTATTGAATCGCATCTATCAAGGCTTGAATCCGGGGGGCATATTGGTTTTGTCCGAAAAATTTCACTTTGAAGATCCTGATATTGGACCGCTTTTATTTGATATGCACCATGATTTCAAACGAGCGCATGGCTACAGTGATTTAGAAATCAGTCAAAAAAGCACCATGTTGAAAAACGTGATGCGGATAGATTCAGTAGAAACACATCAAAATCGGCTACGTCAAGCCGGATTTGAACAGATGGATCTTTGGTTTCAATGTTTTAATTTTGGATCTCTTCTCGCATTAAAAACTTCCAGCTCCAATGACTAAATAATGACTGAATTCAGCCATTTTTATCAATGGATTGTTAATAATCCTTTTGAAATCTGGCTCAATACCTTGCCATCACAACTGACCGCCTGGCGGCTTTCTGTTTTAAAAAACCCTAAAGCAAAGGCTTGGTTGAATACTGTTCAGGGTTTGCCCGAACTGCTTCCTTCTTATTTAAATCTATTAGATAGAATACAAGCTGACATTTCCCCTCCCATTTCTGAAAGTTTACAAAAAGGGATTGAAAATCGCTTAAAAGCCTTAATGCCTTGGCGCAAAGGGCCTTTTTCGCTATATGGAATCCATATCGATAGCGAGTGGCGATCCAATTGTAAATGGAAAAGAATATTGCCTCATCTCGATTCATTAGTGGGCAAAAAAGTGCTTGATGTGGGCTGCGCCAATGGTTACCACTTGTGGCGTATGCTAGGCGCAGGCGCTCGTTTGGCGATTGGGGTCGAACCCATGCCGTTATTTTTTTTTCAATTTATGGCGGTTAAAAAACTATTGGGTGAGGCATTAAAAGCACAGATTTTACCTTTAAGAATTGAAAATATAGCCCCAGTGGAAGCGTTCGATACCGTTTTTTCGATGGGTGTCCTGTATCATCGTCGTTCTCCATTAGACCATCTTTATCAATTAAAAAATCAATTGCGCTCTTCTGGTCAGTTGGTATTGGAAACATTAGTGATTGATGGAAACGACCAGCAAGTTCTGATCCCAGAAAAAGAATACGCCAAGATGCGTAATGTTTATTTCATTCCTTCTGTGTCTCTTTTAAATGTTTTTTTGAAAAAATGCGGATTTATTGATGTGCGTCTGGTTGATGTGACGGCCACCAGCACTGATGAACAACGCCGCACCTGTTGGATGACCAGTGAGTCTTTGCTCGATTTTCTTGATCCTGAAGATCATAGCAAAACCATAGAAGGGTATCCTGCTCCTTTTCGAGCCATTTTAACTGCCTATAAACCTTGAAAGAACCTCTTTCTTTCAAAGACTACTCAAATTTTAAAAAAATCTGATGAGTGAAAAATGAAAAAAAATAAATTTTTCAATAAAGTCGTTGTTATTCTTTTTATTGTGATCGCATTAAGTGCCCTCAATGGAATTTTTTTAGCGGGTCTCAATATGTATCTGCGTTCCAGGTGATGGGCTAATACCTATCGCTGCAATAATTAGACTGGTTTTGTCCGCCAATAATGAGATGAATTAAACAGACACAGATTTGAGATAGGCTCTACGGATTGCCAGACAAAATTTTCCGAATGACATAATGTAAAATTCCGCCATTTTTGAAATAAAGAAGCTCATTGTGGGTATCAATTCGGCAACGTGTTTTTATTTCCTTTTTTTGCGCGTCAGGATAAGTCAGGATGACAGAAATGTCTTGGCCCGGGGTCAAATGAGATAATCCTTTAATATCAATCCATTCATCGCCGGTTAAAGACAGCGACAGGCGATCTGTCCCTGATAAAAATTCTAAAGGCAAGATCCCCATACCAATGAGATTAGATCGATGAATACGTTCAAAAGATTCTGCAATAACGGCTCTGATACCGAGTAATCTCGGCCCTTTTGCAGCCCAGTCACGGCTAGAACCCGAGCCATATTCTTTACCTGCAATCACCACCAAAGGCACTTTTTCTTGCTCGTACAGCATAGCGGCATCATAGATAGACATCTGATGTTGTGAAGGTATATGCCGAGTCATTCCGCCTTCAATACCTGGCACCATTTCATTACGAATACGAATATTTGCGAAGGTGCCCCTCATCATCACCTCATGATTGCCTCGCCTGGAGCCATAAGAATTAAAATCTTTGATATCGACGCCCTGCGCCTGAAGATAGTGACCCGCTGAGCTGTTTTGTTTGATATTGCCGGCCGGCGAAATGTGATCTGTGGTAACTGAATCGCCTAGTATGGCTAAGATTCGGGCTTTTTTGATGTCTGTTATCGGATCAGGTGTGATGCTCATCCCTTTAAAATAGGGAGGATGGCGAATATAAGTAGAGTGTTCCTGCCAAGCATAGGTGGGGGATTTCATCACTTCAATCGACTGCCAACTGGCATCTCCTTCAAATACCTGAGCATACTCTTGGCGAAACATAGTTGTAGTGACTTTTTGAACGGCCTCTGCAATTTCAGTGCTGCTTGGCCAAACATCTTTAAGATACACTGGGTTTCCGGATTTATCTTGACCCAAAGGATCATGATCCAGATCGATACTCATATTGCCCGCCAGCGCATACGCTACCACCAAAGGAGGAGAGGCCAACCAGTTCGCTTTGACCAATGGATGAATGCGCCCCTCAAAATTGCGATTGCCGGATAAAACAGCCGCCACTGTCAATTGGCGAGATTGAATCGCTTGTTCAACATGCTCTGACAAAGCCCCTGAATTACCGATGCAGGTTGTGCAACCATATCCAACCAAATTAAAACCGAGATAGTTTAAATAGAGGCTCAATCCTGCCGCATTTAAATATTCAGTCACCACTTTAGAACCCGGGGCCAAGGAGGTTTTGACCCAAGGCTTCGTTTTAATGCCTTTTTCATACGCCTTTTTAGCCAGCAATCCTGCGGCCATCATCACGCTGGGATTCGACGTATTTGTGCAAGAGGTAATGGCCGCAATAACCACGGCCCCATTTTGCACATTTTGGTGATTTAAAGGAATTTCAGAGGAGGAAAGGCACTCAGTTTGATGACAAAACTGAGCAAAAACATGAGGCACCTGACTGAGTTTGACGCGATCCTGTGGGCGTTTTGGTCCTGCCAGACTCGCTTCTACCGTGGACATATCAAGCTCAAGTCGACTGCTAAAAACAGGCTCATCATCAGGATATCGCCACATGCCTTGCGCCTTTGTATAGGCTTCGACCAAAGCAATTTGTTCATCACTGCGACCGGTCAGACGCAAATATTGAAGAGTGACTTCGTCTACTGGGAAAAAACCACAGGTCGCGCCATATTCTGGTGTCATGTTAGCGATGGTCGCGCGATCCGCCAATGATAAGTGTACCAATCCATTACCATAAAATTCGACAAATTTATCAACCACACCATATTCACGAAGCATTTCTGTGACGGTGAGCACCAAGTCTGTTGCTGTGATGCCCGATCTCAGATGCCCTGTTAACTTTAAACCCACGACATCTGGAATCAACATTGAAATGGGTTGACCCAACATCGCGGCTTCGGCTTCGATACCCCCCACACCCCATCCCAAAATGCCCAAACCATTGATCATGGTTGTGTGAGAATCGGTGCCCACAACGGTATCAGGATAAATCACCAGTCGAGAACCTTGTTGTTCAGACCATACCGTTTGACCCAAATATTCTAAATTCACCTGGTGACAAATACCGGTGCCTGGCGGCACCACCCGAAGGCGATGAAACGCCTGCTGCCCCCATCGTAAAAAAGAATAGCGCTCTTCATTGCGGGCCATTTCTAAAAAAACATTTTGCTTAAAAGCCTCTTCATGACCCGATTGATCGACCGTCACAGAGTGATCGATCACCAAATCTACTGGTGATAGAGGGTTGACCTGTGAGACCTCTCCTCCTAATTCTGCTACGGCAGCGCGCATGGCGGCCAGATCGACTATCGCCGGTACGCCTGTAAAGTCTTGCATCAATACGCGAGCAGGGTGGTAAGCAATTTCACGATCTACATGTCCCGTTTTTAACCAAGCGGCCATAGCATGAATATCGTCAGGTTGTACGCTCTGCGTATCAAGATGACGTAATAAATTTTCTAATAATATTTTGAGGGATTTTGGGAGACGGTCGATTGGGCCTATTAATGGTTCAATCTCAGGTAAACTGTAATAATAATAACGACGATCAGCGACCACTAATTCGGCACCGCTTTTTTGTTGTAAATCGGACAAAGACATGAAACCCCCTCAATCTTGTAATATTTCTATTTGAGTTTACATTAAAAATGTCTTTCTACGTATTATTGTCAATTTTTTAAAAAAAAATTAACTACTATTAAAATCAAGCTCAGATCATCACCTGGATTGATGATCACTCTATCAATTTTAACTTTTTCACTCTCTTGTTTTAGGTCATCAAAAAGATGAGCTCATCATCAAAAACAAACGAAAATACGATGAGATATCAACGCATCACCCAACACATCTTCTGGCTGTCTGTTTTGACGCTTCTGATATACAGCGGGGTTGGTTTTTCAGTACCAGAAAGGTTTGATGGAAGTAGGACGCATACTTTGAAAGCGGATAAGCTGGTGATAAATGAGGTTGGGTCGCATTAAGTGATGGCCAGGAAACATCATAGCCGTAATCATTGAAACTGCTTAATTTATCAAATTATTATGAAGATCATAAGCCACTATGAAAGTTGAATTGATCTCGGAATCTTTTTATTTGCTCGCAAGAGTCTTGATGCCAATAAAAAATCCCTCGAATGAATTGAAATTCACTTCATTTATCCTAAAACCCCTCTTTTTACTATTAGGCAACAAATTTTTTGATGAAAAGATCTGTTTAAAATTGAGTACAGTCATGCCAAAAGAATTTTTTCTGCTTTTTGACGAGCTTGACGATCAATATCTAGTACTTCCTGCACATCCCTGGGCTCCGGCAAGCTGAGCTGGTCCAGGACTTTTTGATTGATCATCGCAATATCCGTAAAACGAATTTTTGTGTTTAAAAAGGCCTCTACAGCCACTTCGTTGGCAGCATTTAATATCGTGGTTGCTGATTGGCCGCTCTTGAAGGCATGTATCGCCAATTGTAGACAAGGATAGCGAGCGGGATCAGGTTTTGAAAAAGTCAATGCATTCATACTATAAAAATCCAAAGAGGGACTGCCCGAGTTGATCCTTTCTGGATAGGCCATGGCATGAGCAATCGGTGTTCGCATATCAGGGGCTCCTAATTGCGCCAGTATACTGCCATCTTTATAACAAACCATAGAATGAATCACAGATTGAGGATGTAGTAAAATTTCAATTTGTTGATCAGACGCATTAAATAGCCAACGAGCCTCGATGTATTCAAGACCTTTATTCATCATAGTAGCCGAATCTACTGATATTTTTTTCCCCATAGACCAATTTGGATGAGCACAGGCTTTTTCGGGTGTGATGCGAGAAAATTCTTCTAAGGGAATATCACGTAATGAGCCACCGGAGCCAGTTAAAATGATGCTTGAAACTCCATTTTCAGATAAAGATAGATTACCTAATTCTCGTTGTATTTTTTGGGGTAAGCTTTGAAAAATAGCATTATGTTCGCTATCAATAGGTAACAGTTGTGCGCCATACTTTTTTACGGCATTCATAAAAATACGACCACAAGTAATGAGAGATTCCTTATTGGCCAAAAGCACTTTTTTGCCAGCACGAATGGCAGCAAGGGTCGGTGTTAAACCAGCTACACCCACTATGGCAGCCATCACTTGATCTACCTCTGTTAACATGGCTAATTCACAAGCCGCCTTAGAACCAGAAAATACTTCTGTTTTTATATTTTTTTTTGCTAATAACAAACGAAGCTCCTGTGCCAATTTTTCATTGGACATAGAGGCATAACGAGGATGAAATTCTTCGCATTGTTTTGCCATCCGTTGAACATTGGAGCTGGCAACCAGGGCGGTGACAGAAAATAAGTGAGGGTTGGTTCGTACTACGGCTAAAGTGCTGCAGCCAATAGAACCAGTAGAACCAAGAATCGCCAGCTGCTTCATAGGTGCCTTAAGGGGAAATCCTCCCTAAGTATTTTTCCGGGTTGCTTTACAAATAATGGAGAAACTTGATATCAAATCTGTTTCAGAGAAGTAAAGAATCTTTTGTTAAACTGTCATTACTTCTTTTTCTTTTTTTGTTAAAAATTCATCAATTTTCTTGATATATCGATCCGTTAGCTTTTGGACATTATCTTGAATTTGACGATCTTCATCCTCGCTTATTTCTTTCTTTTTTAACGTCTCTTTGCTTTTTTTGTTAACAGAAGCCCGTATGTTACGAACGGCAACACGTGCTGCTTCTGCTTCTGAACGTATCACTTTAATCAATTCTTTTCGGCGATCTTCAGTGAGCGGCGGTAAAGGCACTCTGATCAGGTTTGCAGCTGACGAAGGATTGAGGCCCAAAGGAGAATTTTGAATGGCTTTTTCGATATAAGGGGTTAAATTACGATCAAAGACAGTCACTGCTAAATGGCTTGAATCTTCGGCCACTATGTTGGCTAACTGACGCAGCGGAGTCGAAGCTCCATAGTACTCTACCTGAATGCTATCAAGAATACTGGGAGAAGCTCTTCCAGTTCGTATCTTTTTAATTTGACTTTCAAAAGATTCTGTGCATTTCTCCATGCGACTTTGAGTTTCTGTTTCTATTTTACTGATCATTTTTAAACCTTTAATCATTCATAATGAAACGAGCTAGTAAGGTGATGTTGAATTATTCCATTCTTTTCTGATGTATAAGAGTGCCTTCCTTTTCTCCTATCACAACACGTTTCAAAGCTCCCGGTTTATTCATATTAAAGATTTTAATCGGGAGTTGATAATCACGAGCCAAGGTAAAAGCAGCAAGATCCATTATCTTTAACTCACTGTCTAATACATCTTGATAAGTGAGTTCTGGATAAAATTTAGCATGAGGATTTTTCATCGGATCTTCTGAGTAAACTCCATCGACCTTTGTGGCTTTTAAAACAACTTCGGCTTCAATTTCTATACCACGTAAACAAGCTGCAGAGTCAGTCGTAAAGAAGGGGTTACCAGTACCAGAGGTAAAAATAACGACTCTTTTACGATTTAATAATTTGATGGCATCTGTCCAACTGTAGCTGTCACAAACACCATTAAGAGGTATAGCAGACATTAAGCCTGTATTAACACCAGCACGATTTAAGGCATCCCGCATGGCTAAACCATTCATGACAGTCGCCAACATACCCATATGATCACCGACTACTCGATTCATTCCAGCTTTGGCTAACCCTGCACCTCTAAATAAGTTCCCTCCTCCAATCACCAAAGCAACCTGCATGTTGAGCTCAACTAATTCTTTGATTTCTTTTGCTATACGATCCAAAATCGTAGCGTCGATACCAAAGCCTTCCTTGCCTTGAAGTGCTTCACCACTCAGTTTGAGTAATATTCTTTGATATATTGGTTTTGCTGCCATGATCTCAGACTTCCTTTTTACTTATCGCAGCAACTTCATCAGCAAAGTTTGTGGTCGATTTTTCAATCCCTTCACCCACTTCAAATCGAATAAAATTGAGAACAGTCGCCCCATGCTCTTCCAGCCAGTCGCCCACGGTTTTAGTTGGCTCCATCACAAAATTTTGGCCTGTCAAAGAAATTTCACCCGTAAATTTTTTCATGCGACCAGACACCATTTTTTCAGCGATGTCACGAGGCTTTCCAGACTGCATTGCAATGTCTAATTGAACTTGATGCTCACGATTCACGACCTCGCTTGGGACATCCTCAGAATTAACATACTCTGGTTTACTCGCTGCGATATGCATCGCAAGATTTTTAAGGCATTTCTGATCAGCCCCAACAGCTGAAACAAGCACACCAATACGTGCACCGTGCAGATAACTGCCTAATGCTTCCGATTCAAGCATTGCAATGCGACGGATATTGATATTTTCCCCTATTTTCGCTACCAAAGCAGTCCGTTGTTCTTCAAATTTGGCTTTTAAGAGCTCAGAAGATGTGATTTTTTCTTTCAGCGCAGTACTGATAATTTCTTCAGCAAAAGATTTAAAGCTGGCATCTTTGGCGACAAAATCAGTTTCACAATTCAATTCAAGAATCGCACCTAATTTTTGCTCTGAAGAAATTTCCAGTAAAATGACGCCTTCAGAAGCCACTCGACCTGATTTTTTTGCTGCCTTTGCTTGACCAGATTTTCGCATGTTATCAATGGCCAGTTCAACATCACCCTGCGTGTCAACTAAGGCTTTTTTACATTCCATCATCCCTGCGCCAGTGCGTTCGCGCAGTTCTTTTACAAGAGTGGCACTAATATGAGCCATGTTTTATTCCTCAATGATTTTTTAAATATTCTTGTTTTGCATTATTTTGTTTCTATTAAACTTTCTTCTTTTTGCATCACAGAATTTTCGGAACGACCTTCAGAAATCGCAGCAGAAACAGCATTGAGATAAAGTTTTATCGAGCGAATAGCATCGTCATTTCCAGGAATAATAAAATCGATACCATCTGGATCTGAATTGGTATCTACTATAGAAAATACAGGAATACCTAAATTGTTGGCTTCTTTAACAGCAATATGTTCGTGATTAGCATCAATAACAAATAAGGCGTCAGGTAAGCCTCCCATATTTTTAATCCCCCCCAAACTATTTTCCAATTTATTGAGTTCACGGGTGCGCATCAAAGCTTCTTTTTTAGTCAATTTTTCAAATGTACCATCTTGGGACTGTGTCTCTAAATCTTTTAAACGTTTGATGGACTGGCGAACCGTTTTCCAATTCGTTAACATTCCGCCCAACCAACGATGATGAACGAAAAATTGTGCACAATTACCTGCAGCTTCTTTTATTGCCTCACTTGCAGCCCGCTTTGTACCCACAAATAAAATTTTACCTTTACGGGCAGAAATTTTTCTTAATTCACTCAATGCGTTATTCAACATCGTGACGGTAAATTCAAGATTAATAATATGAATACCGTTGCGAGAACCAAAAACAAAAGGCTTCATTTTTGGATTCCAGTAACGGGTTTTGTGACCAAAGTGCACACCCGCTTCGAGCATCTCACGCATAGAAATAGCTACCATAATTAACGCCTCTTTAGTATTGTTGGGGTTATACCTCCACCAGTCCCGTAATACCGACCCAAAATATCTGGGCACCCCGGATTATGTGTCGACCAGTGTGTGTGTTTAACACAGAGTAAGTTCAGTTTTATACACAGGTAAACATGGTATTCCATACCGCTCAAAATATCCTCGCCTTGAAGGCCGATGTTTTATGAACTCCCTGATAAAAACGCCGTTTTATATCACAAACATGAATTTTGTGCCAGACGCCAAGTTGATTAACCACGGCTGTCCCATTAAAATTTCTGCATTAAACACGAGTTTCGCCCTGCTATAGAAGAATGTAAAAGGCCATGGAAAAAGTTAAGGGGGTGATGAGATGGCTGGGCATATAATGTACGAAAGATCTTTATAGGGCGTTTCTAGTAAATGAACTTGCGGCATTCTGTATTATGGCTTATGAGTCAAGAGAGCGTCTCAATGGCGTTATGTTTCATTCGGCTCAAGGGTGACAGACACTAGCTGTAAGGTCCTTATTTTGATGTAGATATTATCATCAGAAAACAAGGAGGCCCTACATCTAAGGAACTCGTTTACTATATTTTGAGAGTAAAACCTATGCCAAATCTCGTCTGTCGGTGGTTATAATCAATCAGTGATTCCCCATAGCCGCTAAAGAGCTGAGTATATAAAGCTAAGTTTGATGAAATATTATGGCTCCAGCCAATATTGACTCCGCCGTATCCACTATTCCAATTATACCGAGTTTCTACGCTAATCTCGTTTGCTTCCAACTTGTAGCTTGTTTTTAAACTATAGTAGCCCATATATTTACTGATATCTGGATTGTCTTCAATTTTTCCAACGCGTAGCCAAGGCATAACATCTATTTTCCATTTTCCATTTTGTGCCATGAGTTTCAAAAATACTCGATTCCAGCTTCGGGATGTCTCCTGAGAACGTCCGTTAGATTGATGATTTATGCCTATTTGGATATCTCGCAATACCCATCCTGCTAATTTATAATGGGTGGCCCATCCTAGAAACAACTGTGGTTCATAGTTAGTTTCTCTAAATGGAGAAGATTCTTGTATATTCAGCATTTGCCACCAAGAACGCTGTGTATAAGAAGCCCCTAACAAGGAGTTATCACCGATAATACCTTTCCATATAGGAAATCCAACGCTAAATTGGAATAATAATTCATTTTTTTTGGCTTTTTCAGCCCACGAGTATTTGCTTATCGCTTTTTTGTTAATGTGGTTTGTGAAGGTATAAAGCAAAAAATTTTTTTCATAAGAGTACAAATGAAAAATATTACCCTCATCATGCAGTAAATTTGCAACAATACCCTTCTTTTTAACTTCCTTATCGCTCATTTCAGCACTTGTCAGTTCCTGTGCATCACAAAGTGAAAAAGCACCTGTCACGAAGCAGATAATTGAATAAGCTATTGGTTTAAAAATAGATTTCGGATAATAGGTCACTTGACAGCCCCTTCCCTGTAAAATTTTGATCCGCTTTAAAAACTAGAATATTTGTAGCCGGAATGTGAACCGCACCTGTTTGTGAGTTGAATCCTGCTCTGGCTGCTCTGGCTGCTCTGGCTGCTCTTGGATTAACCTGAAAGTTGCTAAAAACAAAAATTGTTCGTTATTTATTTAGATTTCTTTCCAAACTTTATTAATACAATTCATAGTTATAAGCTCCGGCAATGAAATTGAACCAGAGTCTAAAGCATTTAGTCTATTTCGATATTTATCTGCAATCATTTTGAAAAATTTCAACATTCCAATGACATTTGGATTATGGCGCTGTTAACAAAGTCATTTAAAGACTTTAAGACAAGCGATAGCGAAGAAAGAAAAGAAGGCGACATCGAATTTATCGAAGCGTAAAGCGAGCCTTTGGTGTTGATCAAAAACGGTTTCAATTATCTGCGTAAATCTGACCTGTAATATTTTCCCCTAAGTCAGGCGCAGTCATTCTATCGTCTACATTCCCTCGAGTAAAACGCATGCTGAGTATTTCTCCTAAATGATGGATAATCAATATGTCATTTAAATCCAAAAACCCCTCCTGTTGAAGTTTCTCCGAGTGCAGTGGTGCCTCGAAAACCCGATGAGGCTTAGCTAGAAAGAGTTTGCAAACGGGTATGGGGATTGAATCTACGATGGACAGACCGGTGCATGTTCCTTTCATGATTTTAAATAAAGCATTAAGAGCGATTGTATAACGAGGAAGAAATTGAATACAGCGTCAGTATGAAAGAAGAATCAGAAACTCTTAGCCCATATTTTGACACACGTAATGAATATAAAATCATTTGAAGTGGCGGTAGCGAAATTGATGAAAGAATATGACTACAGTCATGAGTTCTGACTAAAGAAATAGAGGTTGCCATGATTCGTTTTTTTACCTATTTATCACAAGATATGCATTAAAAATGGGTTCGAACTTTTTACAAAAATCGTCCACAAAGCATTAAAGCATGGCAGGGGTGGGGAGATTTGAACTCCCAACACCCGGTTTTGGAGACCGGTGCTCTACCAATTGAACTACACCCCTAAAAATGTCTTTTCAGTAAGTATGTCGTCAACAGAAAGGCCGGCTTTAAATGTTTTGGCTGCTTATGTAAGGAGCCTGGCGGTGTCCTAGTCTCACATGGGGAAACCCCACACTACCCTCGGCGCAACGGCGTTTCACTTCTGAGTTCGGGATGGTTTCAGGTGGGTCCACCGCACTTTGGCCGCCAAGCCATATTTTTTTTCTTCAGAATAAGCAAGTCATGCGCTCTAAAACAGTTTCGGTGTTGTAAGGTTAAGCCTCTCGGGTCATTAGTACTGGTCCGCTGAATACATCGCTGCACTTACACTCCCAGCCTATCTACGTCATCGTCTCTAACGTCCCTTACCACAATCTCTTGCGGGGAAGACTCATCTTGGGGCAAGTTTCCCGCTTAGATGCTTTCAGCGGTTATCTCTCCCGCATTTAGCTACCGGGCAATGCCATTGGCATGACAACCCGTACACCAGTGATGCGTCCACTCCGGTCCTCTCGTACTAGGAGCAGCCCCCCTCAATCTTCCTACGCCCACGGCAGATAGGAACCGAACTGTCTCACGACGTTCTAAACCCAGCTCGCGTACCACTTTAAATGGCGAACAGCCATACCCTTGGGACCTACTTCAGCCCCAGGATGTGATGAGCCGACATCGAGGTGCCAAACACCGCCGTCGATATGAACTCTTGGGCGGTATCAGCCTGTTATCCCCGGAGTACCTTTTATCCGTTGAGCGATGGCCCTTCCATTCAGAACCACCGGATCACTAAGACCTACTTTCGTACCTGCTCGAGCCGTCACTCTCGCAGTCAAGCCAGCTTATGCCTTTGCACTCACCTCACGATGTCCGACCGTGATGAGCTGACCTTCGTACTCCTCCGTTACTCTTTAGGAGGAGACCGCCCCAGTCAAACTACCCACCAGACACTGTCCTCACCCCGGATAACGGGACCAAGTTAGAATATCAAACATCAAAGGGTGGTATTTCAACAGCAGCTCCACATAGACTGGCGTCTACACTTCTTCGCTTCCCACCTATCCTACACATTAAGGTTTCATATTCAGTGTCAAGCTATAGTAAAGGTTCACGGGGTCTTTCCGTCTTGCCGCGGGAACACTGCATCTTCACAGCAAGTTCAATTTCACTGAGTCTCGGGTGGAGACAGCCTAGCCATCATTACGCCATTCGTGCAGGTCGGAACTTACCCGACAAGGAATTTCGCTACCTT
Source organism: Candidatus Hamiltonella defensa 5AT (Acyrthosiphon pisum) (assembly GCF_000021705.1). NCBI lineage: Bacteria > Pseudomonadati > Pseudomonadota > Gammaproteobacteria > Enterobacterales > Enterobacteriaceae > Candidatus Williamhamiltonella > Candidatus Williamhamiltonella defendens. The sequence continues at coordinate 1,228,952 of NC_012751.1, forward strand.
AGGACCGTTATAGTTACGGCCGCCGTTTACCGGGGCTTCTATCAAGTGCTTTGTTTTGACACTCACACCATCAATTAACCTTCCGGCACCGGGCAGGCGTCACACCGTATACGTCCACTTACGTGTTGGCACAGTGCTGTGTTTTTAATAAACAGTTGCAGCTAGCTGGTCTCTGCGGCTGGCCTCAGCTCCAGAAGCATGTCCTTTCACCTAACGCCAGCGTGCCTTCTCCCGAAGTTACGGCACCATTTTGCCTAGTTCCTTCACCCGAGTTCTCTCAAGCGCCTTAGTATTCTCTACCTGACTGCCTGTGTCGGTTTTCGGTACGATTGACTATTACCTGTTGCTTAGAGGCTTTTCCTGGAAGTTCGGCATCAGCAACTTCTTACCCCATAAGGGCAATCCTCATCACGCCTCAGAGTCAAGATGCGCCGGATTTGCCTGGCTCATCCTCCTACACGCTTGAACCGGGACCACCGGCCCCCGGATTGCCTAGCCCTCTTCGTCCCCCCTTCGCAGTAATACTCAGTACAGGAATCTTAACCTGTTGCCCATCGACTACGCTTTTCAGCCTCGCCTTAGGGGTCGACTTACCCTGCCCCGATGAACGTTGGACAGGAAACCTCAGTCTTTCGGCGAGCGGGCTTTTCACCCGCTTTATCGTTACTCATGTCAGCATTCGCACTTCTGATACCTCCAAAACTCTTCTCAGAGCGTCTTCTTCGGCTTACAGAACGCTCCCCTACCATGCGTTTGCACGCATCCGCAGCTTCGGTGCATGGTTTAGCCCCGTTACATCTTCCGCGCAGGCCGACTCGACCAGTGAGCTATTACGCTTTCTTTCAATGATGGCTGCTTCTAAGCCAACATCCTGGCTGTCTAAGCCTTCCCACATCGTTTCCCACTTAACCATGACTTTGGGACCTTAGCTGGCGGTCTGGGTTGTTTCCCTCTCCACGACGGACGTTAGCACCCGCCGTGTGTCTCCCGTGGTCATATTCTTCGGTATTCACAGTTTGCATTGGGTTGGTAAGCCGGGATGGCCCCCTAGCCAAAACAGCGCTCTACCCCCGAAGATAAACCCACGAGGCGCTACCTAAATAGCTTTCGGGGAGAACCAGCTATCTCCTAGTTTGATTGGCCTTTCACCCCCAGCCACATGTCATCCGCTCATTTTTCAACATAAGTCGGTTCGGTCCTCCAATGTGGATTAACACATCTTCAACCTGCACATGGCTAGATCACTAGGTTTCGGGTCTATACCTTGCAACTCATCGCCCAGTTAAGACTCGGTTTCCCTTCGGCTCCCCTATTCGGTTAACCTTGCTACAAAATATAAGTCGCTGACCCATTATACAAAAGGTACGCAGTCACTTCTCATTGCTTCGAAGCTCCCACTGCTTGTACGTACAGGGTTTCAGGGTCTATTTCACTCCCCTCCCGGGGTTCTTTTCGCCTTTCCCTCACGGTACTGGTTCACTATCGGTCAGTCAGGAGTATTTAGCCTTGGAGGATGGTCCCCCCATCTTCAAACAGGATATCACGTGTCCCGTCCTACTCTTCGAGCTCACTCTGCTGCAATTTTCAGGTACGGGGCCATCACCCTCTATGGCTCGTCTTCCCAAACGATTCCCCTAATTGCGCAAAGATGGTGACTCCGGGCTCCTCCCCTTTCGCTCGCCGCTACTTAGGGAATCTCGGTTGATTTCTTTTCCTCAGGGTACTGAGATGTTTCAATTCCCCTGGTTTGCCTCGCAATACTATTTATTCATATTACGATAGTGCATATTCTGCACTGGGTTGCCCCATTCGGGTATCAACGGCTAACACGCTTTTTATCAGCTTACCGTCGCTTTTCGCAGATTAACACGCCCTTCTTCGCCTCTGACTGCCTAGGCATCCTCCCTGTACGCTTCATTACTTAACCTTACAACCCGAAATTGTTTCTGACTTACAATCTCTTGCTTATCCCTTATTTTTAAAGAGCAATTTCTTGAAAATGATTTAACTTGGTGGAGCTAAGCGGGATCGAACCGCTGACCTCCTGCGTGCAAGGCAGGCGCTCTACCAGCTGAGCTATAGCCCCATACAATAAAAAAATTATCTTAAGTTACAACATACCATCAAAAATTTAAGGTAAGTTGGTGGGTCTGAGTGGACTTGAACCACCGACCTCACCCTTATCAGGGGTGCGCTCTAACCAGCTGAGCTACAGACCCAATGTAAGATACAAAAACGAAATGTCGTCTTTTTTCATGATTTATCAGATAATGTGAGTGGACACTGATAGTGAGAGTTTATAGTTAAGGAGGTGATCCAACCGCAGGTTCCCCTACGGTTACCTTGTTACGACTTCACCCCAGTCATGAATCACAAAGTGGTAAGCGCCCTCCTTGCGGTTAAGCTACCTACTTCTTTTGCAACCCACTCCCATGGTGTGACGGGCGGTGTGTACAAGGCCCGGGAACGTATTCACCGTAGCATTCTGATCTACGATTACTAGCGATTCCGACTTCATGGAGTCGAGTTGCAGACTCCAATCCGGACTACGACGTACTTTCTGAGTTCCGCTTTCCCTCGCAGGTTCGCATCCCTTTGTATACGCCATTGTAGCACGTGTGTAGCCCTACTCGTAAGGGCCATGATGACTTGACGTCGTCCCCACCTTCCTACGGTTTATCACCGGCAGTCTCCTTTGAGTTCCCGCCTCTACGCGCTGGCAACAAAGGACGAGGGTTGCGCTCGTTGCGGGACTTAACCCAACATTTCACAACACGAGCTGACGACAGCCATGCAGCACCTGTCTCACGGTTCCCGAAGGCACTTGCGCATCTCTGCACAATTCCGTGGATGTCAAGAGTAGGTAAGGTTCTTCGCGTTGCATCGAATTAAACCACATGCTCCACCGCTTGTGCGGGCCCCCGTCAATTCATTTGAGTTTTAACCTTGCGGCCGTACTCCCCAGGCGGTCGATTTAACGCGTTAGCTCCGGACGCCACAGTTCAAGACCGCAACCTCCAAATCGACATCGTTTACAGCGTGGACTACCAGGGTATCTAATCCTGTTTGCTCCCCACGCTTTCGCACCTCAGCGTCAGTCTTTCTCCAGGGGGCCGCCTTCGCCACCGGTATTCCTCCAGATATCTACGCATTTCACCGCTACACCTGGAATTCTACCCCCCTCTAGAAAACTCTAGCGACCCAGTTTCAAATGCCATTCCCAAGTTGAGCTCGGGGATTTCACATCTGACTTAACTCACCGCCTACATGCCCTTTACGCCCAGTTATTCCGATTAACGCTCGCACCCTCCGTATTACCGCGGCTGCTGGCACGGAGTTAGCCGGTGCTTCTTCTGCGAGTAACGTCAAAAATAAATGGTATTCGCATTTATCGCTTCCTCCTCGCTGAAAGTGCTTTACAACCCGAAGGCCTTCTTCACACACGTGGCATGGCTGCATCAGGCTTTCGCCCATTGTGCAATATTCCCCACTGCTGCCTCCCGTAGGAGTCTGGACCGTGTCTCAGTTCCAGTGTGGCGGGCTATCCTCTCAGACCCGCTAGAGATCGTCGCCTAGGTAAGCCTTTACCTTACCTACCAGCTAATCTCATCTGGGCTCATCCGAAGGCGTGAGGCCCGAAGGTCCCCCACTTTGGTCTCGCGACTTCATGCGGTATTAGCTGCCGTTTCCAGCAGTTATCCCCCTCCTTCGGCCAGATTCCCAGACTTTACTCACCCGTCCGCCGCTCGCCGACATGAACTCAGTAAACTGCGATCACTCGATGCCGCTCGACTTGCATGTGTTAGGCCTGCCACCAGCGTTCAATCTGAGCCATGATCAAACTCTTCAATTCTTACTTCTTATTCTCTTCGTCTCACAAACATCTCTGTTTGCTCAACATCATAACGTTAATATCATTCCCTCTCACTTCAGTGCACACACACATTATCTGATAAATTTTTAAAGAGCTGCTTCCTAATCACAACATGACCGCGCATTCTACTCACTTATTCTCTCCCGTCAACTCCTTTACATCCCTTTCTTCCATTACAATACACATCTATCATGCTAATTAAAGTATGCTCCCGAATTATTATCCCAACGAGAGATCATTTTACGGGGAACGATCATCACCAGCCGAAACGGTCGGAACATATTGATGAGATTGCTCATTAAGGCTTACTGGCGTGGCAGAAAAAACACCAATACGGCCAACGAAATTTAGCCGAAATTGCCCTTCAGCGTTTGCATGTCTGGAAATTGACTTCATTCACAAAAATTTAAGTACCAGGAACAGGAAATCAGGAAATCAGGATCGCTTTTGGGATATGAAATCAATTCCCCCGGTTTGGTATGCTTCAAAGCTATAGAACCGCCTAAAATTTAGAACGCGTTTGCGATAGCTGAGTACCAAACAACGCCAATTATTGTATGAGTGTTTTTTATATTTATAAAAAGAAATATCAAAATTAGCATTTCCATACAGTAAAAAATACATATTAATAATATTTAAATTACAGGGATTATTATGAATGTTTCTGATGATCTGGGTAAAAATTAACGATAACTATATTTATATTAGTGATGTAAATTTATTTACTCTAAATATTTTTTAAATGACCTTATTTTCGCAAAAAGCTAACTTGAGTGAAATACATGAAAAAGTTCAAAATGATACTCTTTATTTAAAATAATAAAATTCAATTACTTAATGTTATTAACAGTTCTATTTTTTAGATATTTCTGCTTTTTTAGCTTACCCAAATGAAGTTTGGTGAAACATAGATGGAAGCACTATGACTTTTCAAGAATTTATTCAATTAAACAACGCTGATGCCCATATAGATATTACTTTCGAATATGTGCGACGTGAAAGTTGCACGTGCTTCAAAAAGAACATTCAGTGCATTAGACCAATGGATGTGGATCCGCCAACGTAGATATTTGTATCGACGTCATCCCAATAAACACTGGTGGTGGCGAAGAAAACACTACTTAGGCAAGATACCAGGTAGAGAAGACTATTCAGTATTTATGGATAAATCAACCGGTGGATTTCTTTGGAAGCATGCATGGACAAAAATACAGCGTCATTGGCTAGTTCCAAAAAATGCTTCCCCCGACAATCCGGAATTGCGTGACTATTGGCGTAATAGGCAGGCACGTAAACAGCCTTTTATTTACGGTGTCAAAGTTAACCTCTATAAGCGACAGAAAGGTTATTGTCCTCTCTGTGATCAAGAGTTGGACAATGGTGAACAATTGCATGTTCATCATATTCAGCCTAAAGCTGAAGGGGGTGACAACAAGCTGGCTAATCTAAGATTGTTACATGCTAATTGCCACAGACAATTACATAGCAAAAAAGGAAAAATGTTGAAGTGAGTAAGTTGCGTGAGCCGTATGCGGGGTAACTCGCACGTACGGTTCTTGAGGGAGTGGGCACTTGCGGCCTGCTTACCTAATCAGAGCCGCCCAGAAAAGCTAATGGCGTTTCGCCTGATGAGGTATGCGGTGGCAGCCATGCAGCGGCATCTTGAGCAAGGCAACGACACCTTACCTGTAGTAATACCTTTGCTGTTTTATCAGGGTGAAACTTCGCCGTATCCCTACAGTACCCATTGTCTGGATTGTTTTTCTGATCCGGAACTGGCAAAGTCTGTCTATACGCAGGCGTTCCCGCTGGTTGACATCACGGTTATCCCCGATGAGGAGATTGTCACTCATCGGCACGTCGCCTTGATGGAGCTGGTGATGAAGCATATCCGCACCCGCGATATGCTAGAGTTAAGTCAGGAGATAGCGTCCTTGCTCAATCAGTGGGTATTGCCGCCTGAGCTATTTCGAGGATTAATCTGTTATATTGTAGAACGAGGAAATACTTCTGATGCAACGCAATTTTTGCATCAGATTGCGGAGAGAGCAACTGATTATCGGGAGGGGGTGATGACCATTGCAGAGCAGTTACGGCAAGAGGGCGAAAAACTTGGCGAACAGAGGGGGATTGAAAAAGGGATTGAAAAAGGTAAGGCAGAATCTGCCAGAACTATAGCTCGTCAGCTTCTAGCTAACGGTGTTGATCGGGCGATTGTCAAAATGTCGACGGGGCTGTCTGATGCTGAGATTAATGCGCTGATGGATTAATTGATGTCGAGTGATAGTATTTTACCTCGCTCATTTTATGAGCGTGATACGCTTTGTGTAGCAAAGGATTTGCTGGGAAAGGTTTTAAAGTTGGCTGACTATTTCGGGGTTATCAACGAAGTGGAAGCCTATGTTGGGCAGGATGATCCGGCCTGTCATGCCGCGAGAGGCTACACGCCACGAACAGCCGTCATGTTTGGTGCTGCCGGATTTTCGTATGTTTATCTTATTTACGGCATGTATCATTGCCTGAATATTGTGACCGAACGTGAAGGTTTTCCGGCGGCGGTTTTAATTCGAGGCATCGACTTATATAAACCCACAGTGATTTCTTTAGATGGGCCGGGTAAACTCTGCAAAAAATTAAATATCACAAAAAATAATAACCAGATTGATTTAACCCAATCTCATGATTTTTGTGTTTACAACACCACTATTCAACCAGAATATATGGCAACACCAAGAATCGGAATAAAAGTGGGCACTGATAAATTGTGGCGTTTAAAGACAATATAAATTGTGAACAAAATCCTCAAAGTACACCCACCTCCATTAATATTTCCTTGCTGCTTTGCCGACCAGTCGCTATAATTGAGATGTTAACCGTTCATGGTTAACCGGGATTAGCACCCCGCGCATCTTCGAGGCGACACCAGACGCCAAAAGCGTCTTTTTTGTGTGTCAAAGAAGCCTTTAGCATACCTGTAAGTTATGGTGGCTCAGGCTGGGCATCCGTAAGGATGGCCGGTGTCCTTGAAGGCCGGTAGTGCTAACCCCGTCTGGGCTACCACCCATAAGATTAGCACCTTCGGTGGTAGCAGAATCTAGTTACTTCAAGGAGGTTGCTATCATGGCTACTACCCTACTTAACACTTATCCTAAAAGTCTGCATCCCATTTTTTGTCAGCGTATCTGTAACGCTCGACCCGCCATCCTGGCTAAATTTGCCCGCATTTCTAAAAACTTAACGCCTCGCCAACGTGCATCCCTTCTGAAAATAGGGGGTGTCGCATGAATAGTTCCATCAAGCAATTTTGCCAAAGTTTCACGATCCCCTGTGGCTTTACTGATGAGGAATCTCAGGTTTATACCAATGCCGCGATGACGGATATTCTGGAGATGACGGCGGAGTCTTCTCAAGTTCTGGATGTTTTTCATGCGCACGAAGAGGTTATGCGCGATAAGAAATTGCCGTTATCGCTGTTGAGTACGTTACCCGGTGGTGACAAACCATCGCCCCAACCGTGGCGGTTTGATTTTTTACCACGATTCGATGAAAAGAACGTTTACCAAGGGGCCTTTTTTTATGCCCAGCCCTTCCTGTTTTTATCGCCGCTTGAATATATCGAAGGGGGATCCCCTTATACCATTAATCTGATTCAGTCAGATAACAGGTTTAGCCCGCGAGAGCGACGGATTATATTTTGTTTGCTACAGCGATTAAGCAGTAAGGAAGTGGGCAAGAAACTTAATTTGTCCCATCGGACGATAGAAAACAACTTGCAGTCTATTTATCAAACAGCGGGGGTGCATAATTGTAGACAATTTATAAACTATTGCCACGATAACGGCATCAATCGATACCTTCCTCCTGAATTTCTGCCTTCTGGTCGTCACGTCATTAGCGTTTAAGACTCATCGTCAGAGCGACGTGCTCTGACAATAATCGCTAATATGAGGGAGAGAAAAATGAGAAAATTAAGGGACGCCGATTTTGCATTTTACGCGGAAATATTCCCATGCCTTTCATGGAAGGAAGTTAAGGTGCTTTCTCTTTATTGCAATGGATGGAATAGAAACAAGGTGGCATTGTACTTAAACATATCAGTGAGCACCGTTAAATCACATTTAAGCAATGCTATGGAAAAAATTAATGTTGAGAGTAATTCAGAGTTAAAACCGATGTTTTTCTTTATCGTCAATGGACACCATAGAACTATCGAAAATAAAAGTGGTTCATGCTGCTGTTGTCATTGTCGCCGTTTTCATTGCTGTCAATAAATTCACCGTTAACTAGATATAAGCTATCAATGCATCAATTGCTTTGGTAGCTTTTTTTTTAAGTTTTTATCAAAAAATCATCCTTTGGCCGATGCCCGATCCCAAAATTTTCTGCCATCATCTTCCCTCGCTCACCGTTTTCTGGGCGACCTGATTCTGAAAACATCCAGTGTTGGTAGAGGTGCCTGTTATCTGAATAGTGGCATCTGCTCTTTAATAAATCAGTATCGGCGATCCGCAGTATCGCGGAAAACGATGTCGTCATGTTGCATGATTCGTCATTTCACTGCTAAGAAATTAGCGACGGAATAATGGGTTGATCGCCGATAGCCTTGATTTTTACTCTCAAGGCGGAGCTTATAACGCTTTCTGGCTGGATGTATGCCGACACAGGTGTACACAAATCACCAACAGGGGGATTTGTAGTAAGTATCTTCTTGTGTACTTACCATCAATCTTCTTTTGGGGGGGGAATGAATGAACGCTCGTCAACGCTGCCGTCAGCGTCGTCAAATGCGCTATCGTCAGCAGTGCAAAAAAGACGATGAAATACGGCTATTAAGACTCAGTATTCTACGGGGATATGAAAAAATGACCCGTTCAACCGAAGACATCATTGATTCAATAGGGAGGGAAACGTTAGATCAAAAACGAGATAACACCGATACGCTGGCCGATTTTCTTTATACGTTTAAAAAAGAATTAAACATAACGAATAACAAAGAAGAAGCCAGCTTTACCAACCGTTGCTTACCCAAGACTTACCTCTATGCGGTGAAGCAGCGTGGCCGATAGTCATCCTTATTAAGGAATAAGTTAATGTTTAAACAAATTTCGCGTCCGGGGAAAAATATTTATGTGGGCGCGGTATTACGTGACCGTCTCGATAAAATCGTACTCAATATTGGTCATTATATTGGGCGTCCCGTGACTATCACTGAGTTTATTCACTATGTCGTTGAACGACATGGGGATGAAGCAAAGGAGAATTTGAAACGTATTTTAGGCACGGAGGAAGAAAGAGAAAGACCACAGAAAATGACATAAACGAATAATTCAAAATGAGAAACTCACGATGAGAAAACCCACTTATAACGTCTATATCACGCAGGAAAGCCCACCTGATCAAAATGGCGATGCAGTGCGCAACGACGGTTCATCCCGATACCGCACTTGACATTGCACGGGTAGAGTCCGGTTTTAATCCCTACGCCCTTGCTGAAATTATTCCACAAGCGGAACGCAAGCCCAGCAATAACGGCGTGATTTCTCACTATCCTAAAAGTAAAGACGAAGCTATCAGCATCATTGACAGGATTGCGAACAAAAAGCGTCGTTATTCGGTTGGGTTGATGCAGATAACCCGCACCAACTTTAGCCATTATGGAATTAGCGCCCGTGATGTATTGACCCCCTGTACGAATCTTTCTGTTTTTGATGGGACTTTAACCTCAGTAGCCCCGTCGCTGTCCAAGCAAAATATTACCCTTTACCCACGTCATTTGCTGCGTGGTGACTTTGTTTCTGATTAAAAATTAAATAGAGGCTTATCATGTTATCGCTATTAAAAAATAAATACGTCGGTCTGATGGCGGCTTTTTTGTTTTCTTTATCTGCTGAGGCTAACGGACTGGTGAAAACAAAAACGTTGCTGCAAAAAGTGTTTGATGAAGCCCATTCTCTTGTCGGGATTGTGGTGGCGCTGGCCGCCTTGATTATCGGCTTTCGAGTGCTGTTTCGGGGTGAAACCCTCCGTGATTGCTGGGGCGTTATTATAGGCGCTTCGCTGATTGCATCCGCAGCGGAAATCGGCAAATGGCTTGCCTGATATAAGGAGGAGGAATGTCAACCATCTATAAGGCATTGACGCGACAGGCCGTGTTGCCGGGGATTGGCGTTCCCCTCGTCCCTTTTGTGGTTATCGAGGGGGCATTAATCAGCCTGAGCGCGAATATTAGCTGGTTTTTTCTTATCGTTGCCTTTGCCGCATGGGTCATCATGAAGTTGATGACCGAAGAGGATGACGCCATTTTTCATTTGATGCGGTTGAAAATGCGCACGCTGGGAATTGACGTCATTAACCGCTTTTATGGCACTACGGTATTTTCAGCCAGTCAGTATGATGACATCGATATCAAGGAGATAGCAGACTGTATGAAGCTCAATCAACGCCTGCCACTGGAAAAACTGATCCCTTACTCTTCACATATTGATACGCATATTGTGAAAACCCGTGAGAATGATGAAATGGCGACGTGGGAAGTGATCGGGGTGCCGTTTGAATGCGAGGATGACAATGATTTAGCGATTATCAATAGTCAGTTAAATACCATGATCCGCGCATGGGAGGGTAAGCCGGTGACTTTCTATACTCACCGACTCCGTGAAACATTTTATGATCATCTGGATACCCCGAGTGGCCATCCTTTTGCTGATGAGATCAGTAAAAAATACTATGAAGGAATAAAAAAGTCTCAACTCTACCAAAATCGGCTGTTCTTTACCCTGTGCTATGCGCCTTTTGGTAAAGAACAGAAGATGCAACATAAAATCCGAAATATCCACGACAAGCAGAAAGCCATCGCCGAGACATTACCCGAAATGCGTGAGATGGTGAGTAAAATCAGTGCATCGCTGGCACGCTTTCATGCGCAACCGCTGGGGATATTTGAAACTGAAAAGGGGGTTTATTCTTCACAGTTGAGTTTTTATCAATATCTGCTTTCAGGTCACTGGCAAAGAGTCCGCTTATCGGCTACGCCGCTGTATGAAGTGCTGGGTGGGGTAGATATTTTTTTGTCTCAGGATTCCGGGCAAGTTAATACGCCGCGGGGAAAACGTTTTTTCAGGTCGCTTGAAATCAAGGATTTTTGCGAAAACAGTGAGAGCGGGTTATTGGATTCACTGGCTTATCTACGTATGACTTATGTCATGACCACTTCGTTTACGGCCTTGGGAAAACAGGAAGCACAGGCCGCTATCAAGGATAAAATCAGGAAGCTGAAAAGTGCCGGGGATGAAGCCGCCTCACAGTTGATAGATCTCGAGGTCGCCAAAGATTTACATGGTTCAGGTGTGATTGCGTTTGGCAAATACCATTACTCGCTAGTGATTTATGCTGACTCGCTGGATGAACTGACTGCCCACACCAATAAAGTCATGACGATTCTGGAAGACTTGGGGATGATTGTTGCGCTTTCCATGTTGTCTCTGGGGGCGGCCTATCTTGCGCAACTACCGGGCGTGTACCATTTACGCCCGAGACTGGCCTTGATGAGCAGTCAGAACTTCGTGGATTTTGAGTCCTTTCATAATTTTTTCTCTGGCAAGCGTAAAGGCGTTCCATGGGGTGAGCCACTGGTACAGCTTAAAACGCCCGCGGGCGGCAAGTACGATCTGAATCTGCACAATACGTTAATGGGCGTGAATGAACTCGGCAAGAAAACATTAGGGCATACGGATGTTTTGGGTCAGGCCGGATCGGGAAAGACAGTATTATTGATGTTTATGATGGTGATGATGCAGAAATGGCGAAATGCAGATCTGTTCCCGGTTAACAGTCCGGTCAAGCGTTTAACAACAGTATTTTTTGATAAGGACAGGGCGACAGAGCCAGGGATACGGGCATTGGGGGGGCAGTATTTTAGTATCAAAAGTGGTGAAATGACTGGATTTGCCCCGTTTATGCTGGACGCGACCCAGCGCAATGTCATTTTTGTCAAGCAACTGATGAAAATCATCTGTACGCTTAACGGTAATACGTTGACCACCCGCGAAGAGTTACGCCTTAATACCGGCGTGGCGCGCGTTATGGCGTTACCGCATGACGTGAGGCGTTTTGGGGTAACTGCCCTGATTAACCATATCAGTGAACCGGATAATCGGGAGGCTCGGGAAAATGGCGTAAAAATCCGTCTGTCTCGGTGGGCACAAGGGGGCGATCTGGCGTGGGTGTTTGATAACGACAATGACACCTTCGATTTGAGTCAGTATGACAACTTCGGTATCGATGGCACCGAGTTTCTGGATAACCCGGAGGTTTGTCCGGCAATTGCCTTTTACCTTCTCTATCGCGTGACCCGTTTACTGGATGGTCGCCGCCTTGTGATTTTTATGGACGAATTCTGGCAGTGGATCGGCAATCCCGCTTTTGCGGATTTTGTCTACAACCGACTAAAAACCATGAGGAAGCTCAACGGCATTATCATTCCGGCGACTCAATCTCCTGAGGAAATTCTGAAAAGCAGCGTCTCTGGTGCTATGCGGGAACAATGCACAACGCATATCTATCTGGCTAATCCTAAAGCCGATTATGATCAGTACGTGAACCAGCTAAAAGTGCCGGAGCGCTATTTCAATATCATCAAAAACCTTGACCCTCTGTCACGCCAGTTTCTTATCGTAAAATCCCCTTTGTATAAAGGAAATTTGAATGATTTTGCCGCGTTGGTGACACTGGATTTATCGGGATTAGGGTGACCACCAAATTATTGAGCACGGATAAAGACGATCTGGAAGTGTTCGATAGCCTGTTTAAAGACGGTCTGCGCCCAGATGAATGGATAGATACCTACCTGAAATTAGTGTCTTAAGGAATAAATGATGAGGATTAAAAAGACATTGGCATGGGGATTATCGGCGCTGCTCTCTACCCTGTCATCGCCGATTTCTGAGGGCGGCATCCTTGTTTTTGACGCGACATCAAAAATGGAAAATGCCCGGCAGTGGGCGAAGGAAGCCAAGCAATGGATGGAAACCGTTGAGCACTACAAGGCGCAGATGAACGTCTACAAAGACCAGCTGGCTACCTCGACAGGGCTTCGTGATATTCAGGGGCTACTTGAACAGGGAAAAAGTTTACAAAGTGAAATCAAAACGTTGCAGAATCAGGGCATCAGCCTTAATGACCTGTTAACGTCAGATAATCCGCCGAGGGGGGCATTGGACAGTCTGTATCATAAATACAAAAGTTTTGATGTGTGTGGCGATAGCACTTCCTCTTCAAAGTTACCTGCCTCTTACCTTAACGCCTGCAAGCAGGAAACGGCGAACAAGGGCTATATGATTGAGCAGACGGCCGAGGTACAAAAAAAGATCAATGTGGCGCTGAAAGATATTGGCCACCTGTCTCATCGCATTGCCAATGCTAAAGACAGCAAGGAATCGCAGGATTTAGCAAATGCAATACAGGCCAGGAGTGTTCAGCTCAATTCATTGACCAGTGCATGGGAAATGAACATTAAAGCAGCAGAACAACGTGATAAGCTCTTATCAGCGAAGCGTGAAAAAGCGTTTCGTCAGCATCAATATAATGCGCCGTTACCGAAATTTGGAGATTTAGTACCATGAAAATAGTAGCCGCAATATCTACCTTGTTTTTATCATTCATGATGACCGGATGTGGCGAAGAAACGAAGTCCACGGTGTGGTGGTCAGATCATATCGAACAGGCAAAAGAAAAAGACCGTGAATGCAAGAAAAGTGGCGATGATACCGATAATTGCCGCAATGCACGGGAAGCCGTTTTCCGCTACGACCAGGCTCATGCACCTTTACCTAAGTTTGGCAAGGATTTTGAAAAAGAGGTATTAGAAGGTGTTGAGAAAATGAAAAAAGGGCAACCATTAGAATGATGTTAAAAAGACTTTGCAGAAAAAACAGAAAAGTCTTTATTTTAAGAAAAGCATTATCTGGGATTTGGCCAGGATGGGCGTGATTATGATGTTTATGATGAATATAGGGGGGTATCTGGATCTTTCTGTTCAGGCAATTGAAGGTCTAAAAAATGGACTTTCGGGTAAAAGTGATGTTTGGAGTTATCTTGACCAGTTATGGATTAAAGGGCAGCGCATTAGCGCGAAATTGATGCAATTAGATACATCAACGTATGTGAAGTCCGACGGAATGATTGGTACTTTCTTTACGTGGATAGGGGTCTATTTTACTTTGTTATCTGCCACCATTGTTTTCCTTAGTGCCGAAATTACAATTTTACTGCTAACGGTCACTGCACCAGTGTTTATTTTTTGTCTGATGTATGGTTTTTTAAGAACAACGTTTAATAACTGGATGCAGGCTATTTTATCATCAGTATTTACGGTCATGTTTGCATCATTAGCTTTATCGTCCGGGATCACTTTTCTTGATAAGATTTTGTCTCGCATAGCAGTAGAAGCCACCGATAAAAATTTAGTGACGATGGGTGCAATGGCCGGAGTAACAGGGGCGGTATGTGGCGTGGTGATTTATCTTTCCTCAAAAATTGCCCATCAATTAGCCGGTGTTGGCGTACAAGGCGCACTGGAAGGGGCGGCCACGACTGCGACTGCCATCGGGTTGTTTGGTGCCGCTAAAGGCCTCAGAGGAATGATGGGTGGGAGCAAAGCGCTTGGAAAGGAAGGATGGCATCAGGGCAAGGGATTTGTTGAAGGTGTTAAAGGCGTAGACAAAAGCCAGAGGGAAGGCGGTCGCATCGGTCATCTTGCCGGTCGAGGGACACAATACGGCATCAGCAAGGCAAAGGCGACATTACAAAAAGTTCGCGCTGAGGGCTGGGCAATGGCAAGTGGCAGTGAAATGGCTAAACCTAAAGATATTACCCCACCGCGCCCTAAGGCGACCCATGGCGTTCAATGGACACAAGCGCCTACGGTTAAAACCAATCAAAAACTGAAAGATTAATCTCCTGCGTTATCTGCCTCAATGACGGGGTAGACCCAACGGTCGTGTCACCCACCCTCATTGTTTTTCCGCATTTCCACTTGTCATCGCCCGCGCCAAAGTTTCGATCAGGGTAGACCGCTTGACATTGAAGTTGCGACACACCGCTGCTTTGGACATGCCACCGTCCAGTGCGACAACGATAGCGTCCAGCTTCTCTCCAGTGATCGCCTTCGGTCGTCCGCCGATTCGCCCCCGTTTTCGGGCGGCGGCCAGGCCGGCGGTAACGCGCTCCCGGATCAAGGCACGCTCGTACTGCGCCAGAGCGCCGAACACCTGAAACAAGAATTCGCCCGAGGGCGTCGTAGTATCCAGGTTTTCCGTCAGCGAACGAAATGCCACCCGTTTGTCCTTGAGTGAAGTCACGATGCTGAGTAGGTGTGACAGCGAGCGACCAAGCCGATCGAGCCGATCGAGCTTCCACACGACTAACACGTCACCCGCACGGACGAATTCGAGCGCCTGCGACAAGCCAACGCGCTCATCCTTTGCGCCGGAAGCGTGATCTTCGAACAAGTGACGCGGATCGATACCGGCGGAGATCAGCGCATCACGCTGCAAATCTGTACTCTGGCGATCGGAATCTGACGAAACGCGCATGTAGCCAATCAACATAATCGGATAACCCTAAAAAATAGCTTTCCGTATATTAGCACATGGCGACATGGTTTTCCGCACAATTTTGAGGTTACTCAGAGGCGGTTGCACAAGGGGAGAGTTGTTATGTCGTAAAACAACTGTTTACCGGCTGATAGTTAAACGAGGTAGGCCCAGTTCTCGGCACGACTGGCTAACCGACTCAAAGAGTGATGACTGAGCCGCCATGATTGAATAAGGAATTATGCGCATGAAAATAACAGGCGTCGTGTTTTTGCTGTGCATGTTGTCCGGCTGCGCGGGGCAACATAATGCATTGTCCCCCATTTCCGGCCCGCTTGAGCCGGTCAATAACGGATTGGGAGTCAAAGATGTTCACTAAAAAAGAAGCGTATTTAAAAACCGCGCAAGGATTTGAATTAAAATGGCGGCAACGTGATAAACGCGATAAAACCATCGCCTTTATTATCGCGGGTGTTGGCACCGCCTTTGGTCTGCTTTCACTTATCGCCATGATTATTCTGTTGCCGTTAAAGCAGACCAATACCGAACTTTATGTCGCGGATAAACTGGCGGGCACGGTAGAAAAAGTCACCACCGTGGAAAAAGGGGAATTATCCGAAAATAGTGCGCTCGCACGGTATTTTACCCAGCAATATGTGCGCTTGCGGGAAGGGTATGATTATTTTCGTCTGCAACATGATTACGACACGGTACAGCGCTACGGTAATGAGGCAGTTAACAAAGCCTACCTTGATTGGTGGAATAGCCCGTCTGCACCCGACAAGGTGTTTAAGGATGCAGAATATACCGCTGAAATCACCTTTATTACCCATTTCATTTCCGATTCCAGCAATCCTGATAACACCGATTTACTGGCTACTCTTCGTTTTCGCAAGGATATCCGCGATGTCCGTAGCGGTCATGTGCAACCGGAATACTGGACGGTACGCATGACGTGGCGATTCGAGCCACAGCAAGCCATGACCGATGCGCAACGCGCCCATAATCCGCTGGGATTTGTCGTCACCAGTTATCAGCGTGAAAAAGAGCAGGGGGAATAGCCATGAAAACAGGGGCATTGCTTTTCCTTACCGGACTGGTGCTGGTTTCTGGCGGCGTACAGGCTGCCGCGACTCCGCAGGGGAGCCGCTTTGATAGCCGGATGCAACAGGTGGCCTACCATCCCCGGAATACCACGATTGTTCAGGCTGCCGAAGGCTACGTTTCCACACTGGTTTTCTCCGAAGAGGAAGACGTGATCAGCACGCAAACCGGCTTTACCAAAGGCTGGAATGTGACGAAGGAAGGCAATCGCGTCTATATCCGCGTAGCACCAGTCAAGCAGCCAATCAGGACGATGAAATCCGGTGAGGATGGCGATGAAGAGGTGGAAAGCGAACGGGTTTTTGAGCCGCAGGATAAAGACTGGCGTACCAATCTGTTTGTTAGTACCACCAAACATTTCTATAGCCTTGAGCTTCGCCTTATCGACAAGGGTCAGCCTCTGTCACAACTGGCTTACGTCATTGATTACCGCTATCCGCAGGAAGAGCAGGCGCAGACGCGGAAAGCGCAGCAGGCGAGGCAACGTGAATGGGAAAAGGCGCAGATGAAACAATCCATCGCGCAGGCATTTAATGCCGCCCAAGCGCCGCGTAATTGGGATTATTACATGCGGGTAGCGAAAGACAGCCGTGATATCGCCCCCGATTTTGCCTATGACGATGGACGCTTTACCTATCTCGGTTTTTCCCCCATCAAAACCTTTCCCGCCGCGTTTGTCGCCTATGGTGAGAAAGAGCATATCGTGAACGCCAGTGTGCAGCAGAAGGGCAACTATAAAGTATTGGTTATTCATCAGATTCATCCGCGTTTTGTGCTGCGGGCAGGGCATAAGGTCGTGGGGATTGAAAATCATGGCGTGGGTAAAGTCACTGTCCCCGATGGAAATACCATTTCCCCCCACGTTCAGCGCGTGGAGACAGAAAAATGAATCATGAAGAAAAAACGACGGACGACATCGAGCGGGAAGCGCGAAAGCATCTTACCGGGGAAGAGGAAACGTCACCCGAAGAAACAGCCCACGATTCAGTAGACGCCAAACCGGAAGAGGACGGCACAGCAACTGAAAAGCCACAGGTTAAAACCGTGAGCGACATGGAAAAAGAGATTAAGGCGCGGATCACCTCGGTGGCTAACGCGAAAGGGCATTCTGCAAAGAAAAGTGGGGCCTCAACGACCGTCGAGGTGGCAAAAACACAAAAACGGCAGAAAAATAAACTGATTTTGGCGATTGGCGGGTCTGCCGTGGTTGTCGCGTTAATTGGAATGGTGGGATTTCATCTATGGGAGACCGCCCGCACAATCCATACCGAGCCGCCGCCCGTCAGTGCCGAGAAATCGGGAGGCATTAGTCACCAGCGGCGGGATTTAGGCAAAAAGGTGGATCCGTTTCATAAGGAAAAGCAGACACAAGCGCAAACTCAAACTCAAACAGAGAAGCTAACAGATAGTGGAGGGCAAAGCCAACAGGTCACGCAGATAAACAGCGTTAGCCCTCAGCCGTCTTTTTCTGAGCCGGTATTCAGGCGCTATCTTGCGCTGGAAACCGCAGAGGACGCCTTGTCAGCTCAAAGCCATAGCCAAACGAGGGCACAGGAGAAACAGGGCGATAAGACGCCCGCCAGTGTTGACGCCAGAGACGCGGAAAAGCCTGAAAATGCCAATGCGTCAGAGGGACTTAATCAGGTCACGCTCATTCCTTACGATCCGGATTTATACCTGCCGGAAAACAGGCCTATCCCCTGTGCGCTGGATTATCGCTTTGTTTCTGATTTGGCGGGAAAAATCCGCTGTACCATTACCCGTGATATCTACAGCGCCAGCGGTCATACCCGCCTGATTGACAAGGGCACCACCGCCTACGGGGTGTATAACGCGGGAACACTCAGGCATGGGCAAGGGCGTGTCTTTATCCGTATTACCAAACTGCGCACCCGCCAGCCACCTTATCTGGATATTCCCATGAGGGGTTCACAGGCTGCAGGGGAGCTGGGTGAATCCGGTTCGGATGGCTGGATTGATGGGCACTGGGTTGATCGCTTTGGTGGGGCGTTAATGCTGGGCATGATCCCCGATATGACCGCGGCGGCGGCGAATCAGGTCGGGAAGAAAGATCGCAATACCGATTACACCGAAAACAGCCGTCAATCTCTGGCTGACATTGCCAGAACTGCGTTTGAAAACAGTGTGAATATTCCGCCGACCCTGTACAAGAATCAGGGCGACATTATCACGCTTATCACCGGTCAGGATATTGATTTCTCGGCTATCTATCAGCTTGAACTCAAGAGGAGAAAAAACGGATGAGTCACCCCCAAAATCCAACGATGATGTATTACCGCGATAGTCTCTTTGGCGCATTACTGGCGACAGAGGGGTTAACCGAACTGGCGGTCAACCGACCGAACCAGATTTTTACCAAGGTCAATGGGGAATGGCAGGAGCATGACGCGACGCTAAGCTATGAGGAATGCATGACCTTTGCCGCGGTGCTGGCAAACCACAATGACGACCACATTGATGATCTGAAACCGATATTATCCGCCACGCTGGAAAGCGGAGAACGTTGCCAGATCGTGATCCCCCCGGCCTGTGAGCGTGGCACCGTGTCGATCACCCTCCGTCAACCGTCTTACCTGAAAATTCCTCACCAGTCCTGGATCGAGAGCGGTTTTTACGACCAACTGACCGGACAGGAAAAAACAGAGAGTCACGATGACGTTTTGATACGGCTGTTTAAGGATAACGCCTTTCCCGAATTTATGGAAAAGGCGATCGAATACGGCAAGACAACCGTGTTTGGCGGCGGAACCGGTTCAGGCAAAACCACCTATGAAAAAACGTTGCTCGACTGTATCCCGTCGCATTTACGGCTTATCTCCATTGAAGATAACCCGGAGGTGGAATTCTATTCACATCGTAACTATGTTCACCTGTTTTATAACGCCGAAGCCCCGGAAGGGGCCATTGTCACCCCTGCCAGCCTGCTCCGCGCCAATTTTCGCATGAATCCCGACCGCATCCTGCTGACAGAGGTACGCGGCCCGGAAACATGGGATTTTATGAAAGCGCAAAGCTCCGGGCATGAAGGCGGTGTCACCAGCCTCCATGCGCCAACGCCGGAAGCGGTGATTGATGGCATTATCGAACGCTGTTACCAGAACCCGGAGTGCCGCAACCTGCCTTATAACGTGATGCTGCGCAAGGTGCTTAACAACATCGATGTGATCGCCTGCATGACGGCACGGGGTAACTGGCGGCGGCTGACGCAGCTTTATTTCAAGCCGCTTCATCGTGATAGCTATTTTAAGGAATTAAGTCGTGGACAAATGTAAACTCACGCCGGGGCAATGGGGTTTTATTGGCCTTCTGGTCTGCCTGCTGACGGTGGGGATAGCGAGTGTGCTGGTTTATCCCATGAACGGCGTAGGACTGCGCCGCTTTTTACAGACATACCAGTTTTCGATACTGGGGCGCATCCTGTTTGATAGCGATATTCGTGATGATATTCGCTGGAATGCCGTGTTGTCGCTGCTGTATGGTTTTCTCGCCTCAGGGGTGATAGCGGGCGCGCTGATTATCAAAACGGCGATGCAAAAGCCCTCGCTTTACGGTGACGCAAAATTTGCCAGCGATGCCGATATTCGCCGCTCCAAAGCGGTGACGTGGGGCGATGAAAGCAAAGGCGGCGTCATTATCGGACGTTACAAGGGCAAGCTGCTTCGCTATATCGCGCCTGACTTTATCTCAATGGGGGCGGGGACACGCGCCGGGAAAGGGGCCGCCATGGTTATCCCTAATCTGCTGGCGTGGCTGTTTTCGGTGATTGTGCTCGACCCCAAGCAGGAGTGTTACAAAATCACCAGTCAATTCCGGCAGCTTATCATGGGGCAAAAAGTCTATTTGCTTGACCCGTTTTCCAGCAAGACACACGGTTTTAACCCGCTGTTTTATATTGATTTATCCCATGAGAAAGGCTCCGGATATCTGCTTAATCTGGCGGAAACCCTGTGGAATGCATCAGGACTGACCGGGACGGAAGCGCACTTTAACAGCGCCGCCGGGCGCGTCTTTATCGGCTATACGCAGTTGTTGTATACGTTAATCAATCACGGTCGGGAATATTTAGCGAAATATGATATTAAACCGGTGTTTTCCATTGGGACAGTGCTTGACCTGTACTATGCCGTGAACCGTGAGTCATTGCTGGCAAACGGCGACGAAAGCCAGTGCCCCAGTATCCGCGAACGGGTAGCCAATAGCGGAAATCAACGTGAGCAATACCTGCTCAGGGATGCGTTCAACAAAATCAAGGAATATAATGACCTGGGTGACGAGCCTCGCTCCAGCACCGAAGGCACCTTTCTTAAAAAATTAAACCTGTTCACCTTACCGCTCTTTCGCAAAGCCACTGACCGCAACGATTTTGATTTACGGTTGTTGCGTAAAGAACGCATGACCATTTACTTAGGGATTAATGCCGACGATTTGAAGATTGCCGATGATTTTTTAAATCTGTTCTTCAACTTGGCGATTGACGTCAGTATGCGCGAAAATCCCGATTTTGAAACAGATAATAAACATGACGTACTGTTTCTGCTTGATGAGTTTCCCGCGATTGGTGCCATGCACTACATTAAAAAGGCATCCGGGTTTATTGCCGGATTTAAACTCAAATTACTCACCATCTACCAGAATATTTCACAACTGATTGAGATTTACGGTGAGATGGGGGCAAAAACATTGCTGTCCGGTCATCCCTGCCGGGTGATTTATGCGGTCAGCGAAAAAGAAGACGCTGACAAATTTTCCGCGCAATTAGGCTATACCACCACCAAATCAACCGGAAAAAGCCGAAACCGTAATAAAGGCAGCGTATCACAAGGCGAATCCGAGAACGAAGCCCAACGCGCGCTGGTGTTACCGCAAGAATTGGGGACACTGAAATTTCAGGAGGAGTTTATTCTGCTGAAAGGCGAGAACCCGATTAAATGCGAAAAGGCACTGTATTTTAATGACCCGTATTTTATGGACAGACTGTGTGCGGTGTCACCGAAGCTGAGAGCGCGTGTGGCCAGCATGAACAATGGCTCATCAATGGTTAAAAAGGGACTGAAATATCCCCCAAAAGAAGAGATGTTGTCATTAGGGGAACTTGAAGCAGAGCTCTTTTAATGACCTCATCCGAAAGATTCTCAACGTATCTGGAAATACCCCATGAAAAAAAAACTGATAACCGTAGCGGGGATCATGCTGGCCGGTTGTTCTTCACCGCCACCCCCTCCGCCGTTAAACTGGTCAGGCTCTGCGGTTGAAATCAACAGCACAATACCGGACTGGAAAGAAAACCATGTGGTCATACCCTCACCCGTTATCGCAGGTCACTGGGCAAAAGCGATGTATGATTTTGAGGGAGAAAAAGGAAACTATCTTCCAGATGATTACTTTGCCGTGACCCACGCCAATCAGATTGTGGTATCAAGTCAAACATCAGCAGGCTATTTTAACGCCAAACGCTGGTTAAAAACGCATGGCGCAAAAGGGGTCATTGACTATCAGGTCAAGCAGAGATGTCTCGGATGCAGTGAAACCGACATTTATTTTTATCGGATTGATAAACCGGTTGACATTCCTCCTTTTCCGACAAAGAAACACCCTGAGCGGATGTGGCCAGCCAAACATCCCGCGAAAGATCATCCGTCACTGACGAGTCACCCGCTGAGGGTGACTCAACCCCCGCAGGGGAATACATCTTCTATTTCTTCTCAACCCACGTTTTCACCCCCAAAAACAACGACGGGGCTCACAGATACACCGCTGACGTCGATGACACTCAGGGCTCATCCAACACCCGCACAAACATGGCAGATAGAAAAAGGGATGACGTTAAAGGAGGGCGTGATGGCATGGGCCATCAAAGCCCCCTGTCTCGGGCCGGGGGTAAAAAACTGGACGGTATACTGGCAAACGCCCGTCCATTATCAGATTGAGGCCCTCTTACATTTCAGGGGAGATTTTAAATCCGCATTGAGAAGTGTGCTGGAGTTATACCAGTCGGCCAGGACGCCACTTTATGCTCAAATCCATAGCGCCCAATGCCTGATACGGATCACCGATAAACCCCCGAGGGAATGATGGGCTATTTCATCCTTTCTTTTCTGTTATAGCTAAGCGATTTAATTTTAGTTACAATATAAAGAACTAATTAGCATGAGGTCACTATGAGTTATTCAGTGGATTTTCGTCAAAAAGTCCTGAGTATTCGAGAGAAAGAAGGACTGAGCATCAGAGCAACGGCGAAGCGTTTTCACGTAGGTACAGATACTCTCAGGCGTTGGCTCAAGCGAATAGAACCGAAACCCTCGGGTCCGCGTCGAGGCAAGATGGATAAAGAGGCGTTTATCAAAGATGTGGCAGAGTATCCAGATAGCTATCAACGGGAACGGGCGGCCCGTTTCGGGGTGTGCCCCAAAGCCATCTGGCAAGCATTGAAAAGATGGGGTCTGACCTATAAAAAAAACTCTGCGTCATCCCAAGGCAAACGAAGAGGCACGACAGGGGTTCCAGGAAAAAATCGCGGGGTATCAAAAGCAGGGTAAATCTCTGGTTTATCTCGATGAGAGCGGCTTTGCTCACGATATGCCCCGCCTCTACGGATACGCTACACGAGGTCAACGCTGTTTTGGGACTCACGATTGGCAGGCTAAGGGCCGCACTAACGTCATTGGTGCCTTATTAGGGGTCACTCTCATCGCGGTGGGCCTCTTTAACTGCTCCATTAACAGCGATGTTTTTTATGCCTGGGTCACTCAGCTGCTCCTACCCGCTCTTCCTCATCCGTGCGTGATGATGATGGATAACGCTTCTTTCCACAAGCGAAAAGATATTCAACACGCCATTCTCAACGCCGGTCATTCTATTGAATATTTGCCTCCTTATTCGCCCGAGTTCAACCCTATTGAGCACACATGGGCTCAAGCTAAAAGAAAAAGAAGAGAACTTCAATGCGACATCAATACCTTGTTTTCAGAACATATTATGTAACTATTCTTATGTCGTTTAGCTATAGTGACGTTATCTCTGGCGGGATTTTATCAGCAGCAGTCTGCCGACCATCTCAACCGTACCGAAATAACGACGACCACGACGCAACAGGCGATAGAAACGGTTCATTATATGAATGCGATTCATCATCATCTCTCTCTTCATCCCGATGTGATTAAAAATTCTAATGAGATGGTGCTCACAGCGGCGCAAATCGGTATCTCGCCGCATTCGTCCATCCAGCACGTCATTGCCAGCGAACGTGTTTTTGTCTGGCAACCGTTTTCACCGGGATTAATGGCGGCGCTCAAAACTCAAACCCGCGATTCTGCATTATTGGGCAGCGTCAAAAACCATCGCCTTTTTGATCATAGCGGTCGGGATATGCAGGTGGTCGTCCCTGAACGTATCCCCGATGGGGCGATGGTTTATCTTAATTAGGAGGAAAAAGTGAATCGCCTTCATTCATGACAGCAAGAAAATATGACTTTCATTCTCTCATCTCATTCCTTAAAAGTTCAAAAACCCAAGGATACCCCATGCGATCGATTTTTTCTGCGGCGCCTTTACTGGGGGCGCTGGCCTTGTCTGGCTGCACCAGTATGGAGCGCATTCATCAAAACATGAACAGCAGTGAAGCGACAGACGCAAAGGCAAGGCAGCAGATTCAAAAACTGACTTCGCCCTCCCCGGTATTACGCGAAGCCGCCCGGCAGTGGGTGAATCCCACGCCGATGATGGACCGGACGGCGATAAAAAAAGCCACCCCGCCTTGTACCCTGACCCTTCACCGGCAAGGGTCACTCAGTCTGCATGACGTCTCTGAGCGTATTACCCGCGTGTGCCGACTGCCCGTTTCCGTGACGCCGGATGCATTAACGCTATTGGGCGGCGTCTCTGGCGGCCAGACCCAGCAGATGACAGGCGATATCCCGCCGCCGGAGGTCAATGGCATGGTGCCGCTGGCCGCCATCGGGAGGGCGTCATCCTCTGCGACTGCGGCGGTTAACCCCGGCGCGACCCTGAACGGGCTTTACTGGAACGGCCCACTGGCCGGGCTGTTAGATACGATAGCCAGTCGCCTTGGCGTATCGTGGCGCTATGAATCGGGACAGATTGTTATCTACGCGCTGGAAACCCGGTCCATGACGCTGAATTTTATGGATTCACAGACCGATTACCAATCCAGAGTCGTGAGTGGCACCACCTCAAAATCCGGTCACAGCGGTGGTCAAAGCGGCCATGCGCTCAGTGGTGATGCCACCACGTCACAATCCACCTCAACCCTCATCAAGTCCTCCCTGTATGCGGATTTACAGGGGGCGGTGAAATCGATGCTGACACCGGGGCGGGGTCGCCTGTTCCTGTCTGCCGGGAATCTGACCGTCACCGATGTGCCACGGGTGCTGGATACGGTTGAGCGTTTTGTTGACGAGCGCAACCAGACATTAAATCGGCAGGTGGTGCTCAATATTGAAGTGCTGAGCGTTGAGGCACGGCAAAAAGACCAGTTAGGGCTCGACTGGAACGCCGTCTTTAACAACAGTCGCTGGGGTTTGTCACTGAGTCAGGCTTTTGGTGGCGTGTCAGGGAATATCATGCAGGGGGGCTTTTCTGTCGTGGATGGGCGACTGGCGGGGTCCAAAGTCTTTCTTAAAGCGCTGGCAGAGCAGGCCAAGGTGAGTGTGGTCACTCAACAATCGAGTACCACCACCAATCTTTCGCCGGTCGCCATGCAGGTGGCCGAACAGGAAGATTATGTCGCGCAGGTAACGACACAGGCCACCGCGAATGTCGGCACCGCCACCTCGATTCAGCCCGCTACGATCACCACCGGCTTTTATATCAATCTGCTGCCGAATATCCTGCCGGACGGTCAGCATCTGTTGCTGCAATTCGCGATTAATCTCTCTGACCCGCCCACCCGACGTACCTTTACTTCCGGGGAAAGCTCGGTCGAGTTACTCAATACGCAACTGAAAACCTTCACCCAACGCGTCAAAATGAAAACCGGTCAGACACTGGTGTTATCCGGGTTTCAGCAGGCCAGCCGTAAAGGCAGCAAACAGGGCGTCGGCCGACCGGGGTTCTTTGGGTTAGGCGGCGGTCAGCAGGCAGAAAACGGTGATCGGAGTCTGGTGGTGCTCATTACCCCCGTTCTGTCTCAGGAGGGATATTAATGACGACCATACCGGGGTTGGCCGCCACATCGATGGTGCGGGGCCGAAGAGTTTTTCTGGCCGGAATAGACTGGCTTCCCGTGACGTTGCGGGCAGGGAAGAACGTGAAAAGCGAAGCGCGACGGCAAGGGGCTGACCGCGTGGTCAGTTACCGCTATCGGGACCGCCAGAAACATCCGCAGTGGGTGATGGGGCTAGTTAACTGGTCAGCATTGGCGCTGCCCAAAGGCTGCAAGGACGGTTACGCCCTGGCCCTGTTAATTGTCCCCCAACTCAAAGGCAGTGGCTACGCGATTATCGCGATAGACAGGACGCATTACGGCTTTGTCAGCAGCATCGATGGCGTGCTGATTAACGATCTGGTCGGCGACAAGGCCGCAATAGTGCAGGCACAAAAAAACTTTCTCCAGTTTAACCCTGAGCCGGAAGGGGGCTGGCAGATGTTCGCCCCGGCAGAATGGGGCATCGCCGATAGCCAACCTTTTGATTTGGACGGTTTGCTGGCAGGGACTGCCTTTCCAGCCAGCGCCCGCTTTCAGGCGACCTCACGCCAGCGGCGATGGTTAGGTCTGTTCACTCTGTCAGGCCTCATTTTGGCCGGTTACTTCGGCTGGCAGGGGTATCTGACCCACCAGGAAACGTTACGTCAAGCGGCCATACGGGCGGCATGGCTGGCACAGAAACAGACGCAGATGTCCCCTGCCCTGCGTTCGCCGTGGGATGACACACCGCGATTGAACGCGTTTATCCGCGCCTGTGCCGACCGCTGGCAAAAAATCCCGCTGTCGCTGGCAGGCTGGCGCTTTAAAGAAGCGCAGTGCGCACAGGAAGGCACACTACGACTGGCGTACAGCAAACCTGCTGGGGCCACCGTGGGCGACTTCGCTGACCGGGTGAAGCAAGTGTACGCCGGACAAACGACGCCGTATTTCAATTTGCCCGGTCAGGGCGATACCGGCGGGTTTAGCCAGCCCGTGACCTTCACCGCCTCAAAGGATACCCGCCCCTTGCCGGAGGCGGATAATCAGATACAGCGGTTAACCACCTTTGCGCAACGGATGCGTCTGCCGATTCACCTACAGGAAGACGACCCCCGTCAGGTCAGTGCTCAGGGCGAAGAGCGGATTATGCCGTGGCGCAGTTTTAGTTTTTCACTGGACACCGCTCTCTCCCCCACCCTGTTGTTTGATGAACTGGACGATCTGGGGTTACGCCTGCACGTCATCACGCTCACGCTCAGTCAGGGGCGATTACGTTACCGGATGGAAGGAAAATTATATGCACAATCATAAATGTGCTCTGTTCATTGCCTCGTGGCTAAGCACCGCCGCCTATGCCGAAACACCGCCGTTATTGCCGCCTCAACCGCCCGTGATGGAAGAGGACACCCTGCAACGGTTAGAGCAGATACAGGCCGACACCGTCCTGCTGGAAGCGAAAGCGGCCCGCGCCCGGATTCAGCGCGAGCTGGAAGAGAGCGGTATGGACACCCGGACAGCCCATTTACCACTCAATGGGCGGGAAATCGCGATATTAAAGCGCGCCAGCGGATTACCGTCAGTGGAGGAAATTTACGGCAGGGGTCATCAGCTGATGGCGCGTCTGGTGCTTTCCGATGGCAAGCGGGCAGAACTGATGCAGGGAGAGCCAATCCCCGGCACCCGTTTTTGGGTGGAGTCGATCACCGCCCGAGAAGTTCGTGTCGCTGACGGCCAGGATAAACGCACACTGGCATTTTATTGATAAGGAGAAAAAGAGTGATGTTCAATGCGCTTCCGCAGCCCGATGCCGATATCGCCCGCTTTGTGCGGGTGACCCAGGCTGAGGACGGCATGATTGATATGGTGATCGCGGACAATTACCGCGAAGATTTCAAGGTTCAGCACTTTGTCAGCCGGGTACAGAAAGCCTTTCCTGGGCGTACCCGATGGGTCAGCCTGTCGCTGGATGACATCGCCCACGCAGCCCTCCCGCCATCGGGGGATGCCCCGGCACACAGCGTCAACCAGCAGCGGGTATCAGGCTACTTCCGCAAGGCCATTGCTCTATCGGCGTCTGACGTGCATTTGACTGTCGGACGCGATGGCGGTGAGTTTTGCTATGTGGAAGCGCGGGTGCACGGTGAACTGCACTGTCTGGACTGCATCGACAAGGACGAAGGGATGGCGCTGGCGTCCACCATTATTCTGTCGATGTGTGATGTCACCGAGAAACAGTTTTACCCCCATCTTCATCAGGATGGCCGTATCGCTGAACGGTTTTTAAAGCCGCTGGGCATATTTGGTGCCCGCTATGCGCATATGCCTGCTGTCGGCGGGCTGTATGTGGTGATGCGTCTGATTCAGGAGGAGGGCGAGGCCGTCCCGGATTTTGAATCATTGGGCTTTTTGCCCGATCAAGTCCGGGTACTCAAACGCCTGTTGCGCCGTCCCGAAGGCATGATCATTTTATCCGGTCCCACTGGCTCCGGGAAATCCACCACGCTCCGCACCGCCTCCGCCGCCTGGCTTGCGCTATGGGGCTATATCAACAGGTTACCGGTACGGAGACTGTTAACCATTGAAGACTCACCCGAAGGCCGTATTGATGGCGCCATTCAGACGCCGATCATTGCGGACAAGAAAAATCCCGAAGACATCAAACGCGCATGGCGGCTATCGATGGCGTATGCCTTGCGCTGTGATCCGGATGCCATTTTAAACGGTGAAATCCGCGATCTGGAATCCGCTCTTACCGCCCTGAAAGCGGCCATGACCGGTCATCTGGTGATGACGACCCTGCACGCCAATGATGGCCTGAATATCCTTGAGCGACTGGAAATAGAAGGGGTATCCGCCGGGCTACTGGCCGATCCGCAGTTGTTAATTGGGCTGATCAGTCAACGTCTGGTACAGCGTTTATGCCCGCACTGCAAAGTCCCTTATCAGCGGGTAGCCGGGCAGCTTGAGGCAGACGATCGCAATCTGATTGAACACCACTGTCAGCCTGAAAAGGTGTTTATGCGCCATGTGGAAGGCTGCGAACACTGTTATCACGGGATTGTTGGGCGGATGGTGGTGGCTGAAGTGATTGCCCCGGATGCCCCCTTTTTTGAACTGTACCGGACAAAAAGCAGGGCGGCCGCGAAAACCTACTGGCATCGTAAACTGGGTGGTATTACGCGTAATCAGCACGTTTTGAACTACATCCATGCAGGAGAAGTGGACCCACTGGCCGCCCATTGTGTTTGTCCCATCGATGAAGACAGTTATACGTTGTTAGCCCTATAACCTGAAAACAGGTCAAGTTGGGATTCATCCGTCTGATGTTAGAGAACCTGCCCTGATTGATTGTTGACACCAATGGAAATTTTCTGGGGTTTTTCCTGTTCTGGAATATCGTAGGTAAATTCCAGAGTGAGTAGCCCTTTATCCAGATACGCTTTCTGGATATTGATTCGATGCTCCAGGCTAAAACTTAAGGAAAACTCACTTCTTGTCATGCCTTGATGCACCCATTTCATGCCGTCTTTTTCCTCGACAGAATCTGTTTTTTCAACGTGCGGCTTGCCGGTAATGGTTAACTGGTTATTGAGCACGGAAATATCGAGTTCATCCCGAACATAACCCGGTACGCTCACTGTCAGCTCATAATGCGCTTTGTCTTTTTGCAGCAGATTATAGGCGGGTGAGTCTGCCAGCGGTTTTTCGCCGGTCAGACGACTGAACAGATTATCTATCTGCGAAAGCCGGTCAGAAAGCGGATGATGGCTGAATGCCGGGATAAGAGAGAAAGAACGATTGGCCATAGACTCCTCCTTTAATAATACACAGTGAATAAAACATTCCCCTCACACCCTTCATATAGGGGCAGTGGAGACGTTTTCAAGCGCCCCCCTCAACCTGAGAAAAAAACCATGTTGCCCTTATTAACGTCAACCGTTGTTGCCGTCAAACCTCGCATTGACGCCACACTGAGATGGATTTACCAAAAAACCTTTTCCGCCAGAGACCGCATTGCCTTTTACGACATGCTGGCCTTCCTGCTGGATAACAACAAATCGTTGCAGCAGGCCTTTATCGATATGCGCCACGTGGTCACCGATTTTGGCCGAAAACATCATCCCTGCTCGGTGCTGTTGACCGATTGCCTGTCTGCAATCGATGAGGGACAAAGTGCGTTTGAAAAGGTCTTGCTGGAATGGGTGCCGGTTCAGGAAGCCACCCTGATGGGTTCCGGTATGCTCTCCGGAAAGCTCTCCGATGCCCTGCGCCGTGCCAGCCAGTTTAATGACGCATCAAAGCAGTATATTGCTGACCATCGCGATGAATTACTTAATTTTCCGCTGCCCTATCGTATTACGCCGTCGTTACTGATGAAAAACGGGTATCTGCAACAGGGCTTCTCAGAGAAAAACGGCTTGGGTCAACAGTACGTGACCGGCGTTGTCAAAAACAGCCAGAAAAATCCGCCAGCGCTACAGGCGCTGACCTGTAGCGTACAGGGGGCGCCTCTTTCAGAAAAAGGCATGCGCCGAATTGCCACCCAGATCACCGGCATGGGGGGGTATGTCGATGGAAAAAATATCGCCATCGGCGCTTATGGGGGTTGGACAAGCGATCCCCGTGATTTTGGCCTCGACTGCCGACACGGGCATATTGCCATGGCGTTATCGTCTGAAATTCTGGGTAGCGTGTTGCAGGAAAGCGATCGGCTGTACCGGTTTCAGGTGAAGCACAGGCCGGAACTGAACCGGATGCATACCCATATAGATATGGGGGGTAACGATATCACTCATTCAGGCAGGATTAATGCCTCCGGGAATATCACGACCACAGGCACCGTGCGAGGCGGCACGGTTCAGCTCGATCAAATATCGATTTCGGGTCATAGGTGTACTCCGGATGGGTTATTGAGCCGTGATGCGAGCGGGGCCCTGCTGTCCTGTCAATCAGGGGTATGGAAGGGAGCAGGGGGAGGCAACCTGTCACGCGCCGGAGTGAATGCATTATCGGTAGAGTCCACAGGCGATTTTCATTTTGTACTGGTCTCCATTTCATCCAGATTTTTTGCGGTCGACGGCTCACACACAGCCATGGCGAACTTTACCCTGTCGCTCAATGGCAGAGTGAGGGAACAGATCACGAACCGATTAAATGTCAGAAAAACCGGAGGGGGTGGCCACTACTGGGGCTACGACACCGTGGGCGTCGTACAAAAACAGTATCGTTTAACAATAGCCCAGGGCGATCACCTCCGCGGGGCACTGAGCTCAGCCCATTACCACCTGAGCAGTGATATCAGAATCGATCTGTCGAATTAACGTCCCTTATCATCAAGGCGGGATGAGTTGTCTGAAAATGGGGTGAATGGAATCAACATCAGCAGATCAGGCAGACTCTGAAATTTAGTTTCATCTGATTATGTCACTGACATGTTCGTGATAAAGATATGAGTGGTCTATTTTCACTCTATTCATTTGATGATGAACAAAGTCAGTTCCACGCCGATCAGAGCACTAAGGATAGAACAAAGCAATATTATAGCGATAAATCGGCCTCTTTTAGTTTTATACCTTGTTTCGTTGTAAGAATCGCTCATTCTAACAATAATGTCTTGGATGGATTTTTCTATTTTTGAATCAATGCATTGATTCAGTTCTTCAACACGATTAAGTAATGCCGTTTGTTCTTCCAGTATTTTTTTTTGTGTCTCATTGATTTCTTTGGCATCACCTAGAAACCAGTCCATTAGCACCTCTAATTTATCGGGTTGCTTGTCCATATCACTCTCCGATTAATAGAGCATATGTTCTATCAAGATTGTTTTTAACAGGAATCGCTTGTTTCATATAAGTATAACGACGCGCCATTTTACGGCGCTCATCGGTATCATTAGATTGTTTTGCTCTCATTTTAAATTCCTCTGCATCTTCTTCTGTCAGAGATTCAAATGATATTTGATGATGAGCCAAGTATTCAAAAACTTCACTATCGTATATCACGGAGTTTTTATCAATTTTTCCGACATTGGTTTTTTTTACAAAAGAGAAAATCGGCTCTAAAACTTTTTTGACATCTTCACCCGGAGTAATCCTGTTTGGCACGAAAACAATTTTGTCTTTTTCGACTCCAGCCTTGTGTAAGGTGTGTGCCGTTTTCATACTTTCTTTCACGGCCTTATCTTCTTTGGTAACAGGAATAAAATACAAATCAAATTCGTTTGCACCGCCATCAAAACGTGACATAGACATTAAAAATGGTTCTACATTAGATGCGCCGATATCAATAATGGCAGAATCTTCAAAAACAACATCTTCAATCAGTTTTGAAAAATCATCACCTTTAAAACTGACTACATCTTTAATACCCAAATCTGCCGCTGATTGATTAATCGTTTCAACAGAAAAGAATTTTACATCTTTCATTCTAGGCGAAAGAAGATAAGTCGAAATCAAGGTTTTTCCGACGCTACCACTGTAATTAATGACTGCTACTTTCATTTTCCACCTCAGTATTTATCCATGAATTTATTTGGGTCAAACGAATCGTTGATTTTTTCAAAAAACTCTTTACCGATAATCTCTTGACTATGAGTGTTATTTTGATCTTCCTTTTTTCTGCAAGATAGAGTCGTAGATTTTTCCAGCTTGGATCGTTTTACCCTTGCTCGATATAATGCAGTATCAAAACTTCTAACATTCACATTAGCAATGTGAAATCTTTCTGAAACCACCTTAAAAACATCTTCTCTTGATACACCAAGAGATAACATTTCTTCCACTTCTGGCAGCATCATCTGGATGGCTGCCCTAATGCTTTTAGGCTTCATATTAGCCTCTTAAAATTGATGTATTTTTGGTGTAATAATGATAAAAAAGCTGATTAATGATGTAAAAATGAATTCCTGTCAATTTTTTAATGTAAAAATGATGTATTTTTGACGTAAAATGGTTTTTACTTCACAAGAACCCCGTGTAGCGGCGGGCGGAGCGTCAAAAAATGGCACATTTTGGGACAATACGCCTATCCTGCATCGGGTGTTTATATTGGTGATTTTGGCTTTCTGTTACTAGGGGGGTTCCCGCGTCAAAACAAGCCAAACAATACCTGTCAGCGGAAAAAGTTAATCCAAGTGGAACGCGAAGAAAAATATTTGGATTTTGGACAGGGGCTTTCCCTGAAACAGCATGACTTAAAACGGTTATCATTCTTTCATCCATCACCTGAAAGAAATTCGTATTTACGTCACTATGACATTGTGAAATTTGATGAAAATTTTGTACTGGTGTTTTTGGTGTCTTGTACTAGATTCTTAGTACAGAACCCCCATTGATTTTAGTACAAAAACTGTGTTGATCTGAAAATCTCGCCTGGCCTAACCTTCAAAAACTATCCTAAAACGTCCTGTATCTCTCTGTGAGAAGAAATCTCCTTTTGGTAATGCACATTCATGGGTTGTTATTTTATGCTCCTTAAAATGGTTTTTAGGCGATTTTAGAGGCGTTTCGTTTAAACAGGTCTAACGTCTAAGAATTTCAAAAAAAAATTTTTTTAACTTTAAACAAGAGCGCTCGCCGCAGTCTTTGGCTGAGGCGTACCGCAGGAGCTTTGCTCCGAGGAACGAACAGCCAAAGCGAGGAAGCGGAAGATCCTCTTTTGTCGAGGGGAGCACGGTCACTCTTTAGCTAATATTTGGCAATCAGGTTTTCTAGGTTTTCTAGTACTCAAGTTTTGGCCCGTTTAAATTATGGGGTAACAACTGAAGTTATCCACAAGATTAAAGCGTGAAAACGCGGTTAAAAGATCAGTTATGTATAGTTAAAACAAGTTAAGGAAATTTAGTTAGATAAAAAATCTTATAAATACAATAATTTAAAACATGTTTTTCAACTCTTTGGTTTTTAAATCCCAGTATTTGGTTTTTAAATCCCAAAACGAGCGAGTCAGTGCTGAGTGACCGCTCAGCACTGACTCTTACCAGCAACCCTGATAACGCAGGATTGAGGCTATGGTAAATCATACAATTAATCAGAGAGTAAGCAACTTGAGAACATTACGCCCCCGTAAACATGAACTGGAGTTTTTTATTGCCGATGAGGTTGAGCTTTCAAGTTTTAGGGATGAAATGGCAAGCATGGAGCATCCTTTTTTTGCTATGAAGGGAGGGGATACAAAGACTAGAAAATATAAAAATGGAAATATAACCGTTACTGTAGAACCGACATCATCAGGTATGGCAACTATCTTTGATAAGGATGTTTGGATTTACAGCATATCTAAGCTACAGGAAGCCATGAATAATAATGAGGAGATAAGCCGAACTATTTGCTTTACGCCTTATGATTTTTTAGTGACTACAAATAGAGAGATAGGCGGGAGAACATATAATGAATTAGAAAAATCTTTAAAAAGATTATCTGGTACAAGAATAACGACGAACATTGTATATTCTGATGAGAAACAGGAATCTATAGGATTTGGACTTATTGATAGTTGGCGAATTCTTGACGAAAAGAAAGGTAAATTGGATATCGGTATGATAGAAGTCACCCTACCGGATTGGCTCTATCAGGCATTGCATAAAAAGAAAATGCTGAAAATCAGTCCTGACTATTTTCGCATCAGAAAAGCGACAGATCGACGCATTTATGAGATTGCCCGAAAACACTGTGGTCATCAAGGAGAATTCAATATTTCCGTTGAAAAACTGCATTTAAAAACAGGCAGTACAGCCTTGTTAAAAATGTTCAGACATAACATCAAGCAACTGGTTAAATCTAACGACTTACCAGATTATGAAATGCGCTATGATGTGGAACGAGACAGCGTAAATATTTTGTTCGGGGACCTCCAATATCACGCCCACCGTATGGCCTCTGAGGGTCTGATTTGACAAGATACTGGCAGACATCACATCAGATTGCCTCAGTTTATCTCTGATGTTTTTTGAAAAAATGCCCTTTCGAGACAGTAAATCTTTCATTGAAGAAGAATAAACGAGATGCCTGAATTTCTGGACAGACAACAGTCTTCGCATGATAAGGAACTGGACTGAGTCGCTTTCAGATGAAAACCATCGAGGCATTGAGTATTCTCCCTCACCCGATTTACTTCTGCGGGAAGATCCCACCGAAATTCTGCCACAAGACCTCACGGCCCTCCAAGACATGATGAGTCAATTCTTACTTCAGAAGAGAGGCCATTTGAAGACCTGGTTTGTTCAGGAGATGTCTCAAACTTCCTATGAGTTACCGAAAGCACCGGAGGCAGAGGTGTACTCCCCTTCACAAGTTCAGACTCTATTGCAACAGGGACATCTTAATAGTGAGCGTCGCTCTTCTCTTCTTCTCTGACCAAAACCGAAAAGAGTCGATGAAAACGCATCGTTGAGTGAAGCATTGACGTTATCACCTCACCTGCACAAGCCATCACCCAAAGCCCCCCAAAAAAAGGAATGGTATAGTTATCCGATGCGGTAAAATGCTTATCAATATGATAATACATTATGATGCAACCCAATCCGCCCATCACAAAAATAAATCCCTTGAACGCATGTAAAAAGGCAAAGAATGAGACTGTGGCGATATGCAACATATTGGCAAGGGTGATACGCAAAGCAAACCACAACCAGAGAATGCCGGTCATCAAAATTTAACCTGCCTTGCTTAACTTTTTCTTCCGATTTGTTGTTTTTATTGATTTTTTCACCGCCTGACGTTGTTCACCTTGAGGGAACGGATAAATATTGCTCATTTTTTACCTCGCTTGGCGGCCAGTTTTTCATCCAGTAAATTTTTCAATTTGTAGATTTCTCGCTTACCATTTTCCCGTTGTTGTTCTTTTTCTTCCTGCTCCGGTGTGAGATTACAGTTATTAAAAATCACCATATCCGCTTTGGCATCGTAACGAAGGCCGTAATCAGGCAAGTCATTCGTTTTAGCCAGTTGTTTAATGTTATGCCGGAACATTTT
The DNA here is from genome assembly GCF_000021705.1 of Candidatus Hamiltonella defensa 5AT (Acyrthosiphon pisum). NCBI lineage: Bacteria > Pseudomonadati > Pseudomonadota > Gammaproteobacteria > Enterobacterales > Enterobacteriaceae > Candidatus Williamhamiltonella > Candidatus Williamhamiltonella defendens. Next base: position 1,264,655 of record NC_012751.1, read on the forward strand.
CAACAAGGCGGTGCTGCCCGTTTTTAAATGCAGTTTTTCAAGGGCTATCGTAAACTCTCCCTGATGACCACAATGCTTACGCGCTATTTCATAAAGTCGCCTGTCTATTGCTTTTCTGATACGGAAATAGTCGGGACTGATTTTCAGCATTTTCTTTTTATGCAATGCCTGATAAAGCGAATCAGGTAACGTTATCTCAATCATACCAATATCAAGATTACCTTTCTTTTCATCAAGAATTCGCCAACTATCAATAAGACCAAAGCCAATACTTTCCTGCTTTTCTTCTGAATAAAAAACATTGGTCTTAATTGTTGTTCCCTTTAACCTATCTAAAGCCCTTTCTAATTCTTGATAAGTTCTACCACTAATTGTTCTATTCGTGGTTACAAAAAAATCATAAGGCGTAAAACAAATTGTTCTACTTATTTCTTGATGATTATTAATCGCTTCCTGTAGTTTTGATATACTATAAATCCAGACATCTTTATCAAAAACAGTGGCTAATCCATCAGCCGTAGCCTTAACAATAACGGTTACATTCCCATTTTTGTATTTTCTAACCTTGGTATCTCCGCCTTTCAAGGCAAAAAAAGGGGGTTCCATGCTTGCCATCTCATCCCTGAAACTCGAAAGCTCGACCTCATCAGCAATAAAAAATTCTAACTCATGTTTACGGGGACGTAACGTTCTCAATTTGCTTACTCTCTGATTAATTGTATGATCTGCCATAGCCTCAATCCTATCTAGTGTCTAGGGTTGTTGGTCAGAGCTGGTCAGGTGTTAGCAGCACTTGATTGGCTCGTTTCTGTGATTTAAAAACCTAAATACTGTGATTTAAAAACCAACATGTCGAAAAACTTATTATATTTCATATGCCTATAGCCAAAAAAATCCCTTTAACTTATTTAACTTATACATAACTGATCTTTTAACCACGTTTTCCCCATTAAATCTTATGGATAACTTCAGTTCTTACCCCATCATTTTAACAGGCACAAATTCAAATACTAAAAAACCTGATTGCCTAATATTGGCTAAAGAGTGACCGTGCTTCCCTCGACAAAAGAGGATCTTCCGCTTCCTCGCTTTGGCTGTTCGTTCCTCGGAGCAAAGCTCCTTCGGTACGCCTCAGCCAAAGACTGCGGCGAGCGCTCTTGTTTAAAGTTAAAAAAATTTTTTTTTGAAATTCTCAGACGTTAAACCTGTTTGAACCAAATGCCTCTAAAAACGCCTAAAAACCATTTTAAGGAGCACAAAACTAAAACCCTCAAGGGGGTTTTTTCTTTCTCAGGAAGTCATTAAACCAGCGAAGAGGGCTTTTTAGGGCCTTGAATGTCACACCACACGGTGATGCCGCTGTACTTAAACACTTCCTCACGGGCGCAGAAGCCATTTTCGGATTGTCTGGGCTTCCTGGCTTGTCCAGATTCGACCTTGATAGTTGAGTTTATCATCTAGACCGGTCGCCGACAGAATCTGAGACTGATGTTGTTTGCGTTTGCTGTAATGTTTTAAATCTACACGGTTGGTGACAAACTTGCGGTTGCGAATGTCTAACTGCTTGTCGGCCTGCACAGACAGCGCGGAAATCGATAATTTTTTGATGGCACTCACCGTTCCCCCAGTGACTTCCCCCAAGGTCAGCTGGTTCAAAAGCGCCGTCGCATCTTCGCCGTCATACTCGGTCAGGTTCAGGTCCTTAAATATCTGGGTCTTCCTGAGGCTGGTTTCCGAGTAGTCCCCTTCGCCATGCAGAGCCGCCTGGAATTGCGCTTCACTTAACAGCGGCTGATTGTCGATGTCTTCTTTCAGCTCCTCGAGAAGCTGCTCTCGGATATCGGCCGAAGATTTTTTGCCCATCTCGGAGAGAGGTTCGTTTTTGACACCACCACGACCTCATAGCCTTCTGCTTTTGCTTGGCTGATGAATCTCTTCCATCGATACGAAAACAGATTTTGCAGAAGACCTTTTCCAGACGAAAATGCACATCTGAGGCCCTGCTTGCGACCGCTTCACTGAGTATTTTAATGATTTTATTCTGAATGGTTTTTTCAGTGTGTTCGTCTTCATTCTTTACGTCCGACTCCGCCGGTTTATTGAATTCAACAATGTCAGATAAAGCACAGGCCTCCAGGCTAAATTGAACATGACTGGCCTTCAATCGGCGCTCATAATCCATCACTTCAAGGGAATTGATCACTGAAGCCCTGACGTTAACCCCGGGACGTACAGCTGGATAGTCCCCGGCCGTGTGTACGTTTTCGGACGCTGAAGCGTTACCTGGCGACATTCCGGCCCGGATGCCGTAAGCCATTATTCGATGTCAGAAAAAAAACTGCAGGGCTGTGGTTACAACAGGCAGTGAAAAGGGCAAGTGATGAAGGTATTCTATTCAATTTGCGATGCAGCTGTTCTTTAACAATGTTCCCCCGAAAGTCGTACAGGACTATATGCAACATAAACGCTATGAAAGCACGGAGGTGTATCTGAAGGTGTTTGCACTGGACTTGGCAACGCAGAGATGAGCGTGACTTTCTCGATGGATCACCGCGAATATGCGCATTTGCTGACAGTAAAATAGAATAACCAAGAATGACACATGTAATACACTAGTATTTCATTATTTGAAATTACTGCCTATTTATCAAGGGCTAAAAAACTATCAGCTAACCCCCCCCAGTTCGGGAAACAGAATTTTTTGTATGCCAGGAGCATTTTTTAACCTATGACGGCCCGTCATAGATTGATTATGCGTCTAATTAAAAACTTATCATACGCTTAAATAGCAGTTGCTGAATGTCCTGCTTTTGGGACAAAACAGCATGAGCTGTAATAGTTTCATCTTCGACTGAATACAGCACACGATAACCATTTGCCGTATTACATTCACGATATTGAGCACAGCCTATTTTAAGCAATTCCGGGCAGATCTGACAGCCCAGGGGAAAATCACTCACTCGTTTTTCGAATTGCTCAATAATGGCGGTGATAACCTCTTTTCGTTTCGCCTCTATACGCCGTAATAAATAACTCGAAATATCATCGATACAGATTTTGACGGTATTAGTGTATTGAAATACAACGCCCATATCATAACCCCTCGAGCAGCTGGCCTCTTGAGTAGACCTTGCCGTCAGTTTTATCTTTCTCAGAGAGGGTAAGCAGCTTCAGTAATGCGATGGCGTTTTCCCGCTCCTTTTGCACATCGTATGACTCAATCACATACGCAGGAACGCCGTTCTGTGTGACAAGAATCGGTTCTGCCAGATCAAGCGTGGCGGCGTTTTTTTTCACATAACTGATTGTTTCGACTCTCATGATAAATCCCCCCCTTTTTATAATTAAGTTTAAATTTAGTCTAAATATGGTTTTAATGCAAGGTGTATCTGGACGGAATTACCTGAATGTTCAACTGGCGGCCACATTATGACAGGCGGTTGAAATCTGACCCGAGCGCGGGTGATCTTGTTGGATGCGCTGGTTGCCCACCAGAAACTGAGGTGACAGCAATTTCGGAGGTTCAGGCCTGAGCTAAACGCTAGAGCCCCAAGATGTGGTTCCAAAGATAGGCGTAACGTTCTCGATGGAACGCCGGGAATATGAACACCTGCTGAATGTGAAATAGAACACACAAGAATTACTCATGTAATACGCCAGTATTACATACCAGGCATCATTGCTTATCTTTCGGAAGCCATTAATTAGCTGGAAAAGAAAAGGTTCAGCGTCGTTTGAACAGGCTTCTATTTGCCAGCCGCACCGATCAAGCAGTTTATTCAGATTAACCCCGCTACCAGTAGCTCTGGCCATAATCGGCTTAATTTGCTTTCCGTCATCATCAAAGCAGAATCGAGAGAAGAACGGGGCAGGTATATTGCGTTAACACTGACATTCATTGGCTCGGCATTTCGGCCGGTCCATTCCCTGTCGAGGAAGAATTGATCTTCCTCAAATTTCGCGGCTCCAATTACTTTGGTAAAACCAAATCACGTGGGGCTTCACTCTCAGATTCCCCCTGAAATACGCCAAAGTCCAACGGGCACACACTGGGCCGATCAAATCTATAGGATCATGCCAAATAATGCATTTCTTTTGGGTTAATCACTTCGGTGCTCAAGAACATGTTTTGATTCATTGTGTCCGCCGATAGCAATTTTCTGGGGTTTTTCCTGTTCTGGAATATCGTAGGTAAATTGCAGACTTAGTAGCCCTTTGTCCAGATGCGCTTTCTGGATATTTATCCGATGTTCCGGGCTAAAAACTTAAGGAAAACTCACTTCTTGTCATGCCCTGATGCAACCATTTGATGCCGTCTTTTTCCTCGACAGAATCTGTTTTTTCAACGTATTGCTGCAATAATTAATATATAGTAAAAAATAAATAATCGGAGAAAGACAGTATGTCTACTGTTGTTAATACAGTTTTTAGTCAAAACCGGATTTTTACTCATATAAGTGATAAACAACTAAACCGAATATTAAAATCGAATTCGTTGGAAAAAACTGAATTTATGAGCCTTATAGATAAATTATTTGATCGCTTCTTTCGTAACCCTCAAAACGCGAAACAATTTTAAAATTGTATGAGCAAATATCATGGCCAGATTTTCAAACATTCAAATACCCGACGGATTGTAAAGTGGCGTTGCGATTTGATAATCTTCACCAATTAACCAACGAAGAATACCAAAACGAATTTAAGACTCGGATAAAAATCAATGACAGCAGGAACTAATGCGAATATTCATTTTCATTCACAATCGGTAGAGATGTCATTTTTCGGTTGTGTCGCATTAATGGGAAAATATAAACCGAAAGGGATGTGGCTTATTTTTTAGGCAGTCAGAAAATAAAATTTTTCTGCAGGGGATAATTTTGGTTCTATCGCATTAAGGATTTTTAAATTGCTATAACCACATTATATTGTGGTTTTATCTCTAAGATAACACCGCATAATGTGATTGGTTAAGCTGAATTTTTCTTAATATGACAAAACCGTTTTATCTACACCCCCCGACGGATAATGGCTTAAGTCTATTCCGACCTGTAATAATGCCTGAATTTCTGAGTTTATCAGTTCACTCAATTGCTTGATGTTTTCGGGATTGCCAACCACGAATTCTTCTTTTCCTAAATCATTTCTTAATGTAACAACCACGTCCTCCATGAGAAAGCTGTACTTATAGATTGTAGAAATCAATATTCGGTCTTCTTCGTTTTGACCTACTTCTTCTGCTGCCAGCTCAACGACACCTCGTAAACGTTGCCCAAATTGCCCCTCCATATTTTCAAGCATTTTTTCTTTATCACCAGCTGATAGAAAACTCCAAAGCTGGCTTAATACGCCACGAGCACAATCTCGGTAGGCTCCTTGATCAAGCTGCTGTTTCGGATCATTTTTATGGATTGATGACCATACAATATCAACTTCGTCTTTAATAAGACGAAGGTGTTCAAGGAATAAACCGGCATCTGGAGTATCACTCATCAGGCCCGTTATTTTGAAATTTAAAGCCAGTTCTCTGATAACTTTTAAATTACTCATCATGTCCTTATCAGAAGGGTATTTCTTAACATGTTCATAAGCTAATGGATATTTTTTATTATTTTCTAATATATAATTATCTATTTCTTCGAGTAATTTAGGAGCAGCATTAATTTTAAAATTATTAATCGTATCATGAAACTGTTTTGCATGGATTTTCTGTGTGCGGGTTCTTATTTCGTTAATTGATTGAGAAAACTGATAGACCCACTCATCTGCCGTTCCTATTACGCTTGTCATATTAAGCCCATTAATTGAATCTAACGAAGAACGTTGTTGGGCATAATAATCGAAACACTTCATTTGAAATGAAGTCCATTCTTGTGCCAAACCCTGATAAATCGCCATTTTTTGTTTGACTGACTCATCCAATAAATGCAGACCGACTCTCCGTTGATTTGCTGAAGAAATACCTTCTAATTTATTTTGCTCGCGATCATATTTTACTTTACCTATAACAGTATTTTTTTCTAAAATCTCACTATCATTGGTGAGTTCTCTTTTTTTGATAGCAGAAATATCATCTTCAGTGTTTCCATAGACTACTTTAAATTCATCTATCACATCTTCAATTGAAAAAGAAAAAGTATAAGTTCCGTCTTCGTTATCGGCAATATCAGCCCAAAATTTATCTTGATGACCAGGGCAAGCCATTTTTTTGAGCTGGTAAAAAGCAGACACTTTTTTGAATGCCGATTCAGTATCAGATTTATCATTGTGGTGTGTTAAATCATACAGTTTACCCAGCGCTTCAATTGTGTTAGTTCCGCAAAACCAATCTTTAATTTTTTCCCATATCTCAATACGAGTCGCCTCTTCTTTTGAAGAGCTTTTAATCGCGTTCTGAATGTATTTGTTTCTAATCGCTCTATGAGGTGAAAGGTAAAGATTAGACATAATATTACTCCCTTCTTTTTTATTTAAAGCTGTTTTACCCAAAATCTGACTATTACCATAATTATTTACATCCTCCTTGACTTAAAAGGATTAGGTATCTATCACATCCTTCAAACCCGAAATCACGTTATTCAAAAGTTGTGTTAGTTCTATCACTCCGTATTATGACAACAACCCAAAAGAGTTCGACATAATCGAAAAAAAAGAAGATGGCTGGAGTCATTTCTCTTTTTTAATTAAAAATCATTTTAAATTCTAAATCCATGTAAAAACTACTATAAATAAGCAAAAACTTTTAAGTTTTTTAAATGAAATGAAATTTTTAATAAGAAAAGTTAAGGAAGTCAAGGGCTACGCATGAAAAATTGAGTGTTTAAAAATCAAAGTGTTTTGGGGATATCAGGCAGGGCTGTGAACTTCATTTGGTTATGCCTTACAAGAGTTAATTTGATAAATGACAGTCATGATAGAAGTGGTTTGTCAGTATTTTTGCCAATCAGATATAGCTAAACGACATAAGAATAGTTACATAATATGTTCTGAAAACAAGGTATTGATGTCGCATTGAAGTTCTCTTCTTTTTCTTTTAGCTTGAGCCCATGTGTGCTCAATAGGGTTGAACTCGGGCGAATAAGGAGGCAAATATTCAATAGAATGACCGGCGTTGAGAATGGCGTGTTGAATATCTTTTCGCTTGTGGAAAGAAGCGTTATCCATCATCATCACGCACGGATGAGGAAGAGCGGGTAGGAGCAGCTGAGTGACCCAGGCATAAAAAACATCGCTGTTAATGGAGCAGTTAAAGAGGCCCACCGCGATGAGAGTGACCCCTAATAAGGCACCAATGACGTTAGTGCGGCCCTTAGCCTGCCAATCGTGAGTCCCAAAACAGCGTTGACCTCGTGTAGCGTATCCGTAGAGGCGGGGCATATCGTGAGCAAAGCCGCTCTCATCGAGATAAACCAGAGATTTACCCTGCTTTTGATACCCCGCGATTTTTTCCTGGAACCCCTGTCGTGCCTCTTCGTTTGCCTTGGGATGACGCAGAGTTTTTTTTATAGGTCAGACCCCATCTTTTCAATGCTTGCCAGATGGCTTTGGGGCACACCCCGAAACGGGCCGCCCGTTCCCGTTGATAGCTATCTGGATACTCTGCCACATCTTTGATAAACGCCTCTTTATCCATCTTGCCTCGACGCGGACCCGAGGGTTTCGGTTCTATTCGCTTGAGCCAACGCCTGAGAGTATCTGTACCTACGTGAAAACGCTTCGCCGTTGCTCTGATGCTCAGTCCTTCTTTCTCTCGAATACTCAGGACTTTTTGACGAAAATCCACTGAATAACTCATAGTGACCTCATGCTAATTAGTTCTTTATATTGTAACTAAAATTAAATCGCTTAGCTATATAATGAGTATACGGAGAATCAAGTCATCATGATGATGAATTATTCATCCAAGAGGGGAACGCAAAAAACCCCATGCAGTTTATCACTGAGATAACGAAACAATCAGAAAAACACGAGGGGACTCTGATGACGATGGCTCAAGTATTAAGGCAAGAAGGAAAATTTGAAGGGATCCAGGAAGGCATACAAATTGGTGAAAAGAAAGGCGAAAAACAGGCTTCCATGAAGATAGCGCGCCAGATGCTAAAAGTGGCATAGACAGGCAATCGGTGATGAGATTTACCGGTCTGACGGAGTCTGAAATAGGCCACCTCAAGAATGACGAAACTTAAGAAATTAAGGTTGCATCGCCCTAGAGAGGACGCTCTATCTGCTGTCCCGAAATTACTGCGGTGTACCTTCATAAGGTCTGTGTGAATACTGTGCCTAAAAAAGCGAAACCTCAAGAGTGTTTGCCATAAACACGGTAGCTGTCGAACACCCCTTCGTCTGTATCAATCACCAAGAACGTGTTGCAAGGTACATCGCTAGACGCCACTATCGGCACAATGGCGACACTGAGTTTCAGCTTGTCTGCCACCGCTTTTGCGGTATCTAGCGTTTTACCCCCTCCTGCTCCTACCACGACAGAGGTTTGCTCGTTGAATGCGTGCGACGTGAAAGTTGCACCACAGAAGTCCCTTGAAAAAGGGTAAGGTTGATCCGAAACCTTATTGCCACTTACTCGGTGCAAGAGGAGTAATTCTCTTGTGCTAAGCGAGAATGAAAGCCTAACTAAAGTATTAAGCTGAATAAGAAATAGGGGCAAGGCAAAACTGAAATGGGTTGAATAAAGTGAATCTCCGTTATTAAAATGTCGTAAGCAAGTAAAACACGAAATCAGATGTGACGTGTTATGGGGAAGTTTAACGACAGTTAGAAACGGGTAAAGAAGAGTGTTCGTTCTTTACGACGGATCCCGTTCCCCGGCATAGAGGAGGCAGCCCACTCAATGTATCTTCATGGTGTGAAACACGGTAACCCCATTAATCTTTTAGTGTTGATGTAAATACTAAGAGACAGTGGGCATAAGACGTTCCAAAAAGCGAAGGCAATCAGCCGAAAGGCAACTGGAAATCATAACAGGATTGATAGAGGTAATTACTTTACTCTGAAAAGAGGCTGACGTGGAACGGGTGACTTACCCATATAATCCTTTACCAAGGTTATGAATTGATTTAGAAGAGTTAGATGCCTATGGCAAACGTAATAAATCAAAACTATGAACAACAACTGGAATGGCATGCTATTAACTGGCGTGTTGTGACAGCCATGATTAATAATCTAAGGCAAAGAATATATAGGGCTTCAGCAACAGGTGACTTAAAGAAAGTCAGAAATCTGCAAAAACTCATGATGAAATCAAGAGCTAACCATCTTCTGGCTATCAGGAAAGTCACTCAGGTCAATCGGGGAAAACACACGGCTGGAGTAGATAATCAGGTAATTAATGACCATAAAGGACGAGAACATCTTTATAAGTTATTAAGCCAAACAACTTCAGAAAAGGTTTATCCAGTAAAACGAGTTTACATAGCAAAAAAGAATGGAAAAAAACGCCCTCTTGGGATCCCAACCATTCTCGACCGCTGTAGACAAGCGATAGTTAAATCGGCGCTGGAACCTTATTGGGAAGCAAAATTTGAACCAGTCAGCTACGGATTTAGACCGGGGCGAAGTGCCCATGACGCAATACAAAAAATTTTCTGTATTGCCAGAGCACGAGGGACACGGCACTGGGTACTAGATGCAGATATTAAAGGCGCATTTGACAACATTGACCATAATTTTCTCATAAAAAAAATCGGGGGATTCCCCGAAAGAAACATGATTAAACAATGGTTACAAGCCGGTGTGCTGGAACATGGCAACTATATACCCAATGTTGCAGGTACTCCGCAAGGCGGGATTATCAGTCCACTACTGGCCAATATTGCACTCCACGGAATGGAGACCTTACTGGGTATTCAATACTGGAAAAACGGCACGCCAAAACAAGGGCAACCTTATGCAGTAGTTCGTTATGCGGATGATTTTGTCGTATTCGGTAAATCCCGTGAAGAGTGCGAAACTGCCAAAATAAAGTTGCAAATTTGGTTAGCTCAGAGAGGGTTAGCTCTTTCTGAAGAAAAAACCAGTATCAAACACTTGAAGGAAGGATTCGACTTCCTGGGATTTAATATACGACATTATGACAATCGCCACAGAAAACGGGGATATATATTGTTAACGAAGCCCTCAAAGGAGTCGATGAAAAGGTACAAACAGCAAATGAGAATGACCTGGAAAGGTATTATCGGTATGCCGACACAAGAAGGAATAAGACAACTGAATGCCAAGATAATAGGATGGTGTAATTACTATCGTATTGGTGCTTCAAAAAGAACATTCAGTGCATTAGACCAATGGATGTGGATCCGCCAACGTAGATATTTGTATCGACGTCATCCCAATAAACACTGGTGGTGGCGAAGAAAACACTACTTAGGCAAGATACCAGGTAGAGAAGACTATTCAGTATTTATGGATAAATCAACCGGTGGATTTCTTTGGAAGCATGCATGGACAAAAATACAGCGTCATTGGCTAGTTCCAAAAAATGCTTCCCCCGACAATCCGGAATTGCGTGACTATTGGCGTAATAGGCAGGCACGTAAACAGCCTTTTATTTACGGTGTCAAAGTTAACCTCTATAAGCGACAGAAAGGTTATTGTCCTCTCTGTGATCAAGAGTTGGACAATGGTGAACAATTGCATGTTCATCATATTCAGCCTAAAGCTGAAGGGGGTGACAACAAGCTGGCTAATCTAAGATTGTTACATGCTAATTGCCACAGACAATTACATAGCAAAAAAGGAAAAATGTTGAAGTGAGTAAGTTGCGTGAGCCGTATGCGGGGTAACTCGCACGTACGGTTCTTGAGGGAGTGGGCACTTGCGGCCTGCTTACCTAATCAAGCCTGCCAAGCGAGCGATTTCTTTTTGAGATGACTCACCCTTAAAACATTGATATAGGTAATGGATAGGTAATGGATTCCGGCCTTTTTCAGAGACGACTTGACTCGGGCTTCAACGATTGTCCACACCGCGTGATTTGCAATTAAGAAACGCCTCGCTGCCCAGTGCCGACAGAAAAAGAATCCCCAAAAAGTCTAAAGTTTCTATCAAAACCTCGCACTTCCGACAAACAAACAGTCCCGGGTCAGTCCCAACAAAAAACAAATTCTCATCCACTCTTTATCTTAAAGATTTCCACACCCCACGCAAATTAAAAATTTGTCATCAATAAATTTAAAATCAATGTCTTATATTGAAATAAAAATTTTTTATTCTTTTACTCTTCATCAATAGAGTCGTTGACGACTTAAAGTTAGAGTTGTATTAAAGTTATTGTTGTTTTTCATAGAGATAAATAGAGTTGACTCTAGAGTCAAGTCTTATAAAGACTCGCGTGGCGACTTGTATTTATGAACTGTCAGTCGTATAAAAAATTGTTTAAGGGTCGTCACAGACTCGCTATTTTATCTATAAAGAGTTGTATAACCACTTGTCTTTATCCGCTCAGTTTTAATCTCAATGTTGTCTATCAGTCAAGATGAAATCTCATGGCAAGATTACAAATCTATACTTCAAATGAAGTGGTTAATCGCATGGTTGACATTGTGAATCAAAGAAAAAATGACGGGGCTAACGAAACCCAAGTGAGCTTGTCTGGTGTCGGTACAATGCTACTTGAACTGGGCTTAAGGGTGTATGAAGCTCAAATAGAGAGTGAACATCATTCTTTTGATCAGACCGCCTTTAATCAAGTTGTCCTCGAAAGTGTAATAAAAACAAAAAAGGCGGTCTCATTAATTTTAGGGATGCAGTCTTTTTCGCCTTAATTTAGAAGGAAAGGAAAATTATGAATATCATAAAATGATTCATGAAATCAGAGAAGACGCCAAAGAAGAAGTTAAAAAGTTTTTTCCTAAAAAAGACATTAAAGAATAAATGGCCATTTTATTTTTTAATATAAAAAAATAGATATTAAACCTAATTATCTCAATTTGAATATTAGGCGAAAAGAATGAGAAAAAATAATAAAGAAAGCAGTCTAAAAAGACTGAGTAAGAGCATTTTTAAAATATTTTAAATTCACAATGAGATCACCTGTAGTCGCATTTTCAATAAAAAAACTCATTAATATCAATGAGCCAAAACCAGAAAAAAGACACCCCAAACTCCGAAGAATATGGGCGAGCTCCATAGGATAAAAAATTCAATACTATCATATGCTTCTACAAGCAATTAGGGGTAGTGACCGGGTAGCTGCGATAACCGCCAACTTTTTTCTGGCTATAACAGTATCCGGTCTTTTTGGCGCTTACACAGAAAATCCGTAGTGGGTCCCGTCGGGAAGCTCGACGTCAAGACGTAGCTTTCCACCGGATGCTTCCACGTAGCGTTTGAGCGAGGACAGCTTCAAGTCGCGCCCCGGTTTCTCCATATCAGAGACGGTCGGTTGTTTGATGCCTAGGGAAGCAGCAATGTCTTCCTGGGTCAGATTCATGCGTTCGCGGAGCTCGGCCAAGTGAATATTAAGCAACATCTCAGTCGCCGCCTTTTGTGCTTTGGCAACAACCTCGGGTTTTTCATTCGCCCGCATTTGATCAAGAGTTCTTGCCATAATATCTACTCCTTCTTCAATTTCTCCAGATGCGCCGCAAACTCACGGGCTGCTATCGGGAGCATGACTTCGTAAAATCTTTTCTCATCTCCGGTTTTGTTGCCGGCACAAAGAAAAATCCCTTTTCGTTTGGGATCGAACGCAAAGAATGCGCGGATTGGATCTCCTTTGCTTTGAACTCTCGGCTCTTTCCTATTGATGTGAACCGTTCACAGTGTCTGCATATGGCCTGGATAACATTGGCCCCCGTTCTCGAAGCACCATCATTGAAGCCAAGACGTTGGCACGGCCGGGGTCATCCGGAGAGTCGAACCCCTCATCAAAAGTGTCTGTTGTCTCGATGATCCACATGACTACTCCTTAACTTGATATAGATTTAATGCTATATAGATTAAAAACTACAATCAAGAAAAATCTGCCTGCCGACAATTAATATGTCTAGTGTCAAATACGAACGTTTTTGGCACGGTCGTGAGCCCTATCGATTTTTCTGTGAAACTGGTTGTTTTTGTGTTTCAATTCTGGTCTCAAAAACAAAGTGCCAATATTCTTCTCTTAGAACGGATTATGGCATATTTCCAAGAGTGACTTCGTGCTAGTTGGCTATGCTCACGTCTCAACCCCCTCTCAAAGCTTGGATCTGCAAATCAAGGCACTCAAAGAAGCCGGTTGCAACAAAATCTTCACGGATGTCCCCAGTGGTGTAAAAGCAGCGCGGCCCGGTCTCAAAGCTTCACCCTTTTTCGTCTTTAATAAATACAGAATATCGCTTTGATACGCCTTCATGTCTTCATCGACAAAAGACCCTGACTCCACTTTCATCGTCGTAAAGTCACATAAGGCTTTCATCTCATCAGGGAGCCATATCTCAAAAAAGTCTTGCGCCGTCTCTTTTTCATGGAGAAATTGACGAAAAACGGCGTCATGGGGAGTCGGGGTAAATTTTTTAGTCATGGTGAGACATTCAATATCAAAGTGATGGATAAGCCTATCACAAAATAGCCCGGAAGGCTTATTCAAGGCCTTCATGCTTAATGTCACACCTCACACTCAACAAAAATAAAAATAAAAATAAGTATTTTTTACTCTTTTTGCTATAGTATAAAACATATCTACCCTTCAAATCATGAGGAGAAATATCATGTCACTGTCTATTCAAAGCCAAAATAATCGCTATCGCTTATGCCAGAAAGCGCTTAACGAGAAAAATATCGAACACCCAATTAAAGTCTGTTTAAGAAAAACGCGACCAATATAGGAATATGGGAACCCATTAAAGGCTTTTTTTGTCGAACCAGGAAAACTCAAGTTCTGGAAAAAGTCCATGAATTAACGCATCACCATTATGAATGATGAACTTAATTAATACTGAATCAGCAGTAAAAAAAGGGGCCTTTCTTTTACTAAACGAGTTGCTTAATAAAAAAAGCGTTTTTTAGACATTTTTAGGGATCGTTCTTAAATTAAGAACAACTTGTTTACTCTGTTTTTAAAGTAATTTTTTTTAATACGAGCATCAAGGTCATTGGATGTATTGGGGATTCTTGAAAACCGTACTTTTGGTAAAATTTTTTAGCTCTTTCGTTCAATGCATGGACCAGTAATGCTCTTACACCGACATTCTCTGAGACAGCTCTAACACGAACGACCGCATCTTGGAGCAATCCAGCACCAAGCTTAATCCCTTGAGCACGTGTATCAACGGCGAGCCTCCCAAGCACCATGACAGGCATGGGATCTGGCATGTTTCGACGGACGGCGCTGAGAGCATCTTGATGCGTGACAGCTCCTGCTGCTAAAGCGTAATACCCGATCGCACATTGGTTAGCATCAACAACGACGAAGGTTCGACTGGCACCGTTGATATGATTGACCCTCGCCCGCCGCTTAAGCCAATCGTCTAATGAGGGTTCACCACAACTAAATCCATCGAGTTTATGTATCTCGGTAAGGGGTTGTGGGGATAAAAATAGATTATTCATTCTTGGCTTGTCTTCCACGGAGCCTTAACAAGCATTAATTTCTCAAGGGATTGATTTTCACTTTGTGCTTCATCAATCAATTTTTTGAACAACCGAAACCTATTTTTATCCAGTCTAGAAAATACTTGATCGAGCATAATTGATTTCGCTCTTTCGCAAGCCACTTCTAGCATGAAATCTGAACGGTTTTTGCCCATCAATCGAGCCGCATAGTCAATCAAATCACGCTCTTCTTTTAGGGCTCGTAGGTTAATAGCGGCATCACGCATAGATTTTCCCTTTTCTGTATTAACAATGGATACACAAACTTAATTTATATGAATGCATATCTATTGTAAATACGTTATCCAAAAAATCACTCATTCCTTGAGGAGCCTAAGATAGGTTTTCGGAGAATTACGGGGGATAAGATGATATGTAAGAAGAATGATCCTTCTTGGTAAATTGTGAATGATTTAAAAATGCCCCTTTCTTTTACTGTCTTTTCCAAAAGGATCTTTTTTAAACCGCCAAATTTTTTCTTTCGGTGTGGGCTGTGCTGTTAAGTATTCTGACCTACTTTACATAGGGCACCTGACATCAGGATAGGGCATAGTTCAGTTTGACAATGTTAGAGCGATCGGGTTGATAAAATGAATGACTAAACCAGAAATCATAAAAACGTCAATATAATAAGAAATGCCAATCAATGTTTTATTTGATATCATTATTTTAAATGAAATACGATGCCGTTGAAAAACCTTTGAAGGTAGAGGTGTTTTATTCATTTTTATAATCGACAGGGAGATTGTAGTACATGCATCTCATCATCAACTGGGAAGATTTTTTACACCACCACTGGCAAAAGCGGCCTGTTTTGTTAAAACAATCGATTTCTGATTTTGTGAACCCGATTTCGCCTGAAGAGCTGGAAACACTGGTGATAAAAAAAGCGCTCGAATGCCAACTCATTCAAAGAAGTCACGGAAAATGTCAATTAGGGTATCAAGCTTTTAATGGGTATGGGTCATTAGGCCAAAGGAACTGGTCACTATGGGTGGAAGCACTCCACCATTGTCACAGAGCTGCTGAAGAATTCCTGTCTCTGTTTCGTATTTTTCCCGATTGGTACACAGAAGAATTGACGACATTTTTTTCAGTACCCGGCGGGGGGATTGGCCCACAGACTGAACCGGCTGACGTATTGGTGATACAAGGAATGGGACGTAGCCGATGGCGTGTATGGCATCAATTGTTATTGCTTGAGCACTATAAAAAGAACGACTTTTCTGTGCCCATCATTAATGAAGAGTTGATTTCCGGGGATCTGTTGTATATCCCAAAGGAATTTCCCCATGAAGCCATTTCGTCCGAAGTGGCCATGAGTTACTGCCTTCAGTTTTGGACAGACAACAGCCTTCGCATGATAAGGAACTGGACTGAGTCGCTTTCAGATGAAAACCATCGAGGCATTGAGTATTCCCCCTCACCCGATTTACTTCTGCGAGAAGATCCCACCGAAATTCTGCCACAAGACCTCACGGCCCTCTAGGACATGATGAGTCAATTCTTACTCCAGAAAAGAGCCCATCTGGACATCTGGTTTGTTCAAAAGATGTCTCAAACCGCCTATGAGTTACCGAAGGCGCCGGAAGCAGAGGTGTACTCCCCTTCACAGGTTCAGACTTTATTGCAACAGGGACATCCATTGCGCCGATTAATGGGGCTACGTATGTTGCACATCGGGAACCGCTATTTTGTCAACGGCGAATCCCTGTTATCAGATCATGCCGACGCATGGAATGTGCTGGCACGACACAGAACGATTGAGGGCCCCATGCTCATAAAATTCATCAACGAGGCCGATTTTTTGGCAGAGTTAACCTTGATTATCAATAAAGGGTATTGGTATTTTTAACCATAAAAAAAGTAATGATGCCATGGATGAATGGCCTTCTTTCAAAGGAATTTTTCTATTTAAGAATGCAAGATTAATAGAGGCTCGCCCAGATGTGAGCGTAACCGAGCGACCGAACTTTCATACACTTCAGGACAGCGCTTGCCTCCGCTGCTAAAAACATTCACCGTGATTTTGCAAAGTGCCTCTGTCACCATTTAAACCTCTTTCAACGCTGACAGTGCCAAACAGAGAATTGTCTATGCCTATTAAAATTTTACCGACTGAATTGGCGAATCAAATTGCCGCAGGGGAAGTAGTAGAAAGGCCTGCTTCTGTCGTCAAAGAATTGGTTGAAAACAGTCTGGATGCCGGGGCCACAAAAATGGAGATTGACATTCATCGGGGAGGCATAGAGCAGATCCAGATCTGTGATAACGGCTGTGGGATCAGTAAAGAAGATTTACCCTTGGCACTGGCACGTCATGCCACCGATAAAATTGCTTCTCTGGAAGATTTACAGAGCATTCTCAGTATGGGATTTCGTGGAGAAGCGCTGGCCAGCATCAGCTCTGTTTCCCGATTACAGTTAACTTCCCGCCCAGCTGAACAAGAAGACGCTTGGCAAGCCTACACAGAGGGGCGTGACATGAATGTCACGATAAAGCCGGCCTCACATCCTGTGGGCAGTACGATTGAGGTGTTAAATTTATTTTATAATACGCCCGCTCGAAGAAAATTTCTGCGAACAGAGAAAACAGAATGGCAATATATTGATGAGGTGGTCAGGCGTCTTGCCCTCTCTCGGTTTGATGTGTCCATTTCGCTGTCGCATAACGGGAAATTATTACGTCAATACGTCAGGGTCCAGTCGGGATCACAAAGGGAACGGCGTCTTCTTCGATTATGTGGCGCCCCATTTTTAAAACAGGCGCTCGCACTGTCTTTCGATCACTCTGGCTTAAGTCTAAAGGGTTGGATAGCAGAGGCGAATGGGCCTAAAATGAACGAGATCCAGTATTTTTTTATTAACCGTCGGATTATTCGTGATAGGGTAATCAATCATGCCGTTCGCCAAGCCTATGAAGCCATTTCAACAGGGCCTAAAAACCCGAGCTACGTTCTTTATTTAGATATCGATCCGCGTCAAATCGATGTGAATGTGCATCCCACCAAACAAGAAGTCCGTTTTCATCAGACGAGGTTAGTGCATGATTTTATTTATCACGCCATTACAAACGCTTTAAGTCATTCAGCCTGTTCCTCTTCTGACTCTTCTGCTGATATAGAGCAAAATGACTCGGTTGTTAAAGAAAGCCCCAAAATACGTAAAGAAAATCGTGCCTCTGCAGGGAGAAACACCTATGTTGAACCTGATATTATCACAAAACAAACTGATGAAGCTTCTTTGTCTTTTCATGACACCAGTCGAACAGAGCACAAGGAGACATCTTTAAAAAAAGATATTTTAGGAGAAGTCAATGAGCATTATTTTTGGCGAGTCCTCAGTATTGTTTCGTCTTGCTATGCCCTGATAGAATATGGCAACAACATTGCTTTATTATCATTACCTGAAGCAGATCGCTTGCTCAAAAAAGTCGGGTTGACGCCCCCATCGGAAAAATCACGAATACAGCCTCTGCTTATTCCTGTCAAATTTACATTAGAAAAAGCGGAAATGATGGCTTGTGAACGGCATCAACATTTACTCACTTTAATCGGCATTGAGTTAGTCATAGAAAAAGATACGACCGTCCTCAGGGGGATTTCTTTAGCATTACGGGCTCACAATATGCAAAAGCTCATTCCCAAGTTATTGGTCTATTTGTCAGAGCATGCCCCCCTGTTGCCAGAAAATCTTGCTGATTGGGTGGCTGCTCAACTTCAATCTTTGCCTCATGAATGGACTGTCTCGCAGGCGGTACAATTATTAACGGATTTTGAACGTTATTGCCCTAGATATATTAAGGAGCCCTCTGAAAAACTATTACAATGTATAGATATTCAGCCCGCATTAGCGAGGCTAGCTCATTAAAAATACTTAAAATGATATTTCGGCGTAAAGTGGCTTATTCACTCCAAGAGATTCAAAAAGACATCACTCAGGCCAGAATGGTTGACTCTTTTTTTGTGTTACTTTAAGTTTCCTGTAGGAAGATATTTCTGGTCACCCTTTGAAAGGCATTGTTCAGAGGTGTTTTTTTTCTAGTTTGAGTCATTACTCAATGAATAAAAATAAATTTCGAGCGCTTTTTTTATCACCAGTGTTTCCAGCTCTTCAGGCGAAATCGGGTTCACAAAATCAGAAATCGATTGTTTTAACAAAACAGGCCGCTTTTGCCAGTGGTGGTGTAAAAAATCTTCCCAGTTGATGATGAGATGCATGTACTACAATCTCCCTGTCGATTATAAAAATCAATAAAACACCTCTACCTTCAAAGATTTTTCAACGGCATCGTATTTCATTTAAAATAATGATATCAAATAAAACATTGATTGGCATTTCTTATTATATTGACGTTTTTCTTTTGTTTTAATGCCAAAATAATCGTATTGATTAAATGTAAAAAAATGAGAGGGGGAAACGAAAGTCGTTGAATACTTCTGAGGCATGGGTCACTTCCTTGTGATGTGTGAATGTCAATAAAAATTAATCAATGTCGCTTTAAGGAATATTAATGGTTAATTTTATGATGTAAACTCATCAATGAAGGTTAATTTCAGCTTGTTGTCAACTGGTTGCGGGTTTTTTAAAGGAATGGAATTTATTTTTAAGTCAATGGCAGCAATGAGTTTCTGAAAGATGATACATTGAGTTAAAATTGAAGATTTATGGACTTAATCAATGCAAAAACTCCTTGCTATCAACAGATCCCAACGAATTTGACTCTTGAGCAGTTCAACCCATTTGTCTTACCGCACCTGAGCATAGGTCGCCAAGGAGGGCTCTATCGCTCAGGTCTTCAAATAATCCGTGCTTAAATTGCACCAAGATCATTTACTAGATACCTCTGTGAACTCCGGTGATGGGGACAACCACTGTAGCGAAAAAAGGCGGTGATAACATGGGTTATAACGGCCACAAGAAGGTCAAAGGTAACAAAGTGGTCGCCTTCTGTGCTCGCCCCATTTATTTCTGCGCAGGGCAATTAAAATGAATGTCCGCTACTGAGTCAGGCAGTATCGATATTATCAGGCATGATAAAGAGTATTGGCCTTTCTTTTAAAGGCAGCATTCGGGGCCTACGATTGCCGAAAGAACTGTAAAATCATCTTTAATCAGGTTATTACGCCGAACATCAACGAAAATCAGCGGAACCGAAAAACGACAAAACGGGGACGCCACCCAATTTTTAACTCCACCATTTTTAGTGAATGTTTTAGAACGATTGAGCGGGTCTTTGCTTGGGAAGATAAATTCTGGCGTTTATTTCTGCGCTTTGAGCGTATGAGCTCTGTACACTATGCATTTAAAACGCTCGCCTATACCCTCATCAATCTCAGGCATGTTGTCAGTAGACTTATCAAAAAAACAGACAATGGATTTTCCTCGGTGGGAGACACCGAGCTCCTTCTATGCCAACCGTTGGCCAAAATCCGCTCACAATCATCAAAAAAATTTCAATTTTGGCGGCGGGATCCTCAATTTACCATGATCGGCGCCTCCCGATATTTTATCGAAATCTTCAGTGGGTAAACCCGAAACCAGTTGTAAGATATAATCAAATATTTTTGACAGTTTTTAATTCCATAAGGTCTCTTGTTTTACAACATAGAAAGACTTCATTCAGACAAGTATTGTTCTGGGCGTTTGACATTAAAGGACTTTTTAACTGAGTCTTTTAAGGCTTTTCCAAAACGAAAATTAGGGACATAGCATTCAGTAATGTGCTTTTTTTTACCCGTTATAGGGTTACGTCCGACACGTGCTGGACGTATAGTTGACCTTAAAAGTACCAAAACCCCGAATTTTAAGGTGGCTTGTTTTTTCAAAGAGTCACTCATTCCATTTAAGAAAGCATTTAAGGCGATTTTAGCTTTAGTTTTGCTCATATCCGCCTTTTCTGCTACTTCATCACAGTTGATTCTTACTGTGGGCTGTACGCTGGTACAGCAAATATGGCATCAGCTATCGCGAACTCCAGGAAATGTTGGCTAAACTCGGTGTCAGTGTCGACCATACGACGCTCTACCGCTGGGTTCAGCGCTATGCTCCGAAAATGGAAAAGAGGCTGCGGTGGTCTGGCTCAATCTTTCCGATCTTAGCCAGTGGCACATTGACGAGACCTACGTGAAGGTGAATGGCCGGTGGGCTTATTTGTATCGTGCCGTCGACAGCGGAGGACGTACCCTCGATTTTTATCTTTCCTCCCGTCGTAACAGCAAAGCCGCATGGCGGTTTCTGGGTAAGATTTTAAACAAGGTGAAACGCTGTCAGATCCCAATATTTGCAACAGTGCCAGCCATACTACCTTCAGGGATGTCACAAGTCAGTCAAGAATAGCTCCTAATATAGCTAATACTTCATTAACAATATATTCAGGGACTTTTTCAATTTTTTTAGCTTTTCTTGCGATGAGATCAACCATGCGAATACCGTTTGTTAATATGACTCCTTGTGTTTCAGTGCCTGTACCCATGAGCGGCACTGAAAATCCTCTAAATCTCGCAAAATCCCCGCCTTGAGTAATAGGAGCGATCAAAGTGAGTCCTAACTTATTAAAGTTTATGGGCGATAAAACTAGGCAGGGCCTAAAGTCACCCTGAAGTTCTTTGCCAGAAGTCGGGTTAAGACAGCATAGTACAATATCGCCTCGCTCAAATACTGCCATTAAATTTCATTTCCTTCTGGTTGCACTTGATCCCAATCTTTTAATTCTTTTGGAATAGACGTATTTGAGTCACATTTTGCTATAAGCATTTCAAGACAATACTTTTTTCTTTTCTTGGGAACGATAATGAGGGTCCCATTTTCATTTCTGGCTTCTGCTTTATCTCCGACAGCCAGGTTAAGTTCCCCTAAAAGCGCAGCAGGGATCACCGCTCCTTTAGAGTTGCCTATTTTTCTGATGACAATTTCCATAACAATCTCCACTGTATTAACTTTGTTATAACTTTATCGTAAACTTAAAAAGTTAACAAGCCTGTTATTTTTTAATGACACTCATGGAAATGTTGAAAGGAATAAAAACTAGAGATCTGTTTTTTGAAAAATCTGATTTTTTCAATTTTTTAAAAAACATTGGCTCTTTATGCGTTTTAGGGTCTTTCATTCAGAAATACTCCAACAAGTGAGGAAATCTGTTTTTTTCCGCGTTTTTTAATATTGTGAACGAACTCAAAAAACCTAATATAAAGTGGAAGTTTTTCTTGTGAAATGCCACGATGGCGTCTGAGCCAAGAGTGTAGCAGTGACCAGAAACCTTCAATCGTTGTAGTAGTTCAAACTTAATTTAACAGACGCAAGCTAATCTAGACTGTTTTTTTGATAGAGGTTTTGTATCCGGCATATCTGAGAGCAACTGTAACCTGTAGCCTCAGCGGTTTCCTGGATACTGAGTTTTTTCGTCTTCCGGTAGTACAAGACTTTCTGATGTCGCTGATGATCGGCCTGTTTTCCTCTGTACTTTCCCTGTGATTGCGCTCTTTCAATCCCCTGTTTTTGGCGCAGCCTTCGGCTCAGCCAGTCTTTATGTGACATTGCGGCCATCAGATCTATCAGCATATTGTTGATAGCAGCAATCACGGCGCGGGTGATCGGATCGTTCCGTGATGCTTCTAGATCAGACAAGGCTTGCCATGAAGTGGGGACATCCAGGCTGACAATTCGCAGCTCATGTTGCTCAATCTGCTTTTTCAGTGTCATCCAGTCCGTGTTGCTCAGTCGAGTCAATCGGTCTATCTGCTCTACCAGTAAAATATCATTCCGGTGACTGTCTCTTAGTAATCGTCCTAGCTCTGGTCTGTCGAGTTTTGTACCGCTGATATTTTCCCTGTAGTAGCTGGCGATTTTATGGCCGCGTTCCTGGATAAATTGCTCCAGCATCCCTTTTGCTCGATCAGCAAACTGATCTTCCGTTGATGCTCTTAAATAAGCTCTGATGAACATTTTTTTATCATACTATCGCATTTAAGTTATGTCATAAACTATATCGCATATAGGTTATGTCATTAATAAGATTTAGTCACGTTTTTACTTATGTCATCAGGGTATACCCTGATGACATAACCTCTAAGGATTGCTCAATCTCAATTCATTCATGAAAAGACGGGTCTCAGGTACATTTTTATGTTGAATAGAATGAGGAGATAAAGCAGTTTCCTTACGGAAAATACGCTCGCTAATACTGACTGTATCATCGCTCATGTGAAGGTAGGGATGGAATAAGCTATACAGCCCAGGTATGAATAAATGGCTTCACTGTAAAAAGTTTGCATACAAAAAGCCGGTCGGTGTTTCACCCAAATTTGATGCGGAAAAAGAGCAGTAGTTTATCTAACACAAGTCAATCGCGCTATGTTTTATAATGTCATTGCCAAAAAATTGGGCAGATCTTTTTTTAAAATAATTACCTGATAAAGTAGCTAACAAGTCATAACTGAAATTTATTATTCAGGTGTCTCTCTCTAGTCTTATGAGATTAAAATACTCATTTACACATTAAAACACATTTACTCATTTATGTTTTTGTGTATAATTAGTACATATAAATAAACACACAAATGAGTATATGAGGGTTTATGATGAAAATCACCGCTTTTCTAAACCCTAAGGGGGGCTCCGGTAAAACGACTGCAACAATCAACATCAGTAGTTGTCTTGCTAGTTCTGGTAACAAAATTGCAGTTGTAGACACAGACCCGCAAATGAGTCTAACAAACTGGAATAAAGCAAAAAAAGCCGCATTTGATGTTTATACGGCAGCATCAGAAAAAGATGTTTATCAGGTAAGAAAAGATCTCGCTGGGTATGACTTTGTGATTATTGATGGTGCCGGTTCTCTATCAGTTATTACTTCAGCAGCGGTCATGGTCAGCGATCTGATTATAATACCAGTTACCCCCAGCCCCCTAGATTTTTCAGCGGCGGGCTCTGTTATCACAGTACTGCAAGCTCAGGCTTATAATCGTCGAGTTGAAACCCGATTCCTTATTACAAGAAAAATTGAACAAACTACCATGCTTAAAGTTTTGAAAGAGAGCATAGCGCAGACGGAAATTAAGGCATTTAAAACATCCATCACCCAGCGTCAAAGTTACGTTAAATCTGTTTTAGAAGGTGAAAGCATCTTTGATACCAATGATGGAGCTGCGAAGGGGGAGATAGCCATTCTTACTCGGGAAATACTTGAAATACTTGAAATACTTGTGTAAATACTCATATACTCACATTGTTATATTACGAGGTTACTGATGGTATTAACTAGGCAGCATAAGTCAAAAACAATGAGCTTTGGTGAGCATAGGGATATTGAAAAAGTAGTCAATAAAAACACACCACCGAGAAAACAAAAGAGAGTCAACGTTAACTTTGATGAAGAGATACATATCCTCTTTAAAACAGCCTGTGCAAAGCACAGTACATCTATTACCGAAGTAATAAAGGACTTGGTTGATAACTGGCTGAAAGAAAATGCCTGTTGAAATACTCAAATGAGTTTATAAGTAAACTTTTATGAGTGAGCGTCGTTGAAGTTGTTCTACTGGAGCTCCCTTAGGGTTTAGAAAAGCGGTGATTTTCATCATAAATCCTCATATACTCATTTGTGTGTTTATTTATATGTACCATATTATACACAAAAACATAAATGAGTAAATGTGTTTTAATGTGTAAATGAGTATTTTAGTCTCATATTATTAAATCTAGATTTAGGGTTTATTTATACATTTAATATTAAACAGTTATCTACAAATTTTATCATGTAAAAAAAGAAATTTTGTATTCATTACATTCATTAAGAGTAGAGATGAAAATAAAAAAGTTAAACAAGATACAAAATGATGTCACTCAACAATCTGGAACAGAACCCCCCTTTTCAGCAAAGTTATTAAATAACAAAAAAGAGGGGATTTATAGTTGTCTATGTTGCAGTACACCTCTTTTTTCTTCAGACAATAAATTTGATTCTGAATGTGGTTGGCCGAGTTTTAATCAAACGATTCATGATCAAGTCATAAAATACAATCATGATTTTTCTCATGGTATGAAACGTATTGAAGTTCGTTGCGCCCATTGTGATGCTCATTTAGGTCACGTTTTTCCAGATGGCCAAAAGCCAACAGGACAGCGTTACTGTATTAATTCTGCTGCATTGAGTTTTACTGATAAAAAGTCAGGAGAAATCATAGAAGGTTAAATAAAGAATATTATTAAACAGCAGGTTCCTGATTTGCCGATGTTACTCTGAGAATGGAGTTTGCCGTGTTGTACTGAATTCTCGGGCACCGCACTAATGCTTTCGCTTCGAGTACGGTTTGTTATTTTTCCTCATTGGTAAAAAACCGCAGCCAAGTTGACAGTAAAAATGCGAATATTCGCCTCAATGCCGCTTAGATTCTGTGTTTTCGGTGATGACAATATGTCTGACATTAAATTCTAATAGATTCAACAGAATTAATCATTATTAAGCAAATAACTCACATAAAAATTACGGTGAATTTCAAAACTCCCCGGAAAATTTTTACCAATAAATCTTATTTTTATATGGGTTTTGACGGCTGATGAGGTATTTTTATTTTCTCCTAAAAAATCTAAAAATAGATTTGAAACTTGTTCTTATTCTGTTTCTAAATCAGATCTCATAAAAAATGATTCATATTTAGATTAGAACCCGCTATCGATAAGTTTTTATACGAGTTGATCTGATTTATATCAGAGAATTTGATGAAAATTTTAATGATTATTTTTCTATTTTTTAGAAGAAATCATTTTTTGAATATCTCTTAATGCTACTTTTACTCCTGTGCTTTTAAGTGCAAATTTAATGTCTTATGAAACACATTTCATTTTGCCTTGGCCGGAAGAAGAAACGCCTGAAGACAGTCACATTTTTGACAGTACGCTTTTTTGTTTACAGGAAAGGGGCATGGTCGACAAAACGGGTGAAAAAATTATACCCCTGATTTTTGGCCACTTAAAATGCCCGATTAACGGGGTTTACTTTTCTTTTTTTCCCCAAACCCCGCCTCGAAAAATTTAGTCTAACCAACCAAAAGATACAGCGTGATCGTAGATGCTTTAAGATGAAACCGAAGGTATCATTGTCTGCGAAATTGTCTGAGAAATTTGGTCGCTAGAAACATGGAATACTTTTTCTACCTCTGACAATTCAGTCATGTTTTGCCTCAATTGGCTTAAGATATTATCGCCATTGTTCACTGTCATATCTGGGAACAGTTGATCTACAACGAGGTCTGGTTCATGGTTAGAGTTGAGTTTCACTGTGTGCACACGTCCCTCTTTATCCATGATGGAAAGATGCCTATCGCTTTCATCGCGCATAAAATTCATCAAACGAATAGTGACATGTTCTGTGGGAGAATCGAGATGACTCAAAATCACATGGTCTTTTTCTTGTTTTATTTCAATATCATCGAGTAAAAAAGGCACTAGGACAATGTCTTGCTCAGGCTCGCCTGTTTCAGGTTCATCATAATTATAAATGCTCACCTGTGTTCCCGTGGGTCTGTCTTCGATGATGTACATATCTCGTCCTTCTTTGCCTTCTAAAATATCTTCCCCTGTTTTGCTGTGTAAGGTGTTGTTGAGCTCATTTCCCTGTAAGTCATCATCAAAACCCGTTTCTTGCGGAACTAATCTCAAAAAATCCGGCAATATTTTTTTTTCGCCCCTGATATCGATAACCCCCCCTGTTTTTCTGATAGGCCATTTTTTGAATGATTAAGGGATATTTTTCGCTTTCGTATTCAGGCGGAGTAAACTTTTGATCAAATTTTTGAGCATATTGTGCTATTAAAGTCAGCGGCTCCGGTTCTTCTTCGTTGAAATTGAATGCAATTTCAGAAGGGAGGCCCGAGAAGATGACGCCCTCTTGGGTATAAAAAATATATTGGGTGGTTAACCTTCTTTGTGGTCTCTCAACTGAGAGAAAATAGAGATAAGATAATGTTAAGGTGGTGATACTGTCATTGTTATTGCGTAATTCAATGAGTACATTCTGCTTGAGCCTTCTAATACTGATAATTTGCTCCACGGAATAATCCAAAAAAACATGGCTGAATTCTTCTGGATCATCTTCTTCTTTGATGATTAATGTCGCGGGTTCGCCGTGGGTATTTTGTAAAACACGATAACAATCTGTGCCCTTTCCTCCCTCCATCTTGCCGGCCTGCGCCACTAAAATATCATTGCCATCAAATCCAATCAGTTTATCCTCCCCTCCCTTTCCATTGAGGATATTTGTTTGATCGTTACCCCAAATCACATCGTCTGTTTCTGGACAGGTCTCTATGTGATGAATGTTTTTTAATGTGGCTATTTTTTTAGAGTCATCTCCCTCGGTGAAAGAAAAATACCCTGCCTGAAGATCGACACGGTATCCCCCTTGTGATGGTTTTTTGTTGGCTATTAGAAGATTAGAACCCCTCACTCCATCTAATACGCTGGGTTTAGGGGGAGGAGTATTCCCCCTAAAGATAAAAGTATCTGATTGACCGCCCCCTTTGAAATTTTTGGTACCGTCACCGATATCAAAGATATTCCTTTTTTCTTTATAACCGACTACCTCATCGTTTCCCGCGCCCAAAAAAAATAAATTTTAGCCGGTTTTGTAGAATCAGGGGGATCCGCCTTTATAGGGGGAACAGAGGGCGATGAGGTACTGGAAAGTTGGCTCTGTCTTTTGACAGATAAAATGCCCTCTGAAAGCACATCAGTATCAAGAGAGATCTTGTCATGAGTAGCTGAAAGTCCTTCGAAGTCGTAAAATTTGTACTCACTGTTTTCTAAAGTGAGATCAACATAAAGAGAAAATTGCCCCTCTTTTTTTCTTCTATGGTCTAATAATATAGCCCCAGCTTGTGAGGGCAGTATTTTATCTTTGATGTATTTTGTGAAGATATTTCGATTTAGTTTAGAAACGGTAAGAGCTAAGTCAGCCCGTTTTCTTCCTGTTAATTTTTTATAAGGACATCCGCTTAAAATGATGGGTCCTGTGGTGTAATACACCGCTTCTATTTCATTATCTGAATCCAATAATGCTTGAAAATGTGTTTTAAACTGTTGATGAATATTTTCTTTAGCCTGTTTTTCTGCCTGTCCTTTTGTGACCTGATTAGCGACTTCTGTGTCAATTTCTGAGCCCAAAAATTTCAACCATCCGGTCCGTAATTTTTGTGATCCTGTCAAGGTGGCGTAGCGCTCGATTTGTTGAACTTCACGCACTGAGAAATAAATCCCCCCCACTACAGCGGTCAACATTCCCAAGGCTATCCCCATCATGCCGCCCATTAATGCCATTTTTCCGCTTAGGGCTAAGAATGTCAGGCCGCTGGTGAGACTGATAAAAGCGCCTAAAGAAGAAAGGGCTATACTGACCTTTAAGTCTTGTTGAATATCCGGTTCAGTCGCTGTTTTAAGTTCAGTGGCAGTTTTTTGTGCTTGATAAATATCGAAACCGGCCCCCAAGATATTTAAGAAAGGGCCGCCATATCGAGCCAGCTTGAGTCCTGCTTTAAACTGCAACCGCTGGATTCTAGAAGCAAACACCCCAACGGACTGAGAAGAGAACTTTTGAATCAGTTGAAATCCCAGTTTACTAAAACCCAATTCTAAAAAGGTACTCCCCACATCGTACATAAGACCCGCCATGGCAAGCTGAGCTTCGAAGTCTAGGGCCTGTTTTTGGGATTCCATTAATTGGTCTGAATAACGCCGCCGCCAGTAATGAGATAGGAATGTTAAAGATCGGATCCAGGAGAGTCCTTGATGTGCTTTTCCCAACATATCGACTGTACGAGATAGCTTGCCAACTTGTTGTGTGTTACCCCTGTTTTTGTGTGTTTTAAAAAATTTATGGGTCGATAAAGTGTGCAACAAGCCATCAGTATTGCTGATAAATTCTTTTAATTGTTTAAAAGAAGAGGTTTTAAACATGTGATCAGAATTGAACTGATAAACATCAAATACCCCTGTCCCGTTTTCTTGACGTACATTCTTTAAGTGCGTGAAATAGTCCTGTAACATTAATCTCAGAGGGTCACTGGTGTTTTGAAATTTATCACTGGTCATCGATATTTCACCAAAATTCGCATCATAGACGTACCAATGGATTTTTTCATCTTCTCCCTGACGTTTCGCTATCGCTAAAATATGTTCCCCCATACGTAGCTGGTAATATCCCGCCTTTTCATTATCCAGGGTGTTAAAAAATTGATCGAGGCTCTGGAGACCTTTTGCAATAAAAGCAGAATTTTCTTCCAGCTGGTCAATCAGCGGCCCAAAATTTTTGGGGTCTTGAGCATCCCCTTGAGAAAATATTTTTTGTTCGTTTATCTCAGCATGAGATTGAAATGCATCGAGTAATTTTACACGTAAAGCCTTATCATCCAGCCTGAGTAAGCTTAAATAAGCTAAACTCACTTTTCTCGCTTTTCTTTGCGCCAAGTCACTGCCATCATCAATATACATCGCTTGTATGCCAGGATGAATTTGAGGGCCAAATCCAGGGATTTTATTGTACAATTTTATCCGTTCGTTCCAACGCACCATATTTTCGACAACAAAGTTGTCCCATTGAGCGATGCGATTTAAAGCCTCTTGGCCTGTTAAGTTCATGAATTGACCATGAGTGTCACTTAATTGCATCAAGCTTTGTATTTGAGTCGTAAATTGAGAATAAAACATTCGATCGGACAATACCTGGTATAATTTTTGCCAGTCGAGTCCTCCTGAGGGGAGATGAAAAAAATCCGTTAATATTTTGAGATCACTGGGGCTAAAGGATGTCCACTTGTTAGAGCAGAGGTCATTGACCAAGGTCCAAACTCGTTTTAAGTTTTCGGTTAAAGAAGACCCGAGATTTTTTTGACCATGGGTCATTTCTGAGGGACTGATTGATGTCTTTTGATTGATTTTGGGGGGAATATTTTTATGATGACCCTGTGCATCATCAGTCTCCCGATGTATTTTGATGACCTTTAATTCAATGCCTAATTCTTGGGTAATATCTCGAGCCGCCTCACGTAATACCCCTAAATCTTTCAAAGAAACAGGCTCTGAAGAAGAAAAACTGGGCGCCTCCCCTGTGTTTTTAGGGGGATCAGAATATATCAAAAACAGCCCGGTGATTTTAATGTCTTTTGTCACAGGATAATCGGGATAAATATTGATATAAGGTCGTCCCGTTACCAGCACTGTATTTCGCCCCGATGTTTTTTTGATAATATCATCAGGTCCGCTGATTCTTTGTCGGTAGTGAAATAATTGATTCGATAACAGACCATTAATTTCTATGGTGTTCTTGGGATGACTAATCTCATTGAGTTTTTGAAAAATATTTGTTTTTATTGAAGGGAAGTCCGCCCCGGATTTTTTTACAAAACCGTCTACATTGGGCTCAAAAATGCTTTCATCTGGAGCGGCGGCCAAAATATTTTGTTCAGGGACCTCCAATATCACCCCGACTGTATAGCCTCTGAGGGTCTCATCTGAGAGGATACTGGCAGACATCAAATCCCACTTTCTGATTTTATCCTGAATGTTTTTTGAAAAAATGTCTTTGCGGTGTATTAAATTTTTAATTGAAGAAGGATAAACGAGATACTTAAATTTCTGACTTTTTATTTTAGGATCTGTAAAATTGTTTGGTGCCCAATCCTTTAATACAGGATACAACAACCGAAAAGCACTGCTGTGCTTTTTATGTATCAGCTCTCTTTTTTGGTTCCAGCCTAATAGTAAGGTTTCTCCTGCGGTCTGAGCCTGATTTACTGATGTCATTTTACGGGTGAATTTTTTTCCATGACCATGTAAAGGAACAGACACCAGTGATACTCTGGCCGATATTTCAGCCTGAATACCCTGTTGTTTCATTGCATGAGCAAATTGAGTGGCAAAATTTTCAGGGAGGTGATCGATCAGTCGACATGACACTAAACTGATCCGGTTTGGAGTACTGTTGATAGAATATTCTTTATTAAAACGTTGTTTAAAAACTTTTAAAAGGTCGGCTAAATCAGCAGGTGTCATGCCAGACATGGTCCGAATATAAGGGGATGTTTTTTCAGGAGATGGATTGGAGTGTCCTACTAATTGCCAACGCAATTTGCCTTGAAGAGTTTTTGGAGAGCCGGATAACACGCGATAATGATTTTTTTTATCGAGTTGGACTAAGACAGAGCCTGGGTGTTTTTCCGCGAGTCTGACGGCATACTTGAGAACCCCCGGTTTGTCTTCTAGCTGAATAATGAGTTGTCCTGCATATCGGGTCGAACCGCCGTCAGACCTTGTCATGACAGGTTGAGATAGACCCTCCCATTGATCAACGGTTACAAAATCAGGCGGCGTGCGTTTAGTACGACGAATGGGCACATCAGATTGATGATGAGTAATAAAAAAATCTGAGGGAGATGGCTTTTGAGTCATAGATATTTTTCATCCTTAAAAAATATAAAAGTACTGATAAGGGTCGTTGGTGCATAATACTACTGAAGTAATTAAAAATTAAAAAAAACTTACAGAGATTTTTGTGAGTTTTTTTCAAATTTTTATGTAATTTTTTAACTGAAGATTAATTTTTGTCTCTTCAAGGGTAGATAATTGGGTTCGATTGAAAATGGAAAGATATCTACGTGAAATTTCTTTTTATTAGGAATTTTTGAATATCTTTTAATGTCACTTTTATACCTATGAAACGTAGCATTTATTTAAGGCTAATTTAATGATTTGTGCTTTTAAATTATTCAAGACCGCGTTTTTAGTGAGTCTCATTGTCTTGAGGTCAGGTCATTCTTCTAGCATTTCTTTTGCTTTTTCAAGTTCTTCAACTGTGTCATATTTTTAGAAGCCATTTTACTTTTTCCATTTTCAAAAAATATTTTCTGGTTTTAGTGAGTTTTATCTTTTCTGCTAAATAAGAAAACAATTTAACTGGATAAAAAATTCCATATTACCCGCTTATTTTTACCTTTCGAATCCTACTCACTTCCCGCATGATTATTTCAATCTCTTCACTATGATTTTTTTAATTTTTAATACAGTTATATCTGTAAAAAAAATTTAATATTTTAAATTTAGCGTAAAAAAATTAACTCAAATCTCAAAGTACTTTATCTGTACAGAAGAGATTTTTATCGTCAATAATGACACCCCAAAGAAATTAAGCCATAATATCAAAATTGCTATTTAACAAAGAGGACTAGATATGTTTTGAAGCACCGCTTGCAAGCAAGCGGCCCTTCAAAACTCTTGGTCAGGGCTTCGCCCCGACACCCCAATTAAGAAAGAATTCTTATTTACTCCATAGAAAATAACGCCATGAGCCAAAGTGAAAAACGAAAAAGAACGGCCCTTATTCCCAGTATTCGTTGCTTTCCAGAAGAAAAAGAGCATCTCAAAGAGAAAGCCCAATCGGCAGGTTTGAATTTAAGTACTTACCTCATTCGCTGTGGGTTAAATCGCAAAATAAAAACTCACTTTGATCCGGAATTAGTGATGGAATTGAGTCGATTAGGGTCTCTACAGAAACGTCTTTTTAATGAAGGGAAGGGCGTTCTAAGCGAAGAATATGCACAAGTTTTCGTGGCTATCCAGGAAGCTATTTTAACCTTAGGGCGGGCAGAATAAATGATTGTGGGTAAGGCAAAAAAACGGAGGGATGGAAAATCAAGTTTTCTCACTTTATTGGCCTATACGACGACTCGTGATGACCATCATCATGATGACGTGATTGATCCAGAGAGCCAAAAAGCCCGTTTATCTCAATCAAAAGAAGCCATTTTTGAACGCTTAATGGGTTACATTCATCGTCACGGAGATGCGGATAAAAGCCTTATCACTGAGAGATTTCCTGATGGTCGGCATCAGGTTCTTTTTGATCAGGTTTTATGCGAAACGAATACACTGAGCGTGGCCACAGCGGCGGTAGAAATGCAAGCAGTTGCTTTAAAAAATACGCGTTGTAAAGATCCCGTTTATCACTTTTTTTTATCCTGGCCGGAGACGGACTCTCCGACGGTAGAACAGATTTTTGAAAGCGCGCGTCATAGTCTTAAAGCCTTGGGGATGTCTGACCATCAATACGTGACTGCGATTCATCGAGATACAGACCATCTGCATTGTCATGTTGCCGCGAATCGGATCCATCCTGTGACTTATAAAGTTGCCGATGATGCCTATGATATTTCTAAATTACATAAAGCCAGTAGAGAAATGGAATTAAAGTATGGCTGGACGAGAACTCATGGGTGCTATGTGATTAACGACCATCATCAGGTTGTTCGTTCGTACTCTCATCAAAAACCCATGCCTATTGAGGCTAAGAAACTGGAATATTATTCAGATAAGGAAAGCTTTTATGGTTATGCGGTGCGTGAATGTCGTGAAGAGATTTCAAAGATTCTGGGAGAAAAAAACCTCTATTGGGAGCGATTCCATGCTGTTTTGATTAGGGCGGGACTGGAACTGAAAAAGAAGGACCGAGGTTTGGCTATTTATGATCGCGTACATCCTGAACAGACTCCTTTGAAGGCCAGCAGTTTACATCCTCAACTCACTCTTTCGAAATTAGTGCCTCGCCTTGGCGAATTTGAAAGTGCGCCCCGAGTGATGGAATTTAAAAATGAACAAGGGGAGGTGACCTTAACAAACTATATGGTGAGTTCACATTATGATGATCGACTTCATTTGCGTGATCATCAAGCTCGAATGACTCGCCGATTAGAACGTGCTGAGGCCCGAGAAGAGTTAAAATTGCGTTATCAACATGACAAAAAAGAAGCGAAATGCCCTTCTTTTGACGCAAAAAATCGTTTCAGAACTCTTTCCATGACCTTTCGTTTCCGAAGAGCCCATGTGTGTGTTGCGGTGCGCGATCCTTTAATGAGAAAACTGGCCTATCATGTGTTGGCTTTTGAGCGAGAAAAAGCGATGGCCGAGTTGCGTTTAAAATTAAAGGAAGAGCGGGAGAACTGGTATCGTTCTCCAGAAAATAGGCGACTGTCTTATCGTGTTTGGGTGGAACAGCAGGCGTTAAAAGGGGATAAAGCGGCCATTAGCCAGTTAAGAGGGTGGGCTTACCAAGCGAAGCGGGATGAGCGCACGGCTTACCTCAGTGATACGGTCATTGAATGTGCCGTTTCAGATGATATTGCGCCGGTTGAGCTCAAAGGCTATACCCATCATATCCACCGTGACGGGGCGATTGTATACAAAAAGGAAGGAATCACCCAAATGATTGACCGAGGGGAAACCATTGAGATGGCCAGACCGTTTGAAAACGAGGGGGACAATATGGTGGCGGGGTTACATTTGGCAGAGCAAAAAAGTGGAGAGAAACGGGTTTTCTCGGGTCCGCGGGAGTACGTTGAGAAAGCGTGTTCGTTGGTTCGAGATTTCAATGAAATGGGTCAGACTGCCTTGAGGTTAACAGACCCTATTCAGCAGAAACGGGTCTGTGAAATGCGGTCTCAAGATAAACCCGCTCCCATTGTATTTGATTCTCCGAATTTGACTCCCTGAGCGCATCGCCCCTTTTTATTTTTATCATTTGTTGGAAATGGGTTGTTGTTTGTTGATATTTCGTTAAAAATGGGCAGAGATAGCGTATTTATCGGGCGGTATATTTGATAACAATTTGAAAGGATAAAGGATGAATAAAACTGAGTTAATTGAGCAAGTCCGAGACAAGTCTGGCCTGACGAAGGCGCAATCAACCGAGGCGGTCACCGCTGTTTTTTCGAGTATTATCGAAGCATTGGGGAAAAAAGAGCCGGTGCAAATCATCAGATTTGGGACTTTTAAAGTCCGCCATCGCAAAGAGCGGATATCTCGTAATCCCAAAACGGGTGAAAAAATCAAAACCCCTGCTCGTGAAGTCGCTGTGTTTTCTGCGGGGAAAAGTCTGAAAGACTCCGTTCATTTACAAGCGCCCAAACAAACTAAAGTGGCTAAAAAATCAAAAAGCGGAGCGAAGAAAAAGTCATCGTCCTTGTCATCTAGGAAAAAGTGACTTCCATGAAAATGTTTCTGCCGCACGACGCTTTGTTTAAGCAGTTTTTGGGAGATATTGCCCTCGCCCGCAATTTTTTTGAAGTGCATCTTCCGGCGGATGTTTTGAGTCAAGTCTGCCTGTCTTCGTTGAAAAGGGTGTCGGGTTCTTTTGTTGAGCCGACTTTGAAGCAATCTCATTCCGATATGGTGTATTCGTTTGAAACCCCGACGGGAAAGGACGGGTATTTATATTGTTTGCTGGAGCACGTGCGACGTGAAAGTTGCACCACAGAAGTCCCTTGAATCAGGGTAAGGTTGATCCGAAACCTTATTGTCACTTTCTCGGTGCAAGAGGAGTAATTCTCTTGTTCTAAGCGAGAATGAAAGCCTAACTAAAGTATTAAGCTGAATAAGAAATAGGGGCTAGGCAAAATTGAAATGGGCTGAATAAAGTGAATCTCCGTGATTAAAATGTCGTCAGCAACGAAAACACGAAATCAGATGTGACGTGTTAAGGGGAAATTTAACGACAGTTAGAAACGGGTAAAGAAGAGTGTTCGTTCTTTACAACGGATCCCGTTCCCCGGCATAGAGGAGGCAACCCATTCAATGTATCTTCATGGTGTGAAACACGGTAACCCCATTAATCTCTTCATGTTCATGTAAATATGAAAGAGACAGTGGGCATAAGACGTTCCAAGAAGCGAAGGCTATCATCCGAAAGGGAACGGGAAATCATAACAGGATTGATAGAGGTAACTACCTCACTCTGAAAAGAGGCTGACGTGGAACGGGTGACTTACCCATAGGATCCTTTATTAAGATTATGAATTGATTTAGAAGAGTTAGATGTCAATGACAAACGTAATAAATCAAAACCATGAACAACTGGAATGGCACGCCATCAACTGGCGTGTTGTGACAACCATGATTAATAATCTAAGACAAAGGATATATAGGGCTTCAGCAACAGGTGACTTAAAGAAAGTCAGAAATTTGCAAAAACTCATGATGAAATCAAGAGCTAATCATCTTCTGGCTATCAGGAAAGTCACACAGATCAATCGGGGAAAACACACAGCTGGAGTAGATAATCAGGTCATTGATGACCATAAAGGACGAGAACACCTTTATAAGTTATTAAGCCAAACAACTTCAGAAAAGATTTATCCAGTAAAACGGGTCTACATAGCAAAAAGAATAGGAAAAAGCGCCCTCTTGGGATCCCAACTATTCTCGAACGATGTAAACAAGCGATAGTTAAATCAGCGCTGGAACCTTATTGGGAAGCAAAATTTGAACCAGTCAGTTACGGATTTAGACCAGGACGAAGTGCTCATGACGCAATACAAAAAATTTTCTGTATTGCCAGGGCACGGGGGACAAGGCATTGGGTACTGGATGCAGATATTAAAAGCGCATTTGACAACATTGACCATAATTTTCTCATAAAAACAATCGGGGGATTTCCCGAAAGAAACATGATTAAAAAATGGCTACAAGCCGGTGTGCTGGAACATGGCAACTATATACCCAGTGTTGCAGGTACTCCATAAGGAGGGATTATCAGTCCACTACTGGCCAATATTGCACTCCACGGAATGGAAACCTTGCTGGGTATTCAATACTGGAAAAATGGCAAGCCAAAACAAGGCCAACCTTATGCAGTAGTGCGCTATGCGGATGATTTTGTTGTATTAGGTAAATCCCGTGAAGAATGCGAAACAGCTAAAATAAAGTTGCGAAGTTGGTTAGCACAGAGAGGGTTAGCCCTTTCGGAAGAAAAAACCAGTATCAAACACCTGAAGGAAGGATTCGACTTCTTGGGATTTAATATACGACATTATGAAAATCGCCACAGAAAGCGGGGATATGTGTTGTTAATGAAACCGTCAAAGGAGTCGATTAAAAGGTACAGACAGCAAATGAGAATGACCTGGAAAAGGATCATTGGCATGCCGACAAAAGAAGGCATAATGCAGCTGAATGAAAAAATAATAGGATGGTGTAATTACTATCGTATTGGTGCGTCAAAACAGACATTCAGTGCAATAGACCAATGGATGTGGATTCGCCAATGTAGATATCTGTATCGACGTCATCCCAATAAACATTGGTGGTGGCGAAGAAAACACTATTTAGGCAAGATACCAGGTAGAGAAGACTATTCAGTATTTATGGATAAATCAAACGGTGGATTTCTCTGGAAGCATGCATGGACAAAAATACAGCGTCATTGGCTAGTTACCAAGAATGCTTCCCCCGATAATCCTGAATTGCGTGATTATTGGCGTCATAGGCAGGCACGTAAGCAGCCTTTTATTTACGGTGTCAAAGTTAACCTCTATAAGCGACAGAAAGGTTATTGTCCTCTCTGTGATCAAGAGCTGGACAATGGTGAACAATTACATGTTCATAATATTCAGCCCAAAGCTGAAGGGGGTGATAACAAGCTAGCTAATTTAAGATTGTTACATGCTAATTGCCACAGACAATTACATAGCAAAAAAGGAA
Organism: Candidatus Hamiltonella defensa 5AT (Acyrthosiphon pisum); assembly: GCF_000021705.1. NCBI lineage: Bacteria > Pseudomonadati > Pseudomonadota > Gammaproteobacteria > Enterobacterales > Enterobacteriaceae > Candidatus Williamhamiltonella > Candidatus Williamhamiltonella defendens. The sequence continues at coordinate 1,301,755 of NC_012751.1, forward strand.
AAATGTTGAAGTCAGTAAGTTGCGTGAGCCGTATGCGGGGTAACTCGCACGTACGGTTCTTGAGGGAGTGGGCACTTTCGGCCTGCTTACCTAATCAGAGCAAACCTGAAAAACTGATGGCGTTTAGGCTTTTGAGGTATGCGGTGGCAGCCATGCAACGGCACCTGGAGCAGGGCAACGACACCTTGCCGGTGGTCGTGCCAGTTATTCTACCATGGAGAAACGAGTCCTTACCCGTACAGTCTGGATTGGTTCGATTATTTTGATGACAAAGAAGCCGCGCGGAGATTAGATTCTGAGCCTTTTACTTTGGTAGATGTGACGGTTATTCCCGAAGAAGACATTCTGAAGCATGGGATGATTGCCTGGCTTGAACTGGTCCAGAAACTGGTCCGAGTTCGTGACATGATGGACATCGCGCCTTATCTTATTCGTCTGGATAAGCGTTTCCCGTTAAACGATGACCTGTTTAAAAGTTTGTTGTATTATCTCTTTCAAGAGGGAGAAACGGCCTCTCGCCCGTTATTTTTTGAGGCCCTTTCTTCGACCACTCAACGGGAGAATGTGATGACGATAGCAGAAGAGCTGAGAAAGGAAGGCTTAGAAGAAGGTTTAAAACAGGGGATACAGCAGGGGATACAGCAGGGTAAAGAAGAGGGCCTGAAACAGGCTACCCTGACCATCGCCAAAAAGCTGATGGCCGATGGAGAAAGTCCAGAAAAAATCCAAAAATATACGGGGCTACCTGTGGAAGACATCGCTCGGTTATTTCATTGATGAGGCTTCATAAAAAAGCGCATGAACTCCATCCCCTTTGAAAAAACGCTGACCTTAGGCCCCAGAAGGTCAGAAAGCAAAACCCCCTGTTTGATGAATCCACGTAGGGGCGCTTCTCCCTGTGCACCCCTTATTGCCTTAAAAAAGAAACCGAAGCAAAAAGAGCCAGAGAAAGTGGCTGAGACCAAACGTCTTCCGTTAGTTTCCCCTAAAGTCAAAAAAAAACCGCACAAGCAGCCTAATGTCTCTTTTGAGCATGCAGTAGAGACCCTTTCTGCTTATTGGCCCGCCTTGTTTGGTCATGGGCTCAAATTAATGAAAATAGACCTCCTTGAGGATTTGTATGAGGACATCAACACACAGGAGTTACCGCTTTCAAAAAAAGGGCTCCGCCGCTGCATTAGAGCGATAGCGCGCTCTCGTGATTATCTTGAACAAGGGGTTCTGGGGGCTCAACGGTATGATAAGCACGGTCAGCCCTGTGGGCAGGTGACCGAGGAGCAATCTCAGTTTGCCCAAAAATGCCTCAAGAAAAGCTGTTTTTCTGAAGATTTGAGGGGGCCTGACCCGTGAGATTCGTCAGGGTGTTGAGTGTTCGAGTGTAATCTCTTTAGGCTCTTTGTCTGCTCTGTATTGCCCTTCGGTTATTTTTAAGGAATGACGCGCCGCTTCGAACAGGATTATTCCTCGCTCCTCGTGGGTGTAAGACAGGTCGTTACGGTGGTCCAAATTCTGTGTTATTTCACAGAGATGATGGAGTGTTTTATCGAACAGCTTGACGTTCAAAGTGCCTTTATTCTCTTGAGTGTCAGCTGTTTTTAAGCGTTGTAAAATTCCCTGTACCTCTTGTTTAAAAGCGGCTCCTTTGTGCCTGAGCTCTGGAACAACCTCACATAATGCGTCGAAATCAGGGCGTTTGAGCTCTATAAACCGGTTAATCCGCATAGGAAGCTTTGAGGACAATTTTTCCTCATCTGGAATAAAAATCGCGGCACTTCGTACCACGGCATCCTGAAATACGATGACGCCCTCCCCCTTGTTGAGGGCTTTGAGTTCCGTGAGTTCAATGTTATCGCGTTCACGAATGTGATGGGTATCGGCGTCTTCATACCGACTGCCACTGAGACTGCCTTTACGCTTAACGGAAGACAGCTCGCTGTAATACCCTTTTCCTGCGGCAGAACGAATCAGATTAAAGGTGTCCTGGGCATCCTCTAAGGCCATAAACCATTTGGTCCGCTGATTGGCGCTCACCGTCAAAAATTCGCGCATCGATTTGTCCATCATGGATTGCACATCCTGTGCGGCTATCATGAGCATGTATTGCAAAGAGCGCATTTGAGCGGCTGTTTTGTCAAGACCTGAGGCAAAATAAGCGCCCAATTCGTCAAAAATAATCGGGTAAGGAAATTTTTGAGCAAATTTTTGGCTGAGTAGCACGTCCTCTCTTTTTCCTTCTAACTGTCCGCCTAAATCTTGACTGAGCGTGTGCGACGTGAAAGTTGCACCACAGAAGTCCCTTGAAAAAGGGTAAGGTTGATCCGAAACCTTATTGCCACTTACTCGGTGCAAGAGGAGTAATTCTCTTGTGCTAAGCGAGAATGAAAGCCTAACTAAAGTATTAAGCTGAATAAGAAATAGGGGCAAGGCAAAACTGAAATGGGTTGAATAAAGTGAATCTCCGTTATTAAAATGTCGTAAGCAAGTAAAACACGAAATCAGATGTGACGTGTTATGGGGAAGTTTAACGACAGTTAGAAACGGGTAAAGAAGAGTGTTCGTTCTTTACGACGGATCCCGTTCCCCGGCATAGAGGAGGCAGCCCACTCAATGTATCTTCATGGTGTGAAACACGGTAACCCCATTAATCTTTTAGTGTTGATGTAAATACTAAGAGACAGTGGGCATAAGACGTTCCAAAAAGCGAAGGCAATCAGCCGAAAGGCAACTGGAAATCATAACAGGATTGATAGAGGTAATTACTTTACTCTGAAAAGAGGCTGACGTGGAACGGGTGACTTACCCATATAATCCTTTACCAAGGTTATGAATTGATTTAGAAGAGTTAGATGCCTATGGCAAACGTAATAAATCAAAACTATGAACAACAACTGGAATGGCATGCTATTAACTGGCGTGTTGTGACAGCCATGATTAATAATCTAAGGCAAAGAATATATAGGGCTTCAGCAACAGGTGACTTAAAGAAAGTCAGAAATCTGCAAAAACTCATGATGAAATCAAGAGCTAACCATCTTCTGGCTATCAGGAAAGTCACTCAGGTCAATCGGGGAAAACACACGGCTGGAGTAGATAATCAGGTAATTAATGACCATAAAGGACGAGAACATCTTTATAAGTTATTAAGCCAAACAACTTCAGAAAAGGTTTATCCAGTAAAACGAGTTTACATAGCAAAAAAGAATGGAAAAAAACGCCCTCTTGGGATCCCAACCATTCTCGACCGCTGTAGACAAGCGATAGTTAAATCGGCGCTGGAACCTTATTGGGAAGCAAAATTTGAACCAGTCAGCTACGGATTTAGACCGGGGCGAAGTGCCCATGACGCAATACAAAAAATTTTCTGTATTGCCAGAGCACGAGGGACACGGCACTGGGTACTAGATGCAGATATTAAAGGCGCATTTGACAACATTGACCATAATTTTCTCATAAAAAAAATCGGGGGATTCCCCGAAAGAAACATGATTAAACAATGGTTACAAGCCGGTGTGCTGGAACATGGCAACTATATACCCAATGTTGCAGGTACTCCGCAAGGCGGGATTATCAGTCCACTACTGGCCAATATTGCACTCCACGGAATGGAGACCTTACTGGGTATTCAATACTGGAAAAACGGCACGCCAAAACAAGGGCAACCTTATGCAGTAGTTCGTTATGCGGATGATTTTGTCGTATTCGGTAAATCCCGTGAAGAGTGCGAAACTGCCAAAATAAAGTTGCAAATTTGGTTAGCTCAGAGAGGGTTAGCTCTTTCTGAAGAAAAAACCAGTATCAAACACTTGAAGGAAGGATTCGACTTCCTGGGATTTAATATACGACATTATGACAATCGCCACAGAAAACGGGGATATATATTGTTAACGAAGCCCTCAAAGGAGTCGATGAAAAGGTACAAACAGCAAATGAGAATGACCTGGAAAGGTATTATCGGTATGCCGACACAAGAAGGAATAAGACAACTGAATGCCAAGATAATAGGATGGTGTAATTACTATCGTATTGGTGCTTCAAAAAGAACATTCAGTGCATTAGACCAATGGATGTGGATCCGCCAACGTAGATATTTGTATCGACGTCATCCCAATAAACACTGGTGGTGGCGAAGAAAACACTACTTAGGCAAGATACCAGGTAGAGAAGACTATTCAGTATTTATGGATAAATCAACCGGTGGATTTCTTTGGAAGCATGCATGGACAAAAATACAGCGTCATTGGCTAGTTCCAAAAAATGCTTCCCCCGACAATCCGGAATTGCGTGACTATTGGCGTAATAGGCAGGCACGTAAACAGCCTTTTATTTACGGTGTCAAAGTTAACCTCTATAAGCGACAGAAAGGTTATTGTCCTCTCTGTGATCAAGAGTTGGACAATGGTGAACAATTGCATGTTCATCATATTCAGCCTAAAGCTGAAGGGGGTGACAACAAGCTGGCTAATCTAAGATTGTTACATGCTAATTGCCACAGACAATTACATAGCAAAAAAGGAAAAATGTTGAAGTGAGTAAGTTGCGTGAGCCGTATGCGGGGTAACTCGCACGTACGGTTCTTGAGGGAGTGGGCACTTGCGGCCTGCTTACCTAATCAGGGCATTTTCGCCCTGCGGTAACTTTTTGGCCGCCTCTTTGGCGAGCGAGAGCTCGTCATAAGGAATGACCAGCCACGTCTTTTCAGTTGCCATCATAGGCCTGTCTCCCGTTATTCAACAAATTTTCGAATCCACCAGGGACGCCCCAAGACGGGATTACCTCGCATCAGATGCAGCCCTCTTTGGGTTAACACAGTGAGCGTGACGCCAAAAAGGGAGAGCCCTTTAAAAAATAAAATCAGGGCGGTACAAATGGCGAGCGTCAGCAAGGTAGGCCAACGAAACCAGGCAAAATAAATCGGTAACAGCAGCGCTGGAATACCCAAAATCGTGAGAGGCCGTGAAGCGTCTCTCCAGGGGGATAACGTCATCGCATTTCCTTTTGTGAGAGTAAAAAATAAGGAGGATTAAAAATCAGACATCTTTGAGTGTTCAGCGGGTATTTTTCTTTCTCTCTTCCATTTCGTTGAGGAGCTCTTCGTCAGCAATCCGGTCTTCTTGATACAGTTGCCATGCCTTGTCAGCCAAACGGGCTTTTTGCGTTTTTAAACGTCGGTTAATCCATGCGCTCCATTGGGTGTAATTCAACTCAGAGAGCGCTTGTCGCACTGCTTCATCAAAAATCAGATATTCACGAATGGCCTGGCGTTGGCCGTCTGTGGTGCGTAATAACTGCTGCACGACAATGACCTGTAATATTCCCAGCAAATCGTGCGCGACGGCTTCCCGCATGTCTGGGGGAAACATCAAGACCGCTCGGGGAATGGTTTCAGCGGGGGAATGGGTGTGCAAGGTAGACAAACACAGATGCCCTGACTGGCCGCAGGCAATGGCCCCCATCAAGGTCTCCCCATCTCGAATTTCTCCCACCCCAATGACATCAGGCGCCTGGCGTAGCGCCAGTCTCAGCCCTTCCGAAAAGCTGCTCACGTCACGCCCAATTTGGGATTGGGTCGGAGGCAAACGATTTTCTGGCGTGCCGAGAATATATTCAATGGGATCTTCGAAGGTGACGATTTTTCTATCGGGATACACACGCCCACAATATTGATAAATGGCCGCCAGTAACGTTGATTTCCCCGAGCCGGTTTCGCCACACACCCAGATTAATCCCTTATGGGGCAACAGATTTTTGAATAACTCAGGCTCGATGACCAAACTCTCCAGTGTCGGGATGTGGGAAGGAATGAGCCTTAAGGTGACGGCCATGGTTAATTCCTGACGTCCCGCCGTGGCTTGAATGAAATTGGCCCGAAACCTCAGGCGTTCTCCTCGTGGTAATCCGTAGCGTCCATTCGCATCGCCCTCGAGCTGGAGTGCCCGATCAACGCCCTGCCCTGATTTCACCATCGCCTTGATTTCTGGCGTAAATATCTCATCGACTAACTGGGTTAATCTGGCCTCTTCCAGGCGAAAGGCACTGGCTTTGATCAATCGCCCGTAACGGCCGACAATCATGGGCGCGCCGCCCTGGAGATGAATGTCGGTGACCTGGTGACTCGCACACCAGGCGAAAAATCGCCGCAGGGTGTCTGCCGTTAATCCCGCGCTGAAATCAAAGGGCGGCAGGCTATTGGCCGTCATTGGATTTTTTCTCCGTCGTGATGATGGGCTGCCAATCGAGGTGATCGATGTTGAATTGAGCGCGTTGTTTTAAGCGCTTTATTTTATCGCCTAAAATCAGTTGATCTGGGGTACCCACGACCGTTTGTTGCTGCTCTGTGACCCTCGGGGGCGTGATCATGCCTTGTTGCAACAGGGTCGAATATTGCAGCATGCCCGTATAATCCCGGGTTAAACGATGAAAATTGGCTTCTAAAATCCGGTCTGCGCTTTCCCGTCCTTCTGACCAGCCTTTTTCTATCGCTTTTCGCCAAACGGTGCGTTGTTCGCCATTTTTCGGTCGTACCGCGTTGTCAGGCAGCGCCGTGGTGGTTGTGCTTAACCCTGCCATCAGATACGGACGCCAGCTGGGCGGATGGCTCACAAATCGTTCTGGAGACAGGATGTGGTAGATTCGGCTGGCAGAGCGGATGTGATCGTCTGTGATATGAGCGATGTCTTGAGCCGAGACGATGACCGGGGGCAACCACCCTTGGGGGCTGATTAAGGTTCGAAAATCATAGAGGGTACTGAGGATGTTTTCTTTGTGTCTCAAAGCCCCTTGCAGTTCCCATGCCCGCTGCGCTTTTCCGCCTCTAAATCCTAAGGTGTGCCCTGCTTCTGTCAGCATTTGATGCACCGTCTCACTCATGCCTTTGTGTGGGTTTGAGGGATTAAGGTAAGCGGTGATATCCGGCGGGGGCTTTTTTTCTGGCTCTTGAGCCCAGGCCGACCCAGTGAGGATGAGTAGCCACAGCATCAGCCCTGATTTTTTCATCTGTGTCCTGCCTTTTCTGGGAGAGAAAAAAACAGATGCAGACTATGTGGGTGTCTTTTGAGTGTCGCCCGACAGCTGATTTGGGTTTCAATCTGGCGAAGGAGCGCGTCAAATCTCATCTCCTGCACGCTGACATTGACCGGAAGAGGGAGCCGGTGGCCACTGCAGGCAAAGGTGAGCCCTCTTTGACGCGCTAATTGAGCCAATAACGCCAGCGCATCTCCCTGCCAGTCCACGTTCACTCTGTTGTTTTCACTCATAATGGGCTGAGCAAACTGCGATCGTTTTTGGTGTAAAGCCCCCGATTGATGGAGCTTTACCTGCTTCATTGAAATAGAACGCGCGGCCTTCTCAAAAGCGGGATTTGCCGGTTTTTCTATTTTGGGCGTTTGACAGCCAGACAGCAGCAAACCTGTCAAAAAAGCGCCGGTTTTTTTCATGGGGTGAGGTTCCGATCAAAAAATAAGAGAAAAAGTCTGTTTTTGCGCGGGCTTTATGGGTGTTGGCGCTGACTCCGCAATTGCTGATAACGCCGATACACCTGTCTGGCATATTTTATCCGGCGGTGTTGGTTATTGTTTGCAAAACCCGCGTTGTAGGAGCCTAAGCACGACCAGTGATGCCCGCAAATGTTGAGATGTCTGGCCAAAATCCAGGCACCTATCTGAACATTCAGACAGGCGTTGCTCAGCAGGTCTTCTTTTGACCTGATGACGCCCAGTGTCTTTAAGGCGGGAATGTGAAGGGAGTTGATTTGCATCAATCCAAAATCGGTACTCAATACCTTTCCCGCTTTATTTTTATTGTGATCGCTCGCTCTGGGATTGAGACCACTTTCCTGTATTGCCATCGCCTCCAGCAACACAGGATCTAACTGGTAACGGAGCCCCGCGGCTTGAAAACAAAGCGCGGCAGCAGGGCCAGAGAGTGTGAGCAGAAAAAAGAACAATCCTGTTTTTTTCATGACGATGACTTGAAAGAGAGCCCACTTTCACCTTTCAAAAAATCAGATAAAACCATTCATCAAGAAAGAAAAAAGCAGAAAGGGAATAAAGGGGAAATGAGGTTGTCGAAAAACTGACCCGTATAACAACGCCAGTAAAATAGACAGACCGGCGACCATGACCGCCGTTGTTTTATCTAACCATAAGCCGATGGACAGGGCGATATAGATATCTCCTGAGGCAAACACCCAGACTTTTTTTTTGAGCCAGCTGAATCCATTGATGACGATAAAAGGAAAAACAAACAGGCCCGTGGCCATGAACGCTTCTTCGGGTGAAGGGCCTATTCTGCCTGAGGAGACACAATAGACGCTGTAGCCACTCAACAAAAAAATCACACTGTCCGGCACCCAACGCCGGACGATATCGATGTAGCTTGAAACCGATAATAAAAAAAGAAAACTCGATAAATACCCCTGTTCAGGATTAAACCAATAAAAGACCGGGGCAATATTCAATAGGGCGACGGCGGCCAGCGGATACATCGGCGGGGTCGTTTCACGGGATGGTTTGAGGTCGTCACATTGAGCCATCACGCTTTGTTCCACTCTGACAATGATTTTAGGGAGGGAAACGGCCATCACCAGGGCGCTGAGCGAGGACAATAAAAATAACAGCATCATCGTCGTTATCTCATGTAGACAAGGTGGTTTTCAGGGATAAACGGCGGCTTTGGGATTTGGCCGGACAGCGTGATGAGATGATGCTCATCGGTGACCCCCATCAGGGAGGAATGGTCCGTGGCGCTCATTAACCCGGCATACAGGCCCGCTTGATTGGGCATATCAACATAACCGATGCCATTTTCAATATGCATTCTTATCTCCGGTTTTTTGCCTAACCAAGGGGGAAGTAAGCCATCAGCATTGACCGTACCGGTATACGCAGGATGATTTTTTTTAAAGGTCGACAACCTGTCTGCATACAGTAGAAAGGTCGTGGTGAACAGACTGTCTGTCACCTGTGATGTGACCTCGGCGTCTTTTTCCTTCAGGGTATTGAATAAATGCGTACCCAGAAAAATGAAAAAAACCACTAACACGCGATTGAGATTCAGCATGATGTCCTTCCAGGGTGATTTCAATGAAACAAGAGTGTAGAGGGGGACGTTAATTCGACAGATCGATTCTGATATCACTGCTCAGGTGGTAATGGGCTGAGCTCAGTGCCACGCGGAGGTGATCGCCCTGGGCTATTTTTAAGCGATATTGTTTTTGTACGACGCCCACGGTTTCGTAGCCCCAGTAGTGGCCACCCCCTCTGGTTTTTCTGACATTTAATCGGTTCGTGATCTGTTCCCTCACTCTGCCATTGAGCGACAGGGTAAAGTTCGCCATGGCGGTGTGTGAGCCGTCGACCGCAAAAAATCTGGATGAAATGGAGACCAGAACAAAATGAAAATCGCCTGTGGACTTTACCGATAATGCATTCATTCCGGCGCGTGACAGGTGGCTTCCCCCTGCTCCCTTCCATACCCCTGATTGACAGGACAGTATGGCCCCGCTCGCATCACGGCTCAATAACCCATTCGGAGTACATCTATGACCCGAAATCGATATGTGATCGAGCTGAACCGTGCCGCCCCGCACGGTGCCTGAGGTATAAATCGATTTCCCGTTATAGGCCTTAATCCACGTTTTATCGGTCATATGCCATCCGCCTTCTCCCTCAGAGGAATACCACCCTTTGGCTCCCTGGGTGATGAACCAGCCGTCTGTGGTCATGTCGCCGCCAGAACGAAGGGCACCTTCAATTTGCGCTGAGCCTGTGGCGTGAAAGGTATTGGTTTTGACTTTATTCGCATTGACTGTATTGACCGCGTTAATGTCGTTCTTATCCATATCGAGGGCCGTTTTCATCGTATTGAGTTCCGTCTGACCGGGGACCGAATGGCGATACAAATAATCATTTTTGCCTGACGCTTGAGAAAAAAATCCGGCGATGACCACATGACCCTCTCCGGGGTTATAGCCCCCAAACGCCGAGAGGGGTTCAGTCCAGCTCCCCATCACGCCTTTGGCTAACCCGCCCTCGATGTAACCGCCGCTGCCTCCGATTCTCATCGCCATTTTCCGGGCGGCACTCAAACTCAGCGGAGCCCCGCCTGTCAAAAAAATCATATGATGAAATTTTAACGGGGCCGGTTGAACAATGCGGGTGTGATAACGCTGTGAAAAAAGATTGGTCTCTGAAAAGCCGGCCGGTAAATACCCCGCATTAATCAGTTGAGGCACGTCCAGGATATAAGGAGCCGTCGCCGTGGCACGGCTTCCAATCCTCAACGCGTTATCCATCATGTATTTTTGCGTGGCTTTTTCTACTCTCAGGGCATGGCTGGCCGCCGTGCTGTACTGCTGGTCTTTGTTAAACTCATAGACCAAAGGCACCACGATCAGAGCAAAGCAAAACAGCCCGACCTCCAAGCCGATGGAGGCATCGGAGATCTGCCTGATGCCCTTTTTTAAAAATGTCATTGTTCTCTCTCCTATGGGGAGCCGGAAGGTTGTCTTAATCTCTGCTAATCAATACTGTTAAAATCATCTTTCAGTGTGATCACACTGAAAACAAGCCGATTTTCATTTGGACATATCTTCATAGAGCCGTTCTGGTGCAGGAAAAAAAAGACCCTTATCCCCAGAGACCTTTGATATTGCTGTCATCATGGTCGAGATATCAATGAAAAAAATCCGTCTCTTTGAGCCGTGATTGACAAGACATGAAGGGCCTTACATATTCGTAGTAAAAGTCACCGTATTGTTTCTTCCAGCAACACAGGCGGCAGAGGCCTGTGCCGGTGATATCTCGCCCGTCATCGCAGGCGCACTGTTGATTCGGACCGAAGCGATATCTCCATTGCTTAAGGTCGTGGCGAGTTTCATGCAATCTTTTTCATTCATGCCGGCTGTTGAGACAATAAAACCGATTCCGCTGCCGGTGACGGTGATGGCCCCGCCGCTGGCATTAAAAAGCCGGTCTCCCACAATCGAAATGCCTTTAGGGATCGCCCCTGAGCGAATAAGCGCGGGCACCAAACTGGCCGTGCCATAATCCGTAGAGCTGCGCAGGGATTTGGTTTCGTTGAGCAGGGTGTTGATACTACTGACGGCTGAAGTCGAATAGACTTTGACATACAACCCCATCCCCGCCGCCGCGACCATCGCCAGCCCCACAAAGGCCATACCCCAACCGATACTGGCATCACTGATATTAAAAATACCTTTTTTTAACGAGTTCATTTTTTTTCCTTTAAAAGTGGAAGGCGATTTCAATCAAGCTGTACATAATGCCCACAATGCCGACCGTCGCAGCCGTGCCCCCAAACATACTGACTAATTTAATGACATTCCCTTGCCGTTCGACCTGCATTAAGGTGGTTGCTAACAATCGCTCTCCAAATCGCTCTAACGCCCCTTCCTGATTCGAGGTCTCAAACACACTGTGCATTTTGATGATCGCGTCCTCGCTGGGGAACTCATATCCCGCTGTATCTAACGCCGCGCCTAAATTTTCTTCCCCATCGGCGAGACGCGCTAATGCCGCGTTGATTTTTTCTATTAATCAGGGGGATTGGGAGAGGTCTCGCATTTTTATCAGGGCATTTTTAACCGGGATGTTGGAGGACATTAAGGCGCTGACACTGGTGACAAAAGTCGAGCCCTGTATTCCTTTATAAAAGGAATACGGGGGAAATTTGTCCGCATAAAACCGCCTTTTCCCGACCCAGCGCGGAAAAGAATACACAATGAGAATGCAGGTCAGCACAAATCCGATGAAGAGCCAACCCCCCCAGGTAATGACAAAAAGATAAAAATAATACACGCCTTTTTGAGCCAGGCTCCATTGAACCAGGGGCACGGATTCCAGGAGCAACGGAACGAGCATCACGCAGGCGAGGGTTAAAATCGTCAAAGACAACGAAAAGAGATAAGCACTGGTCAACAGCGCGCCCCGAATCGCCTTTTTTAATTGTTCAGTGGAATGCGCGATGTGGATGGCTTTATGGAAGCCATCCGCAGGACGACCGGCAATATGGCACGCCTCTATGACACTGATTTCCTGCTCTGGAAACCACGCCTTTAATGCCTCTGCTAAAGGGGTCCCTTCCTCAAAATGCGCCGCGCATTCTTTTAAGATCTGCGCGATTTCGTTATTCGGCTTCTTTCCCCGGCGCGTGTAATTGATGATGAGCCTGTCAAAAGTTTTTTTAATGCTTTGGCCGTCCAGCAAATAGTGCCTGAAATTATCGTAAATATCTGAGCGATCATCGGCGTTAAAAGTCCACTGACACAGGATCCGGTTAAATGGATTCATTTGATGCTCTCCTGTGATGCTGTGATTTTTCTCTGATGTCTTCGGTGAACACCATGAAATCCCGGTCCAGGTTACAGACCTCCTTATGTGCCATGACGGGATCGATCCTTCCTTCATTAATCAGTCGAAGGGTATTTTCGCACAAGGTCTGTCCGCCTTTTTGATACCAGTAGTCATAGGCATGGGTTTTTCCCCGCTCGTGATATCGGCGCATCCATTCGGCATCGACTTCGATGACTTCAAAAATCCCCACCCGTCCTTTCACCCCTTTTCCTTCACAGTGTTTGCAGTCGCCCGTATTTTTTAAGCAGACCCTGGAAGTTTGGCAAAATGTCTCAATTAACCCTTGAAACACCGGTAAGATGTCATTTTTGTGTTCGAGGTATCTTTTTTTACAATGAGGGCAGAGTTTGGGGGCGAGGCGTTGTCCCACCAAACAAGTGATCAATGAGGCATCCGTGATGAAGTCATTTTCGACCTTTAAGCTTTTCAGGCGTGCAATGGTGTCAATCGGATGCGTGGTATGCAGCGTGGTTAATACGTAATGGCCTGTCTGAGCGACTTCCATTGCGGCGGTGGCTGAAAGGTGATCGCGGACTTCACCCATCACTATCCAATTAATATCGAGCCGCATCAGGCTTTTGACGGCTTGCCACCATTCCTCGTTGGGGCCTAACGCGGTTTGCACTGCTCCTTTAATCGGAGACTCGACCGGATTTTCGACGGTGGCTAAATGGATCCCTGTGTCTCTGGCGGTAATGAGCTCACTGATCACCTGCACCAGGGTACTTTTCCCCGATCCCATCGGCCCCGTGAAAAAGATAATGCCCGTGGGCCTGGAGATAGCGCGTTCAAGAACCGCTTCCTGTTGCTCTGTCAATCCCAGCTGATTGAGTGACAAGGCGCCATGACGCCGAACTATCAATCGGATCACCACCAATAGACCCTCCGAAGTAGGGCGGCTGGCAAAACGTCCTCCCGTGAGACCTAAGACTTGCACATATTTTTCCAGAATTTTTGCATCTGATGGATCTGTGTAAGAAACAGAAGCATGACTTTGGTTCGTACACAAGGTGTTGTACAGCGTATTGATGCAACGGCTGCCTTCACTCGCGGAATATTCCTCGTAATAAGCCAACTTTCCGTCGATACGAAAATAGACTGAGCAGACAATTTTTTCCAAACGGATATGCACATCCGAGGCTCTTTGAGTGACCGCGTCACTGAGGATTTTAATGATTCTTTTTTGTATGGTTTTTGTCGATTTGTCCTCTTCATTCTTTACGTCCAACTCTGCCGATTTATTGAATTCAACAATGTCAGATAAAGCACAGGCCTCCAGGCTAAATGGAACATGACTAGCCTTCAATCGGCGCTCATAATCCATCACTTCAAGGGAATTGATAAAAGGGGAAGCGACTTTTAATGTCAGTGAACCATCATTGAGTTTCACTAAACACATCGCTTCCTTTAATTTTTCCGGTAAACGGTCATCGGGTACGGCATGGGGCCCTGACAAAGGGAGGACTTTCATGGGGTAACCTCTGTTAGCAGGGTTTTCTTGCCCTCAGAATCTGTGATCACGACTTCATCGAGAGAAACCTGGGTGAGGGTAAAACCGCCTGGGATCGCGTCCCCTTTTTTTCGGGTCATTTCAGTGCCATCAGGAAAACGCAAACGCACAGACAGGCTTTTTCCATGGCCAATCATTTTCGTGATACGCGGAATGGGATCCGGTTTGATGGACATCGTGGGGCTCCTGTCTAACGAGCCCGTCAATCCCACCTCGTCTTTCGCTTTATTGCGTGCGGACAAGGCCTTGTACCAGGTGATTTGACTTTGCAAGGCATCCAGTTCACCAACGGTGTTGATGTCAGGGGTGGCGCTCAGTAATGAGGGAAAAAGGGTCAACAAAAAGAGAAATACTTTATGGCTTTCCATACATCACCCCTTGTACCTGATATTGGATGGCGGCGTTATCCTGATTGATCAGCAAGGCGATTTTTTTTATTCTCATCCCTGGCAGTTCACTCTCTTTAAAGATCATTCTCGGAGGAATCGCGCTCTCATAGCTGAAATTCATTTCCCGCCAGTTCGGCAAGGGAAAGTCGATGCCCTGTTCGTCTGTTGTCTTTTCCGCAAAAGGCACCTCCGTTAACGTGAACCTGAGATTATTGCGTTGCAATAATGTCATGAGCTTGTCTAACTGATGTGACAGTGGCAGTAACGGGTCATCGCCTTCGGGTATGGCATGGATGGGAAGAAAGAAAACGGCGGCCCCGGTTTGTTTTCCGTTAAAGCGGGGGGTCACCGAATAACGTTTTTCCACACTCCATTTAAAATCCATCGCGCCCACAGCAGAGCCCTCAAGCCGAGCAAAAAGCAGTTCCGCCTTATCATGAAAACACGTGATCTGAGCGGGGATCCACCCGCCTAATGACAAAGGGATGTCCTGTATTTTTTTGTCGCATCCTTCAATAAAATGTTGAACAGACGGTTTATCTACCCAAGGGGGCTTTAAGCTGAGAAGGGCCGATTGATAGCGAGCGGCTCTATTGATGTCGTCGGCTAATTTTTGTTTTTCTACTGCCATTAAACGGGCTTTATTTTCTTGATGATCCCAATATTCATTCAAAAAATAGAGCACACTCAGGATAAAAATAAAAAAAGACGCCCAAAAAATCTTTTCCTTTTGGGTCAGTCCCCAGGTCAAGGGTTTAAGCCTGAATTCTTTTTTCAGATTTTTAACGGCCAGTACGTCCGACAAAGCCATCTCATCGGTCACCCATAAAAACCGTTTGTCTCCAAACACCTTCACTTCCCCCTCGCCTTGGGATAAACGGGCCGTCATATCCACCACCTCTTGCTCCAAGGCCTCTGCATGCACGATTTTATCGGTCCAGGGCATGACCAACCCACCTGTAGAAGCAATCACAATATAATGATCCTCCATTGACTCTACTGGGATCACGGCCAGCCATTTACCTGAAATCAAGGACACCAATGACACCGCCAGTGAATATTTTCCTTTGAGTGGGACAGAAAATTTGGGCGCGAAGCCTGCTTGAATAGATCCGTTTTGCCGGATGGCGACCACATCCAGGTGTTCTCTTTTCCCAATGGCTTTCACTTCTTTCATAAAATGTAAGTCCCCTTTAATCGCCCGCCATTCAAGGCCGACGACGAAGGACTTTTTGTTGTAAGTCACAATATGGATTGGTTTTTTTTCGTGGGACATAAATGACTCTTTATTATGCTAAAAAAATAGGGTGATTTATACCATTTCAGGTATATTTAACTTATGATCACAAAAGAAAAACGCCTTTTCTGGATTGGAAGCAGCAAAAAAGATTTGATGGCTCTTCCTAAAGATGTGCGCAAATTCTTCGGGCATGCCTTGGATTTCTCTCAACGAGGGGAGCAGCATGACTCAGCAAAAGTAATGAAAGGTTTCGGGGGAACCCGTGTTCTGGAAATCGTTAAAAACGATATGGCTGGTACTTATAGAGCGTTTTAGACAGTCAAATTTGAAGAAGCGATGTTCGTTTTACATTGTTTTCAAAAAAAGAGTAAAAGTGGCATTGCTACTCCAAAAGAGGAGATGAAGATCATTCACGCCAGGCTAAAAGTAGCTGAGGCTTTTGCGAAGAGGTTAAAAAATCATGACAAAAGAAATCATTGACGGCATCGAAGTCGAAATTTGTTCCAACAATATCTTTTCCGATCTTGGTTTACCCAATCCCGATAAACTAAAAATAAAATCGGGTTTAGTGATTGAAATCACGAAGGCTCTACGTAAGCTGGGTCTGACGCAGAGTCAGGCTGCTCACCGTATGTGCATTACACAAGCTAAAGTCTCCGGTATGTTAAAAGGAGATTTTTCCAATCTATCTGAACGCAAGCTGATGGATTGTTTAAATCGTCTCTGTTACGATATCGAAATTAAGGTAAAACCTACTTCTGAATCTCTCGGGCATTTACTCTTTTGCGTTGCTTCTTAAAGAATTTTTTACTAACGCAATAAAGGGGTAATGGTGATCACAAAAGATTCTTTTTTGCTTTTCCCTGACATCCCTCCCCCGAATAAAAAATGGCGGGAGGAACCGACCCCTCGTTGACTCCCATCTTGAATATTTTGTTCAAAACCACTCATGAGAACCGTCTCGCCTGGCTTGAGCCATACCCGTTGTGGAATAGAGCGGGAGGCGGTATCGGGGGCTTCGATGCTTTCAGTTTTGTTCCTGTTCTCTATTCTTCTCAGCCGATTGAGCGATGAGATGTCCATCATCATCGTCAGCATCATTTTTTCATTATCCGCCAATATTTTTGGCATGATATTGATGTTGGTACCGGTCGTAATTTCACCCGGCTCCAGTGATTGAACGGGTTCAGCGCCCGTCGTTGTGTTGCCCGTAGTGACCGACGTTTTGCGCAAATAAGTGGTTTGCTTTCCAATTTGCATCCCAGCAGTGGCTAAGTTCGTGGTCATGATAGACAGCGTTTTCACATCCGATACCTTGACCTGCTCAGATAAGGCCTGCAATAAAAATTGTGACCCCGCCCATTGCGACGCTCTCCCCGTGGCCGTTTGCAAAATTTCAAACCCCCCATTGGCCAAATTCGATCCCGCATTAAAGTCATTCGCCACATGAATCCCGTATTTTCCTGACAGGGATTTAAAAATCACATTCCAGTCAATGCTTAACTGGTCAGCCGTCTCCGTGTGCACGGTGTACACCACCACTTTAAGCAAGACCTGTTTCGACAGCTTGATATTTTCATCTCGCAGGTACTCCCCAATGCGGTTGACCACTTCGGGAACATCTGTCACCACCACCACCCCTGAGGTTTGATTGAGACTGAGCCGCCCCACGCCCGGGGTTAACATGCTTTCCGCGGTTTTTTGGATATCGCCGTAGAGGTCATTGGCCATTTCGGTTTGTTGGGAGGTACTTGAGCCGCTACTCGATCCGCCGCCGCCTGTGCTACTTTGAGTGGATAAACCACTCTTTTGATGATTCTTGAGCGAATATTTCGCATTGGTCGGATCGATGTTAAAACGACGGGTTTCCAGATAAAAAAGCGTGATTTCTTCATTTTTGACCCGCCATGAAATGCCTAAACGGGCGGTCACCATATCCAGCAAACCCGCCACCTTGCCAGAGTAAGCGACATCAGTGATCGTACTGTTCATCGAGGCTGTTTCTGAATTCAAGCGACTCGTCTGAATGTCCACCGACGGCAAAGGCATCATGCCGTTGTTATCCAGCGGAGGAACGGGCGAAGGCCCCCTATCCCTATTCTGAATGTGATCCTGTCCACCTCTACTGGAAGTCCCTCTGCTGAGCAATGCCGCGGCATCTGGGGAAATTTTCACCCGGGAACCGGATTAATCCATTGCTCTTGATAAAATTTCACCACGGGACGCGCCGTTGAGGCGTCTTTCAGTAGAGCACTGACCTTATCCGAATCTGTTTGAGCGGCCTTCATCACGTTATCAATGCGACGATGCACTGCACAGCCAGAAAGAAAGAGCGCAATGCTCAGGCAACCCCCCCAAAATGGCCTGTTCATGAGTGTCTCTCCTGGTCATCGACTTTGAGCAGACATTGTGTCGTATTGATCCCTGCAAATAGAGGCACCGTGGCCTTGGCATATAAACGAAATATTCCATTCAAGGCGTCACGGAAAGTGCCAGAAAAGGATAAAGGCGCATCTATTCTGTAATTGGTGTCTGTGTCCCAAATGAGGCTCCATGTTCTCTTTTTGTCAGGGAGGCACTTTTCCTGCTCAACCCATAAATATAAAGTCTCTTTGAGCGTCGAGCCCTTTTGCGCTCGCCAGTTTTTCTCTGTTTGAATGGGCGTTTTAGGCATGGAGTCCCTTTTTTGAACTGTCAGTTTTACTGTCTTATTAAAGAAGCCGCCTTGCGCTGCCGTGGGGATTCCTGTCCGGTTTGACCTGATTTCCAGGAGCGAAATCCCTGATTCCGCTGGCTTGCTGGAGTCTCTGTTGTGCCAAGGCTATCTTTTTGCTGTGGAGGTGTATTTGCGACTCAATCAATGTCACAGGCGCTGTGTTCTCATGGTGAGAGCGAGAGCCGCTACAACCCGCCAAACAGAGTAAAAAAAACAGAATCAGGATGAGTTTCATGGAGAGAGAGGCCTTGAGTCTCCTTTGTTGAGACAGCCTTTTTTCTTGAGAAAAGCCCATAAGGTTTGAAAAAAAGAGGGGGTTTTCTTGGAAAGCGCTTTTCTAATCAAACGTCGCCGTCTTTTTTGTTCTTGCGCTCTGTCTTGTTTTTTCATCTTTTTTTCGCCTCTTCTTACGTTAACTATGGAAGCCCCTGGAAATCGTCCTTTTTTTCTGGTCAGGTCCGCTTTGGGGAAATTCAGGCAAAAAGCCGGCTGACGCTTAACGCCTAAAAAATATTTTTAATAAAGTGAAAAGGATTTTGCTGGTGAAAAAGAAATGGGGTCTTGTTTGATGGGCTTAAAAACCCCTTATTGAATGGCCTCTAAAAAAGCCAGGAATAGGGCGGTTCTCGCGTGCGCCTCTTTTTTTTGAACAATGTTTTTAATTTGTTCTTTTTGACTTTCTTTAAGGGAAGTCGTGATTTTATGATTTGTCCTGGTTTCGTCATTCATGCAAAGGGGGAAGCGCATGATTTCCTGCATCACAGCTTCTCGAATCGGGACAATGGTATTGGCAAATCTCACCAGATGACTGATGCCAGCGCAATGCTCTATCTTTCTGGTAGGGATCTTCTCAGGATCGAAACAAGTAAATAAATACCCTTTAAAGAGGGGTTCAATCACAGCTCTCTTATTTTTTCTATCAAGACGTTGACGCCAGGTTTGAATAGAAGGACTTAATGAATGAACCTCAATTTGTATCAAGGCTTGCTGCGCTTTATAAAGATTACTGCAACCTGATTTGTGACAGGTGAGATACCATTTTTTTTCCATATCTATTTATCTTATCACCCCTTTTTTATAAGGCGCAGGCTCCGCCCAATTTAAACCCAGTGATTTCTGGTTAAATGTGATGAAATTAAAAACAGTTATTTTAGAAAAATAAAAAAAATTGAATTTTATTTATTATTTAATTTTTGCGTCGTCTACTCTGTTGAAAACTGCTTTCTCTCTTTCTCTGTACCTAAAATTTTTTTCAGTCTTTTTTGTGCATCATTCCCTGATTTTTCAATCAGATAACGAACAAATTCAGAAACCGTGACCGGTCTTCCAGCATAATGCCCGACATCAAGCACCATTTTATCCAAACGGTCACGTAATTCTGCGCCGATATAGACTGATTTTCCACGACGGGAAATTTGGTTAAACATGCATTAATTTCCTTAGGGAAATGAAATCATTTTTTGTCAGACATGATGATGACTGATATTTTTTTAAATTAATATCGTGTAAATGATGATTTTTAGCTTAAAAATCTAAATTTTTTTAAAATAGAATAAGGGCTGAAAAATCAGCCCTTGATATGAATATAACTAACAGTTAGGTTGTTTATAGCTAAACGACATAAGAATAGTTACATAATATGTTCTGAAAACAAGGTATTGATGTCGCATTGAAGTTCTCTTCTTTTTCTTTTAGCTTGAGCCCATGTGTGCTCAATAGGGTTGAACTCGGGCGAATAAGGAGGCAAATATTCAATAGAATGACCGGCGTTGAGAATGGCGTGTTGAATATCTTTTCGCTTGTGGAAAGAAGCGTTATCCATCATCATCACGCACGGATGAGGAAGAGCGGGTAGGAGCAGCTGAGTGACCCAGGCATAAAAAACATCGCTGTTAATGGAGCAGTTAAAGAGGCCCACCGCGATGAGAGTGACCCCTAATAAGGCACCAATGACGTTAGTGCGGCCCTTAGCCTGCCAATCGTGAGTCCCAAAACAGCGTTGACCTCGTGTAGCGTATCCGTAGAGGCGGGGCATATCGTGAGCAAAGCCGCTCTCATCGAGATAAACCAGAGATTTACCCTGCTTTTGATACCCCGCGATTTTTTCCTGGAACCCCTGTCGTGCCTCTTCGTTTGCCTTGGGATGACGCAGAGTTTTTTTTATAGGTCAGACCCCATCTTTTCAATGCTTGCCAGATGGCTTTGGGGCACACCCCGAAACGGGCCGCCCGTTCCCGTTGATAGCTATCTGGATACTCTGCCACATCTTTGATAAACGCCTCTTTATCCATCTTGCCTCGACGCGGACCCGAGGGTTTCGGTTCTATTCGCTTGAGCCAACGCCTGAGAGTATCTGTACCTACGTGAAAACGCTTCGCCGTTGCTCTGATGCTCAGTCCTTCTTTCTCTCGAATACTCAGGACTTTTTGACGAAAATCCACTGAATAACTCATAGTGACCTCATGCTAATTAGTTCTTTATATTGTAACTAAAATTAAATCGCTTAGCTATAAGCCGGATCAATGCTGTGTTTTAATGCCAATATTTCTTGCCACGTGAACTTGTCTACTGCTGCCGTATTCGTTGTCCCAGTCACCGAAGCTTCGAGTCCTTTGGGTTCCAGGGGAGTACCCGCACCACTGCCTTGCACCAGATATTTTGCTTCGCCGCGTCCCAGCCGTTGGGCAATACGCGCAGCCAAGTAGCCTTCAATATCAACGCCACTGTCTTGCAATAATTCATTGGAAACTTTAATCATTTTTGATGATAACTTTTTTGCGCCCAGGCTTGCCGTGCCAAAGGTAACATCCCCTTCACTGACCGCTGTATTTTCTGCTAGTAGTTCCCCCTCTTCGGCCGTGCCATCTGATGTACTCCACGTAATCGGCTGGCCGTCAGAGGTCATGAGAATTTGTGCGACACTGGCGATCCCACCATACGCTTTCATTGAATCGACGATTTTGTTTAACATCACTTTAGGAACGGTATAGCCGCCCTTGTCGTCGGGTGTTGTACCCTGTGCGCGAAGCTCTCGCAATGCTTGACGTTCTTCTGAACTCATCTCACCCAGCCCGCAACGCAAGAATTTTTCGAATGCCGCTGTGCGCCGTTCACCTTCATGTTCTGGGTTGCTTTTGTCCAAACTTTTGCGCTGTTCGTCGGCCCGTTCATCGACAATAGCCTGATCCAGTTGGCGCAATTCCTCTTCACGGGCAATCTGTTCATCGAGGCTTTGTAATGACGTTTTGGCCTTATTCCACTCTGTACGTTGTTCATCCGTCCAGGCGTTATCGCCAATTTTTTCATTGAGCGCCCGCATATCCGTCGCAATAGTCTGGCGTTTTTGTTGCAGCTCGTGGAGTTTCATCTTGTATCCTTTAAACATTTAATAAAGTCAATAGCCGCTCGCGCGCCATTCGTTGGTTGATGGCGTGTTGCAGCACACCGGTTTCTTTTGCTTCCTGCCAGGCTTTTAGTGATCGGACAGCAGACTCCGTATCCTGATACGCGGGATAGGTGACGGGACTGACATCGAAAAGCCGAGAAAAACGATGGATTTCACGTATTACAATGCCTTCGTCGTCTTCATACCAATGCTCACCATCGTGAGCAACGCGAAATCCAAAGGATGATTGGTCAATATCGCCTCGTCGCATTGGCTCCAGCACCAAATCGCGGATTGTCTGGGTATTGGGTGTACAGATGTCGTACTGCAAACCGCGTTCATCCACCGATAACGCCAGTGTTCCGGCTACCGTACGACCCAAAATAAAATTAGCATCATGATTAAATAACGCTCTGACATCATCATTAAGCACGCCATCAAATGCGTTGGGCTTGATAATCTCTCTAAATCCCCATAATGGCTCTGAGCGACTATTAAAAACAGAGCCATAGCCAATAATTCGTGATGGCTGGGCATCCTGCTGTTCCGCCCTGATTTCTCCGCGGTAACAGCGCGTTTCCCTGTCAAGCATCGGCAATTTCCTCTTTGATTTTTTCTTTTGTCTCTTCATCGGTCGTTAAAGGGATTGGGTTGGCGGCATTGACGCTGACCAGCATCTCATCTAGCCCATCTACCGGATTCATATCTTCAAACGCGCGGGCTTCGTTACGGCTCATCCAGCCGTCGATAATCGCATAGTGATAAAATTGGGCGCGCTCTTGTGGCGTTCCGCGCATCAAGCCAGCAAGATTAAAGCGGACGTAAAAGCCCGCACGTCGTTCAGCGCGGGTAAATAGACGCCGGTTAAGCTCCTGCTCCCAATTAGCTACCCAAGGCATGATGCTGTAACGCACAAAGTGAATGGCTTGTGCAGTGATATTGCTGTAGGTGGCTTTCTCCAAATCGTTAATCATATGCGACGGCAAATTAAAAATACCGGCAATCATGGAACGATTGAGTTTCATCATGTCAATGATTTGTGCATCGACTGGCGAAACGGTCAGCGCCTTGTAATCCAGGTCTGCCGGAAGAAGTAACGTTTTATTCTCCTCACGCCGTAATGCCAACATGGCATTGGTCCATAGCGCCTTTAATCGTAGCCAGCCGTCGTCTTTAATTTCTCCTTTGACTGAAACGATGCCGCTAGGTCGTCCATTAACGGCAAAGAAACTGGCCGTATAGTGTTGGCCACTCATGCCGATGCCAATCGTATCAGCATGTTGCAAAATCGGACTTAACCCCATTTTCTGGTTATTGCCCAGTGCTTGAATGTGGATCATATCGTCCATCGATATCGCAAAATGGCCTTGTTCGTTGTAAACGCCGTAGGTATGGCGTCCTCCCGTATTCATCAGTGTGGTTTCCCACGGCATACAGGCTTCCAGTGATAGCACCTCGCCACGACGAGAGCGTATCACGCGCGTAAAACCATTGCCCCAGCCCAAAATATGCCGTTGAGTTAATTCACGCCACTTGTAACTCGTTTGCCACGTATTTGGCTCATCATGAACCAGATAGAAAGCAGGATGATCGCGGGCAATATCGACGCCTTTATCCGTTTTTCTCATCACATGCAGCGGCATCTGGGCAATATTTGACGCTAGCACGGTGATACAGGAATAGACGGCGGCCAGTTTCAGTGCGGTTTCAGGATTAACGTAAGTCCTTGATCGGAATAGTCCGTCTGTCTCTGCCATCTCGGCAATTATGCCCGTTTTGGGGTTTTCCAGTGGTTCATGGCGGAAAATGGCATCAAGTAGCATGTCTCCTCCTCATGGCGGCTAATAGCGCCCATGCCAGCATGAGAGTACCGGAAAACATCAGTGAACAGGGCAGACCAAATTGCAGGTACACCCCAGCGGAGAGCAAGCCAAAACCGGCCAGACCGAAAATATCAATGATTAAATGTTTCATATAGCTAAGCGATTTAATTTTAGTTACAATATAAAGAACTAATTAGCATGAGGTCACTATGAGTTATTCAGTGGATTTTCGTCAAAAAGTCCTGAGTATTCGAGAGAAAGAAGGACTGAGCATCAGAGCAACGGCGAAGCGTTTTCACGTAGGTACAGATACTCTCAGGCGTTGGCTCAAGCGAATAGAACCGAAACCCTCGGGTCCGCGTCGAGGCAAGATGGATAAAGAGGCGTTTATCAAAGATGTGGCAGAGTATCCAGATAGCTATCAACGGGAACGGGCGGCCCGTTTCGGGGTGTGCCCCAAAGCCATCTGGCAAGCATTGAAAAGATGGGGTCTGACCTATAAAAAAAACTCTGCGTCATCCCAAGGCAAACGAAGAGGCACGACAGGGGTTCCAGGAAAAAATCGCGGGGTATCAAAAGCAGGGTAAATCTCTGGTTTATCTCGATGAGAGCGGCTTTGCTCACGATATGCCCCGCCTCTACGGATACGCTACACGAGGTCAACGCTGTTTTGGGACTCACGATTGGCAGGCTAAGGGCCGCACTAACGTCATTGGTGCCTTATTAGGGGTCACTCTCATCGCGGTGGGCCTCTTTAACTGCTCCATTAACAGCGATGTTTTTTATGCCTGGGTCACTCAGCTGCTCCTACCCGCTCTTCCTCATCCGTGCGTGATGATGATGGATAACGCTTCTTTCCACAAGCGAAAAGATATTCAACACGCCATTCTCAACGCCGGTCATTCTATTGAATATTTGCCTCCTTATTCGCCCGAGTTCAACCCTATTGAGCACACATGGGCTCAAGCTAAAAGAAAAAGAAGAGAACTTCAATGCGACATCAATACCTTGTTTTCAGAACATATTATGTAACTATTCTTATGTCGTTTAGCTATAGCATGAGGAGATCTTCGATAGGATCAAGTGTTGAGAGAAAATCCGTCTTATTGCCGCCATTAACTAATACGCGACTCATCGCGGTAAACAAGGCGACCGGCCCATCTATTTTTGCTTCAGGCGTTGATTTATTGGGAAAAATGTTGTCGTTTTTATCGATTTTTACCGTGATATTCGACATCATCCAGTTCATTAACGGGTTTTGTGTGTGGTGCAAACGTCCGCTATAAACCAGCGCTTCTACCTCTTTCATGGCTTCGGATAAATTTTTCACCGTTTGCGGTACTTCAACCAGCGGCAAGCCCTCTTCCGCAAGCGATAAACTGAACTGGGTCGCACTCCATGGGTCGAAAGCAATTTCTTTCAGACTTTCACCTGACACCCAAGCTTGTAGCGCTTCCTTGATTTGCGCATGGTCGATAACATCCCCCTCTGTTAACGTGAGCCTATCCAGTGCCGCCCACTTACGGTACATTTCCGCCATTTGGCGTGAGCAGCGCGCTAGCCGTCCTTCGGGTAGCCAGAATTTGCCATCGACGTGGATATGCCCCTCATTCGTCCGCCAGACTTTAACCGCCGCACAAATATCAATTTTGTTTGACAGATCAACGCCAACCCACAGTGGATAAGTATTTAATTCATGCTGTGGCGCGATATATTTGCATTTCTCCCACTTGATCATGTCCATCCATGCCGATTCTGCCGTCACCCACCTATTCATATGCTTGGTGAAGAAGTTGACACGTGCAGTTACCTGCTCTTGGGCTTTTTTTGCCAAGCGGCGTAAATCATCCCAGTATTTACAGGTACCCAAGCCGGGATTTGCTTTTAACCAAACATTTTCATCAAACGGATCGTCGTTTTCGTCAAGCGTGTAGATGATTGAAAAAAAAGTGTCATCTTTGATTGCCCCTGCAACGTTGCTATCAAAGCCGCGCAATACCTTAATGGCATAATCTCGCAACTCGTAGCAAATGCCCGCCTTGTTGAATCCTGCCGTTGTAATGCCGAACAGTAGCGATTGCAGACGTGCGCCGGTTGCTGTTTCCAGCACATCCCAAACATCACGGGTCTTGTGAGCATGAAGCTCATCGACTATTCCGCAATGAATATTTAAACCATCGAGACTGTGAGCATCTGAGGATAGCGGTTGAAAGCGAGAGGCCGAATGTTCTTGATAGATAGCCAGCTTATTAAATTCAAAAAAGCGTCCAAGTGTTAACGGCGCTTTTTTAATCATGATCTTGGCATCATCGAATACAATGCGGGCCTGATCTCGCGTCGTTGCGGCGGAATAGACTTCTGCGCCACCTTCGCCGTCCGCCCCCGTCATGTACAGGGCAATACCCGATGAAAGCGTGGACTTGGCGTTCTTTCGCGCCACTTCGTTGTAGGCAGTACGAAAACGCCGTACCATCACAGGCTTGCCGCTGCCGTCAGACTTAAGAACCCTTTCACCTGTTTTCTCGTCAATCAATGGAATAACGAAACCAAAAATATTGATTAGGATAAAGATGTGCCAATCCATCAGTTCAATCGGCTGACCCACAAGGTTGCCTTTGACGTGGGGGATAACTTTATAGAAATTAAGTACATGCTGGGCGCGAGGCCGGCTGAAATAAATGCCGCGCGCTTCGCCGTTTTTCAGGTCATCCAGAAAGCGTAGACAGGCCAAACGGACGTATTGACACGCTAGTATCTCGCCAGACACCACGCGCTCGGCATAGCGGATACCTTCGGCAACCGTTGCCATCAGTCCTCCCTTTTGCTTAACAAGGCCGCGAACGGATCTAGGGTCTCTGCTTCGTTAACATTGACTTTTGAGCGACTCGCGGGCGTCATGCCGAATTCGGCTTGCATCCTGCAAATACGCTTCCACGCATCAGCCATCATGGCCACTTGCGGATGAGGACGGATCATTACGCTGCCATCAGCCGAGGTGGTTTTGTAAGACTCTCCCTCCTGCTCGATAACGTCACGGTGACGTCTCCACTCGATATAAGCACCCACCAACAATTCAAGCGCCATAGCATCAAGCACGGTGAGCACTCCGATACTATCGAGACGCTCGCCCAAAACCTTAAACCAGTATTTTTCCTGCTTGTTGAAATGCTTTGGTGTTGGGGGAATCCCTTTTGTGGGTTGTGGCTCGCTTTTATTGATTGGGCGTTTTGATGGGTTTCCCCTAACCAAACGTAGATGAGTCGGGGTTTTCGGTGGCCCAGACATAATTAGGAACTCCTATTAATCAGGTGGCTAGGGATACTCATAAAAAGGTTTTCTAACCTGCGGCGATGTAAGAAAGGGAGGCCATTCGATCCTAACCTGTTGTTTATATAGTGATTTTACCTCCCCCTCTTATTAATAAAATCATTCTCGTTGACATTCTAGGTTTATTGAATTACATTGTAATTCAATAATAATCAAAACGGAGCTGTTTAAAATGGCTAATCATCTAGTACAAACTCGTATTGACGCAGAGATTAAAGAGGAAGCGGCGGCTGTTCTTGGGGCCATTGGTTTAACAGTATCTGATGCTGTTAGGCTAATGCTTACACGTACAGCTCGTGAAAAAGCGTTGCCTTTTGAACCTCTTGTGCCAAACGAAACGACAATAGCAGCTATGCGTGAAGCCCGCGCCGGAAAGCTGGAAGCCGTTACGCTGGAAAGTATTCAGGCAGAACTAAATGCGGACGATTAAACAGACCAGCCAATTTAAACGAGATTTGAAGCGTGAAAAGACAGGGAGGTACAGGGCAACGCTAAACATGGAATTGATGACGGTTCTTTCAAATCTAGCACAAGACGAACAGTTAGCCTCCCGGTACTTCGACCATGCATTAAAAGGCAAATTAGAAGGTTTCCGCGATTGTCACATAAAACCCGATCTAGTTTTGATTTACGAAAAGCCAGACGATTACACCCTGAGTCTAATACGTCTTGGTTCTCATTCTGAACTAGGAATCTGACCAACGGTCACTATTTTACCTTTTTACAATTAAGGAAAAACAATGTCTGATTACTCGAGGCTTTTTGAAGCTATTAAAAAAACAATTTATGCTGATTATGGTAGTGTGTATCATAACGATTCTAATCGGACTACAACCGATCAAGATGATAAGGCTCAAGTTCATTCATATCTTTATCTTATTCTTGAGATAGTTATTCATGAACATAGGAAAAAATACGCTACTATTTATGAGCCACTCTCAGGCATCAAGGCATTAAAGCATAAACTGTTTACTAAAAACAAAATTGCTATAGATCGTCTGGATGCGCTCGCTCTCGAAGAGATTGTTTTTTCTCTTCTTGAAGACCTAAACCAAGAAAATCTTTCGGTAGAAGCCCAGAACTTTTTAAATAAGATAAAGCTGCCTCAATATTTTGAGAGCATCGATTGGAATCGTAAAATAAATTGGACTCTTGGTTCAGGTAAAGACTATCTGAAAAATTCAGATTAGAGGGTTCTTTGAATATGCTAAGTTTTTTAACCAATTCTTCGGTGTCATTTTCTATTTTGTGTAATGACGATGCTCTATCACGTAATTTTTTAGCTTCATTTTCTAACCACGCTACTAAATTATATAGATTAAGATTACCAGCATAAATAAAAGGTTTGTTACCGTAGGGCAATAATTTTTGCTCTACGTTTTCTTTATTCTTTTCCATCATTTATCCTTTTTTCGGTTGATAGTTAAATCGTTCCTGTGCCGTCTTGACTTTATGACAAGCATGACAAATCGCTTGCAAATTGGTCTCGTCATCTGTGCCGCCAAACGCCTTTGCTTTAATATGGTCAACGGCTTTAGCTTCGGTAGCGAGCCCTTGTCGTAGGCACGTTTGGCAAAGGTACTTATCACGCTTAAGAATTTTAGCTCGAAGGATTTCCCAAGCACGGCCATAGCCCTGTTGCTGCCGCGTTCTACCGCGTTGGTGCTGAACCCAGCCTTCGTGGCGGTGGGTTTCGCAGTAGCCGGAACTCGCGATTGTCGTTCCGCCGCAACCGTGTTTACGGCAGGGTCTAGGAATTCGGCTTGGCATTTTGATTATTCTGGTTAAAGAATGTCTTTAATTCGTTCTGGAGATCGTTGAGAGATTCAGGATTAATTTTGAAAGCATGCGATTTTCTTGATTGAACCTTGTCATTTTCGCTATATTTTTCTATAGGAAAAGTTTTCACATAATTTATTCTTGAAGTAGGTATAAAACATTCTATTCGATCAACTGTTGTAAAGTTCAAGAAATCATTATTTATTACTGGCTCACATATTGATATATACTCTTCTTGAGTATCGTTTTCTTTAAAAGAAACCTGTATTGCATAAGAGTCAATTGACCTGAATCTTGCCATAATTACTTATTCCGCTTTATAATTTACCCAACATCTTAATGGTGCGAGCATGTCTTTTCTGTATTCTAGACAAAGCCTTCATAAAAGGATCTTTGGCATTTTTAACAACTTCAATATCGTCATCTTCACTTGGCGATTCAGGCAGCAGCATCCAGTGGCTAGCACTGCAAGTTTTCTGAATACCTTGGCAACAATCTCCATAGTGGAAGTTGCAATTTCCTAAATAAGTACCCACCAATTGAATATTTTTGTCTTTTTTATAAATAAGCACTTTGCTATTTAATTCCGGCATCCGATCTTTGATGCAAATCCAATCCATGCTCATTTATCTTGCTCTGAACTATCTGAATAAACTTTTATCGTAATGCTTTCTTGTCGCGCTAATGCTGCCCATTTATTATACTCTCGGGCTAGATGATAGATCTCGGAATAGATATCTCTCGTTTCTCTTGCTAGCTCCTCAACAGCATCAATGACTTTTTGATTAATACTGAGTTTTGGTTTATTGCTATCAAGGTAATGCGGGGTAAAACCCAACTCATGCAGGTGTGATACCGGCTCCCTAAGCGATGCAATACGAGCGTGAATTTCATTATTTAAAAAAACACAGCGGCCTAGTGCTTCATAATCTGGTTTATTATTTTCTTTCATTTAATTTATTCCTTTTTAAATCTTTTGATATTGCAGCTAAACAGACGTGCTGCACATAGTCCTGCAAGCCATTTATTTGCTCTTCTGCGATTTCGATTCGTCGTCTGAGGGTGAAATAATTTCGTTGAGCGGCGTCAGTAGGTCTGGAGCGGGTTGCATCATCCAGGCTGGAGGCGGGGCTACCGGTTGGCATTGCTGGGCAGGTGGCATTGACCTGCAACCGGCGACGACTAGTAGCCACATCGCGCTCAAGCTGGGTAATAAGTTTCTTATCATGTTCAAGTGCTTTGGTGTGTTGTGTATCCAGCGCTGAGATGGTCTGCATTTGATGGCTTAACTGCTCAAATGCAACCTGTTGTTTTTCCCTATCAGATACAGCAATCTTTCGTGCTTTCTCAGCGTCGTAATACAGTGTCCGATAATACAAGGTTACACCTAGTACCGAGACAATAAGTCCAGCTACAATAGGGAATTGCCAACGCATCATGCTGCCAACCTGTGTTGCTCTTCAATCAATGGTTGGCGATGATTTTTGTCGAATATCCCCATTAACGTAGATTTACGCTGCTCAAAGTCCCATCCCATAGCAATGAATACCGTGTTAGCGCGTTGTAGTTCGGTAATGCAGTGGATTTGTTCTGGTGTCAGATAGTCTCGGATAGATTCTTTCTTCCCGATGTCGTGATAGACACGGAACTTGGCCGCAGTCATATCAAGCGCGATACGGTTAATCAAATCGGCTTCGTTGCTGAAGTGATGAGGAGCTATCGTCTTTCCCTGTGCTTCGCGTTCATGCTTAATAGCATCGGTCATTGGCTTGTATTCGAGGCGGGAGGTATTGCGATTAATTTCCGCCAATGCCTTTTTTCTTTTAGCTTCGACAAAAGAGTTATAAACTTGAATCTCAAATTTAGGCTCAATCCATGCCGCATAGCGGATAGCAACGAGTTCAATTCCCCAAGAGCCAGGATTTTTACCACCATTGATCGTCCTAACCGGTGCGACAATCGTCGCACTGGCTAATTCTTGAACAAATCGGGTGATTTGACGGCTTTTTAGAAATTCGCCGGGTCGTTGTGATTCTTTTGCTCTGCCACCTGCAACAGCTGATTTATGCAAATCATTAAGATTGTATCGGCCTTCACTATCTACACGAACATTGACACTATTGAGTATAATGGTTAGATGTTTCATCACTATTTCCTTTTGGTGATAGAGCCTTGTGTCCAAGAATAGCCAGCCCATGAGTAGGCGCGATGTTTGCCACCGACTACCCTCAAGGCTCTATCCCAAAAGGCTCATGGTTAATATGCATCGGACATAATGCGGAGAGTGGTTTAAAGAAAACTGCTTGATTATTTTTTGACGCAAATCGCTTTGGCGTTGATGTCCTTAAAAGTCTCAAATTCCTGTTCAAACCTTTTTGCGGCAAATTGACACCTATTTTCAGTGTCAAACTCTTGTGTATGAAGGCTAGCTACGTTACTGGATGAGTAAGGACTGGCATACATAGCCAGGATTAATATCCACATGGAGTCCTCCTCGTTATCTTTTGATTTGAGGCTGATACCTTCCAGCCCAGACTTTGGCCGCATGTAAACAATCTGAAAAGATCTTGCCCTTTGCGCTGGCTGCATTACGGCGATAATGTTCCACTGCAATATCTGCACTAATTCTGGCTACAGATTGCTCGTAACCCTGCTTAACAAGTTCAGTTACCACATGATTTTCAATGAATTCTATGTTGTTCATAATGACCGCTACTGTGCTTCCTTAAAAAGTTAACAACAATTGAGCTTCTTCAATTAAACCCTTAACCTTCTTCGTATGTGCTGCCTTAATATTTTTCCATTCACTCAATCCGGTACCGAATAAGCTAGCAATCGCCTTATCAGTTTTTAATTCAGCACATGCTGTATTAAGTTCCTGCATGATGCTGCGTTTACGAGGATTGACAACTTGCCCTTTAGTCCAATATTCATAGAGTACGTCATCACACTCCTCTTGGTACTGAACGACTTTGTCACGGATTTCATGCTTGACCTTGTTGGGGTTAATTGTTTGAAGCCAACCAGCAAGTTTCCGAAGCGGAAGGCAAAGCATCTTTCGTGTTCTACCGTCTTCTGCAACCATTGTGATTTCCGCAATGGTTGTATTAAATCGTTGTTTTAACTTTGTAAATTGAGATGCCCAATCCATCTCCATGCCCTCAACAATAGGTTTCATCGGGGCATACGGTTCTCCGTTGTGGTTAACGATATACAGTGCGTTGCCATGAAAAGGAACAGTGATTGTTTGCATAGTGCTTATCCTTACTTAGGTAATGAACCTTTGGCGCATAGGAAGTCAGCCCGTCGAAGGCAGCACTAGCCAGCTGCTTCCTCAAAGGCTCATTCCTAAACAAGGTTCGACATGTGATTGGTGATTAGTGCATGCGTGGCACCGATGGAAAAAACCTTGAACGATAACCAAGGCTCATTGAGTTGGATTGATTAGTGCATTTGGATTTAAACAAAGCTCCCGTTCTACCTCCCTGCGGTTAATCAGCCCGTTTGATACCTTTCCTTCATCGTATTTCCATCGGCGCATCTGGTCACAAGCGCCTTGAATATCTCCGGCGTTCAACTTTTTAAGCAGCGTTGAATTGGCAAATGCCCCACTGCCGATATTGTAAACAAATGAAGTCAAGGCGGCTTTCTGCAAATCGGTAAGCTGAACAGTGACATAACGTTCAACGGCAGAGCGTGCTACCTGAAAATCCTGCGTCATCAACGCGGTGCATTCCTCTTCGCTATAAATTTCCCCTGGCGTAACGTCCTTGCCGGTATGACCGTGACAGACAGTGAGTACGCCGCCGCCATCACGATAGGGCTTATCGCGTTTACCTTCGTGCCACTGCACCAAGACGGCAGCAAGTGCTAATACGCCGCCTGCCGTTGCAACCACAAGGCGTTTTTTAAGTTGGTTATTCATTGAGATTTCTCGTTCGATAACGATATTCCTTGTGTCGGTAATACCAGTTCAGCCCAACGGTCAGCACTGAACAGATAATACCCGTCACCAGCGCCCATTCACTAAGCGATAGCGCACCGCATAGAAACGTCGTCGCGCTGGCACCATAGGCAGTGCCCGTTGTGTATTTTTCAATGTTATTCATGATTTTTTTGCTTGTAGGTGTAGGTGTTTAAGAGGAGCGGGAAGTGTTTTTAATACCCAGGGCGTTCAGAACATCGCTTAATGGCATTAATGCAGATATTCTGCTTTTCTATCGAAGAAGTTGCAGATATAGCTAAACGACATAAGAATAGTTACATAATATGTTCTGAAAACAAGGTATTGATGTCGCATTGAAGTTCTCTTCTTTTTCTTTTAGCTTGAGCCCATGTGTGCTCAATAGGGTTGAACTCGGGCGAATAAGGAGGCAAATATTCAATAGAATGACCGGCGTTGAGAATGGCGTGTTGAATATCTTTTCGCTTGTGGAAAGAAGCGTTATCCATCATCATCACGCACGGATGAGGAAGAGCGGGTAGGAGCAGCTGAGTGACCCAGGCATAAAAAACATCGCTGTTAATGGAGCAGTTAAAGAGGCCCACCGCGATGAGAGTGACCCCTAATAAGGCACCAATGACGTTAGTGCGGCCCTTAGCCTGCCAATCGTGAGTCCCAAAACAGCGTTGACCTCGTGTAGCGTATCCGTAGAGGCGGGGCATATCGTGAGCAAAGCCGCTCTCATCGAGATAAACCAGAGATTTACCCTGCTTTTGATACCCCGCGATTTTTTCCTGGAACCCCTGTCGTGCCTCTTCGTTTGCCTTGGGATGACGCAGAGTTTTTTTTATAGGTCAGACCCCATCTTTTCAATGCTTGCCAGATGGCTTTGGGGCACACCCCGAAACGGGCCGCCCGTTCCCGTTGATAGCTATCTGGATACTCTGCCACATCTTTGATAAACGCCTCTTTATCCATCTTGCCTCGACGCGGACCCGAGGGTTTCGGTTCTATTCGCTTGAGCCAACGCCTGAGAGTATCTGTACCTACGTGAAAACGCTTCGCCGTTGCTCTGATGCTCAGTCCTTCTTTCTCTCGAATACTCAGGACTTTTTGACGAAAATCCACTGAATAACTCATAGTGACCTCATGCTAATTAGTTCTTTATATTGTAACTAAAATTAAATCGCTTAGCTATACGTCTGTTTCACCACCTCGTGCTTCACTCGGCGACCACAGTTTCGTGCCAAGTAAAGCTGGGGTATAACCCGTGGTAGCCATTTCTGGAAAACAAATAAAATCCGCCTTGTTATCGGCGGCTTTTTGACATAATGATTTAATATGAAAAAGATTCTTTTCTTTATCACCCAAAATGGCACTAATTTGGGACAATGCTATCTTTAGCATTAAGATAACCTCTTCACTTATTTATATTGTACAAAAGGATATACAACATGAACGACAAAAACCATACCTTTAGTCGAGTACCCCAAACAGAAAGAGTTAGCTTACTGACAACAACTCTAGTTAGAACAGGGATGACTACTGCTTTAGCGCAATTTATGTTGGGTGCAACCCTTGGAAATTCAATGACATTTACCCAAGCCATGTTAGCGACTTTTTTGGGAAGTCTGCTGTTACAAATAGTGAGCTTTGGAGTTGGCTTCGCAGGTACAAAAGAAGGATTGTCGACCTCACTTTTAGCAAGATGGTGCGGATTTGGCCGTTACGGTTCAGCGCTAGTTGGAATGGCAATTGTTATTAGTTGTCTGGGTTGGTTTGGTGTACAAAATTCTATTTTGGCTGAAGGAATTGTCTATGGATTAAACGAAAAAATCAGTTTTGAAATTGCCGCATTAATATCAGGATGTTTGCTTACCCTACTCGTTGTCATAGGATTTATCGGTTTGAGTTGGACTGCAAAATTAACATTACCTATTTTTTCCCTTGTGATGGCATGGATATTTTTTGATACGTTAAGGGGTAATAATATGGCCGATCTCATTCTATCTTTGCCTCAAGGTCAATCTATGACGATTGGCGCAGGAGCCACAATGGTAGCAGGGGGAGCAATAGTCGGTGCATTAATTACACCTGACATTACAAGATATTGCAAAAATGGGCGTCATGTTTTTTGGATGATAACAATTTCTTATATTATCGGTGAGTTTATTGTCAATGGCATTGCCATACTGGTTGCGCATGCATTGAACACTGCTGATGTTGTGACGATAATGACCCAAAGTGCAGGATGGTTAGGGCTAATATCTGTCATTCTTTCTGCCGTAAAAGTAAATGATACCGCCCTTTATTCTTCATCGCTTGCAGTAATAAATATTATCGAAACAATTTTCAACAATAAATATTCTTATAAAGTTATTACGCTTTTATTAGGTATAATAGGTACATTACTTTCTGCCATTGGAATAATGAAACAATTTGTTAGTTTTCTTATTTTGCTTGGTATCGTTTTTCCACCTATTGCAGGTATCATGATGGTAGATTACTATATTTTAAAAACAAATAGAGCCTCACTTGAAGTAAGTAGAAAAACAGGAAAGCTACCAGAATCAACAATTCCAATTAGTTGGTCGAGTATTTTTTCTTGGTTACTAGGTAGTGGTATTGGTTTTACAATTGATTGGGGAATTCCTTCGTTAAATTCTTTATTAGTGGCTAGTGCAGTTTACTGGATAACTAAGATTAGTTTTAAAAAAGTAAGATAAAAAATAACTCCTATGAGCGAGTTTAATCTTTATTAAAAAATAATTTAACCAATCTTTCTACAGATGTTTAAAGCCTATCATGTTTTATAATCAATCCAATTAAATTTGGAGCTACCTTTATTTAATAAAAATCCAGACTCTATTTATTGAAAATACCAAAACCCTTGATTAATCAGCAAAGTTAACTGTGCCAAAAAATCATCATCTTTGATGAATTTTATGAGCAGGAGACCATCAATCGTCCTGTTTCGTGCCAGAATATTCCACGCGGCGGCATAATCTGAGTCAATCGATTCGCCGTTGACAAAATAGCGGTTGCCGATGTGTAACATACGTAGCCCCATTAACCGGTGCAATGGATTTCCCTGTTGCAATAGGGTCTGAACTTGTGAAACGGAGTAC
Source organism: Candidatus Hamiltonella defensa 5AT (Acyrthosiphon pisum) (assembly GCF_000021705.1). NCBI lineage: Bacteria > Pseudomonadati > Pseudomonadota > Gammaproteobacteria > Enterobacterales > Enterobacteriaceae > Candidatus Williamhamiltonella > Candidatus Williamhamiltonella defendens. The sequence continues at coordinate 1,337,366 of NC_012751.1, forward strand.
ACCTGGGTCTCCGGTGCCTTCGGTAACTCATAGGCGGTTTGAGACATATTTTGAACAAACCAGGTGTCCAGATGGTCTCTTTTCTGGAGTAAGAATTGACTCATCATGTCTTGGAGGGCCGTGATGTCTTGAGGCAGAATTTCGGTGGGATCTTCCCGAAGAAGTAAATCGGGCGAGGGGGCATACTCGATGCCTCGATGATGCTCATCTGAAAGCGACTCAGTCCAATTCCTTATCATGCGAAGACAGTTGTCTGTCCAGAAATTCAGGCAGCAACCCATGACCACTTCGGACGAAATGCCTTCATGGGGAAATTCCTTTAGGGTATACAACACATCCCCGGAAATCAACTCTTCATTAATGATGGGCTCAAAAAAGTCGTTCTTATTATAGTGCTCAAGCGATAACAATTGATGCCATACACGCCATCGGCTACGTCCCATTCATTGTATCACTAACAAATCAGACGGTTTAGTCTGAGGGCCAATCCCACCGCCGGGGACTGAAAAAAACACCGTCAGCTCTTCTTTGACCCAATCGGGGAAAACACGAAACAAAGACAGGAATTCTTCGGCGGGTTCTGTGCCAATGGTGAATCGCTTCCACCCGTAGTGACCAGTTTCGTTGGCCTAATGAGGCATACCCATTAAAAGATTGATGCACTAATTGACATTTTCTGTGACGCCTTTGAATGAGTTGGTATTCGAGGTTTTTTTCTGTCAACAGTTTTTCCAGCGCTTCAGGCGGAACCGGATTCATAAAATCAGAAATCGATTTTTTTAATAATACAGGATGTTTTTGCCAGTGGTGGTGTAAAAAATCTTCCCAGTTGATGATGAGATGCATGTACTACAATCTCCCTGTTGATAATAAAAATGAATAAAACACTCCTACCATCAAAGTTTTTTTGACGACATCGTATTTCATTTAAAATGATGATATCAAATAAAACATTGATTGGTATTTCTTATTATATTGATATTTTTATTATTTTTACGACAGAAAAAGAGGAGGGAGAGTCTGTTGCAGTCAATTCAACAAGACGGAGAACCGCCGTTGTCACAGACTCATATCCAGTAGCTGACTGGTCGGACTCAAGAATTTTTGTGGAATATAGTGATCGTAACCTTTATGACGGCAGTACTCACTGAACTGAGATAAAGAGTGAGCCCCTGCTTTACGATAAATGACCTGTAATTTATTTTCACTGTACGGTGTGACAACCCCAGATGAAGGGCAATGAGCTTGCTACTCATATTTTGTAATACACAGAAGATGACCTCGAGTTCCTTTTCGGTAAATACGTTTTCTGGCGGATTTGGATTAAACGTTAAGAACATACCTTAAGATACCTGAATAAGAATTTTTGGTATTTGAACGTATTAAATATTGCTGCAATAATTAATATATAGTAAAAAATAAATAATCGGAGAAAGACAGTATGTCTACTGTTGTTAATACAGTTTTTAGTCAAAACCGGATTTTTACTCATATAAGTGATAAACAACTAAACCGAATATTAAAATCGAATTCGTTGGAAAAAACTGAATTTATGAGCCTTATAGATAAATTATTTGATCGCTTCTTTCGTAACCCTCAAAACGCGAAACAATTTTAAAATTGTATGAGCAAATATCATGGCCAGATTTTCAAACATTCAAATACCCGACGGATTGTAAAGTGGCGTTGCGATTTGATAATCTTCACCAATTAACCAACGAAGAATACCAAAACGAATTTAAGACTCGGATAAAAATCAATGACAGCAGGAACTAGTGCGAATATTCATTTTCATTCACAATCGGTAGAGATGTCATTTTTCGGTTGTGTCGCATTAATGGGAAAATATAAACCGAAAGGGATGTGGCTTATTTTTTAGGCAGTCAGAAAATAAAATTTTTCTGCAGGGGATAATTTTGGTTCTATCGCATTAAGGATTTTTAAATTGCTATAACCACATTATATTGTGGTTTTATCTCTAAGATAACACCGCATAATGTGATTGGTTAAGCTGAATTTTTCTTAATATGACAAAACCGTTTTATCTACACCCCCCGACGGATAATGGCTTAAGTCTATTCCGACCTGTAATAATGCCTGAATTTCTGAGTTTATCAGTTCACTCAATTGCTTGATGTTTTCGGGATTGCCAACCACGAATTCTTCTTTTCCTAAATCATTTCTTAATGTAACAACCACGTCCTCCATGAGAAAGCTGTACTTATAGATTGTAGAAATCAATATTCGGTCTTCTTCGTTTTGACCTACTTCTTCTGCTGCCAGCTCAACGACACCTCGTAAACGTTGCCCAAATTGCCCCTCCATATTTTCAAGCATTTTTTCTTTATCACCAGCTGATAGAAAACTCCAAAGCTGGCTTAATACGCCACGAGCACAATCTCGGTAGGCTCCTTGATCAAGCTGCTGTTTCGGATCATTTTTATGGATTGATGACCATACAATATCAACTTCGTCTTTAATAAGACGAAGGTGTTCAAGGAATAAACCGGCATCTGGAGTATCACTCATCAGGCCCGTTATTTTGAAATTTAAAGCCAGTTCTCTGATAACTTTTAAATTACTCATCATGTCCTTATCAGAAGGGTATTTCTTAACATGTTCATAAGCTAATGGATATTTTTTATTATTTTCTAATATATAATTATCTATTTCTTCGAGTAATTTAGGAGCAGCATTAATTTTAAAATTATTAATCGTATCATGAAACTGTTTTGCATGGATTTTCTGTGTGCGGGTTCTTATTTCGTTAATTGATTGAGAAAACTGATAGACCCACTCATCTGCCGTTCCTATTACGCTTGTCATATTAAGCCCATTAATTGAATCTAACGAAGAACGTTGTTGGGCATAATAATCGAAACACTTCATTTGAAATGAAGTCCATTCTTGTGCCAAACCCTGATAAATCGCCATTTTTTGTTTGACTGACTCATCCAATAAATGCAGACCGACTCTCCGTTGATTTGCTGAAGAAATACCTTCTAATTTATTTTGCTCGCGATCATATTTTACTTTACCTATAACAGTATTTTTTTCTAAAATCTCACTATCATTGGTGAGTTCTCTTTTTTTGATAGCAGAAATATCATCTTCAGTGTTTCCATAGACTACTTTAAATTCATCTATCACATCTTCAATTGAAAAAGAAAAAGTATAAGTTCCGTCTTCGTTATCGGCAATATCAGCCCAAAATTTATCTTGATGACCAGGGCAAGCCATTTTTTTGAGCTGGTAAAAAGCAGACACTTTTTTGAATGCCGATTCAGTATCAGATTTATCATTGTGGTGTGTTAAATCATACAGTTTACCCAGCGCTTCAATTGTGTTAGTTCCGCAAAACCAATCTTTAATTTTTTCCCATATCTCAATACGAGTCGCCTCTTCTTTTGAAGAGCTTTTAATCGCGTTCTGAATGTATTTGTTTCTAATCGCTCTATGAGGTGAAAGGTAAAGATTAGACATAATATTACTCCCTTCTTTTTTATTTAAAGCTGTTTTACCCAAAATCTGACTATTACCATAATTATTTACATCCTCCTTGACTTAAAAGGATTAGGTATCTATCACATCCTTCAAACCCGAAATCACGTTATTCAAAAGTTGTGTTAGTTCTATCACTCCGTATTATGACAACAACCCAAAAGAGTTCGACATAATCGAAAAAAAAGAAGATGGCTGGAGTCATTTCTCTTTTTTAATTAAAAATCATTTTAAATTCTAAATCCATGTAAAAACTACTATAAATAAGCAAAAACTTTTAAGTTTTTTAAATGAAATGAAATTTTTAATAAGAAAAGTTAAGGAAGTCAAGGGCTACGCATGAAAAATTGAGTGTTTAAAAATCAAAGTGTTTTGGGGATATCAGGCAGGGCTGTGAACTTCATTTGGCCATGCCTTACAAGAGTTAATTTGATAAATGACTGTCATCTTACTAGAAATGATCAATGACAGTCATGATAGAAGTGGTTTGTCAGTATTTTTGCCAAGAGATATTAGTAAGGCGGGCCTACTCGATATTCTTTGTAGTCACGGGGCGAATAATATTTAGGGCGAAGTACAAATGAAGCTTGATTTATATGCTAACAATATTTTAAAAGCCGAATTGAAAGCCCGTGGTCAAGTCGCAGGGTTTGCGTCTGAAGAAGAGAATATCGTTATTTTTGAAGGTGAACGAGCTGAAAAAGCCAGATATGTTGTACTGATGGATCCTTTAGATGGCTCGTCCAATATTGATGTCAATGTTTCTGTGGGCAGTATTTTTTCAATTTATCGCCGTATAACTCCCATAGGTCAGTCTCAGAAAAAGATTTTTTACAACGATTCCCAATCGGATATGAGATTTCTTCTGAAACTAAACTACTCACTGCTTGAGCGGCGAGGAGTTTAGTTGATGGTTAAAATTTCCAGCTCATCCCTAGTGAGGCATTCCAGGGGGATTCAACATGCTTCCCTTTTTTATATCCCGCTGTCGCACTGATATTCCATGTCTGGCTTATATTTGCGGATAAACCCAAAGAATACACCCCTGTGATGCCACTTAAGTCGTTGTCAAAAGAATCACGCTGATTAATCCGAACCCGGTTGTTTTTAATGAACTCCCGCTCAGCGCCCACATCTACCCAAGGGGTCACTGAAACATCTTTGATTCTCGTTTGATAGAGGGCCCTTAAACCGACTTTGCCAAGCACTGAACGCTGGGCGAAAATATCTCCCTTCATTCCGTTTGAAAGTGAGAGGCTCGAACGGGTTGTTCTTAATCCACTCAAACTGAGGTATGGGGTGAATGTCATCTCTCCTGCGACCATATCTTTCCCTCCTCGAATACTTGCTCCCAACGCCAAGGTGCTGAAATCCCCGAATGCATCCGCTCCACCGGTCATTTTTCCACGAATCTCATGCGAGAACCGGTTTGCTTTCAGAATGCTATCGAGCCAGAAACCTGAGTCATGATAATAAGCCGCATACGTGCCCGCCGACCAGGAACTCACGTTCCCACCGCCTATTGCTTTTCCCCTGAAATTCAGTTTGGCATCACCATGCGTGAAGAACAGGCCCTGCGTTGTGTAAGCACTGCGCCCCAGGCGCATGGTGAGGTCCGCACCTAGCGATATCCCATTTAATTTCAACCCGTAACCTTCTCCTGCTTTTTGAATGATGTTATGGCGTTCATTCATGACTTTGACCCATACAGCAGACTCAGTTTTTGCCTGACGTGTGGATGACATTCTTTCCTGAATCTGGGCCATCTCACTGTGATAAATCAATGGGCCCACTGTAGACATCGATAAAACCGCCGCTGTTGAAGGGGTGATTGAGGGAATATCAGGCGCCCGATTTGTGCGAGATACATTTGTTGGCGGAGAAAGTAACCGATTAGGGGGGACTTTTTTTGTCTCCGTTTCTCCAGATACCGGGGTTAAAACCGCCCCTTTTTCTTCAGAAACAGACGGCGTCACAGGCACTTCTGGTTTGAGCTCAGGCGCTTTCGGAACCAAGATGCCGGGTTGAACGGGATGCTCAGTCTCCTGCGGCAACAAAGTGTCACCCGATATCGGCCTTGAGGCCGCTACGGTTTCCGTCGCTGAGGTAATTACAGAGGTTTTTGGCGGCGACTCTGACTCCGGCTGCGGTTTTTCGGTAGGTTGAGGTTGATGAGACACCAATGACCAGCCTCGTTTGTGGTTATCGGGCACCAGATGATACTGGTACGTTCCTACGTCTACCACCTGGCCTGGATTAGTAAGGGTGAACTCAGCCTCACCGCCTCCCGTCTGGATGATTTTAAGTCTATCTTCTGCTTTGGGGCTTTTACCGCTGTCAGTCACCCTGACGCCAAAATAGCCATTGGCTTCTCCTCTGACGTGCAGAAGATTGCCTTTGTGTCCCGCTATATCGGTATTCATCCAGAAGGTTCCTGTTCCATTCAGCGTCTCCACAGAAAGTATGGAATCATTTTTGGATGATACGCCATCGACGGAATAGTCAAAATAAAAATGTCCCTGATTCATGGATACCTTTCCGAATCTTGATACCTTTCCGGGATCCGGGTCATTGTCCAAATTAACACGGCCGGAGAGATTCAGATTGGCTTCACGTGTGTCCAACTTACCGTTATTGATAATATCGAGTTGCCCGCGCTCGCCGACGGTCACATCCCCTTTCAGCGTTGATGACAGACGCTCAAATCCTAAAATCATTTGACCATTATCTAGATTAGCTCCGTTAACTGTCCCTTTGCGGATGTAGGCAGTCGCTTCATTGCCGAGTGTCAGATTATTTGATTGAGCTGTGGTCGAGTGAGCGTCTCCAAGTGTATAGGTTCCGCTATTAACAACAGTACCGATATCCGTGCCGCTGTCATTTAACATCCTGCCGCCGCCATTCACAACAGTCGCTTCGGCCCGCCCCCCGTCTTTGATATTCAGACTCCCGCCTGTCATCTGGGTTCTTTTGAAAATGCCCCCTTCTCCTACCTCAATGCTCCCCCCTTTCATGGTTGTATCACTGGCTTCTGATTGAACAACACTAAGTAATCCCCCTTCAATCGTGCTTTCTGTTATTTTCCCTGAGGACAATATAAGCTGCCCTAATTGCCCTAATTGCCCTAATTGTCCTATATATGCATGCGAAAAATGTGGATTGTCTCTTGAGGCCGCAGCCACATCACCGCTAATTTTCAGGTTATTTATTCGTGCTTTCCCCATAAATACCCCTGTGGCACCATGAGTGATTTCCCCTCCCTCGACTATTACGCCATCATCATTACCAGAGATATCAAATCGCCCGTTCTCATAAACGTTGATGTTATCTACAGTGCCGGATTGAGCAATAAAAAAACCGCCTTTATAGACTTTACCGTCCTTGAATATGCCTTGATTTTTTAATGTCGCTATACCCTTATCTTTTATTACGGTATTCTCTGCGGTTCCCCCAAAGATGATCTGATTCCCCGTATTTTCTACAGTGATATTGTTTGTATATCCTCCACTGAATACATCTTGCTGAGCCCAGTTTGGTGGAGAATAATTTTGGCTGTCACCCCTCAGTATCGTATCCGTTACCGTGCCGAACACTATCTGATAATTGTGATTCAACCCGTCCCATTCCTGCGGTGCCACAATTTCGCCAGATACCGTGGTTCCTTCAGCCACTGTTTCGGTAAAAGAAGCCTGTGTATTTCCAGTGAATATCACTATGAGAATGTGAACTATTTTTGTTAAGATAGTTTTGGTCGTTTTCATTGGTTTTGTTTCCTTTAGACAGTAATAAAAGTAAATGAAGCGACTGGCGTGGAGTGCTACAACACTCCACGCACCTGCCTGGTTGCGTTTTTTCTGAACACGAATCAACAATGTTGATAACCATTACAAAGGGATCTCCTCTTTCCATCTTCTTTTTGCGATGGGGGGTTCTTTCCTTGGCCTGATTTTACGGCGAAAAAAATTACTGGGGTGACTGTTTTCTAAACCAGTCCCCACAAACTTGTTATTATTTGAGTTTTTCTATATCGAAGCCGTAAAAAGTGTTAGATCCAAGTGCTCTGAAGTGAGAGTTAGTGGCTTTGATCCAATACCCTCTTTTTTCGTGGGAAGGTCTGAATACGTCGGCACCAATCTATTCTTTGCCCTCTCTGAAATATCAAAACCATGCTAAATAAATTAATACTAAACTAAAGACCTATGTTTTATAGATCCTAATGATGTTACATATTTTTTAATTACATTTCATTATTTTATTTTTATCATTCTCATGAGGACTCACCCTCCTGTTCAACTTCTTTATGGGTTAATGCGCGGCTCTTCTCTGTGTCTGCTTGTGAGCTCACCGGCTCTCTGCTCAGTGAAGGGGTCTCTTCGTCCACGACATTGTTTAACTTCCTCCTCTTTTTAAGGGGTAATTTTTTACTCTCATTGTCGTCACATGGGCGTCTGTTGAAATATCTCTCGACTGAGACTTGTCTGTGGGTCCTTTCTAGAGGGTGCGATGTAGAGGCAGATATCTTTTGTGAATGGGGCATTCTCCTCTTGGGATACTGTGTCACATACATAAAGGATGTGGCCGCAATTCTAAGATGTTGAAGTTCAATCAAAGCGGGCTGAATGACCTTAATCTACAGATTTGTACCTAATGCAAATGGCCGCGGAATCGGTGGGGGTGACGCTGGAATTTGCCTCCGCCCAGCTCAGCCATGAGGATAGAAGGGACCTGGAATCCGGCTATTTGACCTTAGACGTTCTGGAATCGTCCCTGGCGATGAAAGCCAAACAGGCGAGAGTAGGCGAGAACAGGGAGAGAAGAGGAAAAGGGACTTTTAACGGCTGTGATGGATTTTGTGATAATCTGATGAAAAATCCTTCAATTGATTCAGTATCATCATGACCAAAAAATTTACCCCTACGCCGCATGATGCGGTATTCAAGCAGTTTTTAAGTGAAAAAGAGGCGGCGAAAGATTTTTTTGAGATATGGTTGCCAGATGAGATAAAAGCCTTATGTGATTTCACGACGATGAAAATGGAGTCGGGTTCGTTTGTCGATGAAGGCATGAAGGGGTATCAAAACGATATTCTCTATTCATTGAGTACCGACAAGGGAAAGGGATATCTCTACGTGTTGATTGAGGCACAATCGACTCGGGATAAGCTGAGTGCGTGGCGATTAATGCGGTATAGCATGGCGGCGATGCAAAAGCATCTGGACGCGGGGAATAAAACGCTGCCATTAGTCTTTCCAGTTTTATTTTATATGGGTAAGAAAAGTCCCTATCCCCACAGTACCCATTGGTTGAATTGCTTTGAAGACAGGGGATTAGCGGAGCGTATTTATACCCAGCCCTTCAGACTGGCGGATGTGACGACACTGGAGGATGGTGAGATTCTGCAGCATCGCCGGATGGCGTTACTTGAGCTACTCCAAAAGCACATTCGCCGACGAGATATGAGCGAGTTACTCAATGAAATTGTGGCCATTTTATCGTATAATGAGTATACGGATAACCAAGTTATGACGATGATGAATTATCTGATTCAAGAGGGGAACGCGACAAACCCGAAGCAGTTTATCACTGAGATAGCGAAACAATCAGAGAAACATGAGGGGGCACTGATGACGATGGCTCAACAAATTGAAGAGATAGGAATTCAAAAAGGCAAACTTGAAGGCATTCAAGAAGGCATGCAAGAAGGGGAAAAAAAGGCTTCGTTAAAGATAGCGCGTCATTTGCTGGAGAGCGGGATGGAGAGACAATCTGTGAGGCAAATAACGGGTCTGAGTGAGACTGAAATGAAAAGCCTGTTTCAAGATTCACCCTAATTGAAGGGTTTTTCTGTTGTTTTAGTTTGTACTTATCAAGAGTATTTTTATTTGTCTTTTTTTCAGATAGAAGAGATGCAAGTGTACTTTGTCAAAAAGAGCTTTATTATTGACCATAAAAAGGGTGATATTAAAGGTGATGAGTAATAAGAGTGATAAAATCAAGCCAGAAGCAATCAAAAAAAACCATAGATAACCCTTCCCCCTCTTTAGAAAATCATGATTGACTCAAAACCAACCTACAACTGCCCCCGACAATAAAGACTGCTGATTTAAGTATACCCGTAATACATTAACTATACTCGTAACTAGGCGAGCTCAGAAAGTGTGCCGGGATTGAACTGATACAATTGCTGCCATTGACTTAAAGACAAATTTCATTTCTTTAAAAACCTGCAACCAGTTGTGAAATTATTTCAAGATAGCTTCTAAGTATTTTTAAAGTAAGTTAATAACTCATGATTTTTAAATTTAAAAAAATTCAAATAAACTGATTTTTAATCAAAAATAAATTTTTTGTTCTTGATTAGAATGAAACTTTATTTTTTAAAAAAGAGATAATAAATCATGAGAAAGACTCAAAAAAGAGAGATACAAACTTCACTTAAAAACAACTTTATTATAACAGATTCAAACATTTTTTATCAGTTTTTAAATGATCAATTAGCCTTGGGTAAGCTCTCTCAATATATTTTAAATAATACAATTAAAAATATATCTGATATAGATAACATATTAAATAAAATTAAAACAACACATCAAAATAATAGCCCTTATTCAAAAATTTTTAAAGAAATAGAAGCACTTAAAAATAATGAAAAATTATCTTTAGACGCAATTAAAGATTTACTCTCCAAAAAAGGCATAAATGAAAAACAACATTATGCCTTATATCTAAACATTTCTGAAAAACTCGTTTCTGAGCCCATGACGATTAGCCGTATTAAACAGATATATCACCATGAAATGGTTACCCCGCCAACAGAGCAAGAATTTAAATTTTTGTTAGAAAAACAAACTCAAAAAAGCAATAATAATTCATATAAAGAGGGAACCGTAGTAAAAAAAGGGGTTGAAACAACAGACACAATAGAAAATACGAGTCATCATAATAGCGAAATAAACGCCAGTAAATTTTATCAATTAATTTATCAAAAAATGATAGATAGATTGATTACAGTAGAAGAATACGAACAACTATATGAAAAAATTTCTGAACAAATGAAAGCAAAATCATTCACTATTGAAGAAATAAATCAATTTTGTACAGACAATAAAATTCCTACTTTTAGAGAAGATGAATTATTTCGGATAGCAAAAAAAGCTGAAAATAGCATAGACGAAAATTTAAAATATATAAAAAATTTTAAAATCATAGAGACAAAGACGGATTCAAACGAAAAAAATCTTATAAATGAAGACAGTACTGTATTAAGTATCGTTTTAATGGAATTTATCAATTACAAAAGGAGTATTGGGGTTTTAAATGATATTTTAAAAGATATAAAAACTTTTATAAAAAATAACGTTAATAAGAGTAATATTGATGAATTTATTGAAAATATTCAACAGATTAAAAAAATTGATCCAGAGTATCAAGAAGGTTTAACTAAAATAGAAAACATTTTTACTGAAATTAAAAATAAATTAGACGAATTAAAAAAATCGAGCTTTTCGCAACTCAATAAAAAAGATCAGGAATCAATTTTTTCAAATTTTGATTTCAAACAAACTCAAGATAAGTTTTTAAATTTTAATTCAATAGGAATTAGTAAAACAGACAGTATTAAATTATTAACATATATATTACTTAATAATCGCATTAATACTAATTTCAGTATTAATGCGATTAAAGAAATATTTAATGATAATAAAATTTCTGAGCCAACAGGGAAAGAATTTGAAATTCTAGCAAACAGTGCTTTTTGGGGATCTAAAAATGTATTTTTTCAAAACACAATTGAGATGAACGTTAATAACGATCTCACTTTAAGTATTAAAGTTTTTTCAGACGAAGAAAAAATGTCTGGTCTGACTCAAAAAGAGATTGAAGAGGCATTAAAAAATGCTTTAATTACTTTTAATGAAGCATTTGGTTTGATGAAAAATAATTCGCTTGATGGAATCAATAAGAATAAAGCGATTTTTACATTACATTTTTTTGCAAAGAGAGAAAGTTTCTTATCTTATCTAAATAAGAATAAGGAAAGTACTATCTTAGGATCATCACTTTATAATCATATTTATATCTGGCTTGATAGTGATAAGGACTCGTTAAATGATACTATAAAACATGAATTTGTTCACGCCTTGGTTAATTACAATAATTTATCTGGTGTTTTGCCTAAAGTTTTTAGCGAGGGCATAGCGGAGTATATTCCTGAACTATCAAAAGGTAAAAACGCGATTGATTTTGCCAGTCAATTAAAAAGACATCTTAATAAGGCAGATTATAAAAATAATTTAACATTAAAAAACCTTTTAAGTGATCAGTTTTTGGAAGACAATAACTTAGATCCTTATACAGTCGGGCCTGCTGTTATTGCTTATTTTGAGGATAAGTTTCCGAGCGTTATAGATAAATCATTATATGATACATCGCAAAGTGAGAAAAATAAGGAAGGTCGTCAGAAAGAATTTTTTGAAATAATAAAAAAATTTTCTGAAGAAGAACCATATTCGACCCATTTTAAAGATTGGGTTGAAACACATTCAAGAGATATGCTCCCTAACCTTCCTATTAAAAAAACGATCTCATTTGAGATGGATGGTAAATCATTCAGTATTGAGGTTTTCTCCGAAACAGAACTTTTATATACAAACATTCAGGCTGAGTTAAAAAAGACTTTCGGTATTTTTAATCAAAAATTCAACTTCATTAAAGATGATAACGGTGCTCAGCCACTCATTTTTAGATTATTTCTTTTTCAAAAAAACAATGACGATTATTCTCGGTTTTTGAAATCAAAAGATACGAATCCTCTCTCAGAATATTATTCAGAGACCTCGTTAGAAAGTAATGTTATTAGTAATATGTATGTCAATTTCGATAAACCTGATGACAAGCTTATAACAGATGCATTTAATGATACTTTGAGTCTTTATATTACTTCTGATATAGATAGTAAGTCTATTTTCACGGCATCCTTAAATTATTATATAAAGCTGTTCAATAAATTTAACATTAATATTCATGAATATCATAGCATGATTTCTCAGCTGTATAAGAATTTAAATTCTGAATATTCAAGCTTAAACTTGACAAAAATTATTAAGGATGATTTTTTTAATAACCCAACAGATACAAAAATTATGCAAGAGTTCCACTCGAATCAAAGTAAATCATTTGAGTCACTGGCCGTTATTGCTTATCTGCAAGAAAAGCATCCGAATTTTATCAAGACATTACTAACAGCGAAAAGCGCGCCGGAAAATTCTGATAGCCTGACTAAAGGTGTTATTGATTCTCTTCTTGCAAGTGAATCAGAAAAAGAAAAAGTAAATCAAGGATTTCAAGCTTGGTTAGAACCCGCCGCAGAACCACAACTCAAAGAAAACCATGATGGTGAAGGTTCATCTGATAAAGTTCATTCATCACCTGTGGCTTCTTCATCTGAGGATAGTTCATTGCCTGAAGTTTCTGCACGGTTTCAACAAGATGAGGTGCATCAAAATAAGTCTGGGTTGTTGTTAACACAGGAGATGAATCAATTTAATACAGATAATGATGTAACACATATTACAGAAAACTATATTCTACCTAGCTTAGTTATTTCAACTCTCCTCGGCGTTATTGGTGCATGAAGGAATCATTTTTAAAAAATAAAGGGGTAAAAAAAACTTTTTTAAATCGGATTCGGTATCAGATACCTCATTGCGACGGGTTAACTCGTTTATTTTTGGGGTATGGATTTCAAGAAAATGCTCTATTTGAATAGTGTTAGGCTTTTCCTTTGTGAAGGTTTTAATGAAGGGGTTTATGTTTTTATGTCGCAGAGATGTATTGAATAGGGGATTGATTTGAATAGACAGAGACATGATATTTCTCCTCATTATTTGAAGGGTGAGCTATTTTTTATACTATAGTAAAAAAGAGTAGAAAATACTTATTTTTATTTTTGTTGAGTGTGAGGTGTGACATTAAGCATGAAGGCCTTGAATAAGTCTGTCGGGCTATTTTGTGATAAGCTCAGATCTCACCTGAAATTGATTAAGTATTAAAGATGACTAAAAAATTTACCCCGACCCCCCATGACGCCGTTTTTCGCCAATTTCTCCATGAAAAAGAGACGGCGCAAGACTTTTTTGAGATATGGCTCCCTGATGAGATTAAAGCGTTGTGTGATTTCACGACGATGAAAGTGAAGTCGGGGTCTTTTATCGATGAAGACATGAAGGCGTATCAGAATGATATTCTGTATTCATTAAAGACGAAAAAGGGGAAAGGATACCTTTACGTGCTCATTGAATCGCAATCCACGCCAGATAAACTGAGTGCGTGGCGATTAATGCGGTATAGCATGGCGGCGATGCAAAAGCATCTCGACGCGGGGAATAAAACGCTGCCATTAGTCTTTCCAGTTTTATTTTATATGGGTAAGAAAAGTCCCTATCCCCACAGTACCCATTGGTTGGATTGTTTTGAAGACGGGGGATTATCGGAGCGTATTTATACCCAGCCTTTCAGACTGGCGGATGTGACGACACTAGACGATGGGGAGATTTTGCAGCATCGTCGGATTGCGTTGTTAGAATTAGTGCAGAAGCACATTCGCCACCGGGATATGAGCGAGTTACTCAATGAAATTGTGGCCATTTTATCGTATAATGAGTATACGGATAACCAAGTTATGACGATGATGAATTATCTGATTCAAGAGGGGAACGCGACAAACCCGATGCATTTTATCACCGAGATAGCGAAACAATCAGAGAAACATGAGGGGGCACTGATGACGATGGCTCAACAAATTGAAGAGATAGGAATTCAAAAAGGCATTCAAGAAGGCATGCAAGAAGGCATGCAAGAAGGGAAAAAAAAAGGCTTCGCTAAAGATAGCGCGTCAACTTCTGGAAAGTGGTATGGAGAGACAATCTGTGAGGCAAATAACGGGTCTGAGTGAGACTGAAATGAAAAGCCTGTTTCAAGATTCACCCTAATTGAAGGGTTTTTCTGTTGTTTTAGTTTGTACTTATCAAGAGTATTTT